>NZ_AODL01000016.1 GCF_000525995.1 Paenilisteria riparia FSL S10-1204 | reverse complement strand
AATCAAGTACAACATTGCCATCTTCAATTGCTACAACTGTTCCGTGCAATCCTTCCGATAGTAATGATTTTATCACCTTTTGATAAACCACTTTGCATTGCATTGACTTCTTTTTGACGTTTTTGTTGTGGACGAATAAGCAAGAAGTAGAACAATACAATCATAAGTAATAATGGGATTAACATTGCCATGTGTTTATTCAGCTCCTTTCGTTATTAGTCTATATTTAGAAATTTTTCGCATTCGGACCGTTAAGACCATACTGCTCAAAAAATTCTTCCCGGAAATCAGCAAGGCGGTCATTCATAATCGCACCGCGAACCTGCTCCATTAAGTGTAACAGAAAATGTAGGTTATGATAAGTAGTAAGCCTAATACCAAACGTTTCATCACAACGAATTAAATGGCGAATGTAGGCACGCGAGTAATTTTTACATGTGTAGCAATCACACGCCTCATCAAGTGGCCTAAAGTCACGTGCAAACTTAGCGTTACGAACTACTAAACGACCTTGGCTTGTCATACATGTTCCGTTCCTAGCAATGCGCGTAGGTAACACACAGTCAAACATATCTACGCCCCGAATAACACCATCAATTAACGCATCAGGAGAACCAACTCCCATTAAATAACGCGGTTTATTGCTTGGAAGTAATGGCGTTGTATATTCTAATACCTCATTCATAATATCTTTCGGCTCACCAACGGACAAACCGCCAATCGAATAACCCGGAAAATCCATCGATACTAAATCACGCGCACTTTGTTCCCGTAAATCTTTGTAAGAGCCCCCTTGCACGATTCCAAAAAGTCCTTGATCATGCGGACGAGTGTGTGCTTTCAAGCCACGTTCTGCCCAGCGAGATGTACGTTCAATTGATTTTTTCATATATTCATGTGTCGCTGGATATGGCGGACATTCATCAAATGACATCATAATATCCGCACCAAGTGAGTTCTGCACTTGAATCGCTTTTTCAGGAGATAGGAATAATTTATCACCATTTAAATGATTTCGAAAATGTACGCCTTCTTCTTTAATGTCGCGCATATCACTCAAGCTAAAAACTTGGTAACCGCCTGAATCCGTTAAAATTGCCTGGTCCCAGTTCATAAATTTATGGAGACCACCAGCTTCTTCAATTAAGTCTTCCCCTGGTCGTAACCACAAATGATACGTATTGCTCAAAATAATACCCGAACCCATCGCTTTAAGTTCTTCTGGCGACATTGTTTTAACCGTTGCAAGCGTTCCAACCGGCATAAACATTGGCGTATCAAAAGAACCGTGCGGCGTATGAATTTTACCAAGCCGGGCACCTGTTTGTTTATCTGTCTTTATTAATTCATAGGTAATCGCAGCCATTTTCTACCTCTTTCTATTTCGTTAATATCCAATCCATAGCATATCTAAAAAAGAACCGAAAAACAAGTGTTTTCTAGTAAAAATAAAAATTAGGCATAAATAAACATCGCATCGCCGAAACTAAAGAAGCGATATCGTTCTGCTACCGCATGTTCATATGCTGCCATAATATATTCACGTCCAGCTAGCGCGCTCACAAGCATAATCAATGTCGACTTAGGCAAGTGAAAATTCGTAATTAATGCGTCCACTGCTTTGAATATGTAACCCGGCGAAATAAAAATATCTGTCCAGCCACTATCTTCTTGCAGTTCCCCATCAAACTTCGTTGCAATTGTCTCCAGCGTCCGAATTGAAGTTGTACCAACCGCCACAATTTTACCACCAGCCGCTTTCACAGCATTTAGCTCTTGCGCAGCCTCACGCGTTAAACGATAAAATTCAGAATGCATCTTATGATTTGCCGTGTCTTCCACATCTACTGGGCGGAAAGTTCCTAAGCCAACATGTAGCGTCAGAAAAATCACTTTGACGCCTTTAGCACGAACTTTTTGCAACAAATCTTGCGTAAAATGCAAGCCAGCTGTCGGAGCAGCCGCAGAACCATTTTCCCGTGCAAACACAGTCTGATAGCGATTTTGATCCTCTAACTGCTCTTTAATATACGGCGGCAACGGCATTTCTCCAAGGCGCTCTAAAATCTCATAAAAAATCCCACTATATTCAAACTGCAAAATTCGGCCACCATGCTCTAACTCTTCCAAACAAACGGCAGAAAGTTCGCCGTCGCCAAACTCAATACGCATCCCTTTTCTAATCCGTTTCGCTGGTTTAACTAGCGTCTCCCAAGCATCGCCTTCCTTTTGCTTTAAAAGCAACACTTCAATATGGGCACCCGTCTCCGCCTTCTCTCCGTGGAGTCGCGCTGGAAGAACACGCGTATCATTCAATACAAGTGCATCCCCTGCGTGTAGCTGTTCTAAAATCGCAGGAAAATGAGCGTCTTCAATAGCGCCCGTTTCCTTATTTACTAACATCAAACGACTAGACGTCCGATCAAGTAACGGCGTCTGCGCAATCAATTCTTCTGGTAATTCAAAATCAAAATCTTCTACTCTCATCCCGACACACCTTTTCATTCACTTTTCGTTAAACCTAAATGGGCATAAGCTGCATCCGTCACTATTCGTCCCCGTGGCGTCCGCTGCAAAAAGCCAATTTGTAATAAATACGGTTCTTGCATATCTTCAATCGTTTCGCGTTCCTCACCAATGCTTGCCGCAATTGTATCTAAACCTACCGGCCCACCGCGAAACGAGTGGATAATCGTCGTTAATAACCGCTGATCAATCGTATCCAAACCACGAGGGTCCACTTGTAGCAACGTCAACGCTTCTCGTGCCAAACTTTCTGTCACCAAACCATCACTGCGAACTTGCGCGAAGTCACGCACCCGCTTTAATAGCCGATTCGCAATACGCGGTGTCCCACGAGACCGTCTCGCAATTTCTATCGCACCATACTTGTCCACTTCCGTATCCAAAATATCTGCCGTCCGCGTCACAATCTCCGTCAAATGTTCCTCCGAATAAAACTCCAGATGATCAATTACACCAAACCGATCACGCAAAGGAGCCGATAACTGCCCAGCACGCGTTGTCGCGCCAATCAACGTAAATGGTGGCAAGTCTAAACGTACCGATCGCGCCGTTGGACCCGTCCCAATTACAATATCCAAACAATAATCCTCCATCGCCGGATATAAAATCTCCTCAATCGAGCGATTCAAACGATGTATCTCATCAATAAATAACACATCGCCAGGCTCAAGCGTCGTCAAAATCGTCGCCAAATCCCCCGGTCGCTCAATCGCTGGACCACTTGTTGTACGCATCGTTGTCCCCATCTCATTCGCAATCACCATTGCAAGCGTCGTTTTACCCAGCCCTGGAGGCCCGTACAAAAGCACGTGATCCAGCGCCTCTTCTCGTTGTTTTGCAGCCTCAATAAAGACTTCTAAATTATGCTTTACCTTTTCTTGCCCTATATATTGTGCCAAGGTCTGTGGGCGAAGACTCTTCTCGAAGGAAACTTCCTCTTGATTCACATTTTCACCAGAAACGATGCGGTCTTCCATGTCACATTCCCCTTCCTTACTTCGTCATGAGCTGCAATGCTAGCTTAATATAGTCATTGCTCGTCAATACTTCTTTTTCCAATTTCGGCAATACTTTCTTCAATTCACGTGTACTATAACCAAGTGCTTCCAAAGCCAATACAGCCTCTTCTAGCGCCGTTGGCAAACCATCAGAAATATCTTTCGTCGCTTTTTGTACCGTAATTTGATCCGCCGCGACATCTGCTAGTTTTCCTTTTAAATCAAGAATAATTTGGCGTGCCGTCTTTTTCCCAACACTCGGAAATTTCGTTAAATATACATCATCCTCTGCTTCAATCGCTGAAATAAGCGGAACTGGATCACCTGCCGCAATAATAGCTAGCGCACTCTTTGGTCCAATACCAGACACGCCGAGCAATTTTTTTAAATAAATAGCGTTCTTCTGCCGTTTGGAAGCCGAATAAAGAAATATTGTCCTCGCGCACATGCTGATATAAATAAACCTTCGTCTCCTGCCCCTCTAAGCTCGAAAAAGAAAAAGGATTTCCTGTCATAATTTGATAACCAATCTGACTTGTCTCAATCACAATATACTCTGGAGAAATATCCGTCACCGTACCTTTTATATACTCATACAAAGAAAATGCCCTCCATCAAATTAAATTCACTCCTTCCATGATAGCATAAAAAAGAACATTTGTACTATCAAAAAAGCTATATTCCGAGAATTCCACACGCACCATCTTGTGAAAATTCATGAAATCGCATACAATAAAAGAAAAGGAGGCAAACCCATGACAGAAAAAACCATCACAAAATCACTCAAAAAATTCGTACATCTCGCAGCCTCGGCACTCAATCCAGCGAACCGTTCCACCTCCAATTACGAAGTCAAACAAAAATTAAAACAACTCAATAAAGAAGAACAAAACAATCCGAAATCACGATGAAAAACAGCGATTCATAATGCCGGATCGCTGTTTTTGCTATCTATTTTTTAGCCCAAGTGCCCGATATTCTCTGCAATGACAGCAGCTGAAGCATCGAATTGTGACTTCTCCAGCTTGTTTAATTCAAGTTCGATAATCTCCTTCACGCCATCTTGCGCTAGTACAGCTGGAACACCAATCGCGATGTTAGACTTTCCGTATTCACCATCTAATACGCACGAAACTGCCAACGCGCGATGGCTCCCACTGAAAATGTTACGGGAAATTTCCACAATTGTTCCAGCAATACCGTATTCCGTACAACCTTTTTGATGATAAATTTCAAAGCCAGTATCACGTGCCCGTTCTCCAATAGCCTTCAAATCAAACTCTGTGCCAAATTTTTCTTTGCTATACGCATTAATTGATTTCCCGTAAACAGAAGAATGAGACCAAACTGGAAACTGCGAGTCGCCATGTTCACCAAGTACAAATGCATCAATACTTTGTGGCGCCACATCTAATTTTTCAGAAAGCAAACGACGTAATCTTGTCGTATCAAGCCAAACGCCCGTTCCAAGCACACGATGGCGAGGTAATCCGGATAACTTCCATACTTGATATGTAATAATATCCACTGGATTCGCCGCTACTAAGAAAATACCTTCAAATCCATTTTTCATCATGTCTGGAACAATGTTCGCAATGATTCGCGATGTACTTTTTAGCTCGTCAAGTCTTGTCTGACCTTCTTTCAAAGCTCCTGCCGTTACAGTAATTACAGCAATATCAATATCTTTACAATCTTTTGCCTCACGAACACTGATTTTCATCATACCGTGCGTGAAAGCCGCTGCATCCGCTAAATCTTTGCGATGCCCTTCCACACGTTCTGCATTCAAATCAACGAGCACCAATTCCTCGCAAATATTTTGATTCACAAACGCATGTGCTGCTGCTGAACCAACGTTTCCAGCACCAATAATCATTACTTTCCTAGGCTTCATATGACATCACCTTCCTTACAATCTAGTTCCCATTTTACACAGAATCAAACCGAAAGAAAAGTGCTATTTTAGATTATTTTTGTAAATTTCCCACTTTCACCAAATCAGCGCTCGCAATCACGCCATGCATTTGGTAAGCAAAATACCCTGTTAATCCTAATAATAAAGTTCCTAATACTGCACCTGTAATTATTAATTTTTTCATGTCAATCGCTCCAATCGCCTTATTTATGTATTTATCTTACCAATACAACGACTGAAATTCCCTCGATTTAGATGACGGGCACCTTACAATTTTGACACAAAAAAAGAAAAGGTGTATAACCCAAATAAATCGGCGACAAGCGCTCGATTTGCGTAAAGCAGAAATCACGTCTTACCCAGAAATAGGGACACGCGATTCCTTACTTATTTTTCGTTAAAATATGGTTTATATTAGACTTTAGTTTAGAAATCATCGTATGGCGATGCTTTACGCGATACGCACATGATTCCGGAAATGATTAGTAATACGCCTGGTACAATCCAAAGTAGTTGAATGAGGACAAAGCCTATGCCTCCTGCGATGATTAGCAGGATTCCCCAGACTTTTGGATTCTTTTTTAATAGGCATGCTGCAACGATGCCAAATACAGCCACAAAAAATACCACTATGCTTGCAAAGAGCAGGCCTAGCCCATAATAATTGGCGAATATTGGATCGACATCAAAGGCACTAATACCTGTTAGCACCAAACCTGAAATCAACGCTGTTCCGGAAGCAATGATACCTGTAATACCACCAATCAAGCCTAGTATAAATTCTGCTGTTCTGTTCATCTTCCATCCTCCTTCCCATCAATAACCAATTGCATTCGTATATACTTCTTGTACGTCATCGTCATCTTCTAATGCATCAATCATTCGCTCAAACTGTTCTTTTTTGTCTTTTGGAATCTCATTGGAAACTTGCGGAATCATCGATAGCTCTGCTGTTACAAAGGCATATCCAGCTTCACTCAGTGCATCTTTCACATCCGTAAAAGTATTTGCTTCTGTGTACACTTCAAAAGCTTCTTCGCTTGCCTCTACATCATCTGCGCCTGCTTCAATTGCTTCTAAGATGAATGTATCCTCGTCCACTTCCAAATCCGCCCGCTCAATCACAATATAGCCTTTTCGATCAAACATATAGGCGACACTTCCTGTTTCACCTAAATTTCCACCATTTTTGTTGAACGCCACACGAACATTCGTGGATGTCCGATTTCGATTATCCGTTAACGTATGCACTAATACAGCAATGCCACCAGGAGCGTATCCTTCGTACGTAATTTCATCATAATGCTCACCAGCCGTATTTCCCGCAGCTTTATCAATTGCACGTTTAATATTATCATTTGGCATATTTACTGCCTTTGCTTTATCGACAACAAGCCGCAACGACGCATTCGTGCTAATATCCACACCAGCTTTTGCCGCCACAAAAATTTCTTTGGCTAACTTTTGAAACACTTTTGCCCGCTTCGAGTCTTGTGCATTTTTACGCCCCTGTATGTTTTTCCATTTCGAATGCCCTGCCATTTGCTACACTCCTTCAAACATTTTTCTACTTAAAAGTCTAGCTTAGTTAGCGGAAAACTGCAATGGAAAAGGATATCAAAAAATCATGCCTGCATTCACAAAGACATGATTTCTGGATTATTTCACTTTTACTGGTAAACGATACACATGATAGGTACCTAATTCGCGCGTTGTGCCACCAAGCAAGGCGATTTCTTCTAATGCATTTTGCACTAATTGCGCTTCCCCGTCTGATAAAAGATCGATGAGGAAAAAATACTCGCCGAGTGATGTTTTTAATGGCCGTGATTCGATTTTGCTCATATCGATGTTGCGCCATGCAAAAGTTGCGAGTACTTTATGAAGCGCTCCGGGCATATTGTTTGGCAAAATAACGCTGACCGATGTTTTTTCTTCTTCACGGTCTGGCAAAGCAACGTTTACTGGCTGACGACTTAAAACGACAAACCTAGTCTGATTTAACTCGATATCTTGCGCATTTTCTTGCACAATCGTTAAACCATATGTCTCAGCCGCCATATAAGGCGCAATTGCCGCGATTAGCTCATTCGGGTGCTTGCTTACCCATTCTGCCGCATAAGCCGTAGAAGGCGTTGTTTCGCGCTCTACACCATACAGCTCTGTTTGTAAAAATGTATGGCATTGCGCGATAGCTTGCGGATGTGACATTACTTTTTGAACAGATTGCCATGTGTTGCTATTATTCGGGTGAACCATGACATGTTGCGCAATTGGAACAACAATTTCGGCCACAATTGGCACGCTCGACTGATGAAACAAATAATCTAGCGTCACATTCACTGTCCCTTCAATCGTATTCTCAATCGGAACAACCGCCACGTCCACGCGTCCTTTTTCAATCGCCATAATGCAATCGGGAATCGAGGCATAAGCAACCGCCTCATCGTGAGGAAAAGCGCTCACCGCCGCCGTATGTGTAAATGTTGCCACAGGCCCCAAGTAACCAACCTTCATAACCATACCACCCCTTTATTACTCGATGAATTCAAACTCGAAATCAAACAGACGAACGATGTCACCATCTTGCGCCCCACGTTTTCGGAGTGCATCATCGACACCCATCGCCCGCAATTGACGAGAAAAGCGTTGAATTGACGCATCACGTTCGAAGTTCGTCATCGCAAATAGACGTTCTAATTTCTCCCCAGTTAGTACATACGCACCATCAGGATCACGCGAAATTTCAAAATCAGGAGCTTCTGCTTCGAATTTGTAAAGTACTGTATCTTCTTCTTCTTTTTCTAGTAGCTCATCCAATGGGAATTCCGGCGTATTTTCCAATTTATCAGCAACCGATAGGATTAAAGCATTCAAACCTGATTTAGTAACTGCAGAAATCGGGAATACAGGAACATCCTCCGTTAATTTTTCTTTAAACATAGCTAACTGTTCTTCTGCATCTGGCATATCCATTTTGTTCGCGACAATGACTTGTGGGCGTTCCATCAAGCGTAAATTGTACTGTTCAAGCTCCTTGTTAATCGCCAAGTAATCCTCATACGGGTCGCGACCTTCCGAAGCAGACATGTCAATCACATGAACGATAACACGCGTACGTTCAATATGGCGTAAGAACTGATGCCCCAGACCAACACCTTGGCTAGCCCCTTCGATCAAGCCCGGTAAATCCGCCATAACAAAGCTACGGCCATCCCCTGTGTCCACCATTCCTAAATTAGGAACAATCGTTGTAAAATGGTACGCCGCGATTTTCGGACGTGCTGCAGAAACAACCGATAACAATGTTGATTTACCAACACTTGGAAAACCTACTAAACCAACATCGGCTAATACTTTCAACTCTAATTGAATCGTACGTTCTTGGCCAGGCTCACCGTTCTCGGAAAGTTCAGGCGCCGGATTGGCAGGAGTTGCAAAGCGCTTATTTCCACGACCACCACGGCCAGCTTTAGCAATTAACGCTTGTTGACCATGTGCCACTAAATCAGCAATCACTTCGCCCGTCTCTACATCTGTCACAACGGTTCCTTGTGGTACTTTCACGACTAAATCATCTGCGCCACGACCGTGCATACTTTTACTCATTCCGTGTTCGCCACGTTCCGCTTTAAAACGGCGTTGATAACGGAAATCGACTAACGTCCGCAAACCTTCATCTACTTCAAAAACAACATTACCACCATTACCACCGTCACCACCTGCTGGGCCACCATTTGGTACAAATTTTTCACGACGAAATGCGACCATCCCATCTCCGCCATCACCGGCTCTTACATATATCTTAACTTGATCTATAAACATAATCATTCTCCCGTCCAATTTTATATCATCTGTTCATTATAACCAACTTCACCTACAAATGTCATCCTTTTTCGGATATTTTATTTTAAAGATACGTTTTTAGCCAAAAAAATAAAAAAAGAAACACCCAAACTCGAATGGGTGCTTCCATCTTATTATTTGAATGCTTGCGCTGCTTTGACAGCCTTTTTCCAGCCGCCGTATAGCTCGTCACGCTCGTCCTCTTTCATTTCTACTTCAAATTTCTTATCTAACTTCCAATGTCTCTTAATTTCTTTCTTGTCTTTCCAAACGCCAACTGCAAGACCTGCTAGGAATGCCGCGCCTAAAACGGTTGTTTCGCGATTTTCAGGGCGTTCTACTGGCACATTTAAAATGTCTGCTTGGAACTGCATTAAGAAGTCATTGGCACATGCGCCACCATCAACGTGTAGTAGTTTTAGCTCGATGCCCGAATCTTTTTCCATCGCATTAAGGACGTCTTTGGTTTGATATGCTAGCGATTCTAATGTCGCACGAATAAATTGCTCTTTCTCCGTACCACGTGTTAAGCCGAAAACGGCACCGCGTACATCGGAATCCCAATATGGGGCTCCTAGACCAACGAATGCTGGTACGACATACACACCGTCTGATGACTCAATGCGAGACGCGTAATTTTCAGAATCGCCAGAATGACGTAGCATCCGCATGCCATCACGCAGCCACTGAATGGCCGAGCCAGCTACAAAAATACTACCTTCTAGCGCATACTCAACTTTGCCATCAATTCCCCAAGCAAGCGTTGTGAGCAAGCCAGTATCCGATTTAACGGCTTTGTCTCCCGTGTTCATCAACAAGAAACAACCAGTTCCATATGTGTTTTTCGCCTCGCCTTTTTCAAAACAACCTTGACCGAATAACGCGGCTTGTTGGTCACCAGCGATACCTGCTACTGGAACTTCCTCGCCGAAGAAGTGATAAGGAACCGTCGTGCCGTATACCTCAGACGATTGTTTTACTTCTGGAAGCATTACTTCTGGAATGTTTAGCATTTCTAGCAATTCATCATCCCACTGCAAATCATAAATATTATAAAGCAACGTCCGCGACGCATTCGAATAGTCGGTCACATGGGCTTTCCCGCCAGTTAATTTCCAGACAAGCCATGTATCAATCGTTCCAAATAATAATTCGCCATTTTCCGCACGCTCTTGCGCTCCGTCCACATGATCCAAAATCCAACGCGCTTTCGTTCCCGCAAAATACGCATCAATGAGCAGACCCGTTTTATCGCGAACCATATCATTGTAGCCGTCTTTTTTCAGCTGGTTACAAATGTCAGCCGTTTGACGAGATTGCCAAACAATAGCATTATAAATCGGATTTCCCGTTTCTTTTTCCCAAACAACTGTTGTTTCACGCTGATTCGTAATACCAATACCAGCCACTTGCTTCGATGAAATATTTGTTTTTAAAAGAACGCCCGCAATAACCGCTAGAATCGATGCCCAAATTTCATTAGCACTATGTTCTACCCAACCCGGTTTTGGAAAAATCTGCTCAAACTCTTTTTGTTCCACACCGATAATTTCGCCAGTTTCATCTACAATCATTGCTCTTGAACTCGTGGTACCTTGGTCTAATGCTAAAATATATTTTTTCTCCATCAATAAATCCCCCTTCGATTATATGTGCCCGCATCTATATTTTGTCACGCTTTTTGTTTTTTGTCGAGTTGCATGGTTCCAAGTAAAATCACAAGGAACAGTGCTATGAAAATCCATAACCAAACGTTAAAGTCACCGTTAATTATTGCGTTGTATCCAAGTCCGCCTAGCGCACCGCCGACAACGGGTCCGAGCACAGGCACCCAAGAATACGCCCAATCTGATCCACCTTTTCCAGCAATCGGCCAGACAAAATGTGCAATTCGAGGACCTAAGTCACGCGCTGGATTAATCGCATACCCAGTCGTACCACCAAGTGACATACCGATAACGACAATCAAGCCACCAACAACTAACGGATTCAAACCTTCTGAAAATTTGTTTGCACCAATAGATAAAAGTCCGAAAATCAAAATAAATGTACCTAATGCTTCTCCAAAGAAATTCGATGTATAATGACGAATCGCTGGTGCTGTTGAGAACACACCTAGTTTCGTAGGTTTATCTTCTGTTTTCGCCCAATGTGGGAAATAGTGGAGCCATACCAGCGTCGCCCCAATGAACGCCCCGATGAATTGTGCAGATATGTAAGGAAAAACATCTGCCCAAGGAAATTTACCCGCAAGTGCCATACCAATTGTTACAGCAGGGTTCAAATGCGCCAAACTCATGTATCCGGATACATAAACCCCCATCGTAACCGCTAAGCCCCAAGCAAGCGTAACAACTACCCAACCGCCTGCCTCCGCTTTTGATTGCTTCAATGACACGCCTGCCACAACGCCCCCACCGAATAGCACTAAAATCATCGTACCTAATAACTCACCTAAAAATTGTGTGCCAATACTTGTGTCCATTGATTTCAACTCCTTTTGATTTTCTAGTTAGCACATTCGTAACGAAAATATACCCCTTGTCACCGCTAGCACTAACTCATACTTCATTTATTTCAAAAAAAGAATGACAACCAAAACAAAAACCTGTACAGCACAGACCTTCTCACGTTTTGATTGTCATCTCTTCTCCTGACAAAATATTAACTTAAAGCTATTAAACCATATCAAGAAAACGCTGTCAACCCTTTACTCTCCTGAGCTAGCTTGTGTTTTATTGCACTTGTTATAAGGATTATACCCTATCGCTACACATCGATAAACATTGTTCTGGATAAAACATAAAAAAGAGACCCTCCCGAAGAAAGATCTCTTACATATTATGCTTCTTGTGCTACTGGATATACACTAACTTTTTTCTTGTCACGGCCCATACGTTCAAAACGTACAACACCATCAGCTTTAGCGAAAAGAGTATCGTCGCCGCCGCGTCCAACGTTAGTTCCAGGATAAATTTTTGTGCCACGTTGACGGTAAAGGATAGACCCACCAGTAACGAATTGGCCATCAGCGCGTTTAGCACCTAAGCGTTTCGACTCGGAGTCACGTCCATTGGATGTAGAACCACCGCCTTTTTTATGGGCAAAGTGTTGAATATCAAATTTTAACATGAAAATTCCACCTCCTACTTTTTGGAGTTAATCGTAATATAATCAGGATAGCTATACGCTAAAGATATCAATTGATGCTCCATGCCCTCCAGCAGTATCTGAACGACCGCGTTGCCTTCTAAGTCCTCAGGAACGGAATAGTAAAGATAACCATCATCTTCTTCCATTACAGGCTCTATTCCCATCTTCTCACTAATTGCATTTACCATACCAAAAGCAATCGATGTAGCACCTGCACATACCAAATCCGCACCTTGCTCAGCAAAATTGGCATGACCATCCATCTCAAAAGCAACAATTTGTTCATCACGCCGAATAAAATCTGCATGAATCATAAGTATCATCCCCTCAAAAAATTAAGCGTTGATTGTGTCAATCGTTAATTTTGTATAAGGTTGACGATGACCTTGTTTTTTGTGATAGTTCTTTTTAGGCTTATATTTGAAAACAGTCAATTTCTTAGCGCGACCTTGTTTTTCAACTTTAGCCGTTACTGTTGCACCTTCCACGAATGGAGCTCCAACTTTAACAGCGTCACCACCAACAAAAACGACTTTGTCAAATGTTACCACGTCACCAACTTCACCTGCTAATTTCTCAACATAGATCTCTTGGCCAGCTTCAACTTTAACTTGTTTTCCACCTGTTTCAATAATTGCGTACATACTTGCACCTCCTCATATACTTAGACTCGCCATCACAGGGGATTACCGAAGCAATACTTAACCCAGCTCTGTGCGGTTGTAGCATGGTGCGCTACAAACATAACATTAGAATAATACCATATAAAGAAAGCCCGTGTCAACTAGCTCTCTCTAATGTTCTACTTGCGAAATCCGATAAAACGGTTTTACATCATCCGCTATCATCCAATCAATCTCTCCATCAAACGCAATTTCATCCAAAAAGGCATCCATTACATCCATTGTAACAGTTACAGCTACATAACTAGGATTACTTGCAAAAACACCTTGAAGCTCCCGTTCCATCTGATAAATAAGTGTCTGCGCTGAAGCCACAAATCCGGTTCCTTCACAAACGGGACAAGTGCAATGCATTTCCTCCAGCAATGACTTCTGACGCTTCCGTCTTGTCAATTGCATCAAACCACTCTCTGAGAGAGCCTCCACACGCATCGTTGTCTGATCTAAAGCTGCCATTTCCTCCATACGCGCACGCAAAGTTACTAGCTGTTGTTTATCCATACCGCTCATAAAATCAATTAAAATTAGACCACTCATATTACGCAATTTCATTTGACGTCCAATTTCGTTCACTGTAGATAAATTAACAGACGCGGCAATATGATCGCTCCTTCCTTTATAGTTACCCGAATTGATGTCAATAACCCACATAGCTTCTGTTTTTTCGATGACTAAAGAAGTTCCATTGCTCAAAAAAACAGTTGGCCGAAGTAAACGATTCATTGCAACTTCTAAATTGTATGTCGAAAAAATGGCACCTTTTTCACGGAATAGCGTAACATTCGTAAATAATGTTTTCAATTGCTGATAACATTCTGTGTCATCACAAATAATTTCTGCATCACTCGTTGCAAGTGGATGTTTATGTAAAAACGATGCAACACTTTCCGTCGCGCTGTATAATTTCCGATTCGCGCCTTTCTTATTAGCTAAAATACCTTGCATTTCCTGCCGCGCTTTGTTTAGCATTTGCTCTAATTCTTCAAACGGTATATCAATCGCCGCTGAACGAACAATGACACCTTCTTGCTCGCTTAACAGTGGGGCTATTTGTCGTTGAATTGCCTCTTTTTCTGGCATCGGAATTTTTCTGGACACTGCGACAAATGTGCTACCATAACTATATACAAGCGCGCTCTTCGATAATTCAATAATGCCAGTTAATAAGGCAGCTTTGGTTGCATTACCTTCACGCTTCACTTGCACTGGTAATCTCAAACCCTCATGTAATGCAAACGTCACTGGAATATCTTTCAAATGTATGAACGCATTTTCTTTGTAGCCAATGTTTACAAAAGCTGTTTTTAACTTCTGATCTATTTTTACAATCGTACCTAAATAAATATCTGAAACTTGTGGTTCATTTGACGGGCGCAGAATCCCTAAGTCTATTAATTGGTTGCCGTCTAAAAAAGCCACACGTTTTTCTCTACCCACAGCATTAACAACTATTCTCAATGCCAAGCCTCCCGAATACAATATTTTTTTATATTTCGATGCCAAATACCAATAGAATTTTTCGAAACCTCATATCTATCCGCCAGTTCCTGCTGATCAAAATCCTTTAGTTCAGGATACCCCCTCACAATAACAGCATATTCCACTGCTCCAACAATAGATTTATAATTTACATTACTTTTAATGGATTTTGGATATGTATCAAAAAAGTGGCGTAGCATTTGCTCCATCTCCATAGCAACTTCTGGTGTATACCTCTTGGCTACCTCGTTCGAACTTGTAATAACATCTTCTATTTTAAAAGGTCGTAGTCTTTCGACAACCTCATGCTCGACCTTGCTGTCTCCAATCGCTCTTTCCCACGCATAGAGTTCACTTTTCTTCAAATCATAAGATGAGACAAACTTATCAAAAAAAGCTTGCTTATTAGCTGGCGACAAATGCATATAACTCGAAGTGGCAACTGCTGCCCTCCATTCGTCCTCAGATAACCAATCTGTATGCGTCAAAACATGATTAATCGTCTTTAGGCAAAGCATTCTATACCGTTTTTCAAAAGGTAAGGGATTTCTATCCTCGTAAAATGCCATAATCGTCTGCGCACTAGTTCTATCCAACGTATCCATGAAGTTCTCCTCCTTGTAGCAAAAAAGTTGGTCATTAATCAAGAAATCTGTTCCTGACTAATATATCCAACTTTTGTCATCTGTAAATTAATTAGCGCCAAATAAACCCTTTAGCTTACTGAAAAATCCTTGTTTCTGCTCGTCAATAGACATTAGCGGAATAGATTCTCCTAAAAGTCTACGCGCAATATTTCTGTACCCGATACTTGCCCTGTTACTGGCTTGCATTGCAACAGGTTCTCCACTATTGGACGACTTAATAACCTCATCATCATCAATAATAATTCCTATCAACTCAATTGACAAATGTGTCGTTATCTCATCAATATCCATCACTTCTCCATTGCGCATCATCTGCGTCCGGATACGATTAATAATAAGTTTTGGTGCTTCAATCTCTTCTTGCTCTAGCAAGCCAATAATCCTGTCAGCATCACGAACCGCCGAAATTTCAGGCGTCGTAACAACTAAAGCACGATCAGCACCAGCAACAGCATTCTTATATCCTTGCTCAATTCCTGCCGGACAATCGATTAAGATAAAGTCATAGTCAGGCTTCATTTGTGCGATAAGTTCTTTCATTTGCTCTCCAGTCACAGCACTCTTATCCGTCGTTTGAGCTGCTGGTAGCAGAAACAGCAAATCGTCGAAACGTTTATCCTTAATAACCGCTTGATGCAGCTTGCAACGCCCCTCTACAACGTCCACAAGATCATAAATAATTCGATTCTCCAAACCAAGCACAACATCTAAATTTCGAAGTCCGATATCCATATCGACTAAGCACACTTTCTTTCCTTGCAATGCAAGTGCTGTTCCTAGGTTGGCCGTCGTCGTTGTTTTACCAACGCCACCTTTTCCTGAAGTTATTACTATAGCCTCACCCATGATTATTGCCCTCCTTGAAAATTAGAAATTTCCGGTCTAATTTTTCTTAAAATCTGTAAGCTATCAATCATTAGCTTATTCTTGTCATCCAAATAGGCAGTGAAAATATTCTCTTCCACTTTGTTTTTACTTTCCTCATCATCAAAACTAAGTATTTCATCTGCAATTCTAATTTGTGACGGATATTGGAATTTCCCAGTAACCACAGCTTTCTTATCGCCACCAATCCCGGCATGAATAATACCTTTCACGTTACCCAGTATATATACATTTCCAGTTGAGCGAATAGCTCCACCAGGATTGACATCCCCTACAAGTAGCAGGTCACCTGGTACATTAATCACTTGACCTGAGCGAACCACTGTAGCCAATGAAAATATTTGTTCGGCCTCTTTCCATTTCTTCGCTGCTTGTTTCGTCATTACATTACTTGTAAATCCCTTAACTTCCATTTGGCTATTCTCTTGAATGATAGCCTTAATTTTCTGCTCTTCTTCTTCTGTAAAAAGGCGATTTCCTATATGTACTTGGACGGCTAGCTTCTGGTCTTGCATTACAGTTTGCTGCTCCTTAAGGTGTTGTATCAAACCGTTTTCAAGCTCAGCTATACTAGCTACATCATTGAGAAAGATGCTAATACCGTCTTTCGTCCCTTTTATTTGGATATATCTCTTCAACTTACCTCACCTCACAGCCATTAATATTTTTGGGTTAAGACATAGCTCTAAATTAAACTATATCAGTCCGCAGACAATTAGTAAACAGACTGATATAGGATTAATATTACATCCTGTCACTTTCCTTTAATTTCAAGAGAAAACTTCTAAAAGGAAAGAAAAGAATCAGGAAGAAAGCCAGGTTTAACAAAATAGTCGTCCATAAACGCTGATCAGCAAATGTCGTGAAGGTCATATCAGTTCCACCAATAAGTAGGTAGAAGCCATACACTAAGCATTCGGTGAGCATTACGTTAAAAACAGTTACTAAGCCAACAAGTAGAATATTATTTTGAAGTACTTTCATAAGTTTATCCGTCAAATAAACGATAAACGGGAATATCGCAAAATAGACACCTAGCACGTCTGTGTAATAAATATCAAAAACTATTCCTAGTATGAAAGCATAAATCAGCGTCATGTTTCGATTATAGAATGTTGTCATCATGACTAGCATAACAATTAAAAAATGTGGAATGAAAAACCTCTGATCTCCAAAAAATGCATGCCCAAATTGAAGGCTAGTAACTCCTTCCAAAATAAAGATTCCTATTGCAATGAGTGGCATTACGATTACTTTCCTCGTATTCATCAGGACCCAGACCCTTCCGAGCCATCACCCTCCAAAGTACGTTGTAAGACAATAACGTGACTCAAATCATACAAATCCGCACCTGGCTTCACTAGCGCAGTTTGTGATAGACCCATCTTATCGGTTTCTACCTTCTCAATCGTGCCAATAAAAATATCTGAAGGGAAAATGCCGCCAAGCCCAGAAGTCACAACTTTCTCACCTTTAGTGAATTTCTGATCTATTGGTAATTGTTTCATTTCTAACAGCCGTTGTTCAGCATCATACCCATTAATAATTCCATACGCCGTTGCCTTACCTTGCACAATGGCAGAAATTCGGTTCCGGTCATCTGTTGAGCTGAGCAATTTTACAGTAGAGGATTTAGCACCTGTTTTCATAATTTTTCCAATCATACCTTCTGGTGTGCGTACAGCCATATTTGGTTTAACACCGTCGGCAGACCCTTTATCAATTTGAACTTGCATATTCCAATCATCTGGATTTCTGGAAATTACAGTTGCATTAATTGGATTATAATCACTTAAATCAGCCTCAATATCAAGCGATTTCTTCAAATCTGCGTTTTCTTTACTTAAATCTGCTACTTTACTTTCAAGTTGCGCCAATTCTTCTAAACGTTTTTTTAGATGCTCATTCTCAGTATAGGCGTTTCTCAAATCGCTGGCACTAGAAAAGAAACTAGAAGCAAAGCCAACTGGTTTGGAAACAATATTTTCTCCAAAGCCTGCGACATCTTTTACGAATTGCTCTGGCCAAGAAGCTTTGCTTTTACCACTTAGAGAATATCCTACTAACGCCACTAAAACAATAATGGAGACTAACAAGATAATTAAACGTTTATTTAAGAAAAACTGCGGCATAATGAACACCTCATCTCGTCAATCCTCTTCTTTCATAGTTGTGCTACAGACTCTTGACTACAAAATAGACATGTCTCATTAGCTCATTTTTTTTCTTTTTGTATAAGTCCATGTTTTCTAATGATTTACCTGTACCTATTGCAACACAATCCAAAGGGTTCTCTGCAATAATGACTGGCATTTTTGTCTCTTCCGCAATAACTGAATCTAAGTTACGCAACAATGCCCCACCACCGGTTAATACGATGCCTTTATCCATAATATCTGCTGAAAGTTCTGGTGGTGTATTTTCTAAAGTATTTTTTACTGCATCAATAATAGATGCCACTGTATCTGCCAAAGCCTCACTAATTTCTTCTGGAGAAATTTCGATTGTTTTCGGTAAACCAGTTACTAAATCACGACCACGAATACTAAATGGCTCTAAACCTAAGTCAACAGGATTGGCAGAACCAATTTCCATCTTGATTGTTTCAGCAGTTCGATCCCCAATTAATAAGTTATATTTCTTGCGGATAAAGTTAATGATCGCATCGTCCATGTCGTCTCCCGCAGTTCGCTCTGAACGGCTTGTCACAATACCACCAAGGGATATTACTGCAACTTCCGTAGTTCCACCGCCGATATCTACCACCATGCTACCTGTTGGATCCCAAACAGGTAAGCCTGCCCCGATTGCTGCTGCAAACGGTTCTTCAATTGTGTAGGCTTCTTTAGCTCCTGCTTGACGAGTTGCATCTGTTACAGCACGTTTTTCTACACCTGTAATTCCAGATGGAACACAAATCATAACACGGGGTTTACTTGCACTAGCACCTTTACTAGCTTTTTGGATATAGTATTTCATCATCGCTGCTGTTGTATCGTAATCCGCAATAACACCATC
This sequence comes from Paenilisteria riparia FSL S10-1204, assembly GCF_000525995.1. Taxonomy (GTDB): domain Bacteria; phylum Bacillota; class Bacilli; order Lactobacillales; family Listeriaceae; genus Listeria_A; species Listeria_A riparia. Next base: position 68,978 of record NZ_AODL01000016.1, on the reverse strand, counting down.
TTTCATGGGACGAATTGCAACGATATTGCCTGGTGTTCTCCCAATCATGCTTTTGGCTTCACTACCAACCGCAACAATTTCTTGTGTATCTTTTTTCATGGCGACAACAGATGGCTCTCTTAAAACAATACTCTTGCCTTTCATATAAACTAAAGTGTTTGCTGTACCTAAGTCAATTCCAATATCTTTATTACCAAATCCAAACATTTATTAATCTCCTTTTCTCTTCTTTAGTTATCACTTTGTTCATGATTGCTGTCTCTCTATTAACCATATTAGCTCTTAAATTCCCCAGCCCCAAAGTATTGTTTTATAATAATTAGGTATGCTGATATCCCTCGATGTTTTATGTAAAACAGATACACATAAACAACCACTTTATTATAACATAACTAAGCAGAACAGACATTAATTTTTAATGAGATAGACAAAATATTTATCTTTTCTTTAGAAATACCCCTCTTGCTTTAGGCTTGTAAAGGTATTATTCCCAATGATAATGTGATCTATCAAAGGAATTCCAATTAAATCACCTACTTTTTTTAAGCGTTTAGTGACTGCAATATCTTGGTGAGATGGGCTTGCATCACCAGAGGGATGATTATGAAAACACATGATGCTCGCTGCTGAATAACGCATCGCCTGTTTGAAAATTTCTCGTGGGTGCACAACACTGCTATTTAGACTGCCGATAAAAATAGTTTCTCGGTGCAATAATTTATTTCTTGTACTTAAAAAAAACACAGTGAAAATGCTCTTGAGACAGGTACCGCATTTCTTTCATGACAAGGTTAGCCCCATCTTGCGGCCCTCTAATAACTGGACATTCAATTACCTTTTGCTGGCCGATACGCTTACTGAATTCGATGGCTGCCAATACTTTAGCGGCTTTCGCTATTCCGATTCCATTTATTTGTATCAGTTCTTGAAGCGTAACATTTCTCATTTCCGAGAGTTCTAAAAACTGTGTAATAACTTTGTTCGCTAGATCAACTACAGATTCCGTTTTGCTACCAGTTTCAAGAATAATTGCTAATAGTTCTATATTGGATAAACTAGAAACTCCCTTTTGTTGCAAGCGCTCTCTAGGCCTTTCTGTATAAGGCATTTCTTTCATAAACATTAGCTTACCTCCCCAGTTATAAAATCAAAACCCAAAATAAATCCCCCGTAAACGCAGAGAATATAAAACCAATCAATATGAACGGCACAAATGGTATTTTTTGTTGTCTAAGCTTTCGATTAAATAAGGAGACCATGGTTATAATCAATAGACCAGAAAACACTGCAATAATAAAGACCAATAATACTTCTTTAATACCAAGTAAAAAACATAGTAAAATTAACAATTTTATATCTCCGAATCCAAAACCGTTTCTTACAATCAGATAGAGTAAAAGAAATAAAAATAAACCTATTATTAATTGATACAAATGTTCTAAAAATGCAGATGGATTTTGATAAAAATAAAATGTAGCAGAGATAGTAAAATAGCTAAGTAAGATGCTATCAGGGATACAGAGGTACAATACATCGCTCACAAATAAAATCAGTAACAGAGAATAAACTATTGCATACAGATAAAATGTATCCGTAAAACCGTATAATGCATAAAGTAAACAAATAAATAACGGAGACATAAGTTCTACCAGTATATAAGTTCTATTCATTGGTTTATGACAACAGGTGCTTTTCCCCCTCTGCATAATAAAGGATATAACCGGTATCATCTGGCGCACTTCTAGCTTCTTACCACAATAATCACATTGCGAAGAGACTCTTAGAATAAATGTATTACTCAATGGTGCATTCATTCCAAGAACATGTAAAAAAGATGCAAAAATAGTACTATATACCACTAAATAAAAATAAACCATTCGCTCGCCTCCTAGTTAATGAAATATAGCACGCAAATAGAAATATGTCATATAGCAAAAAATGCATTATTAGATATAAATCACTTCTAAAATTATTTTTAGAGTTAAGCGCAAAAAAAGAGTTTCGTATGCTCAATCAGCTCTAAAAAAAATTTTTTTAACTATTTTACAAGCTTTATTAGAAGAGGTAATATACAAAAAAGACTCACTGATATGAGTCCTATAGTATAAAGCATATTAAGATAGCAATAAATTTCTTACATCGGAGATAAAATACAATGAACCAGTTACCAAAATAATTGCTTCTGAGCTTCGCCTCTCACCAATTAACCATTTTTTCCAATCAGAGACTACACGTATATTATTTTCTATAGCGATATTCTGTATTTCTTCTTTTGTTAGTGCTCTCGGATAGTCAAAAGTCGTAATGTAAATATCAGCACGACTTATTTGCTTTAATAATGCTATCATATCTACAAATTCCTTATCGCGCATCGCTGTAAATAAGAGCTTTACTTGTTGGTCAGGAAAACTTTTTGCTGTGTTAACTAAAGCTTTGATTCCTTCTATGTTGTGCGCACCGTCAAGGTATATCAGTGGCTTTTCATTAATTTTCTCCATACGTCCAGGCCAGCTAGCATTCTTCAACCCGATTCTAATATTTTCTGTTGTCGTTGTATATTCAAACTGATTCAATAGCTCTATTGTCTTAACAGCTACTGCAGCATTGTTCAGCTGATGGTCACCTAGCAAGCTGACTTCTATATCATCTATTATGACATGAGGAGAAGCATAGTTGAATCGCTGTTCATCAATCTTTTCTACGTAAAAATTTGTATCAAGCTGAAATATTTTCAAATTCATTTCATCCGCCCGTTTTTTATACAGTGCGCGCACTTCTGGCTGTATTACACCGCTGACAACAGGTACGTCTGGCTTCATGATTCCAGCTTTTTCAGAGGCGATACTTTCAATTGTATCTCCTAAGAATTCCATATGGTCCATCCCAATAGTTGTAATAACGGAAATTAGCGGTGTAATAACGTTTGTAGAATCAAGTCTGCCTCCTAATCCGACCTCAACAATACCTATGTCTATCGGTGAGTACTCAGCAAAATAAAGAAACATCATTATTGTAATAATTTCAAATTCTGATGGATGGCCAATACTTTCGTTTTCAAGCTCATCAGCAAGCGGTTTGATTCGATTGCATAGGGAAATAATAGATTCATCTGAAATGGGAATTCCATTAATGCAGAGACGTTCATTGAATTGTTCTATATATGGGGAAGTAAATGTTCCTACACGATATCCTGCGTTTTCTAGTACATTGCGAATAAATGTTAGTGTAGATCCTTTACCATTGGTCCCTGCTATATGTACCCATTTGTTCTTCAATTGAGGATTGTCTAGTTTAGCAAGCATCCATTCCATCCGTTGAAGCCCTGGTTTAATACCCATACGTAATGTGCCGTGAATCCATGACACAGCACTCTCATAATCCTTGAAATGCATATACAAACCTCCATAAGACGGAGCGCTTCTCTCATTTTGGAGATCCGCGCTCGCTTTTATTAATTATTTTTTAAAGATTGGATGCGTTCCTCTACTAATGACTTCTTCTCCATATAGTCTTTTTCTTTCGCTCGCTCTTCTTCAATTACTTTTTCTGGTGCTTTAGCCATGAATTTTTCATTGGATAATTTTCCTTGTACACGTGAAACTTCCTTTTTCCACTTTGAAAGTTCTTTCTCTAGACGCTCAATTTCTTCGTCAATATTGATTAACCCTTCTAAAGGTAAATAGATTTCTGCACCTGATACAACGGCTGTCATCGCTGTTTTAGATGGTACTATGTCAAATGAAATTGTTGTTGTTTCTGGGTTACAAAAACGTTCAATATAAGTGATATTATTTTCTAAAATAGCTTTATGGCTGTCTGATTTAGGTTTGATTTGTAGCTTGATTTGCTTACTCAATGGCGTATTAACTTCAGCTCGAATATTACGAACAGCGCGTATAACTTCTACTAGCAGCTTCATGGATTCAGATGCTTCTTCATCTACTTGACTTGAATCTACTGTTGGCCAATCTGCAACTGTAATCGACACACCATCATGAGGTAAGTTTTGCCAAATTTCTTCTGTTACGAAAGGCATGAACGGATGTAATAATCTCATTGTATTATCTAAAACATAGGCTAAAACGGATCTAGTCGTTTGTTTCGCTTCCATGTCATCACCGTATAATGATATTTTTGCAATTTCAATGTACCAGTCACAGAAATCATCCCAAATAAAGTTATAAAGTGTCCGACCCACTTCACCAAATTCGTATTTCTCAGCTAAATTAGTCACAGTGCTAATTGTTTCGTTCAAGCGAGTCAATATCCACTTGTCGCTAACTTCTGTAACATTTGTTAAATTGATTGCTTCATATTGCATACCTTCCATGTTCATTAGTGCAAAACGAGAGGCATTCCAAATCTTATTGATGAAATTCCACGTGGATTCTATTTTTTCAAAGCTGAATTTCAAATCTTGTCCTGGGGAAGTTCCTGTAGATAATGTATAGCGTAATGAGTCAGCTCCATATTTCTCTACGACTTCAATTGGATCGACACCATTTCCAAGAGATTTAGACATTTTTTTTACCATCTGCATCTCGGACTAATCCGTGTATTAATGTATCTTTAAACGGTCTTGTTTCTGTAAATTCAACAGATTGGAAAATCATTCTCGATACCCAGAAAAAGATGATATCATAACCTGTTACCAATGTACTTGTAGGGAAGAATTTCTTGTAATCTGGATTTGCTTCATCAGGCCAGCCCATTGTAGAGAAAGGCCATAATGCCGAACTAAACCATGTATCCAGAACATCTTCATCTTGATTCCAATTTTCGATATCAGAAGGTGCTTCCTCGCCAACATATAGTTCACCAGTTTCTTTATGATACCAGGCTGGAATACGATGTCCCCACCATAATTGGCGTGAAATACACCAGTCATGAATATTTTCCATCCAGGATAGATATGTTTTTTCAAACCGATCTGGAATGAAGCTGACCTTATCATCCGTACTTTCTTGTAGTTTCACGGCTTGTTCAGCTAATGGTGCCATTTTTACAAACCATTGCATAGAAAGATATGGTTCTACCACTGCGCCAGTTCTTTCTGAATGCCCAACTGAATGCAAATGTGGCTCTTGTTTGATGAACAATCCTAGTTCTTTGAAATCTTCTATAATTGCTTTACGCGCATCGAGACGATCCATGCCGTTATATTTGCCTGAAGCTTCGTTCATTGTCGCATCTTCATTCATTACAATTACTCGTGGTAAGTCGTGACGGTTACCTACCTCAAAATCGTTAGGGTCGTGTGCCGGTGTTATTTTTACTACACCAGAACCAAATTCACGTTCTACATAATCATCAGCAACGATTGGGATTTCTCGTCCTATGATTGGCAAGGTAATCGTTTTTCCAATAAACGCTTGATAGCGCTCATCTTTAGGATGAACAGCAACTGCTGTGTCGCCTGGAATTGTTTCAGGTCTTGTTGTTGCGACTTCTAAGAAACCTGAACCATCCGTTAATGGGTATTTTAAATGATAGAACTGTCCTTCAACGTCTTGGTGAATAACTTCAATATCGGATAATGCTGTTTTCGCAACGGGGTCCCAGTTAATGATATATTGTCCTCTGTAGATTAAATCTTTTTCATATAAAGTGACAAACACTTTTCTTACAGCATCGGATAAACCTTCATCTAATGTAAAACGTTCTCTTGAATAGTCTAATCCTAAGCCAATCTTTTTCCATTGCTCGCGTATGACGGCAGCGTACTCTTCTTTCCAATCCCAAGCTTGTGTTAAGAATTTCTCGCGGCCTAAATCATAGCGTGAAGTATTGCTTTCTCGCAATTTCGCCTCTACCTTTGCTTGGGTTGCAATACCTGCGTGGTCCATTCCTGGCAAATACAATGTGTCATAACCTTGCATCCGTTTCATGCGTGTTAAAATATCTTGTAATGTTGTATCCCAAGCGTGTCCTAGATGTAGTTTTCCAGTTACATTTGGGGGTGGGATTACAACGGAATATGCTGGTTTTTCATTTTTACCATCAGCTTTGAAAAATTCTTGCTCAATCCACCAATCATAGCGATTTTTTTCAATATCTTGGGGGTTATATTTTGTTGGCATGTTTAATTCTGTCATCTTTTTTCCTCCTAAATCGATTTTGGAATACAAAAAACTCTTCTCATCCTGTATAAAGGACGAAAAGAGCTTTCCGCGGTACCACCTTTTTACCGTACACAAAAGTACGGCACTTCATTCTTTTAACGAGAGTAAGTTTCCCGATATCCCTTACTCTAAGTTCAGGAATATTACTCAGAGGCTACGTTCAAATATTTTTCTTAGAGACTTGCACCGACCGCCTCTTCTCTGAAAAGAAAAAAATATCCTACTCTTCCTCATCTTCGTATTTACAAATATTAGAATGGGTTTATTGTATCAAATAAAGAAGTAATCGTCAACGTAGTGCTTTCATGGAGGCTTCTATTGCCTCAAGTGTTTTCGCTATTTCGATCTCTGTATGGGCTGTTGAAATGAATAATCCTTCAAATTGCGAAGGTGGTAAGAAAATACCATTTTGTAGCATCTCACGGTAGTAGTTAGCGAAATAGGCTAAATCTGATGTTTTAGCTGTATCATAATTGATTACTTTTTGATTTGTGAAGAAAAAGCCAAACATAGACCCTGCACGATTAATGGCTAACGGAACTTCATATTGTTGTGAGAGAACGGTTAGACCTTCTTCCATTTGATCGATGCGAGCTCTGAAAGCGTCATAATGATGTGGTGTTAATTGGCTTAATGTTGCAAAACCAGCGTTCATCGCAACTGGATTGCCAGATAGTGTACCCGCTTGATATATATTTCCGGCTGGTGCAATGTGTTCCATTATTTCTTTTTTACCACCATAGGCACCAACTGGCAAGCCGCCTCCTATTACTTTTCCTAGGCAAGTTATATCTGGAGTAACTACGTAAAGACCTTGTGCGCTATAGAAATCAACACGAAATCCAGTCATTACTTCGTCAAAAATTAGCAGACTACCATATTTTGTTGTCACTTCGCGAAGCCCTTCTAAAAAGCCTTCAATCGGCGGAACAACACCCATGTTCCCGGCAACTGGTTCTACAATAATAGCTGCGATTTCTTCACCATATTTTTCAAATACAAGTTGAACGGTTTCTAAATCGTTATATGGAACGGCAATAGTATCTGCTGCAAGACCTGGCGTAACGCCTGGAGAGTCTGGCAAACCAAGTGTAGCAACGCCTGAACCTGCTTTTATCAAAAGTGAATCACCATGCCCATGGTAACTTCCTTCAAATTTCAAAATTTTATTTCGCTTTGTATAGCCACGTGCCAGCCTAATCGCGCTCATTGTTGCCTCGGTTCCAGATGAAACCATACGAACGATATCTACTGATGGCACGCGTTCAACAACTAATTTCGCTAATTCCGTTTCAATTTCCGTTGGCGTCCCAAAACTTGTTCCAAGTGCTACCGCATCAGTTACTGCTTTTATGACCTTCTCATTTGCGTGTCCTAAGATTAATGGTCCCCATGATAGCACATAGTCAATATATTCATTTCCGTCAATATCTGTTAAGTACGCACCTTTTCCTTGCTTCATAAAAACAGGATCGGCATCTACTGATTTAAAGGCTCGTACAGGGCTATTTACACCACCCGGTAGTACTCTATTTGCTTCTTTAAAGGCTTTTACTGAGTTGGAAAACTGTCTCATATTTATGCATCCTCCCTTAAATAAGTCGCCACATCTTTGGCGAAATAAGTAATAATCAAGCTAACACCTGCGCGTTTCATACTTGTTAACATTTCTAAGACTATCCGTTTTTCATCAATCCAGCCATTAGCGCTTGCTGCTTTCACCATGGCATACTCACCGCTTACATTATATGCAACGACGGGGAGATTCGTTTGATTGCGTACGTCCCGAATAATATCCATATAAGAAAGTGAGGGTTTGACAATTAAGAAATCGGCGCCTTCCTTTTCATCACTGTTTGCTTCACGAAGTGCTTCTAAACGGTTTGCTGGATCCATTTGGTATGTTTTCCGATCACCGAATTGTGGAGCACTGTTGGCTGCTTCGCGAAATGGACCGTAAAAAGCAGAGGCATATTTTACCGCATAGGACATTATTGGAACATCATAGAATCCAGCCTCGTCTAAACCTTCTCGAATTACCCTTACAAAACCATCCATCATATTGGAAGGGGCAATAATATCTGCACCCGCCTCTGCTTGGCTAACCGCAGTTTTTTTGAGGAGTTCTAGTGACTCATCGTTCAACACAGAACCTCCTTTGATAACGCCGCAATGCCCGTGATCCGTAAATTCACAAAGGCATGTATCTGCAATAACGAGCATTTCTGGGGCCATTTTTTTAATAACACGCGTTGCTTTTTGTACAATCCCGTGCTGATGGTAAGCTCCTGAACCTACGTCATCTTTATCATCTGGGAGTCCGAAAAGAATCACAGCCTTTATTCCTAAGTTGAGTAGTTCTTTGACTTCACTTTCAAGTTCATACAGTGGATATTGGTAAACGCCTGGCATAGATGTTACTTCGGATTTTGGCGTGTTCTCTTCTTTCACGAAAATTGGGTAAATCAAATCTTCTTTATGTAGCACCGTTTCGCGCACAAGATCACGCATTGAAGCGCTAGTTCTTAATCGGCGGTGTCTGTCAAAATGCTTGTTTAACATCTTAATTCCTCCTTATTAATTGCTGGCATAGTGATTGCATCGTATAAACCTCTGCTTCATAAGATACATCATAGCCAGAATCTTGTATCGCTTGAGTCGTCACAGGTCCAATCGATGCAATCGCTATATCTGAAACATTTCTTGTGAAGCATGTTAAAAAAATTGTACCAAGCGGAAGGACTTGCAAAAATAGCAATGTCAATTGGGTTATCTTCTGTTGAGCGCGATAGCATTGGCTTGGCTTCATTCGGTATTTTGGTCTCATAACTAATTATTTCTGTCACTTCATGCCCTTTATTAGTTAGTTGATACGCGATTTCATTTCGGGACTTATCACTTTTAGGTAATAAGATCTTCTTATTTTGCAATTTTAAGTCAAGCCATTCTTCAACGAAAACGTCTGTTGTATATGCGCTGGGTTGAAAATGTACTGTAAAATTTCTTTTTTGCAAGGCTTCCGTTGTTTTTGCGCCTATCGTGGCTATCTTGATGCCAAGGTTTAATCCATTTGTATGCAAGAAATAATCTACTGTATTAGTGCTTGTAAATATAATCCAATCGTAATCGTCTATTCGGCAACTCATTTCTGTAGATACCGTTTCAATCATTGGAACTTCCGATACTTGGAATCCTGCTTCTCGCAAAATATTCGCCCATGGCTGATTTTTAGCTTTTTCACGTGTCAATAAGACATGCTTAGCCATTATTGCGAAGTCCTTGGATAATCTCTTTAGCACCTAAATCGATTAGTTTTTGAGCTACTTTGAGGCCGAGTTCGTTCGGATTTTGGCCTGATTCCTTGATTTGATAGCAAATCTGTCCGTCTATGGAACTTACGATACCTTTTAGTGTTATTTCGTTGTTTTTGATAGTCGCATAACCTGCAATTGGGATTTCGCAACCTCCGTCTAGCGCTTTTAACAGTGTTCGCTCAGCTATGACAGCATTACTTGTTTCATCATCTTGTAATGTTTGTAGCATTTCTTGCACAAAAGTGTCCCCATCACGGCATTCGATTGCTAAGGCTCCTTGACCAACTGCGGGCAGACAAGTGTGTTCATCTAAAAAGACATACGGGTGTTGTAATTTATCCAGCCAATCCATTCGTTTCAATCCTGCTACAGCTAAAACAATGGCGTCAAAATCTTCCTCATGAAGTTTTCGTAAGCGCGTATCGATATTTCCGCGAATTGGCTTCATTTTCAAATCGGGTCGAATGTGAAGTAACTGGGCCGCGCGTCTTAGGCTACTTGTTCCTACAATTGCACCTTGTGATAAGTTTTTCAAATCAGTGGCCGTTTTAAAAATAAGACAGTCAAGTGGATTCTCGCGTTTTGGAATTGCGCCAATCACTAAGCCTTTTGCTAATTCGGATGGGACATCTTTCATGCTATGTACAGCAAAATCAATTCGTTTATCAAGTAAAGCGTCTTCTACTTCTGATACAAATAAACCCTTCCCACCTACTTTGCTTAATGTGACATCTAGAATTCGATCGCCTTTTGTTACGATTTCTTCAATCTCAAAAGTCACTTCTGGAAATTGTGCTTGAAGGTTAGAAATTACCCATTTTGTTTGTGTCAATGCAAGTTGGCTACGTCTTGAACCAACAACTATTTTTCGAGTCATGCTTTTTCACCAACTTTTTCTGTCGATATTTGAGGTGTTATTTCTTCCTCATTATTTTTTTAAATGAAATATTTTTTGGAACAGTTCAATTTGGTATGCGGCATCTTCGTTTGTGGCCATTTCCTTTAGTTCGGAGATAGGCTGTTTCAATAACTGATTAATGATGCTCTTCATGTGTTTGCCAATGATGACTTGTTCGCGGTCCGATAGATTTGGTAGTTTATTTGTCAAACTCACCATGGTTTCAGCTTGGATTTCTAGCGCATTTTGGCGTAATCCTTTAATGATTGGCACCACGCCTAGTTGTTTTTCCCATTCAAAAAATTGCGCGCAAGCCAAATCCAGTTGCTGCTCAATTTCTGCAACTAGTGCTTGACGTTGCTCCGTATTTTCTTGGATAACATCACCAAGATCGTCAATATCAAACAATGTTACATTGGGAACGTCTGCACATGATGCTTCAATATTACGTGGTAGAGCGATATCAACAAGGGTTAGCGATTTCTCACGCGTCGCCATGATATTCGTAATAGCTTCTTTCGAAATAATCGGTGCTGTAGCTGAGGTTGATGTGATAATAATCTCTGCTTCTTGGATTTCTGCAGCTAGTTCTTTATTGGAACGCCACTGAATGCCAAGCTGTTGTGCTGCTTCTTTGGCACGCTGATTTGTACGGTTTACAAGCGTGATATCTGTTATTTTAGCGCCAGTCATATTTTGAATAGCCAGAGTGCCCATTTTTCCAGCACCGATGACAACTGTTTTCTTATCGGAAATGTCGGCATGTATTTTCTTGATTACTTCCACTGCTGCGTAGCTAATGGAAACCGCATTTTCATTAATTTTGGTTGTATGATGCATGTTTTTTGCGAAATGGATAGCGTCACGGAGAAGCTGATTTAGAATTGTTCCTGTTGTGCCAATGGCTTGCGCACTTAAAAAAGCATCTTTTACTTGGCCTAGAATCTGTGTCTCCCCAATAATAAGAGAATCTAGCCCACTCGTTACGCGATAAATGTGTTTTACGGCCACTTCTTCTTCAAAAAATAGCAAATAAGGCTCCAATAATTGCATGTCCATTTGGAACCAATTAGCTAAAAATCGTTTGATATAGTAACGTCCGGTATGAAGCTGGTCTACAACCGCAAATATTTCCGTTCGATTACAGGTTGAGATAATAACGTTTTCTAAAATGCTTTTTTCTTGATGCAAGGAAACTAATGCCATTTCCTCTTCTTCGGTGTGGAAAGCAAGCCGTTCTCTAATTTCAATTGGTGCGCTCGTATGGTTTAACCCTACAGAGAGAATGTACATTAAGATGCCTCCTTGTTTATTGAATGCAACGTTCATTTTATCACTTTTTTAGAGTGGTTCCAACTTGTTCGCTTGTGAATTCTGGCTGGTTACTGCATTGCTTTTTCGATAAGTTCCCATGCTTCTTCTTTGCCCATCTTTGTTTCGGATGAGAACATGACAAATCCGTCTTCTGGATCAAAATCGAGTGTTTCTTTGACAACTTTCATGTTTTTGTGCCATTTGCTTCGTGGGATTTTGTCGGCTTTCGTTGCAATAACGATAACTGGAATTTGGTAGTATTTCAAGAATTCATACATGGTGCAGTCGTCTTCTGTTGGTTTATGACGCAAATCAACAATTTGAATGACTGCCTTTAGTTGGGTACGGCTTGTCATGTATGTCTCAATCATTTCGCCCCACTTCTCGCGTTCTTTCTTCGAGACTTTTGCAAAACCGTAACCGGGAACGTCTACAAAATAAAAGGAATCCTCGATTTTGTAAAAGTTCAATGTTTGCGTTTTGCCGGGCTTTTGTGAGATACGTGCCATACTCTTGCGGCGAATCATTGTGTTGATAAATGATGACTTCCCAACGTTCGAACGGCCAGCGAGTGCAAATTCTGGTAAATCACCTTCTGGATACTGTTCTTTCCAAACAGCGCTAATCACAAGTTCTACATTATTTATATTCATTATTGTCCACCTTTATTTAAAATAATTCTTTTTTAAGTATAACGGAATTAGCCAAATTAAGCAAAAAGGCTCTCCGTGAATGGGAGAACCTTTCTTCTTTACTTATAATTGGGAGACTTCTACTTGTACGCGAGCGATGAATTCGTCTAATGGTAATGTTTCTGAGTCTTTTTCGCCGTATTTACGTACGTTTACTGTGTTGTTTTCTACCTCTTGATCGCCAATTACGAGTGCATATGGGATTTTCTTCGTTTGCGCTTCACGAATTTTATATCCTAATTTTTCATTGCGTTCGTCGATTTCTGTGCGGAAACCAGCGTATACTAGCTTATCTTGCAGGGCTTTACTGTGCTCTAAATGAGCGTCAATGCTAACTGGGATGATTTCCATTTGTACTGGGGCAAGCCATGTTGGGAATGCACCTTTGTATTCTTCAATCAAGTAAGCAACGAAGCGTTCCATTGTAGATACGACACCGCGGTGGATAACGACTGGACGATGTTTCTCGCCATCTTCGCCGATATAAGTTAGGTCGAAACGTTCTGGTAATAGGAAGTCAAGTTGGACAGTAGACAATGTTTCGTCTTTGCCGATTGCTGTTTTTACCATAACGTCTAGTTTTGGTCCGTAGAAGGCTGCTTCACCGTCAGCTTCGTAGTATTCTAAGCCCATGTCGTCCATGGCATCTTTTAGCATACCTTGTGCTTTTTCCCACATCGCATCATCATCGAAATATTTCTCTGTGTTTTCTGGATCACGGTAACTCAGACGGAAGCTATAGTCGGTAATATCGAAATCTTTGTATACTGCTAAGATTAGCTCTACTACACGTTTGAACTCGTCTTGGATTTGGTCTGGACGAACGAATACATGTGCATCGTTTAGCGTCATGCCACGAACGCGCTGCAGGCCAGATAGTGCGCCACTCATTTCATAACGGTGCATCATGCCAAGTTCCGCGATACGGATTGGTAATTCACGATAGCTGTGAATGTCATTTTTATAAATCATCATGTGGTGCGGGCAATTCATTGGACGCAAGACTAGTTCTTCGTTATCCATTTTCATAGTTGGGAACATGTCTTCGTGATAGTGATCCCAGTGACCGCTTGTTTTGTAAAGTTCTACGTTCGCCATAATTGGTGTGTAGACGTGGCTATAGCCTAAGCGTTCTTCTTTATCCACGATGTAGCGCTCGATAACGCGGCGGATTGTTGCGCCTTTTGGTAGCCACAGTGGCAAGCCTTGCCCTACTTCTTGACTGTTTGTAAATAGTTCTAGTTCTTTACCTAATTTACGGTGATCGCGTTCTTTCGCTTCTTGCTGCAAACGTAAAAATTCTTTCAAGCCTTGTTTGTCAAAAAATGCAGTGCCGTAAATGCGTTGTAACATCTTGTTATTACTATCACCACGCCAATAAGCTCCGGCAACGCTTAGCAATTGGAAGACTTGAATTTTGCCTGTCGAGGGTACGTGAATACCACGACATAAATCAAAAAACTCGCCTTGTGTGTAGATGGTTACTGTTTCATCGGCTGGAATTGCTTCGATTAGTTCTAGTTTGTAGTTGTCACCGATAGCTTTGAATCGTTTGATAGCTTCTTCGCGCGATACTTCTTCCCGAGTGATTGGTAAGTTTTCGCGGATAATTTTTTGCATTTCTTTTTCGATGGCTGGGAATGTTTCTTCACTGATGGCTACTTCTGTATCCACGTCATAGTAGAAACCTGAATCGATGGCTGGTCCAACGCCAAAAGTGATGTCCGGATATAGGCGTTTTAGCGCTTGGGCTAGTAAATGCGCCGAACTATGTCGCAAAATCTGTAATGCGTCTTCATGGTCGGGAGTCACAATTTCGATTTTTGCGTCTTCTTGAATTGGTGTCACTAGGTCTACCAGCGTTCCGTTTACTTTACCTGCTAACGCTTTTTTCTTGAGACCGGGACTGATGGATGCTGCAATATCTGCTGTTGAGACGCCGACCTCAAATTCTTTTACTGCACCATCGGGAAATGTAATTTTCATTTTTTTCGACTCCTTCTTCAATTTTTTGACGAAACGCGGACTTTACGGCTCCGGAACAAAAAAAGACCCATCCCAAGCTTATGCAAGGACGAGTCTTTCAACACGTGGTTCCACCCAAGATTTAAGAACGATAAAAAAGTTCTACTCTTGTCACATATAACGGTGTGTTCCGTTCCATACTACTCAAATTTCGAATGGAAAGTTCAAAGGGGGTCACTTTATTGGCTAATTGGGAGGTTCGCAGCAATGCCTCCTTCTCTGTGAATCAGACTCGAATAAAATGTTGTCCTTATCAATACTTGTTTCATCATTACTAGTATTATAAAACGGATTTTGTGAAATGGCAAGCTTTTCTACTAAAAAAATTAATAGCGTCGATTTCTGCCGTCCAATTCTACTTCTGTTGCCAGATAGCGAATTCGCTCCATGATTCGACGTGCTTTCATTCGTTCTTCATTTCCGTTATTGGAGAACATCAAGTGGCTTTCTAGTTGTTCCATACTGTAATTAGAAGAAAAGAATGTCGGGAGTTCTTCTTGCATTCTAAATTGCAAAATCGCGCCAAGTACCTCATCGCGGGTCCATGTTGTCATCGATTCTGCACCGATATCGTCTAACATCAAAATATCTGTTTCTTTAGCAAATTGGATTTTCTCGCCGACACTGTTATCTGCAATCGACTGCTTGATTTCACGCATGAATTCTGGTAAGTAAACCAATGTGGAAGAGATCCCTTTTAACGCTAAATCTTTTGCAATGGCACCAAGTAAGAATGATTTCCCCGTACCGAAACTACCGTGAATATATAGCCCTTTTTGCATGCCTGTTGTGCCTTGTTGGTATGTGCTTAGGAATTCGCCGGCTGATAAAAAGGCGGCGCTACGCGATTCGTTATCGATTGTGAAATCGTCCAATGTTGCTTCCATAATTTGTTTTGGCATATATAGCGAACGGATTCGTTTTTCGACGGCACGCTGGCGGTCTGCTTGGATTTTTTCTTCTGTTGGATAATATGTGACGGTGATGTATTCCCCATCCAGGCTAAGCCTTGGCGCATAGCCAGGCATTAAGGTGTCTTGTTTGTCTCGATATTTTTGATGTTCTGTCATGAATTCATATAGTTTGGATAGGTTTTGGTTGATGATTTGTTCATTTAAATCGGACTGATTTTCTTGTAAAAATGCTTTGACTGGCTCATAGGCGAAAACTTGTTGTTTTAGCGCCTCATATTGTTTTTCAAAGTCGCGGCCTTGGAATAATTGTCCTAATGTTCGTTCGATTTTATCCATACGTATCACCTACCTTCTTTTAGTCGTCTCTTCATTTCGGCTACTTGTTTGTCGAGCGTTGATTTCTCGCGCGTTGTCATCGCTTGCTGTGCGGGAGCCACTTCTTCTTTATCAAACCAGTCTGGTAATACTTCTTTTCTGCCTGTTTTATTAAATTTGCGATTGTTTGCAGGGGTTGCTTTTGTGCCTTCTTCTTGGAGTTTCTTGTATTTTTCATGTTCTGCCCAAGCAAGTTCCATGGCCTCTTTTGCGGTTTGAATTTTCTTGCGTTTCCAATGAGCAGCAATAGTCATCATGAAATTTTTGGCGATTTTGCCATCTAGGCGGAGTAAGACATATTCGATGAGGACATTCATGACTGGGATTGGTAAGTTTTGCTGTGTCATAACTTCATCGACCGTTTTTAAATCGGTTTCAGCGGGAACAGCACCATCGCTTATATCGACTAATAATTGATAGGGAGTAATGGTGTCGAGATATGCCTGAAGCGCTTCGATATCAGCGGTGTCTTCAGGTCTTGATACGCGTGGTTGCTCTTTGTTTGCCATGGGTTTCTTGGTTCTTACTTTAAGTTCTGGCAAGCGTTGATGCTGTAACTGATAGCCATCGCGAACGATTTTTCGTAAGTAATCCAAGTCTAGTGAACCATCAGATTGAACGGAGCGATATAAATAATGCACCATATCAAGCTCAGTTATCGCATAAATCGCATGCAATTTCAAAATACAAGCGCGTACTTCCTCGTTTATTGCTTGTCGGGATAACATCGTCGGCGATAAACTTTGCAACATGACCGAGAAATCAAAGCTTTTATCATCCAAAGAAATGCCTTGCGATGTGGCACGCCCAACAGGTTCACCAATTTCTGGAGCGCTTACTGGTAATTCACTACCGTTAAATGTCTCAAAAACATCTTGAAATGATCGCGTCACTTCATCAAAGCCAATTTCTTCGCGCGGTGCATCAGAGAAAAAACGGCGTAAGCGTTGATATTGCGCGTTCCCAATTTTGCTATATAAATAAATGTTTAGCAGGCCGTCGGAGAAAAATTGTTCTGGTGAAAGTGGTGCCGCGATTTCATATATGTAGTGGCGGGACTCACCGTTTGTGCGAACAAAGCTTCGCAGCAAGCCTAGCCCCTCCAGCTTCAAACGTGCTTGAAACAAGTTAGACAGACTAATTCCGAGCAGATTTAGCAACTGTGTATGACTATGACTCTCCGACCAAAGGCGATTTTCTTCGACTTCTGTTGTCAGCGTGTCATATAGCGCCAAGCATTCTGCGCCCATCAACGGCTGGTACAAAAATGTCAAGATATTGCGGTCGTTCGGAGACAGCATACCGCTTGCTTTGACTTGATAACTATCTACTGGCTGTAATTCCATCCAAAATTCTGCCACGTTTTCTCACCTTTCTAGTCGTTTTTCGTACGATCCATTAATTCTTTGAGTTCTTCTACAAAAACACTAATATCCCTAAACTGGCGGTACACGGAGGCAAAACGAACATAAGCAACTTCGTCTAATGTTGCTAATTTATCCATTAATTTCTCACCAATTAAATGCGAGGACACTTCACTTTCTCCAATGCTGCGCAGTTCACGTTCCACTTCATTAACAACGCCTTCCAATTGTTCGACAGAAACTGGTCGTTTTTCACAAGCTCGAATAAGCCCTCGCAATATTTTATCTCTGGCAAATTCTTCGCGCGCGCCATCTTTTTTCACGACGATTAATGGACTTTCTTCTACCTTTTCAAAAGTTGTAAAGCGAAAGCCACATGTTTCGCATTCTCTGCGTCGTCGAATGGAATTGCCATCATCTGCTGGTCGCGAATCGACAACACGTGAGCCGTTGCCTTTACAAGATGGGCATCTCATTTTCATCCACTCCTTGTTCGTCTTTTTCTTAGTATACCACGACTACCTCACTAGCTTCTACTTTCAAAAGTTTGCATGAGTGCTTCTACTTGTTGCTCTGTTTCTGCTAAACTGCCTGCGTTATCAATAACGACATCAGCGCGTCTTACTTTCTCATGTAGGGGCATTTGGCTTGCCATACGTGCTTGGGCATCGGTTTTTGTTAGTTTGTTACGTTCCATTAAGCGGGATATCTGGGTGTTTTCGTCTACAGACACAACAACAATTTGCTGAACCATATCTTCTAAATGACTTTCAAATAGTAGTGGGATGTCTAAAATAATTGTTTTGGCGCCATTCGCCATATGCTGTTCTTGCTCGGCAAGCATCCACTGTTTCACTAACGGGTGTACAATGGCATTTAATTTCTCTCGCTTCTCGGCATCATGGAAAATAATATTGCCTAATTTGGATCGATCTAACTCCCCGTCTGCTTGAAAAACTCCCGAGCCAAATGCTTCTTTGATTTGTTGTGCGCCAAGACTATCTTTTTTGACAACTTCACGGGCAGCTATGTCAGCATCCACGACTGGGTAGCCTGCTCTTTGTAGCATTTTACTAACCGTACTCTTGCCGCTTGCAATACCGCCTGTGAGACCTATAATTGTTGTCATATGGATTTCCACCTACTTTTGACATTTCGGGCAAAAATGCGTGCCCCTGCCGTTTAGTTTTATTTTTACAATCTGTGTGCCGCATCGTGGGCATGGATTTCCTTTTTCGCCGTATACTTGGAGTTTCTCTTGGTAACCGCCAATTTTTCCTTGTGAGTTAACGTATGTTCGGATAGTGGAGCCGCCAAGTGCGACGGCTTCGGTCATAATGGCTTTTGTGCTATCGTAAAGTCTTGTGATTTCGGCTGGTTTTAACGTGTTCGCCGGTCGTTCTGGCAAGACTTTCGCTTGAAAGCATATTTCATCCGCATAAATGTTGCCGATGCCTGCTACTAAGCTTTGATCCAATAATACCGTTTTGACGGCGCGTCCGGATTTTTGAAGTTTTGTGCCGAATGATTTCTTTTCAAAATTCGCAGAAAGTGGTTCGGGTCCTAATTTTTGAATCGATTTCGTTGTGTCTTCTTGGTGTTTTGGAACAAGCTCCATCGTACCGAATTTGCGGACGTCGAGGTAGCGCAGTTCGGTGTCATCTGTGAAATGGAAAATGACGTGGGTATGCTTGTCTACAGGGTCGCTTGCGTTGTTTAGACGGTACTTTCCTTCCATTCGTAGATGCGATAATAGCGTGCCGTCTGTCGTATCGATGAGTAAGAATTTACCGCGACGGCGTACGGCTTCAATTTGTTGGTCTATCATGTTATCTATGAAAGCTTCGGCTGGCATTCCTACAATCATTTTGGGAACACCGACAGAAACGCAATCGATTTTTTTACCAACGACGAGTTCTGCTAACGTTGCGCGAACGTTTTCTACTTCTGGTAATTCAGGCATGTTTTTAACTCCTTGCTTCTGTTATTTAGCGTCGTACCACGTATCGCCAAATGCACTATCGACTTTTAGTGGAACCGCGAGTTTAACGGCGTTTTCCATGACATCTGGTACGATTTCTTCGAGTTTTGCAATTTCATCTTCTGGTGCTTCAAAAATTAATTCATCGTGTACTTGCAATAAAAGGCGTGCTTCAAGCTTCTCTTCAATAAGGCGGTCGCTCATTAGAATCATCGCTTTCTTAATGATATCGGCGGCGCTACCTTGGATTGGCGTGTTCATTGCTGTCCGTTCTGCAAAACCACGCACATTAAAGTTGCGGCTTGTAATTTCAGGGATGTAACGACGGCGATGCAAAATTGTTTCCACATAGCCTTTCTCCTTGGCAGAGCGAACAATTTCTTCCATGTATTCTTTCACAGCAGGATAACTGACGAAATATCGATCGATAAAATCGCGCGCGTCTTTGCGGGTGATACCCAGATTCTGCGATAAGCCGTAATCACTGATGCCATACACGATTCCAAAGTTCACAGCTTTAGCTTGGCGGCGCATGAGAGAATCGACTTCTTCTTGCTCCACATGAAAAACATCCATTGCCGTTTTTGTATGAATATCATAATCATGCTGGAAGGCGTATTGCAAGTTCTCGTCACCGGAAATATGGGCTAAAACGCGAAGCTCAACTTGCGAATAATCCGCGGAAAAGATTTTCCAACCGGCTTCGGATGGAACGAATACTTGACGGATTTTGCGACCTTCTTCTAGGCGAATTGGTATGTTTTGCAAGTTCGGGTCTACAGAGCTTAAACGACCTGTTTGCGCTAAGGTTTGGTTAAATCGTGTGTAGACTTTTTGCGTGTCTTGATGTGTTACTTTTAGCAAGCCTTCGATGTAGGTAGATTGTAGTTTGCCCAACTGGCGGTACATTAAGATGCTCTCGATAATTGGATGCGCGCCTGAAAGCTTTTCTAAGACGTCGGCGGATGTGGAATAGCCTGTCTTCGTTTTCTTTTCTGCTGGTAATCCTAGGTTTTCAAAAAGGATAACGCCTAACTGTTTCGGCGAGTTGATGTTGAATTCGGAGCCGGCATATTCGTGAATGGTTTTCTCAAGTTCACTCAAGCGGCCTGCCAGTTCTACTTTCATATCTTCTAAACGTGCAATATCGACTTTTACGCCGTACATTTCCATTTTCGCAAGGACTTTGGATAACGGTAATTCTAGGTCTTCAAAAAGTGCTAATTGCTCGTTATTTTCTAATTCAGTTTCGCATTTTCTTTTCGAGTTCTGCGACTGCGGTTACTTTTCTGGCAAGATGTTCTGCGACGATTTCTTCGGCTGGGATAGCTCGTTTAGCGCCTTTTCCGTAAATGGATTCGTCTGTGTTCACCGCGTCATAATCATGACTAATGGCCACACTTGCGAAGTCATCGATGGTATCTGACGGGTTTAGTAAGTAGGAGGCAAGCATGATGTCGAATGTTATTCCTGCAACGGCAATATCGAATTTCGATAGGCCGACAATTGTTTTTTTGGCGTCATAGACGGTTTTTTCTTTTGATTCGTCTTCTAGCCATGTCTGGAAGGCCGGTGATTGTTTTACAGCTTCTTCGTTGGCAAAGTAGACGCCTTTTTTGGACTGAATCGCGATGCCGATGAATGGCGCCGTATGGTAATTATCGTTGTCTAATTCTACGTAGAGTGCCATTGTATCCTCAAAATGTGCGTCTGTAATCTCTTGCACGATTTCGAATGGAATATTTTCCAGTGTTTTGTCAGTTTCAGCAACATCGCCTTGCAAATTCTTTAACAGTGTCGCAAAACCGAGTTCTTTCAGTAGTGGAATGACTTTTTCGGTATCGTAGCCGTTATATTTTGTGTCAGTAATCTTGATTTCTAGTGGTGAATCGGTGTTGATTGTTGCTAATTCTTTACTCATGATGGCTGATTCTTTGTTGTCTTGTACTTTTTCTTGGAGTTTCTTGCCTGATATTTGGTCCGCATTCGCTAAGACTTCTTCCACTGTGCCAAATTGATGTAATAGTTTCAATGCTGTTTTCTCACCAACGCCTGGAATGCCGGGAATATTATCCGATGAATCGCCCATCAAGCCTTTCATATCAATGATTTGCTCGGGAGTTAAGTCATATTTTTCTTTGAGACTCGCCGGTGTGTTTTCTTCCATGTCAGTAATACCTTTTTTAGTAATAAAAACGGTGGTTTTGGGACTCGCGAGTTGTGTTAAATCCCGGTCTCCGGTAATAACAACGACTTCTAAATCCGCTTTTTCAGCTTCTTTTGTTAGCGTGCCAATAATATCATCGGCTTCGTAATTCACAAGTTCATAACGTGGAATGGAATACGCATCTAAAAGTTCACGAATGAATGGGAATTGTTCGGATAGCTCGCTCGGTGTTTTTTGGCGACCGCCTTTATATTCTTTATATTGACTGTGTCTAAAAGTCGTTTTTCCCGCATCAAAAGCGACTAATACATGATCTGGTTGTTCTCTTTCTAAGACGTTCATTAACATCATCGCAAAACCATATACCGCATTCGTGTACACACCTTTATCATTACTTAAAAGTGGCAAAGCATAAAAGGCACGATTCGCGATACTGTTTCCATCGATTAATACTAATTTATTCATAGGGATTCCTCCTCCAAATTTTGCGCTCATTATGTCTATTTTACCATAGTTACTTGGAATTCGCCCGTACTTCGAAAGGCCTTTGCACAAATAAAAACCGTGTCTCGTAGGAACGAAAACACGGTTTTTGCTTTTTAGAAATTACGAATTAGCGCATCGGCAAATTCAGAACATTTTACTTCTGTTGCACCGTCCATCAAACGAGCAAAGTCGTATGTGACCGTTTTGTCGGCGATTGTTTTTTCCATGGATTTGATAATAAGCTCTGCAGCCTCGCCCCAGCCAATATGTTCTAGCAATAATGTACCAGAAAGAATGACGGAGGATGGGTTTACTTTGTCTAGGTTCGCATATTTTGGTGCTGTACCATGTGTTGCTTCAAAAATGGCATGACCTGTTTGGTAGTTGATGTTCGCGCCTGGCGCAATACCGATACCGCCGACTTGAGCAGCTAGTGCATCAGAAATATAATCGCCGTTCAAGTTCATCGTCGCGACAACATCAAATTCTGCAGGACGTGTCAAAATTTGTTGTAAGAAAATGTCTGCGATAGAATCTTTGATAAGGATTTTCCCAGCAGCTACGGCCGCATCTTGTTTCGCGTTCGCCGCATCTGCGCCTTCTGCTTCCACAATACGGTCATATTCCGCCCAAGTGAATACTTGATCGCCAAATTCGCGTTCTGCAAGCTCGTAGCCCCATGTTTTAAATGCGCCTTCTGTGAATTTCATAATGTTGCCTTTATGCACAAGCGTCACGGATTTACGATTTTCTTTAATCGCATACGCAATTGCCGCGCGGACCAAGCGTTCTGTTCCTTCTTTAGAAACAGGTTTCACACCGATTCCTGATGTTTCTGGAAAACGGATTTTATTTACGCCAAATTCTGTTTTTAGGAAGTCGATTAATTTCTTCGCTTCTTCGCTACCTTCTTTGAACTCGATTCCTGCGTAAATATCTTCTGTGTTCTCACGGAAAATCACCATATCCGTATCTTCTGGGCGCTTCACAGGAGAAGGCACACCCGTGAAATAGCGAACTGGACGCAAGCAAACGTATAAATCTAATTCTTGGCGTAACGCCACGTTAAGTGAACGAATGCCACCGCCGATTGGTGTTGTCAGTGGTCCTTTGATTGCAATGAGAAATTCATCAATCGTATCTAAAGTCGCTTGTGGCAACCATTCGCCGGTTTCATTAAATGCCTTTTCACCAGCCAAAACTTCTTTCCAAGCAATTGCTTTTTCACCGTTGTATGCTTTTTTCACAGCTTCGTCCAATACGCGCTTGGATGCACGCCAAATATCTGGACCTGTGCCGTCTCCTTCAATAAATGGAATCACTGGATTGTTTGGTGTTTGTAATACGCCGTCTACAACTTGAAT
Organism: Paenilisteria riparia FSL S10-1204; assembly: GCF_000525995.1. Taxonomy (GTDB): domain Bacteria; phylum Bacillota; class Bacilli; order Lactobacillales; family Listeriaceae; genus Listeria_A; species Listeria_A riparia. Next base: position 45,962 of record NZ_AODL01000016.1, on the reverse strand, counting down.
TTTTTCACCTTGTGTCAAATCAATTTCCTCCTTCTATTTTAGTCCCGTTCCGTAACAGGGATATATTCGCGTGATTCTGGACCAACGTAAATGGCACGTGGACGAATCAATCGATTATCACGATATTGTTCAAAAATGTGCGCCAACCAGCCAGATACACGACTCATCGCAAAAACAAGCGTGAATAAGTCATGGTCAATGCCTAACGCATGGTATACAGATGCGGAATAAAAATCAACATTTGGTTTCAAATGCTTGAACTCCCAAACTGCTTCTTCTACTTCTGCAGAAATTTCATAGTATTCTGGTTCGCCACTTCTTGCAGTTAATTTCTGGGACATTTCTTTTAAATGACTAGCACGTGGGTCGCCACCTTGATAAACGCGGTGTCCGAAGCCCATGATTTTTTCTTTACGGTCGATTTTGTTTTGAATGTATTCGCGAGCATTGCCTTTTTCTTTGATTTCTTCTAGCATGTCAATGACGCGTTCGTTCGCACCGCCGTGTAATGGGCCTTTAAGAGCGCCAATTGCAGCTGTTACGCCAGAATATACATCGGATAAAGTCGCAACACATACGCGAGCTGTGAAGGTGGAAGCGTTAAATTCATGATCGGCATGTAAGACAAGCGCTTTATTCATTGCTTCTTCTGCCAAGTAGCCAGCTTCCTCTCCTGTTAACATGTACAAGAAATTGGAAGCCATACTTAAGTCATCACGTGGTGGAATTGGATCTAAGCCACGACGAATTCGTGAAAATGCAGCAACGATTGTTGGCATTTTGGCTTGCAAGCGAATTCCTTTACGGTAAACCGCTTCTCCGTCATCCATTTCTGCTTCTGTGTCAAAAACACCAAGCATTGATACCGTTGTTCGCAAAACGCTCATTGGATGCAACTTTTGATGGTGTTGCAGACGCAAACTTGTAATAATTGATTCAGAAACTGCCATATTTTCGCGGATTTCTCCTGTGAATTTTGCCAGTTCTTCTGCATCTGGTAAACGCAAATGCCATAGTAAATAAATAACCTCTTCGAATGTCGCGTTACTTGCCATTAAATCATCAATGCCGTAGCCAACATATGTTAACATATCATCTAAAATCGAGCTAATGGACGTTTCCGCCACATATACATTTTCTAATCCTTTTGAAACTGTCATCTTGTTTCCCCCTAACAATATGAATTTAGCATCATTTGCTATGTAAATTATTTGAATAGAGCGACACCTTGCATAAGTACATACGCAATTCCCGCTGCAATGACTGGCCCAGCCGCCACACCACGAAATAGCACAACCGCTAAAATAGTACCAAACACAAGCGATACTGTTACTTGTGGATCAACAGCCATGTAACCAACGCCCTTCTTCGCTAAAATGGAAACCGCGATTCCCGCGCCTAAACCAATCCACCCCGCCGCTGACTTGAAAGAGTCTAGTAAGTCTTTAAAACCAATTTGTCCCGTCGCAATCGGTATTAAAATCGCAACAGTAATAACCGTCACGCCCCAGTTAATGCCTCTTGATTGGATTGTTTCCATTATTTTTCCGTCCACATGGAAAAGCTTTAGCAAGATAACGACTGCCACAGCTATAATCAAAGAATTATTCTTGGCTAGCAACCCGAGTAAAAGAAATAGTAATAAAAATAGCATACTCTCTGTAAACAAAAAGACACAACCTTTCTGCCTGAATGACCGTTATTTTTTGAGTCAGTTGTTGTCTTCAATCTATTTTGGCCACAGTAGCCCTATTATAGCACACCTGTACCCCTGTGTGTAAAGCGATACTTATTGTAAATCTAAAAATAGATAAGAAAACCCAATGACTCTTTATTTCATATCAAAATACGTAAAATTCCCCTGATTGATTCGTTGTTGTACCCACCTGCTGAGACGCGGTTTAATCCAAGTACGTATGAATGGGAGAAATAATAGTAACCCTGCGATAGTGGTAATGATGCCTGGAATGATGAGCAGTATTCCTGCTAAGAAGAAGCAAAACATGTCTAGTAGGTGCGGCGTTATGTTTCTACCTTCACTTACGTTCTGCCCGATACCGCGCCATAGTCGTTTTACGATAAAAATGCCGAAAAGACTGGAGGCAATTTGAATAAAGATTAGTGGCCAAAATCCAAGCCAGAGGAATAATAAGATATAGGTGAGTAGTTCGATGAGACCATATGCGGCCCAGTAATATGTGATTTTTTGCATTTGGAGTGTCGCCACCTTTCTTATGTGATAAAAAACCAGATCATGCTTTCCCTCCGATTAGTTTGGTGGGAATAGTGATCTGGTGTTTTGCTTAGAGTCTTACGAAGCTTTGTTTGCTGAGTTTGATCCTAAATATTAGTTTTATTGCAGGAATTTTGGCTCTGTTTATGTTGTTTCACAATCTAGCTACACACGCTAGCCCTTGTAAAATTCACACCCATCAAAGAGGACTCTCCGACGGGCGTGTTTCGCTTTTCAATTAATGTGTTGCTGTTTTACCATTGTAGACATTGCCTTGGCGAGCATCTACTGTGATTGTTTCGCCGTCTTTTACTAAGTCTGTGGCGTTTGTTGCGCCCACGATTACTGGAATACCAAGCGTGATACCCACTACTGCAGCATGGCTTGTTAGTCCACCTTCTTCAACGACTACTGCAGCGCTTTTTTCGAAAGCTGGCAACATTTCTTTGTCTGTTGTTTTAACGACTAGGATACTACCTTCCTCTGCTTTTTCTAGCGCTTCTTTATTGGATTTTGCAACGACTGCTTTTCCGATAACAGAGCTTGAACCAATACCGTGACCTGATACTGCTTTGTCACCGATTAATTGGATTTTCATTAAGTTTGTTGTACCGGATTCCGTAACTGGTACACCGGCTGTGATGATGATTAGGTCGCCTTGTTTCGCTAAGCCTGATGCTAGTGATTCTTTAACTGCAAGGTCGAACATTTCATCTGTGTTTGAGATTGGCTCTGCTAGACGTGGGTATACGCCCCATGCAAGAGATAGTCCGCGACATACTTGTTCGTCAAATGTCACTGCTAAAATGTGTGATTTTGGACGGTATTTCGAAATCATGCGTGCTGTATGACCACTTTGCGTTGTTGCAACAATTGTGTGTACATTAAGATTACGCGCTGTGTGGCCTACTGCTTGACCGATTGCTTCTGTCATATCAGAATTAGAATGTGCTTTAAGTGCAAATTTATCTTGTGCTACCAATGCTTCTTCTGTACGAAGTGCGATTTTAGACATCATTTGCACAGACTCTACAGGATAATCCCCAGCCGCTGTTTCACCAGAAAGCATGATAGCATCTGTACCATCAAAAATGGCATTGGCTACATCACTTGCTTCGGCACGTGTTGGACGTGGGTTGCGTTGCATAGAATCAAGCATTTGCGTAGCTGTTACAACAGGTTTCGCAAGCTTGTTACATTTCTTAATCAACTCTTTTTGAACGATAGGTACTTCTTCTGCTGGAATTTCAACACCAAGATCTCCACGAGCAACCATTAATCCATGAGAAACTTGTAAAATTTCATCGATGTTATCCACACCTTCTTGGTTTTCGATTTTAGGAATGATTTGAACGTGGGTTGCATTGTTTTCTTCTAAGATTTTAGTGATTTCAAGGACATCTGTTGCACGACGAACGAAAGATGCCGCGATGAAGTCAATGCCTTGCTCTAAACCAAAACGGATATCATTGGCATCTTTTTCTGTGATACCTGGTAAATTGATAGATACATTAGGTACATTAACACCTTTTTTGTTTTTAAGTACGCCTGGGTTTTGAACAAGCGTTACTAGTTCACGATTTGCAGCGTCTTTTTCTGTTACTTCAAGACCGATCAGACCGTCATCTAAAAGAATAACAGACCCGATTTCAACATCGTCAAATAGTTCTGTATATGTTACTGAGAACTTCTCTTTCGTTCCTAAAACTTCTTGCATTGCTACGCGAACAATGTCACCTTTAGCAAATTCTAATTTCCCGTTTTCCATATCATTTGTACGAATTTCAGGACCTTTTGTATCCAGTAGAATCGCTACTTGTTTTCCTGTAATTTTAACTGCTTCACGAATATTTTTGATACGCGCGCCATGTTCTTCGTAATCGCCATGTGAAAAGTTAAGACGGCAAACGTTCATACCTGATTCGATTAATTGTACTAATGTCTCCACCGTTTCACTTGCTGGTCCGATTGTACAAATAATTTTTGTTTTTTTTCATTTTTTATACTCCTCCTAAGAATACCTATTCATTCGTTATTTATTATAAACTCATCGGCTCCATTTTACCAGTAACTACACTAGTAAACAAGGGTCTTGTGAATTCATATGCATGTTGACTAAAGTTTTGATGTCTTTTTGGGCAATTGTGTATGTAGCATTGGTTCACTTGATTTTCATTTTAATCCGTATTAAGAGGCTTCTAACATGATTGCATTAGAAACCTCTGTCATAGTCGTATTAAATCGAAAGAATCGTTGCTAAATCAAACATTTCTTTATCGATAACGTGTTTTTCTTTCAGAACTTCTGTAATGTCGTTCTCAACGATTTTGTTATTCTTGATGCCTACAGCAAGTCCGCCGCGGTTCTCCATTAATAAATCAACGGCACGCGCGCCTAAACGACTTGCTAATACGCGGTCAAATGCTGTTGGGCTACCACCACGTTGCACGTGTCCTAAAACGGTTACGCGTGCATGATAATCGCCAAACTCCGCTAATTGTGTTGCAAATTCATTTCCTGAAATAACGCCTTCTGCAACAACGATAATACTATGTTTCTTACCTCGTGCAAGACCTTTGTTCAAGCGATCCACAACATCTTCCATTTTGAAGTTATGTTCTGGAACGATGATAGCTTCAGCACCACCTGCTAGACCAGACCAAAGCGCGATATCACCAGCATCACGACCCATTACTTCAATAATGAAAGTGCGTTCATGACTTGTCGCTGTATCACGAATTTTATCTAGTGCATCTAAAACAGTGTTTAATGCTGTATCAAAACCAATTGTAAAATCAGTACCAGAAATATCGTTATCGATTGTTCCTGGAATACCAACTGTTGGGAAGCCACGTTTTGTAAGGGCTTCAGCACCGTGATAAGAGCCATCTCCACCGATAACAACAAGACCTTCAATACCGAATTTCTTCAGTTGTTCGATACCTTTAAGTTGTCCTTCTTCTGTCGCGAACTCAGGGTAACGCGCGGAATATAAGAACGTTCCTCCACGATGAAGTAAATCACCAACAGAACCTAGGTCTAATTTATGAATATCGCCATTGACAAGACCTAAGAAGCCATAATCAATACCATATACTTCTAAACCTTCATAAATACCTTTACGAACAACGGCACGAGCCGCAGCGTTCATTCCTGGTGCGTCTCCACCACTTGTTAAAACTGCAATACGTTTCATCAAAATCCCACCTCAAACAATGAATATTATTTTTCATCACATGGTTACATTCTACATCACTTTTCCCAAAAATGAAAGCACGAATCTAGTCCTTTCTTCATGTTTTGTGAAACTTTTCATTAATTATACACTTGAATGGTGTAGACCAATTCTCACTTAGCCGGACACCGTATTGATTTATTACCCTATGAGGATGTATACCAAACATAGTAGGAAGAGGTATCTATCCTTATTTCTTATCTTGTTTAGTATAGGCTTCGCTCTCTTTTTTATTTTTGCTTCTTCGGATAGCAATATTTTAGCAAGATATATTTCAGCAACTTTATGCATTGTTTTTGGTATTTTTTATGTATCAATTGCTTTATCCTATGTTCAAAAATATCACATTTATACTCTAAAAAGTGTATTGAAATTATATACAATGCAAATAAAAACCAGCCTAAACGGCTGGTTTTTATTCACAATTCTTCATAAACACCAATTTTTTTGAACTTCTCATATCTCTGATTGGCTAATTGCTCGCTACTTAGTGCAGACATTGCGTTTAAACCTTTACGAATAACAGTTGAAATTAGTGCCGCTTGTTCTTCGACATTACGATGGGCACCGCCACGGATTTCTGGAATAATACCATCTGTAATACCTAAATCAAATAGGTCAGCAGCAGTAATTTTCATGGATTCAGCGGCTTGTTTGGCAAGGCCTGCGTCTTTCCATAGAATTGCTGCTGCACCTTCTGGTGAAATAACGGAATAAACCGCGTTCTCCAGCATGTAAATCTGGTTTCCGACTCCAAGAGCTAGTGCACCACCACTCCCGCCTTCACCGATGACGACAGAAATAATTGGCACAGTCATATCGCTCATTTCATATAAATTACGCGCAATCGCTTCGCTCTGTCCACGTTCTTCTGCGGCACGACCTGGATACGCGCCTTTTGTATCAATAAAGCAAATAATTGGGCGTCCAAATTTATTCGCTTGTTTCATCAGGCGTAGCGCTTTACGGAAGCCTTCTGGATGGGGCATACCAAAATTACGATGTAAATTATCTTTTGTATCTTTTCCGCGTTGATGACCGATAACCGTTACTGGTCTTCCATGAAAAGTAGCCACTCCTGCAACAATTGCTGCATCATCACCAAAATAACGATCGCCATGCAATTCCATAAACTGGTCGAAAATTAGCGGAATATAATCGAGTGTTGTTGGACGTTCTGGGTGACGTGCAACTTGAAATTTGTCCCACGCCGACATATTTCCATAAATCGCATCCTCTAATTTACCTAAGCGAATCTCTAATTTCACAATTTCTTTTGTTAAGTCTACGTCAGACTTCTCGTTGTACTCTTTAAGATCGGCAATTTTTGTTTGTAATTCTAAAATTGGTTTTTCAAATTCGAGCTCATTCGCCATCAGACGCGACCTCCTTTTTGGTGTGGATATCCAGAAGAAAACGCAATGTTTCACGCATATCAAGGCGCGAAATAACATCGTCTAGCTGACCATGTTTGAGCAGAAATTCTGCGGTTTGAAAATCATCTGGCAAATCTTCACGAACCGTTTGTTCAATAACGCGACGCCCTGCAAAGCCAATTAACGCGCCTGGTTCTGCAAAATTATAATCACCCAACGACGCAAAGCTGGCAGAAACGCCACCTGTTGTAGGGTGGGTCATGATCGAAATCGCTAAACCTCCGTGATTACTAAAACGTTTAAATGCCGCAGATGTTTTTGCCATTTGCATTAAGGAAACCATACCTTCTTGCATTCTTGCACCACCGGATGCAGTGAAAATAAGAAATGGAATGCCTAGTTCGTCCGCTTTTTCAACGGCACGTAAAATCTTCTCTCCAACAACAGAACCCATACTCGCCATTCGAAAACGTGAATCCATGACTGCCACGACAAACGGTAACTCAGCAATAGTAGCCGTTCCGGTCAGAACCGCCTCGTTTAAATCTGTCTTCTTCTTATCTCTAGCAATGCGATCCATATAATCTTCGAATTGAAGTGGATTTGCGGTTGTTAAATTCCCATCTATTTCGTGGAATGATTCTTCGTCAACTAAATAAGCGACACGTTCTTGCGCGCTAAGTGAATGGTGATAGCCACAGTAACTACATACCTTCAGGTTTTTCTGTAACTCCTTAGAGTACATAATTTTTTTTACATGAAGGACATTTTGTCATAATACCTTCCGGAACATCAGGCTTTGCGCCATCTGAAGGAATTGTTGCATATTTCCTCTTTTTCGGTTTTGTAAATAGATCTCCTAACAAAGGATGAACCCCCTTAAAACACAATCTCTTTTCCTATCAGCGCGAAAAAATAATAAATAATAGCCGTACTTGTGCGCTTATATTATGATAGTTTATATTCTTGCTTAACAATAGTAGCATTTTTTAACGCATTTGTCTTATTTATTCTATGTCTATAGCAAAAATAGCCACTTCATCCCACTACTATATCATATTTGGTAACACTTTTAAAAGATTAACGAATGATAAAATTACCTTCACCAAGAAGTTTGGTAATCGCTTTGGCAGTTTCAGGACTACCATTAATGCTAAACTTCGGTTGTAGTTGGGTCGTTTTTTTCGTTGCTTCGTCGTGCAGAATAACGCTGATATCGCCTCTGTTAGCAAGTAAGATTGGTTTTAATGTTTCGAATTGACTGGCTGTTTTAACGCGTAGGAAAGCACGCTTTGGCGGTTCGACATCTTTTACGTTTCCTGCTTTATGGATAACAAGCTGTAATTCACCATTTCGTTGATCGACTTTGGCTTGAATAAGTAAAATAAGCCCCTTTTGTGCTAAATCTGTGTATTTGCGGTAGGTTTCAGGAAACATCACAGCGCTTATTTCACGGCTGTCGTCACTTAATGTTAGGAAACACATCGACTCGCCTTTTTTTGTACGGATGGTTTTGATGGCGTGCACATAGGCGGCTAATTGATAGGTTTTACCAACTTTTATTTGTGAAAGAGCTGTGATGTCAAGTGCGCGTAGCTTTTCCTGGTAAAATGTAACAGGATGCGCGGATACATATTGGCCCACATACTCTTTTTCTTTTTCCAATTTTTCATCAAGAGGTAACGGGCTTGATTCGCGGTACTTCGGTTTCATTTTGTGGAAAAGTTCATCGTCGGTTGTAAATAAATTGATGCCTTTTTCGTCATCACCAAGTAAGCTAACGTATTGAAGCGCTGCATCCATAGAAGCGATGTAGGTTGCGCGGTCTTTGCCAAATTCATCGAAGCAACCAGCATAAATGAGTGCCTCAAGTACTTGTTTTGTTAATTGTTTTTGTGGCATGCGTTCGCAGAAATCGAAAAAATCCCGGAATAGTCCGTTTTTGCGTTCGTTTACGATGGCCAGCGCGAACTTACTTGGAATTTTGTGAATAATACGTAGACTAAAGCGTATCGCGTCGCCTTCTACTTGGAAATGGTAGTGGCTTTGATTGATTGATGGACCATGCATTTTGATACCGTAATTCTTGGCTTCCGTGATATACTGACTAATTTTGTCGTCATTGCCAAGAACAGCGCTGAGAAGTGAGGCCATGAAAGCGGCTGGATAATTGGCTTTTAAGTAGGCTAATTGGAAGGCGATCTTGGAATAAGCTACGGCATGGCTTCGGTTAAAACCGTAATTGGCAAAACGCACAATAAGATCATACACTTGATTGGCGCTTGCTTCTGTGTAGCCTTTTGTACTTGCACCAGACACGAAATGAATGCGTTCTTGTTCCAAAACATCAGCCTTTTTCTTACTCACTGCTCGGCGCAATAAATCTGCTTCGCCAAGTGAGAAGCCTGCCATTTGTGAAGCGACTTGAATAATTTGTTCTTGGTATACGATAATGCCATACGTGACACCTAAAATTGGCTCTAAATCAGGATGCGGATAAACAATGTCTTGTTTGCCGTGTTTGCGTGCAATGAACGTGTCGATTTGTTCCATTGGACCTGGGCGATACAAGGCGTTTGTCGCAACAATATCTTCAAACGAAGTCGGGCGCAAATGTTTCAACACACGCCGAATGCCGTCTGATTCGAATTGGAAAATCCCCGTTGTGTCCCCTTTTTGAAAAATTTGCAATGTCTTAGCGTCGTCTAGCGGAATGTCTTGTAAAGTAAGCGATGTTTTGCGTGTATAATTGACATTTTTTAAAGTTCGGTCAAGCAATGTCAAATTTCGCAAGCCCAAGAAATCCATTTTGAGCAGGCCGATTTGTTCTAATTCTCCCATCGCAAATTGCGTCAAAAGCGCATCTCCGCTTCCTTTTTGAAGGGCAATTTGATCTACAAGTGGGCTATCACTAATCACCACACCAGCAGCATGCGTCGAAATATGGCGCGGCAAACCTTCAATTTCCGTCGCAATCTCCCAAATGAGTTGGTTCTGTTCGGAACTAATAATATGGCGTTGCAACGCAGAAGATTGATCGTAGGCACGCGTCAACGTAATGCCCAATTCACGTGGAATCAATTTCGACCAGTCGGCGAGCTGCATGGCATTTAAACCAAAAGTCCGCGCTGTATCACGAACCGCGGCCTTCGCAGCTAGCGTCCCGAACGTCCCAATTTGCGCCACGTGTTGCGTCCCATACTTCGAAACGACATAAGAAATCACTTCGTCGCGTCGATTATCAGGAAAATCCAAATCAATATCCGGCATCGTAATCCGCTCTGGGTTCAAAAACCGCTCAAACAAAAGCTGGTATTGAATCGGATCCACATCTGTAATCTGCAGCACATAAGACACGAGCGAGCCAGCCGCCGAACCACGACCAGGCCCCGTCAAAATCCCGTTCTCACGCGAATATTTCATCACATCCCACACAATCAAGAAATAATCAGAGAATCCCATATCTTGAATGACCTTCAATTCATAATTCAGCCGCTCCCAATAAACCGCATCAGGATTTGCCACCCGTTTCAGAAGTGCTTCATAACATAAATCTTTCAAAACCGGTCCTGCTTCAAAACCAGAAGCTAGCGGGAATTTCGGTAATAAATGTTGATCCATCGCGATTTCTACATGGCACAGCTCCGCGATTTCACCAGCACGACACAATGCCTCTTGCTCAAATGGCGTCACAAATAACTGTCCCATTTCCTCTGGCCCAGCAAAATAAGCCCCACCAGCCATCGGTAAGTTATGCCACGCAACTGTTTCATTATCTCGAATCGCACGCAAAATCTCTGTACTCCGAACCCCTTTTGGCTCCAAGTACTGCACATTTTTCGTAGCTACTGCTGGCAATTGCTCGTTCTCGCAGAAATCACGAATCATCTCATACGCCGGATTTTCTTTTTGCAACGTCATATAAAAGCCAGATTCGCCAGCGATTTCTTGCCATTTGGAAACAACGATTCTAGCATCCTCTATCATACCTTGGCGAACTAGGCGTTCGATTTCGCCAGTTTCACCTGGTGAGAAGAAAAGCAAGCCTTCTTGGTAGGACTCCAACCATTTTAACGGCAATACTTGTTCTTCGCGCGTTTCAATGGCACTGGAAATTTTGAGTAGATTGCGGTAGCCTTGCGTTGTTTTTGCTAATAATAACAGTTCGAATGTTTCTAGCGACTGGGTTACGCCTTCCACCGAAATCGTCATGCCAATAATCGGCTTAATGCCCGCCGCTCTGCATTTCTGGTAAAACTCAATAACACCGTACATCACATTGTGATCAGTAATGGCAACAGCAGGATAATGAAATTGTTGCGCTTTCTCGATAATTCCGTCGATGGTTGCGGTACTTGAAAGCAAATCGTATGCACTCGCCACTTGTAAATGAACAAATCCCATTATCCTTCTCTCCTTTACGTATTCTCTTTTCTATTATATCGGTTGTTCTCCAAAAAAGAAAGCGTATGTTCGGTTTTGTTTGAAGAAAACCAGACATACGCTTAAGATATGCGATTACAACGCTTGAAGCATATCGAATTGAGATTGGTACAACTGATAATAATAGCCTTTTTTCGCCATCAACTCATCATGACTACCCGATTCTTGAATGCGTCCATTATCGATATAAAAAATTCGCGAGCTATTCTTAATTGTGGAAAGTCGATGCGCGATAATAAATGAAGTTCGTCCTTCCAGCAACTTCTCCAGCCCTTCTTGTAGTAACATTTCCGTTTGCGTATCAATGCTTGATGTCGCCTCATCTAAAATCAGAATTTTCGGGTCTGCTAAAAGCGCTCTTGCAAATGAAATGAGCTGCCGCTGTCCTGCAGAAAGCGTGCTACCACGCTCCTTTACTTCTGCATGATAGCCATCTTTTAACGCAGAAATGAAATCATGTGCCCGCACAACTTTTGCCGCTGCGATAACTTCTTCTTCCGTCGCATCTAATTTGCCGTAACGAATATTTTCTAAAATCGTCCCAGAAAAAATGAATGTATCCTGCAACATCACGCCCATCTGCTCACGCAAAGATCGCAATTTCACTTCCGCAATATTTTCGCCATCTACCGAAATCTCACCCTCATTGATATCATAAAAGCGACTTAGCAAATTGATGACTGTGGTTTTTCCAGCCCCGGTCGGACCAACGAGCGCAATACTTTCACCAGCCTTCACATCGAAAGAAATGCCTTTCAAAATATTTTTGCCTTCCTCATAACGGAAATATACATTATCAAAGCGCACATTTCCCTTAATTGTTGGCATTTGACGCGCGTTTGGTGCATCAATAATATCTGGCTCCACATCCATCGTTTCAAAAATTCGTTCTAAATAAGCTGTCGCCGTAATTAGCGAATTATAGAAGTTCCCAATATTAATAACCGGATTCCAGAAGTTACCGACATATCCAACAAAAGCGACAAGCGTACCCGTAGAAACATCAACGCCAAGCCCTTTAATCCCTACAAAATAAATGAAGCAGGTCGTAATAACCGCGATATTCTGCACACCCGGCCATAGCAAAAACTGAATTTTAACAGCCTTCATCCAAGATTCGCGGTAAGCATCACTCACTTCTGTAAAAATTTCATGATTCTCCGTTTCTCTTGAGAACGATTGCGTCACCTTAATACCTGCGATACTTTCATGGATATACGCGTTCAAATTCGACTGCTTATTGCTCAATTGTTGATACGCGCGACGTTGCGCATTTTTTATAACCATAACAATGACGAATAACACAGGAATCAAGATTAAACTGTAAAGTGTCATTTTAACATCAATGGCAAACATAAACGCCAAAGTCACAACGACACTCAAAATATCCGAAATCAAGTTAATCAGCCCATTCGAGAGCAAATCGCTTAACGTATTGATATAATTGACCACTCGAATCAGAATTTTACCATGCGGACGGCTATCAAAATAGGCGAATGGAAGTTTTTGCAAATGTTCGAATATAGAGAAGCGCATATCTTTTAAAATATCTTGTCCAATTCGTGTAATAGCACCAATTCGGTACCACATACATAAACCCGTGACAATAACAGAAGCAACGAAAGCAACACCAAGCCATGCGAGTAATGTCATGTCTTTTTGCGGAATCGCCGTATCGATGACTACTTTTGTCAAATAGGGGCCTAACATTGTTGCTACATTGGCCAGCAAAATAACGAACAGCGTGATATAAATCGATTTTTGATACGGTTTGACAAACACCATAATGCGTTTTAAATGCGTCATATCAAATTCTGCTTCCAGCTCCTCGTCAACATTGAACTTATTGCGCGCCATCGTCATCCACCTCCAACCCTAGCTGTTTACGATATGTGTCATAATAATAACCTTTCGCCGCAAGTAACGATTCATGCGTCCCTCGCTCAATAATTTTTCCATGATCTAAAATTAGAATCTCATCCGCATCCTTCACAGAAGAAATCCGGTGCGCGATAATAAAAGTCGTCTTGTCATGCGTGATTTTGTTTAACTCCTCTTGAATTTTCACTTCCGTTTCCATATCAACCGCAGAAGTCGTATCATCCAAAATTAAAATCGCGGGGTCTTTCAGCAACGCTCGAGCTAGCGAAATCCGTTGTTTCTGCCCACCAGACAAACCAACACCGCGCTCCCCCACAATCGTATCGTAGCGTTCTGGCATCGTTTCGATAAAATGATCCGCATCCGCAATCCGCGCCATTCGCCGCACATCCTCTGCCGTCGCATCTGGCGCCCCAAACGCAATATTGCCCTCAATCGTATCCGAGAACAAGAAAATATCTTGCATCACCGTTGCAATATGATTTCGCAATTCTCGAATATGCCATTTTCGCGCGTCTACACCATCTATCAGCACAATCCCCGCCGTCGGATCATAAAACCGGCAAATCAAGTTCACTAGCGTCGACTTCCCAGATCCCGTCTCACCAAGAATCGCGACTGTCTCACCTGGTGACGCCTTAAACGTAATATCCGTCAAAACCGCCGTATCCGGATCATCCTCAAAATAAAACGACACATTCTGAAACTCCACAAAACCCTTCAACTCTGGCGCTGCTTTCTCTGCCTGAATTGGAATTTTCGTCTCCGTTCCAAGCATATCTCGAATTTTAAAAGAAGAAGCAATAAAACGTTGCGCATCATTAATCAACCAGCCACTCATCCGCATCGGTCCATTTAACATCCATAAAAATCCGTTAAACGCCACTAAATCCCCCAGTGTCATCTGGCCTTGGATGACCAGAAAGCCACCATAAATCAGCGTAATCACCACAAGAATCCCAGCAAGCGAATCTAATACGGGCAAATAGCGTTTCGAAACCGCCGCAGAATCCATGTTTCGCTGTTTAAAATCCTCATTATGTGCCTTAAATTTCTCAATCTCATAATCCTCGCGCGCAAACGCCTTCACGACCCGGTTGCCACTAATATTCTCTTCCACCATCGAATTCAGCCGCGAAAAGCTCTCCCGAATCTCATAAAAAACCGGCTGCGCATATTTGGACATTTTGATTGTAAAAAACGCAATAAACGGCGTCACAACAAGCAATACCAACGTCAGCTTCCAATCAATCCGCATCATCACAATAATCGCAAACAAGAACAAGCACGCATTTTCCAAAATATTATAAACCACCCAAGAAACAAAATGCCGGATCGCATCCGTGTCCCCTGTCATCCGCGCCATAATATCTCCGACCCGCGTATTATTAAAAAATGCGAAATCAAGCGATTGCAATTTTTTATACAAGTCTTCTCGAATTTGAAACAACGCGTTCTGACCTACACGCTCAAACATAATTTGATACGTATAACGAAAAATCGTCCGCAGCACTGTCGTCCCAATCATAATGAATAAAAGTGGCAATAACCAATTCATTTTCCCTTGATAAATTACATCATCGATTACCTTACCACCAATAATTGGATACACCACACTAAGAAGCGACGCGATAATAATAAAAAATACAGAAACCCAAACAAACCCGCGCTTCCCCTTCGTATACTGCCAAATCCACTGCAAACTACCCACAATACCACCCCATTTCAACCTATTCACCCATCTATTTTACTCCCCCCAACAAAAAAAAGAATGGTGTATGTTAGGGTTTATGATGGAGAATGTTGTATAATGAATGAAAAGCTGAATGGGCTCGTCCAGCTCCGAAAAAACTGGAACGGCCGCAGTAAAAACCCGCTCTTGGTTTTTGCGGAGGGCGTGAAGTTTTCGAGGAGCTAGCCCGTGAAGCTGGATCGCGAAACCAAGACACACCCAACAAAGAAAAACCACTACCCCAGAACCAGCAACCAAACCAAAAAAACACAGCTTCCACCCAATCAAACAAAGGAAAATCAAAAAAAGACCCACTACACCCATTAATCTAACTTCAAAAAAACTCAAAAATGCACACGCTTACAGAAAAAGGAGGCACTACCATGCTAAAAATCAACACAACCACCTTCAACCCCCAAATTCTATACATCGCCGACTGCTATACAAACGAACCGAGCATCGGCACAAAACACCACCACGACTTCCTCGAAATGAGCGTCATCTATTCTGGAAGCGTCAATTATAACATCGACAACCAAATCTACCACCTAAAAGCCGGCGATGTCCTACTATTCAACCCAGGCATCGACCATTTCGAATTTTCCGAAGACGGCACTGAGAACACGCAAATCCATATTGGTTTCCGTCATTTCTCGCTAGAAGGCTATCCGCGCGATACATTTCCATTCAAAACATCTGTCATCCGCCTTCACGAAAACAAAACCAAATTCATGGAAACCTGTACCCAGCTACTCGCCGAAAAATACCATGAAAAACCCGGCTACGATCTCATGTTAAAAGCATTACTCATGCACCTTATCATCTACATCCTGCGCGATGCCGATCCAGAACAACTCGAAAACAACGGCTTCAAACTTTCTACCGAAGCCCAAGAAAAAACAAAACACTCGTCAACGAAATCATCCATTACATGGAAAAACATCACACCGAAGACGTCACGCTATCCAGCTTATCGCAAACAATGTACATCAGCCCAACTTATATTTCCAAAGTTTTCAAAGAAGAAACAGGCGAGTCACCAATCAACTACCTTATCAAAATCCGCCTATCACGCGCGCATGACCTACTAACTTCTCAAGACGTTACTGTAAAAGAAGCCGCCAAACTTGTCGGATACAACGATGCCTTTTATTTCAGTAAACTTTTTAAAAAATACTATGGCTTTCCACCGTCCGATGTTCTCAAACAGACAAGCTAAAAAAGGAACCACTTTTCATCTCGAAAAGCAGTTCCTTTTTTCATGTTAATAGTTTCCTTTTCTCATGCTCTCGGAAATGACTAAGAAAAGCCATGTCACCGCGACAAAAGGCATCGTTAAAGCAGGTAATCCAAACGGTTCTAGCGCAATTGTCACGACAGGCGTTAACAACACCGTTAGAATCCCACCAATGATGACATACACATAACCACCACGAACTTTCGTGTAAAACGCTGAGCCAAGCGCAAGCATTGTCAAAATCGTATTATACGAATACAAGCCCATCTCCAAGCTATGCAAGTTAAGTCCGCAAATATATACGACTGCAATACTAATCACTACCCCCGCGCCTGCCATCACGGTGTTACGCCAGCCAGAAATGACAATGGCCGCCAAAATAAAGAGCGAACAAATATAACTATCTTGTAAAAATACCTCGCCAAAATCTTTAATTAGTGCCCCGAAAAAGTCAATATCTTGCTGGCCACTTGTCAATTTCTCAATCGGAGTCACTGTCACAGCATCGCTCAAATGAACATGCGTCATCGCATAACTCGCTAAGATAATGCACCAAGTCACCATAATAAAAGGAAACGTAAGTGACGGCAAACCGAAATGTCCAGCTAACCGATTAAATGCTACAGTGAAAAATACCGCAATAACCGCTCCAATCAACGCCGCAACATATTTCGAATCACCATCCAAAAATAACAAACAAGCAATGCCCGTCAAAACGGAACTAAAGCCATACAGACCTTGCTTGATTTTGTCACGGTTTGCACCGATATAATAAGCCGTTGCCGTTCCTAAACAGCTCGCCACAAATGCAGTGAGACCAACGTCCCATGATGCCAAGGAAAGCCCGATAAGAATCAGCAATCCGCTCCATGCGTTATCAATCAACAACACTTGCGAAACGCCTTTTAAGACACTTTTCAAAGCAATCGTTATATTATTTTCCCCCACACATCTTCACTCCTCAATATTTTCTCAGTAGCAGTGGGCTTTTTTCAAAACAATGTTGGCGAACATAGCGATGGCAAAAATCGATAAATCGCTCTAATTCCTGCGTTGAATTCGCTAAAATGCGTGCCGAAAAACCGTGTACATTGAGCAGTGAAATTCCAAATCGTAAATCCGCAAATTCCTGCTTTAATACCTCTTGAAAATCATGCACAAACGCCTCATCAATGCTTGGGGTCACAACGAGTAACGAACCAACATGCGAGAAGCTTTCCAACATACCAATATCGTGCAAAACACCGTCTGCTGGCGTCAAACGAAACGCGTCAACCACAGCAAGCTTCCCGTCCATATACACTTGATTTTTCAGTAGCAACTGTTCATAGCGAAATCCGTCCTGTTCGCGCGTCCATCCTGGTGTAATCATCTCACTATAAAAAAGACTCGCCGTCTTATCCATATGCACGACCTGTTGCTGCACATATCGCGCTTTCTCGTACGCAATCACGGGATCTGAAATAAACTCAAGCAGACTGTTTTTCCCGAGCGTAATCTCCGTTTCTTGACGCACTTCCGTATTCGGTGTCTCATACACCTTCGTCGCTGATTGCGTCGTTAAGAGCAACTCCGCATTATCCGCAAGTGTCACATCGATTTTGTAGACATCCCCGCCAACATAACCGCCACCCGGATTTAAAATAAAGTAAACCACTTGCCCCGAATCATCCAAATACTGCGGTCGCATCACTTTGAGTGCTCCTTGGAAGTACGTATTCGCAGGCACAGATTTCCCGTCTCTTTCCGCAATCGCAAGCGCCAATGTTCCAGTTAATTTCTCCATCTATTTCGCATCCAAAAACGCATATTTCCGAATCCATGCCACAACATCATTCAGACCTGTGCCATCTTGTAAGTTCGTAAATATCGTTGGTTTTTTATCGCCACGGAATTGCTTCGTATCGCTTGCCATCACGTCTAAATCCGCATGTACATACGGTGCCAAATCAATTTTATTAATAATAAATAAATCCGACTTAATCATGCCTTGACCGCCTTTACGAGGAATTTTTTTCCCCTTGCGCCACATCAATAATATAAATCGACAAGTCCACTAATTCTGGACTAAACGTAGCCGCTAAATTATCGCCACCACTTTCGACAAAAATCAATTCCACATCTGGATGGAGCGCTTCTAACTCATTAATCGCCGAGACATTCATGGAAATATCTTCACGAATCGCAGTATGCGGGCAACCACCCGTTTCCACACCGATAATCCGGTCTTTGTCCAAGACTCCATTTTCGACTAAATATTTCGCATCTTCCTTCGTATAAATATCATTCGTTACGACCGCCATGCTGATTTCATCTTTCAAAATCCGTGTTAGCTGATCCACAAGAAACGTTTTTCCAGCACCAACCGGGCCACCAACGCCAATTTTTATTGTATTTCCCATAATTCTATTTCCTTCTTTCATCCAAAAATACTACGACATAAAATTCCGTGCAAACAACAACTCGTGACGCATTTGCGCAATTTCAAGGCCTGGAGGTGTGGAACCAAAATCAGCCTCGGACAACTGCTCAATTCGTAAAAACGCCTGATGAATTTCTGCCTGAAAAGCAAGCAATAATTTTTGCCCTGCCGTCTGACCAATTGGAACACCACGAACAGCATTTTGCACCATCGTCGAAATCGTTGAATACAAAAAAGCTTCAATCGCTTCTTGCTTTGTGAGCCTCAAATGATGGGCAATAATCGTTAAAACAACGACGGAATGCGCATCGGTTTCTTTGTTTTTCACAGCTTGGTGGTACGTGTCTAGCGCATGAATATCGAATAATTCTCTGCCTAAGACAAGGAATCGTTCACCCATTTTCTGATTAGCTACACGAATCTCACGCGGTAAAACCTGCGCTGTCAACGCTTGCGAACGGTGAATCAATTCTGTCTCGTCACCATTTTCCAGGGAATCATATACGAATCGCGCCGCCAAACCTTCTGAATACACAAGCTGCTCTTGTAAAAATACCTTCAACCACGCTCCGAACGAGGAAGCGTCGTGAATTACTTCCTCATTCATATACGTTTCAAACCCGAACGAATGACTAAAAGCCCCTGTCGGAAAATTAGAATCACAGAGTTGAAAAAAAGTTAGCATTTTATTCGTCATGGCTGTGACCAATGTGGCGAAATGCCTCTTTCAAATAACGATTTTCACGCTTGAATGGAATCCCTGCTTCTTTTAACAAGTTTTCCACTAAATAATCAAATTGCACAATCATCGTCTCATCTACAAATTGCGCTGGTAAATGGCGATTTCCGAGGGCATGTGCGATTTCGCCCATCTCATGAATCGAGCGTGGCATAATCGTCAACACATCTTCACTTAGCACATCAACCACGACAAGATTGCCGTCTTCTTGTACTAAAATATCACCCACATGCAAGTGCTCACCTTGTGCCAAACGAACGCGGACTTCACGACCATGGTCTGTTTCTACCAAATGCATTCGTTTTGCTAGAGATTCATTTTCAATGTAAATACGCTCGATATGATACGCATCAAGTTGTTGTTCGGTAAAGTCGTCTATATTTCCAATCACTTTCTCTACAATCATATCGTCACCTCAGAATAAAAAGTAGCGTTGCGCCATCGGAAGTTTGTCCGCAGCTTCACACGTAATTAATTCGCCGTCAATTTTCACTTCATACGTTTGTGGATTGACATCGATTTCAGGTGTTGCATCGTTCCACTTCATATCTTTTTTCGTCAAATGGCGCACACCTTTGACTGGCAATGTTTCTTTTTGCAAGCCGTATTTTTCGCGAACGTTATTGTCTTGTGCGGCTTGAGAAACGAATGTGAAAGAACTTTTCGCAAGTGCTGTTCCGATAGAAGCGAACATTGGACGATAAAGCGCTGGTTGTGGCGTAGGAATCGAACCATTCGAATCACCCATGACACTATTCGAAATCATTCCGTTTTTCAAAATTTTATCCGGTTTTACACCAAAGAATTTTGGCTCCCAGAGTACTAAGTCGGCAATCTTGCCAACTTCGATAGAACCGACATAGTCCGCAATACCATGCGTAATCGCAGGATTAATTGTGTATTTAGAAATGTAGCGTTTCACACGTGTGTTGTCGCTTTTTTCTGTATCGCCAGCAAGTGCGCCGCGTTGTGATTTCATTTTGTCTGCCGTTTGCCACGTACGAATGATGACCTCACCAATCCTACCCATTGCTTGTGAATCTGAACTTGTCATGCTGAAAACGCCCATATCTTGCAAAACATCTTCTGCAGCAATCGTTTCTTCGCGAATACGTGAATCAGCAAATGCCAAATCTTCCGGAATATCAGGGTTCAAATGGTGACAAACCATTAACATATCCAAATGCTCATCAATTGTGTTTACCGTGAATGGCAATGTTGGGTTAGTCGACGATGGTAAAACGTTTGGAAGACCTGCTAAACGAATAATATCCGGCGCATGTCCGCCCCCAGCACCCTCTGTATGGTACGTATGAATAACGCGATCTTTAAACGCCTCGGTTGTGCGTTCAACAAATCCCGTTTCATTTAGTGTATCTGTGTGGATAGCAACTTGCACATCGTACTCGTCCGCTACTTGTAACGAATGATCGATAGACGCAAAAGTGGCACCCCAGTCTTCATGTATTTTTAGACCCATTGCGCCTGCTTCAATTTGTTCCGCGATTGGAGCATTTGCTGCTGCATGTCCTTTTCCAAGTAGGCCTATATTTACTGGTAGGCCGTCCACTGCTTGTAACATCCGTTCAATATTCCAAGCACCTGGTGTTACAGTTGTTGCGTTTGTCCCTTCTGCTGGGCCTGTTCCACCACCGATTAATGTTGTGACACCGCTGTTCACCGCTGTTTCAATTTGTTGTGGTGAAATAAAGTGAATATGCGTATCAATCCCACCAGCTGTCAAAATTTTATTCTCACCAGCAATGATTTCTGTAGAAGCGCCAATTGGGATTGTTACATTATCCATTACTAATGGGTTTCCAGCCTTACCAATCGCTGCAATTTTTCCATCTTTTACGGAAATATCAGCTTTGAAAATACCTGTGTAATCGATAACCGTAGCGTTTGTAATAACTAAATCAGGAATTCCTTCATCGCGTGTTGCTGTTGGATGCATGCCCATGCCTTCGCGAATGACTTTTCCGCCACCAAATACAACTTCATCGCCATAATTTGTGTAATCTTTTTCAATTTCGATACGTAAATCGGTATCCGCCAACCGTACGACATCACCGACAGTTGGTCCATATAAATCTGTATATTGTTTACGAGGTATGTTTAAACTCATCCTAATCGCTCCTTAGTCTAGTGATCCATTTGTTTTATTGTTTAAGCCGAATACTTTACGTTCTCCTGCAAGTGCTACAAGTTCCACCGTTTTCTTATCTTGTGGTTCAAAACGCACTGCCGTTCCTGCTGGAATATTTAAGCGATAACCGAATGCCTTGTCACGGTCAAAAGCAAGCTCACTATTAATTTCAAAAAAATGATAATGCGACCCAATCTGAACTGGCCGATCTCCCGTATTTGTCACTTCTACTTCTACCGTATCACGTCCCACGTTACATGCGATATCTTCACCGTATAAAATAATTTCTCCTGGTTTCATTTGCTGTTTTCCTCCTTCGCTTAGCGGATTGGTTGATGTACTGTGACAAGCTTTGTACCATCAGGGAATGTTGCTTCCACCTGAATATCACTAATCATCTCCGCGATACCATCCATCACATCATCTACCGTCAAAATAGTTGCACCGTACTGCATCAACTCTGCAACAGTTTTACCGTCGCGCGCTCCTTCTAAAACTTCATACGTAATTAGCGCAATCGATTCTGGATAGTTAAGCCTCAGCCCACGATCTCGCCTTCTACGTGCTAAATCCGCCGCAACGACAATGAGTAATTTCTCTTGTTCCTTGGCTGTTAAATTCATGATCCAGACTTCCTCTCTACATAAAAAATGATTTAACCGACTAAAGTATTCGTCGATTAATGGGACTAATTCTAGCACTCCGGCAAAGCATCGTCTAGCGATAAGTTGAAAAGTCACAAAATCGCTATATTTTCTGTTATTATTGCGTAATTTACGTGTTTTATTTGGCTTTTTAATACGATTTTAGTGTTCATTTACACTTTTTATTTTTGTGTTCTGGATAGCATTTTCATTGTAAAAAAAAAAACACTAACTCCGTGTTTTAAGTGGTTTCATAGTTGATCATTATGAATCGCTTTTTCTAATTTAGTTTGAATTTCTATTTAGCGCTCTTCTGGAGAAATAATTTTTACATCAGGACCAAATGACAGCAGAAAAAACGGGAACAAACAGCATTACTAAATTCGAGAATTACGCTGATTTTTTGGAGCAGGACTCATTGCTTGCATGCATTTTCGATTTATAAGCAAGATTAAGGTTTCTAGTAAACGACCAGTTTTCATAACTCACCACCTTTTCTTTCAGTCGGGCATAAAATAGGACATAGTGTAGCCAAACTAAGATGGTATACTGGGTAAGAAAGTGGGGTTATTTTAAATGGAAAAGCAACTATTTATCATTAACGAAGTACGTACGAACAATTTTAATGATTCGCAAGTCGCTGATAAAATCGGAACACTGTGGTCAGAAGCGAAGCAATATCAGCAAGAAAGCAGAACATTTTATGGGATTTATCTGGACTATGAGAGCGATTTTTTTGGTGATTATACGCTATGTGTTGCAACCGATTACCAAGCTTTTATGGGAGCAAAAGTAATGATTATTCCACAACAAAAATATCACGTTTTCCCTGTAAAAAATGATGTTTTTACAACATGGCAGGAAATTTGGAAGTTATCGCTTAACCGAAGTTATTTATTTGATTACGAGGAATATTTACCCGATGGCTCTATCCTAATTCACATTGGACTAAACACCTAAAAAAAAGAGCAGTAACCGTTAATTTAAAAACGGTCAACTGCTTTTTTAGTTACATAATTGTTCTAATTTCGCGACCATTTCTGGAATTTCTGATTCTGAAATAAGTGTCGCACCAGATGCTAATGGATGCCCGCCACCTCGATATTCTTTCGCTAAACCGTTGATAACAGGACCTTTGGAGCGTAAACGTGCGCGAATGATGTCACCTTCTTGCACAAACAATATCCAAGCTTTAATACCGATAACGCTATCTATACGATTCACCAATTGCGATGCATCACGCGAAGATACATCAAATTCTTCCAATAATGCTTGATTAACATAAATATGCGCTGCACCATTTTCCGTCATTTGAAAGTTTTGCAAAATATAACCCGATAATTTTACTGCACTCAACGGAGTTTCATACATTTTTGTAAAGATTTCTGTGCGATTAAACGGAAATGTAACTAAATCTGCTGCATAGCGCAATGTTTTCGGCGTGGTATTCGGGAATAAGAAACGCCCTGTATCACCAACAATACCCGCATAAAGCAATCGTGCTGCTGTTTCATTTAGCATTAATTCTTTCGGAAATGCCTCTACAAACGCTGCAATCATCTCACTACAAGACGAAGCCTCAGTGTCAACATATACTAAATCCCCGTACACATCTTCATTTGGATGGTGATCGATTTTCACCAGTTTCGCACCCATTGTAAAGCGCCCATCATCGATTCGTTCCGTGTTCGCTGTATCACAAACAATCACAAGCGCCCCACTATAGACCGAATCCGCAATAACATCAACCTCACCTAAAAAACATAAGGATGGCTCACTTTCTCCAACGCAATACACTTTCTTCTTCGGAAAATTACCTTTCAAAATCGCGGCAAGTCCCATTTGTGAACCGTATGCATCCGGATCTGGCCGCACGTGCCGGTGTATAATAATCGTTTCATATTCTTTTATGACATCTAAAATTTCTCGCTTCATTGTTTCTCCACCAATCTTTAGCGTTCCATCATTTGGCAAGCTATCACTGCTTTACCAACCAAAATACCTTCTAAATAAAGTTCCACATCAATTTTACTAGCTTTGCGTCCCATTTCGAGAATTCGAGGCTTAATCGCAATAGTCGCATCCATTTGCACAGGCTTTAAAAAATAAATGGAAATATTTTCAATAGCGACATTTCGTTTCTTCATGGAAAATAGTTTTTGTTGGGCAACATCACACACAATTTGTGTAAACACCCCGTAAGAAAGAGTGCCAATATTGTTCGTCATCTGTGGCGTTACCGTAAACTGAAAATCAAGTTCTGCCTCATCATTCGTCTTTTCTAGCAACTGGTTCGTGATTGTATCATCAATCGTTTCTCCAATTTGAGGCTGTCGTTGAATCATTTGCAGCGATTTCAAAATATCTTGCCGGCTCACAATTCCAATCAGCGTCAAATCATCTTTTACAACGGGAATAACCTCGATACCTTCCCAAATCATCATATGTGATACAGATGCGACGCTCATTTTTGGACCGACAGTTAGCGGATTTTTTGTCATTACCCGTTCTAACGAAAACGATAAATTTTTGTCAATCACATCTTTGCTCGTAATCATCCCAAGCAAACGCATCGATTTGTTCACCACCGGAAAACGACTATGCCCTGTCGCGGTTTCCTTCTTATACCAGTCTTCGATTCGATCCGAATTCATCAAATAAGCCGTCTTCTCAATCGGCGTCAAAATATCCTCAACAAAAACGACTTCCTTCTTAATTAACTGGTCAAAAATCGCCCGGTTAATCATCGTCGCCACAGTAAATGTATCATAAGTCGTCGATAAAATCGGCAACTCCTTCTCATCTGCCAACTGTTTCACCGAATCATCCGTATCAAAACCACCCGTAATCAATACTGCCGCGCCGCGTTCAAGCGCTAATTCCTGCGCACCAACCCGGTTACCGACAATCACCAAGTTCCCCGCATCGGTGTAACGCTCCATCGCTTCAAGCGTCATCGCTCCAATCACGAACTTATTCAGCGATTTATGAAGCCCAGCGCGGCCGCCTAACACCTGGCCATCAATCATATTCACAATTTCGGCGTAAGTCAATTTCTCAATACTGTCTTTTTGTTTACGCTCAATTCGAATCGTCCCAACACGCTTAATCGTGCTTACAAAGCCAACAATCTCCGCATCCTTGATGGCCCGATATGCCGTTCCTTCGCTGACCTGCAAGTTTTTCGCAATTTTACGAACGGAAATTTTTTCGCCCACCGCAAGCTCTTCAATATATTTCAAAATCTGTTCATGCTTCGTCGCCAAGCCACTCACCTATCCCTCTAAATTATCATTGATTCGCCAATTTCTAATACTTTCCCACGTGATTCTGGGTTCAAGCTCGCCACAAAAGCATGCGGGTCCTGCGCAATGAGCGGAAATGTATTGTAATGCATTGGCACAACTACCTTTGCTTGCAAAAATTCCGCCGCAATCGCTGCATCTTCCGGTCCCATCGTGAAATTATCACCAATTGGTAAAAACGCAACGTCTAGCGGATTTAACTGACCGATTAGCTTCATATCCGAAAACAAGCCCGTGTCTCCCGAATGGTATAAATGCTTGCCATCCACCGATAAGACAAATCCCGTCGGCAGCCCCAAATTAATAATTTTGCCGTCCTGCACTGTTGAAGAACCATGAAACGCCTGTGTTAACTTCACTGTTCCAAACTCAAACGGACGTTTCCCACCAATATGCAGTGGCGCTAAATTCTCCACACCTTGCATACTTAAAAAAGTCGCCAACTCAACATTCGCAATCACGGTTGCACCAGACTGTTGCGCAATCGCTACCGTATCACCAACATGATCATCGTGCCCGTGTGTCACAATAATATAATCCGGATTTTCCTCCGCAACAACCAAATCACATTTCTCATTTCCTGAAATAAATGGGTCCACAAGAATCGTAACGCCTTTCTCTGTTACAACTTTTATACAAGATTGTCCGTGAAATGAAACTTTCATAGTATGACTTCCCTTCTCTTTATAAACTACTTTCATTATAAGGCATTCCATTTATTTTGGCACTTTATTTACATTCAAATCGTTGGTAATACATCTGTTTCACCTGAAATCAGTGATTAATTTTTCCAGCCCAGCAACAATCTGCGCCTTCTCTTTTGCTGAAATAACCTGTTCCATTTCCTGGTTCAAATCCGCAAAAGCTTGCTGCACCTCGCCAACCAATTGCTCACCACCAGATGTTAGGAAAATCTTCTTCTGCCGTTCATTATCTTTCGGAATTTCGCGGTAAATCAATTGCTTCTTTTCTAACTCTTTTAAAATATTCGTCACTGTCGCATTTTGCTTTCCTAAATAATTCGCCAAGTCTTTCTGAATTGTCCCTGAATTTACCGAGACGTAGTTCAAACTTTTCGCTTGTAGGACATTTAAGTGAATTCCCTTCAATCGCTTGGAAATATAGTCTTGTTGCAATAAACTCAACATATAAATTTTTTCAGACAGCTCATTTTCACCCAAAATCACAGGCCTTACCTCCTTCACATCTCCTAAACAGTTTAATCTAAAACAATTCAATTGACAACTATTTTACAAAAGCGTATAATTCAGTTTACTGAAAATAGTTTTAACTACAACTGTATTAAAAACAACTATGTCAAGGAGGCAATCTCATGTCATTAACGCAACAACAAGTAACCGATACAATTCGTGAATTTCAACAAAACCTAGCCATATCAGAATGGAGCGTCGATCAAATTGCCGCAAAACTACAAACGAGTTCAGAAAAAATCAACCGTATCTTGCATTTAGAACAGCAATCCATCGAAGACCCGTGGATTCTCAAAGAATTTTTAGAACAACAAATCGAGAAATCAGGCAAAACAGCAGTTCCCTTCACGGCTTTAAAAGGTGATTACCATCAATACTGGTTTTTAAAAGCGAAGAAAATCGACAAGATGCAACTTAGTAAAGGCGACTATTAATAGGAGGAATAAATCATGACAACAACACTCATTACAGGCGGAAACGCTGGACTTGGCTTTGAAACCGCAAAACGTTTGAAAGCATTAGGACATAACGTATATATCGGGGCTCGCGATGAAGCACGTGGCAAAGAAGCCGCCACAGAACTAGGCGTGCCATTCGTCAAACTCGATGTTACCGATGAAGCAACCGTTGCACAAGCTGCTAAAATAATCGCCGAACTAGAAGGCCATCTCGATGTACTCATTAACAACGCAGGTATTTCAGGCCCGTTCGTCACGCCAGAAGAAATTACGCCAGATATGATGGAACAAGTTTTTCAAGTAAATGTTTTTGGTGTCGTCCGCGTTACGCATCACTTCTTACCATTACTAGAAAAATCCGCGAATCCTGTAATCGTCAATGTAAGCAGTGGCTTAGGCTCTTTCGGTCAAGTGCTAAACCCTGAACAAATCGAATCCAAATTAAATCCACTAGTCTACAGCTCTTCCAAAGCCGCTGTTTCGATGCTGACAGTGCAATACGCGAAAGGACTTTCAACTATTCGTATCAATGCCGTTGATCCTGGTCCAACTAAAACAGGATTAACAGGTCAAGGACACCAAACCGTCCAAGAAGGGACCGACGCTATCGTTCAAATGGCTACCATTGATAACAATGGGCCAACTGGTACTTTTATTAATCGCGATGGCATTATCCCGTGGTAAATATTTAATTTCCGCCCTCTTTCGTGTTATGATATAGCAGATGAGACAAAGAAAGAAGGTTGTATGATGGAAAAAAATATTGATATTCTACAAAGCTGGCTTAAAGAACAACAAGCAGAAGTCGCTTTTATCACCGATCCAGAAAACATTGCCTACTTCACAGGCTACCATAGCGATCCACACGAACGCGTACTAGGCCTAGCTGTTTTTGCCGAAGAAGAGCCATTCTTATTCACACCAGGACTAGAAGTGGAAGACGTAAAAAACAGTGATTGGGCACACTCCGCATATGGCTACAGCGACATTGAAAACCCTTGGGAAATCATCGTTACTGAAATCACAAAGCGCGTCCCAACCGTGAAGAAATTCGCCATTGAGAAATCGCATATGAGCGTCGATCGTTTCGAAGTGCTATCCAAGTACCTAACAGACGCCACATTTATTTCCATCGAACAAAAGATCCAAATGATTCGCCTTATTAAAACACCCGAAGAACTTGCCATTTTAAAAGAAGCTGCCCTACTCGCTGATTACGCCATCCAAGTCGGTGTAGACGAAATAGCAGAAGGCAAAACAGAGGCCGAAATCGTAGCAAAAATCGAATACGAAATGAAGAAAAAAGGCGTGTCCGACATGTCCTTTGCAACCATGGTATTAACAGGAACAAACGGCGCCTTGCCACACGGCACACCCGGCGATACCAAAATCAAAAAAGGCGACCTTGTCCTATTCGACTTAGGCGTTGTCCATAAAGGTTACTGTTCTGACATCACACGCACCGTTGCGTACGGCGAAATCAACGACGAACAAGAAAAAATCTACAACACGGTTCTAAAAGCCCAACTCGCAGCTATCGAACAAGTAAAAGCCGGCGTTCCTGCCAAAGACGTCGACCTAACTGCGCGAAACATCATCAAAGAAGCAGGCTACGGCGACTATTTCCCACATCGACTCGGTCATGGTTTAGGCGCAAGCGTCCACGAATTCCCATCGATTACAGAAACAAATGACATGCCACTACAAGAAAATATGGTTTTCACCATAGAACCAGGTATTTATGTCCCAGGCGTTGCAGGCGTGCGAATTGAAGACGATATTGTCGTAACGAAAGATGGTTATGAGATTTTGACAGAGTACCCAAAAGAATTAGTACATGTGAAATAAACCAGCTATCAAAGCAGTCCACCAAACTGGGCTGCTTTTCTTTGTATATTCACATTTTTTTGAAAGCGTTATCAAAATCATCTTTTCTTCCAAAAAATCCTTTTTTTGTATACAGTAATTCCAATGTTTTCTTGTTACACTTAATTTGGAAGTAAAAATTATAAAAATAAAGAAGGGATTTGAGAAAAATGAAAAAAAGCGTACTAATTAGTGCCCTATCCGCCGGTATTGTTCTTTCTCCATTAGCTAGCCAATACACACCTCTTGTTGATTTTGCTAGTGCTGCAACACAAGTTCCCGTTACACCGAAGCAATCTTTCCCACCTTATGCAGTATCTGAGTTGAAGTACTCACTCACACATGTGCAAGTAGATGTGGGCACTTTTGCGATGAATGCTATTAATTTAGGTGTTCCTTTCGGAAACGGAATATCCTACAGTCATTGGCCTGGTAGTAGCGGGGAAACAACATTTAATTATCCTCTCAATGTTGCTACTGCAAACGATTCGAAATTATGGACAGGAGGTCTTGAACTTACCATTGGTAAAAAACTTTATGCCCCTATTATTAACCAACTAGTGACTACCAATAGCACAGTCATAACGGGATACGGCGTCCCTGATGCGAAAATCACGCTCAAAAAGGGGACGCAAACAATAGGTGAAGTGTTAGTTAATCAATGGGGACAGTATGCGCTAACCATACCGAAACAAACATCAGGTACAAGACTCAGTATCGTACAATCTAAAAATAGTGAAACGAGCATAGAGACACAAACAACCGTTCTTGCCCCTCCTACATGGCTACTCCAATTGTTTACAATACGGCTACCCATGCTGTCGTCCTTGGTAACGGCTCTCCAGGCGAAAAGATTAGTCTCAGAGATGCTACAACATACGCAGATGGAAATGCTACTGTTAACGCACATGGCAATTATGAAATGAGAATAAATGGTTCACCAACATCTAATACTATGGGGCTTTTACATGGCAGACCCGAACATTATTATTTCTCTGAACGCACTGGAACTCCTGAAGTTACAGGAAGTGTTACACCCACTGCGATCAAAATAGGTAGCGCCTATGTCAGAGGAACTTTTACTGGCCCTGTTACCAAAGGATTGCTAGTAATTAATGGCAACCCAGAAACATTACGAGGCGAGTTCACTAGTACTGGATTCCGCTACTACATTGACCCTAGTAAATTCAAAGTAGGCGATCGCTTAGAATTTATTGGCTTCAACTCAGAAAATAAAGTCATAACCCATGGCAAAACAGTGACAATAACACCATAATACAGCGTAAGAAAAAGAGTAGTTCTACGTACCTCAGAACTATTCTTTTTCATATTCGCGTAACCTTTCCGCAAGCGTCCCTGTGTGGAACTCAAACAAATGATTATCAAAATCATAAAAATAAATCGATTTCGCCTCTCCGCCTACTCTTGCTCGCCCGTCCTTTATCTCTAATCCTAAACGCTCGATTCGTTCCAAATACATATCATACGCATCATTCTCAATCTTAAAAGCAATATGATTATACGTCCGACTCGGCAAACTTTCCCCTTCCATAATCGCAATCCACAAATCCCCAATCAAGAAAAATTTCTCTCGAGATAGCGAATGCGTTTCATCCCCGCTTGCATAAACCTCCTTCGCATCCAAAATCGTTTCGAAAAACAATGTTGCCTTTTCCAAATCATGTACAATAAACGTCATATGACTCAATCCCTGCATCTAAAAACCTCCTTATTTTGAGCAAAATATTTTCCAAACACTCTACTTCCGATTTACAATAAAGAAGAAAAGAGGTGAATCCCATGAACTTAACATTTACCCCTGCGGCTATCCGTCGAATCGAACTTCTCCGTGGCGACTTACCCGGCAGACTCCATCTTGATTATAGTACTGAGGGCTGTGTATGCGAAAATAGTGGCATTTTTAGACTTCGATTAGTGACTGGTCCCACCTCAGAAGATACCGAGTTCACATCCAATCTCGGCCCAATTCTCATCAAGGAATGGACCGCCGTTTTTCTGGAAGAAGTGCTTACCATTGATTTTGATCGTAGAACAACTGCCCTCATTTTGAAAAGCGATGGACAATATTACAATCAGAATCTTCTTTTTGCCGATGTCGCTGGTAATTTTATTTATCCTAATATAACATAAAAAGAGCAGAAAACTAAGTTCCCGCTCTTTTTTTCATTATGCTAATGCTTCTTCAACAGCTTTGTACTCGTAGCCTAAATCATCTGCAACTGCTTTATATGTCACAAAACCACCGACCGTATTCACGCCTTTATAAAGTGGCAGATTTCCAAGTACCGCATCTGCAAGACCTTTATTAGCAAGCGTCAGACCGAACTGTAATGTCGCATTAGTAAGCGCGATGGTTGAAGTTCTTGGCACCGCACCCGGCATATTCGCTACAGCATAATGTACCACACCATGCTTTTCATATGTTGGATTATCATGCGTTGTTACCCGATCTGTTGTTTCAAAAATGCCGCCTTGGTCAATCGCTATATCCACGATGACCGCGCCTTGTTTCATTTTCTTCACAAGGTCTTCCTTTACAAGCTTCGGAGCACGAGCACCTGGAATTAAAACAGCTCCAACAACCAAATCCGCTTTTTTCACAGCAGTTTCGATGTTAAAAGCGTTACTCATCAATGTCGTAATTTGATTTCCAAAAATATCATCCAACTCGCGTAAACGATGTAAATTTAAGTCAAGGATCGTTACGTTAGCACCAAGTCCAATCGCCACTTTCGCTGCGTTTATTCCTGCCATACCACCGCCAATAATTACAACTTCGCCACGTTCCACACCTGGTACACCACTAAGTAGAATACCACGCCCACCGTTATTTCGTTGTAAGAATTGCGTCCCAATCTGTGCTGCCATCCGACCAGCAACCTCACTCATTGGGCTAAGTAGCGGTAGTGAACGATCATCTAATTCTACCGTTTCATACGCTACACTGTTCACCTTGTTCTCCGTTAACGCTTTAGCCAACTCCGGTTCATTTGCTAAATGCAAATACGTAAATAACAATAAGCCTTCTCGAAAATAACCATATTCTGAGGCAATTGGCTCTTTTACTTTGACTACCATGTCAGCAGCCCAAGCCTCTGCGGCCGTTGCTACAATCGTTGCTCCTGCTTTAACATAATCCTCATCCGGAAAAGCCGATCCGATACCAGCACCTTGTTCCACTAGAACCTTGTGACCTGCGTGTATGTAAGATAACACACTCGCTGGGGTCATTGCTACCCGATTTTCGTTGTTTTTAATCTCTTTCGGTACTCCTATTAACACATATATCTCTCCTTTGTAAGTATTATTACCCATAAAATTCAAATAGTATCCGCTTACAAACCAAGATTAACACATATGACCTAAATTGTAAAAATATACGGGTTGAAAAATTCCGCAATGCTTTTGATGGTTGTTTTTCCAAAAAAGGGGTACAATAAGAATATAAAAAGATATTCCAAATGGGAGGGATTTTGTATGTTACAACAATACAAAAGAGTTTTAGTTGCAGTTGATGGATCGCAGGAAGCTGAAAGTGCATTCCAAAAAGCAATTCAAGTCGCCAAAAGAAATGAAGGTTCGCTTGGACTTGTCCATGTTATTGATACGCGTGCATTCTCATCAGTCGCTAACTATGATACATCCATGGCCGACAAAGCTACAGAATATGCAGATGAACTATTAAATGGTTACAAAGATGATGCATTAAAGCAAGGCGTGACAAACGTCGAAACGTACATCGAATATGGCTCTCCAAAAACAGCCATCACAAAGGAAGCCGCCAAAGCCTTCAAAGCGGATTTAATCATGTGTGGTGCTACTGGTTTAAATGCCGTGGAACGTTTACTTATCGGTAGTGTTTCCGAGTATATCATCCGTCATTCACCCTGTGACGTATTAGTTGTAAGAAATGAAGACCCTGTATATAAAGACGACAAATAAGAGATAGTGGGAAGCCCTCGAATCAGCAAAATGATTGGAGGGCTTTTTTGTGTTTCCCTACTAAACGCTGATTATTCTGCGACTTTTTCCATCAAGTTTAAACACGAACTTTTTAATATCTTTAATTTCTTCTAAAGACGGGATTGTTTGACTGCCATTCACAGTTGTTCTAGTCGCTTCTGCAATATCTAATAAACCTTTTGCAGTCTTATTTTCATAGAAAACACCTTTGTTAGGCATCACTTGATAAAACATGACAAAAAAGCAGATTTTTATTTAAATAGAAATCTACTTTTTCGTCGTCCATATAATTATTTATCTCTCAGCACGAATTTTTTCAACATCTCTTGCAATCATTAATTCTTCGTTTGTTGGAATAATGATTACTTTTACTGGAGAATGTGGATAGTTCAAGAATGCTTCGACACCACGCACCTGGTTCAACGCTGGGTCCCAATAAACTCCCATGAACTCAAGGCCACGAAGTACGCGTTCGCGGATGTAAGAACTGTTCTCACCAATACCGGCTGTGAAAATAATCGCGTCGACGCCGTTCATGCGAGCAGCATACGAACCGATGTATTTGTGAATACCGTCAACGAAAACGTCCAACGCCAGTTCCGCACGGTCATTTCCTTTTGCAGCTTCACTTTCAAGGTCGCGAAGGTCACTGGAAATACCAGAAACACCTAGCATGCCTGATTCTTTATTTAGAACATCTAGTACTTGTTCTGCAGATTTTCCTGTTTTCTCCATAATGAATGGTACTAGCGCAGGGTCAATGTTTCCTGAACGAGTTCCCATAGATACACCGGCAAGTGGTGTAAAGCCCATCGATGTATCCATTGATTTACCACTTTCGATAGCTGCGATACTAGCACCGTTACCTAAGTGACACGTGATTAGGCGTAATTCGTCAACTGGACGACCTAACAAATCGGCTGCGCGCTCGGATACGTATTTATGGCTTGTGCCGTGGAAACCGTATTTACGGATGCCGTATTCTTTATAGTAGTTGTATGGCAAGCTATATAAGTAGCTTGATTGTGGCATTGTTTGGTGGAACGCTGTATCAAAAACAGCTACAGACACGATATCTGGCAAAACTTTACGGAATGCGCGAATACCAGTTACGTTTGCTGGATTGTGCAATGGCGCAAGTTCAGAAAGTGCTTCGATGTCTGCGATAACTTTATCGTCAATGTAAACAGACTCCGTGAATTTTTCACCGCCATGTACGACACGGTGGCCAACGCCTGTAATTTCATCATAAGATTTAATGATGTTATGTGAAATTAATTTATCAAGCAACATTTGTACTGCGACTTCGTGATCGGGAATATCTGTTACCTCTTTCACTTTTTCGTCGCCTACAGAGATGGTGAAAATTGAGTCTTTCAAACCGATACGCTCTACGATTCCTGCTGTAATTACCGTTTCAGACGGCATATCATAAAGTTGAAATTTAAGTGACGAGCTCCCAGCGTTAATTTGCAATTGTTTTTTCCATGTTTCTTAATCCATTCCCTTCCACTTACTTGTTTTCGTTAAACCAGTTTTCTATTTTGGCAAGTACGTTTGCCGTTGCCTTTGGTTCGTTTAAGTTCGGCAAATTGGCAAGCAATACTTCCTTTGGTGGCACGACATTATCCGCTGATTTTTGCAAAATAAGAATACTTTTTCTAGCACTCTCTGAAGCAAATAGCGTTTCTGGAAGTTGAATAATGCCTTGAATGTGTCCATGTTTTTTAATAAAGCGATCGACTTTCGCAAAATCAGCCGTTCCAAACATGGCACTTGGTACGAGGAAGAATAAATAGCCTCCTGCCTTCGTGTAGCGCATCCCTTGCTCAATAAATAAATAGTGCGCAAAAGAATGTCCATCTTCCCGACGCAACTCAAATTCCGTAGCGCGCGTATCGTTCGGGTAGTATCCAACCGGTAAGTCACTGACAACCACATCCACTGGGTCTACGAGCAAGTTACCTAATCCATCTTGATGCAAAAGTTGGATTGGCAGGCGTCCTAAATCAGCACCGACGTAAGCAAGCGAAATGAGCAAATCATCCACGTCTACACCTGTAGCATCGAGATCTAATTTGCCTTCCAATTGATTCACAATCGTTGCGATTAAATTACCTGTCCCACATGCTGGATCTAGCAAACGAATCTGTTTCGCACCAGAAAAAGCCTTATCAACCAAATAGCCCAAAATAAAACCAATTGAATCAGGCGTCATTTGGTGATTAACTTGAATACCATGCTTCATACCTTTTAAGAGTGCAAGTTGATAACTCTTACGGATATCTTCTTTCGCAAACTCGTCCAACTGAATCGAACCATACCGCTCTTCCAGATTTAGAACTGCTTCAGCAGAAAGTTCATCCTTTTGAAGTACCTCTTTCTGAAATAAATTCTCGCCAGTCTCGTATACTGCTTCCAAATAACTCATCTCAAGCGCATTTTGGATAATAATCGCTGTATCATCGAGAACACGGAATAATTCCTCAACTGTTGCATTTGTCAAAAGTGAACACCTCGAATTCTTTCATTTCTAACACCAATTAAATATTATACAGCATTTTCAGCTAAGATGATAGCATTTTCTACTACAGAAAAATGATAATTATCGGTTGCGAAACAATGGCTTCATACTGCGCTATGCGCTGTTATACTCAACAGTTGTTCTATTACTATAACAGCAAAAAACTAGCAAACCATTCATGATTCGCTAGCTTCTACCTCTTATTTAGCTTCTTTTGCCTTTGCAATAGCTGTATCATAGTCTGGATGGTTTGTGCCTTCACCAACGTATTCTGCGTGTACGACTTTGTTATTGCTATCGACAACAAATACAGAACGAGCTAGTAAGCGTAATTCTTTCATAACTACACCATATGCTTCGCCAAATGAAAGATCGCGATGATCCGACAATGTAATAACATTTGGTAAGCCTTCTGCAGCACACCATTTCTTTTGCGCGAATGGTAGGTCTACTGAGATTGTAAGTATTGCTGTATTTTCTAAACCGGAAGCATCCTCATTGAACTTGCGAGTTTGTTGGGAACAAACGCCTGTATCAATCGACGGAATCACACTAATTATTTTTACTTTCCCGTCATAATCAGCTAATGTTACTGGTTCTAAGCCTTGATTTAGCACCGTGAAATCTGGCGCTGCGTCACCAACTTTTACCTCTTTTCCAAGTAACGTCATCGGGTTGCCTTTAAATGTTACATTTGCCATGTGTTTGTTCCTCCTTTGATTTCTTTCTACATTCTCTATTCTATCGAAGTCGACCGCGTTGTTCTATTTTTTTGCCTATCAAAAAAGAACTTACAAGCAATGCCTGTAAGTTAGAATTTCAATTTATCGCCATTTGCCGTCGAGTTTTAAATAGCCTTCGTGGACGACAGCGGTGCTTTCTAGCAGGTCTGCGATGCCTTGTTTTTTTGGTGTAAAAGCGCAAATGATGTAGAGTCCCCAAACGATGTAAGTCACGAAACGAAGTGCTCCTTCGCGGAAAATGACGGTGGGCCATGTTAGTCGGTCGTTTTTTAGTGAAATGACTCGGATTCCGAAGATCATTTTGCCAAGCGTTTGGCTCCAGAATTTTGTCATGATGATAAAGTAGCTAGAAAGACGATCGTGACTAGTGCGCCGTATATGGCGAAAAAGGAACTATCCATTTTCCAATTCGCTAAACGGAAAACGGGGCTTATTAAAATGCCAGAAAGCGCCGTTGTTACGAGTAAATCAATCAAGTAAGCCATGAAACGAATCCAAAAACCTGCATAATATTGGGCTGGAAAACCGGTCTTTTCTTCCGTCGGAGGCTCGTATTTAAACACGGGACGCTGCGTTGGCGTCATTGTTTCTTGTTCCATTTGAACTCCTCCTTTATTTCCCATACATATACATTAAGCGTGGTGCGCCCATCATATTCATGAGTTGCACCGCCTGTTCTGCTTCACTCTTCTTGCCGATAACTTGGCTTACAGAGGATGAGAATAACGACGCAAGCCCACCACCTGATGTATCGTATTCAAAAACTTCGGCATCTTTTAGCTTCTTGTCTTTTTTCAAAGCATCAAGTGCGTTTTCTTCATAGCCAAACGCATCTATAAGCCCGTTTGCCTTCGCTTGGCGTCCATCATAAATACGTCCGTCGGCAATTTTGCGAACCTCAGCTTCGGTCATGTGACGACCTTGTGCCACGACTTTTACGAATTGGCCGTAGGAATCGTCAATCATCGACTGCATAATCGCCTTTTCTTCGGCAGTCATTGGTCGTGTGGAGCTCATAATGTCTTTGAACTTACCACTTTTAATTGTATTGTCTGAAATGCCGACCTTCTTCATCAGCTCGCTGAAATCGTACCCTTGCATAATGACACCGATGGAACCAGTTAACGTCTCTGGACTTGCAAAAATCTTATCGGCTGGCGCGGATACGTAATAACCGCCAGATGCTGCCATGCTACCAAATGAAACATAGACCGGCAACTTCTTCTCTTTTTTGATTTGTAAAATTTTATCACGGATTTGTGCTGATTCGACAACACCACCACCTGGTGAATTCACGTTAAGCAACACACCAGAAACCGTATCGTCTTCACGAATCTTTTCCAATTGATCCATGAAATCGGTATGGTTATACCCTTCACTACCCCCAAGCAACGAGTCACTTGATCCTGTATCTTGAATCGTACCGTTAATCGTTAGGACGGCAATTCGATTGTTCCCATCTCCGTCTTCTAACACCATTTCTGCTACATCCGAGTCTAGCGCCATTAGCGAGTCCGTCAGAGACATCGTTTCCTCATCACTTGCTAAAAGTGTACTCGTGATTTTGGTAACCGCACTTACGATTAGTAATGCTACTACAATCCCAAGCGCAATCCATCTTTTTGCGTTCACATTGTTTCCCCCTTTTTTCATTCCATAGAACTATCATAACGGAAAATCGTGGCTTTTTACAGTAAAACATGAAAAATTATTATTTTCACAAGATTAGTGATGAGCATTCGTGTTATAATGAGGAGGTAGATTGAATTTAACTAAGAACACTGGAGGTTTTAAGTATGGCGGAAACAATTTTTTTATTTTTTCCTATCGTAAAACAGAAGAGTTACAAAAACATGCGGACGAACTAAAGAAAGTAACGAAGGAATATGGTTTTGAAGTAACGGATGACTTTACGAAAGCAACTGCTATTATTAGTATTGGTGGAGATGGGGCTTTCCTTAAATCTGTACGTGAGACTGGTTTCCGTTCGGATTGCCTTTATGCGGGCATTGCGTTAACAGAACAACTCGGACAATATTGTGATTTCCATGTGCACCAAATTGATGAAATTATTAAAGCTGCGGCAGAAGATCGCTGGCTTGTTCGCCGTTACCCAACCATTTACGGGACGGTTAACAACTCGAAAGCTTTTTATGTATTGAATGAATTTAATATTCGCTCGTCGATTATCCGCACATTGCAAATTGATGTGTATATTAATGATAGTTTGTTTGAAACGTTCCGCGGGGATGGCATGGTCATTTCGACACCTACGGGAAGTACCGCCTATAATAAATCGATTAACGGCTCGATTGTCGACCCACTATTGCCATCAATGCAAGTGAGTGAGCTTGCTTCCATTAACAATAACCGCTTCCGTACGCTTGGTTCTTCATTCATTTTGAGCCCGAAACGTAAATTGCGTTTAGATATGCGCGCAAATGGCGTGAATGATTTCCCAATTATGGGCATGGACTCCGAAGCACTTAGCATTCAGCACGTAGAAGAAATCAAACTAGAAGTTGGCGATCGCTTTGTAAATATTATTAAACTGCATAATAATTCATTTTGGGATAAAGTGAAACGGAATTTCTTGTAGGTATTGGAAAA
This sequence comes from Paenilisteria riparia FSL S10-1204, assembly GCF_000525995.1. GTDB lineage: Bacteria > Bacillota > Bacilli > Lactobacillales > Listeriaceae > Listeria_A > Listeria_A riparia. Next base: position 7,170 of record NZ_AODL01000016.1, on the reverse strand, counting down.
ACAGGGCGGAGCTGATTGGCTCGTCCCTGTTTTTGTGTTGGTTAGAAATGATAGACTTTGAGTTTTTGAAAGATTGGTTTGCATATTAAAAATAATGCGTATCCAATAAGTCCGCCAGTTGTGTTCCATATGAGGTCATCCACATCCGCAGATCTGTATGCCGCCCGATAGAATATATTTTGAAGCAACTGACATAGTTCAATAGATAATGATAATATGAAAGCCGTGTATATCATTCGCTTCCAAGTCACATGGTATTTTGAACACAGTGGATATAAACAACCTAGAGGTATAAACATAATGATATTTCCTATTATTTGCGATATACCAATACGAGCATTCATACCCATGTAGACTGTATTTACATATGTATCATAAATACTGGCGAACGGAATTAAATTAATTCCTAAGTACCAATTCCCACCGAAAGTTAGTGTATAATCTATTCGGATAGGAAATATGGTATAACCCGCAACGCAAGACAGATACACATACATCGTAGTGTAAAAAAAGATTCTGGAAATCGGCATTTTCTTTCGTATCCAGTATCTAAGAAAGATTGCATAAATAATGATTAAAATCCATACCCATTCTCCCACAGTCATCATAGATGCCTCTCCAATCCTTCAAATCAATTATTTACTTCACACATTCAAAAACGAGGCCAAATCATCCTGACTTTCCGCAATATCTGCTAGTTTGGTTGACACTACTTTTTCGATAGTGGAACCTTCATAGGTTGTGTTCGAACTAGAGTCATTGCTGGTTTCATCAAACTGGAATGTCACCTTATCTACATTTGACATTAACGCAAATGGGAAAGCCACATTTTTCTCCAACATTTCACGTATTTCTTCTGCTTTGTAGGCATCTGGTAATTTATTGATACGGTTGCTTCTGTGTTTGCAATTGCATTTCCTGTTTATATTTTTGTAAGTAGAGATGTTGTAAGATTGTTGAAACCTTACTGTTATCGCCAACATATGTGCCTCGATTTTCAAATAGTACTTTGCGTCTTCTTTAGTTGGATTGGAAGTGTTGCTATTGTTAGAATATCCCACTAACAAAAACAATGTGTCTTCCTTTCGTACGCTAATCCCCTCGCTGTTTGTTTATTTCTTGCCTGTCGAACCAAATCCTCCGCGATTCTCATTACCTAAGCTCTCTACTTCTGTCATTTGTAGTTCAGGCATTTTTTCCATGATTCGGAATTGGCAAATGCGGTCGCCTTTTTCAATGACTGTATCACGTAATGCAATGGCTGGGAATTTCCAAAAATCATTGTCGCCACAGTAGCTTTCATCGATAACGCCCATACTGTTTGCTTGGATGACTCCGAACTGTTTATATGTACTAGAACGAGGTACAACATGCGCTTCATAACCTTTTGGTAATTCCATCGCTAAACCTAGTTCGATTAATTTGTAGTCTCCTGAAGCTAGGTGAACTTCTTCGTTTGCGTGCAAATCAATCCAATCTCCTTGTTCAATTTTACTTAATCGTGATTCTTGATTTTTCGCATATTTCACTTTTATTTCCATCTCAACACACTCCTATATATTTTTCTTATATGCTATATATGGTACCATAAATACAGCCTTGGTAACACAAAATTTCTCCATAAAAATAATCTCGGAAAGTTTGTCACCCTCCAAGATTATTTTTTCTTGTCTTTTCTTACTAATTTCGTTTAATTTCCACATACTCTGCCGTTGGGCTGAGCGTTGCTCTGCAGTCTGTTTCGGTGTTTATCGTATGAATAAATCTAGGTATCTTGTCATCTTGTACTTTGAGTCTGATACTTCCAATTTCATTCAGAATAGTAGAATAGTTTGTGTGTATTTGGAAGCGTTTGAAAACCGTTACAATACGCTCCATGCATAACCCCTCCTTATTTGTTATCTTTGTAACATTCTAAAAATTCGAAGGACATAACAGCAGTTCCATCCATTTCCATTTTACCGCGTGACGCAAACGCTGTCAAATAATATACAAAAATCCAATGCACATAACATCTCTGCATTGGATTCTAATTATTACCCTAAAATCATGACAAGCAACGCCTTTTGTGCGTGAAGTCTGTTTCCTGCTTGTTGGTAGACTAATGATTGCTTTCCGTCAATAACAGCCGTTGCAACTTCTTCTTCACGATGCGCCGGTAAGCAATGCAAGAAGTGATAGTCCGCTTTGGCATGTGCTACTAATTGGTTCGTCACAGCGTAACCTTCAAAATCAGCAAAGCGTTTTGCATTTTCTTCCTCTTGCCCCATACTTGTCCACACGTCTGTATACACAAAATCAGCATTCGATACAGCAATAACTGGGTCTGTCGTTATTTGAATGTTTGCTCCTGTTTTTGCGGCGATTTGTTGTGCTTCATTTAGCACCTTTTCATCTGGTTCATAGCCCACTGGCATCGCACAGGAAATATCAAGGCCCACCATTGCAGCGGCTAGAACTAGCGAATGACACACATTATTCCCGTCTCCAATATAGGCCAATTTGACACCTTCAAATGTGTTTTTCACTTCAAAAATGGTTAATAAATCAGCGAGCGCTTGGCAAGGATGATGCAGATCCGTCAACCCGTTAATAATCGGAATCGATGCGTGTTCTGCAAGCTCCTCTACGCCTTCGTGGCTGAATGTCCGAATCATCACAGCATTAATATATTCACTCAATACGTGCGCTGTATCTTTAATCGGCTCTCCGCGGCCAATTTGTAATTCTTTGGACGACATCACAATCGCTTGCCCACCCAATTGCAAAATACCTGCCTCAAAAGAAATACGTGTCCTCGTTGACGGCTTATCGAAGATCATCCCTAAAATTTGACCGCTTAATGTATGGCTATAGTGCGCTGGATTAGTCTTAATGGCTAGCGCTAGTTGCACTAGCTCTTCGATTTCTTCATTGCTCCATTCTAGTAAGCTAAGCATATCTTTCCCTCTGGTTGTCTCTTTATGATACATCATATTTTCATCCCCATTTCTTGTTTTTTCAGTACAGTTGCTAATTTTTCAGCAACTTGTTCGAGTTCTGTTTTAGTTACGGTCAGTGGCGGTAGGATTCGCAAGACGTTCGTGCCTGCGGTTAATGTGAGTACGCCGACTTCTTGTAGCAATTTCACGACTTCCACAGCTTCTGTTTCCAGTTCAATACCAAACATTAAGCCCTCACCTCGAATGACGACTCCTGGCAATTGCTCTGTTAATAAAGCTTGGAAATACGCGCCCTTCTCAGTCACTTCTGCTAAAAATGTTTCCTCAAAAATAGAATCAATAACAACATTCGCTGCTGCCATCGCGATTTTATTACCACCAAATGTAGAGCCATGTACACCTGGTCCAAAACTTTGGGCAAGTTCTGCTTTGCCAACCATCGCGCCGACAGGTAAACCATTGCCAAGCCCTTTTGCTAAGGTAAAAATGTCTGGTTCGATTCCTGCGTGTTCAAAGGCGAAACGTTTTCCTGTGCGCCCCATACCGGTTTGCACTTCGTCGATGATGAGTAGGGCATCATATTTCGCGCATAAAGCAGCAGCGCCTTGTAAAAATTCCGTCGTTGCTGGGATTACGCCACCTTCACCTTGAATGACTTCTAGCATGACGGCCGCAGTTTGTTCCGAAATAGCTTGTTCTAGTGCTTCTAAATCATTGTATGGTAAGTATGTAAAACCTGGAAGGAGCGCACCGAAGCCATCGTGAATTTTGCCTTGTCCTGTTGCTGTCATAGTCGCGATTGTTCGGCCGTGAAAAGATTGGCGGAATGTGATAATTTCATCGCATCCGGTATGTTTTTTGGCTAATTTCAAAGCCGCTTCGTTAGCTTCTGCACCACTGTTGCAAAAGAAAACGGCGCGATTGGAGCCTGCGGTTAATTTGTCGGCGACTTGTTCTTGGATGCTGCTTTCAAATAGATTGGACGTATGCCAAATTTGTGTGAGTTGCTGTTGTACGGCGATCAAAACGGCTTCGTTGCAATGACCAAGATTACAAACTGCGATGCCCGAGGTAAAATCTAAATACACCTTATCGTTTGCATCTTTGACGATTGTTCCTTTCCCCTCAACAATTTCGATTGGAAATTTTGCATATGTTGGAAATAAATTGCTCATCCTACTTTCACCCCATCGCTTATTATTGTTCCTTGCTTTGTGATTTCGTTTGTAATAATGACTTGACCTACGCCTTGTTCCACTGCTTTTTTAGCACTTGAAAGTTTTGGAATCATACCACCTGTAATAATTTCTTTTGCGAACAAGGAGTCGAGATCTGATGTATCGATTTGCGTCATAACTTCGCCTTCCTCTAAAACGCCTGCTACATCGGTGAGTAAGATGAGTTTCTCGGCTGCAAGTGCTCCTGCAATTGCGCAAGCAGCTAAATCAGCATTTACATTAAGCCACTGCGCCGCCCTTGTTAAGCCAAGTGGTGCAATAACTGGTACAATTTGTTGGTCCACCAAGCTCTGAATAAAATCGGTTTGCACTTCCGTAATTTCTCCTACTAACCCAAGTTCTTTATCTGCGAGCTGTTCGGCATGCATCAATCCCGCATCACCAGCATGCAAACCAATAGCAGGAATCCCTTCTTGATCAAGCGCCGTCACGATTTCAGGCTGTACTTGCCCAATTAAAACCATTTTTGTCACAGCAAGCGTTTCTTTTGTCGTTATGCGCAAGCCCGCTTTTGTTTCCACTGAGATTTGCAAAGCTTCCATCATTTTATTGATTTGAATCCCACCACCATGGACGAGTACGACTTGTTTGCCCTTTTCTTGCCACACTTTGATTTGATTGAAAAAGTTTTCATGTAAATGGCTTCCCGCGACGCCACCAATTTTGACAACAATGATTTCATTCATCTTTTTGCGCCCCCTTTTTTAGATTACGTCCGGTAACATGCGTTTATTTTGACATAATCATAGCTCAAATCGCATCCCCACGCTGTTCCTGTTTCTAAACCGCTATGCAAATTGACGTCTATCATAATTTTTTCTTGTTGTAAATAACCGGCTAAAGCTACCGCATCATATGCTACTGTTTCGCTCTTTTCAAGAATAGCTATATTACCGATTTTTATCGTAATATGGTCTGGTGAAAAACGACCGCCACTGTAACCGATCGCGCAAATAATTCGCCCCCAATTGGCATCTTCCCCGAACATGGCGGTTTTTACAAGGCTAGAGGAAACGATTTGTTTGGCAATCATTCTTGCATCTTCTCGCGATGTTGCACCATTGACTTGCGCTTCAATCAGTTTTGTCGCGCCTTCTCCATCCCTTGCAATGCTTTTTGCTAAATGCTGACAAACTGCATAAAACATTTTTGCAAATTGTTTAAACTCTGGTGTACCTTCTAAAAAAGCGTTATTTCCGGCACACCCATTCGCCATCACAACGACCATATCATTTGTTGATGTGTCGCCGTCTACTGTGATTTGATTGAAGGTTTGATCTACTTTTTGTTTTAGCAATTTTTGCAATAGAGTGGCTGGTACAGCTGCATCGGTAGTAATGAAAGCTAGCATGGTAGCCATATTCGGATGAATCATTCCTGAACCCTTCGCGACACCTGAAATTGTCACAATCTTCCCACCAATTTCGGCTTGTAATGTCAATTCTTTTTGCACGGTATCCGTCGTTAAAATAGCTTCGTGAAAATGACTACTAACACCAGACTGTAAATCGAGTTCTGCGATTCCTGCTGTCACTTTATCCATCGGTAAATATTCGCCAATCACGCCTGTCGATGCAATCGCAACACTTTGTTCAGGAATACCTAAATGCTGCGCCGTTAAAGTCCGCATCGCAAAACCATCTTCCAAACCTTGTTTCCCAGTACACGCGTTGGCTACACCACTATTTACTACAATGGCTTGCAACGTTTGCTCGTTCGTCAAGCTGTCCTTTGTTACAAAAATCGGCGCGGCTTGCATTTGATTCATCGTATAAACTGCCGCGGCTTGTGCTGGAACTTCCGAAAAAATAATACCGATGTCCTTCTTCTTATATTTAAGCCCACAATGCGCACCAGCCGCCGAAAAACCGAGTGGTGTTGCAATCGTACCGTTTGGAATCATTATCCAATTATCTTTTTCCAATATTTTTTCCATCCTAATTCCCCCTAATTACGGATAGACGGGTATAAAATCAAGTCCAGCCGTTTCATCAAACTTGGCCATCAAATTCAAATTCTGAATCGCTTGTCCCGCAGCCCCTTTGACCAAATTATCAATCACGACAACAATCGTAATCATATTCGTGCGCTCATTATAGCAAAGTCCAATATCACAAAAATTCGAAGCCGTTACTTGCTTTAACGTCGGATACACATCTTGTGCCTGAATTCGCACGAATGGTTTCCCATCATAACTTTCCCGATATAACGTCAAAAGTTCTTCCGTCGTTGTTCCCGTTTTCGACTTCGCATAGATCGTTGCAAAAATGCCTCGCGTCACCGGAATTAGCGATGTCGAAAACGTAATTGCATCAATATTCTCATTCCAAACTTGCAACTGCCTCATAATCTCTGGAATATGCTGATGCTTATTCATCCGATACAACATCATATTCTCATTCGTCTCCGGAAAATGCGTATTCTCACTTGGCGTCTTGCCCGCCCCGGAAATACCTGATTTCGCGTCCACAATAATCGAATCCGCCTCCACCAAGTCCTGCATCACAAGTGGCGCTAAACCTAGCAATGTCGCCGTCGCATAACATCCTGGATTCGATATAAACGTCGCGTCCGTTCCCGTTCGCCATTCCGCCAACCCGTATTCCGCCTGCTTCAAATAAGCATCCGGCGCTGCGTCCTTGTTATACCACTTCTCATAACCTTCCTTAGACAACCGAAAATCACCCGACAAATCAATGACCTTCATTCCCGCATCAATAAAAGGTTGCGCCGCATCCTTCGCTACACCACTTGGCGTCGCCAGAAACACCGCCTCACTCTCTTCTGCAATTTTCACTGCATCAATCTCAGCTAAAGCTTGATGATACACCGTATGTAAATGTGGGTAAAAACGTGAAATATCCTCCGTCTGTGCTGAAAAACTATGCAAGGATGCAATCTCAACGTGCGGATGCTGATGTAATAATCGGAGTAATTCAAGCCCTCCATAACCCGTTGCCCCAATAATTGAAACTTTCATGATTTTCCCA
>NZ_AODL01000015.1 GCF_000525995.1 Paenilisteria riparia FSL S10-1204 | reverse complement strand
CCCAAACCACCCACCGAACCCCAAAGTCACACTATTAGAACCAGCTCGCGAAGCCATCATTCAAACCGTCCAATCCAAAATCCGCGAATTTGGTTCGGCAGGCAAAGCCATAGCACTCACTTAATTTTTGAATCCTCTTACTAATCTTGCTATACTAAACAAGCAATCAAAACACATAGAAAAGAGGAATAAACTAATGATTAACAAAATCGGGCAAGTAATGATTTACGTTAATGACCAAGAAGCCGTAGCAAAATTCTGGACAGAAAAAGTAGGCTTCGTCATCATATCTGAAAATGAAGCAGGGGATGCACAACGTTGGATCGAAATCGCGCCAACAAAAGATGCAGCAACAACATTTGTTCTACAAGACAAAGAAGCAGTCGCTAAAGCTCAACCAGAAATGAACTTAGGTACACCGTCTATTTTACTCTATGGTGATAATTTAGAAGCGATGTACGCAGATTTCCAAGCAAAAGGCATCACAGTCGGTGAACTTGTTGACATCCCGAACTTTGGCCGCGTCTTCAACTTCGCTGACATCGAAAATAACTATTTCGCAATTCTTGAAAAATAAACGACAAAAAAAACGGTAGCCTCCGAATATGGAAACTACCGTTTTTTATTTGCTAATTATTTCGTTGTTGAAGAATCAGATTCTTTTTTTGCAGATGAATCGTATTGTGCGAATGCATCTTTCAAATCTTTGTCGTCAATCTTAACGTCAGCTTTTTTGTATAGTTTTTGCAACGCTGCTGTTTTAGTCTCAGAAGTTACTTTAGAAGCTAGATAATCTTTCTTCACTTGCGCTTTATCTTTTTCAAAAGTAGTTTTCGCAGGGTGGTCTAGCATTTTAATAATGTGGTAACCGGCGTCTGTTTTAACAACTGGGCTGATGTCGCCTTTGTTCTTCAATGCGTATGCTGCTTTTTCGAACTCAGGTAACATTTTACCAGGACCGAATGGCGCTAATTTACCACCTTGTGTAGCAGAACCTGTATCTGTAGAGTTAGCTTTTGCTAATTCTTCAAAGTTACCGCCAGATGTTACTTTCTTGTGAAGATCATCTGCTTTCGCTTTGTCAGCAACTAGTATATGTTCAACAGTGATAGCTGGTTGCCATGTTTTGTAATACTCTTCTAACGCTTTATCGCTTGTGTCAACAGAAGCTTCTGCTGCTTTCGTGCTCAAAAGATCGAATTTCAGATAATCAGATTTAAATGATTTCTCTGTGTAACCACTTTGTTGTAACATGCTTGCAAGTTGGTCACCATATTGATCTTGGAACGTTTTGTATGCTGCATCGATTTCTTTGTCTGTTACTTTGTATTTATCTTCTAAAATCTTCGTCATTGCAAGCTGAGATACGTACTGATCTCCAACTTTGGCTTTCATGGCATCATAAAGTTCTTGTTGTGTTACGTCTCCAGCTTTTGTTTCAACAACAGCGTCATCTGCTGAGTTGCCACATGCTGCTAAACTGAAAAGACCCATCATTGATACCATACCTAATACTAATTTTTTCTTCATTAACTAATACACTCTCCTCAAAAGTTTAAATAAGTTCTGCTTAACTACATTTACATCATACCACAAAATAGGTGGCAATAAAGTAAAATGTCAAAAATCTAATCCATTTCTAATTTTGCTTCTAACGTCTCTCATTAGATGTTTATGACAGCATTATACCGTCAAGCGTTGCCGAAAAGAGAAGCAGTAACACGGAAATATTTACAAGACGATAAAATAACTGGCATTGTTTCGGGTTAAAATCTTGTTTTGTTACATACCGCTCGACCAATAAATTAAAAGCAAGTAAAGCAATCACGCCAAATACGGCGTATACTACGTAAAGAAACACAATTTTCCTCCTTACTCTTCTGAAACAAGCACTGAAAAACCACGATCAGCATCTTCAACAAAAGTATGTTTTGGTGTTCCAAGAATGTTTTTGATATGGAGAAAATCCGGATAACACATTCCCACATGAATCGCAATCAAAATGAGAAACAATGGCGAATGAAGAATTGTCGTCGTGAACATCGCCACAATTAAAATCACCGATATAAAAACAAACGGAAAAATTAAAGAAGCAATGTAATGCCATTTTGGAATGACACGACGAACCCGAACTTGTAAACAAGGCAATACATAAAAATGTCGTCTCACTCGAATTTGCACACCGTCACGATATCGCATAAGTGCAAGAATATGCAGACCCTTATGAAGAGGATACAATGCAAGTAATGCAATAAATGTTGGCAATTCAAAGACCATCACAAATTGGTTCGGAAAGACCAGATTTTCAATTAAAAATAATACGCACATAGTGGCTAACGAAATTAAGCTGGATTTAAAAAAGACGCGATTATACTCATCTTTTCGCTCCACATTGATTGTCTTTAAACAACGCATGGATAACTAATCCTCCATTACTAAAAAATATCTATGATGGCATGCATCACCTTAGTATTGTAGTCCCTACCAGCCAATTTTTCAACCCTTATTTGAACAATGGTCGTTTTCCTGTGAAAAAAGTGTGACAACCCTGCATTTTTTCGCAAAATAAAAAGCGCAAATCACCTGTGAGAGAGGGCTTTGCACTTTTATAATTTAATTGCTGTCTTTTTTATCTTTTTTTAGTGTTTTCTCAAGGTCAGAGATGGTTTTTTGCATGTCTTTGATTTCTTCTTTTAGACGCGCTTTTTCTGGTTCCATTTCTTCATTCCAATTAGCCACAGATTCTTTAATGTCGGTCGATAGGTCTTTTAGTAATGTCGTACCTTCAGAGCTCAGAACTTGAACCGATTGTAGTAAATCGGTAGCATTGTAGGCCAGTTCTTTCAAAATCACACCAGCTTCGCCTGATTTTGCGGCGATGTCTTGGCGCAATTCACGCCCTGATTTCGGGGCTAAAATAATTGCCGTTGCAGCGCTGGCAATACCGCCAATAAGTGCGCCGAGTATTATAGATTTTGCATTCATAGTCGATCACTCCAAATTTCTTTAATTTTATACCTCTTTAGCTATTTTGTCGGCCAATTCCTGGAAAGCTTCTTTGGAATACCAGTTGGCATTGTCCGTCCATTTCAAGCCGAAATCATCTTTGTTCGTATAGCGTGGAATTAGGTGGATATGATAATGAAAGACGCTTTGAGACGCGATTTCTTCATTATTATTTAAAATGTTAAGTCCTTTTAGTGGCAAAGCTTTCTTCATACCCGCCGCAATCTTAGGAACCCGACGGAAAATTTCCGCTGCCGTTTCTTCAGGTAAGTCAAAAATATTGCGCGCATGCTGTTTCGGAATGACTAGTGTGTGGCCCTCAGTAACTTGACCTAAATCCAGAAAGGCATACACTTGATCGTCCTCATAAACTTTAGCAGAAGGAATCTCGCCCTTCACGATTTTGCAGAAAATACAATCATCCATATTGAAATAGACACCTCCGAAAAATTTGACTCTCTTTGTATCTAATGTACCATAAAACTAAATAAAACGCATGTATAAAAGCAATCGAAATAGTGAATGTATAGCAAAAACGATGGTATCTGTGCTATTATAAGGTCAATAAGATTGGATAATAGGAGTGATAACATGGCTTTAGTAGAAATTCATAACCTGACTGGCGGCTATACAAAACGCCCCGTTTTAAAAGATATTTCTTTTCAAATTGAAGAACGTCAAATCGTTGGTCTAATTGGCTTAAATGGTGCTGGTAAAAGTACAACAATTAAGCATATTACTGGTTTAATGCAGCAGAAACAAGGCACGATAACCATCAATGGTCATTCTTTAAAAGAAAACACCGAAGAATATCGTAAACAATTCGCATATATTCCAGAAACACCTGTATTATATGAAGAACTTACATTAAAAGAACATTTGGAATTAACAGCAATGGCTTACGGCTTAACAGAAGAAGAATTAAAAACGCGGATGGCTCCTTTGCTAAAAGAATTTCGTTTGGAAAAGAAGCTAAATTGGTTTCCAGCCCATTTTTCAAAAGGGATGAAGCAGAAGGTGATGATTATGTCGGCATTTCTTATTGAGCCGAATTTGTATATCATTGATGAACCTTTTGTTGGGCTTGATCCGCTTGGTATTCAGTCGTTGCTTCAGTGGATTGGAGAAATGAAAGATACGGGAGCTAGTATTTTAATGTCGACGCATATCTTAGCGACAGCTGAGAAATATTGCGATAGTTTTATTATTTTACATGATGGTGTGATTCGTGCGCAGGGGACACTTTCTGATTTGCAAGCTGATTTTGAGATGCCAGGAGCTTCGTTGGATGAGATTTACGTACAATTAACGATGGAAGAAGATCAGGCCGATGAAATTTGATGCGGTAGATTTATTTAGGAAGCGTTACAGCAGTTACTTAGAGGAAGTAATGCGCTACTTGCGGTACATGCTGAATGATCATTTGCTTTTCGTTTTAATAATTGGCGTTGGCGCGTTTGTATATACCTATTCTGGCTGGGTCAAAACGCTAACTCCAGAGTTTCCTGCGATTCCTCTGATGGTAATTCTACTCACAGCAGCGATTGCAGTTACTTCTATTTATACATTGCTAAAACGCCCTGATGCGGTATATTTAATCGTTCAAGAAAAAGCAATGGGAGACTATTTTAAAAAGGCACATATGGCTAGTTTCTGGATGCAGATTTATATTTTTATTTTGGTGCTAGCGGCTTGTATGCCAATGTATGCGGCAGTTACAGGTTTTAGTTTTTCACGATTTTTCCCGTTAGTGATTGTGATGTTGCTGATGAAACTATGGAATATTTATTTTCAGTGGGAGACGGCGAAGCTTGAGAATACAGATACAACGTGGTTATTTACGCGAATTATTATTAGTGCAGCACTTATTTATTTAGTACTAGCTTTTAATCTAATTTGGTCGATTCCTGTGACGCTGGTCGTTCTTCTTGGTAGCTATTTGTGGATAAAAAATAAGACGGCAGGGCTAACGATACGCTGGGAGTATTTGATTGATAAAGAAGAAGCGAGGATGAATCGTTTTTATCGTTTGGCGAATTTATTCACGGATGTGCCTCATTTAAAGGGAACTGTGCGTCGCCGGGCGTATTTGGACTTCTTATATCGTCCAATTCCGTATGCGAAACGTAAAACATTTGCATATTTGTGGAGTAGGACATTTGTGCGGACGAATGAATTCATGGGACTTTATGTACGCTTAACGGTGATTGCGTTCTTGTTACTTGTTTTTGTGCAAGGTTTCTATTTGAATATTATTTTCTCGCTATTATTTATCTATTTAACCGGATTCCAGTTCATTCCGATGCTGCGCCATTTCGATGGGCAAGTCATGATGAAACTGTATCCGATTAGCGATGCGTTCAGAACACGCTCATTTATTCATTTCTTGCGAATTTTGCTAGTTGCCCAGGCATTACTATTCGGCATTATCGGCATTGCGCAAAACGGCTCAATTGGCGGCGTCATTATATTAGCTGTGAATTTAGCCTTTGTAGCGGTATTTACGTTCATGTACGTGCCGTTTAGAGTGAAGAAGATGTATCAGTAAAACTAAATAAAAAAAGTGATGCTAAAGCTCTATTGCAGATGCGCATCACTTTTTTTGATGGGTATTGTATAAACTGTGTAAGCGTATCAAAAAGCCTCTTGCTCAGCGAATTACGCTTTGCTAGAGGCTTAGATATATTATGATTTACTTCTCATCATGAAAATATTCAGGGAAATGGTATACATCTACATGTGAGAAACCACTCTGTGAACTATTCTGGCGGATCAAATCCATAATTTTATTGTGCTCTGCGCCGTTTTTCCAATGTTGATAGGCATTTCCACTGTCCCAGAACGTTAAAATAAGATATTTACTCTCTGTTCGGGATTGTAGTAATTGTGTGCATTGTAAACCAGGTGCTTCGTGCAGTTTTAAGGAAATAGATTGGTATAATTTCTGGAAAATGGGTACTTCTTCGGAACGTAGGTGTAAGTATTCAAATGTGACTGTGCCATGGCCTTTCATCTCACCGTAGCTGTGGGTGATTCGATAAGTGTTCCCCTCCCTAAATACGGTAGCCGCTTCTGTTTCCTCTAAAAGGATAGAATCACCGAAATTTTGTAGTAATGTAATATTGCGTGTTGGGTGAGCGGCAAGAATTTGACGCAGAAAATGTTCGGTTCCGCTTGTGATGTATGCATATTTCATAGTATTTGCCTTCTTTCTAATCATAATATGTAGCTTTTATATAATTAGATACTACAACTATTTTACTTTTTCTGCAAAAATAAAACGTCGAGAAGTTAGATATCTGGTTTTTCGCTATGTTTTTTGGTATGCTGTAGATTGTAATCATTATAAAGTGATGTCTCGTTTTATGTGCTGTAATGAACAATGAAGGGGTTTTGTCATGAAAAGGTTAGAAAATGATTTATTTTTACGTGCTGCGAGAAAAGAAGCCGTGGAACAAATACCTGTTTGGTATATGCGCCAAGCAGGACGTTCTCAGCCGGAATATCGCAAATTAAAGGAGAAGTACTCATTATTTGAAATAACGCATCAGCCGGAGCTATGTGCTTATGTGACGCGCCTTCCTGTGGAACAATATGGCGTGGATGCAGCGATTTTGTATAAGGATATTATGACGCCGCTCCCAGGTATGGGTGTGGATGTTGAGATTAAGAGTGGTATTGGCCCTGTTATTGAGAATCCAATTCGTGATGGCAAGGATATTGAGAAGCTCGCTTTATTCCAAGCAGATACGCATGTGCCGTATGTGTTGGACACGATTAAGTTGTTGACGCAAGAGCAGTTAACGGTGCCGCTTATCGGTTTTGCAGGTGCGCCATTTACACTGGCGAGCTACATGATTGAAGGCGGACCATCGAAAAGCTACCACCAAACAAAAGCATTTATGTACACGAAAGAAGTAGAATGGCACATGTTGATGCAAAAACTAGCCGTTATGACTGCGGATTATTTATTAGCGCAAATCAAAGCGGGGGCAAGTGCTGTTCAGATTTTTGATTCGTGGGTTGGATCGCTTAGCGCAGCAGATTACCGTACATACATTAAGCCGGCAATTACACAAATTGTAACAGCAATAAAACAACAAAGTCCAACGACGCCAGTCATTATGCAGGCGGTTGGTGCAACACATTTGTTAGGAGAATGGAAAGACATGGACGTGGATGTTGTTGGTGTGGATTGGCGCATGTCTATTAAAGAAGCAAGAATACACGCGGGGAATAAAGCCGTGCAAGGGAACCTCGATCCAGCACTACTTTTAGCACGAGATAAATGTTTGACGCAAGCAGATCAAATTTTGCAAGAGGGTACAGTGGAAACGGGCTTTATTTTCAATCTTGGGCATGGTGTTTTTCCTGAAGTGCCGCCAGCAATGCTGAAGGAACTAACAACGTTTGTTCACGATCGAAGTGCAATTTTATTAAGGGGTGAAGAAAAGTGAGTAAAAAAGTTGGATTATTAGTAATGGCATATGGAACGCCTTACAAAGATGAAGATATTGAGCGTTATTATACGGATATTCGTCACGGGCATACGCCAAGTCAAGAACTGATTGACGATTTACGTTCGCGTTATCATGCCATTGGCGGTCTATCACCACTTGCTAAAATTACGCAAGCGCAAGCCTATGGTTTGGCGGAAACATTAAACGCGATGCAATCGGATGTCGAATTTAAAACATACATTGGCTTGAAGCATATCGAACCGTTTATTGAAGATGCGGTACAAGAAATGAAGAATGACGGTATCGAAGAAGCGATTTCGATTATTTTAGCGCCTCATTATTCAAGTTTTAGTGTGAAAGAATACAATGGTCGTGCGTTGAAGAAAAGCGAAGAAATTGGCGGGCCAACGATTCAAACGATCGATAGCTGGTACGATGAACCGAAATTTATTACGATGTGGGCTGAGCGGATTAATGCTGTGGATATTCCACAAAATGAGCTTGATCAAGCAGTTCTTATTGTTTCTGCACATAGTTTACCAGAAAAAATTAAGGAACAAAACGATCCATATCCAGACCAATTAGAAGAAACCGCAAAATTAATTTTTAATAAAGTAAAAGTACCTAATTATGCATTGGGCTGGCAAAGTGAAGGAAAGACTGGTACGCCTTGGCTTGGGCCTGATGTGCAAGATTTGACGCGCGCTTTATTCAAAGATTACAAATACAAGCACTTCATCTATACGCCAGTTGGTTTTGTGGCGGAACATTTAGAAGTTTTGTATGATAATGACTATGAGTGCAAAGTAGTAACAGATGAGATTGGTGCGACATACCATCGTCCGCCGATGCCAAATGATGACAAAGAATTTTTAGACGTACTAGCAACCGTTGTTTGGAAAAATTGGTCAAAATAGAGAAATATAACTAAAAAGGTGAGTGTTTCCTGTGGTGAGAAAGAAAATTGTTGTAATTGGTGGGGGAATTACAGGATTATCAAGCACATTTTACTTAAAAAAAAGAACTTGAGAAACAAAATTTAGACTATGAATTAGTATTATTAGAAGCAGGCACAAAAGTCGGGGGAAAGATTGATACGATGAAGCGGGACGGTTATATTATTGAGCGCGGTCCCGATTCGTTTTTGCGTCGGAAACCAGAAATGAAAGATTTGGTGAAAGATCTTGGGATGGAGGATTGCCTGGTGGAGAACGCGACGGGCGAGAACTTCGTGTTGGCAAAGCAAGGACTGCATGCGATTCCTAAAGGTTCTATTATGGGAATTCCGACGCGATTTCGGCCTTTTATTAAATCAAGATTGTTGTCGTCAAGCGGTAAATTTCGCGTATTCGGTGATTTATTTTTGGGCAAGAAGCGCGTGGCTAACGAGGACATGGCACTTGGCACGTTTTTGCGGGCGCGAGTGGGCGATGAGATGGTGGACAATATTTTGGAGCCACTCATGTCAGGCATTTACGCCGGTGATTTAGATGAAATGAGCGCAGAAGCTACGGGAGAACAGTTTCTGAAATTAGAAGACGAGCATGGCAGTCTTTTAAAAGGTGTTCGCCAAATCTATAATGAAACGACGGCGAAACAACCGACGGAAGCCACATTCCTAACCGTTCGTGAAGGACTTTCTTCGGTCGTATCAGCCTTAGAACAAGAACTTTCCACAAAAATTATAAAAAAAAGGTAAGCGTGTCCAAGCGATTACAAGACAACCGCGAGGCTATGAAATCACGATTTCCAAAAAAGAAAAGCTTCAAGCAGATAGTATTTTCATCGCTATACCGTACCAAGAAATTGTCCCATTGTTCCGCGGCGATGCTGTTTTTGAACAAATGGGGGAAATTCCGGCGGCAAGTGTCGCGACAGTAGCCATGGTGTTTCCGAAAGATGCGGTGGAAGAAGACATTAAAGGCAGCGGATTTGTCGTATCGCGAAATGAAGATTTTTCGATGGCTGCATGTTCTTGGATTCACCGGAAATGGCCGCATACTGTGCCGGAAGATAAAATTTTGCTCCGTGCTTTTGTTGGGCGTCGTAAGGAAGAATCGATTGTTGATTTAGCCGACAAGGCAATCGAAGAAACGGTTCTAAGCGACCTAAACAGAATCATGAAAATCAACCAACCACCAGAATTCACTACGGTGACAAGATGGCGCAATAGCATCCCACAGTACACCGTAGGCCACGAACATCGGAAAGAAGCCATCTATAGTGAGTTCAAGCAATCCTATCCAGGTATTTTTGCGGGTGGCGCTTCTTTTGAAGGAGTGGAACTATCGGAGTGTGTCCGCCAAGCAAAATCAGGTGTCACTTCCATACTAAATTTCTTAAAAAACTAAACTCAGAATTTTTTCTGGGTTTTTATTTTGGCTTAAACACACGCAGGTAAGCGCTATCATGAATTATTACCATAATACTACCTAGTTTTAATCATATTCTCATTTTACTCGGGCATAATAACAGCATAGACATACCCAATACGGGAGGAAAAGAAAATGGATAAAATAGAAAAGAAACGAATTGCAGAAAATATTAATTTATATATAAGACTGAATGGCTTTACGAAACGCTCATTTGCAAAGGCGACTAATTTTTCACAAGCCACGGCGGAAGCGATTTTGAATGGCAAAGTTAGAAGTAATACCAAATTCAATAAATACATAGTTAGAGTGACAGAAAAGCTAGGTTTGGATACACATTACTTTAAACAAGATAAAGAAACATTGCTATCAATGCCTATTCATTATCAAGAAGATGACGAGAAAATTCATATCGGTGATGACAAGTACAATACGATTAGCGCAATGCTACAAATTGGCGATGTCTATTACAACAATAACTAAAAGTAAAACCGGTTTGCTCAAATGCGAATCGGTTTTTTGTGTGGTTCAAATATGATAAGGTGGAAGAAGTGAGATCGGGAAAGGATTTGATTTTTTGAAACCAGCAGGTATTTGTTTTTTTGATTTAGATGGAACGTTACTGACGAGCGATTCTGTGGTGGCAGCCAGTTCTGTTCAAGCTTTACAAGCATTACGTGACAAAAATATCATGCCAATTATTGCAACTGGACGTACATTGTGTGAAATTGATCATGTTCTTGATGCAACAAAAATGACTTCTGTTATTGCGATGAACGGCCAATATGTGATGTATGATGGCAAAGAAGTTTACACGAATCCAATCGTTGTAGCAGAAATTAAAGCGTTGTACGAAGGGACACGGTCACAAGGTATTGAGATGGCTTTTTATACAGAAGAAAAAAAATAAGGGCAAACCGCGCAAAATGAGATTATGGAAAAGCATTATCGTTATTTAGGCGAAGCATCACCAGAAATCGATGCCGAGCTTTATTTAAAAGAGCCAATTTATATGTTGTTGCTGTTGCTGGAGCAGGGCGATGAATTTTTCCCAGAGCGGTATCCGTATTTTCAATTTGTACGCAATACACCGTTTAGCAATGACGTTGTGCCAAAAGGCGGTTCTAAAGCGCGTGGGATTGCTAAACTATTAGAGGTAATGGGATTTGAAGATGTGCCAACATACGCATTTGGCGATGGTATGAACGATTTGGAGATGTTCGAAGCGGTGGATTATGCGATTGCAATGGACAATGCCGTGCCAGCTTTGAAGGAAAAAGCAGCCTTTATCACGGCAAATAATAACGATGACGGCATTGCAAAAGGTTTGCAGTTATGCGGATTACTTGAATAAATGAAAAAACAGGATTTTCAGTCTCATAAGAAACTGGAAATCCTGTTTTTATAGCGCCCTTAAACTGCCTTCCACAAAGCATTGATGTTTAAGGGGTAGGCAGTGATTATTTCACACTGCTTGTAGGCTCATCGCATAAAATTAATAGTAACACGCAAGCCGTTCAAAGTAAAGCTTTATTTTAAATGCAACATCAGCGCTTCATACGGTTGCAAAGTTATCTGATTTTCTAACGTTTCGCGTCCATAGTTAGATGCTAGAATTGCGCAATCCTTATTTTGATACTGTTCAGGCACAAGCCACGCCATTTCTTTCTCGCTAAAATTACCAACAACAACTAGCGTTTCATTTTGCCATTCGCGCGCATAATCATAAATGACTTCACTTTCGGCATCAAGTAATCGGAAATCACCATTCGCAAAAATCGCATGCTCCCGTCGTAGCGCAATTAAATGCTGATACGTGTAAAAAATCGAATCAGGATTAGCAAGCGCTTTGTCGACCGTCCAGTTATCCTCATGAATCGGCGCAAGCCA
>NZ_AODL01000014.1 GCF_000525995.1 Paenilisteria riparia FSL S10-1204 | reverse complement strand
GCTCGCCAGACGTGAAACCATGGTGTGGTGTGTCATCCCACTGCATTGGAATCCGCGCATTTTCCCGCGATTTCTCCCGCAAAATTTGCAGCGCATCGGCTGCCGTCACACCATCCGCAAGCAAGTGCGCGTACGCATTCCGCGACTCCGCGTCATCATACTGCGAAATATCCGTAAAATTGGCATCCGTCATCGCGATTTCCTCACCTTGATAAATAAACGTCGTGCCCTGCAATCCGAACAAAATAATCGCCAATAATTTCGCACTTTGTTCCCGGTAAATCGTGTCATTCGCAAACCTTGCCAAAGCACGAGGTTGATCATGATTCGTCCAGAACAAGGCGTTCCAGCCACCACCAGCCGCCATCTTCAATTGCCATTCCGCCATAATCCGCTTCAAGTCCGTCAACTGGAACTTCGCACTTGCCCATTTCTTCCCACCCGGATAATCCACCTTCATATGATGGAAATTAAACACCATACTCAGTTCCTCGCACTCCGGATTCGTATATTTAATACATTGCTCTGGCGTTGTAGAAGACATCTCACCAACCGTTACCAAATTGTATTTATGAAACACACGATGATGCATCTGATGCAAATATTCATGCACATGCGGTCCATCCACATAAAACTTGCGCCCATCATCCTGCGCAGTTGCCAACGAATCATTCGGGAAATCCGGATTTTTAGAAATATTATTAATCACGTCGAGGCGGAAACCATCGATTCCTTTCTCGCCCCACCAAGCCATCATATTATAAATTTCCTCTTGCAATTTTGGATTTTCCCAATTTAAATCAGGCATCCCGACCTCATACAAGTGTAAATAATACTGGCCAGATGCTTCATCCAATTCCCAAGCCGAACCACTGAACTTCGATAGCCAATTATTCGGCGGTCCACCATCGGCCGCAGGGTCCTTCCAAATATAATAATCACGATACGGATTATCCTTACCCTTCAAAGCCTCTTGAAACCAATGGTGCTGATAGGACGTATGATTGACTACCATATCCATCATAATTTTGAGCCCACGCCGATGTGCCTGCTCTAAAAGTTCATCAAAATCAGCCATCGTCCCGTACTGCGGATCAATATCGAAGTAGTCCGCAATGTCATAGCCATTATCGCGTTGCGGCGAAACATACATCGGCGTTAGCCAAAGCAAATCCACGCCAAGTTTTGCTAAATAATCTAGTTTTTCGATAATCCCGCGGATGTCGCCGATACCATCTCCATTCGTATCATAAAAGCTACGCGGATAAATTTGATAAACCGTCCCTTTTTGCCACCATTCGTTATTCATATGAAACATCCTCCTAAAATCCTGCATTTCCTTGTTTCCGTCTTGCTAAGCCAATAATGAAAGTGAGCACAAACGGCACACCAATCGCGATAAGCATTCCAATCGCATACGCACCCCAACCAGCTCTTGTAATCGAAAGAATCGAGAACAATCCACTGACACCTATCGATTGCGAAATAACACCATTATAAGCGATGAAACCACCAGCAAGACCAGCGCCAATCATCGAACAAACAAATGCGTACTTGGCTCGCAAGTTGACCCCAAACATTGCTGGTTCGGTTATCCCGAGATAAGCAGAGAGGGCAGAAGTGAGCGCGATACTACGGTTCTTTTTATCTTGTGTCACAAAAGCCATTGCCAGCGCGGCAGAACCTTGCGCCGTATCAGACAACGCTTGAATTGGCCAAAACATTGTTCTTCCAGTTGTTGAAATAAGTTGTAAGTTAACCGCCAGAAACGCGTGGTGCATCCCAGTAATAACAAGTAATGCAAAACAAGCACCAAATAAAATTCCAGTAATCATCGGTGAAACATTAGATAAGCTAACGATACCATCTGTAATCCAGTTGGAAATAGCAAGCGTAATCGGTCCAATCGCAATCAACGACAGGGCACTCGTCACAAGTAGCGTCACAGGAGCCACAATAAGTAATTGGAACGCATCTGGAATGACACGACGCAATCCTTTTTCAATCGTCGCGTATACCCAAGCAGCGACTAATACCGGCAAGACTTGACCTTGATAACCGATTTGTGCAACTTCTAGTCCGAAGAAATTCCAGTAATGCGGTTCCTTCACACCAATCTCATATGCACTCATTAACGCAGGATTTACAAGTACTAACCCAAGCACAATCCCCATTAACGGATTTCCGCCGAAATACTTCACGGCAGACCAACCAACAAGCGCCGGCAGGAATGCAAACGCTGTTCCAGCAATCATACTAATCATTCCGGCAATGCTCGCCAGATTCGGATACATATCCACAAGCGACTTACCTTCTACAAAAATCCCAACACCAACTAAAACATTATTAATACCAAGTAAAAGACCACTCGCAACAATCGCTGGCAAAATTGGAATAAATACATCGGCCAGCATTTTAACGATTTTTTGCAATGGGTTGAGTTTCTTTGCGTTTTCTTCTTTTAATTCAACAGTCGTTACTTCTTTGACATTTGTTTGGCGAATGAGTTCTTCGTATGCTTTATCCACCGTGCCTTGTCCAATAACGACTTGATATTGCCCATTAGAGCTGAAATTACCACGTACAATATCGATTTCTTTTAAGGCCGCTTCGTCTACGATAGACTCGTCTTTTAATTGAAAACGGAGTCTGGAGATACAGTGTGTTGCCATATTGATATTATCTTCGCCACCAATCGCTGCAATAATCGCCGCAACGTTCTTCTTTGTTACCTTTACCATTTTAAATTCCCCTCTTTCTGAGTTAATCAAAATGTAATCGATTTCATTGGTTTTATTATAAGTTGTTTAAACAACTTATGCAAGCTTTTTTTTGAAATTTGTTTAAACATATTTCTATGGAGACCAAAAAAAGCCTCACCAATCATTGGCGAGACTCACATAATTTAGAGGATTTCTACTGGTTGTTTATTTTTTAAGGTCAAAGTGGTGTCAGATTCTTTAGCGATGGTTATACGTTGTTGTTGATCGTCGCTGAGTTGCAGGGCAGGACGCTTCATTTGTTCTGGTGTTAAGCCTACTTCGGTTAACATTTTGACAGCATGGGAACATTTCTTCTTCACTCGTGGATGCTGGATGCCAATTGCTGTGATAACCTTTTGTAAGGCTGCCATATGCGGAGATTGTCCTTGTCTTATACAACTAGTATATGTGCATAGCAACCTCCTTAATTATGACATGTTAAGGGGAAGCTGACTTATTTTAAACGTTGTGCGGAGTCAAAAAAGACAAAGCGATCTGGGCGATGGCGGGATTCGGTATATTCAAACATTGTTCCATCTGCGTCATATGTGTAGTTTTTAACTACGGCAAGACAATCGAAACCGTTTAAGTCCATGTATTTTTTGTCATCAGTCAATGCTTTTTCAACAACGATGTACCGTTTGGATGTCACGATTTTGACGTTAAGTTCTTCTTCAATATATTCGTAAATCGATTCAGCGGCTTTTTCTGGTGTTAAGTCACGGACAATCGTAACATCAAAGTAGTTCACATCGAGAATCAACGCCTCATTTTCCACTAGTCGTAGTCGCTTAATATAGTAAACATCTGTCCCCTCGGGTAACATTGTTTTTTTTGCTAATTTTTTATCAACTGTTATTTGTTCAAAATGAACCACTTTAGTATGAAAGTTTTTATGGTTACGATTTAGCGATTCTTTCATACTTTCAACGCCGCCAAACATGAATTCAATCGACTCGTGTTGATGAATTACCATGACACCTTTACCGCGGACACTCTGAACGTAACCGTCTTTCACGAGTTCTGAAATAGCACGGCGGACAGTATTACGGCTACAATCAAATCGTTGCACTAGCATGTATTCGGTTGGCAACATCTCTTTGAAGGAGTAGCGACCTTCGTCAATGTCTTTCTTTAAATCGGCGTAAATTGCTTGATAAACAGCTTTCCCCAAGGTCTTTCCCTCCAATTTTGCTGACTTGTTTAAACAGCTTTATCACCTATATTGTACTAAAGAAAAAGGAATAAAGAAAGGGATGGTTTTCGTTGGATGTATATGCCAAATGGTGATATATTAGTATTGGGTGGAAACAATCAAGAGGAGGAGTGGGATGAGATTAAAAATCAATTGCGAGCTGTTGTCTAATAAAATCCCTGCTGACTACAGACGCAAAGTTGTGAGTGTTATGAAAGCGGGACTCTCAAGGGCGAATGAAGCGAAATATAAAGAGATGTATAGCGGGAACAAGCAAAAGAACTTTACATTTTCTGTCTATCTTCCAAAACCAATTTTTAATGGGGGAGTTATTAAATTGTCGCAAAATCAAATTGTGATTAATTTTGCAACAGCAGATGCTGAATTAGGTATTAATTATTATAATGCTTTGATGAATGTTAGGGGAAAGCAGCTGCCATTTTCGGAGATGAATAAAATTCGTGTACAGAATATTCAAATCATGCAAGAAGAAGCGATAATCTCCGAACGAATCGCCTTTAAAACTTTATCGCCAATCGTATGTCGAGATCATAATAAAGAAACAAAGAAGGATTGGTTTTATTGGTGGGAGGAAGAGGCTTTTGAGCGTGTTCTAAAGCGAAATTTATATTTTCAATTACGAGAGAAATTCGGTGAATATGTCAAAGCAGACATTGAAGCACTTCAATTTAGAAAAGTGGCCATTAAGAAAACTGTAGTTATTTGTTATAATCTTCACGTAGCGTGTTCACTTGGGAAATTCGAAATAATTGGCCAGCCATATTTACTTAACCATTTCGTACAAGGGGGCATTGGGTCGATGCGGGGAATGGGTTTTGGTATGATTGAAGTGATTTAGTATTTTAAAACATTGGAGGAAATGATATACTTGTATGTATAAATACTAGATTGGAGTGAAGTAGAACAAAATGAATGAAACATACAGAAGTACAGAACACGCTACGGCTAGCGTTACAAAAGCCGAAATTATGCAAAAAGTGCTCAACTGGTTTGTTATTTCTTTAGTGATGGCAACGGTTGGGACGGTTATTGGCCGTGAGATTCCATTCGCATTTTATATTCCACTGGTTGTTTTGGAATTTGCATTATTGATTGCGATGATTTTTGTAAGACGCAGTAAAAGTGCCTCCAAAATCGGTTACGGTTTATTGCTTGCTTTTGCATTTGTGACGGGGCTTGTATTAGCACCAACATTACAATATTACTTAAATGCTGGAGCGGGAAATGCTGTTTTAATGGCTTTTGCCACGGCGACTGTTACATTTACCGTACTGGGCTTTATAGGGGCTAAAATGAAGACCGA
>NZ_AODL01000013.1 GCF_000525995.1 Paenilisteria riparia FSL S10-1204 | reverse complement strand
CCCTAACAGTAGGAGACAGCTTTGATCCAAAAGCAGGTGTTACAGCCACTGACAACAAAGACGGCGACATCACTAGCAAAATCCAAGTGACAAGCAACAATGTGGATACATCTAAAGCCGGCACTTACAATGTAACCTACTCTGTGACAGATGCCGCAGGAAATACAGCGACAAAAACAATCACAGTCACAGTAAATGATGCTCCAGACACAACCAAACCGGAAATCACAGCGAGCGATAAAACATTAACAGTAGGAGACAGCTTCGATCCAAAAGCAGGCGTTACAGCTAATGACAACAAAGATGGCGACATCACGAGCAAAATCCAAGTGACAAGCAACAATGTAGACACATCCAAAGCGGGCACATACAATGTAACGTACTCCGTAACAGATGCCGCAGGAAATACAGCAACAAAAACAATCACAGTCACAGTAAACGATGCTCCAGACACAACCAAACCAGAAATCACAGCGAGCGATAAAACTCTAGCAGTAGGAGACAGCTTCGATCCAAAAGCAGGTGTTACAGCCACTGACAACAAAGATGGCGACATTACTAGTAAACTTGTAGTCACAAGCAATAATGTAGACACATCCAAAGCGGGCACATACAATGTAACCTACTCCGTGACAGATGCTGCAGGAAATACAGCGACAAAAACAATTACAGTAACGGTCAAATTGAGCGTAGCGCTTTCTATCGATCCAGTAAAATCAACGGATCTGAAAGTTGTGCTACACGGTAATCCAGGATCATTAGCACGTCTGTTCAATGATGACAACGGAACTGCTATTGGTAATCGTTTCCGATTCGGAGCAGATGGCACCTATACAATGTCACTACCATTGGCATTACCATCAGGTACGCATCTTCGTGTATGGTATACGTATAATCAAAAAGTTATCGCTAAAACAATAGTTATCGATGCGACGAAACCAGTCATTACAGCGAGCGACAAAACATTAACAGTAGGAGACAGCTTTGATCCAAAAGCAAGCATCACTGCAAATGATGATTTAGACGGCGACATCACCAGCAAAATTCAAGTGACAAGCAACAATGTAGACACATCCAAAGCCGGCACATACAATGTAACGTACTCCGTAACAGATGCCGCAGGAAATACAGCGACAAAAACAATCACAGTCACAGTAAACGATGCTCCAGACACAACCAAACCAGAAATCACAGCGAGCAATAAAACATTAAAAGTAGGAGACAGCTTCGATCCAAAAGCAGGTGTTACAGCCACTGACAACAAAGACGGTGACATCACCAGCAAAATTCAAGTGACAAGCAACAATGTGGATACATCTAAAGCGGGCACGTACAATGTAACATATTCCGTGACAGATGCCGCAGGAAATACAGCGACAAAAACAATCACAGTTACAGTTATTTCTACTACACAAGGAACAATCACAGCCAACACCTTCACAATTGGCAAAGATGGTTACGTTACAGGTAGTTACACTGGTGACGTGAAAAAACTAAGTCTACTAGTCAATGGCAAAAAATTAGGCACAATTAATGCAACAGGCACGCCGTACAAATACTATGCAGGCAAAAATAATTACAAGCATCAATGACTCAGTAACAGTAGTAGCTTACGATGCGAATGGCAAAGAACTAGACCGAGCTAACGTACCATTGAAAAAAGAAGCTGCAACAACAGGAACAATCACAGCCAACACCTTCACAATTGGCAAAGATGGTTACGTTACAGGTAGTTACACTGGTGACGTGAAAAAACTAAGTCTACTAGTCAACGGCAAAAAATTAGGCACAATTAATGCAACAGGCACGCCATACAAATACTATGCAGGCAAAAATATTACAAGCACGAATGACTCAGTAACAGTAGTAGCTTACGATGCGAATGGCAAAGAACTAGACCGAGCTAATGTACCATTGAAAAAAGAAGCTGCGACAACAGGAACAATCACAGCCAACACCTTCACAATTGGCCAAGATAGCTACGTGAAAGGGAACTTGACAGGCGATGTAGCGAAAGTAAAAATGCTTGTTAACGGAAAATCGTATGTTACAATATCAGCATCTGGAACAAGCTACCAATACTACGCAAGTGGTAAAATTCTTTCGGCCAAAGATGCAGTAACAATGATTGCCTATGATACGAATGGTAAAGAACTAGACCGCGCGAATGTACCAGTAAAAGAAGCAATGACAACAGGAACGATTACAGCCAATACATTCACCATCGGTAAAGATGGCTACGTGAAAGGGAATGTGACCGGGGATGTATCACGCGTGAAAATGATTATTAATGGAGTTTCTTATCCAGTTATTGGCGTAACGGGAAGCAACTATCAATACTACGCCAATGGTAAAATTCTTTCCAATAATGATGCAGTAACTATGGTCGCTTACGACAACAAAGGCAAAGAATTAGCACGTACCAATGTTTCCGTAGTAAAAGAAAATGTACCAACAACAGGAACGATTACAGCCAATAAGTTCACCATTGGTAAAGATGGTTATATCACAGGTAATTTAACAGGTGATGTAGCAAAAATTAAAATGGTGGTGGATGGAAAATCATCGACACTTGTTGCAGCTAAAGAAGGAGCTTACAAATATTATGCAGGCGGTAAAATTGCTTCAGTTAACGATGCTGTAACAATGATTGCATACGATGCAAAAGGAAACGAATTAGATCGCGCGAATGTACCGCTGGCAGAAAATAGTGTTCCCGTAGGCACAGTTACAGCTGAAGCTTACACTATTGGTAGCGGATATATTCATGGGACATATACTGGTGATGCCTCTCGAATTGGCGTACTTGTCAACGGAAAAGAAATAAGCAGAATTAACGCCACAACAAGTCCATATCAATATTACGTTGGTAGTCAAGTTACATCTACAAACGATGATGTCTATGTTGTCATTTATGATAACAAAGGTCGTGAAATGGATCGCGTGAAAGTACCCGTCCAAGCTAAGGTAAATCCAACAGCAGGAACGATTACAGCAAATCCATTTTCGATAGGAAAAGATAGTTATGTGAAAGGAAGCTTTACTGGAGATGTAGCCCGCATTGCAATGCTTGTAAATGGCACTGAGTATTCACGCATTCCAGCTAATGGTGGAGAATATCAATACTATGCAAGTGGTAAGATTTTATCTGCCAGTGATAATGTTACAATGGTAGCCTACGATGCAAAAGGCAAAGAACTTGATCGTGCGGTAGTGAGTGTAACTGCTCCACAAGGAACAATTGCTGTAGATGCGTATCAAGTAGGTGGCTCAGATGCATACATTCACGGTACAGCCACAGGTGATGTGAAGAAAGTCCAATTGATTGTCAATGGCGCTGAACAAGGGGTAGCATTTGTTCAAGCAGATGGCACATTTAAATATTATGCAAAAGCTGTAACCTCTCCTTCAGATCAAGCCGTAATAGTTGCACTTGATGAACGCGGACGTGAACTAGATCGTAAAACTGTCACATTAACCAACGCAACAGGTACTGTCAAAGCTGATACATTTACTGTTGGCGGTTCGGATCGTTATATTCACGGAACAGCGACAGGTGCAGTCACTAAAGTAGGTATAGAAGTCAATGGTGTAGTAGGTACATCACAAGCATTTGTTCAAGCAGATGGCACCTATAAATACTTTGCAGGTAGCCAAATCGGCTCATCTAGCGATGTTGTCTATGTAATAGGTTATGATGGAAAAAGCAAAGAAATTGCACGTACACCCTTATCACTTCAATCCAATTAAATCAATCAATAGCAAAGCCGTTTTGAACTAGGAATAACAATAAGAGAACGAGATTAATGGCTTTCTGAACTATAAAATACGTATCAAAAATCTGAAACTAGATTTTTGATACGTATTTTTCATAACGCTATATATCATCTTTAATAGATTCGTTTTTAGAGGAGTTAGACACCTATATTACTATTGCAAAAAAAGTAGAGACTCGGGATTGTCCAAGTCTCTACTAATCTTCGTATGTTTCATTTAATTTTCAGTAGTTGCCTCATCTGTGCTAGAACTATCGGTTGTTGTTGACTTGTTCTTGTTATTATAGTTATACTTCGAAGGATCGGTTTTCTTGAAGCCTTCTGGTGTGTAGAAACGAAGTAAGTCGCCTTGCAAGACTTCATCAGAGAGTTCGAGTTCTTTTGCAACATTGTCTTTCGTTGCTTTCATCTGGTCTGTTGTCGTCGTAATTTCTTCGCCTGTCTTCTGATTGTAGAACTTGCCGCCAATCATCGAGTAAGCAGGTGTAATGAAATCACCGTTTCGGAATGGAACGACTTGTTTCACATCTTTAGAAAGCAAATCACTGCCAAGTTGTACGTAATTCTTCGTATCTGTACCGAGCAAGTGTAGTAGGGTTGGTAAAACATCAATTTCACCACCATACGTATCTTTTATACCACCTTCAACGCCTGGAACGTGAATCATAAATGGAACACGTTGCGCTTGTGCATTTTGATAAGCATTATAATCTGTACCAAGGATTTTGCTCATTGCTTGTGCGTGGTTATCAGAAATACCGTAGTGATCACCATACATAACAATCACTGTATTGTCATACAAACCGCTATCTTTCAAATATTGCACGAAACTTTTCACAGCTTCATCCAAATAACGAGCAGTCTGGAAATAGGTATCCACTGAAGTGTCGCCCGTGTCAGCTGGTTGAATCGTTGCCTCATCAGAAGCAATCGGATACGGGAAGTGATTTGTTAACGTAATGAATTTCGCATAAAACGGTTGTTTCAATGTTTGTAGATATTTCTCAGACTCAAGGAAGAACGGTTTGTCTTTCAACCCATAGTTAGAAACGTCTTTATCATTCATATCATAGTAGCTAGCATCAAAGAAATGATTATAGCCGAACTGTTTGTAAATTTCGTCGCGATTCCAGAAACTCTTATAGTTCCCGTGGAAAACCGCTGAATCATAGCCTTGCTGGCCTAAAATAGCTGGCGCTGATTGATACGTATTCTTTCCTTTTGTTGAGAATGCCGAACCTTGTGGAAGACCGAATAATGAATTTTCCAGCATCATTTCGGCATCGGAAGTTTTCCCTTGCCCTGTCTGATGGAAGAAGTTCGTGAAGCTAATCGTGTTCTTATCTTTAAAGAATGAGTTAATAAAAGGTGTAACTTCTTGTCCATGTAGCTTATAGCCAATCAGGAATTGCTGGAAACTTTCTAAATGGATGTAAATAACGTTCTTACCTTTCGCTTTACCAAAATACTCTGGGTTTGGCTGCGCGTAATTCGATTTGGTATAGTTTAGCACAGCGTTGACATCGCTACTATCCGCAAGCGCACGCTGTGTTGAGTTTTGCGTGCTTTTAACAGCATCATAAATTTGGAAGTTCGTCATTCCAAGATATTTCACAATATAAGTACGGTCAAAAGTTCGCGTTAATAGTTCTGGACGATCGATTTCCGCAAGGCCTAAGTTCGCGAAGAACATGGCAACACCAAGCGTTAGAACACCAACTGTTTTACGAGCACGAATACGCGCTTCTTTATTTGGTTTTACAATGCGGAAAATAAGTAAGGCAATTAAAAAGAGTATATCCACAAAATAGAGAATATCGCTCCAGTGCATAAGCGCACCAAGACTACCACTTTGCTCTCCTAGACTACCAATTTCTCTAATATTCGGCAACGTAATAAAATCACTGAAAAAGCGATAATAAACCGCGTTTGCATACAGGCCAAATGAAAGTATAAAATCAATAACGATTATCCAAACAAAAGACCTTCTTCCTTTTGCAAATAAGGCTAGTCCCATGAAAAACACTGCAGAACTTAGCGGATTAATCAATAATAAAAATTGTTGCATGGGATTCTCAATTCCCAAATTAAATGCGACGTTATAAGCAATGTACGATTTTAGCCAAAATAGTATGACGGCTAGAATAAAAAATCCATAGTTCTTACTTAAGAAACCTAGGACCTTTTCTTTCCATGCGTTCATAATTCATCTCTCCTAACACTCTGTGTGAGTAAGTACTGTTTCATTTTTTAAGACAAAAAAGAATAAAAAAAACCGGGTTACTATGTAAAGAGCTTTTCGCTATTTCTAAACCCAAGTTAATCTAATAGTAACATAACTTTAACAAAAACGAAACTAAAAAACATGCGTCGCAAGCCTGAGTTATTTTTAAAACCTTGGTGTAGAAGGGATAAGACGGATATAGAATACGATGAGGCAGGCAGGCTTTTTTTTTTCGCGTAGTTTTATCGTTGCTTTTGGAAAGGTTCCTACTATATAATCGAGAGAGAACTGCAAGGGGGCTTAGTATATTGAAGAAAACAATAGCAATTATCATTTTAATTATCGGGCTACTGCTCGTGCTTTCACCATTTATCAAGAGTGGTGTTGTAAAATATTTAAGCGGACGTGATTCTGTAACGAATTATACTGCGGAAACGATTAATAAAAACAATAGTAAAGATGCCACATTTGACTTCGCGAGCGTAGAACTTCCATCAATGACTTCTGTTGTGAAAGGTGCAGCGAATTACAACAAAGATGCAGTCATTGGTTCCATTGCGATTCCAAGTGTTGATCTTGATTTAATGGTCTTAAAAGGAACGAATACGGCGAACTTATTAGCGGGTGCAACAACCATGCGTGAAGATCAGGTAATGGGTAAAGGAAATTATCCACTCGCAGGCCATCATATGAGAAACCAGTCGATGTTATTTGGCCCAATCATGGATGTCAAAGAAGGCGCCAAAGTGTACCTAACAGATTTAACGAATCTATACACATATGAAGTCACAAGTACAAAAATCGTGAAAGATACCGAAGTTGGTATTATCGATAACACCAAGGAGCCACAAATCACGCTGATTACATGTGATGTGGCAACAGAGACAAACAAGCGATTCGTGGCAATTGGCAAGCTGATATCGACGGAGAAACTAACCAAGGATAAAGAAGATAAGTATTTCAAATAATGGCATGAGAAAACGCCTTGTACGGAATGAGAATTCTGTGCAAGGCGTTTTTTTTGTGCATAAGCTACCTATATTAGAAAAATGTTCACAATTTTTCTGAAATAAAAGGCTCTTCGTGACGTATACTTTCCATCTACATAAAAAACTACATGCTAAGATAAAAATATTAGCGGCGCAAAAAAGAGTGGTTTTACAAAGGCATACATAAATCCGTAAGTAGTTAAAAAAATCAGATTATAATCCGATTTGCTAAGGGGGAAGACACATGATAAACGCATACCAACCTGATACAAGTTAGTCTTGAGAAAAGTCAGGTTAAAAATCAACTTAGAGAGGAGGCAAAACAATGAGTCAAGGCGGAAATTTAAATCCATTAGTCCCAATGACGGGAGGTGGTCCAATTATCGGTGCAGCAATGCTTCAAGGCTACCCGTTAATGGCAGCAACTATAGGCATAGGAATGGCGGTAGTGGTAGCTGTTCTTTTATTTGCAAATAATAAAAAGAAGCAGCACAATCACATATCATAACGCCAAACAAGTAATTGTGACGAAAAGTACAAAATAAAGTTTTAAAAAGTTTCAAGTTGCTGTTTTTATTTTGAACACAATTCAATAATGTAGACAATGAAATAGTTAAAATGATGTAGACTATTTCGATTTTAAATGATGAGGGGATGAATTTATTTATGAGTAAAAAAGGTATGAAAAAGTGGGGGATAGGAGCTATAACAGGTGTGTTAGTTCTAGGAAGCTTAACACCGATTATCCAACCCTACACAACAGTATCTGCAGCAGAAAATACAATCAAACAACTAAAAGCATCTGGTGAAGGCAGCATTAGTGATGTGATGTTCGAAGACTTAAATGGAAATGCCGTACAAGATAGCAATGAAACGACAGGCGTAGCGGGCATTAAAGTCGAACTTTACAGTGACCAAGGAATACTGATAGGAACGGCAACAACAGGAACAGACGGTAGATATACATTCTCAAACGTTCCAGACGGGACTTACTATTTACACGTAGACATGTCGACCTTACCTTCTGATGAAAAACTTTATACAACGAAGGGCATCAACGGTTCAGACGGTAACTCAAGCTATTTCACAATTTCTGGTGGCAATACCATCACAGGTTACCATTTCGGCTTTTATCCAGAACAAGGAGCTATTCAAAGCTTTGTCTATAATGATGCCAATGGGAATGGACAAAAAGATAGCGGAGAAGCAGGAATAAGCGGTGTTCATGTAGCATTGTACAGTGAAGTAGGAGCAAAAGTAGCCGACGCAACAACAGATAGCACAGGTGCTTATAGCTTTAACGCCATAAAACCTGGTAGATACTACGCAAAAGCTGATATTCCAGCTAACTACAAATATCAGTCAAGCACATACTTTGGAAGCGATGGCGCTACAAATTACTTCACAGTTGCGAGCGAACAGACACTTCGTAACGAGCTGAATTTAGGTTTAGTTGCAAAAAATAATTCTGCCATTAGTGGCCTAGTAACAGATGCAACAACGAGTACTGGAATCGCGAATATACGTGTAGAATTACATGATGTACAAGGCAATCTGATTACTACTGTGCAAACAGATTCTAGCGGCCGTTATGGTTTTGAAGGATTAGCAGCAGGAAATTACTATACAAAAGTAATCATTCCAAGTAACTACAATTTCGTAAGCAGCAACGGCTACGGCAGTGACGGCAACAGTAACTACATTAGCTTAACGGGTAGCAACACGGCATCTAGCTACTCCATTTCACTAAGAAAACAAGCGAATACAACGATTTCCGGTGTAATAAATACACCAAGTGGTCAAGGAGTGAGCGAAAATGTCTCCCTTTATAATGTAGACGGGACACTTGTGAAAACAGTGACAACAAGCACCCAAGGAAACTTCAGCTTTACTGGTATCGCAGCAGGAAACTACTATGTAAAAGCAACAATACCAGAAGGCTACACATTTGATTCTTCCCAAGGGTTTGGTAGCGACGGAAATAGTTACTACCTACAAGCAGACGGCACAACCAACATCTCCAATCTCCGTTTGACACTAGCACAAAAAACAGGTCAAATTCGTTCCACAGTCTTCAATGACTTAAACAAAAATGGTACGCAAGAAGTTGGTGAATCCGGTGTCGCTGGAGTATCTGTAACACTTTACAGCAATACGGGTGCAGTGATAGAAACAACAACGACAGATGCCAATGGTCTGTATAAATTTGAGACGGTTACACCAGGAACTTACTATGTCAGAGTGACGCCGCCAACAGGATATAAAAACTTAGCTAACACAGCATTTGGTAGTGACGGTGTTTCTGGCTACATCAGCGTAGCTGCACAACAAACACGTACAGATATGAATGCCGCGCTCATTTCAACAGCAATCGTAGCAACAGACTTAACACTTAATACAACAGATATCAATACAACAGTAAATGCAACAGGCAAAATTGATGCGACTGTACAGCCAACAGACACAACGAACAAAACATTAAGCTATACACCGGCCGACTCCAGTATCATTTCTGTAGATGCAAACGGAAACTGGACAGCGAAAAAAGCAGGAACAACAACGATTGCAGTGAAAACAACAGATGGCTCGAACATCACAAAAACAGTCAATGTGACAGTAACAGATCCAAATGCAGTATCAAGCATGAAGTGGATTTACCAAAATGGATGGGCTCCAGATACAAACATTGCGAATGGCGATAATATTACGGTGTCAAACACTTACAAAGACGGTTATGGAAATGATCAAATTGATGTAGCAATGTATAACAGTGCAGGAACGCAGTTAGACCAAGATCAATTCACCTACACGTTATCAAATCCTAGCTTGTTATCCGTGAGAAAAGCGACATGGCTCACTGTATTTGGACACACAGAACAAACAGGAAGCACTTTAGTAACAGTGAAAGACGCAAAAGGAAACACAGTGCGGACATTTACAATCAACATCACAGGACCAGCAAACATTCCAGCAACAGGAATCGACCTAACAACAGCAAATATTAATACAACAGTAGGTAAAACAGGTACCATCGCAGCGACAGTACAACCCGCGAATGCGACGAATAAAACACTAAGTTACACACCAGCCGATTCCAGCATCATCTCTGTAGATGCAAACGGCAATTGGACAGCGAAAAAAGCAGGAACAACAACGGTTCAAGTCAAAACAACAGACGGCACAAACATCACGAAAACTGTTAACGTAACAGTAACAGATCCAGTCGTACTAGCAACAGACATTAATCTAGCAACAACGAACATTAACACAACTGTCGGTACAACAGGTGCAATTAGTGCAACAGTCCAACCAAGTAACACAACGAACAAAACATTGACTTACACACCAACAGATTCCAGTATCATTTCTGTAGATGCAAACGGCAATTGGACAGCAAAAAAAGCAGGAACAACAACGATTGCAGTGAAAACAACAGATGGCTCGAACATCACGAAAACAGTCAATGTAACAGTAACAGATCCAGTTATACTAGCGACAGACATCACATTAGCAGCAACTAACATTACAGCAGACGTTAACGACACAGGTAAAGTTGATGCAACAGTACTGCCAACGAACGCAACCAATAAAAAACTAACCTACACATCGAATGACACAAACATCATTACAGTAGATGCAAATGGCAACTGGGTAGCTAAAAAAGGTGGCGGAACAACTATCACGGTGACTACAACAGATGGTAGTAACATCAGCAAAACAATCACGGTTAGAGTCAATGGCGAGAACATGATTGTCAACCCAGAGTTTAACGGATTAGGCCAATGGGGCGAAACCGCATATACAGGGGCAATAGGAACACAAGCAGATAACCTGTATAACTATAGTGGCGCAGTCGGTACTTGGACGACTGTAAGCAAAGGAATATTAGGCCCACAAATGGATATTAAACCAAATGGTAACGGCTCTGTT
This sequence comes from Paenilisteria riparia FSL S10-1204, assembly GCF_000525995.1. Classification (GTDB taxonomy): domain Bacteria; phylum Bacillota; class Bacilli; order Lactobacillales; family Listeriaceae; genus Listeria_A; species Listeria_A riparia. The sequence continues at coordinate 107,530 of NZ_AODL01000013.1, read as the reverse complement.
GACATGAAATCGGGCGCAAATCATGCAGGTTTACTGGCACAGACAGTAGCCACCATTCCAGGACACCAGTATAGCTTTAAATATGTAGCGACAGACGGTGGGCATGGCTATTACAACGCCACTGTTATATCTGGTTCGCAAATATCCACAGGGCAAACATTGGCAGCCGATAGAGGAACATTAACTGGTGGTTGGAAACAACCTACAGGAACACTGACTACACTAAATTTCACGGCCACCACAACAAGTACTACGGTATACTTTGTAGAGCTAGGCGGTTATGGTCTGCTAACTTCAGGTATTGTTAATTTCTCTAACATATCTTTAGTAGATGTTACAGGAATTAACTAGAAATTAGATTTATGGTGTGCAAAGAAGCGCAAGGACGATATAATTGTTCTTGCGCTTTTTTTGCGTATAGATTTAAGTTGAATTACTTTTATTTTGGTTAATTTACGAAATCAAATGTTAGATTGTTGAAAATAGAACAGCTAGAAGGTGAGAAACATATCCATTATTCGATAGAGAAATATTAGCTGTAGAAGCCGGTAATTTTAATGAAAAAATCGGTGGATAAATGAAACGTATTATAATCCACCTAGAAAAAAAGATTTAGAGGATGGTACAACATTTAAAATCACGTGGGAGAAAGATGGAGAAGTGGCGTCTGAACTGCTTGACTTAAAATGGAAACGAAGAATGTTTGTGAAACCATTGATTTAACAAAGTATAATAGCTTAAAATGATGGAACGTTTTATGCACACGCAAGTTTCTTATATTACGTTTCGGTTAGTGAGAGTATTCATATAAAGCGTCTACAAAATAAAGCGTATCTCCAGAAATGGTGTGCGCTTTTTTTAGTCGCAAAATCTGTTATCTGTGCTGATTTTAGTGTATGATAAACTAGTAAACCAATTCGAGAGAGGACGTGGGGTCATGAAGTTGACTGTGTTTGGTCATTGGGGCGGTTATCCGAAAGTGGATGAAGGGACGTCTAGTTACTTATTAGAAGAGGACGGATTTAAGTTATTGATTGATATTGGTGCTAGCGCCGTTTCTATTATGCAAAATTATGTGGACCCAAATACGATTGATGCGGCGATTATTTCGCATTATCATCCGGATCATGTGGCGGATGTCGGGATTTTGCAGCATTATCGGTTGATTGGTGGGATGAACGAAGATGTGCCCGTGTTGCCGATTTATGGACATGATGAAGATGCTCGTGGGTTTTCTTATTTATCTATGCCGAACGTGTCGGAAGGCATTGCGTATGATCCGAGCAAGGAGCTTAAGGTTGGCCCTTTTACGATTACGTTCTTAAAAACGGTGCATCCGGTTGTTTGTTATGCAATGCGAATTGAGGCGAACGGGAAGACATTTGTATTTACGGCGGATTCGGCGTATCAGGAGGCGTTTACTGCTTTTGCGAAGGATGCGGATTTGTTGATGACGGATACGAATTTCTATCAGGATTTGGCTGGGAAAAGTCAGATTCATATGGCGAGCACGGAAGTTGGCAAGCTTGCGCATGATGCGGGCGTGAAGACATTGTTGTTAACGCATTTACCGCAGTTTGGCGAGCTGGCGACATTGAAAGCTGAGGCTGCATCGGAATATAAAGGACAAATCGTATTGGCTGAAAAAGGCCTGATTATCGAGTTTTAAGGAGGAAGTAAGGCGTGTATTTTATAGATAATAAGAATGTGAAAGATCCAACGATTAATTTGGCGGTGGAAGAATTTATTTTGACGGAGCTTGATTTGGACGAGCCGGTGTTGCTTTTTTATATTAACCAGCCGTCGATTATTATTGGGCGCAACCAGAATACGATTGAAGAAATTAATACAGAATATGTTGCTAAAAATAATATTAAAGTCGTGCGACGCCTATCTGGTGGTGGTGCGGTGTACCATGATGAAGGGAACTTGAATTTCAGCTTTATTACGAAAGATGACGGCGATTCGTTCCACAACTTTGCCAAATTTACACAGCCAATTGTGGAAGCATTGAAAAAACAAGGCGTGAATGCAGAGTTGAAAGGTCGAAATGATCTTTTGATTGATGATTTTAAAGTGTCTGGGAACGCCCAATTTGCAACGAAAGGCAAGATGTTCTCGCATGGGACGTTGATGCTTGATTTGAACTTGGATAATGTCGTGGCCTCACTCAAAGTACGCAAGGATAAGATTGAGTCGAAAGGCATTAAATCGGTGCGTAGCCGCGTCGCTAACATTTCGGAATTTATGGAGCAAAAAATGACGACCGAAGCATTTCGGGATTTATTGCTGCTTGATTTGTTCAATGTGGAAAATGTGAAAGATGTTAAGGAATACGTGTTGACGGAGGCCGATTGGGAGAAGATTCTTGCCATCTCTAAGAAACGATATAATAACTGGGACTGGAATTATGGGAAGTCACCAAAGTTTAATTTAGAACGAACGAAACGTTTTCCAGTCGGTGGTATTGATGTGCACTTAGATGTTGTTAAAAGTGTGATAGCGGACGTGAAGATTTTTGGTGATTTCTTTGGTGTCGGCGATGTGACGGAGATTGAGGATAAGTTGCGCGGTGTGAATTATGACCGAAAAGCTATCGAAACGGCGTTGCAAGGTGTAGATATTAAGCACTATTTTGGAAATATTACGTTGGAAGATTTCCTAGATTTAATTTATTAAATAAGATGAAATGAGCGTGGGCCAAGTGGTTTGCGTTCTTTCTTTTTGATATGTAGCAGAGAACGTGATTATAAAAGAGCAAATGTTAATTTTATTACTAGAGGTATTATTTTCAAATGGAGTGAAAATCTGGTATATTAGATGTATGGAAAACAATGCTTTGTTTCCTGAAAACTTCTTCAGAATGCGGCATAAGCGGTGATAGCTTCGATAAGATGAATAGACAGACTATTCAAAAAGGGTGTGATGAAGTGAGCAATAAATTGCTGATTGGAAACATGTCAGAGGCGGATACATATTTATTTAATACTGGGAGTTACTTTCAAAGTTATCAGCTAATGGGATGTCAGTTTGCAAGAGATAAGGAAGGCAATGAGGGATTTTCGTTCCGTGTTTGGGCGCCGAATGCCAAGGGAATTGCGATTGTTGGCGATTTTTGTAATTGGGATACGGGTTTTTCATTGACATTGCTTGGGGAGACTGGAATTTGGGAAGGGTTTTCGACGGATGCGAAGCCGGGACAGCATTATAAGATTCTGGTGGAGGATGCGAAAGGTAATCGGAAATTGAAGATGGATCCGTATGGTTTTGCGTTTGAGTTGCGCCCTAAAGATGCGGCTGTGGTTACGAAGTTGCCTGATTTTAAGTGGACGGATGGGCGCTGGATGGCGAAACGGAAGCGAAGAAGTGTATACGCGTCGCCACTCAATATTTATGAGGTGCACGCAGGTTCGTGGCGGAAGCCAAAAGGTGACGGGGAGCAGGAGTTTTATAATTTTGCGGAATTGGCGGGGTTGTTGATTCCTTATGTTGTGGAGATGGGATATACACATATTGAGTTTATGCCATTGATGGAACACCCGTTAGACGCATCTTGGGGGTATCAGATTACGGGATATTATGCGCTTAGTGCGAGGTACGGGACGCTTGAGGAGTTCATGGGGTTTGTGGATGCGTGTCATGCGGCTAATATTGGCGTAATTATGGACTGGGTGCCGGGACATTTTTGTCGGAATGATAATGCGCTTGCTTATTTTGATGGTACGCCTCAGTTTGAGTATTGGAAATCGTTTCAGGCGGATAATGTTCGTTGGGGGACGCTGAATTTTGATTTATCGAAGGCAGAAGTGCATAGCTTTTTGATTTCGAACGCGCTGTTTTGGATTGAGATGTGTCACTTGGACGGATTGCGTGTGGATGCGGTGTCGAACATGATTTATTTGGATTATGATGACGGGTATTGGGAAGCGAATGAGGACGGAAACAATTTGAACAAGGCAGGCATTGCTTTTGTGCAAAAGTTGAACACGGAAGTATTTAGGCGGTATCCCGATATATTGATGATTGCAGAGGAAAGTACGGCATACCCGAATGTGACGAAGCCTGTGGAGGCAAATGGGCTTGGCTTTAATTACAAGTGGAACATGGGTTGGATGAACGATATTTTGGAGTTTTTTGAGATGGATCCATTGTTTCGTAAGGACCATTTTAATCTGGTGACATTTTCATTTATGTATATGTTTAAGGAAAATTATATTTTGGCATTGTCACATGATGAAGTGGTGCACGGTAAGAAGTCCATGATGCATAAGATGCCAGGTGATCGTTATAACCAGTTTGCAGGATTGCGGACGCTTGAGGCGTTTTTGATGACGCATCCGGGGAAAAAGTTGAACTTTATGGGTAATGAAATAGGACAGTTTTTGGAATGGAAGTTCGCGGAGGAGTTGGAATGGGCTGATTTGAATCAAGATTTGAATCACCAATATCAGTTTTTTGTGCGGACGTTAAATGCTTTGTATATGAGTCATAAGGCGCTTTTTGAACAAGATCATCAGCCAGAAGGAATGGCTATTTTAGACGCGGATAATCGGGATGAGTCGATTTTGACATTTATTCGTCAAGGTGTGAAACCGCGGGATTTCCTAGTAGTGGCTTGTAATTTTGTGCCAGTGGAGCGGCAGCGTGTGCGCATTGGCGTTCCATACGAGGGGATTTATGAGGAGTTACTGAATACGGAGGCGCGAGATTTCGGAGGAACATGGGATTTTGCACAACCGGAAATGAAAACGAGCATGGAAGGTCATAATGGCTTACCTTACAGTATTGAAGTTATTTTGCCAGCAATGAGTGTACTTATAATTAAGCCAAAGAGAATAAAAGGATATCATAAAGGGCGGTGAGAGGGTTTCGTTGTAATGACGAACCCAATGGATTATGAAAAATGACATGATTGCAATGATTTTAGCAGGTGGACAAGGTTCAAGGCTTGGAGATTTAACAAAAACAATGGCTAAACCAGCTGTTTCATTTGGGGGGAAATACCGTATTATCGATTTCTCATTGAGTAATTGCTCGAATTCGGGTATTGATACAGTTGGCGTTGTGACGCAATATCAGCCACTTGAGTTAAATGACCATATTGGGGACGGCTCGTATTTTGATTTAGATTATAAAAGTGGTGGTGTGACGATTTTACAACCGCATCTTAGTTTGGAAGGTGAGAAGTGGTTTAAAGGAACGGCGCATGCGATTCACCAAAATGTGGGCTTTATTGATAGCCATAATCCGGAATATGTTTTGATTTTGTCAGGTGACCATATTTACAAAATGGATTATGAAAAAATGTTAGATTACCATAAGGAAAAAAATGCGGCGCTCACGGTTGCTGTTATTGAAGTGCCAATCGAGGAAGCTTCACGGTTTGGCATTATGAATGTGGATAGCACAGATCGCATTATTGAGTTTGAAGAGAAGCCTGCAACGCCGAAGAGTAATTTGGCGTCGATGGGAATTTATATTTTTAAATGGAGTTTGTTGAAACAGTATTTGAAAGAAGCGCAGACGAAAGACATTGATATGAGTGACTTTGGTAAAAATATTGTGCCAGCGTATTTGAGCAATGGAGAGAATTTGTTTGCATATCGTTTTTCGGGTTATTGGAAAGATGTTGGAACGATTTCGAGTCTTTGGGAAGCGAATATGGAGTTTATTAATCCGTGTCATGAGTTGAATATTCGTGATCGCGAATGGCGTGTTTATTCGAAAAACCCGATTGCACCGCCACAGCATATTACGAAACAGGCGGATGTGAAAAATGCACTGATTGTGGATGGCTGCTATATTAATGGGCGTGTGAAACATTCGATTTTATCGCAAAATGTCAATGTTGGGGAAAATAGTGTGATTGAAGATAGTGTGGTCATGCCAAATGCGGTCATTGGGAAGAATGTAGTGCTAAAACGCGTTATTGTTGGCGAAAATGCACAGATAGCGGATAATGTTGAAATTATTGGTGAGGATGACATTGAAGTTGTTGGTCACTATGCGATGATTGGGGTGTCTGAAGATGAAGACTAATAAAATATGTGGAATCTTAAATCTATCGGAAAACAAAATGGGTTTGCAACCTTTGACTAGAAATCGGCCACTTGCGGCAATGCCATTTGCGTGCCGATATCGGTTAGTTGATTTTCCGCTTTCTAATATGACGAATGCTGGTATTAATACGATTGCGATGTTTTTAAATGAGAATAACCGATCGTTGTTTGACCATATTCGGAGTGGTAAAGAATGGGATTTGAATACGATGTATGGTGGTTTATTCGTGTTTGATGAGCGGAATTCGGATGATTTTTCGCAGGAGAATTATGATAATAGTTTGAACTTCTTGACAAAATCAGCGACGGAGTATGTGGTGATTATGGGAAGCAAGATGGTTTGTAATATTGATGTGAAATCGATTTTGCAGCACCATAAGCAGCAGGATGCGGATGTGACAGTGGTTTATAAGCGGTTGGTGAGTGCAATTGATGCGGAAGATCATGAACAGTTGGACGTTTTGACATTGGATGCCGCGGGTCATATTTCGGAAAGTACACCTATACCAAAAGGGGAGACTATTGAGGAGAATAGCGCGCTTAGTCTGGAGATATATTTATTGAAGCAAGAGTTATTATTGAAACTGATTGCAAATTATCGGGAAACAGGACGCGATTTTTCATTAGATGCGGTGATGGAGCAAGCTGTTGCGCATACGAATGCGAGTGGTTTTGAGTACACGGGCTATATGCGCCAAATTTATTCGACGAAATCATATTTTGAGGGCAATTTTGATATGCTGAATGACCGTAATTTGGCGGCGCTTTTCCAAGAAAATCAGAAAATCCACACAAAGGCCAAAAATGAAGTACCGACATTTTATGCGGAGGAATCGGATATTGTGGATTGTCTTGTAGCGAACGGTTGCTTATTACGTGGCTCGGCGGAGCATTCGCTGATTTTCCGGAATGTGCTTTTGGAAGAAGGCGCGCAGGTACGTCATTCGATGATTATGCAAGGTGCAAAAGTCGGTGCTGGGGCGCATTTGGAATATGTAATCGCGGATAAGAAGAGCGTTATTGCACCAGGTGTGAGATTGATTGGTACGAAAGATGAGCCGATTGTGGTTAGAAAAGATGAGCATATCGAATGCAACAAAGAGGCGGAGGTACAGCAATGAAAGTTTTGTTTGCAGCGGCGGAAGTCTTTCCTTTTGTGAAAGTCGGTGGTTTAGCGGACGTGGCTTACGCGTTGCCAAAAGAATTAGTGAAGCAAGGTGTAGATATTCGCGTAGTGTTACCATTTCATACGAAGATGGCGGATGAATTCAAGAATGAGATGGAGGATGTGACGCAATTTACGGTGGACGTTGGCTGGCGCAAACAGTTTTGTGGTGTGAAAACGTTGATGCGTGACGGTGTGACGTTTTACTTTATCGATAATTTGTATTATTTTAACCGTCCGAATGTGTACGGGGATTATGACGATGCGGAGCGTTATGCGTTTTTCTCGATGGCAGTTTGTGAAATGATGGAAAAAATTGATTTTATTCCGGACTGGATTCATGTGAATGACTGGCATACGGGGATTATTCCGCTGCTTCTGGCGGATAAGTATCACTGGATTGAGGCTTATCGTGGAATTAAGACGGTGCTTACGATTCATAATTTGCAGTTTCAAGGGATTTATTCACCGCGTGTGCTGGAGGAATTACTTGGGATTGGGATGCAGACGTGGCATGAGGACGGGATTAAATACTATGATGATGTGAACTTTATGAAGGGTGCGATTCAGTATGCAGACCGGATTACGACGGTGAGCCCGAGTTATGCGGAGGAGATTCAGACACCGATGTATGGAGAACGGCTTGACGGACTGCTTCGTGCAAATGCTTGGAAGTTGACGGGAATTTTGAATGGGATTGATCAGGATTTGAATGACCCAGAGAGTGACCCGCTTATTCCGAACCATTTTAGCGCGACGGATTTGTCTGGGAAAGCGGCGAACAAGGCGGCGATGCAGGCAAAGCTAGGCTTGCCGGTTCGCCCAGATGTTCCGCTCATTATTATGGTTTCCCGCCTGACGCATCAGAAAGGGTGCCATTTGCTTGTCGATAATCTGGACGCTCTATTGCAAAAAGATGTGCAGATTGCGATTCTTGGTTTGGGCGAACGTGAATTTGAAGAGGCATTCCCGTTTTTCGAATACATTTATCCAGAGAAAATGTCGGCGAATATGACGTTTGATATTGGTTTTGCGCAGCAGTTATATGCGGCGGCGGACATGTTGTTAATGCCTTCTTGGTTTGAGCCGTGCGGGATTTCGCAATTGATTGCGATGCGATACGGGACGCTTCCTGTCGTACATGAGACGGGCGGTTTGAAAGATACTGTGTCACCATACAATCAGTACACGGGTGAAGGAACTGGTTTTAGTTTTAACAATTATGATGCTGCGGTTTTTAGAAAAGTATTAGAAATGGCCATCAATGTTTATTCGAAAAGTCCTGACGTCTGGAATAAATTAGTAAAACAAGCTATGTCCAAAGATTTCAGCTGGAAAGTTTCAGCTGAAAAATACAAGGGTATTTACGAGGAATACTAGTTTTAAAAATGACAGATACAAATTTTACAAACCTTAGTTCGAGGAGGAATTAGATTGGAAATTAGTAAGGAACAGTTTAAAAAAGAATACAATCGCGCGCTTACGAGTCTTTATGCGACGGAAGTACACGATTTAACGCCATTGGAGCAATACATCACATTGGGTAGTGTGGTGAAAGAGTACACGGCTCAAAACTGGATGCAGACTAAGAGAGAATATCAACAGAATCAAGCGAAACAAGTTTACTATTTTTCCATCGAGTTTCTTCCAGGAAAATTATTAAAAAGTAATCTATTGAATCTCGGTATTTTGGACACGGTTCGTGAAGGATTGGCAGATTTAGGTGTTGATTTCACGCATTTAGAAGAAGTGGAATCAGATCAAGGTCTTGGAAATGGCGGTCTTGGACGTCTGGCGGCTTGTTTTATGGATTCGATGGCCACATGTGATGTTCCAGGAAATGGGAATGGTATTCGCTATCGTCATGGTTTGTTTAGGCAAAAATTTGTTAATGGGTATCAAGTCGAGTTACCAGATAACTGGTTGCGTCATGAAAATGTGTGGGAAACAAGGCGCGAAAATAAGGCAGAAACGGTACGATTTTATGGGCAAGTGCACTTAGAAGAGAATGAGGAAGGCCAAATTGTTCCTACTTATAGGAATACGCAAGATGTCTTGGCGGTGCCTTATGATACTGCGATGACTGGTTATGAAAATGATACGGTGAATAATTTACGACTTTGGTCAGCTGAAATTCCGGCGAGCGCGGAGGTGGACTATTCTTCGGAAGGTATGCGGAAGTCGATTCATAACATTTCTGATATGCTGTATCCAGATGATTCGAGTTATGATGGGCGGATGTTGCGTCTGAAGCAAGAGTACTTTTTCGTGTCGGCTGGTGTGCAAAGTATTTTACGTTACTATCGGAAGCTTGGTGTGCCAATGGAACATTTAGCGGAGAATATTTCGATTCATATTAATGATACACACCCAACGATGTGTATTCCTGAATTGATGAGACTTTTGCTAGACGAAGAGGGATTGACATGGGAAGCGGCTTGGGCGATTACGATGAAGACATGTTCTTATACAAACCATACGATTATGGCGGAGGCTTTGGAAAAATGGCCAGAACATATGGTTGCGGAGCTAGTTCCACGGATTTATCAAATTATTTGCGAAATCAATCGTCGCCATATTGAAAGTATGACCCTGCTTTATGGAGCGCAGTTTACTTGGCGTACGTCGATTATTCAAGATGGCATCATTCATATGGCGCATTTAGCAATTATTGGTAGCCATAGTATTAACGGTGTTGCTAAATTGCATACAGAAATTCTGAAGGAAAAAGCGTTGCATGATTTTTATTTAGCATTTCCAGCGCGATTTAATAATAAGACAAACGGAATCACGCATCGTCGTTGGTTGCTGCTAAGCAATGAAGGCTTGAGCGATTTAATTAGTGATTATATTGGTACGGAGTGGAAGAAGAAGCCAAACGAGCTTTACTTATTAAAGGCCTTTAAAGAGGACTCTGTTTTATTGGATAAATTGGAGCAGGTGAAGCTAGACAATAAGATGCGCCTAGCGGAGTATGTAAAAGAAACGATGGGAATTGAGATTGATCCGCATGCTGTATTTGATGTTCAAATTAAAAGACTTCACGCGTATAAACGCCAATTATTAAATGTCTTGCATATTTTATCGTTATATTTGAAATTAAAAGAAGGCCCTACGCCAGAGCAAGAAATGGTGCCGCGCGTCTTCATTTTTGGTGCAAAAGCAGCGCCTAGTTATTCATATGCCAAAGAAATTATTAAGCTTATAAACGCTGTTGCTGACTTAATCAATAACGATACGTCGATTAATAATAAAATCAAAGTGGTGTTCGTAGAGAATTACGGCGTGACACTAGCTGAAAAAATAATTCCAGCTGCAGACATCAGTGAACAGATTTCGCTTGTTACGAAAGAAGCATCAGGGACGAGTAATATGAAATTAATGTTAAATGGCGCGATTACGCTTGCAACGCTCGACGGGGCTAATGTTGAAATTCGCGATAAAGTCGGGGATGAGAACATGTTACTATTTGGTATGCAAGAAGCAGAATTGTATCATTTTTATGATTCGCATTCCTACCATTCGCACGATATTTATAATCATAACCCTCGCTTAAAACGTTGTCTTGACGCATTAGTAGATGGAACGATACCAAATATTGAGGCAGAGGGACAGGAGATTTTTGATTCATTGCTGAAATATAACGATGAATATTTTGTGCTGAAGGATTATGACTCATATGTTGCGGCACAGTCACGAATTGATAGTTTGTATACGGATCGCAAAAAATGGAATCAGATGTCGCTATTGAATATTGCGCATGCTGGGGAGTTTTCATCGGATTATACAATAATGCATTATGCGGATGAAATTTGGAATGTCCATCATAATAAAAACCTGTAACGAGAGGAAGTTAGGAGAATGGCAAAGGTAGTTGTATTTGATTCATGGAATGAGCGATATAAACGACCTTTCGGTGCAGTGAAGCAAGGCGCGACGGTAGATTTTAGAATCGACGTCGCGCTTCCTTACGTTTCAAAAGTAGAGCTCAAAATCCATAAAGACGGGATGGGTGAGCAAAGTCTTGAAATGAAGCACACGGAAAATGGCGTTTATGAAGTAGAATTCCAACCGTACGCAGAGACGGGCTTATATTTTTATTATTTTAAGATTCAGCAAAACTTTGATACGCAGACGAGAACGACGTATTATTTTAATAATCGGGATTTGCATGGTGGAGAAGGCTTTTTCACGGAGAACTATCATGATATGTGTACGTATCAGTTGACGTGTTTTGAGTATGCGGATCAGGCGCCAGAATGGTATCGGGACGCAGTTTTTTATCATATTTTTGTGGATCGGTTTTATAATGCGGATGATATGGTGCGTGAACCGAAGCCGGATTCGTTTATTTATGCGCGGAAAGAAGATACACCGTATTATATTAAGAACGACAAGGGAGAGATATTGCGCTGGGAATTTTACGGTGGCAACTTAGAGGGCATTACGCAAAAACTGACATATTTGAAGGAACTTGGGATTTCTGGTCTTTATTTAAGTCCAATTTTCGAAGCGAAGAGCAATCATAAATACGATACATCTGATTACAAAAAAATTGATCCGATGTTTGGCGATGAATCGATATTGACGGAACTAATTCAAAAAGCTGGAGAATTAGGCATGCGTATTATTTTGGACGGTGTATTTAATCATGTTGGGGAGGATAGTTTGTACTTTAATCGGTACGGTCATTTCGATTCTTTGGGTGCGTATCAAAGTGTCGATTCGCCGTATTATCACTGGTTTACATTTCAACATTTTCCGGAAAAATATGATGCGTGGTGGGGCGTGAGCAATTTGCCTGTGGTGAATAAGGAAAGCAAGTCATTTCAGGAGATGATTTACGCAGGAAAGGATAGCGTAATTGATTATTGGACCGAGCGGGGCGCTGCTGGCTGGCGTTTAGATGTTGCTGATGAGTTGCCGGACGCTTTTATTGCAGGGATTCGCCAGACGTTGATGAAATATCCAGACCGTGTATTGATTGGAGAAGTTTGGGAAGATGCGACGAACAAAATTGCCTATGATCAGCGGCGTCATTATTTAGAAGGTGGTATGTTGCAAGGTGTGATGAACTATCCGTTTCGCCAAGTCATTATTGATTTGCTAAATGGTCAAATAACGACGAAACAGGCGACGCTAAAAACGATGGGAATTAAAGAAAACTACCCCACAGAAGCATTGGCAGCGAATTTGAATAATATCGGGACACATGATACGGCGCGTATTTTGACAATGTTACATGAAGACAAAGCAAAATTGCGGTTGGCAATCTATATGTTGATGGTTTTGCCAGGTGTGCCTTGTATTTATTATGGCGATGAGGCAGGACTAACGGGCGGTGCCGACCCAGACAACCGTAAGTTCTATCCATGGGGACGCGAAGATGAGGAAATTAGTGGCTTTTTCCGTGAGGCGATTCAGTTGCGAAATACGACAGAAGCATTGCGAAAAGGAGACTACTATCCATTCTCATTAAATAATTTGTTTGGTGTGATTCGTTATATGACTGGTGATAGCTGGCATATGTTTATAGTAAATCCAACGAACGAGGCGCAAAAAGTAGACTTGGCGACTTGCTATCCAGAAAGCGGTAGATGGCAGGATATACTAAAATTCTTGAACATTCAAGGAAAGACAATCGCACCACACGACTTTTTCTACGTATAAAATAAGGCTACCAACTCCTGATTTTTGGGAATTGGTAGCCTTATTTTTATAGGTAAGAAATAATGTCGTCACTAGAGCGTACGCGACCGATGCGTGGAAAAATATTCGTGCGAACATAATCATGCATCTCTTTATCAGCGGCTCCCATAACGTCTTCTGCGAAAAATTGATTGTAACCTAATTGGAAAGCTTCGCGGGCAGTCATATCAACACCGATACCAGTAGATACGCCACCAAGAACAATCGTATCAATACCACGGCGACGTAACTGTACATCTAAATCTGTGCCATGAAACGCACCCCATTGGCGTTTTGTGAGTGTATACGTTCCAGGTATTTCGGCTAACTCAGGTACGATTTGGTCCCAGCCTTCTGGTAGCTCGATAGATTGTGTAGCGGGAACATCTGTGCTCGGATGTAACATATCCTTGCCGTCGAGTGTAGAAACACGAACAAGCACTACAAAGCCACCTTTTTCAGTGAATGCTTTCACTAATGCTTTTGCTCGTCCGATAATTTCTTCCGCTGTATACGGAGCGCAGTTACGGCTCAGAATCCCATTTTGTAAATCAATTAAAACTAGTGCTGTTTTTTCAACTTTTATTTGCATTATTTTTGCTCCTTTAATGTCTGATTCATGCGAATTTCTCTCGCATTTAATTTTTTATACACTTTAAAATACACCCATACTGCATTTGCCAAAAGTAGGGCACTCGTGATGAAGAAAACGTAGGAGATGCCGAGAGAAGAAGCGATTTGCCCACCTAAAATAGAACCTGTAAACACGCCTAAATAACTTGCAGAATTGGTAATTCCGAATACTCGACCGGTATACTCGGATGGCGTTAGTTTTTTGATGAGGATGTTGACGGAAGGATTGAGTCCTGCAACGGCCAGTCCAAGTACGAAGCGCAGGGCGATAAGTTCCCACGGGCTCTTGACGAAAGCTTGCGGAATAAAGACGATACCTGCGACGATGAGGGCAACAAAGATCACGCGTTGTGCGCCAATTTTGTCGGAAAGTTTGCCGAGGCGAGGCGCAGCAATAATACTCGCAAGTCCAGATGCAGAAAATGCTAAACCAGAAAGCAAGGCGATGTGCGAAGTCCCAGACGAAAGTTGTTGTATATAGACAGTAATAATTGGTTCTACAGAATACAGCGCTAGTGTTATCATGAAAAAAGTAATAAACATCGTGATGATAAAACTTTTATTGGGTAAAGCCTGCCAAACTTCTTTTGTTTTCATCACTTTTGTATCTGTTCGTTTGAAGTCTTCTTTCACAAACAAAGCGGTCAAAATAAAAGCTACGAACAATAATCCACCAGTAATGAAAAAGATATTTTGCAAGCCAAAATGTTCGGCAATGAAACCGCCAACTAATGGTCCCAGTAGCGAACCCGTAATCCCACCAGTAGATAGCGTTCCAAGCGCCCAACCTGCGTGCGATTTATCGGCTTGTGTCGCAATAAGTGCTGTACAAGCTGTCGCAAACCCAGTCACAACGCCTTGCAAAGTCCGTAGCGCGATTAATTCATACACATTGTGCGTAAATCCCATGCAACCAATAATAATCGCCATACCAAAACTAGCTCGGAGTAGCATCGGCTTTCTACCAAAACGATCCGCTGCCTGTCCCCAAATCGGTGAAAAAATAGCGGACATAATAAACGTAATTCCAAATGTTAGTCCAGAAAGTTGCGCCACTTCTCCTGCGTTCTCAATTCCCAAATGCTTTATGTAAAGCGGTAAAACCGGAGCAATTTGACTCATCCCGATGCTGGTCACAAATGTGCCAAACCAACAAACAATTAAGTTTCGTTTCCAAATCGGCATGCGTTCCATCTCCTTTTGTTATCTTAGACAATAACAACTTCATTATAAAGGGGAAATTGGCTATATTCCATGCACAATATTAAAAACCATGGATATTTTTATGATAATATTCGGTGGGACTCACTCCTTCTTGTTGCTTAAAAAGCCTGCTAAAATAAAATTCATCATGAAATCCGAGCTGATTCGCAAGCTCCTTTACTTTTTTCGTGCCATCCATCATGAGCTCCTTTGCTCGATCTATTTTGATTTTATTAAAGAAAGCGATGACTGAATAACCTGTCGTTTCTTTAAAAAGCCGCGATAAGTAAGTCGGTGATAGTTGAACCAAATCCGCTAATTCCTCCAATGTGACGCTTGTATGAAGATGCTGTCGCATATAATCAATGACTTTTTCGATTTTTAGACTGGTTGCGTAATTTTTATGTTGTTTTCGTACATTTTCTTCAATCGTTATGAGCAGTTGTTGCAGTAACGTTTTGCTCACGAATTCATAACCGGGCAACTTCGCGTGCCAATTAGCAACCAATTTTTCGAAAGTATCGCTGACGGAATAATAATCGTGTAGCACTGAAACAGGAGGGAGGCTAAGTAAAGCTGGTTCAGGCTGAATGGTCCAATTCGCATCTGTAAATCCGACCCGCGCATAACTGAAATGTACCGTTAAAAAAGAAGCCGGAGAGGCCTCGCTTGTTTCTAAAGAATGCCGCACATTTGGTGCAATATAAAAAAGCATTCCTTCATGAAAAGGTAGCACTTTACCTGCTGTTTCATATTTACCAGCGCCACCAGTCACTAAAACCAACTCATGATGTTGCAGTGTGCGTGTTATTTTTCGCGTCAAGGTCCTAAATTGTCGATATTTCCCGCCATTACAATAATGAATATGAAAAAATAGCTCATGAATGCTCATTATGTCCTCCTGTCTTTTTCGAACTCATCCAGCGTTCCAATCGCTTGCCGACAAACCATAAAATCACAACGATAATAACTAAAACAAGCAATTTCACCGGATGTTCAATCATATCTCGCAAATCATAACCGATATAACTAATCGCGAAAACCTTAATCACTTTCCCACCAATCAACGCCATCAAAAACTGGAAAAACCGAATTTCTGAAAGCCCAGCGACAACGTTCACCGCAGAAGAAGGCGTAAACGGCATAACAAGCAAAATAAAAATCGGGCCAAAACCATGCTCATCAATCCAATCCATCACTTTACGAACATGTTTATGATTCGTCAAAAAATGCAAAAATCGTGTCTGTCCAAACTTCCGAACAATCCAAAATACACATAAACTTCCTAATATCGCAGCAGAACACGAAATGGTGAACCCCCAAAACAAACCGTACGCGCTAACATTTACGATAACGAATAAAGAAAATGGTAAAAAGGGCAGAAAAGCTTCAATAAAGGGGAGAAAAAACGCTAATAAAGGACCAAATGCCCGATATGACTGCATCCACTGCATTATATTTTCATAAGAAAAAAACTCTTTCACCGAGTTATACATATCCATCATACGCGTTCCACCTGACTTCCATTACTTTTTTTATTATTTTCTCACAATACCCGTAAAAATGCAGTTCTAAGCTATTAGGCAACATAAAAGCAGTTTCCCGCCAGTACATACTGACGAAAAACTGCTTCTGTTATCCTTCATTCCGTTGTTGATTCAGCCAGCGCACGGTTTCTTGTTGCTCAAACCCATAACTTGCTTCGACGATATACAAAGGCCGATCCTTCACTTCATCGTAAATTCTGCCGATATATTCACCAATCATGCCTAAAATAATCAGAACAAATCCGCTAAACAGAAGCTGAATAATAATAATCGAAGACCAGCCGTTGACAGTTGTCGCTGTGAAGATTGTTTGGAAAAGCACAACTAGCATGTAGATGAAGCCGATGATAGATAACGCGACTCCCGCATAACTCGCTATTTTTAACGGCTGATGGGAAAAAGAGGTGAGGCCATCGAGTGATAGTTTTATCATTTTTTTCAGTGGGTATTTCGTTTCACCAGCCGCGCGTTCCTCCCGCTCATATTCTAAAGCTACTTGTTGAAAACCAAGCCAACTTACCAAGCCTCGAACGAATGGATTTTTCTCATTGATTTTTTTTTAGCTCGGTATACACTTTCTTATCCATAAGGCGGAAATCCCCGGTGTCAACGGGAATCTCCACATCTGTTAGTCGATGCAATGTTCGATAAAACATTTTAGCGCTCCATTTCTTGAAAAACGATTCGCCATTTCGCTTGATTCGCTTCGCATAAACAACATCGAAACCGTCTTGCCATTTTTGAATCATCTCGGGGATGAGTTCGGGTGGGTCTTGCAAATCTGCGTCAATGACCACAACAGCATCGCCGCTTGCATAATCCGTCCCCCGCGGTAATCGCGATTTGATGTCCGAAATTTCGTGAAAAAGCGAGACACTTCACGTGCTTATCTGCGAAACTAAGCGCTTGAACAAGTTGCAACGTTTTATCTTTGCTACCATCGTTCACAAAAAGGAGTTCGTAATCCATGGTTAGCGTCTCCATCACATCTTTTAGCCGTTTGTAAGTTTGCTCAATGACGGCTTCTTCATTATAAAGTGGGATGACTACAGAGATTTTTTTTGTCATTTGAGACCCTCCTTTTAGTTAAGTTTGTAAAGCGTGCCGCCTGATTGTCCACCAGGTCCGCCTTGCATTCTACCGCCGTCTTGTTTTGTTGATGCGCTTGTTGTTGCGTCTGTGGATGTTGTTTCGCCGCCCCATTTTGAGCTATCTACTTTTGTACCATTTTTCTCAATCCAAGTCACGACATCAGAACTACTGCCTTTATTGTTGGATGGGAGATAGAAATATTTAATTTTGCCATCTTTAATCATTTGTTTCAATTCTTTTACTGTCAAAATTGGATCTGTCCCGTTGAAGCCACCGAGTGCCATGACCGATTTACCGGTTTTAATAATGTATGGCGCTGCTGTGGAGGCATTGGTGGTACCGAATAGGAACTCTGTATCCGCGCTGTTTTTTTCCAAGTAGGAAATGAGCGTTTCATTGACGGAGGCATCTGAGAAAGCTCCACCACCACTTGTTTTTAATTGAGGTCCAGCCTCAGGAAGCGAGCTGTTACCGCCGTACATCATTGGCGTCAGTGCCCAATACATCGGTGCGAGTAGCAGTGCAATAAGTGAAGCGACTGCAACCCATGACGTCCACACGGGTTGTTTGGCTTTTATAATAAATAACGTTGCCGCCAAACCAAGCCCAAGGATACCGATGACACTCATGCCAGGGATTGAATATTGCGCGATAAAGAACATTTGCAAGCCAGTCGTAATCGCCACTGCACTAGGCAACAGATAACCCGGCACACCTGTGTTTTTACGATACAGATTTAAAAGTGCCATGAATCCTGCGCCCGTCAAAGCCGCAATCGCGGGAGCCAGCATAATTAAATAATAATGATGGAAGAATCCTGCAATACTGAAAAATCCCGCGACAGGAACGAGCCAAGCCGCCCAGAAAAACATTTCTTTTTGTGCTGTATCCCATTGGAAGAACCGTCGTGTCCGGCGCCAACTAGCGATAAAGATGGCCGCAATACCGAACAATGCCATTGGAAGGAGCCAACTAATTTGATCTCCAAGAGCTGTTTGGAAAAGTCGCAATGGCCCAGCTGTTCCAGTACCAAACATGCCAGTACTACCCATCATTTTAGAGCCGTTACCGCCGCCTTGACCACCAGGGCCACCGCCGTTTTTGCTATTTGAACCACCAGGTCCGCCACCGTGCATACCACCATTTGGAGGTGTTGGCGGTTGGCCTGACATATTATTTTGTCCGCTTTCTGCATTTGCATCTGGCGCAATGCTATAAGAACCAGAACGCGAGTTAGGAGGCGTCATTTGTGAATTATCACCACCAAAACCATTATTTTTACCGGTTTCTTGACCTAGAAGGCGCTCCATACCATTATAGCCAAATGCCAATTCCAAGACAGAGTTTGTTTGACTACTGCCAATATAAGGCCGCGAGCTGGCCGATGTATTATCGACAATGACTGCCCAAGAAACAGACACACCAAGCATCATCACTAAAGCAATAACGAGATGTACAATTTTTTTCTTCCAATTCAATTTTGCGGCGATGAGGTAGAAGAGTAAGAACGCTGGCACGACCATATACGCCTGTAACATTTTTACATTAAAACCAACGCCAATTAATACAAAAGCTAGTAATAAAAAGCCGATTTTGCCTTTTTTCACGGCTTTGAATAGCGCCCAAGCACCGAGTAATAATGTGAAAACAAGAATGCTATCAACATTATTTGTCCGACTAACCGCCACTGCAATCGGCGTCGTAGCCATTACAAGCGCTGCAATCCGAGCCGCCCAAGAGCCAAACGTCGGTTTTACTAAAAAATAAAGCAATAAGACCGAGCCAACCCCAGCAAGAGCTTGCGGTAAAATAACGCTCCAACCATGAATACCAAAAATAAGTGCACTAATCGTTTGTAGCCAGAGCGCAACAGGCGGCTTATCCACCGTTACAAACCCCGAAGGATCAAACGCTCCGTAGAAAAAATTCGACCAACTTTCCGTCATACTTGTCACCGCGGCTGTGTAGTAGGGGTTCACCGCATCATCGTTCCAAACACCCCAGAAATTTAAGAAAGCAGCAAGCACTGCAATCCCTATCAAAAACCAATCAATCCGTCGTTTCTTCACCATTTCCATCACTTCCTTCATTTGCTAATAAATCAAGTGTAGCTGGGAAATGTGAAAAAAGAATGAACAGGGTAGGAAATAAGTTTTAAAAATTACCTGCATTTAAGTTACCAAAGTTATGAAGTGTTATAAAAATTAGCGATAAAATGATAGAAATCTATCCGAATCACAAATAACTAAAAAAAAATTTCAAAAACCCCTTGCCAAACCTGCCTAGTAGTGATAATATATTAAATGTTGCTAGAACAACTTGTTCTAAACTATGCGGGTGTAGTTTAGTGGTAAAACTACAGCCTTCCAAGCTGTTGTCGTGAGTTCGATTCTCATCACCCGCTCTTAAATATGTTATCAACGCAGTGTTTCGAACTTTATAAGCGAAGCATTGCGTTTTATTATTTGAAAAGCTGAATCGGCTCGTTTAGCTCCGACAAAAACTGGAGCGCGAAACCAAACCACCCAGAACATGACGCTGGGCCTTTTTTATGTAACAATGACTTTTATGGAAGACAAAGATAGCGAAGACTAAATCTAAGAACCGAGGTGCAAACCTTGCAAAATATAGATATGAAGCAGTTAAAACAAGACATTATCCAATACGCGAACGAAATAGGTATTCAAAAAATAGGATTTGCTTCGGCTGATCCTTTTTTGGAGTTGAAGGCTAGGTTGGAAGTCGCCGTGAAAGAGGACGTGTTGACGGGGTTTGAGCACCCAAACATCGATGAGCGGGTGTATCCTGACCTTATTTTTGATGCACCGCGGTCGATTATTGCGATTGCACTGGCATATCCTTCGAAGATGAAAGAGGAGCCTGTGAGTCGTAAGGAAGCGCGTCGTGGTGTTTTTTCACGGGCATCGTGGGGGACGGATTATCATACGGTGTTGCGTGAGAAGTTGGCGAAATTAGAGACTTTTATTACGGAGCTTGTTCCGGAGGCGCGGTTTAAATCAATGGTCGATACGGGAGAGCTTTCGGACGTTGCGGTGGCTGAACGCGCAGGACTTGGTTGGCGGGGCAAGAATACGTTGCTTATTTCGCCGGAATTCGGTTCTTTTATTTATTTGGGTGAGATGGTGACGAATTTACCTTTGGCGCCGGATAAGCCGATGGGGGACTTGTGTGGGGATTGTAATAAGTGCGTCGAAGCTTGTCCTACTGGCAGTTTGCTCGGCGAAGGAAAGATGAACCCGAAGATTTGTTTGAGTTATTTGAGCCAGACGAAAGGCTTTTTGGATGAAAAATATCGCGATGTGTTGCATAATCGGTTATATGGTTGCGACACGTGTCAGGTGGTTTGCCCTTACAACCGCGGACATGACTTTCATTTCCATGAGGCGATGGAGCCAGATCCTGAACTTGTGAAGCCTGAATTAAAGCCACTTCTTTCGATTTCGAACAAAGAATTTAAGGCAAAATTCGGACCGATGGCAGGCTCGTGGCGCGGCAAAAAGCCCATTCAACGCAATGCGATTATTGTGTTGGCGCGCTATAAAGATAAGACCGCGGTGCCCGAGTTGATTCGGTGTATGACGGAAGACACGCGGCCAGTTATTCGTGGGACGGCAGCTTGGGCGCTTGGTAAAATTGGCGGAGAAGAAGCCAAAGAAGCGTTGCAAAAAGCACACGACGAGGACAAAGAAGTGCTCGCAGAAATTATGCGGGCGAAGAATTTAATAGGAATAAGGTGAACGGATTGGCAAATCATATAGTACTTTTTCAACCAGAAATCCCGGCAAATACGGGAAATATTTCGAGAACATGTGCGGGGACGGATACTTATTTGCATCTGATTCGCCCACTCGGTTTTTCGACGGACGACAAGATGTTAAAACGCGCGGGACTCGATTATTGGGATCATGTGAAGTTGGCATATTATGACTCGATTGAAGAGTTTTTTGAAAAGAATGCTGGCGGCGCATTTTATTTTATTACGAAATTTGGGCGTCATTTGTACAGCGATGTCGATTATCAAGACACAGACAAGGATTACTTCTTTATTTTTGGGAAGGAAACAACAGGTTTACCAGACGAGATTTTAGCGGCGCATGAAGACACGTGTTTGCGCATTCCGATGACAGACCATATTCGTTCGCTTAACTTGTCGAATACCGCGGCCATTTTGATTTACGAATGCTTGCGACAACAACAATTTGGCGAATTGGACCAAATGCCACATTATGATCGTAAAATTTTTAAAGACTAGGGGATGAGTCGTATGAACGAGACGATTGAAGGAATTTTAAGTCACTATTCGGTTCGGGAATTCACCGACCAAGCGCTGACAAAAGCAGAAATTGATTTACTTGTAAAAAGTGCCCAAGCGGCCTCCACATCTAGTTTTGTGCAGGCGTATTCCATTATTGGCGTATCAGACATGGCCTTGCGCGAATCGCTGTCTGAAATTGCAGGAAATCAGCCGTATATCATCAAAACAGGGCAATTCTTTGTTTTCGTGGCAGACTTATCACGGCACCACAAAATTGGCGAGGCGCGTGGCGTAGCAACAGACTCCTTATCATCGATGGAGCGCTTACTCGTAGCAACCATCGACGCGACGCTAGCAGCTCAAAACATGGCTATTGCAGCAGAATCTATGGGCTTAGGTATTTGCTACATCGGAGGCATCCGCAATGACTTGGCAAAAGTGGC
The DNA here is from genome assembly GCF_000525995.1 of Paenilisteria riparia FSL S10-1204. GTDB lineage: Bacteria > Bacillota > Bacilli > Lactobacillales > Listeriaceae > Listeria_A > Listeria_A riparia. The sequence continues at coordinate 85,424 of NZ_AODL01000013.1, read as the reverse complement.
CGAACTTCTACGTATTCCAGACTACGCAACGCCATTATTCGGCTTAACAGTCGGACATCCAACCGCCAATTCTGCACCAAAACCACGCCTATCATCCGAACTGGTCTACCACGAAAATCAGTACCAAGAAAAAACAATGGACGACTTCATCCAATACGACAACACCATCCGCGACTACTACAGCGCAAGAACTGGCGGAAACCGAGTAGAAGGCTGGACAGACCAAATCGAGCGCGGTTTAAAACATTCCACAAGACTTGATTTGAAAAGCTTCTTAGAAAGCAAAAAATTAGGTAAAAAATAATGGCATGGAAGACTAGTCTGAGGGCTAGTTTTTTATTTTGAGATTTTTAGGACTGTGGTTTAAAAGAAAGCGCATTCATGATATAATTATGTTACAGTTGAAATAAATTCGTTATTTTTCAGCTAATTATATATTTATTTTTTCGTAAAACAAACTAAGAGAGAGGGAATGAAATGAAAAAGTGGATTGTAGTAGTTTTTGCTTATTTCGCAATTGTTGTTTGTATGTTAGTGGCTCCACTAAATATTAGTGCTAAGGGAGAAGCTAACTATCAGAAAATTTATGAACAGGGAGTGTCTGAGGGGAAAATTAATACAGCAAACGTTAGTTTAGAACAGTGGATTGATGTAAACGAAAATGAGTACTATCCTGTGTATGAAGATGGATTAAAGGAGAAAGTTTATGATATATCAACCACGTATGCAGAATGGATAAAAATGAATAATTACGGGCAACCACCTGTGGCAGATGAATTTGTTGAAGAAGTACCTCAATCACTACTAAAGGGTGTTTACAAAGGGTACACAGTGAAAAAAGGAGATATCTTGATTTCTAATGGTACCTCATCAGCTGGTGTTCTAGGTCATGCCGCAATCGCAAATGGTAACGATTATATTTTGGATATACCAGGACCGGGAACAACGACAAGGCAATTAACAACCGTAAAATGGATGACAATATACGATTCGAAAGGATGGGTTAAAGTGTACCGAGTAAAAGATAGTTCTATTGCTAATGCAGCGGCTAACTGGGCTGATAGAAATTATTATTCTTCAACAGGCACAAAAAAACAAGACAAGTGGCCATCGTATAATGTGACTGGTAGTAGATACTCCAAAGATCCAACGTATTGTTCTAAGATTGTAATACAGGCATTTTATTTTGGAACAGGCAGTAAACCAGTTATCCGTGTATTTCCATCTTTGGCTCTTCCATATGATCTTCCGAGCTATTTTAACGGTGCTTATAGCCCTCAATTTGTAAAAGGATTTAATTAAAATCAAATTAGGGAGTTGAGTCAAATGAAGAAATATCGAAACTTGTGGATAACTATTGGTACCATCCTTGTACTTAGTTTTATAGGCTATATCTTTTTATTTATGATTCCAAAGCATAACGCAAATCAAGCAATAGAAAGTTATATGCAGGAACAAGGTGTTCCAGAAAATCAAATAGTATCTAGGAAAATAAAAAAGAATTGGACAATAGGAGGGTATACAGCTTTTGTAAAACTAAAAGATGATTCGAAAATGGATTATGAATATAATTATGATAAGAAATTCAAATTTCCCTATAAAGTCTATCTAATAGTATATAAAGATGGATCAAGCGAAGAAGACTCCGAAGTAAAGTATCCCCCATTAAAGTAAATTACTAATAGAAATAAAAAGGATACGAAATTTTTGTTCGAATTTCGTATCCTTTTTAGAACAATAAACTTATAATGAAAACTTTTCCCGAATCGCTTTTAAAAGCCCGTCGCACCCAGCACTAACAAGCCGCTCTGTTTCCGCGAAATTTCCCGTATAGTACGGATCAGGCACATCATGTTGCCCTTCATCAGGCGCAAAGTCCATCAATTTTTTCAACATAACATCACTTTCCAACGGCTTTAACGCCTCTAAATCCTGCATATTTGAGCCATCCATGCCAATGACATAATCGAAATCGGCGAAATCATCCTTATCAATCAACCGAGCCCGCATTTGCGAATAATCAATCCCATGCTTCGTCAAAACTTGCTGCGTACCGCGATGTGGCGGATTTCCCAAATTCCAATTTCCCGTCGCCGCAGAATCAATCCGAATCGCATCACTAAGCCCCGCCGCATCTACCTTCGCGCGAAACATACCCTCTGCCATCGGAGATCTGCAAATATTCCCTAAACATACAAACAATACACGAACAACCATCCTAATCCTCCCATTCTTTGCGCAATTCCGCAACCTTTTCAGGCCAAATATGTTGCGATTCCAACCATTCAAGCATCGCAGTTATACGACTTTCGTCCAATTTTCGCCGGAAATAAAAGATTTGATTTTCCAGCAATGTCACACCAATCTGCTGATACGGCGACTCCTCTGAATGCAACAAGCCATCAATCCGCGCCAAATACCACGATTTATCCTCGCAATCCTCCAGCAACTCAAGAATCTGCAACGTTTTCGCCACATTCGCAAGCGCCAACATCTGTTCCACCTTCACAAGCGGATAACGAGGCACCGACTCAACTGGAAACGGAGAAAAGTAAAGTGAATCCATAAACGCCGCAAAACTTTCCGCAACAACCAACGTCTGCAACGTCTCAAAATCCACATAAATCACACGCGGCGCATCCGTCTGATAATCAAGCCCGATATACCGATCCCCATCCCGATGAAAATACACTTGGCGTCCCGGCAAATCGACATCATCCTCCTGAGGAATCGCCATCTGCAACTCATCAAGTCCTGCAAGCGTATAAATTTCCGCATCTGCCAAACCATAAGACGTCGGTTCCGACACAGAAAAATGGTTTTTCGTCAAAAGCCCGCCATCATGAATCGATAACAATTCCTTATAAAGCGTCGGCAAAACCAGTTCATGCTCCTGTTCCCAAGCCGCAATCGAATGCTCCGAAACAGGCTTTCGTCCGCGTAACCAAACACTCATCACCTAAAGCCTCCTTACAAAAATCAGTTGCTAGTATCAAAACTGATTTCCCCTTTTTATTCTGCTATCTCCGCACGAATCGTGTCTACCACATCAGCCATTGTCCGATTCGCCAATACTTGCTCCATCGCTTTTTGCGCCTCAATCAGCGTCTGTTCCATGGCATCTTGAATATGCGCCCCAACCTGACAATTCGGATTGGGATTTTCATGAAATTGAAACAGCTCGCCATCTTCCACACTATCCACCGCTTGATACACTTCCAAAAGCGTAATTTTAGTAAGCGGTTTTAACAGTGTGGCACCTCCAGACCCAGCTTTCACAGCAATAAGCCCTGCATTTTTCAACTGTCCGCTAATTCGTCTAATCACCACAGGGTTCGTATTGACACTCGCAGCAATCCTCAAAGAGGTTAATGGTGGCTCTTCCATAGCAATTAGTGATAAAATATGGGTAGCAACAGTAAAACGGCTACTTATTTTCATCCAAATCAGCTCCTTTGTAACAATTGTAGTTACAAAATAGAAAGAAGTCAATAGACGCGCCTCGTGTTTAAAACAGCAGAATTGTGGTAAAAAAAGTTTGTGAGGCGACACACGATTGGACAAATCGTGAAATCTAGTTTATAATTATTATTATATAATAGTTATTATAAATAAGGAGGAGAATTATAAATGAAAACAATCAATTCAGTAGACACAAAGGAATTTTTAAACCATCAGGTGGCGAACTTAAGCGTATTTACGGTGAAAATTCATCAAATCCACTGGTTCATGCGTGGCCATAACTTCTTTACATTACATGAAAAAATGGACGATCTTTACAGCGAATTCGGCGAACAATTAGACGAAATCGCAGAACGTTTATTAGCAGTAGGTGGCGCTCCATTCTCCACACTAAAAGAGTTTTCCGAAAACGCAAGTGTAGAAGAAGCACCGTACACAAAACCAAAAACAATCGATCAATTCATGGAAGACCTTACAGGCACACTAGAATTGCTACGTGACGAATACCAACAAGGGATCGAGTTAACTGGCAAAGAAGGCGACGACGTAACACAAGACATGTTAATCGGCTTCAAAGCTTCCATCGACAAACACATTTGGATGTTCAAAGCATTCCTAGGAAAAGCACCACTTGAGAAATAAGTAGAACCAGATGCAGAGCCTGCTTTTTCGGGCTTTGCATCTTTTATATCGGAGGGAAAGACATGTCTACGGACAAGCACCATTTTATAGAACAATTCTCATTCCAAAATATCGCAACCATACGCGATGAAGGCGTCGCGCTTTTAGATATTTTTGAAGAAAATGAAGACAAGGTTTATGGCATTGATTTTCTGCCAAAAGCCATGATGAACGCCTATATATACGACAGCTATTTCAATGTGTACTATCGCTCTAAGCAAAAAGAGGACATAGCGGCACACAAAGTATACGAAGAACGCTTCTTAAAAGTAATACTAACAATTATGGGATACAGTCATGATACATATGTGGAGAGTGACGCACTGCTCAAAAAACATGGGACAGATATTGTGGCGATTCCTGCTGATGCGATGGGAACTGTTCATCTTGCAAAGCCAAGAAAGAACTGGCGCTATTTTCATCGGAGGACTCGCAACGAAAAGCCAGAAAAACAAATCGACTTGCTTCCTTTATTTCAACAAGCATTCCGTGATTATACATATGTTGCGATTTATTTATGTGATCTCCAAATCATTTTATTTTTCTCTGACTTATATGTTGTTTGCCTCATAGAAAACGAGGAGTCGCGCGAATTCTTGGAACATATTTGTAAAACAGAAGGCTTGTATCTACGTTCATAAATAACTGAAATTTCATAATATAAGTTTCAACGCAGCCAAACGGTGGTAAATAGAAATTATCTATTCTGTAAGCAAAAATAATGCGAAATGTATAGATATCTGCTATTCTTGCAGTAATTGAAAGAGGAAGAGGAGTGATGACAATGCAAATCGAAGTAAGCGATCAAGCACAACAATGGTTTAGAAATGAGTTTAACACGGGCGATGGAAACGGAATCAGACTATTCGCAAAATATGGTGGCTCAAATAGCTCGCTCCATCCAGGATTTTCGATTGGATTGGTGGCCGAGAAACCTACAGAAGTGGCATTGCAACACCAAATCGACGATATTTTATTCTACGTAGAAGACCACGATTACTGGTATTTCAAAGACCACGATTGGGTAATTGACTATAATCCTAAAAGCGAAGAAGTAACTTTTAAATTTTTCGAGAAAGTAAAATAAGTAAGGCTGACAGGTTCCAGAATTGGGGCCTGTTTTTTGAATGGAAATCACCCAAGTTGTGGCGCACCTATTTACTCCCCGCAACGATTCTGCTATTCTAAAGAGATAGAAACAGGGAGTTGAGATTTTGAAGAAATTAACATTATGGAGCATCGCGACGATTTTTATGTTGGCGCTACTTAGTGGATGCTCGAATAACACACCATCTTCAAGTATGACAGAAAGCACACTGAATGGTGCGAAATTCACGTTTTTTGATGTGGGGCAAGGCGATAGTACGCTAATTCAAGCCGATGACGGCACGACGATTTTAATTGATACAGGCCGTCATGATGATAATCGGATTTTGACGTATTTAGAGAAGGCGAATATTACAAAGATTGATTTGTTGCTTTTGACACATCCGCACTCCGATCATATTGGTAACGCGGACAAAGTCATTAAGCAGTATAAACCGAAAGAAATTTGGATGGATGGCCTTGTTTTTAACAGCTCGATTTATGAGCGGGTTATTGACGCGGCGCTGGCTTCGGATGCGAAGTATAAAGAACCACGACGCGGTGAGAAAGCGACATTTGGACCTTTTGGCATTCAAGTGTTGAGTCCAGACAAGCTTTCGGATAACGCGAATAACGATTCGATTGCGATTCGTTTAACATACAAAGATATGGCGGCGATTTTCACGGGAGATGCGGAGAAAGGGCGTGAACGTGAGATGGTGGACAGTGGCTTGAAACTGGACGCGCAGATTTTAGATTTGGGACATCATGGTTCCTCGACATCGAACCAGCCATACTTTTTAGATGCTGTGAAACCAGAAGTAGCCGTATATTCTGCAGAAAAAGGCAATTCTTACGGTCATCCGCACCGCGAAGTTATTCAATGGCTAAAAGACCGCGATATTAAGACATACGGCACCGATGTGGAAGGCACAGTAACTATTGAAACAGATGGTAAACAGCTTCACGTAGCAACAGAGAAATCAGGCACACCAGCTCCAGGAAACGATAACGGCAAGCAAAAAACAGAAGAACCTGGCGAATCCGTTCCAATGCCTGACAAAATCAACATCAATACAGCTACCGTCGAACAACTGCAATATTTACCAAGTATCGGCCCTGTTTTAGCTGATAAAATCATCGCTGAAAGACCTTACCGCAGCATCGACGACCTCAAAAAAATCAACGGCATCGGTCAAGGCATTGTACGGCAAATTAAAGCACAAGGCAAAGCAACCGTAAAGTAGGTGAATCAAGATGAAAAAAGCGATTTTAGACCGAGTAGAAGACGGAAAAGCGGTTTTTCTACTCGAACCGAACCAACAAACATGGACGATGCCACAAGCAGAATTACCAGCAGGCATTCACGAAGGCAGCTCTGTTATCATTCAAGGCAAAAAGATTACACTAGACACACAAGCCACCGTTGAAAATAAAGCAAGAATTGCCGCCAAGCTCGAGCAGTTGCGCAACAAGAAGCAATAAGCCACCAAGAAATTTTGAAAAAGTAGTTGACAGTATCCGAAATAAACGATATAGTTATAAAAAATAAATAACGACTTACACATTTTATCCAGAGAGGTGGAGGGATTTGGCCCTACGAAACCTCGGCAACAGATCAGATTTTGATACTGTGCCAATTCCAACAAGCATTATGTGTGCTTGATAGATAAGGTGGGACGACAAAGACTGCATTAATATGACTGTATAATTATTCGGTACATAGATGTTTGGATTAGAATCTCCTCTTATTGACTTAAGGGGAGATTTTTTTGTGTTAAGGTTCGGACAACTTGGGGGAGTGAGAAAATGATTGAATTTAAAGACGTAACAAAGACATTCAAAAGTGGTGGCAAAGAAATTACTGCACTAGACGGTGTCAGCTTAACCATTGAAAAAGGAGACATATTCGGCGTTGTTGGTTTGAGTGGTGCTGGTAAGAGTACTTTGATTCGCACAGTGAACTTGCTGGAGCGACCAACGACAGGTTCAGTAACAATTGCAGGAACGGATTTAGCTAGCTTAAGCTCGAAAGATTTACGCGCAGAACGAAAAAAAATCGGAATGATTTTCCAACATTTTAACTTGCTGAATTCAAAAACCGTATTCGATAATATCGCGGTACCGCTTGCATTAATACATACGAATCGCAAAGAGCGCGAGAAACGTGTCATGGAATTATTGGCATTCGTCGGTCTTGCCGATAAAGCCAAAAACTACCCAGATCAACTATCCGGCGGGCAAAAACAACGCATCGGCATCGCTCGAGCGTTAGCCACAAACCCTGATGTCCTGCTCTGCGACGAAGCTACGAGTGCTCTCGATCCAGAAACAACAGGTGCCATTTTAGAATTACTAAAAAAAATCAATAAAGAATACAATATTACAATTCTACTTATCACCCACGAAATGTCTGTTATTCGCGAAATATGTAACCGCGTAGCCGTGATGGAAGGTGGTAAAGTGATTGAAGAAGGTAACGTATTCGATATTTTTTCTAATCCAAAAAGTCAAACGGCTCGGAATTTCGTTAAAACAGTTATCAATGACGATATTCCAGCAAGCGTTTGGAAACTTATTCAGAATCATAACGCAACGGTTTGGAAATTTACTTTCGTTGGCGAATCTTCAGGAAATCCATTACTATCGAATATTGCAAAACAATTTGGTGTAAATGTCAGTGTTTTAAGTGGGAATATTTCTGAAATTCAAGATATTGCATTCGGATACATGATTGTCGAAGTCACAGGAGATGCTGCCGAAATCGCGAAAGCATACGAGTATGCAGCCACACAAAATGTCAAACTAGAGGAGGTGACTGTCGATGGAAGTTACAACGGAGCAGCTGCTAACAGCGTTTACTGAAACACTTTATATGGTCACTTGGTCACTCCTTTTCGCCTGCATCATCGGGATTCCACTCGGCGTACTTCTCGTTGTAACACGAAAAGGTCATATTTTACAGAACACAGTGATTTTCAATATTTTGAACCCCATTATTAACATTTTGCGATCCGTGCCGTTTTATTATTTTGCTGGTTGCGTTAATTCCGATTACTCGCTTTATCGTGGATTCATCGATAGGCGTGAAAGCAGCGATTGTACCACTTGTTTTCTATGCAGGACCATACATTGCCAGACTTGTGGAAAACTCGCTCTTAGAGGTTGATCAAGGCATTATCGAAGCTGCACAAGCAATGGGTGCAAACGCATGGCAAATCATTTGGCGCTTCATGTTGCCAGAAGGTTTAAGCTCACTCATCTTAACATTAACGACAGCAACAATCGGATTGGTTGGAGCCACCGCAATGGCAGGCGTTGTTGGAGCAGGTGGTATCGGGAATTTAGCTATCACTTACGGCTATCAACGCTACGACAATATCACAATGCTAGTCACAGTCATCATTCTTGTCGTCATCGTCCAAAGTGTCCAATCACTCGGAAACTTTATCTCACGCAAAATTCGCAGACGTTAAAAAATTATATAAAAGGGAGTTTTGGTTTATGAAAAAATTAATTTTAGTTTTAACCCTAGCATTATTAGCAGTTGTTGTTACAGCATGTGGTGGCAGCGATGAAAAAGCAAGCGGCGACGAGAAGAGCCTAGTTATTGGCGTAAGTGCTGGAGACCGTACATGGCCGGAAATTAAGAAAATAGCTGAAAAAGAAGGTATCAACATTGAACTAAAAGAATTCAGCGACTACGTATTACCAAACCGTGCTTTAGCGGATGGAGACCTAGATGCCAATGCATTTCAAACAATCGCTTATTTCGACGATTTCATTAAAGAAAACAAACTAGACTTAGAACCACTTGCATCAACAGTTATCGCACCAATGGGGATTTATTCGAACAAAGTAAAAGACATTAAAGATATTAAAAACGGTGCAACAATTGCAGTTCCAGATGATAGCACGAACTATGGCCGCGCATTACTACTTTTACAAGAAGCAGGTTTAATCAAGTTAGCTGATGATTTTGACGGTAAAGGCTCACCAGATGCAGTAAAAGAAAATCCGAAAAAACTAGACATCAAGCCAATGGTTGCCGGTCAAATCCCGCGCGCACTAGATGACGTGGATGCAGCTGCCATTAATAATGGCGTAGCAGTTGAAGCCAAACTGGATCCACTAAATGACTCTATTTTCCTAGAGTCCGACACAGCAAAACCATATATCAACATCATCGCTGTACGCAAAGGCGACACAAAACGCGAAGCTTTACAAAAAATCGTGAAAATTTACCATTCCGATGAAATGAAACAATTTATCGAAAAAACATATAAAGGTAGCTCAATCCCAGCATTCATTCCACTTGATGAGTTAGCGAAATATAAAGAAACCTGGTCGAAAAATTAAAAAGCAGGAGGTATCCGCACAATGGTACAAACAAAAATTCGATTTAGCAAAGACAATCCAAACGAATATTGATTCACATAAAGACTTTTATATAGAAGTAAGTCATGACATTCATGATCACCCTGAAATCGGAAATGAAGAATTCTACGCTAGCGAGAAATTGGCAGATATTTTGCAACAAGCAGGTTTTGAAGTAGAACTAGATGTTGCAGGCCACAAAACAGCATTTATCGCCCGTAAAAAAGCAAGTAAACCAGGAACGGCAGTCGCTTTCCTAGCAGAGTATGACGCTTTACCTGGCCTCGGTCACGCATGCGGCCATAACATTATCGGAACAACAAGTGTCGCGGCAGCCATTGCTCTGGCCGAAGTGATTGACGAAGTGGGCGGTGAAGTAATTGTGCTTGGAACGCCAGCCGAAGAAGGCGGGCCAAACGGCAGTGCCAAAGGAAGTTTTGTAAAACATGATTTGCTTCGAGGCATTGATGCGGCACTAATGATTCATCCATCCAATGATTCTGCGCTGACGACACCATCCTTAGCGGTTGATGTGTTAGAATTCGAGTTTTTCGGCAAGCCAGCCCATTCAGCCGCAAATCCAGAAGACGGTATTAATGCCCTTGATGGCCTGATTCAATTTTATAATGGTGTGAATGCTTTACGGCAACACGTCACATCTGATGTACGCATCCATGGCGTTATTTTAGACGGTGGTCAAGCGCCAAATATCGTTCCTGATTACACGAGAGCTCGTTTCTTCACACGCGCTGCCAAACGTCATCACCTGGACGAAGTAACGAAACGTGTGATTCAAGTAGCAGAAGGTGCGGCGATTCAAACTGGTACAACATTCAAAGTAACAAACATTCAAAACGGTGTGGATGATTTTCTAATCAACAAACAATTCAATCGCGTCTTTGCACGTATTGCCGAACAATTAGATGAGCCAGTAAAAACAGATAGCCGTGGCATTGGTTCTACAGACGCAGGAAACATCAGCCAAGTTCTACCAACGATTCATCCGTACATTAAAATCGGACCAAGCGATTTGGTTGGGCATACAGTTGAATTCCGTGAAGCCGCTAGATCGGAAGTCGGCGACCAAGCTCTTATTAAAGGCGCGAAACTCATCGCTTTAACGGCGCTGGAACTTTATACAGACCAAAAACTACTGGCTGACATCAAGAAAGAGTACGAAGAAACAAAACAAATTTAGTTTAGAAAGAGGCAAGTCTCGACTTGTCCCTTTTTTACGTTATAAATAAAACAATTCGGACAATTTAGAAATAAGTGTTTATTTCAGAGAGAAAATAATGTATGATAGACATATTCACACAAAAAAGGGGAGCTACAGATGAAAAAAAGATATAAACTAGGCACAATCTTGCTAGCAAGCGCACTCATTTTATCCGCATGTGGCGGTGGGGGAAAAGACACAACAAGTGAAGCCAGTGACAAACAAGTCCTGCGCGTCATTGAATCCACAGAAATTCCATTGATGGACACAACTCTAGCAACCGACGGCGTAAGCTTTACCGCAATGAATCAAGTATTTGAAGGGCTGTACACCTTAGACAAAAACGACCGAATTATTCCAGCAGCAGCAAGCGCAATGCCAAAAATAAGCGAAGACCAAAAAACATACACGATTCAAATTCGCGATAACGCTAAATGGTCAGATGGGTCCGAATTGACAGCGAATGACTTCATCTACGCATGGCGCAAAGTCGTAGATCCAACTTCAGGAGCCCAATATTCCTTCTTATACCGCGACATCGTCCAAAACGCGAGCGAAATCCTAGACGGTAAAAAAGACCCAACCGAACTCGGCGTCAAAGCACTGGACGACAAAACGCTCCAAATCAACCTAACGCAAGCAGTACCGTACTTCAATTCACTCCTAACATTCGGTCCATTCTACCCGCAAAAAGAAAGCTACGTGAAAAAAGAAGGCAAAGACTTTGCGAAAGATTCTGACCATATGATTTATAACGGTCCATTCACGATGAAAGACTGGTCTGGCACAAGCAAATCATGGAAGTTCGAAAAAAATGACGACTACTGGGATAAAAGCAATGTCAAATTAGACCGCATCGACGTACAAGTAGCCAAAGAGCCCGGTGCAGCAGTAAATCTCTACAATACAGGTAAAGTCGACCGAGCACCATTGACAGGCGACTATGCAAGCCAGTACAAAGATAACCAAGAGTTCATTGCAGAACCCGATTCCTACGTCTATTGGCTTAAATTCAATCAAAAGCGCGACGGCAAACCGACCGATGTAGCCAACCTCTATTTACGAAAAGCAATTGCCCAAGCAATCAATAAAGAAGCATTAGCTGACACAGTCATTGCAAACGGAGCCACACCAATCAACGGTGAAATTCCAAAAGGCTTTGCACAAAATCCAAACACAGGTAAAGACTTCCGCGAAGACAGTGGCGACCACCTAACTTACAATGTCAAAGCCGCTCAAGCCAATTTTGCAAAAGCGCAACAACAGCTCGGAAAAAAAGGTATCACACTTGAGCTTGTCGGCGATGACCAAGAGTTCGCGAAGAAGACCCTAGAATTCATCCAAAGCGAACTACAAACGAACTTAAAAGGCCTTACCATCACATTAAAAACAGTCCCATACAAAAATCGACTAGCACTAGACCAAACCCAAGACTACACCGTACAACTATCACGTTGGGCACCGGCTTACAAAGACCCAATGACTTACATCGCGAGCTGGCAAACAGACAACAACTATAATAACATGGACTACTCCAACCCAGCCTACGATAAACTAACAACAGACATCACGACAACATTAGCCACAAATCCAGAAGCTCGTTGGCAAGCCATGCTTCAAACCGAAAAAGTCCTGCTTGACGATGATGCAGCCATTGCACCACTATATCAAAACGCGACAGCAGTTCTGGAAAAACCATACGTAAAAGGCGTTGTTAAACATCTATTTGGCGCTCCGTATAGTTTCCGTTGGGCTTATATCACTAAATAAAGAAATCCGCCATCTGGCGGATTTCTTTATTTAGAAAATACTTTCTTATCCCGAGCTGCATCTAAACCAGTAATAAACAGTAGTAATGTAGCGAAAACCAAAATCCCTAACGGAATCGTGTAACCACTCGTCAAATCATGTAGAAACCCAAATAAAGTTGGCATTGCTGCGGCAAGCAAGTAACCAATCGATTGCGCCATACCAGACAAATCTGCAGCCTCAATTGCTGTTGTCGTTCGTAAATTAAAGAACATCATACAAACGCTAAATGCCGTTCCCGAAGCAATCCCGACTAGGAATACGGAAGCTGTGGTTAACCAGATATGCCCAGAGCCAAACATTAAGCCACTCGTTCCAGCGAGCAACAACAAGCACATCACAATCACAATCGGCTGCTGTGACTTCATTTTGCTAGCAATAATCGGTACAATAAACGTAAACGGTAAAATCCCAAGTTGCAAAATCGATAACATGAATCCCGCCTGCGCACTTGCAATCCCTTGATCAATTAAAATACCAGGTAACCAAGCTACCATCACATAAAAAACAGTAGACTGCATACCCATAAAAATTGTAATTTTCCAAGCGAGCGGTGACTTCCAGATATTCTTTTTTTTTAGGTTTCGTAGCGGCAGACACTGGAGCAGTTCTTGTATTGTATCTTAATTGCGGTAACCAAACTATGAGTGCAATAATCGCAAACACCGACCAAATAACAAGAGCTCCTTGCCAACCTAGACCTGCATTCACTGCAATGGGGACGCTAAGTCCAGAAGCCAGCATCGCCGAGACATTCATCGAAATTGAGTAAATTCCAGTCATTAAGCCCATTTTAAACGGGAATTCTTTTTTGATTAAGCTCGGTAATAACACATTACCCACTGCAATCGCAAGGCCAATCAAGAAGGTACCAAATAAAAGTACGGGAATTCCGCCGAATGGTCGAATCAGACTCCCAAATACCATAAAGCAAAGTGCCAAAAAGACAAGTAATTCCATGCCCCATTTTCGTGCTAGTTGCGATACAAATGGTGACAAACCTGCAAAAGCAAGTAAAGGGAGCGTCGTCAAGAACCCTGTCATTGTGTTCGAAAGTGGCAAATCAGCGCGCATATAGCTTAGCAGGGGACTAACTGCTGTAATTGGCGCTCGTAAATTCGATGCAACGAGTATAATGCCAATAATTAATAGTAACCGACTTCTCACTTTCACGCTTTTTTGTGTACGCACAAGCTCTTCCCCCATCTAGTTCATTCCCCTTTCTACGGCAAAATAATTTGTTTAAAGTGCGAAATATACATATCCACACAATGCACCGCAGAAGCCGCATCTTGATTCCGAATAGCCAAAATCAAGTCATTATGCCCAGCCGCGCTCGCATCGTTCATTTCTGTCGTACTCGTAATCGAAATTTGAATCTCTTCAAATAAATGCGCGTACATATCGATAAGTAAAGGATTATAAGAAGCAGCCGTAATCGCCTGATGTAACTGCCAATCCGATTCCACAAACTTCTCTAAATTATTCTCTGTCGTATATTGAAAACAAAGATCGCGAAACTTCTCCATCTCCGCCAAATCTTCCTCTGTGCGACGTAAACAAGCAAGCGAAACGGCTTCCCGATCCAGTGCATGCCTAACCTCTAAAATCTCCAAAACAGCCGCACTCTGAATCCGTTTTTGCAAAACCGCGTTTAATTCACTCGTTGTTAAAACAAATGTTCCATCACCTTGCTTCACTTCTAGTAAACCAACATGTGCCAGTGCACGAATTGCTTCCCGTAACGTATTGCGACTCACACCAAATTGCGCCATCAATTCCGCTTCCGTCGGTAATCGATCTCCGATTTCCCAAACACCACGCTTAATCATCTCTTCAATTTGGCTATATACTTGTTCTACCAACGATTTTTTTTCTAATTTATGTAGCATATTTTAAAACTCCTTTAAAGGTAGGATGATTGGTTCATAGGATATATTACGCGATTTTTAGAAAAAAGTAAAGAGGAAAATAAAATAAAAGGCCACATATTTTTTTCAGAAAAGAAGCAAAGTATGCTAGAATGGTAAAGAAAACGATTGGAGTGGTGTTCAGTGGAAGAACTATGGGAGAAATTTAAAGCAAATATAGGATTGCAGCGAGTTCTGATTTTCGCGCTACTCATTTTTGTCCTTTATTTAGTAAGGAGTATGATTGACTTAATCTTACTCACATTTATTTTTACATTTTTAATTACACGGTTGGAAAAAGTGATTTTGCGGTGGGTAAAGGTGCCAAGAAAGCTCATCGTGACGATATTATACATACTAATTGTCATATTCCTTTACATCGCGATAACACATTATTTGCCAATCATTATCGAGCAAATTATTTATACATTCAACGCAGTCATGAAATTTTACAATAACCCAGGAAACAACGATTTTATTAAATACGTTATGGGTCTTATTAACGACTCAAATATTAAAGCTTATATCAATTCTGGTTTGAAATTCATTATTGGCTCACTGAGCGGTATCGGAAGTATTGGTGCATCATTCTTCATGGCATTGATTCTAAGCCTGTTCTTCTCACTTGAGCAAGAACGTGTAGTCCAATTTTCAAGCAAGTTCTTAACAAGCAAAATCGGTCCAGTGTTCCGAGAAATTGCCTACTTTGGCAAAAAATTCGTCAGCACATTCGGAGTCGTACTAGAAGCACAATTCTTAATCGCGCTTGTCAATACGTTCTTAACGACAATTGCACTCATCGCGATGGGCTTCCCACAAGTGTTGACATTATCCATTATGGTTTTCCTTTTAGGACTAATACCAGTAGCTGGAGTCATCATTTCCTGCATTCCGCTATCCATTATTGCGTACTCGGTCGGCGGAATTACAGATGTTATCGTCATATTAATCACTGTTGTTATCGTGCACGCCATCGAAACCTATTTCTTAAATCCAAAACTAATGTCATCAAAAACCGATTTACCTGTATTCTACACATTCATCATCCTTATCTTCTCAGAACATTTCTTCGGCGTTTGGGGGTTAGTTGTAGGAATCCCAGTCGTTGTGTTCTTATTCGACGTTTTAGGCGTAAGAGGGGACGAGAGCGAACTAAATAACCGCAATTTTTGGGGGTTCAAAAAGAAACAAAAGAAAGCATAAAAAAGCGCTGAATCGTTCTGGATTCAGCGCTTTTCTTATACATCATGATGACGGCCACAAGAATTCACTCACAGCCGCGTCGACATCTTTATTTTCGTGTAATTTACTGTGCTGTGCTTGTTTCCCTGTAAACGTAAGTTCCTTATAACTCGCCACCTGATCAAAAATAAATTTCCCAGATAAGGCACTTGCTAGCGAAACACTCGTGTCACTCTTCGTACCATCTTCTACATCACCAGCAATGTTTAAAACTTCAAGTGTTGTAGGAATTACTTTTTTATTTGTCATGAAATTAGCAAAACGTTCTGTTTGCATCGCAGGTCCAGTTTCGGTTAAATCATAAGCCGTCTTACCATCTTTACCTATTTCTAGTCCATTAAAAGGGGAGCCCATTGCGACGAATTTTTTGACAGTAGGGAAGTCGGGTTTATTCCCAACCTCTTCTAAATATCCCGTCCAGTCCACGCCACCCATCGAATGACCGACGACATTAACAGTAGGAATATGATATTCGCTTTTTAATTTGCGCATGACATTTTGTAACCAGACGGTCTGGTTTGTCAGGGAACTTTTATTATCTTCAAACAGTACTTGAATCAGCGGGTTCTTTGCGAATTTATCCCACTCACCAGTTACATTTACGACACCCTCAGGCGTAACAGACACGACAAAAGAACGCGTTGCCTCCCCATTACTCGCTAGACGATTCATCATGTGGCCCATCGAATTCTTCGTCCCAGAATATCCATGAAGAAACAATGTCGGTACATCGATTGTTTTCACTTTCTCAGAATCATTCACCGCGGCTGCTTTCTTCACTGTTGCTGTTTTTTTCGTATCCTCTTTCGCCGCTTCATGCGCACCGAATATAAAACTAAAACCAATAAAAAATAGAGCAATGACTGCAATGACCGTTAAAATTTTCTTCATGTGTAACTACTCCTTAAATCCCCATAAAAATTTAGCGACATAATGATCGACAACAGGGAGTTCATGCATATTACTATGTTTAGCAGTGGGACCAGTAAGCGTGTGTGCTTCCACTTCTTGGTTTGCAAACAATGTTTTTCCATACATAACACTGTCAATCTTCACTTCTCCATCACTGTTGGAACCGTCTTCGAGATTACCACCGATAATCATGATTTGCGTCGAGCTATTGAGCTTGTCTTCCATTTGTTTGGCAAATTTCGTATGAATCATGCTTGCGTTATCCAAATCTACTTCTTGATCCCCGTTTACATATTCTTCAGGATAGAATGGAACCGCCAAAAAGACAATCTTCTGAACTTCTGGATAGTTAGGATTATTAGCGTAAGAAGCAAGATAAGAAACCCATGCACCACCACCCATCGAATGACCAACCGCATTGAATTTTGTAATTTTATACGTATCTTCTAAATATCGCAAAACCTTCTTCGTCCAGAGTGATTGCTGTGTGACCGTCGCCCGGTTATCCGCAAAAACAATATTGATTAGCGGGTTATCTTTATCTTTTGGATACGTCCCCTTTACTGAGATATCTCCAGTGGGGCTTACTTTCACCGTCAAAGCATCTGTCGCCCAATCATACTTCTGATCAAAACGGCGAATCATCCCATGCAACGATCGATCTGTCCCGCGATACCCATGAATAAAAATAGTCGGTGTCGCACCTTGATTCACTTTCGGGTAGTTCCCGTGTAATTGAATCAAAATTAGGACCGACGCCGTTACAAAAATAGCAGATAAAAACCCCATCCATAAACTTTTTTTCCACATAGTCTATATCCTCTTTTCCAAAATAACAACATTTCTATGTAAATTATACAAGTTTTTAAAGGAAAACGCATCTTCTAGCATATTTTAAATAGTACTTTATTTTTACAGTAGGGTAAATTTATAGTATACTTAAAGACAAACACGTAGGAAATGAGGGAAGTTTTAATATGATTAAACGTACAGCAGAGGTAGTTCTATCTGTTATTGGGATGCTGTTTGGTATGGTGACACTGTTTGGTTTTACAGCTATTGGTTTTATTTTAGATAAAGCTATTAACAAGTCGGGCGGAGCGGAAACCTTTACTGAAGATTATTACAAGCAACTAAAAGAATCCGGTATTCCAGTATCGGAAGTGCCTAGTGCGAAACAAATACTCGATATGGTACATACATATGCCATTTTGGCCTTGATTGCAGCCATTATATTCACGGTTTTAGTAATTATAGGACTTGTTTGTATCACGGGGAACAAGAAGCCTGTTTTAGCTGGTTTCATGTTTTTAATTTCAGGTATTCTTGTAACAATCGGTGGCTTTGTTGTCGCAGGATTTGTACCTGGTTTACTGCTTGTCATTGCAGCGATTCTAAGTTTTGTCCGGAAGCCAAAAGATTCGTTTGGGATATAAGAAAGAAACCGTGCTTTTAGAGCCCCATAGGGTAGAATAGTATGGAGTGTGAAAGCGAGTAAACGTATCATGCAAAAAAGCAATATGTCTGAAATTTATTTCAACAGGCAGATTGCTTTTTTTATTAATACTATTTAATTTTTGGCAGTTGCGATGAATATTGAGATTCATCTAGCTATTTTAACAGTATCTGTAATATATCTCCTAGCTCTGATAAAAGTGTAAAAATGCTCTTATATAGACGGGATAGTAGCAATTAATTTTATCGAAACAAGAGAGGAGTGTGTTTTTATGAACGAAAAAGAAAAAATGATGGCTGGGTTACCTTATGATTCTAGGGATGCAGAATTAATTGGGCGATATAAACTAGCGAGAAATTATTTACTTACACTTAATAATACATCTAATATTGACGATAAAGAACAAATATTAAAGATGCTTTTAGGTGCTGTTGGGAATGGTGCATGGATAGAGACGCCCTTTATGTGCGACTATGGTAATAACATTAAAATTGGCGCAAATACATTTATAAACTATAATTGTGTTTTCATCGATGATAACTTGATAACAATTGGTGAGAACTGCTTGCTTGGCCCAAACGTTCAACTTTATACTTCAGAACACCCTATTGATGCCAAAAGTAGAATTATTGATTTCAAAACACATACTCGATATATCACAACTACCAAACCAATTACTATTGGTGACAATGTTTGGATTGGCGGAAATGTTGTCATATTACCTGGAGTAACAATTGGAGATAACGTAACTATTGGCGCTGGATCAGTTGTGACAAAATCAATTCCATCTGACAGACTAGCTGTTGGGAACCCTGCAAAAGTGGTAAGAGAAATTTAATGTCATATATGTTTTGCATAAGTTTTTTTAGCAAGTGCTCTTGTAAAGCTGTTTATCTTTGTTTTGGAGTGGGAAATAGAACAACATACGAGAAGATATTTGAAGGGGAGTTGCGAAATGAAAAATAAGAGGAATTGGTTATTGATTGGCTCTATCGTCGGAGCAGTCGGTGGCATCGTCACATACACCATCTTAAATCAGCGAACATTGGATCCATTTGAAGAGGGCAAAGAAGATATGGAGGACCTAGAAGGGGATAACATGGTTTCAGAAGGTGCAATGACAAGCATTAATTATGAAAATCGAAAACAAGAAAAGAAATGAGATTGATTACACCAATTTATTGAGACCTGCCGCCAAACATCTTCAGTTGGCGACAGGCTTTTTTTCATCTCAGTGACGTCTTTTCTCTATTAATTTTTGTCCCTTTGGTGTGATTTGGTAGCTGGTATCATCCAAATGGTATACGCGAAAAACATAACCGTAGCTTTCCAATGTGTAGAGGACTAAAAGTATGATATCTTTACTTAAATCTGTTTTTCTCTCTATTTGTGAACTTGCTTTGTTGAAATTTGTTAATGATAAACCACCGTCTTCCAAACTTTCTAAAATGGTGGTTAAATATTTGTCTATACTGCTATTCATTCCCCTTCACCTCTATTTCAGTTCATCCCATAAAACCGTAACCTTTACACATTGGAGATCCCTTTTTAATATGTGAATAATCACCTCCCATGACAAGTGGAATAAATTGTTTTTGTTTTATCACCTCCCAACCAGAGTATAACCTTTGTAAATAAAAAATAAAAATCTGAATCGATAGAATTTGTCATAAATAAATCAAAATAAGAAATAAACGGATAGTTACTCAGATTATAGAAAACGATTTTTTTATGCAAGAGATTCCTTGAATTTATTAATATTAGCATATCGAAAAATGATTATTTTCTAAACGCAGATGGATCTTCACTTCGGTCATGCTTATGTTTGAAAATAAAAATAGTTATAAATGAAATAGTTTAAACAAGAAGGTATGTATACGAATATATTGACCGAAGATTGGGGAGAGCGGCATCTTCAATACTATGAGAGATACATATAGTGTAGCATCGGAATAGAGCTTTTAACGGCGAAGTTGGGTATTTGCCTATACACTGAGTTGCTTTTTCGAGATGAAAATTATAGAATTTGGGAGTAAGAGAAAGTTTTTTGTAGTAGGACTCGAGTTGTAGTAAAAGTTCAAACCCTAGTAGCTTACCGAAGTTACGTATATCTTTTATGATAGTTGTATAGTAAAGCGAGGAGGACAAAGTCATGAGAGGAATTATAATTGGAATATTAGTCGCAGCACTTATTATTGCAATCATTGTTTTCCTGTGGCCTGCAATTATGGCAGCGATTGGAGCTGTACTCGGTTTTTGGGCCTGGAGGCAGTTAATGATAGCAAATACGACCTCTGAGAAAATTCTATACGGTGTACTTATTGGCGTTGGCGCACTAGTTATTTTATCTAATTTACAAGGTGTTATAACGGTGGTGATCATTGCTGCAATTGTCTATTTCTTAATGAGAAATAAGCGCAAACCTAGCAATCCGAATACATTTGACTATTAATATAGACGAAACAATTGGAGGAATAAACAATGACAAACTTTTTTAATAAATTTAAAACAGCGGTTACGAACGACTGGGAAACAATGAAAGAAAAGCGCGATGAGAAGAAACGTAATTCTGTATCCTACTACATGGACCAGACGAAGAAAGAAATGAAGGATATCGAACGGGCAGTAGACAAACAACGCGAACTGAAATCTTTATTCTATAAAGAATGCACAGAAATCGAGAAATACATCGAAAAACGCGAGCATCAAGCAGGAATCGCAGAGGAAGCTGGCGAAACAAAACTGGCTAACTTTGCAAAAGAAGAAGTAGCACAATATAAAGAGCAGTTAACAACAACACAATCTCATTATGATAATGCATCAGATCAACTAGATAAATTGGAATTACGAATGCACGAAATGCGCTTGAAATGGAAGAACTTGAAAACACAATATTTAGCAGAAACAGCGGAGAAGAATGCAACAGAAACAGCAGAAAAAATGGATAAAGTTATCCATGATATGAGCTGGGGCAGTGTATCAGACTATCACGAAGCACAAAAACAACGTGACTTAGCCGATACTGCGAAGAAACAGGCCGATATGACAAGCGAACTATCACAAACATTCGATGAATTAATGGCAGAACTTGAGAAGAAGACAGCAAAAGGCAAAGAAACACTCAAAGGTAAAACTCAAGATTTCACGAAAATGGTCGATGAAATTATCGAGCGCGAGAAACAGAACTTCAAGAAAAAAAGACAATGCCTCCATGGAAGAAATGTTAGAGGAACTAGAACGCGATGCAAAAAAACAAACAAAAGAAGAACAGCCATCTGAAGAAAAAGAAGTTTTAATACCAGAGCTTGAGAACAAAGAAGAGAAAGCTAAAGATAACAGCCCACAAGCATAAATAAAAGATTAGGATGTAGCGGATAGACACGTTGCATCCTTTTTGTTGGGAGTGTTATGAACGAAGTGAATTACAGTCCCAATATAAGCGTGAGCGCAGCGAGGGGTTAATCCCTCACGAGTGTTATGAACGAAGTGAATTACAGTCCCAATATAAGCGTGAGCGCAGCGAGGGGTTAATCCCCCACGAGTGTTCGACGCCAGACTTCCTTTCACTAACCGCTTCCCCCAACCTATCCAAAGACCCACACGCCCTACCCGTCACAATTTAGGGAACTAATCCTCAGAACTATTTTTTAGTGTAGCCATTTTCGCCAATCTCGTGCGTTTATGTCTCTTATTTTTACCTAGTTAAGAGGTTATTTTATCAAAAAATGGGGTAAAAGTAGAAATGTAAAGTGGTTGCAATTTGTAAAAAATGTTGTATAATAATTGGTATAGACCGATTGTAGAAGGGATGATTTAAATGACTTCAAAAGTAATCAAGAATGCGGTAATCTACACAGGGGATTCCGTGATCGAGAATGGTTTTGTTCGATTCGATAAAGCAGTAACAGAAGTAGGCGACATGTCTAACTATCAAGAAAGTGCGAATGAAGAACTACTAGATGCCAAAGGACAAAAGCTTGTACCAGGCTTTATTGATGTCCACTCGCATGGTGGTTATAGTTTTGACGCGATGGATGCTGATCCTGAAAAGCTAAGAAAACAAGTGAGAGGTATGCTAAACGAAGGAATTACGACCTATTTTCCAACAACGATGACACAGTCCAGTGAAAACATTGAGAAGGCGCTTAGGGTCATTGATGAAGTAGCAAAAGACGAGCCACTTATTGGTGGAATTCATTTGGAAGGACCATTTGTTTCGCCGGTGTTTAAAGGAGCGCAACCAGAACAATATATTACAGCACCAGATTTAGAATTATTTAAAACATGGTTTGATGCCAGTGGAGGCCGTATTAAGTTAGTAACATATGCGCCAGAACATAGCACGTCACCAGCTTTTGAAGATTTATGTTTGGAATTAGGTGTCGTACCTTCTGTAGGACATTCGAATGCTGTTCGTGCTGAATTGATTCATAGCAAGGCAAGCCATGCGACACATATGTATAACGCTTGTCGTCCACTTCACCATCGTGAGCCGGGAGTTGTTGGTCATGTTATGCTAGAACCAAGCATTCATGCAGAATTAATTGTGGATGGTATTCATGTACATCCAGATATGATTAAATTAGCTTACAATGTCAAAGGTCCAAAACGGATCAATATTATCACTGATGCGATGCGTGCTAAGGGTATGCCAGATGGCGACTACGAACTTGGTGGTCAAAAAGTATACGTGAAAGACCGTCAAGCACGTTTAGAAGACGGAACACTTGCAGGAAGTGTATTGCGCTATGATGACGCATTCCGCAATATGATTAAATTCTCTGGTTGTTCACTAGAAGACGCCGTATTAATGTCATCTGTGAACCAAGCAGAAGAGTTCAAATTAACAACAAAAGGTGGCATTGCAGTAGGTAAAGATGCCGACTTTAACCTTTTGGATGATGCGCTTGAAATCCAAGCCACATATTCATTTGGAACCAAGCATAGTAAATAGTAGGAGGAAATCATTCATGAACATTATTATAAAAGAAAATAAAGCAGAAGCATCCAAAGAGGCTTTCCAAATTTTTGAGAAAGCAATCAAAGCAGGCGAAGCGAAAACATTAGGTTTAGCCACAGGAAGCACGCCTACAGATCTGTATAAAGAGTTCGTTAATAGCGATTTGGATACTTCGGATATTGTGTCTGTCAATTTAGACGAGTATGTTGGTCTTGCGGCTGATGATCCAAATAGCTACCATTTCTACATGAACGACGTGTTGTTCTCGAAAAAGAAATTTAAAGAAAGCTATTTGCCAGATGGTTTAGCGAAAGATGCTGATGCAGAATGTGCGCGTTATGAGCAAGTGTTAGCGGATCATCCGATTGATATTCAAGTATTAGGAATTGGTACAAATGCACATATCGGTTTTAATGAGCCAGGTACACCATTTGAAACACCAACGCATAAAGTACTTTTGACAGAATCAACACGTGAGTCAAATAAAATTTATTTCGAACGAGAAGAAGATGTGCCAACACACGCGTATTCGATGGGAATTAAATCGATTATGGGTGCGAAAAAAATAGTTTTATTAGCGTTTGGCGAAAACAAAGCCCAAGCTATTAAAGATACTGTAGAAGGCAAAGTAGACGAAAGTGTTCCTGCTTCTGTTTTACAAAACCATCCCGATGTAACGATTATTGTCGATAAAGCAGCGGCATCCCTTTTATAAGAAAATAAAGAAATCATGCACCAAACTATTTTTGTTCACAGAGCGATAATGGTTTGGTGTGTTGTGGTTAGGCGTACTTTTGTGGTATAATTCATTCCAATAAAAAAGAAGGTGCGAGGCAAATGATAGATAAGTCGTCGGGAATACCGATTTATATTCAGATTCAAAGTGAAATTAAACAGAAAATAGAAGATGGCACTTGGCAAGTCGGTAAAGCCATTCCAGCAGAGCGGCAGTTAGCAGAGATGTTCCATGTGAGCCGAATGACAGTACGACAAGCGATTCAAGGGCTTGTGGATGATACGATTTTGCAGCGGCGCGTCGGAGCGGGAACATTTATTGCTGAGAAGAAGATGACGGAACATTTAGAAGCGGTTACGAGTTTCACGAATTTGATGATTCATGAGGGGAAAGTCCCTTCTTCTCGGATTGTGTCGTATGGGATTCGTCCAGCGAGTACGCAAGAACGGGAAGCATTGCAATTACCGGAAAATAGCAATGTGATGCGCATCGAACGGATTCGATATGGTGACAAAATTCCGATTCTTTTTGAAATTGTTGTTGTGCCGGAGAATATTGCGTCTTTATTGACGAAAGAGGACATTATGGAGTCGCTTTATGAGGCGATTTTATCAAAACTCGGTCAAAATATCGGCGAAGCGGAACAAATTATGGAAGCAGCGCTTGTTTCGGAAAAGGTAGCGCCATATTTAGATGTGAAAATGGGATCACCGGTGATGAAATTACGTCAGATTACCTTTTTGCAGGATGGTAGACCGTTTGAATTTACGCGTTCGCAATATGTGGGGAATAGGTTTCAATTTGTGGCACGAGTGAAGCAGTAGAATAAAGGGAAGTCGGCAGTTTAGATGCGGGCTTCTTTTAGTTTGAGCAGATTTATTTTTTGAGGACGGGAGGAATGGTATTGTAGAAGGTAGGAATTCTAGTGGGATGGGGGGGATGAATGTGCGGTCGGTATATGTTTGGTTTATTGTATTGCTTGCAGGAGGGTTACTTTATTTTGTGCCGGGGACGATTGTTGAGGCGCATGCGTATTTGCAAAGTTCGACCCCTGCGGATCAGTCTGAACTAGAAGTGGCGCCGAAGAATGTCGCCTTAACATTTACGGAGATGATTCAAAATGAGTATCCATCGATTATTGTTCGGGATTCGAAAGGGAACCGTGTGGAGAAGGGGAAAGCATTTATTCAT
This sequence comes from Paenilisteria riparia FSL S10-1204, assembly GCF_000525995.1. GTDB lineage: Bacteria > Bacillota > Bacilli > Lactobacillales > Listeriaceae > Listeria_A > Listeria_A riparia. Next base: position 60,383 of record NZ_AODL01000013.1, on the reverse strand, counting down.
TCGGAAAATGATCATGTAGTGGAAGTAGCGCTGCAAAATGACTTGCCAGATGATGTATATAGTGCGGAATGGCGTGTGGTCTCAGCGGATGGGCATCCAGTTTCGGGTGTGATTTCATTTAAAGTTGGAAAAACAAGTCAGGCGTTTGTAACGACGAGTGCCGCGGGTGACACGACGGCATCTTGGCCGAGTACGGTGATGAAAGGTATTCTATACATAGGTTTTAGCCTAATCGCTGGGATTATTTTATTTTTCTTGGCGCTGTATCATGGAGAAGTTAGTGAGAGAATGCGACGGAAGACATGTTGGTTGCTTTGCACTGGGCTTGGATTAGTGGCGCTTGGATTATTGCTTTTTTTACCGGTGCAGGTGCAAATTTACACTGGTGGGGATGTTTGGAATCTTGATGCGATGCTGGCAATTGTTCGGAAGGCGAGCATCGGGCATTTGTGGCTAATACAGATTGCCATGTTTGTGTTACTTGTTGTGAGTTTTGCCGTGATGTTGCGCAAAGAATGGCTTGGGCGTGTCTGGATGTGGACGTTTCCGGCGGTGTTTTTTGCGACCGTTTTGTTTGTGAAGGCGATGCAAGGGCATGCTGCGGGAAGTGCGAATAAAAGTGTGGCAATTCCGATGGATTTGGTGCATTTGGTTTGTGCGTCTGCTTGGGTCGGCGGGATTATTGTTTTGTTCGTAATGCTGGCAAAAGAAGAATCGGCTAGCCTTGTTTGGAATCGATTTAGTCCTTTTGCGGCAGTGTTTGTAGCAGGAATTATCGTGAGTGGTTTATTGATGAGCGTGATTAATCTTGGCTCGATGGTAAGTTTGTTTACAACAGAGTACGGGCATGTTATAATCCTGAAAATAGCTTTGTTTGCTCTCATGGGTGGACTTGGCTTGGTGCATTATTTATATATGCGCAATACTGGGAAGCTTGTTTCCGGGAAGACAGTGATTGCTGAATTCTGTATTGGTTTGGTGTTGCTTGGTGTTGCAGCGGTGCTTACAAATGTGCAGACGCCACCGCCGAAGCCGCCAGAAGCTTTTTCGGAAAAGTCAGCAACGAAAACGGGATTCGTATCTTTGAAAATCATGCCTACTGTGGTTGGGGATAATACGTTTTTGGTTGTGTTTACAGATTCGAATGGGCAGGTGCGGACGGACTTTCAGAAGGTGATGTTGACAGCGATTCCGCGTGGAAATAAGAAATCCAGTACGTTTGAGGCGAAGAAGAATGGACAAAATCAATATGTGGCGAATGGTTTGTATTTGAATGCGCCAGGTCGTTGGAAGCTAGAAGTTCACGCATTGACGGAGGATTTTACACCAATTGACGAAGCATTTACAGTAATGATAAAGGGGAGTTAGAAAATGAAAAAAGTAATCACGAGTTTGGTGGGTATTTTATTTTTAGTTGCGATGCCAGTTATTGCTAGCGCGCATGTGACAGTGGCACCAACGGAATCAACAACGGGAGCTTGGGAGACATATACAGTGAAAGTGCCGGTGGAAAAGGCTAGTGCGACGACGAAATTGGTCGTGAAGATGCCTGCAGGTGTGGAATTTCAGTCATATGAGCCTGTACCGGGATGGAATGTTATGGTGAATAAGGATAATGGAACTGTCACTTGGACGGCGACAGGGAGTGGCATTTTGAATGGGCAATTTCAGCGATTTAGTTTTGTAGCACAGAATCCAGAGAAAAGTGGTTCGGTCAATTGGGGATGCGTATCAGTATTATGCGGACGGCTCGATTGTGGAATGGACGGGAGATGCTTCGGCAGACTATCCGCACTCGACAACGACACTTTCAAAGGCTACATCGGAGAGTGCAACGGATTCCCACGGTAAGAAAACAGAAACAACGACAGATGCAACCGAAACGGCAAAAGATAATAGTGTATCAGCAGTGCAATGGGTAACGTTAGGTGTTTCAATCGTTGCATTACTAATCGCGATCTGGTCATTAATTCGCAAACGCAAAAATTTAAAAAAGAAATACAAATACATGAAGCCATGGTAAAGTCAGACTGTAGAAAAATTATATTTTAAATAAAAAACAGTTTATGCTTTCAAACCTCAGCGTATCAAAAATTGCTTAGTTTCTGGATATGGACTATCTCTTCACTCTGATTAGGTTTATACTAGAACTGTGTACTTATGCACATCAAACATTTCCAATAAAAATGAGTCTTTGTCTGCAGTGAGATGAGTATGGGTAATTTTGTAATATAATCATTTCTTTTTTTCAGAATTTGGGTTGTTAGTGCCATCAAAACATGTAAAAAAACATGCGAAAACTGTTTTTTCGTGGATTTAGTGTAGAGCGCATGTAATATTTTGCTTCTAATTTTTATCGAATTGTATGTTTTTTTAACTGGAAATGAAGCGGGGAGCCGTTTTGATGTGCAACTTATGCTAATTGCAAGGCTGTTGCGAGCGTAAATCACCTTTATTTAGATAATTGTCTGAATTGTGAAGGTCACGACGAATAAAATGTAAATATACGACGTCAGAGCTTGAAAGTTTCGGCGTTTTTTTTGTTAAATTGAAAGCATCAGAGGGGTGAATACATGGTTGGGAAAATTGTAGGGCTAGCAATTGGTGAACCAAAAGAAATGGCAATTGGTAGAAATCGGACAATGATGACGGGAATTATGAAGCAACAAGTTCCAAAAGCAATGCTGACGCAATACGGCTTTGTCAATGACGCATCGCATGATTTAAAACATCATGGTGGCGTGGATCGGACGGTCTGTATTTATCCGGCGGAGCATTATGCAAGATGGAATGAACAATTTCAGATTACATTGCCAGATGCTGCATTTGGTGAGAATTTAACGGTCACTGGCTTGCTAGAAAAAGATGTTTGTATTGGTGATGTTTTTCGAGTTGGTGGAGCGATTATTCAAGTTACGGAAGCCAGAAATCCATGTAGTACAATTGGGAAACGTAATGAGTTATCTGAATTATTCAAAGAGGTAAGGAACACGGGCTATACTGGATATCTTTGCCGAACAATTGAAGTCGGTGAAATTCAATTGGGTGATGAATTAATCTGTCTGGAACGTCCAGATGATCTTGTGACAGTTGCTTTTTGTCATGATAAAGTTTTGCACGGACAAGGTACGGTAGATGATTTAATTCGTATTTTAGAAGTGGAGGCGTTGGCGGAACGTTATCGGTTTGATGTGGAGACACGCCTAATTAATCTTGTAGATGGCATTGTACTGTAGGCTACTTCTTTTTACGTGGCTTTTGTTATAGTCACCTAGAATGGAAGCGCTATAAACTAATCGAAAGTAGGAATGAACATGACTCTAGGGGTATATATTAATTTGAAAACAGAAGCGCGTGAGGCAATCGCTTTTTACGGGGCGATTTTTGGGTCAACTTGTGAGGACTTAATGACTTACGGTTCCATTGATCATGGCGATGAGTTTCCGATGGATGAGGCGACGAAAGAATTAGTAATGAATGCAAGTATTCAAATCGAAGGACAGACGGTGATGTTCTCTGATACGCCAGCATTTATGTCAGAACTTATTCGTGGCAATAATGTCACACTTGTGTTGGAGACAACAGATGGCGATAAGTTGACGCGCTATTTTGATGCGTTGTCTGAGGGGGCGACCAAAATTATGCCGTTACAACAAACGTTTTGGTCAGAAAAGTTTGGACAATTAACAGATAAATACGGTGTTGGTTGGTCCTTTAATTTAACGAAATAACAAACAAAAAAGCAGGCTGTGAGCTAGAAACGCAGTCTGCTTATTTTAATTCTTTTTTGGAATGGAGAAAAGTTTCGATGATGGTTATCTCGGACTCTGTGAGTGGGCCAACTTGTTCGATGCTTTTGGTTACTTTAGAAATTTTTTCGGAGCTATCTAGTTGTTTTCGTTTGCTTGTCATATAGGTGCGGATGGTGGAAATAAGGGCGCCAATGAAGCCGATTCCAAATAGCATGAGGAAAATCGCAAGTGTTCGGCCGATAGTAGTAACTGGCACGATATCTCCGTAGCCGACTGTTGTTGTAGTGACGATGGAAAACCATAAGGCGTCAGGATAATCCTTTATGCCGGGTTCAATGAAAATAAGTGGAATTGGAATCACAATTAATGTAATAACGAGTGCATTGACCATACGATTAAAGCCATTGGTGCGCAAAAAACTATACAAAGGCACGACATAACGTTTTCCCATAGCGGTTAGGCGCAGAATTCGGAATAAACCAACGATACGTGCGAGACGGAATAGATTATATAATGGTAAAATGGCAATCAGTTCGAATAAATGTGTTTTGATGTACTCCTTCTTATCTTTTGCTCGAATCAGTCTTGCAAAATAATCGACAACGAAAACAGCCCAAATAAGGCCATTAAGAATGTTCACGGCTTTTGTTTGAATTGGGATTGTCAAGACGGAAATCAAGATTAGCAAAAACATGAAGAGCTCATATATAATTGTTCGAAGCGGTGCTTTCAACGTTTAATCGCCTACTTTCTTTTTGTACATAATCTTCATTCTAACATAAAAAACAGCCAAATTCACAAATGAGTTTGACTGTTCTTTCTCAATTATTTTATTTTGAGACGATTTTGTTTGCTACGGCTGGCGAGTAGGCAAAGGTAAGTCATTAGAGCAAACATCATCGTGATGATAAGACTGTGTGCTAAAGCAACGTATAAATTGATATTTGTAATGACTGACAGGATGCCGGTTAAGGCCTGCGCGGCTACGAAAATAATTTCAAGAACCATCGCGTACTTTAATACACGGTAATGGCTGTACTCGCGGAAAACAATCCAAGTAACGTATAAAATCCAAACAACGAGAATGAGTGCTGCTAATCGGTGTAAATATTGAACGTAATCTTGAACGGATGTTGGCATCACGAACGAACCGTTTTCAAACGGCCATGCAGGAACAGCTAGACTCGCTTTTTCGTGGCGAACGAGGGCTCCAGTGTAGACTGCAATGTAGGTATAAATTGTTAGTAAATAGAGATTGACCTTTAGCTTTGTACCAATGACCATGTTGCGAGCATCGAACTTATTATCTACTTCGAAAATGAGCAGACAGAGGAGTACGATAGCCGCGTAACAAATAATAGAAATACCGAAATGTAAGGCCATGATGTAGGGATTTTGTCCCCACATAACAGCAGCGGCGCCCATAAATGCCTGTAAGACAAGGAAAGCAACAGCGATGATTGCAAGTGGCTTTGTTTCGCGACGATCTTTAATATAAATCCACGCACAAATTGCCAAAACGATAACGAAAATCGAGCTAATTCCTGTCGTTAGCCGGTGCATAACTTCGATTATTTTTTGTGGAGTGATGTCTGTTAGGCGGACAAATTGACCGTTACATAGTGGCCAAGTATTGCCACATCCATCAGCTGAACCGGTTTTTGTCACGAGTGCGCCACCGAACACAACAAATGTCATGCAGAGAATTGTCAGGACGGACCAGACTTTTAGAAATTTTTTCATGTTTTTCTTGTTTCCCCCTTAGATATGTATTAATTCAAAACTGAGCAATGTTTTTGTGTATAGGCATGCGTTTTTTAATTGCACAACTATTATTCTAACCTGTTTATTGGCGTAAGTAAAGGGTGTGGCTTGTGAAAATGGAGGTGATTAAAAGTTGTGGAAAGGGTTTTTCTTGTATAAATGAAGCTCAAATGGTTGACAATTAGGGTGTTTATTTCCGATAATGGGTAAGATGAGATTTATAGAAAGATTGTGAAAAAACAAGCAATCTTATGTGAAGAATTTCTAATGCGCACAGAATTTAAGGGGGAAATACGAGTGAATCAAATGGAAAAGACAGCAAAGGTTGATGTTGCTGCTAAGTTCACTGTGAAAGATTTTACGGAGCTTGTGAAGATAGGGATTGTTAATTCTAACACGATTACTGCCTTCACGGGAATGTGGCTTGCTTTTCAGTTAACAGGTGTTTCATTTATGCAGAATTTGGACGTGCTGATTTTTACGATTTTAGGATCGGGGATGGTCGTAGCGGCGTCCGGAGCGTTTAATAACGTGATTGACCGCGATATCGATGGTATCATGGAACGAACGAAAAATAGACCGACAATGACCGGCAAAATTTCTGGTAAACGAGCGTTACTTATTGCTGCAGCGCTTGGTGTTGTCGGGGAAGCATTATTGTTTATGACGACTTGGCAAGCGGGTACAATTGGTTTAATCGGGATCTTCTTATATGTTGTTGTTTACTCGATGTGGGCAAAGCGTAAACTTGTGAGCAATACAGTTATTGGTAGTTTTTCTGGGGCTGTACCGCCGCTTATTGGATGGTTTGCAGTTGAGCCTAGCTTTAGCGCTGTGCCGATTATGTTGTTCTTAGTTATGTTTTGTTGGCAACCACCGCATTTTTATGCAATTGCGATTAAGCGGAAAGAAGAATATGCGGCAGCGGGAATTCCGATGCTTCCAGTTGTAAAAGGTATTGAACGGACGAAATGGAGTACGTTGTTTTGGGTGGTGTTACTGACAATCTTGCCATTTTTCATGTGGGAATTAGGTTTGGTATACGTGATTCTGGCAACGGTATTAAATGTAATTTGGTTAGCTATTTGTTTCTATGGATTCAAAATGGAAGACAGCATGAAGTGGGCACGTATTAGTTTTGTATACTCGATTAATTATATGACGATTTTATTCGTATCTATGGTTATTATTGGCGTGTTCTTATAATTGTTTGGAACCTGATCTGCTTTATGATCAGGTTTTTCTATTGTAATATAATTTGTTTTTCTACTAGTATTTTTGGGGAAAAGCCGATACAATAGAGTATGGTAGCATGAAGGAGTGCAGAAATATATGCGATTTATTTTACGTACATTGGCTGTCGTAGTGATTTGTTTATTTATTGGTTACTACACAGATTTATTTTTTGAGAAGCCTACAGAGGTCAATTCTGTTGATGATAAAGCAGTGCAACAAGGAAATGTGGATGAAAATAAGACGGACGATGGTAAGGCAAAAGTGGAGAATCAAGAAAGTCTGGCTGTTTATGTGAATAAAGATGTGGCGGTTTTGGAGAAGCGGTACGGTGCTCCTAAACGGAAAGATGCGACGCCATATGGGTATCAGAATTATATTTTTCATCGGTCGGACGGGCAATATATGCAGGTCGGTGTGCTGCATAATCGGGTGCAGACGATTTATGCGCTCGGTGAGGACTTGCCGCTAAAACCGTTTGATATTGGTATGGATACAGAGAAAGTATTTTTGAATATGAAATTACAGTCGGAAATTACGTTTAATTACCAAGATAATTATTATCGTTTTGAGTTGTCAGAAGATGAGCTCAATATCCGTCCGCTGATTAGTTTAGGTGGCGGGGTGTATGCGCAAGTTAATTTCGATAAGTTTGAGTCGAAAGTGATTAGTATCCGGTATTTTAATAAGTTAGCGTTGATTAAGATGCATCCGTATGAAATGACGTATCAAGGCGATATTTTTAAGGATAAGGTGACGGACGCGCAGTGGGACGCGATTGATAAGGCGTCGGATCAGCAAGTATTTGATATTACAAATATTTTCCGAAAGCGTTATGATGCGGGAGCACTGGTTTGGAATGAGCGCGTGGCAGAAGTGGCATTTGGGCACAGTGTGGATATGCAGCAGAACAATTACTTTGACCATGATTCGCCGAAATATGGTTCGCTTGCTGATCGGATGAACCGGGCGGGCATTGATTATCAGAAGGTAGCCGAGAATATTGCGTCTAATTATTTAGATGGCCCAGCGGCTGTAGAAGGCTGGTTGAACTCGGCTGGGCACCGTAAGAATCTGCTTGATAAGAGCTTTACGGATATTGGTTCTGGAACTTATCGGAAGTTTTACACGCAGAACTTCTTGCAAAAATAAGGCGCTTTTTGTGAAATCGTGTTATAATGAACCGTGTTATCGATTTACGATGGAAAGAAGGTGGCAAGATGCTTGCTACGATGGAAAATTTGGCATTGTTAGATTTGTCAGATGATCTTGCATCGATGATTTTAGAGTCGGCGGAGGCGGAGCGTTACCGTGTATGTCTTTCCCAAATGACGAATAGTTTACAAACACAGCAGCGTATCGAACGCTTAGCAAAAATAAAAGAGCAGTATGATGAAGTGCAACGTTTTGGGCGCTATCATCCAGACTATAAAGAAGTGAATCGCTTGGCTCGTCAGTATAAGCGCGAAGTGGATATGGATGAACATGTCGCAGCGTTTCGGCAAGCAGAGATGGATTTACAAAGCTTACTCGATGAAATCAGTTTCATTTTGGCAGGAGCCGTCTCGGAAAATATTAAAGTTCCTACGGGAAATCCGTTTTTTGAAACGAAATCGGCTTGTTCCACTGGGGGATGTGGCAGTGGCGGCGGTTGTGGCTGCTCTGCTTAAAGAAAGGGGAAATAAGCAATGGAGAATGAACGCCAATCGATTATCATTTGGATGAATCATTTGAAGCAAGTGCGTTCTTTAAAGCGTTTTGGAAATGTGCATTATGTTTCTCGAAAATTGAAATATGCGGTGCTTTATTGCGATATGGTGGACGTGGAAGAGATTTCAGCCAAGTTATCGCGATTCCACTATGTGAAACGTGTGGAATTATCGTATCGGCCGTTCTTAAACACCGAATACGAATCGAAGAAAGACATGAAGTTTCGTGACCGCATGGAAGACGTACAAATTAGTATTTAATAATTGTCGCGGCATGATTCGACCTCGGTTTTTGAGGTTGGGTTATGCTGTTTTATGTTTTAAGGAGGGTACATAAATGCGAGTGATTGCAGGGAGCAGGAAGGGCCATTCACTAAAGGCTGTTCCAGGAACGAATACAAGGCCAACGACGGATAAAATTAAAGAGTCGCTGTTTTCGATGATTGGGCCGTTTTTTGATGGTGAGAAGGTACTCGATTTGTTTGCTGGAAGTGGCGGATTAGGGATAGAAGCGCTGAGCCGTGGGGCTTCGGAGTGTGTGTTTATTGATCAGGCACAGGTGGCGATTAAGACGGTGCATTGGAATGTGTCGGCGTGTCATTTGGAGGACCAAGCGCATATTTTTCGAAATGAGGCAAAACGAGCGCTGAAAGTTTTGGCAAAAAATGAATGGGCGTTTGATTTGGTTTTTCTCGATCCGCCGTACAAGAAACAGCAGCTGGAGCAGTTGATGGAGTCTTTGGACGCGCTTGGGCTTGTGAATGAGGACGCGCTTGTTGTGTGTGAGCACGATGCGGATGCGGTATTGCCAGAAGCGATTGCAGGATTCAAGAAGTTTCGCGAGGAGCGTTATGGTATTACAGTACTTTCGCTATTTGAATATGTGAAGGAAGTGTCTGGAAATGAATAAGATTGCGGTTTGTCCGGGAAGTTTTGATCCGATTACGAATGGGCATTTGGATATTATTAAGCGTGCTGCAAAAGTTTTTGATGTGTTGTATGTGGCAGTTTTGAATAATTCGTCGAAGAAGTCGTTGTTTGATGTGGAGGAGCGGATTTATTTGATGGAGCAGGTGACGAAGCATTTGCCAAATGTTCGCGTGGAGAGCGCTTCTGGGTTGCTTGTGGACTATGCGAAGGAAAAGGAAGCCGACGTGATTGTGCGCGGATTGCGTGCGATTAGTGATTTTGAATATGAAATGCAGATTACATCGATGAACCGTGTGTTGGATGATCATATCGAGACGTTTTTCATTATGACGAGTTCGCAGTATTCGTTTTTAAGTTCGAGTATTGTGAAAGAAGTTGCGCAGTACAATGGTAATATTGCTGAATTGGTGCCGCCAGTCGTGCATCAGGCATTGCTAGATAAACTAGGAATACAGGAGAAATAAGCATGATTAGACGAAATTGGAAAAAACTTTTAGCTGGGCTTATTGTTTTAGTTTTGGTAGTAGCGTTCTTTGTACCGCTTCCATACTATGTGACGAGGCCTGGTAGTGCAGATAAATTAGATCCGTTTGTGTCAGTGGAAGGGTATTCGAGTAATGGCAAGGGTGTGTTTCGGTTAGTGACGATTGCTATGGGACAGGCTAATATTTATTCTTACTTAGCGGCGAAAGTGTTGCCGTATCAGGAGCTTGAGAAAGAATCCGATGTTCGTGGGGAAAATGAAACGGATGAGGAATACAATGTTCGTCAATTATCACTCATGAACCAATCGAAAAACAATGCGATTCAAGTAGCGTATAAAGCGGCGGGAAAATCGGTGAAAGTGGAGTACCGCGGTGTTTATGTACTTAGCGTCATGCCGGATGCACCAGCTGCGAAATACCTTGCCGCTGGAGATTTGATTACGGCAATTGACGGAAAATCCTTTGCGTCTAGCGCTGAATTTATTAAATACGTACGTAGCAAAAAGGTCGGAGATAAAGTGGAAGTGAGCTACAAACATGAAGGTAAATCGGAGAAAGCGTCGATTGAATTGATTGATATTGATAAAAAAGGGACACCCGGAATTGGCATTTCACTCGTCGATGATCAGAAGCTAGTAACCGACCCGAAAATCAAGATTGATTCTGATAAAATTGGTGGGCCTTCTGCGGGTCTCATGTTTACATTAGAAATTTATAATCATTTCGGTGATACGGACTGGACGAAAGGACGTAACATCGCGGGCACAGGAACGATCGATGTTGACGGAAATGTCGGCAGAATTGGCGGGATTGACCAAAAAATTGTCGCGGCAGATCGTGCGGATGCAGAAATTTTCTTCGCGCCAGATGATACAGTAACTGCAGAGCTAAAAAAAAAGTGGAACCGGGCGCTGTAAGCAATTACGAAGAAGCAGTGAAAACAGCCAAAGCTATCGATTCGAAAATGAAAGTGGTTCCTGTGAAGACGTTCCAAGATGCGCTGGATTACTTAAAAACATTGAAAGAAAAATAAAGATAAAAAAATCCTTAGTCGCGTTGATTAAGGATTTTTCGGTAGATAGGAGTTTGGAAGTCTCGTTGTATTTGGTCGGACAATGTTGGTGCAAGAGAATAGAGTTGGGTTGCACGAATGTCGTTTTGAATAAGGGCAGGGTTAGCCTTGGACATTGTACTCACGAGTGGTAATGGTATTTCTTTTTTGATATGGCTTAAATAGCGTTGACCAGTTGATGACATGCCAAGAATACGGATGTAATTCTGAGGTGGGGCTTCTGTTTTTTGCTGTTGCATGATGATTTGTAAGGCAGTTCGCTGGATGCGCGACTTGCTGTAGCGCTTGGTGACCGTCCAAATCAAGAAATCCTCGAAGTTATCGGCATGCAGGGCGGCTTTTTGTAGTCGATTTTCGATCCCTTCTGTGATGCCGCGAATTTGTTGAAGCTGTTCGGTTGATGAGGTGATAAGTTGGTATTTTAATAATGGCCAGAAATGATGCCATGCCGCGAAATCATGTGTGTTTTGATAGTTTTGTAAGAGGCGATATGTGGTTTCAGGAACATATTGCTGAACAGCTATTAAATCACCTTTTAAAAGTATGTGACGAATTGATGTGGCGCTTGCGACGGTGTGGTGGGACGGTGAATCGTCGTGGTAGGCTGCATTTTGGCGTTTCATTGTTGCATGGTGATTGGAACTTGTTGACTGAGTGCGGCAAGTGCGTAGTGAAAGCCTAAAATATTATTAGGTTGTGTTAAATCAAGCTCTAAATCGGGCGCTAGCTCGTGAATTGCCAAATTCCACGCTGTAGCATAGCTATGTCTCTTATCGTCCAAATATCGACGGATAGCTACCTTAAACGCATTGCTTTGCCCAGAGATTATGCCAGCTGCATTTGAAAAACTTTTTACATCACCATTTTCGCTTCCGAAAAAAATTGAGGAAACCCCGAGCGCCGCCAAAATTTCCACAGCACCATTCGCAAAAATTGCCGCTTGTTGTGTTGCGAAATAAAAAGGAAGCTCAACGACTAAATCAATGCCAGCATCGACAGCCATTTTTGTTCGCTCCCATTTTGGCAGTAAAGCAGGTTCACCGCGCTGCAAGAAAGAACCGCTCATCACCGCAATGATGACCTCTGCGCCAGTTTGCTTTTTAGCTTCGTTCAGATGTAGTAAATGTCCATTATGAAAGGGATTGTACTCCACAATAAGTCCTGTTGCTTTCATTATTCATCACTCCATGTCACAATAATACTAAGTGCATCGACAAATACACATTTTCGTCGTAAAAAAATCCGTTCCGGCGCTTCTACGCAATTGCTACACATAACTTTTCGCATGGTCGGGGAAACGACTCTCTCCTTGTTTTCAGTCATTATGTACAAGTCATAAACGCCACGCAGGTACTCATTTTTGCGTAGGCACTAAGCATTTGTCAATACACTTAGGTTTGGCAAACTCAGTCGAATTTGGAGGTAAAAGTAGAGTTTTTTCGTCTGCCGCTTCGAATATCTATACCATACCACAAAATCGCGCATGATAACATAGTTCGTTAGAGAAATAGGGATTGACAAAAGGCTTAGAAAAGTCTATAATATTTTTTGTTGCGCTTGGAGTGATAAACTATGAAATGGTCATTAATTCAGCTACAGAAATATCGTGGCAAAAGGATACCTTTGGAACAAGAAATGGATGTAACGACTTACTTGAAGGAACATAATCATGATGTCAGAGATGCAAGTCTTGTGCGGGTAACTGGAGATATTGCGGTTCGTCAAGATAGTGTTGTGATTCGCCTCGTTTTGGATGGAACTTTTACATTGCCGTGTGCGAGAACATTTGAAGATGTTATTTATCCATATCATATCGAATCGGTGGAAACGTATGTGGATAAAGAGGAGAACGTGCTCGATGAAATGCACCACATGATGGATGGTGACAAGATTGATGCGTTGCCAGTAGTGGAAGAACTGCTTTTGTTAGAAATTCCGATGCAAGTTTACAGCGATAATGTAGAAAATGCGTTGTCAGAAGGTAAGGATTGGAATGTCATAACAGAAGAAGAACTGGAGCAACAAGCAATACAAGAAGAACCAAAAGTTGATCCTCGTCTTGCGGGATTAGCTGATTTCTTTGATAAGAAAGAGGACTAATTCTAAGAGCTGGAATATATTTTAAGAGAAGAGATTTTCTTAAATGGATTGTGATTAATGGAGATATCCGTTATATCACGAAGGAGGTGTATGGAAATGGCAGTACCTTTTAGAAGAACATCCAAAACAAAAAAAACGCAAGCGTCGTACGCACTTCAAATTACAAGTGCCTGGTATGGTAGAATGCCCGAATTGTGGCGAGTACAAACTTTCTCACCGTGTTTGTCCTGAATGTGGTCAATATAACGGTAAAGAAGTAGTAGAAAGCAACTAATTGCGTGAACAAACAGGCGATACGTACGTCTGTCAAATAAAAAACCAGAAGATGCCATGGATCTTCTGGTTTTTTGTTTTTCCTAGGGGTGTAGATCATAAGCGTAGTAACTCGGCGACAAGCGCTCAATTGGTGTGAAGCAGGATTTTTCGTCTTACCCAAAAATAATTAAATGGTCGGGTGGTTTAACTTTTTTCTATTAAGTTCATTAAAAAATGCAAAATAGAGGGCAGTTTGTTAGAATAGATATATCGTGATTGGGAAGAGGTGAAGCTTGTGGCTTACAGGATTGGTATTATTGGTGCGGGTGCTTTGGGGCTTTTGTATGCTGGGTTGTTAAGTGCGAAAGTGTATACGCGTACTGTGGAACAGGCGGATTTGATTAGCGCGCGTGGTGGTGTTACGGTAATTCAGGATGGATGTGAGGCACGTGTTTCTGTCCAAGCAATGCCAGTTCAAGAGGCGGATTTTGAGACGCTTGATTTGGTGATTTTCACGGTGAAGTCGTATCAGTTGCCGGATTTGGCGGAGATGGTTCGGGAGATTCCGACGCAGATGCCGCTGTTGTTTTTGCAAAATGGAATTGGGCACTTGGAGTGGTTGGAGAGCTTAGGGCATGAGACGATTTTGGTCGGAACTTGTGAACATGGGGCTGGAAAATTGGACGGAGCTAGTGTGGAATGGCGTGGTGTAGGACGGACGAATTGGGCAGTTTTTCGTGGCAATTTGGAGGCTGGATTGCGTGATTTCTTGACGGGACAAACCGGGTTTCCTTTTGTCGAAAAGTCTGATTTTGAAGCGATGTTGTATGATAAGCTACTAATAAATGCTGTGGTGAATTCGCTGACGGCTGTTTTGGGCGTGCGCAATGGTGCGTTGATACATAATGTATTTTTTTATGGGTTATTTGAAAAATTTGGTCGCGAGGTTGCGGATGTGTTGATGCGTGATGAGCAGTGGCTTGAACGGCTAACTGGGGTTTGCGAGGCTACGGCGATGAATTATTCTTCGATGGCGACGGATGTGATGGAGAAGCGGCGAACGGAGATTGATAGCATTTTAGGGACAGTGATTCGTTTGGGGAAACAGCAAGGGAAGGACGCGCTGATTTCGGAGATTTTATATGCTCAAGTGAAAGGGCTAGAAGGAGAGTACTTACAGTGAATTGGTTGACGAATGTGACGGCGCTTGTTATTGTGGCGCCTGTGCTTATTTTTACGATAACATTTATGGTGACGCAATACATGACGAAAAGAACGCCAAAAGCGGTGAAACGAAGTGCGGATGTGACGACGTTTTTCCTGATTTTGGCGGTGCATTTCTTCATGATTATTTTGTTTGATCGCTCGTTTTTGTTGTATATTTTATTGTTGTTATTCTTGGTGGGAATTGCCTTTGTAGCGCTGTACGCGAAGTCGCAAGGAGAAATTAATTTTCGCAAAGTAATTCGTGGTTACTGGCGCATTTGTTTCTTTACGTTTGCAATTTTGTATTTGTTATTGTTCGTTTATGGCATTATCAAAAGTATTTTTCTCGTTTTGTGAGGTTTATTTGATCCACAATGATTTGAAATTGAGGTGGCCGTAGAGATGTTTTTCTTCGGTTTGAATCATGGAATGAATTTGTTGGTGTTTGGTGATGTGTTCCATGAATAAGAGCAAGTGATTATCGCGGATGTAGCTTTCGACTTGGTCATATACGGCGTAACGGTCTTTCTGATTTTTGAATTGTCTTGCTTGTTGCAGCAATGTCTCGATATGCGCGAGGTCCTCTTTGGCTAAATAGCGTTGTGGTGCTAAATTTGGATTGCTATAAAAGTCCATGAAGGCTACTTCGATGTCATAAGACGG
Organism: Paenilisteria riparia FSL S10-1204; assembly: GCF_000525995.1. Classification (GTDB taxonomy): domain Bacteria; phylum Bacillota; class Bacilli; order Lactobacillales; family Listeriaceae; genus Listeria_A; species Listeria_A riparia. Next base: position 45,214 of record NZ_AODL01000013.1, on the reverse strand, counting down.
AACATCGCCACCCATGCTCATATCGATGTCATCGAACAACATTTTATCGTAAAATTGGGAGCTTAAATCAATAATACGCAATTGGAGTTGAATGCCGAATTTGGCGGCGTGTGCGACGAGCCATTTTCCTTGTTGGACTGTTTTTACGTGTGAGAAGACAGCAAATTGTAGCGGTTCGCCGTTATAGTTTGCTTTTTTTAATAGGGTTTTGATTTTGCGCTGGTCTCGTTGTTGGGGTTTGGAGTTCCGGATGAAGTAGCTGGAGGCTTCGACGTTTTCGATGTCTTCCAATGCTTGTAACATATCTTTTGGATTTAAAGCGTGAAACATAGCTTCGCGAAAAGCGGGGTGGCGTGCGAATAGACAATGTTCGAAATGGAAGGTGATGATATTGACACCATAGTCTTTTGCGGCATAGTCGGTGTAGTCCTCGCTTTCTTCGTTACCAAGGTGCGTAATGACTGCCATCGGTCTTCGCTGATTTTCAACGAGCCAAAATTCAATCCGATCAAGCAGTGGCCGTTCTAGGAAATAATTATCAAAGGCTTCTAGTACGAGCTTTTTTGGTGTTCGTTCGACGATTTTGAAAGCACCGGTACTAACCCATTTATATTCATCAAAAGGAACATCATACGGTAAAATGACGAGGGCGCCTAAACAAAGGTAGCGGATAAAAAATGGATTAGGTTTACGAAGTTGGATTGTAATTTTGTAATTGGATGGGCGTTCGATTTGTTGGATATCGTTTAGTTGCCAGTAAGCCACGGTGCCTTTTTGCATCGCTTTTTCAAGAGTGTGTTGGACGTCTTGGCTCGTTAAGGTGCGGCCGTGATGGAAGCGGATGCCTTTTCGTAAGTAGAATGTCCACGTAGTATGATTGTTCTCGGATGTCCAGTAGTGCGAGATGCACGGTTTTATTGTTTGATTCGTAGCGTCGAATTGGACGAGCGGATCGCCGAGTTGGGTCAGCAAGGAACTTTCCATATTGATGGCGGTATGCAACGGGTCTAAAACGCTGAATGGGCGGGCGATGATGGAGCGAAGTACGTCTTGGTCATTGTCTTTACTTTGCAGACCGAAAAGTTCGTTGATTTGGCTTGAAACGGCATTAAACCAGTCGCGCGGAATATTGAGTTGTAGCAAAATGAGCAATTTATCTAAGTTTTCCTGTTCTACTGCGATACGAATAAATTGATCGATTTCGTCTTGGAAGTCTTGCGAGAAAGTAAGCTTCGACATGTTGCCACGCCCAATTCCGGGTTCATAGACACACAAAGATTGCGCCTGATATTGCTTTAGCTTACGTTTCGCATTTTTCGTGCTGCATTTCCACAAATCGGCGAGCTGCTGTAACATAAAAGGAACACTGTTCGCTGTTTGTCGCTCGAATAAAAACGCGCGCATTTCGTAGTACTGCATATCTTGCATTGGAATAACCTCCTAACACTAAAAGGGGACAAAAAAAATTATAAGTATCCCTTTTTCCTCTTTTTAAAACTAGTTATACTATGTTTAGGAGGTGAAGTCAATGTTTAAAGAGTTACACCCGAACATTAAAGCGCGGATTGCGATTTCGTTTTTAAGTAAGTTAGCCAGTTCAATGATTTTTCCGTTTATGGCAATCTATTTTTCGAAAGAGATTAATGTGGGGATTGCAGGTATTTTGTTGATGCTCAATATTGTAGTTCAGTTTGTAGCTAGTATTTATGGAGGGCATTTAGCGGATCATATCGGACGACGCAAGCTGATGGTTTGGGGCGAATGGATGAAGGTTGTTGGCTTTGCGGTAATGCTTTTGGTGAATTCGCCGTTGTTTGCTTCACCTTGGATTACATTTTTAGCATTGCTGCTTATTGCCGTTTCACAAGGCATGGCGGTTCCAGCAAGTGATGCGATGTTGATTGATGTTAGCACGCGCGAGGTCAGGGCGTTTATGTATTCGATTAATTACTGGGCGAATAATTTGTCGGTTACGATTGGCGTTGTCATTGGTGGTTGGCTCTTCCAAAGCTATTTATTTGAAATGTTGATTGCATTGCTAGTGCTTTCGTTAATTACAACTTGGCTGACGATTGCTTTGATTTCAGAAACGCTTGATTTCAGTACGATACAGGCGACAGATACGATTGGTTTGAAAAGTTTGCTGCGAAGTTATCGGAAAATTATGTATGATTTTCGTTTTTTACTTTTTACGCTTGGTGGCATTGCGGTGTTATCGATTGAGTTTCAGCGGAATAACTTTATTTCTGTTCGGCTGGCCGATGTTTTTCCGCCAGGTTTGTATTCTCTATTCGGTTTTTCGGATATATTTTTTGACGGTATAAAATTGCTTAGCGTGTTGACGCTTGTGAATACGTTGATGATTGTCTTGTTCACAGCACCATTTGCAAAATGGATTCGCCATCGTGAGTTGCAAAAATGGATGTATGTAGGATTTGGTCTTTTTGCGATTGGGTTTGCCATTTGTGCGGTGACGGATAGTATTTGGGTATTATTTGGTGCGACAGTCGTATTATCGGTTGGGGAATTGCTCTATGTGCCAACGCGTCAGACGATTTTGGCAGACATTGTGGATGAGCGAATGCGCGGGACGTATATGGCATTTAACGGCTTTGTATTTCAAATTGGAAAATTAATCGGTGCTGGGAGTTTAATTTTCGCGCCGTACATTGGGAAGTATGGGATGGGCGTGTTTATCTTGCTGTGCGGTGCCGTTGGAATTATGCTAACGTCAATAGCTCTTAAGCCAAAAACGGTCAGTGTGAAGCAAGAGTTATAATGAAAGAGACATTTACCACAGAAAAATGGTAGATGTCTCTTTTGTGCTATTTGGCACCGTGTGATATTAATAAATCTGCGATGGCCTTATAGCCGTGTCGTTTCGCATGGGCTAGTGGGGTGACGCCGTTTGCATCAGAAATATTAGGATCAGCACCGTTTTCTAGCAGGGCTTGAACGATGTGCTGTTGCGTTTTGCCGCCGTTTGATAAGACGATGGCTTCTAAAAGTGCTGTCCAGCCGGGTTTGTTAATATGGTTCACATCAATCGTTTTTTCTTTTAATAGAAGTTCGACGTTTGCCAAATGGCCTTTTTCAGCAGCGGGAATCAGTGCTGTGCCGCCGTAGCGATTGGTTAATGTATAGTCTGGGTGGTGTGATAAAATACGCTTGAGAATTTCTGTGCGTCCTTCTGCGCCAGCATAAAGAAATGGGCTATCTTGTATGCGGTCTTGTAAGTTCACATTGGCACCGTGATCTAAGAAAAGTTGCGCCATTTCGATGTTGTTATGGTGTGTTGCGACGAGTAAGCCGCTCTCGCCTTTGTTATTAACTACATCGACTTTGGCACCTTGTTCGAGAAGGGTTTTGATTGCTGTTGTATTTTGTGTCGCGATCGCTTGTAGTAAGTCTTGATTTAATTCGTTATTATTTGCCACTGATTTTTCCTCCACTTCTTGTTTTTTCGCTTCTTCTTTTGGTGGGGGTATGTTTGCGCTTGACGAGCAGGCAGTGAGTGTCAGAATGAGGAGTGCTAACGTTGATAATAGCCATTTTCGCATCCTTATTCCTCCTTTCATACATATTATTGCACATGAAAATAAACTCCACATTAATTGACGCTTAAATTGCAGAAAAGTTGTAGTATTTTTTTCATTCGATTCATTTCCTCCCACCTTGTCACCACTTTTTGAAAAACATTGATATAGCAGGGGTTCTAGTGGGTTATCCAGGACCTGATTTATATTTTTTTTTGCATTTTTTTAGTTTTGGGTGGTGTGAAGTGGGGAGTTGTGGTAAAGTAGAAAATAAGAAAGTGGGGATGGACTATGTTCATGGGCGAATATCAACATAACATTGATATAAAGGGTCGTTTAATTGTACCATCGAAGTTCCGTGAACAATTAGGGGATCAATTTGTCATCACCCGAGGGCTTGATAAATGTCTTTTCGCTTATCCGCTTGATGAGTGGAAGAAAGTAGAAGAGAAAATCCAGACACTCCCACTAACTAAAAAGGATGCTCGTTCTTTTACTCGGTTTTTCTTTTCAGGGGCGTCAGAGTGTGAGCTTGATAAGCAGGGGCGGATGAATATTCCGTCGAACCTTACGAGCTATGCAGCACTTGAGAAGGAAACAGTGATTGTCGGGGTCGCGAGTCGTATTGAAATTTGGAGTAAGTCGGAATGGGATGCGTTCTATGATGATGCGCAGGAATCATTTGCTGATATTGCCGAAAATATGATTGGCTTTGATATTTAAAAGGAGGGCAACAACCATGTTCCAACATGAAACAGTTTTATTAAAGGAAACCGTGGATAATCTGAATATAAAGCCGGATGGTGTGTATGTCGACTGTACGTTAGGTGGTGCGGGGCATAGTGCGTATTTGCTGAGTCAGCTTTCGGAATCAGGGCATTTATTTGCATTTGATCAAGATAGCAAAGCGCTAGCACATGCCAAAGAGCGATTGAGTGATTATGCAGGACAAGTGACGTTTATCAAAAGCAACTTTAGATATATTAAAGAAGCATTACTAGAAGTTGGTGTAACAGAGGTGGATGGCATCTTATATGATTTAGGTGTGTCATCGCCGCAACTAGATGAGCGGGAACGCGGGTTTAGTTATCATCAAGACGCGCCGCTAGATATGCGCATGGATCAAGACGCGCCGCTAACAGCACGAGATGTTGTGAATGATTGGCCGTACGAAGACTTGGTTCGTATCTTCTTCCGATATGGTGAAGAGAAGTTTTCCAAGCAAGTAGCGCGCGAGATTGAACGCAGACGTGAAGTAGCACCAATCGAGACGACAGGTGAGTTGGTAGATTGCATTAAAGCTGCGATTCCTGCACCAGCTAGAAGGAAAGGTGGACATCCTGCCAAACGCGTTTTTCAGGCGATTCGAATTGCTGTGAACGATGAGTTAGGTGCGGTGGAAGATTCTCTGAAAGACGCGATGGAGTTACTAAAACCAGGCGGACGAATCAGTGTCATCACTTTCCACTCATTAGAAGATCGCATCACGAAGCAAATTTTTACCGAACAAGCAAAAGGTCCAGAACTGCCGCCAGGGTTGCCGATTATTCCAGATGAATATAAGCCAAAAATGAAGCTAGTAACAAGAAAACCGATTCTTCCATCCGAGAAAGAACTTGCAGAAAACAACCGTGCGAGGTCAGCAAAGCTTAGAGTGGTAGAACGTAATATTTAGGAGTGACGTAAATGAGTAATAATGTAGCCTACAAAACAAACGCAGAACCAAAACGCGTACATAGAGAAGCTCCCCAACCACAACCTAAAAAAGAGATTTTAAAGCGTGGCAGAATAACGCTAGGCGAGAAGTTGATTGTTTCGATTTTTGTTGTTGTGATTGCGGTATTTGCTTTTAAAATCATTAGTGTACAAGCGCAAATATATAGTGTGAACCAAAGTATTCAAGAGCAACAAACAAATGTTGACAAGCAAGTGAAAGCAAACGAAGATTTGTCTTCTGAAGTGGCAGATCTTAGCCGCTACGAACGTGTATGGCAAAAAGCGAAAGAACTTGGTTTGAAACTTGATCCAGATAATGTGAAAGTAGTGGAAGGCAAATGAAAAAAAGAGTAGGAAACATGCGAAGAGGAGCCCTGGTCTTATTTATCATCTTTGGCGTTATTTTTCTGTCGGTTATCGGACGCTTCTTTTACATGCAAGTCGTTGGCGATGTCAATGGCGTTCCTCTTGCTGCCAAGGCGGCGCAACAGCATTTACGAAGCAGTGTCATTGAAGCAAATCGCGGCTCTATTTTAGATCAAAAGGGCGAAGTGATTGCAAAAGACACTGCTTCTTATACATTAGCGGCAGTTCTTGATCCGAAACAATCGCAAGGTACAAAAACGCCTCATCACGTGGTGGATAAGGAAAAAACAGCGAAAGTATTAGCAAAATACTTGTCATTAAAAGAAGCCGATGTTTTGAAGAAATTAAAAACAAAAGATTTATTCCAAGTCGAATTTGGGAAAGCTGGGAAGAACTTATCTGCGGAAGTGAAAGATAAGATTGAGGCGGAGAAATTGCCGGGTCTCATTTTCACAAAACAAGCGCAGCGGTTTTATCCGAATGGTGTTTTTGCATCGCATCTAGTTGGTTACGCGCAGCAAGAAGAAGGTAAGGATGGCGTGACTAAGTTAATCGGCAAGATGGGAATTGAAAAGGCGTATAATTCGATTTTGACTGGTAAGAACGGAAAAATAAATTATGATGCGGATAAATATGGTTATATTTTGCCGAATACGAAAAGTGCGGTTGAAAAAGCGCAAGACGGTAGCAATATATACTTGACGCTTGATAAGAAAATCCAGACATTCTTGGAGGACACGCTAAATACGGTAGATGCGAAATACAATCCGAAAAATATGATGGCGGTCGTAATGAATCCGAAAACGGGTGAAATTTTGGCGATGAGTCAGCGTGATACATTTAATCCGACGACAAAAGAAGGATTATCGAAAGAATGGGCGGACTTGCCTGTGGAAACAACGTATGAACCAGGATCAGTTATGAAAATCTTCTCGTTAGCATCGGCAATTGATCTTGGCGTTTACAACCCAAATGCTTATTACCAATCGGGAACATACAATGTTGGTAATATTCCAATTCATGACCATAACGCTGGTGTTGGTTGGGGCTCCATTACGTACCGCGAAGGTGTGGAGCGTTCAAGTAATGTTGCATTCGCGAAGTTGCTTGCGGGTATGGGGCCTGACAAATTCAAAACGTACTTGCAAAACTTTGGCTTTGGCAAAAAAACAGGTATCGATTTGCCAGATGAAGCGTCTGGAAAGATTTTGTATGACCATAAAATCGAACAGGTAACAACCGTGTTTGGTCAGGGTACGACGGTTTCGATGATGCAAATGTTGCAAGGTGCGACAGCGATTGCGAGTGATGGCAAGATGAAGCGGCCATACGTGGTATCAAAAATTGTCAATCCGAACACAGGCGAGACTGTTGAGACAAAACCAGCTGTAACGGGGCAACCAATTAGTGCTACGACAGCAAAAAAAACACGCGAAGAACTACGCAATGTTATCACTGGTGAAGTTGGAACCGGGAAGTTGTACGCGATTGAAGGCTACGACATTGCAGGGAAAACAGGTACATCGCAAATCCCAAATCCGAAGGGTGGCGGCTACATGACGGGAAACAATAATTATATTTTCTCCTTCATGGGAATGGCGCCAGCAAACGATCCGGAGCTTGTGATGTATGTGACGATGCAACAACCGCAATTATCTGGTAGTGAAACAGGAGGCAAGGCTGTCTCGGAAGTTTTTAACCCAGTAATGAAAAATAGCCTACAATATTTAAATATCAAATCCGCTGATACGGCAAAATTAAAAACGGCGACTATGGACAGCGTGACAGGCAAAACACCAGAAGAAGTCAAGAAAGAGTTGACGGCTAAAAAACTAGTGCCAGTCGTGATTGGAAATGGGAAGAAAATCGTACAACAACTGCCACAACCAGGAGAGAGAATTTTAGAGGGGCAGCGTGTTATTCTAATGACAGAAGGCGATATGACGATTCCAGACATGCGTGACTGGGCGAAAAACGATGTCTTAAAAGTTTCGGAAATCACTGGTGTACCTTTTGATGTCACTGGGAGTGGCTATGTTCTAAAACAGAGCGCTTCGGCAGGATCCGTCATTAACGATAAGTCCAAAATCACAATCACGTTAGCAACGCCAGACAAAATACCAAACTTCAATAAAGCACCGGTTGCTGGTGAGAGCAAAAAAGACTCCACAGACACTTCTGTAGAAGAGGCGACTGGACTAAACGCATTATTAAATTAGCAATAGAAAATAGTGCGCGCTCTATGATTTTTTTGCAGGGCGCGCTTATTTTATACAACGTGTTTTTTGTGTCCTACGCATTGTATTCGTTGCGTGTTTTTGCTAATATAGTAGAAGAAGATTTGCCAGCCACACAAAGTAGGTTTGATACACCCTTTTGGATTTTTTAAGAAGGTGGTGCTATCGTTTTTTGGCGTTGAGGCAAAGGAAGGGAAGTTCATGATGGAATTAGAGAAGTTATTACGAGCGATTCCGTATTGTCAGCTCGCACAGGCCGACGAAAATACGCTACATATGGAAATAAAGAACATCGAACAAGATAGCCGGCAAGTGCAGGCTGGAACGCTATTTATTTGTGTGGATGGTGAAGTTGTGGACGGTCACGACTATGCGCAGAAGGCGGTAGCGAGTGGTGCGACGGTGATTGTGGCTGAACGCATGTTAGACGTTGCGGTGCCAATTGTTTTAGTACAGGATGGCAAACGAGCGATGGCAAGGCTTGCTGCTACGCTTTACGAGGACCCGACAGCAGAAATGAATTTGATTGGCATCACCGGAACGAACGGAAAAACAACGGTGAGCCACCTTATCGAATTCATTTTGGCAGACTACGGTGCAACAACAGGACTTATTGGCACGATGTATCGCAAGATTGGGACAGAAATTTTGGAAACGAAAAACACCACACCAGACAGCTTGACATTGCAAAAAACGTTCCGACAAATGCGTGATGCAAAAGTAACAACGGCAGTCATGGAAGTGTCATCGCATGCGCTTGTACAAGGACGCGTATACGGCTCTGACTACGATGTGGCGGTGTATACGAACTTGTCACAAGATCATCTGGACTACCACAACACGATGGAAGAATACGCCCATGCTAAAAGCTTACTTTTCGCCCAATTAGGTAATCAATACAACGGTAAAACAAAGACGGCGATTATTAATAAAGATGACGCATACGCGGACTTCATGATGGAAGCAACAAGCGCCCATGTCCTAACGTACGGCATTGATAAGGCGGCGACTTTTCGAGCGGCCAATATCGAAATCAGCAGTAAAGGAACACGATTCGATCTTCAGTTTAGAGGCGAAACCTTCCCAGTACAATTACAGCTTATCGGCAAATTCAACGTCTATAACGCGCTTGCTGCCATTGGTGCAGTGTATGCGACAGAAGAGGCGCCAAACACGATAACAGACATCATTGCTTCCCTCGAAAAAGTAACTGGCGTAGCTGGACGTTTTGAATTAGTTGATGCAGGCCAGCAGTTCCCAGTTATTGTTGATTACGCCCACACACCAGATGGCCTAGAAAATGTCTTGAAAACGGTTGGCGAATTTGCTAAAGGTCGAATTTTTGTTGTCGTTGGTTGTGGTGGCGATCGGGATAAAGGTAAGCGTCCATTGATGGCTCAAATTGCTGTGAAATATGCGACCGACCCTATATTCACTTCCGATAATCCGAGGACGGAAAACCCAACGCAAATTATCGAAGACATGTTAACAGGTGTTCGAGGCGCGAATTATACTGTAAAAGAAGCACGTCATGAAGCGATTACTTATGCGGTTGAAATGGCGAAACAAGATGATGTCATTTTGATTGCAGGTAAAGGGCATGAGACATATCAGATTATTGGCGATGTTGTTCATGATTTTGATGATAGAAAAGAAGCCCGAGCGGCAATTTTAGCAAAAAGATAAACATTTTAGTGCACAGATAAATCTTGTTTGTGACAAAGAGATAGGAGCGAAAAAGCGTGTCATTATATTGGATAGTTACAACATTTGCGATGGCCTTCATTATTACTGTAGTCGGGGTACCATTATTTATCCCGTTTTTACAGCGATTGAAATTTGGCCAAAGCATCCGCGAAGAAGGCCCACAAAGCCATCAAAAAAAATCAGGAACGCCGACGATGGGAGGACTTGTTTTTCTTATCGCGATGATTCTAAGCTTCATCATCATGGTATCCATCGGTGGTTGGTTTGGTAGTGAGGCATTGCTTCTCCTTATCCCGCTTGTTTTATTCGGTGCACTTGGTTTCTTAGACGACTACATTAAAGTCGTTAAGAAACAAAACTTAGGTTTAACATCGAAACAAAAATTTTTAGGACAAGTTGTTATTTCGGTCTTGTTCTATCTTATTTATCATTTCAACGAGTATCCAGAGACGCTTAACATCCCGTTCACAGGTATTGAAATTAATCTTGGTTGGTTCTTCCTGATCTTCGTGATTTTCTGGATGGTCGGTTTCTCCAATGCGGTGAACTTAACAGATGGGTTAGACGGATTAGTTTCTGGTCTTTCTGTCATTGCTTTTGGAACGCTTGCGATTATTGCGAATTATCAAGACCAGGGTGTCGTCGCGATGTTCTGTATGGCGATTGTTGGTGCGATGTTAGGTTTCCTTATTTTCAACAAGAATCCTGCGAAAATTTTTATGGGGGATACAGGTTCTTTAGCACTCGGTGGTGCCATTGCGGCGATTTCGATTATGCTACATCAAGAATGGATGCTGTTACTTATCGGTCTTGTTTTCGTTATCGAAACAGCTTCGGTGATTATCCAAGTATTTTATTTCAAAATAACAAATGGGAAGCGATTGTTTAAGATGAGTCCTATTCATCACCATTTCGAACACGTTGATATTGGGTGGTCAGAATGGCGAATCGTCTTTACTTTTTGGGGTGCTGGTCTTGTTTGCTCGATTCTTGCACTGCTAATTATTCTTTAAAAAAATGGGAACTGTAAAACTGGGGGAGTAAAAATGAAAAACATTATGCAATATAAGCATCGTAAAGTACTTGTATTGGGCTTGGCAAGAAGTGGCGTGAGTGCAGCATCTTTGCTACATAAGCTTGGTGCATTCGTTACTGTCAACGATCAAAAGCCATTCAGCGAGAATCCAGAAGCACAAGGATTATTAGAACAAGGCATTAAAGTCATTTGTGGTTCGCATCCAGTCGAATTACTAGACGAAGGCTTCGAACTGGTTGTTAAAAATCCTGGTATCCCGTATGACAATCCAATGATTAAAAAAGCGCAAGGCTTGCTCATTCCGATTATTACAGAAGTCGAGCTAGCCTACCAAATCTCAGACGCCCCAATCATCGGCATCACGGGAACAAATGGAAAAACAACAACGACAACAATCGTGCACCATATGTTAAATGAAATGAAACCAAACAAAGCATTGCTCGCTGGAAATATTGGTTTCCCAGGTTCAGAAGTTGCCGAAAAGGCGACTGCAGATCAATATATCGCTATGGAATTATCATCCTTCCAGTTGATGGGAATTCGTACATTTTGTCCAAAGATTTCGGTCATCACGAACATTTACGAAGCACATATCGATTACCATAAAACGCGCGAAGACTATGTAAAAGCTAAATGGCGCATCCAAGAAAATCAAACGAAAAATGAGTTTCTCGTTATCAATTGGGATCAAGACGAACTGCGTAATATGACAAAACGCACGAAAGCAAAAGTCATCCCGTTTTCACCAACACAAAAATTAGGCGAAGGTGCTTATGTCAAAGACGGCAACATCATGTTTTATGATGAAGTTATCGGCAAACGCGAAGACATCTTACTTCCTGGTGAGCATAACTTGGAAAACATTTTGGCATCGATTGCCGTTGCGAAAATTTGCGAAGTGACCAATGAACAAATCATGCGCGTCTTAGAAACATTTAAAGGCGTGGAGCATCGGACACAGTTTGTCAAAGAACTAAACGGTCGCAAGTTCTACAATGACTCGAAAGCAACGAACATTTTGGCGACACAAAGTGCACTTAGCGGTTTTAATCAACCAGTCGTACTACTTGCTGGCGGCTTGGATCGTGGAATTGAATTCGACGAACTAAAACCGTTTTTCAAAAACGTCAAAACACTGATTGTCTTTGGCGAAACAGCAGATAAAGTCGGTCGTGTCGGAAAAGAAGCTGGTGTGGATGTTCATAAAGTCCATGACGTTACAGCAGCGGTCCCATTAGCATACGATTTATCCGAACCAGGCAACATTATTCTCTTATCGCCAGCATGTGCAAGTTGGGATCAGTATCGAACGTTCGAAGTTCGCGGTCGCGCCTTTATGGATGCCATCGATGAACTACCAGATGAGGTGGAAAAATGAAATTTATCATAAGCGGAGGTGGCACAGGAGGACATATTTATCCAGCCCTTGCCTTAATCCGAGCAATCCAAAAGAGAGACCCAGATGCAGAATTTTTATATATTGGTACTGAAAAAGGGCTGGAGTCCGACCTTGTCCGACGCGAAAATATTCCCTTTGAAGCGATTGAAATAACTGGTTTTAAACGTTCGTTATCGATGGAAAACATCAAAACAATTACGCGCTTTTTCAAAGGTGTAACTCGGAGTAAGGAACTAATTCGCAACTTTAAACCAGATGCAGTTATCGGTACGGGTGGTTATGTTTGTGGCCCGGTCGTTTACGCCGCAGCAAAGCTAAACATTCCGACTGTTATCCACGAACAAAATAGTGTCGCTGGCTTAACGAATAAATTTTTAAGCCGCTATGCGGATCGTGTGGCCATATGCTTTGAAGAAGTGAGTGATTCGTTTGCCGCTGAGAAAATTGTTTTCACGGGAAATCCGCGTGCTTCTGAAGTAATTGATATTGAATCAGGTGATGTTTTAGCCGAATTTGGTTTGGAACCAGACAAGCCGACTGTTCTTGTTTTTGGTGGTAGTCGTGGTGCTCGTGGAATTAATGAAGCAGTGGAGTCGAATTTGATGAAGTTCAGTAAGCGACCGTATCAATTGCTTTATGTGACTGGCGAAGTGCACTACAACAAAATCCAAGATAAACTAGTAAACATGGATTTAAACGCTAATATTAGCGTCCAGCCTTTCATCTATGACATGCCAAAAGTACTTAATGTCAGCACACTAGTCGTATCGCGAGCTGGTGCAACATCGCTCGCTGAATTTACCGCACTAGGCGTCCCGAGTATCTTAATTCCAAGCCCTTATGTCACGGCGAATCACCAAGAAAAAAATGCCGAATCACTAGCGAAAAAAGATGCAGCAGTCATCATTTCCGAAGCAACACTCACACCACATATTTTGCTAGATGTTATCGATGGCATCATGGACAATCCAGAAAAACTCGCAAAAATGCAATACGAAGCAAAACAACTCGGCGTCCCAGATGCAGCAGATAAGCTAGTAGACGCTATCCTAGACATCATTCCGAAATAATACAAAAGTGAGGAGGACAAATAAATGGCGAATAAAAAAATAGTGTCCATCGAAAGCAGAATCCCAGAACTAAAAAAATATCGCAAAAAGAAACTTGTTCGCCATATGTCGATTATTATTAGCATCTTTGTTCTTCTCATTTTAATTACGCTGTACTTCCTATCACCACTGAGCAAAGTACAACGCATTTACGTTGACGGCAACAAACAAGTAGACGAGCAAACTGTGCTAAAAGAAGGACATCTCAACCTAGATGAGTTCGTATTCGGTTTGAGCAAAGCCAAAAGCGCTGATGCACTCGAACAAAATCCGCTTATAAAAAAAGCCACCGTTGAGCTAAAAGGTTTAAACACATTACGCGTCCATATCACCGAAAACAAAACCATAGGTTACCAAGAAAAAGACGGTAAATATTACGATGTGCTAGAAACAGGAAAACTTTTAAAAACACAACCAAAAGAATTCCCAATCGGTAACAACCCTATTTTTAGCAATTTTAAAAATGGAACCGTCCTAAAAGACATGGTTAACCAACTTATGGGCTTACCAGAAGGTGTATTGCTTTCTATTTCTGAGATTCATTTCGCACCAACCAAAAGCGATGACGAACACATCAAGTTATACATGAATGACGGTAATGAAGTATCCGCAACAATTAATACTTTCGCTGAAAAAATGTCGCATTATCCATCCATCGTGGCTCAACTACAAGCAGGCCAAAAAGGCATTATTGATTTAGAAATAGGCTCTTATTTCCGAACCTATTTGAAAGATAAAGAAGAAAAAGCAGCCAGCAAGAAAAACTAGGCGAATATGTAGGAAAAACAACATCTATTTAAACGATAAAACTGTAGAACGAGAACGTATATTCCTCTTTTTCGAATGAAATTAAAAAAAATCAAAATATTTGCCGGAATTTATCCTTTGTGCTTTTATTACTAGGTTTCTTGGTGTAGACTGTAACTAGGTATTGTGATAACAACTTTACATTTTTATGCAATTTTAATAATTGCTATCTTGTTTGTCTAAAGGGGAATCTTAATTGACAAACGCCATGAATTGAAAACATAAATGACTGATAGATAACTTACTACTGAAATTTTTACAAGTAGTTATATAAAAGGTGAGACAATATAAAGGAGGTGCCGATAAGTGGAAGAAAACGAGATTTTTGTAAGCTTAGACATTGGAACATCGTCTGTAAAAGTAATTATTGCTGAGATGGCCAACGACAGACTCAATATTATCGGTGTGGGAAACGTCCTGTCACAAGGTGTGAAACGTGGCGTCATTATTGACATTGATAAGACAGTGGATTCAATTAAGAAAGCAATCGAACAAGCAGAACGAATGGTAGGAGTACATATTTCGCAAGTTATTGTAGGAATTGTTTCCAGCCAAGTGCAGTTAGAAACTTGCCAAGGGATTGTTGCGGTGAGTAGCGAAAATCGTGATATTACTGACGAAGATGTCTGGAATGTCATGGATGCGGCGCAAGTTGTGCCATTATCACCAGAACGAGAAATCATAAGTATTATTCCAGAACAATACGTTGTGGATGGTTTAGAGGGAGTGACAGACCCAAGAGGCATGCGAGGTGTGCGCCTTGAAATGGAAGGAACATTGATTACCGGTTCAAAAACAATCTTACATAATACGCTTCGTTGCGTAGAACGTGCGGGTTTAGAAATTACCGATATCGTACTCCAACCACTTGCAGAGGGCTCTATTTCACTGACAGAAGACGATAAAGAATTTGGTACAGCACTCGTTAACATTGGCGCCGGAACGACAACCATCAGTGTCTTTGAACAAGGCAAGCTAACGTATACGACTGTGTTGCCAGTCGGTGGTGATCATGTCACAAAAGATTTATCGCTTGGTTTAAATACCTCTACAGCAACTGCTGAAAAAGTAAAATTAGAACATGGTTATGCTTTTTATGACGATGCTTCTTCGGATGTCGCATTTGGCATTGATGTTATCGGCAGCGACCAACAACAGCATTTCACGCAACTTGAAGTTGCCGATATCGTAGAGGCACGCATGGAAGAAATCTTCATGTTAACGATAGAAGAATTGAATCGTATTGGTAAATCACACCTTCCAGGAGGCTATGTGTTAACTGGTGGTTCCATGGCTATTCCAGGTGCAATTGATCTTGCTGGCAAAGTTTTTCAAGCCCATGTAAGGTTGGCAATTCCAGATTATATCGGTGTTCGTGAACCAAGTTTTACGACGGCAGTTGGCTTGATTAAACACGCCTACCAAACCGCCGAAAAAGAAGGCAGAAGCCTAGGCACGGCTCCAGAAGAACCGATTGCAGAAGACAGTTACAACCAGAAACCAAAGCAAAAACCTAAGAAAACGGAAGAAGAAAAAGTTACCACAAAAAATGAAAAAATTTCTTCGGTGCGTTTTTTGATTAGAAACAAGTGTTTTTCGGTAATTAAGGTAAAATTAGGAGGCAAAAAATATGTTAGAGTTTGACACGAGTGCAGAAAGTTTAGCAACGATTAAAGTAATTGGTGTCGGTGGTGGCGGAAATAATGCTGTTAACCGAATGATTGAGCATGGTGTCCAAGGTGTTGATTTTATTGCAGTCAATACGGATGCACAAGCTTTAAATCTATCCAAAGCCGAAGTTCATTTACAAATTGGTACGAAATTAACACGCGGATTAGGCGCTGGCGCTGTTCCTGAAATTGGAAAAAAAGCTGCTGAGGAAAGTCGCGAAATGATTGAAGAAGCGTTAAAAGGTGCCGATATGGTATTCGTTACAGCTGGTATGGGTGGCGGAACTGGCACGGGTGCTGCCCCAGTGATTGCTACGATTGCAAAAGAAATGGGCGCATTAACAGTAGGTGTTGTTACACGGCCATTTGGTTTTGAAGGACCGAAACGTACGAAACAAGCCGCTATTGGTACGGAAGCAATGAAGGAAGCGGTGGATACATTAATCGTGATTCCAAATGATCGTTTACTACAAATCGTAGATAAAAATACGCCGATGTTAGAAGCTTTCCGTGAAGCCGATAATGTTTTACGTCAAGGGGTTCAGGGTATATCTGACTTAATTGCTGTTCCTGGTTTAATCAACTTAGATTTCGCTGATGTGAAAACAATTATGACGAACAGAGGCTCTGCCTTGATGGGAATTGGTATTGGAACAGGTGAAAATCGAGCCGCAGATGCAGCTAAAAAAGCGATTTCATCTCCACTACTAGAGACATCGATTGACGGTGCGAAAGGTGTTTTGATGAACATTACTGGCGGTTCTAATTTGAGTCTCTATGAAGTTCAAGAAGCAGCAGAAATCGTGTCTTCCGCGTCAGACGAAGATGTAAACATGATTTTCGGTTCTGTTATCAATGATGAACTGCAAGATGAGCTAATTGTGACAGTCATTGCAACAGGTTTTGACGAAGCGGCTCAAGCGAAACAAAAAGCGCAACCGCAAAGTCGTCCTAACCCAGCCATCCAAGTGAATCGTCCGGGTTACGCAGTAAAAGAAGATGCAGCGCCAGCCCAAGATGAGCAACCAAACCAACCGCAACATGTAGAAGAACCACGCCAGAACTTAGATGTTGACGTACCAGCATTCATCCGTAATCGCAACCGTCGCAACTAAAAAAGACTATTTAAAATTAGGTGATATGAGATGAGCTATAACGACAATTTGCAAAAAATCGAAACAAGGATTGCCAAAGCAGCAAAAGCAAGCGGACGGGAAAGAAGTGATGTCCATCTTGTTGCCGTAACTAAAACGGTCGATGTGGCGGCAATGAAAAAGCTATATGATTTAGGCGTTCGCCATTTTGGTGAAAATCGTGCCGATGTTTTTACTGAAAAAGTGGCAGCATTGGCAGATAAGACTGATATTGTTTGGCATTTTATTGGTTCGCTGCAAACACGAAAAGTCCGAGCCATCCTTCCACATACAAGCTTTTTACACTCATTGGATCGCAAATCGCTAGCCGATGAGATTGAAAAGCGAGCAACAGAAAAAGTGGCTTGTTTTTTACAAGTCAATATTTCAGAAGAAGAGACAAAGCATGGTTTTAGCGCAGAAGAAGCGCTGGCTTTTGTCCAATCACAAAACTACCAGCATGTCGAAATTGTTGGATTAATGACGATGGCTCCAAACACCGATGATGAACAGACTTTGCATCACGTTTTTCAAGGATTGAAAGCATTGCAACTAGAAATAGAGAAACTTGGAATCACAAACGTTCCGTGTCGCGAGTTATCGATGGGAATGACGAATGATTTCGAAACTGCAGTAGAAGACGGCGCAACATTTATCAGAGTAGGTAGAGCTTTAGTAGAGGAAAACTAAATGTGGAGGTGTAAATCAGATGGGATTAAAAGATAAATTTAAATCTTATTTTTTCTTAGACGAGGAAGGCGATGAATATTACGAAGAAACACAACAACCTGTTGAACCAAAACAACAACAGCAGTACATTCGTGAAGTCCCCGCTGAGAAAAAGATGAAAAAAACAACGACTAAAAATTATTTTACAAATCAAAATGATGCGGTAGATGAGCAAAAAGTTGTAAGTATGAATGGCGCGCAGTTTTCAAGTCAAATGGTATTAGTAGAACCGCGTGTTTACGCAGAAGCACAAGAACTTTCGGACTTTTTGAAGGAGTATAAGACGGTCGTTGTTAATTTACAGCGTATTAGTCATGATCAGGCTATCCGTATTGTAGACTTTTTAAGTGGAACAGTGTATGCTTTAGGTGGAGATATCCAACGCATTGGTAATAACATTTTCCTTTGTACACCGGAGAACGTCGAAGTGGATGGCGCGATTTCGGAAATGTTGGAAGAACAAGATTTTATGTAAATGAGGTGTAACACATTTTAGCATATCAAATTGCACATTACGTTTTCGTCGTATTAGATTACTTCCCGTATGTACTGTTCGTTTATATTTTGATGTCATGGTTTCCAGGCGCGTATGAAACAGCATTTGGTCGCTTTTTGTCCAAGATTTGTGAGCCTGTTTTAGCACCGTTCCGAAGAATTATTCCGCCGATTGGTGGAGTGCTTGACTTATCGCCAATCATTGCCTTTTTTGCAATTCGAATGGCAACGTTTGGTTTACAGTACTTAGTATATAATTATATACTGCCGATTATTGTGTAAATAAGGATACCGAAATGAAGCTTATCTGTTTTGGCAGATAGATTTGTCTTCGGTATTTTTTAGTGGTATTAAAAGCTGGGAAGCCATGCTATAATAGTGCAAGAACTAGTTAACTTAAAGGGAGTAAGGGCTTATGGAAGGAATTTATCAACATTTTAGAGCAGAAGAACATGCGTTTATTGATGCTACCTTGGAATGGATTGTGCAAGTCGAAGATCAGTATACGCCGCATTTAACAGACTTTATGGATCCGCGGCAACGCTATATTTTGGAGACGGTTGTTGGTGGTTACGAGCATGTAAAAGTGAAATTCTGGGGTGGTGTGAACCATGCAGAACGCAGACGGGCGCTTATTTATCCTGACTATTATGAGCCAACGGATGCCGATTTTAATATTACGCTATTCGATATTCGCTATCCGGTGAAGTTTACGACGCTAACACACCAGAAAATTCTGGGCACGATGATGTCGCTAGGAATGAAGCGCGATATTTTTGGCGATATTTTGACACAAGCCGAATTATGGCAGTTTTTTGTAATGGCAGAAATGAAAGACTATGTTAGTTTGCAACTTGATAAAATAGGGAAAGTGAATGTCATGTTGGAAGAAATACCGTTAATCGATTCTCTGCCTGTTCATTTGGACTGGGAGTTCACCAGCACGACGATTACTAGTTTGCGTTTAGACCTTGTTGTAGCAACCGCGCATAACATTTCTCGCCAAAAAGCAAAACAACTCGTTCAAGCTAAGTTAGTGAAAGTTAACTGGAAAACGGTAGAAAATCCAGATTTTGAATGTGAGGAAAAAGATATTATTTCCGTTCGTGGATTTGGCCGTGTGAAACTTGGTGAAATCAATGGACACACAAAAAAAGACAAGATTCGCATCGAAATCGGCCATCTAAAGTAATTTTTATACTTTTAAGACGAAAATACTTGCGAGAAAGCTGGAATTTTATTATAGTAGTAGACAGGTATATATCAAAATTTATGGTATAATAGAAGGGCTAGCCTAGAATTTGCTTAGGCTTTGACCATATGGAGGTGTTGAACATGCCATTATCACCGCTGGATATACATAATAAAGAGTTTAGCCGTGGTTTTAGAGGTTATGAAGAGGACGAGGTGAACGAATTCCTCGATCAGATTATTAAAGATTATGAACAACTCATTAAAGAGAAGAAACGCTTAGAGGAGACACTATCTTCCAGAGACGATCGTCTAGGGCATTTCACAAACATTGAAGAGACGCTGAACAAATCGCTCATAGTTGCGCAAGAAGCGGCAAACCAGGTGATTGATAATGCAGACAAAGAAGCGAAGCTAATCGTACGCGAAGCAGAGAAAGATGCAGACCGTATTTTAAGCGATTCCTTATCGAAAGCACGTAAAATCGCGATTGAAATTGAAGATTTGAAACGTCAATCGAAAGTTTTCAGAGAACGTTTACGCCTGCTAGTAGAGACGCAAATGGATTTGATTAAGAGTGATGATTGGCAACAGCTAATGGAATATGAAGTTGACGCGACGGAATTAAAATCTGCTGACCCAGTGAAAGTAGAAGAAGAACTAAATATCGAGAAGCTATAATAGAGACAAGTACAAGTTCCACCCAAATTCTATTTTTTAAGCGAGTTGTGGCCGGTGTAAGCACAGCAATAGAATGGAACATTAGAAATCACTCTGAAGCTCTTTTTCCGAACAGCCAGAACATGGCTAACTAAGAAACAGCGTACGTCGGCGTTAACGATGGAACGAAGTGGGCAAAGATACAAAATCAATGTCAACAAGGGTGGTACCGCGATAAATAAACTCGTCCCTTTTTTAGGGGATGGGTTTTTTGTTTTGGAAAACGAAAAGCTGAACGGGCTCGTCCAGCTCCGAAAAAAACTGGAGCGGCCGCAAAAAAAGTCCTCTTTTGACTTTTTTGGAGGGCGTGAAGTTTTCGAGGAGCTAGCCCGTGAAGCTGGATCCCACGAAAAGCTGAACACGCCCGTTTAGCCCTGACAGAAACTGGAGCGGTCGCAGGAAAAGTCCTCTTTTGACTTTTTCGGAGGGCGTGAAGTTTCCGAAGGGCTGGCGTGTGAAGCTGGATCCGAAGTCGCTGAACATGACGCCAACCTCCAAAAGCATAAACATTGTTTATCAGCACAAAGCCTTTAAAAGGAAGGCAGTTTCATTTCATTCAACTGCATATTGAGGTTCTAACTCAGCAAAATACGCTTCGCAAGAACCACAACAAAGCTGGATCCCACGAAAAGCTGAACACGCCCGTTTAGCCCTGACAGAGCTTGGAGCAGACGTAGTAAAAACCCTCTTTTGGTTTTTGCGGAGGCTGTGAAAGCTTCGAAGGGCTGGCGTGTGAAGCTGGATCCGGAGGCGCTGAACATGACGCCAACCTACAAAAGCACAAAAATTATTTTTCATCACAAGCCCTCAAAAGGAAGGCAGTTTCATTTCATTCAAATCAACAAAATACACTTTTCAAAAATCTTTAAATAAAAAGGAGACAAAAACCAATGGAATACAAAGACACACTACTCATGCCAAAAACAGAATTCCCAATGCGAGGTAACCTGCCAAACAAAGAACCAGAATGGCAAACAAAATGGGAAGAAATGAACCTTTACGATGAAATTCAACAAAAAAACGCAGACAAGCCAACATTTATCTTACATGATGGCCCGCCATACGCAAATGGTGAATTGCACATGGGACACGCGATGAACAAAGTTATCAAAGACATCATCGTTCGTCAAAAATCAATGAGCGGTTTCCGTTCTCCCTACGTACCTGGCTGGGATACACACGGCTTGCCAATCGAACAAGCATTAGCGAACAAAGGCGTTAAACGTAAAGAAATGACTGTTGCCCAGTTTCGTAAACTATGTGCAGAGTATGCTTACAAACAAGTCGATATCCAACGCGCAGGCTTCAAACGTCTAGGCGTAACTGGTGAATGGGCGAATCCATACATCACGCTACAACCAGAATACGAAGCAGAACAAATCAAAGTTTTTGGTGAAATGGCGAAAAAAGGCTACATTTATAAAGGTAAAAAACCTGTCTACTGGTCACCATCCAGTGAGTCTGCTCTAGCAGAAGCAGAAATCGAATACCAAGATAAGAAATCCGCATCTATCTTTGTCGCTTTTAAAGTAACCGATGGTAAAGGCGTATTAGATGCAGATACAAACATCGTTATTTGGACAACAACGCCATGGACAATGCCTGCCAATATGGGTATTACGGTGAACCCAGATTTAGAATACGTAGTTGTTGATGTGAATGGCTCGAAATATGTCGTAGCAGAAAGCTTACTAAACAGTCTGCGCGAAACATTAGGCTGGGAAGATGCAGAAGTTATCAAAACCGTTCGTGGTTCTGAACTTGATCGCGTTGTTACGAAACACCCATTCTATGACCGCGATTCTTTAGTGATGAACGGGGAGCATGCAACAGCAGATGCTGGAACAGGTGCCGTTCATACAGCTCCAGGACATGGAGAAGACGATTTCCTTATTGGGCAAAAATATGGTCTTGAAGTTTTGGCTCCATTAGATGATCGTGGTGTTTTCACAGAAGAAGCACCAGGATTTGAAGGTGTATTTTATGATACAGCAAACAAAATGGTAACGGAAAAACTAGAAGAAGTCGGCGCGTTACTAAAAATGGAATTCATTACGCATTCGTATCCACATGATTGGCGTACGAAGAAACCTGTTATTTTCCGTGCTACAGCGCAATGGTTTGCTTCTATTGACAAATTCCGTCAAGAACTGCTAGACGCTGTACAAAAAGTAACTTGGACACCTGCATGGGGCGAAACACGTTTGTTCAACATGGTTCGTGATCGCGGCGACTGGGTTATCTCACGTCAACGTGTATGGGGCGTTCCGCTACCGATTTTCTATGCAGAGAACGGGGAAGCAATTATTACAGACGAAACGATTCATCATGTATCCGAATTGTTCCGCGAACATGGTTCAGACGTCTGGTTTGAACGAGAAGCGAAAGATTTATTACCAGAAGGATTTACACATGAAGGTAGTCCAAATGGTGAATTTACAAAAGAAAATGATATTATGGATGTTTGGTTTGATTCAGGAACGAGTCATCAAGCGGTGTTAGAGGCGCGTCCTTACTTGAATCGTCCAGCAGATCTTTACATGGAAGGATCTGACCAATACCGTGGTTGGTTTAACTCTTCCTTAACGACAAGCGTTGCAATTACTGGCGAATCTCCCTATCGTAATGTGTTGAGTCATGGTTTTGCATTAGATGGTGATGGTCGTAAAATGAGTAAATCACTAGGAAACACAATGCTTCCGGGTAAAGTGATTAACCAACTTGGCGCGGATATCGTGCGTTTATGGGTTGCTTCTGTTGATTATCAAGCGGACGTTCGTATCAGTGATAATATCTTGAAACAAGTATCGGAAGTTTACCGTAAAATCCGTAATACGATGCGTTTCTTACTAGGAAACTTGGCAGATTTCACGCCAGCTGATAATGCAGTGGCTTACGAAGATTTACGTGAAGTTGATCAATATTTACTAATCAAATTAGATGAGTTAGTAAAAAATGTTCGTGCTAACTATGATAAATACGAGTTTTCGGCGATATATCACCAAATCAATAACTTCTGTACGGTAGAACTTAGCCAGTTTTACATGGACTTTGCGAAAGATGTTGTGTATATTGAAGCAGCGGATAGCAAAGATCGTCGTGCGATGCAAACAGTGTTCTATGAAGCTGTTGTGACGCTTACGAAGTTATTAGCGCCAATTTTGCCACATACTGCGGACGAAGTTTGGTCGCATCTTGGAAATCAAGCAGAAGCGAGTGTGCATTTGTCAGAAATGCCAGAAGTGAAGCATTATCAAGGCACAGAAGTGATTACGGGGAAATGGGATCAGTTCATGCAAATTCGTGATGTTGTCCAAAAAGCATTGGAAGAGGCGCGTAATGAGAAAATAATTGGTAAATCGATGCTTGCAAAAGTGACATTATTCGCAGATGATGAGGCGAAGCAATTGTTTGACTCACTAGAAGGTGACTTTGCGCAATTATTGATCGTATCAGACTTTGAATTAGTTGCAGGTCTTGATGCGGCGCCCGAGAGTGCCGTGAAAGAGCAGCATGTAGCAGTTGCCGTGACGGTTGCAGAAGGTGAAACGTGCGAACGTTGTCGTGTTGTGAAGAAAGATGTTGGCACAGATGCTAAACATCCAACCTTGTGTAAACGTTGTGCGGAAATTGTAACGGAAAATTATTAATAGTTGAAACGCGTGAGCATGATAGGATTAACTCCTTCGTGCTCATGATGTTTTTTAGAATTGGAGGGACCTTGTATGGCACATATCGATTTTATAAAAGTCCATGGTTCGCAAAATGATTTTTTTCTGATTGATGAAGTGACCAATGGTATTTCGACTTGGAAAGATACGGATCGGGCGGCGCTTGCTGAACGTATTTGTAATCGTGATGAGAAGCTTGGTGGTGCGGATGGGATTTTATTCGTCTCAGAAGCCTCAGACGGCACCTCAATCGGTCGTATGCGAGTTTTTAATGCAGATGGGTCTGAAGCATCAATGTGCGGGAATGGGCTACGCACAGTGGCTCGTTACTTATTAGAAAAAGAGGATGTGTCAGAAGCAACTGTAGAAACGATGAAAGCAACATTGCACGTATCGAAAGCTGCTGAAATTGGCAATGATATTCCGACATATCAAGTGGAAATTTCGCCTGTTTTGTTTGAACCAGAAGCCTTGCCGTTAAACTGGCCTGAATCTAGGCTTTATGATGAGGTAATTCCTGCATTGGATGATACGCTCCATTTTTCAGCGGTAGCAGTACCCAACCCGCACTTGATTACATTTGTAGATCAGGACGTGCTGGATTCGGACAAACAAGAAACACTTTCTACTTATTTAAATGGAGAAAATCCTTATTTTACAGATGGTGTGAATGTGAGTTTTGTGAAAAATATTACAGAAGACACGATTTATGTGCGAACGTTCGAGCGTGGTGTTGGTTTCACGAACGCGTGTGGAACGGCGATGTCGGCCTCAAGTCTGATGAAAAAGCTGCTTCATAATGATACACTGGAAACGCCTGTGAACGTTTATAACAATGGTGGTCGCGTGCAAGTGACAGCTACTAAAGATAGTGAAGATGCGATACATTTGCAACTTATCGGCAATGCCACCTTTGTTTATCATGGAAAACTTGCTATCACAGCAACAACAATGAACCTTCTTGAGAAAAGTGAAACAGGAGAACAAGCCAAATATCAAGCAATGGTAGAAGAAGTACAAGCATTTTTACAAAAAAAATAAGTGATGTGAGGAGCACATGTATGAACACAAACAAAAAGAAAGCAATTCCGCTATTCGTAATCGGTGGTTTTGCCCTACTAATTTTTATCATCGTGGCACTGGCTGTTAATTCAGAGCCGCGCTGGGTTGCCAAATTTGACTTAAATTGGATTAGCCGGATTCAAACAAATATTTCCGCTTCCAAAACAAGCTTGATTGAGACTTTGACAACTATCGGAAGCGCGGAAACCGCTATTATTTTAACTGTTATCGTTGTCGTTATTTTATTCTTTATGCGTAAGTTTGTTGTAGGCTTATGGTTTGGCGGGACTGTACTTGTATGTGCGGTTTTACTGAACACAATCTTAAAAGATATTTTTCAAAGACCACGCCCTAACTTTGATCGATTGATTGCTGAGACTGGTTTTAGCTTTCCGAGTGGCCATGCAACAGGGAGCACTGTTTTTTACGGCTTAGCAGCGATGTTCTTAATTTTTACAGTAAGACAAATGTGGGCGAAAATTGTGATTGGCGTTGTTGGCTTAGGCTGGATTTTCTTCATCATGTATTCCCGCGTTTATTTAGGCGTGCATTACCCCACAGATGTATTTGGTGGCTTCCTTTTCGGAATTGCTTCCATCTTCATCTCATTAGGTGTATATTTCCTAGTACGCGAACCACTGCATAACTTATTAGTGAAATGGCGTATTAGAGATCGTAGTGTCATAAAATAGTTAACAAAACCGCGATAGGCTAATATGCCAACCGCGGTTTTTTCGTAGTGAAATATTGTGAAATAAGGCACTTCTTATGTCCTGAAAATATTCTTTAACATAGGTAAATATTACTTGCATTTTTAGAATGAAAGCGTTAAAATAGGTGTATCAATAAAAATTAATATTGCCCTTTTTGTGCATTGTTGGGATGCTGTGGGTTTGGCAAGAGTTTATTCACATGTTATAAAGGATATTGGTTCTTTGTATGATGAGTATCTTTTATAATATGTGAATTTTTATATGAAAACAAAGGTAAGCTTGTTGTTTAGCAGTTTCCCAGTAAGTTTTGTATTTGTAAAAGGAACATATTAAGAAAAAAATTTTTGGAGGTTTTTGACACATGCAAGAAGGTACAGTAAAATGGTTCAATGGCGAAAAAGGTTTTGGATTTATTGAAGTTGAAGGCGGCGACGATGTATTCGTACACTTCAGCGCAATTCAAGGAGAAGGTTTCAAAACACTTGACGAAGGTCAAAAAGTTGAGTTTGAAATCGTTGAAGGACAACGCGGACCTCAAGCTGATAACGTAACTAAGCTTTAATTTGGTAGCAAGAGTACGCGAATAAAGATTGAGTGACTGTCATTTTTGGCGGTTACTCAATCTTTTTTTAATCATCTTTTTCAATCGATTCAATTTGGGTGTCTATTTCTGGATTTTCTAAATTGCTCTTTAAATAATCAGTATTTTGAGGTAATTCAATTTCAATTCCAGTTTGTCGCGAGATTTCAATACGGCCTTCCAGGATTTCATAATCAAAAACGTGTCCGCCAACTTTCCGTAAATCATCAATGAAATGCAGATGGTACCCAGGCACGTATACACCTTGAAGATACGTAGGAGACCAAAAACCAACAATGGTTCCTGTGATGTATTCCAGCTCATAGGTACACTGATCATTCGAAATTTCCATGAGTGGAAGAAAAGGGCGCGACTGCTTCTGCACAGTTCGAGTATGGACGATACGGAAATTTCCCGTCATTTTAACCGAATAAAAAAGATTAGGTCCTTGCGTTAAGGATGCGATACGTGTTTCTAACGCTTCTTTTGTCATCAATTGATTTACATCAAATTTAAAATCCGCTTCAAAAAATGTGACCATCGCGTAAGGCGTCGTATCGCTCTCTTCCATGCGATACGCTTCCCCATCTGCCCGTATTTGATAGGCAACCCCATCTAAAATCACCAGTTCGCCATCAAGAGAATCAAGTGTCCCAATCCCTAAATCTCCATGCGTTAACAATTCTTTAAATGTTGTAGAGCCACCATAAAGCCCACCAAGCAATGCCGCTAATGTAGCATGCTGAAAAAGTCTGTTTTTACTTGAATCGGTCATTTGAAATCACTTCTTTCACCAGTTTTTTTGTGAAGCACGAGCATCTACCTATTCTGTTTGTAACAGTATACACGTTTGGAGTAATGAAATAAAGTAATATATTACACAAAAAAAGACCTGCCACGTGGACAGCATCTTTTTAAGTCATTATACAAGAAGCGTATAGAGCATTTGATTGTCGTTAATGGGCATGAAGCTTGGATCAAAAACGGCAATTCGCTCTAATAATTTCTCATAATCATTTGGATTTTGAAGCAGGACGCCGATGATAACGGGACCTTGATTCCGATTTACTTTTTTTGTGTATTCGAATTTTGTAATATCATCGTAGGGACCAAGGACATCGTTTACGAATTCGCGCAAAGCGCCCCGGGCGTTGTGGGAAGTTCACGATAAAGTAATGTTTTAAGCCTTCAAATACGAGAGAACGCTCTTCAATCTCTTGCATACGGTTGATGTCATTGTTACCGCCGCTGACAATGCAAATAACGTTTTTACCTTTGATCTGTTGGCGGAAATGGTTGAGGGCTGCGACTGACAGAGCACCTGCAGGCTCGGCGACAATGGCTTGTTTTGTGTACATGTCTAAGATAGTGGAGCATACTTCGCCTTCATCGACTTCGGTTACTTCATCAACGAGCTTCGCGCAGTGTTGGTAGGTTAGTTGGCCGACTTGTTTTACCGCAGCGCCGTCTACGAACTTATCGATTTTCGGAAGATTGACGACCTTGCCAGCAAGTAATGATTTAGCCATCGAAGGCGCACCAGCGGGTTCTACACCAATAATCGTCGTCTCGGGGCTCACAGCTTTAACGTACGATGCCACGCCAGAAACCAAACCACCACCGCCAATGGCTGCAAAAACGAAATCGCAGGAATCTGCATCTAAATCATCGAGCATTTCCACGGCAACCGTGCCTTGTCCAGCAATGATATTCGCATCATCAAACGGGGCAATAAACGTTTTGTTATGCTCCGCGCTGAATTTCTTCGCAGAGTACGCCGAAGCATCAAATGTATCACCAGTCAGACGAACTTCCACAAATTCACCACCGAAAAATTTCACTTGCGACACTTTTTGTTGGGGCGTTGTAGTGGGCATGAAAATCGTTGCAGGCACGCCAAGCTTTTGACATGTAAAGGCGACTCCTTGTGCATGGTTTCCTGCGCTGGCACATGTAACACCATTTTTTAATTGGTCGTGGGTTAATTGAGCGATGGCATAGTAGGCACCGCGTAATTTGAACGAACGAACCCATTGCAAATCTTCCCGTTTTAAGTAGACATTGCAGTCATATTTTTGCGATAAATAATAGTCTTTTTCAAGAGGTGTGTGTTTGACGATTGATTTTAGCGTATCATGAGCGTCAAGCACGTCTTGTTTACTGACTAAAGCATCGACATCAACCATTTCCATAATTTCCTCACATCCTTTGTTTAATAAGCGCGCGCTTGGTTTTCATATGCGGTAATCATTGCTTCATGTTCCATAGTTTGGGCGATATCGTCAAGCCCTTTCATGAATTTTTCTTTCCACGTTGCATCAATCTCAAAATCATAAGTGCCAACAGAGCTAATAACTTGCTGTTTCGGCAAATCAACGGCGATTTCTTCAGAAGCTGGAATTCCCGCCAACTTCTCACGCGCTTCTTTTGGCAAACTGATTGGCAAAATACCATTTTTCGTGCAGTTCATGTAAAAAATATCGCTGTACCCACCGGCAATAATAATGCGGAAACGGTAGTCAAGCAGGGCCCATGGTGCGTGTTCACGGCTAGAGCCACAACCGAAGTTCTCGCCTGTAATCAGGATGGTTGCTTCTTGACGGTCGGGTGCATTGAGTGGGAAATCAGGATTTAAGGAACGATCAGGAAGGTAGCGCCATTCGTCAAAGAGAAATTCGCCAAATCCTGTTCGTTCGATGCGTTTTAGAAATTGTTTTGGGATAATTTGATCGGTATCTATATTGTCATTCATTAGGGCGACTGTGCGTCCTTTATGCAACACCATTGCTTCCATTTTGCCACACTCCTTTGCGAATATCGATAAAGCGACCGTGAATCGCTGCTGCTGCAGCCATTGCCGGGCTTACTAAGTGAGTTCGTGCGCCTTTTCCTTGTCGTCCTTCAAAATTACGATTGGACGTGGAGGCACAGTGCACGCCTTCTGGTACTTGGTCGGGGTTCATGCCTAGACACATCGAACAACCAGGCTCACGCCATTCAAAACCTGCGTCGATGAAAATTTGGTCCAACCCGATACGTTCAGCGGCAAGCCGGACTTGGCGGGAACCAGGAACAACCATGGCACGAATACCATCGGCGACTTGCTTGCCTTTGACGATTTGTGCGGCTTCTTCGAGATCGGAAAGACGTGAATTCGTGCAAGAGCCAATGAAAACGTAGCCTAAATCGATGTCCGATGCGGTTTGTCCAGGTTCTAGTCCCATGTATTGATACGCGCGCTTATCATTGCCATTTTCGATAGCAGGGAAGGCTTGTGTGACTGGGACGCCCATGCCAGGGTTGGTTCCCCACGTGACATATGGTGCTAGCTCAGAAACATCGATTTCGATGTCACGATCATATGTTGCGTCTGCATCGCTTGGTAGTGTTTTCCAATCGGCGACAGCTTCTTCCCAATTGGTTGGTGCGTATTCGCGACCTTTGATGTAGGTGAATGTTGTTTCGTCGGGAGCCATCATGCCCATTTTAGCGCCACCTTCGATAGACATGTTACAGATGGTCATGCGTTCTTCCATCGTCATATTGCGAACGGCTTCTCCGTAGTATTCGACGGCATATCCGCTACCAAATGAGACGCCGTATGTTGCGATTAGGTGGAGAATGATGTCTTTGGCGTACACACCTTTTGGAAGGGTACCGTTAATTTTGACACCCATTGATTTTGGTTTTTGTTGCCAGATGGACTGCGTAGCAAGGACATGTTCAACTTCACTGGAGCCAATACCAAAAGCCATTGCCCCAAAAGCGCCATGTGTTGCTGTATGTGAGTCACCACATACAATTGTTTTGCCCGGCTGTGTTAGCCCGGTTTCAGGTCCTACCATGTGTACGATACCTTGGCGTTCACTGCCGACATCAGCAAGTGTTACGCCGAACTCTTCACAGTTTTTGCGAAGGGCATCGATTTGTTTTTTTGCAACGACGTCGTGAATGTTGAAAATATCTTCGGTTGGGACGTTATGATCCATTGTTGCAAATGTACGATCTGTGCGGCGGACTTTTCTTCCTTCCATTCGCAATCCTTCAAATGCTTGAGGGGAGGTAACTTCATGTACCAAATGCAGGTCGATGTATAATAATTGCGGTTCACCTTCTTTTCCAAATATGACGTGACGATCCCACAATTTATCGAACATTGTTTTAGCCATTGTTATTCTCCTCCTTTAACTCGTTTTTTAACTTCTTTTGTAAAATCAGTAGTCGATGTATTGCCACCGAGGTCTTTCGTCAGGAAACCGGCTGCCATCGTATCTGCGGCTGCTTGATCTAAATAATCTGCTGCTTCAAAAAGTTGAAATGATTGCCGCAGCATCATCGAAATCGATGAAATCATGGACATCGGGTTCGCAATGTCTTGGCCTGCGATGTCTGGCGCTGAGCCGTGAATTGGTTCGTATAGCGAAGGTCCTGATTCTGGATGGCTAGCAGAAGGCAACATGCCGAGCGAACCGGTAAGAACAGAGGCCTCGTCGCTTAAAATGTCGCCAAACATATTTTCTGTCACGATAACGTCAAATGTGGTAGGGCGCTGAATGAGAATCATCGCTGCAGCATCTACGTAGAGATGTTCTAAGGTCACTTCTGGATAGCGCATTGCTACTTGTTCAACGACTTGGCGCCATAGCTTACTAGAAGCAAGGACATTGGCTTTGTCGACAGACGTAACTTTATGGCGTCTTGTTTTCGCTAATTCAAATGCTTGGACTGCAATGCGTTCGATTTCGGCGGCTGTATATGTTAATGTGTCCACCGCGCCGTTTTCGTCCCAATGTTTTGGTTCGCCGAAATAAATGCCGCCAGTCAGTTCGCGAACGACGATAAAATCAGTTCCTTCAACAATCTCCCGTTTTAAAGGCGAAAGGTGCGTGATGCTCGCTGGTACTTGAATAGGACGGATATTAGCAAACAAACCGAGCGCTTTGCGAAGAGCAAGCAGTCCTTGTTCTGGACGTTTTGGCGCGTCATCCCATTTGGGCCCACCAATCGCGCCAAGCAAAATGGCATCTGCATTTTGGCATGCGGCAAGTGTTGTATCTGGTAGTGGGTCGGAATGTGCGTCAATGCCGGCACCGCCGAATGGATGTATTTCGATTGTGAAATCGAGCTGGAATTTTGTGGCGAGGGTTTCGAGTATTTCTAAACCGCTTGCCATGATTTCTGGTCCAATCCCGTCGCCAGGAAGGCTGTTATGGAGTAGCTCACTTGACTGGTACCTCCTCATTCGTGGATTGTTGTTTTGTAGCCGAGGCTTTGGCGCTTGCGTGTAGATAAGACTTGGCGGATGCAGTTAAAACATCGTTATCAATACCAATTCCGTGGTAGGTTTCGCCTTGGTTATCTTGAACGACAACATGTACTTCAGCTTGGGCGTCGTGTCCAGCTGTAATGGCTTGAATGCGGTAATCTGTTAATGTCACATCTTGTTCTAGGAGGCGGTTAATCGTATTGTAAATCGCTTCAATACTACCAGCACCAGTCGCCGCATCTTCTAATACCGTACCATCTTCGGTATGAATGCGGATAATTGCGCCTTGCACACCACCAGTCACATATTGTACTTGTAGATGATTCAACTCGACCTCTTGTTCGGAACTTTGACCAAGAATCAACGCGTGCAAATCGTCTTCCGTCACGTCTTTTTTCACATCGGCCAAATGTTTGAAGCGTTTGAAAGCATCATTTTTCTCTTCGTCGGTCAGTGTATAACCGAGCTCTTCCATGCGAGTCACAAAAGCATGACGTCCAGAAAGTTTACCGAGTGGCAAGGAGTTTTTCTCGACACCGACAAGGGCAGGCGTAATAATTTCGTAAGTCGTAGGCTCTTTTAGCACACCGTCTTGGTGAATACCAGATTCATGCGCGTAGGCATTGCCACCGATAATCGCTTTGTTACGCGGAACAGGCATCCCAGAAAGGCGACTAATCAAGTCACTCGTTTTCTTCGTCTGATTCAAAATAATGCCTGATTCCGATTTATAGTAATCATTGCGAATATGCAAGGCAACCGCAACTTCTTCAAGCGCTGTATTCCCAGCACGTTCGCCAATCCCGTTAATCGTTCCTTCAACACGTCGTGCCCCGTTTTCAATCGCCGAAAGCGCATTGGCAACCGACATACCGAGATCATCGTGACAATGCGTCGAAAAAATGACTTCATCAAAACGCGGAATATTTTCACGCAAGTAGCGGAAAAGCGCACCAAACTCCGTCGGGTTCGTAAAACCAACCGTATCTGGAATATTAATCACCGTTGCACCAGCATCAATCGCAGCCTGCACAGCTTGTACCAAGAACGCAGGATCCGTACGCGTCGCATCTTCGGGTGAGAACTGCACGATTGGGAAAAGCTTACGCGCGTGGGCCACATGATGGCTAATCGACTGCAAAACTTCGGCTCGGCTCATTTTTAACTTATGTTTCATATGTACATCACTAGTAGCAAGAAAAACATGAACTTGAGCGTTTGCTGCGTCACGAAGCGCTTCATAGGCACGATCAATATCGCGTTCCACCGAGCGTGCTAAACCACAAACCGTTGCATTTTTAATCACACTAGCAATTTCTTTTACAGAATGGAAGTCACCATCAGATGCAATCGGGAATCCTGCTTCGATAACATCGATACCGTACGTTTCCAACTGTTTGGCAATTTGAATTTTTTCTTGCTGGTTAAAGTTGACGCCAGGCGTTTGTTCCCCATCACGAAGCGTCGTATCAAAAAATTGAATATAAGCCATGTTTTTTCACCTCATATTAGAAAAGGGGACAGGCGAGTTTTGCGTATCCCCAATTTCTCTTCCTATTAGTTTTGTGGTTTGACGAATGGCATCATTTCGCGTAGCGCTGCACCAACTTGTTCGATTTGATGACCTTTTTGCTCTGCACGCAAGCGATGGAATTCTTTAAAACCATTTTTATTATCATCAATAAATGCTTTGGCAAATGTACCATCTTGAATATCTGTAAGTACTTCTTTCATTGCTTTTTTCGTATCGGATGTGACAACACGCGGACCTGACACGTAATCACCGTATTCAGCTGTGTTGGAAATCGAGTGACGCATTTTTTCCATGCCACCTTCGTACATCAAGTCAACGATTAGTTTTAACTCATGTAATACTTCGAAGTAAGCAAGTTCTGGTTGGTAGCCAGCTTCTACTAATGTTTCGAATCCAGCTTGTACTAAGTGTGTTGTACCACCGCATAATACGGCTTGTTCGCCGAATAGATCAGTTTCTGTTTCTTCTTTAAATGTTGTTTCGATAACACCAGCACGCGTTGCGCCAATGCCTTTTGCGTAAGATAAAGCGACATCTGTTGCATTTCCCGTTGCATCTTGATAAACCGCAAATAATCCAGGAACCGCGCCACCTTCGACAAATGTACGGCGAACTAAATGACCAGGGCCTTTCGGAGCTACTAAGAACACATCCACGTCAGCCGGTGGTTTAATTACGTCAAAATGAATATTAAAACCATGTGCAAAAGCTAAGGCATTGCCAGCTTCTAAATTAGGTTTGATTTCTGCCTCGTACGTATCGCCTTGTGTTTCATCTGGTAAAAGAATCATCACGACATCTGCCGCTTTCGTTGCATCAGCCACAGATAATACTTCAAAACCATCATTGCGAGCAGCTTCTGCTGATTTTCCTTCGCGAATCCCGATAATGACATTATTGCCGTTGTCACGTAAGTTTTGCGAATGGGCGTGTCCTTGCGAACCGTATCCGATAACTGCTACTTTCTTACCTTCTAACGCGCTTTTTTGTACTGCATCTTCATAATATACTTTTGTCATTTTTCCTAACCTCCATAGATTTATCTTTTTATATTTCTCAGAAAAAGGATTTCTGGGATTCACAATTATTTAGCGCTTCTTGTAAAGCCTGTGACACCAGTTCGTGCCATCTGTTTAATGCCGTAAGGGCGAATGCTGTCCACAAAGGCGTTGACTTTCTCACTTGTTCCTGCGACTTGGACAACGACGCTGTTTTTACCAACATCAATGACAGTTGCTCGGAACGGTTCGATGATAGAGTTGATTTCAGCACGAGTTGCGGCAGGGGCGTTGACTTTTACTAATGCAAGCTCGCGTTCCATATGCGGATCATCGGTAATATCGCTTACTTTCAATACATCGATTTGTTTGTTTAGCTGCTTCGTCACTTGTTCAATCTCATACAGGGAGTCGACATGCACGACGATGGTGATACGAGAAACATTGGCAATTTCTGTCCAGCCAACGGAAATGCTATCAATATTATACTGCCGTCTGGAAATAACGCCTGTGATTCTGTTGAGGACCCCGCTTGAATTATTAACTGTTGCTGTAATGATTCGTCGCATTTATTCCACTCCTTCCATTTGATGATTCGCTTTACCTGGTGGAATCATCGGCAACACGAGCTCATTTTGTGAAATCACACAATCAATAACCATTGGACCAGGGTAAGCAAAAGCTTCCGCTAAATCAGCTTCTAGTGTCGTCGGGTCCGTCAGGCGAACTGCTTTTACACCATAAGCTTCGGAAAGTTTCACAAAATCAGGCTGGCTTTGGAAAATCGAATGGGAGTAACGTTCGTTATGGAACTTCTCTTGCCATTGGCGTACCATGCCGAGTGTGCTATTATTTAAAATCACGACTTTTAGATTAATCATATAATCATTTAAAATAGCAAGTTCTTGATTGGTCATTTGGAAACCACCGTCTCCAACAAAAGCAACAACGGTTTGTTCAGGATAAGCAAGCTGTGCACCAATGGCAGCAGGGAAGCCAAAGCCCATCGTTCCAAGTCCGCCACTCGTCATAATTTGGTGGTCATGACTAAATGGATAAAATTGTGCAACCCACATTTGGTGCTGGCCAACATCGGTCGCGACTAATGCTTTACCTGCTGTGATATCACCGATGATTTCAATGACTTTTTGCGGTTTGATTTCGGTTTTTGCATCGCGATTATACGTGAACGGATGGCGCTCTTTGCGAGTCATATTTAGTTTGTACCAGTGACTCGTATCTGCTTTTTCAGGAATTTCGATATCAAGCAATTGTGTCAGCGTTTCTTTAATATCTGCAACAATCGGGATTTTCGTTGTTAATACTTTGCCAATCTCCGCAGGATCAATATCAATATGTGCAATAACGGCGTTTTTTGCGAACTCTTTTGGGACACCTACAACCCGATCATCGAACCGAGAACCGAAGTTAATCAGCAAATCTGGGTCGGTGAGCGCCATGTTCGCAGCATAGGAACCATGCATTCCACCCATTCCGAGGAAGAGGGGGTGATTCTGCGGGAAACTACCAAGTCCAAGTAGTGTATTAACGACTGGGATTTGATACTTTTCTGCAAAATCAAGCAACTCTGCCGTAGCACGAGCATGATTCACACCCGCACCTGCCAAAATAACAGGTTTGCTTGCTTCGGCCAAGGCTTGCATCAATTTTTCAAGCTGCATTCTGTTTGGCATCACAGTAGGTTGGTAGCCCGGTAAATGGATAGTGTCATCGTTGACTTTATCAGTCGAAGCAATGGAGATGTCTTTCGGTAAGTCGATAACAACAGGGCCTTTACGTCCAGTCGTAGCGATATGGAAAGCTTCTTTAATAATTTTCGGAATATCTTTTACATCGCGAACTTGGTAGTTGTATTTCGTAATTGGAATCGTTAAACCAATCATGTCGGCTTCTTGGAACGCATCTTTTCCTATACCTGGTGTAGCAACTTGCCCGGTGAAAACAACGAGTGGAATCGAGTCGCTCATCGCATCAGCAATCCCTGTTAGTGCGTTTGTAGCACCAGGGCCACTAGTTACGACGACAACTCCAGCTTTCCCAGTTACACGCGCATAACCTTCAGCAGCATGCACCGCGCCTTGTTCGTGACGCGTTAAGATATGCGGAATATCACAGTCATAAAAAGCATCGTACAAAGGAAGTACGGCACCACCTGGATAACCAAAAATCATATCCACGTCCTGCGCTTTTAAAGCTTGAATTAATAGTTCAGCACCATTGTTCGTTGTCGTTGCTGTTTGCTTTTCTACTTTCATCATTCTTTTCACCTCTCCTTATTATTCTAGGAATTCGTCTGGAAGTTTCATTACGCCACCGGTATGGGCAGATGTTACAAGTGCAGCGTAGCGTGCCAGATAACCTTTTTTTATTTTCGGAACAAATTTAGGAATGTTGGCGCGTCGTGCTTCTAGGACATCCGGCGCGACTTCTACGTTTAGCGTCCGGTTTGGAAGATCGATCACGATTGTATCGCCATCTTCAATGAGTGCAATCGGACCACCTGCTGCGGCTTCTGGTGAGATATGCCCAATCGCGATACCACGCGTTGCTCCAGAGAAACGACCGTCTGTAATGAGTGCGACGTCTTTTCCTAAACCGCGTCCTACGATGGAAGAAGTAGGGGCCAACATTTCTGGCATTCCTGGGCCACCTCGAGGACCTTCATAGCGAATCACGACAACATGACCTTCGCGAACGGTATGATTATCAATTGCTTCAACTGCTGCGTCATGAGAATCAAAGCAAATCGCTTTTCCAGTAAACACGGATACAGAAGGGTCAACACCGCCGACTTTGATAGCCGAACCTTTTGGTGCGATATTTCCGAATAGAATGGAGAGACCGCCTGTTTTTGTATAGGGATTTTCTTTAGGATGGATAACATCGGTATTGTTAATTTTGGCGTCTTCTACGTTTTCGCGGATTGTTTTGCCAGTAACGGTGATTCGGTCGGGATGAATTGCGTCGCCAAGATCAACGAGTTCTTTCATAATAGCTGGAACGCCGCCTGCTTCGTGGACGTCATGCATCGAATAAGCAGAGGATGGAGCAATTTTGGATAGGTAGGGAACACGACTTGCGATTTCGTTAATCCGCTCTAGGTCATAATCGATTTCGGCTTCATTAGCAAGGGCCAGAACGTGAAGCACGGTGTTAGTAGAACCTCCCATTGCCATATCAAGTGCAAAAGCGTCATCAATCGCATCACGTGTAATAATATCGCGAGGACGAATATCTTTTTTCACAAGATCCATCAAATGGAAAGCCGATTCACGAATCAAATCACGACGCGCTTCGGATACAGCAAGCGTTGTCCCGTTGAAAGGAACCGCCATACCAAGCACTTCCATCAAGCAGTTCATCGAATTTGCCGTAAACATACCAGCACAAGAACCACATGTCGGACACGCATTTGCTTCCATGTCTAAAAATTCTTCTTGGCTCATGCTACCTTCTTTAAAAGCACCAACCGCTTCGAACATAGAAGAAAGCGTCAAAGCTTTACCAGTAGCAGAAAGACCAGCTTTCATCGGACCACCGGAACAAAAAATAGCAGGTACATTCGTTCTAACAGAGGCAAGTAACATGCCAGGTGTAATTTTGTCACAGTTCGGAATATACATAACACCATCGAACCAGTGGGCGTTAATCACGGTTTCGGCAGCATCAGCAATGACTTCACGGCTCGGCAGGGAGTAACGCATCCCGATATGTCCCATTGCAATCCCGTCATCGACACCAATCGTATTGAACTCAAAAGGAATACCACCAGCTTCACGAATCGCTTCTTTCGCAATATCCGCAAG
Organism: Paenilisteria riparia FSL S10-1204; assembly: GCF_000525995.1. GTDB lineage: Bacteria > Bacillota > Bacilli > Lactobacillales > Listeriaceae > Listeria_A > Listeria_A riparia. The sequence continues at coordinate 7,712 of NZ_AODL01000013.1, read as the reverse complement.
CTCTCGCAAATGCACATGGCCTGGAACGATATCGATATAAGAGTTACAAATGGCGATAAATGGTTTGTCCATATCACCTGGACTTTTTATTTGACCTGTGGCGTGTAGAAGACTCCGAGCTGGAGCTTGTTCGACCCCTTTTTTAATTTTATCACTGCGCATAAGCATGTACCCCGTTTCTTTAATTATAATTGTTGGTCGAAGCTGAATTTTTAGAATATAATCACTAGCATGACCTTTTGTCTGAAAAATAAGCGGCAAATCAAGTGCTTGGCAACAAAAAAGCACCCCATTTTTTTGAGTAAAAAAATGGGATGCCTAGATAAGAATCCCATTTAATGATAAACAGGATCTAAACGACTGCTTGTTTTAAACAGTGTTCCAGACCCTTGCTAGAGTAATAAAATTGTAATGACGTAATTTCGGTTAAAAGTTTTCATAAGTCATTAGCCCCTCTTTTTATCAAAATATGAGATACTTAAAAATTCGATTATGTAGCCCGTTTTAAGTATGTCGGAAATAACGTTGCTTGTAATAACATTAATTATAGCTTTTGAGGGGAAAATGTCAACTGTTTTTTGAAAATTTATTGCTTTTGTCATTTCATTGAAAAACGAGAATACATAGCTAAATTGATTGATAAAACTACGTGTAAGCGGATACAAATATAATGAAAAAAGATTTGAAAAAATTAGTATGTGGTAATAATAACAGGTTGTATTCCGCAAAATAATTGCGCAATGCGGCAGAATTTGATAGTTTTAGAGTAAGATAAATGAATGGAAAGTCGGGTTTTGTCATGGGAAAATTAGAAACGAAACGGCTACTGTTGTTAGAGTATAGTTTGGAGTGGATTCAAGCGACGATTCTAGGAGTAGATGAACTAGAACGTGTATCGGGCTACGAGGTGTCCAGAGACTGGCCAGGTATTGATTTCTTTTTTTATCTACCTTATGTGTTAGAAAACGTCAAAAAAGAGCCAGAAATGACGAAATGGACGCATTTGATAGTTTTGAAAGCTGAAAACAAAGTTATTGGTGAAATTGGCGGGCAGGGCAAGCCAGAGGAAACAGGGGAGATTGAGCTTGGCTATAGTATCGTGCCAGAATATCAAAACCAAGGGTATGTGTCAGAAGCTTTGATGGAATTGCTTGCATGGCTACAAGTTCAGCCAGAGATTAAACGGATTTTTGCAAGAAGTTTTGAAACGAATACGCATTCAATCCAAGTGTTAAAAAAAGCAGGGTTCGTGTATCAGCCAAATCAAGACAAAGTCGAATCGCGAGGTCGGATTGTGTTGTGGGAATATCCGATGAATCAAGGTGTATCATGATTATTATTCCATCTGGAAAGCCGAAAATTTGGGATAGGCAAAGCGATTTAGGTGCGGTGAAGGCGAGTGAGGCGTATACTGGGAACTTCCATCAGCTCTGCAAGGCGTATGCGGAAACGTTTGATGGAGAGTATCTCATTTTATCGCCGAAATATGGTTTTTTAAAGCCGGATTCGCTTGTTTTAGGAACATATGATGTCAGGTTTACGGCACGCGGCGTAACCGCAGAGACGATTGGGCTAGAACTGTTAACACAACAATGGCAGGTGCTTGGAATCCAACAAGCATCGATTACGATGTTAGGTGGGCAGAAATTTAAGCCCTTACTACAGAAAATAACTGGTGGAAAACAAGTTTTTTTATTTCCACTTCACGGTTCAAAAGGTATCGGCGACATGCAAAAAAGGCTCCGCACAGCGCTGGACACTGGCGAGCCTTTCAATTAGCCGATGGTTGAAATAATTAATAAAGCAACACCGATGAGGAGAAACATCACGCCCATGTCGGTGTTTTTTCGTATGAAAAAATAAATCGTTTGCAAGAAAACAAGGATGGCAAGCGCAATAACGATTGTATGGAGCATAAAGTGTCACATCCTTTATTCTTTAAAAATGGCTCTAATTTTGTCGAGCAGAGTCACTTTTCCCGTAGTGTCTTCTGCGATTATTGGTGTTTCATGAAGCTGCGTATCTTCGCGGTTAATTTCGTAATCCTCCGTTAAAACAAGACCAACTGGCGTATCATCGTCTTCACGCGCAACGATGGAGAAGGGCAGTTTATGTTTTTCTGCGAGCATAATATACGCGCGCAAAATTTCGTAGGAAATGGAACCGTTAAGCAGTAATTTAGCTTTCGGGTGGTCCTTCATTTCTTGCTCGAGTTCTTTTGTGCAATATTTTTCGAATACTTCTTGTTTGCTCATTTGGATTTCGATTCGTTCTCGAAATGTGCCGAGATACTTCTTGCGCTCGGCTGGATTGATTTCTTTCGCACCATGAATTCCGCGATCGATATAATCGTCAATGCTTTCTGGCATATTGATTCTCCTTTATGGTTTGTTCTATTTTATTGTAACATGGATTTGTGAAAAAGGGAACGATGATCGGGTGAGAGATGGTTTTGGCTTTGGAGAATTTGAGAGGACTAAAAAAGCAAGAGTGGCTTTTTAGACGAGCACGCTTGCTTTTTTGGATTTAGTTGTTGGTTAGCGGTGGGAAACAATGTTTGTATTAGCTGGGTTTGGCGTCATACTTGACGCCTCCGGATCCAGCTTCACGGGCTAGCTCCTCGAAAACTTCACGCCCTCCGCAAAAAGCAAGAGCGGCTTTTTACTGCGGCCGCTCCAGTTTTTTTCGGAGCTGAACGAGCCCGTTCAGCTTTTCATTCAAACCACTCAAACCCATCCTGTGCCACCAATTTATCGGCTTCTTTAGGTCCCATTGTGCCCGATGCGTAGTTCGGGAAGTGTTCTTTCGTGTTGGACCATACGTTAGCTACTTTGTCGACGAAGTTCCATGATAGGGAGACTTCATCCCAATGAGAGAAGTAGGTTGCGTCGCCGTTTAGGCAGTCTTGAATTAGTTTTTCATAGGCTTCTGGTGTGTTCATGCCATCTGGTGATGAGTGAGCGTAATTTAAATTGATTGGCATGGTTAGCATTCCTTGGCCTGGTTCTTTGACATTCATGTGTAGTGTGATACCTTCGTCTGGTTGGATATGTATCACAAGTACATTTCCTGCAAGCGATTGTTGGCCACCAAATAGATTCATTGGTACACTTTTGAATTGAATAGCGATTTGTGTAGTTTTTTTCGCTAAACGTTTCCCGGTGCGGATATAAAATGGTACGCCGCTCCAACGGAAATTGTCAATCATTAGCTTGGCTGCTACGAATGTTTCGGTATTAGAATCTGGATCTACATTTTCAGCTTGACGATAGCCTTCTAATTGTTCGCCGTCAACAGTACCTGGGCCATATTGACCGCGTACGAAATATTTATAGACATCTTCGCCTTCAATGACACGTAACGAACGAAGCGCACGTACTTTTTCATGGCGAATTTCTTGAGTTGTTAGCTTAATTGGTGGTTCCATGGCAAGCAATGATACGATTTGTAAAATATGATTTTGTACCATATCACGCAAAGCGCCACTTTCTTCGTAATAACGGCCACGATCTTCTACACCAAGCGTTTCACTAAGTGTTACTTGGACGTTGTCAATATAGCGATTATTCCAAAGCGACTCAATAATAGAATTCGCAAAACGGATAACAGAAATATTTTGAATCATCTCTTTGCCTAAATAATGGTCAATACGGTAAATTTCATTCTCCGCAAAAGCTTGACGTAGCGATTCATTTAATTCTTGGGCACTCGCTAAATCACGACCAAATGGTTTTTCAATAATTAAACGACTAAAGCCATCATTATCGACAAAACCTTCTGACTTTAATCGACTAGCAATTGTTCCAAAGAAATTAGGTGCCATTGCTAGATAGAACAGACGGTTTCCTTGCAGTTCATACTTTTTGTCGAGCTCATCAGAGAGATTTTTTAGTTGCACATACGATTCCTGGTTCGTTACATCATGTGATTGATAGTAGAAATGAGAAGCAAAATCTTGCGGATCAAAACCCTCTTTTTCAATTCCCTTTAAAGATTCTACTACTTTTTCGCGGAAGAAATCATTTGTCCACGGACGACGAGCAGTACCAATCACTGCAAAATTCTCTTTCAAAAATCCCTTTGTAAAGAGATGATATAGCGAAGGGTAAAGTTTACGATTTGCCAAATCTCCCGTACCGCCAAAAATAGTTATTAAAGCCACTTGTTCTTTCACTTCTGTCATACGTACTTACCCTCTTTCTTAAATATATGGACATACTCTGAATACATCGGCAAGCGCTCGATTTATGTAAAGCTATCAGTACCTCCTGCTTTAAAAAAACTAACATAGAGTTCAGCAGGTGTACGGCTTTATTTCGAGTATTGTCATAAATGAGGCGTATAAAACACAATGCAATCATAGTCATCCTCATTATTCCTTACTATTTTAGCGGTTAGATTTGGTTTGTGCAACTGATTGAGCCCAAAATAAATTTTTAGTGGGGCGGGAAGTTCAATAAATTTGGCAAATATGATACTATTAGTGATGAGAAGTTGACGAGAGGATTGTGAGACAAAGATGGAATTGATTTTTCTTGGGACAGGGGCTGGAGTTCCTTCCAAAGGCCGCAATGTTTCGGCGATTGCGCTCACGATGCTAAATGAGCGAAACAGTATTTGGCTGTTCGATTGTGGGGAAGCTACGCAACACCAAATTTTACGTAGCTCGATTAAACTGAGTAAGCTAGAAAAAAATTTTTATCACACATTTGCATGGAGATCATATTTTTGGCTTACCAGGTTTGCTTAGTAGTCGTTCTTTTCAAGGTGGGGAAACGGCACTTACGGTTTATGGACCTGTGGGGCTGGCGAATTATATCCGGACGAGCTTGGCGGTTAGTGGCACACATTTAAAATATTCGCTGGAAATTGTGGAAATAGAAGATGAGCTCGTGTTTGAAGACGCAACATTTAAAGTGACTTGTAAGGAATTAGAACATGGTATTTTGAGTTATGGCTACCGAATAGAGGAAGCGGATAAGACGGGAGCGCTTGATGCTGCTGGTCTTGCTGCACTTGGCGTGAAACCAGGACCGATTTTTAAAGAGTTGAAGGAAGGAAAGACGGTGACGTTAGAAGATGGGACTGTCGTTAGTGGCAGCGCGTTTATTGGGCCTTCAAAAAAGGGTCGTGTCATTGCGATTTTTGGTGATACGAAAGTGACGCCGAACGAATTGGCAGTTGCACATCATGCGGATGTTGTTGTTCACGAAGCCACGTTTGCTGCAAATATGGGAGACATGGCGGGTGAATACATGCATTCGACAACGCTAGAAGCTGCAACACTTGCGAAGGATGCGGGGGCAAAGCAATTGATTATTACGCATATTAGCTCGCGATATAGTCGGGATGATAATCAAAGCTTGGTAGAGGAATGCCGCCCTATTTTTCCTAACACAGCAATAGCAACAGATTTCGCCATATTTGAACTATAAAAAAGGAGCCTGAAAAAAATGAATCATTTTTTAAAAGATAAAACGGTGCTAATTACAGGGGCATCTAATGGCCTTGGCGCGGAGCTAGCAAGACAGGTTGCAGCACAAGGTGCACATACGATTTTAACAGCGCGTAGTACGGAGAAATTGGCAAGTTTAACAACGCAGATTCAAGCAGATTTTGGCGTGATTAGCACGTATCATAAAATGGACATGACCAATTTTGCGGAAATTGAAGAAGTGGCGGGAAAGCTGGCGAATACAAACATTGATGTGCTCGTGAATTGCGCTGGTTTTGGTATTTTTGAGGAGGCTGTCACAACTGATTTTGGTACGGTAGAGCGCATGTTTGACACGAACGTATTGGGTCTGATGCGCCTAACCCAGTTGGTTTTACCGAAAATGCTAGCTAGAGAAGCGGGACATATTATTAATATCGCCTCTCAAGCTGGAAAAATTGCAACACCCAAATCTTCTGCGTATTCTGCAACGAAATTCGCTGTATTAGGCTATTCTAACGCTTTACGCATGGAAGTAAAGACTTCTAATATACACGTTACAACGGTGAATCCAGGACCGATTGCGACGAACTTTTTTGATATTGCAGATGCATCAGGTGACTATTTAAAAAATGTTGGTTTTCTCGTTTTAAAACCGGAAGATGTAGCCGCGAAAACAGTTGCCATTATGGGAAAAAACAAGCGTGAAATCAACTTACCATTCGCGATGAATATCATCTCTAGGTTGTACCAAGTGATGCCTCGCGTGATTGAATTCTTCGGAAAAAGTGCCTTCGGAAAGAAATGAAGTTGAAAAGAGTTTAGGTTTCTCCTAGCTCTTTTTATTTTTGCTCGTAAGATACTTGAAATTTTGTCCTATATTAGGTATAATAAAAAAATAGAACAAATGTTCGTTATCGAAAGGCGATGGAGACATGGATAAGACGCGTAAAATAATTCATATTGATATGGATGCTTTTTTTGCTTCGGTGGAAGAGCGTGATCATCCAGAATATCGCGGAAAGGCGTTAATTATAGGCGGGGACCCAAATAAGCGTGGTGTTGTGTCTACGTGTTCGTATGAAGCAAGGAAGTTTGGTGTTCATTCAGCGATGCCCACGAAACAAGCGTATAAGCTGTGCCCGCATGCGATTTTTGTTCATGGCAATATGGAACATTATCGGGAAGTTTCAATGCAAATACGTGAAATTTTTTATCGCTATACCGATTTAGTAGAGCCGATGTCGCTAGATGAGGCTTATTTAGATGTGACAGAGAACAAACGGGGAATTAAGTCTGCAATAAAGGTGGCGATGGAGATTCAGTATGCCATTTATCATGAGATTGGATTAACCGCGTCCGCGGGTGTGTCGTATAATAAATTTATTGCTAAGATTGCCTCAGATTTTAAGAAGCCAGCTGGAATGACGGTTGTTTTGCCAGAAGAGGCAGAGGCTTTTTTGGAGCGCTTACCTGTAACGAAATTTCACGGTGTTGGGAAGGTCACTGCTGAGAAGCTTCATCGCTTAGGTATTGAAACGGGAGCCGATTTAAAGGCTTGGAATGAATGGGATTTAATACGGGAATTGAATAAGCAAGGATACCGACTATATCGTGCTGTGAGGGGCTTATCAGATTCGAAAGTAAACCCGCACCGAGAGCGTAAATCAGTGGGCAGGGAGACAACGTTTGCGAATAATATTTTTGATGAACGTTTAATGCAAGATACGTTATTTTTATTCGCGCAGAAAATCGAAGCTTCTTTGGAGAAGATAGGGAAGCAGGGAAAGACGGTCGTTTTGAAATTGCGATATAGTGATTTTAATACAGTGACTAGGCGATTATCGTTAATGGAATATACGAAGGATGCGCAGATTATTTTTCAGGCAGGTCTAAGTCTTTTGAATGATGTTTACAGTGGTGAAGATAGTGTCAGATTAGTCGGGCTGACAATGACGAATTTGAGACCGCTTCAATTTGAAAATTTGAAATTAGAAGGATTTTAAGAGGTTGGGACAAAACTCAAGATAAAGCAAAACCGCCGAGCCATTTACTTTGGGTAAGACGAAAAATTTTGCTATACACAAATCGAGCGAAAGCGTTTGTATTCAGGGAGTTTGGTGGAAGCCGGAAGCGCAGCATACTGGTGTATGTGATGACTGAAAGCAGGGAGGGAGTCGTATCCCCGACCATGCGAGAAGTTAAGCGTAGCGTATGCGAAGTAGAACCGGAAGTCCGCCAAACTCCCTGAATGCGAGCGCTTGTCGCCGATTTATTT
>NZ_AODL01000012.1 GCF_000525995.1 Paenilisteria riparia FSL S10-1204 | reverse complement strand
TACTTCAAGTCTAGTGCGACCATTTTCGTGGAAGTCTAAGTTATTTCTACCACTTACTTGCCATAAGCCTGTGCAACCTGGCGTAACAAGGAGTCTTTTCTTATCGTAATTGGAGTAATTAGCGTATTCTTGCAAAAGAGGGGGGCGTGGTCCAACGAAGGACATGTCGCCTTTTAAGATGTTAATAAATTGGGGAAATTCGTCGAGGCTAGTTTTGCGAATCCATTTGCCAACTTTGGTAATTCGGGGATCGTCTTTCATTTTGAACATGTGGCCTTGCATTTCGTTTTGTGCTTGTAGTTTTTCGAGCTGTGCTTCTGCGTCGACGTACATCGAACGGAATTTATACATGTAGAAGGTTTGACCGTTTTTACCGACACGCTTTTGTTTGAAGAAAATCGGTGCTTTCCAGTTTTCAAATTTAATGCTGCCTGCGATAATGAGGAGGACTGGCGCTGATATGATGATTGCGAAAACAGCGGCGATGATGTCAATGATTCGCCATATCGCGTCGTGTAGTGGTTTTTCATGTGTCGCTTTATAGGTGGATTGGGTCGGAACTTTAAAATCTATTTTTTCCATTTATGCTCACATCCTTTATATTTGTGTGTCGCTTAATGTACTACTAGCATACCATCCCAAAATCCAGAATTCGTGATTTTCCAGAAATTTGACGTGCTTTTTCAGATTATTAGACATGTCAAAAAATAGGCCGGCAGTTGACTTGGTATATCAACCGCCGACCTATTATGGAACTACATGATTCTTGCGCGCAAAATGGCGACTCGTTCACTTGTTCCTATATTTCTTATTCTAAACTTCTCAACTTGTGCTGGGATGACAAATGTCTCTACATAATGTACTTCAAAAGGCTCGAACGCACTGTCCACACTTTCTACAACAACTTTGTCCCCTTCTACGAGATTCAACATATTTACCGTTTTTTCGGAATTATCATAGTCTACAAAATCCGTGAACCAGTCGCGCTCGGTTCTGATTTGTTCCGTTTTATACAAGCCGGTGTGCTCTTTTTTATGTGTTTCGTTCTCTTCCATCAGTTCAAAATGATTTACTAAATTGTCCGCCACCCATTTTTCTGAACGGTTCCAGTTGATGACTTTTTTACCGTGGTCGATATGAACTGGTCGCGGTTTGCCATCTAAACCTAAACGTCCCCAATCCCAAAGCTTGAATGTGAAGATATAGGCGCATAAGCTGATTTCAAGAACCATTGCATTTGCTCCAGAACAGTGCACCGTGCCTGATGGTATTAAGAAATGGTCATGTTTTTTCGCAGGAAATGTATTGACGTACTGCGTGACATCGATTTCACCTGAACCTGTTTGTGCGACCTCCAAAGCCGCTAATAATGACTCAGGTGCAACATCGTCCTTCACGCCTAAGTAAACAACCGCGTCCTCTTTCGTATCCAGCAAATAATAACTTTCTTCCTGCGTGTAGTCCATGCCGAATTGTTTTTTAATGTATTCCTTATCCGGATGCACCTGTAAGCTCAAATTTTGACCACCCATTGTATCTAAAAAATCAAAGCGAATCGGCAATTCCGCCCCAAATCGGCTAAACACAAGCTCCCCTAAAAGTGGCATCGGATATTTTAAAACTGCATTGATTGCTGGCGTTTCAATCCGCGTCTCACCAAATTGCAAATACAAACTATTCTCTTCAGCAACCCCGTCAAATGCCCACGCAAGATTCTCCTGACCCGCGTCCAGCCCTAACTTCTCCTTCATCCATTGTCCGCCCCAGACGCCTGGATCGAAATACGGAACAAAGCGAAATGGTCCTTGTAGCATCTGCTCCAAACCTGCACAATAATCCGCCCAAGTTACCATTTTAGGCGCATCTAGCACATTTTCATCCACATAATAATCTATTTTGCTAAAAAGTTCGACCTTCAAACGGTCCGCAGCACGCCAATCCAAGAAAAATCCCCGCTTATATTTCCGCAAAATATCTTCCTCAAAATTCGTGTCTTGCCAATTTCCTATCTCGCCGGAACGCATCCGCTTCTGAATCTCCCAGCGCGCGACATCCACGTATACAGTCAGATCGGCATCCGCCGCCAAACTTGCTCCAGTTCCAAAAACGATGGTTAGCCCACCTTCTAACGCAGTAACCTCTTCTCGCAAGGCCCGCATCCGCTCTTTATCATAATAATCCTCCATCTGGATAGCAGCCATTCGGCCAAAAACCCGATCTTCCGTAATTAACATTGCGAATTTATCACGAATTTGTGCACCACTAAGCGCAAAGTCATCTGCACAGATCAAATTCGCCTCACTAAAATAGTGCATCAAAGCCTCTTTCAGCTTTGCAATACGCACTCCTGGATAAACTTCTATCGCAAGTATGACTTTCTTTTTGGCAAGTTTAGCCGTAGCACGCGAAAGCTCTGAAAAAATAGCTTGGAACCCCGTCCAAGTCGTAAAATCACCTTTCACTTTAGTTGTAGGACAATGATCGTATGTCGTTTTCTCGTTACCCAATTACAACGCCTCCTTCCCTTCATGCCTTCAGTATAAGAATTTAAAGCGCTCTCTACAATACTTTTAGCAAATAGCGAAAACCATTTCCGCCGTACGAAAAAAAGGAGGAGGAAGACGGGGTATTAGAGGTAAAAGTGATAGGATTTAGACGGCTCCATTTTATACTGTTTATCCTCCTAATATAAACTTTGCAAGCGACGTGCAAGCAAAGATTCGGGCTTGAAATCCTTCTTTCCTTGCACTTTATATGACCGATTCTTTTACTTTTGCAAGCGACATGCAAGCAAGAATTAGATCTTGAATCGCTTAGTCTCTCCCTACTAACTATCCTTCTCCCCATCCTCACTCCGCTTCTTAAAATACGGCCTCGTCCGCGAAATTTTCGGGGCGATTGTTTCGTCGTACGTACTCGCATACACAGAATAAATAATATCCATCACATGCAACATCTCAATCCGGGAGGCCGCCGCAACATATCCTTCTGGATGCTCGATTTGCGCCACCGTTATATTGCATTCGGCGACTTGCGCCAAACTATTATCTTCTTCTGACGTAAAGGAAATCGTGTAAGCCCCTAACTGTTTCGCGATTTCTAGTGACGCAATCACCTCTTTTGTTTCCCCGCTATACGAAATCCCCACTGCCACACAACCAGCATACGACTGCTGCGCCTGCGAAATTTGAATATGCGAATCGGCAAAAGCACTCGTGTTCTTCCCTGCACGCAAAAATCGATACGAAAAATCCTGCGCTACAAGATTCGATATCCCACAGCCATAAAAATCAATACGTTCTGCCTCATATAATATCTTCGCTAAATCGGTTACCAGCTCTGAATCTAGGAACTGAACACTTTTAATCATCCCATTGATCGTCAAATTCGTAATCACTTCACCAATTTCAATCGCCGCTTTATTCGGATAAATATAGCCACGATTGTAAACTTCTTGTTTTTCGAAAAACCATTTATGTAAATTTAGCACTAAGTCTTGTTTAAAATCGGTGTAGCCTTTATAACCAAGTTTCTTACACATCCGCACAATCGTAGCTGGGCTTGTATAACACTCGTCTGCTAGTTGCGTGATATGCATCGTTTTGACCGTTTCTGCATTCGTCACAATATATTTGGCAATGTCTTGATAGGACCCCATCGACTGCTTGGCCAATGCTTGCAATTGTACAATTCCTGATTTCATCGCTAAAACCTCTTTCCCTCTTAATATAACCATTATACAACGAAAATCCCCGCAATTATTTCAAAAATAACCACGGAGATATCCCATTCATATCGAAAACAAGCTATAGCTTCAATTTCCCAATTTCTTTTAAAATAAATTCGCAAAATATCGAGTTCGACCAAGAAAACCATTCGCGTGTATACACATTCGGATCATCCGCTAAAAAACCTTCATGCGTCAAGTCTGTTCCTGCATCTGTCGTTTCAAATAAAGCGAGTAATGCCTCACATTCGTTAGCATCCGTAGACGTCAAACCTTGAATCGCCAGCCCCATATGCCACACATAACCTGGCGGTGTGTGCGGACTACCCAATCCTTTTGCAGCTTTCCCTTCAAAATAATACCGATTATCCGTTGATAATGAGAAGCGACGCGTATTTTGATAAATCGGGTCGTCCATTTCGCAATATTTTATATACGGCAGTGACAGCAAGCTTGGCACGCCAGTATCGTCCATTATATTGTAATTGCCCAAACCATCCACTTCATACGCGTATATATCGCCATACGTCGGGTGTTCCACGATTCCGAACTTCTCGATTCCAGCTTGAACTTCCGCTCGAATCTCTGTTATCATCGCCAGTAATTCCTCCTCATTCGGATAAAAAGCACCCACAATCTCCTGCAAATAACCAAGAATTACGACGGCAAACATGTTCGCCGGCAATAAATAACCATATTCACACGCATCATCACTTGGGCGAAAACCTGACCAAATCATGCCTGTATAGCCAACTTTCGTTCCACGGCCTTCATTTGGAAGCGTGTCCTGCTCAATCCCATTATCGCGAATAAAGAAGTACTCCGATTGTTCCTCATGATGCTGCTCCACACGAAAAACACGAATCAATTCCTTCACCGCCGCTAAAAAGTCTCCATCGAACAAGTCTGTCCGCTTCGTCTGCTTCCAATAAAAATACGCAAGTTCTACCGGAAAACAAAGCGAATCTAATTCATATTTTCGCTCCCAGCTCCAAGGATTTTGTCGCTCACTGCGATCAATGGAGCTCCAACAGTTCCCATCAGCCGCAAAATTAAAAGCATTTGTGTACGGGTCCAGAAGAATATAGCGGAATTGCTGGCGAATCACTGCGCCGATTGCATCGTATAATTTCCCACTTGGATCTTCTAAATTGAGAAATACGCGTAACTGACCGCCAGAATCGCGCAACCACATGGCTGGAATATCGCCTGTAAACAAGAACGCCGAATCATCCTCTTTTTGCACGAGTGTGGTTGTAATGGTATTTAGCATACATTTGCGGAACATCCGTTGTAATTTTTCGGAGAGGTTCGTGTTTTGTAGTACTTGATTCACCGATTCATCGATAAGTTGCGCAAGTTCTGTGTTGTCTTTTGCCGCTTGTTTCAATATGTTATCGGTAATCTGCCGCAGTCGTAAATATGTGTCGTCGCCCATTAGTTCCTTATCTAGGCTTGTATTTTTTAGTACATCGTTATCCAAAATCTCACCATTCCCTTCATTTGACGAGCATCGCGGCACCATAAAGGCCGGCATTATCGCCTAAACTCGCGACTTTTAATTGAATCGTTTCTTTCATCGTGCCGTAAACCCGCTGCGTTACAACCGTTTTTAGTTCTTCGACCAACCAAGGATTATGCAAAATTACCGCACCGCCAAGTACAAAAACTTCTGGGTCAATGACTTGGATAATCGATGTTAGGGCCGCTCCGAAATGTTGTAACCAGCGAGCAATAGCGCGCCGTGCTTCTGGATGATAGGCGTCATAGTGCATGAACAAATCGGCTGCCGTCTTATCTTTACCGAATAATACTCTGCTCTCTCTTTTGAGCGTGGTTCCGCTACACAAATCTTCTAGCGTCCCGTTCTTCAAGCTAACATCCACAATCATATTCCCGAGTTCCGACGCATGCTGGTGACTTCCGGCAAACACCTCACCGTCACAAACCAAGCCGCCGCCAACGCCTGTACTCACCGTGATATACTGTACACTACTGTATCCCGCACCAGCTCCAATTTTCGCTTCAGCTAGTGCCGCCACTTTGGCATCGTTCATAAGAAACACCGCTTTCCCCACACAGCTCTCCAATTCATCTCGAATCCGCAAACCATGCCAGCCGGGGAGATTTGGCGCATCTAAAATAATGCCGTTGTCCACATCGAGAGGTCCTGGTGCGCCAATCCCGATGCCCGACGCCAATCGTTCTGGGTCGACCGCTTCAATCATACGCACCAATTTTTCCAAGGCTTGCGTTGCACCTGATGTTGCCTCTGTATGGCTTTGTTCACGCGCTACCAACTGATCAGTCGGATCAAATAAGCCGACTCGCATATTCGTAGCGCCAATGTCTATGCCAATTCGATACATCGCCTACACCTCTCATATATACATCGATAAAAAGCCTTGATTGTATGACTTACAAGCATCGACCGCCGACTCTGCCTCGCCTGTTGATACCGTCGCAACCGTATAACGAAATTCATAAAAGCCCGCCAAATCCACTTTAAAATTCGTTTCCCAAAAATTATTCATTGCCCAAACATAAAGCGGCTCTGCGTTCTTATTCTTATCCCCGTGTCCTGATAGCTCAATCAAGTGATGTTCCAAATCGCCAAACACAAGTAGTGGCGTATCTTTCACAGCTATAATAAGTGACTTCTCTTCACCAACATAAGCCGCGCCTTCTTGTACTAAGTAAAATTCCTGATTCGTTTCTGGCAACTGATCTATCCCCGGCCGCAAAATACATCCCGTTTTATCAACGAAAAGTTCCTCTTTGACGCCTGTCGTGAATGGGAAGGAAATGTATAAATTCTCTGGGTCCCAAACACTGTCCTTATGCAAACGCAACGTCACATCAATTTTTGGTGTGTCACGGTAGACTTTCATATGAATTTCATACATTTGCGTGCCTTCTAAGTCGTACGTGAAAACAACCGTCGCGCTCACAGCACCAGCTTCCGCAACGCGAACGTCCCGCAATTTCGACACATACCGCATCGTGTCCACCTTCTTGCGATTGCGCCCCATCGTGTGTCGCACTTCCCACGCATTTGGCTTCGTTTCCGTCCGCTCATAAATCCCGGCAAACGGCGCATGCTCCATGTTTTCGCGTAGTAATGAACACCCGTCCTGCTTATCAACTAACGAAACAATGCCCTGCGTTTCATCCAGGACCATCGAATAATACGGCGTCTCCACCTGATGCGCATTGACACGCAATCCCTCTTGCCAACCATCATACATAATATCGTTCACTTTATCTACCGCTAAATAACGATATTTCTCCTTCTGCAATTCCTTTTTAGGTCGAATTCGCAAAATCCGTTCTTCCAAAGCGTCCAATTCGATAACAACTTCCACTTCTTTCGCGCGCGCAATAGCACGGACTTGTGATGGCAATACGTTTCCCGTCTGCTCATCCACAACCTCCATATTTTGCAGTAAAATATCAACTGCAACGCCCTCCACATCTTCCCAATGCTCAATATACAAACGAACACTGTCCTTGCGCTTCGTTGCCTGCGGATTTATTACTTTAAATAATTTTTCCCGGTCCGGCCGGATACTAACTTCCCCTTTATCCGCCAAAATGGCATCTAATTTTAGCGAAGCCAACTGATTAGCCCGAATCGCATATGCTGATTTTCTGAAATCTAAGTCATTAACGAGCGTCTCCCAAGGTTCCGTTACAGAGGAAGAATAGCCCCACGTATGCTCTGCGTATAACGTCAACTCATACGCCACGTCATCCATGTATGCCTTATCCGCCGCAACAGCATCAGGCGCCAACTGTTTCCCAAGATGGAATTTTCGTTGGGCATCTTTGTAATGCTTCACAACTGCAGGCGTCGAGCCAATTCCGTCAGCCCACCAATCATTCCAATCACCACGATAAACCGGTAGCTCATTCACTTGTTCCCGCAAAATTTCAAAAAAGTGGTTCAACGTAATCATCTCGATTTCGATTTCATCGCCATGTAACTCATTCCAAGCCTTCACGCGCTCCAAAATACGTCCATTCGGCGCACCATTATCCGTACTCATCCCAGAAATCATCACCGGCACAAAATGATAGTCATACTCTGCATCATTATCCAAGTTCTCAATATATTTATAAATCCGCTCCTCTGCAATTTTAAAATCAGCCACTTCCGCATCCGGATTATAGCGATCCTCCAATAAATACGTAATCCCGTGTTCCGGCACTAGACATAGCTCATTTCCCATATGATAATGATCCGACACCCACGTCAACACGCGTTCGCCACTTGGCCCTTCCCACCAGAAGCCATTATGCTTTTTGCCAAGTGGGTACATCCCGTGATGCGTATGAATACAACTGAATAAATTCTCAATCCCATTCTTAGCCAGCGCATCCGCATAACCCCAAGAATAACCATTAATATCAGCCGTCATCGCTGAATCAAGCGGTACAGCCAACCGATCTGCATAACTTCTACCTTGTGCTAATTTGTAATTTAGCAAATCATTATCCGCCAGCTCCGTCATATTCAAATAATTGAGCGAAATATCAATAAGTCCCGCCTGAACGTAGCGCTCAAAGCACGCAATATTATCAGGACTACTGTTCGCAAGGAAGTTCTCCACTTGCCAATAATTCTCGCATACCCACCGAAAACCTTCCCACTCCGGATGTTTGCCATTTTCAATATCCGTTAAAATATCGATGGCTTGCTGAATAAAGTCCACATGATACCGTTTCAACTTTTCTTGACGCTCCGTGTAGCCAATGTCTGTGTGTGAATGGTGCAGTAAGTACAATGTCCATTTTTTTGATAAACCCATTTTTCAAAACACTCCTTATTTTGTAGTGACGATAAAGCCTTTTTCCAAATTTCTGTGTGACAGTACGAATAAAATGATGGTCGGTATCGATACGATGATGGCTGCTAGTAGAATCGGTGGTACTTTCTGAATCGTAGCTCCACCAAGCAATGAAACCGATGCCATTACTGGGCGTGCCGACTCAGATTTCGTTAACGTCATCCCAAACAGCAAATCGCTCCAAATCCAAGTAAACTGGAACAAAAACACAGCAGCAAGCGGCGCACGAGCCATTGGCATATAAATTTTGCGGAAAATATAGAAATCAGAAGCGCCATCAATCCTTGCGCTTTCTAACATTTCTTTGGAGACACCCATCAAAAAGTTCCGCAATACAAACACGCTAAACGGAATAATGAGTGCTGCATAAATCAAAATCATCCCAAATCGCGTATCATACAACCCAACCTTATTATACGCTTTAAAAATCGGAATTAAATACACTTGAAACGGAAAAATAGTCCCACTATAAATCACGAAAAACCATAGCAAACCATGCTTAATTTTCAGTGTTTCAATCGCGTACGCCGCCAATGCGGCCATGATAATCCCAAGAGCTCCACCAAGCGCGCCGTAAATCATACTGTTGATAAAGCCCGAGCCGAGTTGTATTTGCTGCGTCAAGTACTGCCAGTTTTCTGAAATCGAGAATGATTTTGGCAAGTCCCAGAAGTTCCCTGTACTATATTCTGCAGAACTTTTCACAGCGTTAACAATAACGTAAAGGAATGGGAAAATCCATATAATTGCCAAGATAATTAGGATAGTATTGATGACCCATTTCCCAACGCCAGCATGTTTTGCTTCTACCATCATTATTGACCCCCTTCTCTAGTGAACGTCTTTCTTAAGTAGACAATCGAAATAACTAATATAATCACGGATAGCATGACAGCAATAGCTGAACCCATCCCTAGATGACTATTGGAAAACGACTCTTTGTACATCGTAACCGCCAATGTTTCCGAAGTTCGGTATGGCCCACCACCAGTCATTACCCAAATACTGTCAAACGTCTTGAAGCTGTTCACAAGTGACATGAGAACAACAACAATAATCGTCGGCTTCAACAACGGCAAAATAATTTTCGTATACAACGTAAGTCCAGAAGCACCTTCTAATTTCGCCGCCTCAATCGGTTCTGTCGGCATATTCACCAAACCAATAATGAAGAGCAACATGTTCATCCCAATACCTTGCCAAATCCCGGCTCCAATCATCACACCAGTATTGACATACGGTATATTCAACCAGTTCTTATCCAAATTCTCAAAACCCATCATCCCAAGAAGTTGTGGCAAACCATACATCGATAACAAACTCGTCATAATTAAGCCAACAATAACACCTGAAACCGCATTCGGAAAATAAAACAGGTTTTTGAATAACGTTGAAAATGAACTTTTTGTAATAGCGATGGCGAAAAGCAGTGGCAAGACAACAGGAATAATCAAGCCCGCAGCTACCCAAACCAACGTATTAATGCAAGACAATAGGAAATTCTTATCTTGAAAAACCGCAACATAATTACTAAAACCGACAAATTCAAAATCCCCTAAACCGCTCCAATTCGTGAAACTAATAACCAACGTGAACAAAATCGATAAAATACAAAAACAAAAGACAAAGAGCACGGCTGGCGCAATATATAGATAGGTTTTTAAACCAGCTCCTCTTCTTACGTTCGGCTTTGCTTGCAGACTCATACAGGTCACACCCTTCTAGTAAACTCATTCTAAAGCAAGAGGTGAACAGTATTAATACTCCCCCTTGCTTTTACATTATTTAAATGCGCTATCTGCTGCTTTTTGAATTGTGTTTAATGTATCGTCAATCATGGCATCTGTCGGGTTGTAGAAGAACTTCCACAATTCGTCGGTAGCCACATTCACAATATCAATAGGTGTTGCTTCGTAGTAACGAATCATTACTGTATATTTACTAGTATCCGCTGCTTCTTTTACAAAACCGCCGTTAACAGGGTCATCCGATTTTGTTTGATTGGTATTAATAATGCCTGCCTCATCAACAAAAATTTGCTGCACATCTTTTTTGTAGAAGCTTTGTAGTACTTTTTTAGCTTCTGCACTTTGTTTACTATTTTTTGACACAACGATTGGAGCCGCTTCGTAGAAAATAACTTGTTTTTGATTAGCTGTCATTGATGGTGCAACAAATACGTCGAAGTCTTTGCCGGGTTCCATATTGTAGTCTTTTTTCAAATTAGTGGATGTCACGGTTGGCTCATAAATCATGGCACTCTTATCAGATGAGAACATTTTTGCTTGAGATGCTGGATCGACCGGATCGCCGAAGTAACCTTTTTTTAATCATCTTTTGCCAGATTTTCATGACTTTCTTCATTTCAGGATCAGTATATTTAATATCCCCTTTTGTTAAACCGACGTAAAGGTCCGGATCATAGCTGGCGGTAAGTGTTTGGAACCAGAGGAAGCTTGCCCACGGATCGTTTTTCAAGCCAATTGGTTCGACTTTATTTGCTTTTAAGGTATCGCAAACTTTGATGAACTCGTCCCATGTTTTAGGTACTTCTAAATTATATTTATCGAAAAGGTGTTTATTGTATAAAATGCCGTTATAAAGAACACTGTAGGGTGCTGCATAAACTTTGCCATTAATGGTGAAAGCGTCGGCAAGTCCTGGGTTCACGCCTTCTTTTTCATAATAGTCTTTCCATTCTTTCGTTAGGTCAACTACTAAATCATTGTCTACCAGTTTTTTCAGTTTATCGCCACTCCACCATGTGAACAAACCCGGTGCTTTGTCGCTATCAAGCGATTGCTGAATCGCCGTTTCATAAGCTGTTACTTCCGTGTAACCAACTGTTTTGTACCCTACACCACCATCTTTTTTAATTTGGTCGGACATGGAATTCATAATCCCAACATTTTCACCGCCCTTATCGGTATAAAATTCCACTGCTGAACTTGAGGAATCGCCGCCTCCGCCACAACTAGCCAAAAGCATTAGAACTGCAACTATACAACTGATGGATATAACTTTTTTCATGCTTAAACTCTCCTTTTTATTGTTTTTAAAAACAAAAATATGATTAAATATTTCTATTTTTCCAATTTCATTCAATATAAATAGCCACTTTTGGGAATTATTATACCTTTCTCGTTTGTTATTTTTATTATAAGGATATACTAATAGTCGTGCAAGCGGTTACAGGTATTTCGAAAATGATTTTCGATTGCCGAAAAGAAGCTGACAAGTCTATCCAGTAAATTTTTTAGCTATTATTCAAATGAGAAAATGCCCACAAAAAATAACCACCAATCGTTTGACCGAGCTTGATGGTTACTAATACAACAAGAGTCGTCTTCTTAAGACGCTACTGAAGGCAGGTCATGTTCGCACATACCTTCTTTTTTCATATTTACTATAACAATAATCTTATGATTTAGGTAACGATTAAAACTATGTTTTAAATTTAAAACCCGTCCATCCCTCCAAACCTCATTGTTTGCCAACACGCTGAGCTAGAGTTGGAATACTTTTTGGATGATAGCTAGCGTCAATTCGGATGTGTCACTTACAAGTTCATCTGCTCCAATAAGTCCTGTTCCAACACCAATTGCTTTCATTCCTGCTGATTTAATAGCTTCTACACCAGCTTGCGCATCTTCAATTCCCACTGCATTTTCAGGTGCAACTCCAAGGCCTGCCGCCGCAACTAAGAAGATTTCTGGGTCTGGTTTTGAATGTGTGATTTTCGCTGCATCTGCCAAATAGTCGAAGCTGTCCGTTAAACCTAATGCTGCCAGAACCATTGGTGCGTTTTTAGAAACGGAAGCCAGTGCAATTTTTAGGCCTGCTGTGCGAATTGCTTCTAGTAATGAAGCGATGCCAGGCAAGATATCAGCTGGAGACAAGTCTTTTAGAAGTTCCACATAATGCGCGTTTTTCTTTGCAGCCAGTTCTTCTTTTTCGGCAAGTGTAAAATCTTGTTCTCGTCCGCCTTTTGCTAAGATTAGATCGAGCGAATCCATGCGACTAATTCCTTTTAGCGTCTCATTAAATGCCTCATCAATCTTGATATTTATGTCCGCCGCTAGTTGTTTCCATGCTAAATAATGAAAATGTGCGCTATCTGTGATGACACCATCTAAGTCAAAAATTACTGCTTCTAACTGTTTCACCGTACTCTCCCTTTCAGCAAGACCGCCACATTTCGAGCAGTCCGTTCAATATTTTCACGCGTTTTCGGCAAAATTTCAGCCAGTGTCCCCGCCGTTGCAATCGTCGGAAAAACAGCATCAATTTTCGAATAAACCGCGTCAATTCCATCTCCAATACTACCACAAATACCGATAACCGTCGCGTTTTCCGGTGCGCAATTAGCCACACCAATCGGCGCTTTGCCAAAGATTGTCTGACCGTCCATGCGTCCTTCGCCAACAACAATGATATCCGCGTCAGCACACACTTCCTTCATTCGTAACTCACGCAAAACAAGCTCGATACCCGGCTCAAATTTAGCACCTGCAAATAGCATTAGGCCAGCACCCATACCGCCGCCAGCACCACTTCCTGGTAACTCCCGTACATCTTGTTTGAAAATCGAATAGAAACCGCGCATCGAATTATCGATACTCGCAATCTTCGCATTTGGCAAACCCTTTTGCGGACCGAAAATTGCTGCGGCACCGTTCTCACCACAAAGCGGATTCTCCACATCGGCAGCAATCCGAATCGTTGTCTTGGCAAGCCGCGCGTCCATATCTAGCAATGACACTGAACTAATATCGCCTAAATTTTCACCTAGTGCCGGTACTGCTTCCCCACGAAGATTATAAAAATGAGCTCCAAGCGCCGAAGCCATGCCAATTCCACCATCATGCGAGGCGCTTCCACCAACACCAATAATCATTTCATGGACGCCGATATCCAACGCATGTCGCATCAATTCACCGACACCCACCGTGCTCACTGCGAGTGGATTACGTTTTTCTAAAGGCACTAAGTGTAGACCACACGCCTCGGCCATTTCAATAAAAGCACGCGTTCGATCCGCGCTAAATGCCATTTTTGCCGTCACAGGTTCACCAAAAGGTCCCGTCACCTGAACCTCTTCCATCACGCCGTTCGATGCTTGCGCCAAAATTGGAATCGTCCCTTCGCCACCATCACCTACAGGCAAAAGGCGATAATCCGCGTCTGGAAAAGCAGTCGCGAATCCTGTCTGTATTGCCTTTGCAACCTCCTGGGCTGTCAAACTTTCCTTATATGAATCCGGGGCAATGACAATTTTCATGTCTACTCTCTTCCTTCCAAAATTTAAATTTCTAGTCCAGCCGTCATACAGTATTCTTTCCCAAAAACATGAATCGAAATCGGTGCTGTTGATTGTTTACGAATCGCAATATGTTCTTGTTCTAGCGTGATTTCCAAACGCTCCCCGTGCCACACAAAAGAAAAATCTAAGCGTTCCCATTCCGCAGGTAAACGAGGATTCAAATGCAGCTCGCCGTCCATAATCGCAATACCACCAAAACCGAACACCGTAGAAAGCCAAATCGCACCAAGTGACGCCGCATGAACACCTTCATCCGTTCCACCAGAAGTAGCTTCCAAATCAATTCGACATGCCTCTTCAAAAAAACGATACGCCAAATCCTGCTGTCCAACCCGATTCGCCACAATCGCGTGAATCGCCTTGCTGAGCGAAGAATCATGAATGGTATGCTGCTCGTAATAATCCAAATTATGCGACACAATATCTTGCGAGAATAAATTGGGCATCAAATAAAGCAACATCACAACATCTGCCTGCTTCAAAATCTGCATCTCGTTCACTTCCGCACGCGAATAATCCAGCAAAATCGCCTGAGACCCTTGCTTCTCCTTGTACACCGCCAAATCAATTTCCGGCTTACTAAGAAATGTATCGTCCTGCGGTATCAGCTTATCAGCATTCGGTTGTGGCAAGTAAATTTTGCGTAAAAACGCCTCACACAAATCATAAAACGCCGTATGTTTTTGTCCATATTTCGACATAAAGCGCAACGTCTGGTACACATTTTCATGCGCCAAGTAGTTCGTATACGCATTATTATCCACATGTTCTGTATATTCATCCGGACCGATTACATCTAATATAACATATTTCCCGTCCCTTAATACAGCCCGACTTAACCAAAAACGCGCGGTATCCTGCAAAATTTTCAAGCCCTCATTCTCCATGAAAAGCTCATCCTGACTTGCCTCATAGTAACTCACAACAGCATGCGCAACATCCGCCACAATATGATGTTCCGCAATTGCCGAAGCCACCTTTTGACGTTTTCCAGTCCGCACATTAATCGCTGCAAACTCAGGCGTCTCTTCCTCACCGCTAAACGCACTCTCCCAAGGGAACAGCGCACCTTGATACCCATTTTTCGCTGCCTTGTCCCGCGCTTGTTCCAAATGCAAATACCGGTACCGCAACAACTTCCGAGCTTTTTCAGGATGATTATACAAATGAAACGGCGCAATAAAAATCTCCGTGTCCCAAAAAACATGACCTTTATATCCCTCACCCGTAAGCCCTTTAGCACCAACACTAAACCGCTCATCATGACTTGGCGTCATCACTTCCAAATGATACGCTGCAAAATCAAGCGCCAACTGGTCAAAATCATTTTTGGAAGACACCGTCACCCGATAATCTCGCCAAAATTTCTCCCAAGCATTTTGCGATTCAATCAATGCCTCGTCATAACTTTTCGCCTCACGTATTTGCAGTAATCCAAACTCAGCCGGATTTTCCGCTTCCAAGCTCGTCGCGATAACGCTTACTTTTTCTACAGAAAACGGCTGCTCCTTTGGTAACTCCTGATTTACCGTCACATGCAACTGTCTATTTTTCGCCACAAAAGAACCAGGTTGACTAACCATCGATGTCACCGCAATACGTTGCTTACTTTGCGTCGTTGTATATTCCCCCTGCATCCACGTTTCACTGAAAACTCGCAAAGAATCTTCCACCAAATGCTGCGTCCCAAAGTTTGTCTGCTGCCCGTCTATGCCCGTCCGAATCCGCACCGTCGCATCGTCCGACAAACACGTTACAGCTACTTTTGAATACACCATATGTAATTTTTTCTTACTAACAAATCGTTTAAAACAAAGCCCAAATTGCTTTCCATTCGGATGCTTCCAAACAAGTTCCCGCGACAATTCACCCGTTGCCAAATCAAGTTCCCGTCTGAATTCACTAACTTGCCCACTAAACATCGAAAAAATAACACCGTCTATCTCTATCCAAAACTTTGTCACATCAGGCAAATTCACTAAATCAGAACTCACTTGCTCTTGCGCCTTATTGTAAATTCCCGCCACAAACATACCGCGCGTTTGTTCCGGATAATCCTCCTCAAACGACGCGCGAATGCCTAAGTAACCATTTCCCGTCGTCATCAAACTTGCATACATATTAAAATAATGCGCGTCTATTTTCGTTTCTCGTAACACACTAATTTTACTCATAAATATACACTCTCACCTTTTTCTGCCGATTCGTAAATCGCCTCAATCAATCGTTGTATTTGGTAGCCTTGCTCAGCATCCGCTACCATTACATCCGCACCTAACGCCCGATTCACAAACGCTTCCATGCTTTTCACATGCCGTTCCTCGTCCGCCACATCCCGTTTCAAAAGCGTCACCAATTCCCCAGCTTGATCCGTGTAAACCTCCGCAGGAAACAACGTAGCACCCGCCTCATCACCGAAAAATTCCACATTCAAAACCGCTTTATCCTTCATTTGCAAAACAAAAGACGTTTCCAATTCTAACAACCCACCATTTTCAAACTCAATAAAAGCAAAAACCGCGTCCTCCACATCATATTTCGTAGGGTCCCACGTTCCAAATGTTCCTTCCGACTTCTTTGTCCCAATTTTTTGAAACATTTTGGCAGTCACTTTCTTGACCTTCGGAAAATCGAGGACGTACATCGCAGCATCCAGCATATGAATGCCAATATCAATCAGCGGTCCCCCGCCCTGTAACGCCTTATTCGTAAATGATCCCCATCCAGGAACGCCAGAACGGCGCAATGCCTTCGCTTTTGTCACATACACTTCACCAAGTACGCCATCCAGATAAGCCCGCTTTACCTCCGTCATGTCCGTCGCAAAACGGTGATGAAAATCATAAGCAAGCGTCAAACCCTTCTCAGCCGCAAAATCACGCATCATCCTCGCCTCATTCGCCGTCATCGCAGGAGGCTTCTCACACATGACTGCCGCACCATGCCTAAGTGCCGTCATCACGTTATCAAAATGAAAACGATTCGGCGTACAAATACTCACCAAATCCGGTTTTTCCGTTGCAAACATCGTCCCCGCATCCACATAACTCCGCGCAAACCCATTCTGCGTCGCAAAATCCGCTCCTCGTTTCTCGTCTGGATCAACAACTGCGACCAATTCCAAATCTGCCGTCCGCGTCAAATAATACGCCGCATGCACCTTCTCGGCCACCTGCCCAGCACCAATAATCGCCACTTTCTTCACGTCCTACGCCCCCTTAAACACTGCCTCCAAAACCCATTTTCGAAGGCAGCGGCATCCTTACTTACCTACAAGTTTTCAAATGTTCTAGCGCATCTTGGTACGCTTTTTCCGGATTTTCCGCACGAACACGGCACTCAAACGTCAAGAACCCGTCGTAGCCATCCGCCTTCAACTGATCGAAATGCTTCTTGAAATCAAGCGAACCACTTCCCGGCTGATAACGATGATTATCTGCCACATGCACATGCTCCACCAAGTCACGGTTCGCATGCAATGCCTCCGAAATCCCGTCTTCCTCAATATTCATATGATAAAAGTCTGCAATAATTTTCACATGTTTCAAATCATTGACTTCAATATAGCGGCGCGCATCCCCAAGTAAATTAATCATGTGATCCTGATACCGATTCAACGGCTCCAAGAAAATCGTCGTCCCCGTCTCACCAGCAATCTTATCCAAATAAACAAGCGACTCACTAACAGCCTTAAAATCACCATCTTGAGAACGCGGTGAAACCATTGGAGGCAAGCGATACGTGAACATTCCCCAAGCCGCAGGAACCACAATCCCCTTCCCGTCAACAGCTTGCAACGCCTCTAAAATCGCCTTAATTTCCTGCAAACCATTCAAACGACGCTCCTCAATAAAGTCCCCAATCCAACCATCATAACCACCACAAGCCGTCGTTACAGGAATTCCCGTCGCAGCAATTGCAGCTTTCACTTCCGCCACATTATCCACCAACAGTTTCCCGTCAATTTCAAATCCTTCAAAACCCATTTCTTTGATATAAACAAATTTCTCCATAATCGCTTCCGGAAAAAATGCCTGATTTTGCGTTCCAATTTTCATGATACGTCGCGTCTCCTTTAAAGTTCAATTCCCATCTTAATACTCAAATCCGGTTGCTGATCCACATATTTCATATACGCGTCCGCACTTTCCGATAAATTCACAATCGGGTCGATCAAATCTTCACAATCCAAATACCCATTCATCAAAAGTTCCCAGCAAGTCTCCTCAATACGCTTCCGATTCCAACGTGGATAATCCGGATTCGGCTCACTAGAAGCACGCGCAAACACAATTTTAGCATTGTTAAAATGCGCTTCCCGTCCTAAATTAAAACCTTCCGGAAACGGCTTCGCAAACGCAACGTACGAAATAATACCGCCATACGCAATCCCGCGCAACGCAGCCTCCAAAGCTTGCCCGTTCCCACTCGTCTCAATAATCGAATCCGCGCCAAGCTTACCCGTCAATTTCTTCACTTCATATCCAACATCCGTACCAATAGGGCTAAAACAAGCATCCGCACCATGACGAAGCGCAATTTCCCGTCGATGTTCTAGCGGATCAACACCAATCACGATACTCGCACCAGCCTTTTTCGCCAGTTGAATCGCAATTTGACCAATCGCCCCAAGTCCAACAACGACAACATAGTCACCCGCACGCACATGCGCCTCACGAACACCACTCATCGCAAACTGCGCCGGATCATAGCAAACCGCATTTTTCCAGCTCGCACCCTCTGGCATTTTCCGAAGCTTATAATTACCCACAGCCTTCACAATCACCGTCTCCATAATCGGCCCATACGTACAAACCATATCTCCAATCGCATACTCCGTCACATCCGCGCCGATTTCAACAATCTCACCGACAACCATGTTCCCAAGCTGAAACTCACCGAACACAATCCCACGCGCAGCACCTTCCGCACGCGGCATAAACATATTCCACTCCTCATTAAACTCCTCATCAATAAACGGGCTCACACCACGAAAATCAACAACTTCCGTCCCATGTTTCGGCGACGCAAACACAACCTTAATCTTCGCCTCATCCCGAGCAACCGCTCTATCCTCATACTCCACTAACCCCGCAACCCGCGGCTCCAAAGCAACCAACTTCTTCATATCCAAATTCTCCTTCTAACTTAATTTAATCAATCCGTGCCTCCAAACCCGCCAGCACGGGCGAGAAGCGTTTAGCTTCTAGGAAAAGGCGAGCACCGAAGCGGAGCGTACTAAGGTACGTGAGCATCGGAGCACAGCCTTTAACGACGAAGATAAATGCTTCTCGCCCGTGCTCGCCTATCCTTTAACGCCGCCGTCAGTAAGATTTCCCTTAATAAACCGTTCCGACAAAGCGTACATAATAACAACTGGCAATGCCGTCACAAGAGACGCTGCCATCATTCGGCCCCAAATATAATCAGGTGTACTAAACAGCGTATTTAAGCCAATCGGTAGTGTGAACAAGTCCGAATCCGACAAGAAAATCGACGCAAACAGATAATCATTCCAAGCGACCATAAAGCAATATACAAATACTGAAATAATTCCCGAAATAGCTAGCGGCACAATAATACGCATAATAATTTGCATCCGATTCAAGCCATCCATCATCGCCGCTTCCTCAATATCCACTGGAATCGTATCAAAATAACTAATCAACATGAAAATCGCAGTCGGCAATGTCTGCACAACCATCGTAATAATCAGCGCTGTTCTCGTATCATACAGCCCGACACTCGAAATAATTTTAAACAACGGCACAATTAGCAAAATTCCCGAGAACATATATACCGTATAAAAACTCGCATTAATAGTTGTCCGCGCCCGGAAACGCAATTTTGACAACGCATAAGCACCTAAAATCCCTAAAATAACCGCAATCCCTGACGCCACAAGCGACACAATAAAACTGTTCTTAAAGTACGTCAAGAATGGGAAAATATCTGGATTGAAAATATCGATATAGTGCTGGAACGTCCAATCTTTCGGAAAAAACGTTGGTGGCGCCGATATTGCCTCTTTTGGGCTCTTAAACGATGTCATAAGCATAATCAAGAATGGAAACAATGTGAAAACAAGAAACAATACTAAACCTACATAAAAAACAATCTTCTTTGTTCGCTTTGTTTTTTTACTACTTACTGCCATTTAAATTCACCCGCTTTCTCGTAATCATGATGACTACAAAGATAATCACAAATAGGATTACCGAAATCGCCGAAGCCTTACCTAAATCGTTGAAAGCAAAGGCCGTTTGGTATAAATAAATTCCTAAAATATTTACTTTATTCGTCAGCAAATATACGTCCGTAAACATGTAGAACATCCAAATCGCACGCAGCGTCACAACAGTCGCTAGAACTGGCATAATCGCTGGCAACGTCACAATTTTGAACTTATCCCAAACTGTTGCCCCATCCATGTCAGCCGCCTCATAAAGCGATTTATCCACCGTTTGCAATATTGCCAAGAAGGAAATAAACGCATATGGGAAATAACGCCAAATCGCGAACAACACAACTAAAATAAAGCTAGAAACAGGATTATCAAACCAAAGCGGCGCATCTTTCCACAAGTGCAACACATCGCCACCGATAAAATTAATAAATCCATAACTATTATTAAACATGTATTTCCAAGCAAAAATAAGTGAAATCGACGGCGTCACATAAGATAAAATAATCAACGAACGCGCCGTTTTGCGGAAACGAAACTCCCGGTTGAAGAAAATCGCAACCAAGAGTCCCATCACCGTGCTACCAGCGACCACTAAGAACGTATAGCCAAAAGTACGCGCTAGTGATTTATAAAATTCCGGATCTTTTAAAATATCAATATAGTTCTGCAAACCGATAAACGTAGAATCCATGTTAGGGTTGAGCGGCAACTCAAGGAAACTAATTTGGATATTCGAAATCATCGGATATGCTACCAATACGAGTAGCAAGAGGATACTAGGCGATAGCAAAGCTAGCGCCATTTTCGCATCCGAACGTTTATATGTTTTTGTTTTCATAGTAGCCTCCTAGTTATTGGATTCTGCCGTACTTTGCGCTTTCTTGAGCTCTGTGTCAACATCCTTTCCGCCAACCGTTACATCATTCACCATTTTTCCAATAACCCCGGAACTTGTGATGTCACCCATTTTCGTGAAGTTCTTACCATCGACAAGTCCGAAAACTTGAATATCATTGAATGATTCTGCGATTTCATTTGATAAATTACCAAATGCTTTTACGACTTCATTGTTTTTGTAATTTTCGTTTTCAAGTACGCCTTTATTAACTGGTTGCGCACCACCTGGAGACATAAGTACCCATTTCGTTTGGTTTTCCGGTTGCGATAGAAATTCAACTAGTTTCTTACCAGCTGCTTTTTGTGAATCATCTAGCCCATCTGATAAAGTAAGCGCTGAAACCGTTCCGTATACCGCTTTTTCTTTCTCTTCCGGAATAATAAAACCGACATTGCTTGGATCGCCATCTGTGAATACTGCTGGTAAAATGTATGTCGAGTAAATCGCCATTGGAACAGTGCCATTCATGAACGCATCTTTAATTTCCGTTACATCATTAGAACCTGGCATTGTGTATTTAGACAAGTCTTGATAAAACGTTAACGCTTGATTCATTTCTTTCGTATCGATTGTTATATTGCCCTTTTCATCCAACACATTGGCTTTGTTTGATAGCGCAAATTGTGAAAATGCTTGCTCAGCCATCGCACCTTCTGCTGTTGGAATAGCAATACCATATTTTTTATTCGCTTTATTTGTGAAATGTTTTGCGATTTTTAAAATATCGTTCCAGTTCTTAGGTTCTTCAAAATTCGCCGTAGCTAAAGCTTTCTTGTTATACCAAATACCTTGCACCCAGCCACTAAGCGGAACACCGATATAACTTTTACCATCTTCAGAACGCGTCAAATTCAGCGCACCCTCATAATAACTATCTTCACCAACTTTTTGAATAACATCTTTTACCGCATCTTCATCAATCAATTTATCTTTAACCATTACTTTTGCAAAATCTTGACTTACTTCCAAAACAGCAGGTAACTTTCCAGAACGCGCTAATGTCACCACTTTTGTATTGAACGCATCTTCTTCAACCGGTACTTGTTTTACCTTAATATTTGGATTTTCTTTTTCAAATTTTCGCTATTAATTCTTTAATAACGTCCAAACGCTCTTTTTCTACCGAGGAATGCATGAATTCGATTGTCACTTGCTTATTATCCGAACTTCCCGACGAACCGCCACACGCTGCCAACACAGCACTCAACATTAAAACAACAACAAGTAAAACTAAACCTCTCTTTTTCATCTTAAAATCCTCCTAGTTTTTGTTTTTTAGCCAACGAAACGCATAAGGAGCTAGCGTCATTGGAGCGCTCCCAGAAATATGCTGATTCGTCATCATATCCCACGAATCCTCCACATTACATGAAACAACCTGATCTGACAGATTATGCAAAGCTAATACATAATCCCCAGCCTCATCATATCGCTTCACTGCAAAAACTGCTGCACCATAATCCACGACTTCCATCGCTACATTCGGATGGAATAACTTCTCTAACTTGCGCAACTGCACCAACTCTTTAATACCTTCAAAAACTCGGTACATCAATGTTTCACTATCTGCAATTCCCGCTTCGATATCGGTCAGAGGGTACTTTTTGCGATTGATAGACCGATTATGCCCCGTCTTGGCAACTCCATTGAAATCATTGCGCGCCCCTAAAATACTTTGTACATAAATTGCGGGGACTCCTGGGATCACCAACAAGATCGAATGCGCTAATAAGAACCGCTGCAATCGTAAGTCATCTGAATCCGCCAACTTATTCAACGCATCCATATATGTCACATTAATTTCATATGGGCTCTCCGTTCCGTCTGGATTCTGCTTATACGAAACCAATGCGCCTTCCTCTTCTAAATCTTTCACCAAAGCCAAAATATCATTTTCCGGCACAATCCCACGAATTGGGTTTAAGCCAATCCCATCATGTGAAGCAAGGAAGTTAAAGAATGTTACATCATCACCTGGCAATTCTAACTCATTCGCCCAGCCAGAAAGAGCTTCACCATTTCCCGTATGTATCGCCTGTAAAACAAGCGGTGGCAAAGGGAACTGATACACCATGTGCGCCTCATCTTTTCCATTTCCAAAGTACGTAATATTATCCTTATGCGGCACATTCGTCTCTGTAATCATCACCGTCCCTGGCGCAATCTCATCTAAAACATCACGGAAAAGTTTCACAATTTCATGCGTTTTCTCCAAGTGAATACAGGACGTTCCTGGCTCTTTCCACATGAATCCAACCGCATCAAGCCTTACATATTCCGCACCCTCTTCTAAATAAAATGCGAGCACATCAATCATTCGAAGTAACACTTGCGGATTACTAAAATTCAAATCAATCTGATCCTCACTAAATGTTGTCCAAATGTGCTTCTTCTGCCCATCAGCAAGCGTAAACTCCGTCAAAACTGGTGTAGCACGAGGCCTTGTAACCGCTGATAAATCAGTATTTGGTGACATTTCTACAAAGAAGTTATCGTATTCCGGATTCCCTTTCAAGTATTCCTTGAACCAATCACTTTGCGCGGAAATATGATTACAAACATAGTCGAACATCAACCTCGTTGATTCTGTTAATTTCTTTACGTCTTTCCAATCGCCAAGTTTTGGGTCAACCTTTTTATAATCAATCACTGAAAAACCATCATCCGACGAATATGGATAAAACGGTAGAATGTGAACAACTTCAAACATATCATACAAATACTTATCATACATCTCTTTAAGTGTAGCTAACGTGGGTTCCTTCCCTGCAAAAAATTGATCACCATATGTAATCAAGACAACATCTTTATTGTCCCAACCTTGCTTGCGGGCTTTCACCTTCCTTTTCGCTTGTTCTATTCTGTGTTGGATATCACTAGCAATAGATATAACGCTTTCATTTTCATATATACTCACTACACGCTTCGTAATAATGTCCATTTTGTCCTCCTTTCTATGGTACCGCTCCCATGAAAAATTATATTACAGAAAGCGCTTTCTGTCAATAGTATTTTCCAAACTAATTTCTTATTTCAGCTACATGTCTATTCATATAAACAATCCCATCCATTTTCGTTTTCTATTGGACAACTTTACCACAATTGAGTAAAATAGAATTTAGAAACAAAAAGTGATGGGAACGGTCTCACCATCATATAACGAGGAGGACAAAGCTAATGGGAGCCACTATTTATGATATAGCTCGTCTCGCTGGAGTCTCTAAATCCACCGTATCACGGGTATTAAATAATCAAGCAAATATTTCACCCGATTCAAAAAAACGAGTTCTCGAAGCAATTGAAGCATTAGAATACCGACCAAGTAAACTCGCACGTGCTCTTACCAGTGCGGGATTCGATGCAATTATGGTCATTTCAAATCGGCCAACGAAGACGACAGCTGGAAATCCTTTCTTTTCGGAAATTATCCACTCTATTTCAGCCATCGCGGAAGATCACAATTTCGATTTAATTTTGCAAACATCCCGCAATACAGCCGATGAACTCGAGAAATGCATCGCTAAGATTAAAGAGAAAATGATTAAGGGTATCATTATGTTGAGCTCTCCTGCAGACGAATCCTTTTTCGAAAAGCTAGATTCTTTCAATATACCAATTGTTGTTACAGGAAAAATAGATGGTGATTACACCAATGTGTATTCTGTGGACACAGACAATTTCAAGGACTCCTACGAACTAACAAAATTACTAATTCAACAAGGTCACAAGCATATTGCTTGTCTGCACGCACCACTAAACTATCATGTCTCAATTGACCGACTTGCTGGGTACCGCAGTTCATTGTTTGAACACCATTTAGACATTCGTCGCGATTGGATTATAGATAGTGGCTATTCGGCTGAGGATGCCTACAATGCGACAAATCGCTTACTGACACTTCCTGAACGACCAACCGCGATTTTTGCAACGGATGATTTGAAAGCACTCAGTATCTACAAAGTAGCCGCTGATTTAGGGCTTCATATTCCTCAGGATCTATCTGTTATTGGCTATAATGACCGCGTCGTATCAACATTCTTAACGCCTCCACTAACCGCGATTGATATTCCAACGAAGCGACTAGGAAAAACCGCCACAGAATTACTATTTCAACTAATTGCACAACAACATGATATTGCAAAACATACCATCATTGAAACAAAGCTAATTAACGGTAACTCGATTCGCCAATTAGCTATCAATTAAAAAGAGAGGCACTATCAACATGCTCCATCGTTTTATACATCGTAAGTCTGCATTTCGTCCTTAATAAAAATAGTATGATCCACCATTCCTGCTAAAATTCGGTGTATTTCAACTATAGCCTTATCCTCTAAATAAACGTAGAAAACACTATACCTGTCCATATTAATTCTGCGATACTCTCTTGATAAGCACCTGCCATTATCATACACACCACCCATTCTAGGAAATGCGGTCAGGTTGTGTAATAACGCCTCTATTGCTTTGCTAAAATTCTGCTCGGCCTGAAATTGGTATACATCTTCCGTCAAGTACAGTGAGATACGATCGTAATCCAAACTTGCATGTCTGGAAAACTTAATTGTAATGCCTCTCGCCATACTTATTCCTGTTCAAATGCAGTCTGCGCTTTAGCTTTAGCTACTAGTGCGGCTGCCTTTCTTTTCACTTCTTCCCATGATAAACTCTTTCCCATTGCAAAGTCTTGCTGGGATTCGCGTAATTTCTCTGTGATCATCTCATCGTTCAAGGCTACCCAGCTGTGTTCGTAAGCAAATTTAGTTGCAGTTTCGTTTACAAGCTCGTTGTTCTCCATATTTGATGTCATTTCTGTGCACCTCCATTTTATATCTCTATCTTAACACACATTAGGAAGTTTGTAAATTTTTTATAACATTATGTGTCGAAATCATCTTTTATCGAAGGTTTATTAATTTTTAACCCCTTAATTATAAAAAAAACACTGCCAAGCGATATGCAACCCAACCGTTCGATTTTTGGGTGCACATCATGGCTAAGTGTCTTTTTCTTAGGCTATCTCTTGAACCATCACGTGTACGGTGTGTTCCTTTTCTCCATATGTGTGTTGTTGCTCTTCTATTTCTTTGAATCCTAGGTGGCTCCAGAATCCTATTGCTTCTTTGTTTTCTTCTAAAACGCCGATACGCAATGAATCCGCTCCACCGTCTAGCGCCCAATCTTTAATTACTTGGTATAAGACCTTGCCAAATCCACTTCCTCTTTCTTCTGGAATTAGCATGAGTAGTCCAATAATCCATTGTCCTTTTTTAGGGAAATCTGCAACAACATCAATTAGACCGATTGGCTTATCTGCCTCATCTAACACGGCCATGACGAACTTGTCACGCTTCGTTTTACCTTTTGGTAAGTCAGTAATGATTCCTTGCGCGTTCTGAGAAGTTGCAGGCGTACCTTGCTCCATTAGAAAATAATCTTCACAATTAGCGCACACCGCTTCCGCTAATGCCACATCTTTTTCCGCCAAAAATTTCACATGATAATTTCGCTTGTTATTCAAATAGCTCACCATTTTCCACTTTATTTCTTGATACTATCATACTATGTAAGTCGCGACCAATCAACCTAAAAAACGGCTAGCAAGTAATGCCAACCGTACTTTTACTAATTTAATATTCAGCGTCAAGAATCAGTATGCTATTTCCCTCTGGATCAGCACAACGCAACTCTTTTCCACCCCAATCTGCCATGAACGGTGGCTGGATTGCTACACCATTGAACTTCAACTGCTCATACGTTTTGTCCAGGTCATCTGCTCTAAAAACAAATTCCGTAGGCCCCTGTGTGGATACATCATTATTCGCCTTATTCCAAACAATAATTCCAGGATCATTTCTTGAAAAAGCCAATTTGGCACCATTATATTCGCCATGTCCTTCAAATACAAGCGGCACACCTAGCTGTTCACTATAAAAACGCACGAATTGTTCCGGATTACTTACAGCAATATTAATACCTTCCCAACCTTTTAACATCCTATCTCCTCCAAAATTACGTGATATTTCTTCATTCCCTCTTCATTTTAACACAAAACGCGCGATTAATTCCTCGAAATAGCGGTTAATATTTTATTTTGTAAGCTTTTATAGGTATACTAGAACTAAGGCATTCATTGCTGATAATTCATAGAAAAATTTAGGAGGCTATTCGACATGAGCAAACAGACAAATCAAACAGTACTTATCATGAATTTCGAAACAGAAAGTAAGTCCTATCAGGCATTTTCAGAGATTAAAACACTCCATGCGGAAAGAAAGATTCATGGGGAACAAATGGCCGTTGTTGTCCACAATCCCAACAATAAGATAGACGCAAAAGACTTCCTTGATTTCACGGGTGCAGACAAGAATATGAAAGGCAGCCTAATTGGTATGCTAGTCGGTATTCTAGGTGGTCCACTAGGTGTATTACTTGGTTGGATGACTGGTGCAATTATCGGTTCTACGCAAGATGCGAAAGAAATTCGCGATGCCATGAGCGTCTTTGAGAAAACACTCGAAACAATCCCTGAAAACCAAACAGGCGTTATTTTAATCGCCGAAGAAGATAACAATGAATTCATCAATGATTTAGTAAATGAACAACTTGGCGGTCGCGTTGTCCGTATGGATAAAGGCCTAGTTGCTCACGAAATCAATGAAGCTCGACAAGCAGAACAAGAAGCACAAAAAAGCGCTAAAAAACACTGGTTTAATAAAAAAGAAGACTAAAAATAGTACAGAAAAACCCGGCTCTGAGTTCCAAAGCCGGGCTTTTTTTATTCTACTGATTTTAACG
This sequence comes from Paenilisteria riparia FSL S10-1204, assembly GCF_000525995.1. Lineage (GTDB taxonomy): Bacteria > Bacillota > Bacilli > Lactobacillales > Listeriaceae > Listeria_A > Listeria_A riparia. The sequence continues at coordinate 37,275 of NZ_AODL01000012.1, read as the reverse complement.
CTTCAATCATGTCAACACGTTTTAATTTCATATGCATTACAATCATGACAAGCGTTGAAAATAATAGCGTCAGCAACGCCGCATAAACAAAACTCATTATATGAATCGTTGGACTGAACATCAACATATCTACCTCAGCCGTCGATGTTACGAACCCGTGCAAGAATATCCCCAGGACAAAGCCTACAAGTATACCCATCATACTCAAAATAATGTTTTCCCGATAGACATACATCGTGACTTCTTTCGGATAAAACCCGAGCACTTTAATGGTTGATAATTCGCGAATTCGCTCGGAAACATTGATATTCGTTAAATTGTATAAAACAATGAAGGCCAGAGCTGCCGCTGAAATAATGAGGACGATAATGACAACGTCTAAACTATCCATCGTGCTTCCAAACGCATTGCTCGCAGTATCAGTAAATGTGACGGCCAGCACCGCGGGATTTTTCAACAATTTTTCTGCAAAACTGTCTTCCCATTTCGTATCTATTTTTTTGAGTTGAAGAAGTTGGGTGTTGTACTCTGGTGCGTTATTAAAAACTTGTTTATAATAGTCTGGCGTCACGTAAATGTAGTGCAACGCGTAGGTCTCTGTGATGCCCGTGACTTTGATTTTATAACTATTGTTGTCACCATCGCGAATCGTCAACGAATCACCTGCTTTGACACTATACAATTTAGCAAGCTTCTCGGAGATGACTGCACCTTTATTTGTAAGCGGTACTGGATCATGACTTTTGCGATCGCGTAACACGACATAGTCATTAAAATTATCTGTTGCCTTCGGTGTAATTAGCGTTGCACCTTGATTCGCCACACCTTTTTCAACCACTGTCATATTTTTTTGCGAGACATCAGCTGCGCTTTTCACATTGGATGTATTTTCGATGGTGTCATTGTAGTCTTGAAGCGGCGTCTTAGTCGCATTGCTATCGAGAACGACCACTGCGTCATATTTCATAATCTGACCATATTGCAGTGGCGCAATGTCACCAATCGAATCTTTCAACCCGTATCCCGTCACTAGAAGCGCTGTACACCCCGCAACACCAAGGATTGTCATTAGCATCCGCTGCTTATAACGGAAAATATTGCGCGCCGTCACCTTACTCGTAAAATTCATCCGATTCCAAATGAAGCCAACCCGTTCTAGCAAAATACGTTTTCCGTTTTTCGGTGCCTTCGGTCGCATTAAGGACGCCGCATTTTCACGCAACTCCGCCCGACAAGAAACGAACGCCGTCAAAGTCGTACAGAACAGCGCCACAGCCAGCGAAATCAGGCTATAACTCCAATAAAATGAAATATTCAATGCCGGCAAATTATACAACGACCCGTATGCCACAAAAATAATTTGTGGAAACACTCGGAATCCAATCGCAAGACCAATCGCTGTCCCGGCAACACTCGCAAGTGAACCATACACAAGGAACTTCATAATGATATCTGCATTGCTATAGCCAAGTGCCTTCAATGTCCCCGTCTGTGTCCTTTGCTCCTCAATCATCCGTGTCATCGTCGTCAAACAAACAAGTGCAGCTATCAAGAAGAAAAACACAGGAAAAGCTGTCGATAAAGAAGCAATCCGATCGGCATTATCCTTATATTCCGTGTAGCCAGGATTATCCGTCCGGTCACTAATAAAATATCTTGGTAATGCAAGGTTATCTAGTTTCTCTTGCGCGATTTGTAGGTCTTTTTTAGCATCCGCAATTTTAGTTAGTGCTTTGGCTTTTTCTTGATTAAATGTAGCCAAGTTATCGGCATATGTGACTTCCGCTGCATCTAATTTCGCCTTCGCATCTGCTAATTTGGCATAACCTGTCGTTTTCGCGTCTGCTAATTTTTGCTTAGCTTTATCAAGCTGCACGCGTCCATTAGCATATTCTTGCTTGCCCCGCTCCAGCTTCTCTTTGCCTTGCTCCAACTCGTATTCTTTTTCAGCGAGCTGACTCTGTTTGTCAGCCAGTAATTGGCGGTTGCGGTTAATTTCTTGCTGTGCCTCTGACACCATCTTATTCGCTTCACTTAGTTGTTTACTAGCCTCCGCCTTCAAACGATTTAATTGCGCTTCCGAAAGCGTTCCAGCAAAATAATCTCGAATATACGTACCTAACTCAGGGTCCAGCATATCGACATTATTCAGGATTTCTTGTTTCGTTTCTTCGTCAATATCTGCAACCGGAATATCCCCTAGCGTATAATCGCGCACAGAGTCGTATATACGTTGCACCATCGCTAATTGCGCCTTATTCTCATCCAACGTCATCTGACCATCTTCAAGCTCTGTTTGTGCGGCCTCTAGCTGCTCCTTTGCATCTTCTATTTGCGCCTGACCATCCGTAATTTTACGTTCAGCTGCTTCTAACTCTTGTTTGGCTTTGGCAAGTTTGGCTTCGTTTTTCGTGATTTCTGCCTGACCATCCGCTAATTTACTTTCTAATTCGCGTTTCCCTTGATTATATTCGGACCAGCCTCGGTCTATCTTAGCACGCGCATCATTTAATTTCTGCTCGTTAGCGTCAAGTTCCGCCTGGCCATCCGCGATTTCCCGCCTGCCTTCTTTGATTTTTACCTCGCCATCCGTACGAATAGCTTCTAATCTCGCTTCTGGCTGATCTTTCAGCGCTTTTTCCACCGATGAGGTATTCCGTTCTAGCGCAGAATCGTAACCGTCGCTGTATGCTTCTTCATTCGCTGTGTTTTTAAAAGTCATGAAAGCGGTCGAATAATACTTTGAATTAAAATTAGCCTCAGGAACTACTGCAAAAATATCAGCTCGACCATTACCAATCGTGGACGTTCCGCGTGTTCCTTTCTCGATGTACTGAGCCGTCGAAACAAAACCAACCACGGTAAAAGTAGTCGTGTGAAACTTGCCTTTCATTGCACTGCCATCACTATTTACAAACGTTACAGTGTCTCCTATTTTGTATTTCTGAGAAGATTTATTCACCGAATCAAGTGCAATTTCGTCATTTTTGCTTGGTAAACGACCCTTTTCAACAGTATATTTATTAATAATATCATTTTTAGGTAACGAGAATACTTTCGTAATTAAAAGTGAATCTTTCAACATCACATCAGATGTATAGCCAGGTTGTACGTTTTTAACGCCAGAAATAGCGTTTAAAATCGCAATATCGTCTTTATTTAAGCCATACGTCGACTGGACTTGCAAATCCATTAAATTTTGCGATTTATAATATTTGTCTGTTGTATTAATCATGTCAGGGCCTGTTGCTTTTAATCCTACAAAGAAAGCAACACCAAGTGCGATTAGTAGAAAAATCGAGATGAAGCGTCCTTTAGATTTTGCGATTTCACGCCAGATATCTTTCCAAAGTGCTTTTTTCATATGATGTCTCCTTACCACTCAAGGCTATCGATCGATACAGGATCGGCTTGGATTTTGACATCGCGAACTTTCGCGTTATTGATTTCGATTATTCGATCAGCAATTGGTGTAATCGCTGTATTATGCGTAATAACAATAACTGTTGTACCAGTATTTCGACACGTATCTTGCAACAATTTCAACACCGATTTCCCCGTATTATAATCGAGGGCACCAGTTGGCTCATCACAAAGCAATAATTTCGGCTGTTTCGCTAAAGCCCTTGCAATCGCCACACGTTGCTGTTCCCCACCCGATAACTGCGCTGGGAAATTGTCCATCCGCTCTTCTAACCCAACTTGTTTCAAAACCTCACCCGCATCAAGCGCTTTCGGCGAAATTTGGGTAGCTAATTCCACATTTTCTTTCGCCGTTAAACTCGGCACTAAATTATAAAATTGAAACACAAAACCTACTTCCTGCCGCCGATACCCTGTCAATTGCTTGGCATTATAAGCACCGATATCCACACCATCGATATAAATATGACCCTCGTCGCTCATATCCATACCACCTAAAATATTCAAAACCGTCGACTTTCCAGCCCCTGATGGCCCTACAATAATCACAAATTCTCCCTGTTCAATTTGAAAAGTTACACCGTCATTTGCGGTTACAACTTTCTCACCTAGGTGGTACCTTTTATAAACCTCTTTCATTTCCACAAAAGCCATGCTAGTATCTCCATTCATTTGTTAGTTTTTGCACATTCATCATTTCATTATAGCACAAACAAACTTAAAAAACTCCCAAATTTTAAAAAAAGAGGCCGCTTTATCCAAGCCCTATAGCCAAATGAAAACACCGAATAGAACAAATGTTCGTTTTTCTCTTGACTTCAATTTCGGAGGGGTTTATAGTAAAGATACTCCTAAAAAAACAGGATAAGGAGAGAAGCACATGAACAAGAAAAGGCAAAAAGAAATCAACGTTCTATTCTCGCGGCTGGTTGATTTTCATAACGAGCAAGCAATTACGTTTCACCAATGTGACAACAAATGCTTCATCTGTCGTAAAATCAAGAATCTGAGAAAAGAACAGGCGAAATTAGAGGACAACGATGAGCTCGCAAGTGAAGTACGAACTCAAGTTGCGCTAATTAGCTATTTTTCTACGTACTCCAAGAAACAACTCGCATCATGGGATGAACAAGAGAGGCAACAATTATATAACAGCATTTTAACAGAAATAAAACAGTCTTAGGGGGAGCATAATGAATGAACAAGTGCAAAGAAGCCGAACGTTTATTATTCAAGTACAACACCTTACTGCTGAGCCTACCAAAAAGAAGCATGCCGAGGCGCACCGAGGAGAACCAACTCAAGTTAACCAAAAGAATCGCCGAATCCACTAATTATATCGAAATTAAGCAAATAACAAATGCCATCAATAAGCTAAATAGGGACCAACGGGAGGTCCTTTTAACCAAATATGTATCAGAGAAGAAACGAACAAATATTGAGGTATACATGAGCATTGGATGGAGCGAGTCGCACTATTACCGACTGAAAAAAGCTGCATTGGAAGGATTTTTGATAGCCTACTATGCAGAGCAGTCAAAAGCAAAACCAGTCATGGCACATTAAAAAAGAGCACGTATCATACTTAACGGGAGGTATGATGAAGATGGGAAAGAAAAACTATTTTAGTTTGGAAGTGATTATTACGGGACTAGAGAACTTAGTGGCTAACGCAACCGAAATAACATTCGGTATCCTTTTTGTAGCATTGCTTGTATGGATGATGCGCAAGAACGATGAACGAGAAGAGCGTTACCAAAAAACGATTGATAATTTAAGTGAGTTGGCAAGCGAGATTAAAATCATCGAACAAGCCGTCAACGAAATGCGCGCAGATGTTATCGAATTGAAGGTAAAATAATATATAAAACACCCTTGAAAACGCCGAGCTCGGCGTTTTCAAGGGTGTACATAGACTTAATTATTTGTGAATATCGCGCGGCTCTAACCCTTTTCGGAACACATCTCCAAGGACGTTAAAAGAAAGAATCGTGAGCAGGATGAAGGCTCCTGGGAATAAGGCAAGATAAGTTGCATCACCGATATATCCCTGCGCGTTATTCAGCATACTTCCCCAAGACGAATTCGGTTGTTGCACACCCAGCCCCAAGAAACTTAGCGCGGATTCCGTCAGAATTGCTGCTGCAATATTTAGCGATGCCGCAACCACAATCGAAGGCATTGCATTCGGGATAATATGTCGTGTAATAATATGCCAGACGCTCGCGCCACTCGATTTAGAGTAAAGGATAAATTCCCGTTCTTTCAGTGATAGCGTCTCCGCACGAACAATTCTAGCGACATCCATCCATGATAGCAAGCCAATAATCAAAATAATATTACCAATACCTGGTTTCAAATAAGCATTCAAAATCATTAATAAGAAAAACGATGGAATAGACATAAATATATCTAAGAATCGCATTAACAAACTATCTACGAATCCACCGAAATAGCCACTGACTGTACCTGCTATCGTTCCAACAACTAACGCGATAAGCATTGCGAAGAATCCAACAGTAAGCGAGACACGGCCACCATAAAGCACACGCGTAAAATAATCCCGGCCATGGTCGTCTGTACCGAACCAGTGAGAAGAGCTTGGCGGCAATAACTTATCTTGAATCGACAGGGCATTCGGATCGTATGGAGACAAAAATGCAAAACCACACGCCAAAGCCAGTATAAGCAGAACCGCTATAGCGAATATACCTCGTTTTTGACTTAACAAGAAATGCCAGAACGTCCTTTCCCTAGGCAATTGGACTTTTTCAGGAGGTTGTACATTTTTAGGTTTGGTGAATTTGGAAATATCTGCTTTCATCATGATTAGCTAACCTCCCTTATACGTGGATCAATAATTGTATAGGCGATATCCGCTAGTAAGTTCCCAATAATAAGAAGTAATGCTGAGAACATCGTAATCGCCATAATCATTGGATAGTCCAATTGAAAAATCGCATTGATTCCAAGCGAGCCCATTCCTGGCCAAGAAAATACACTCTCCGTGATAAAGGCACCTGTAATAATTTGTGGTAAGTACATACCCAGTAGCGTAATAACTGGTAATAATGAATTTTTTTAAAACATGGTGTCGCATAATTTGAGCCTTAGATAAACCCTTAGCATAGCCGAATAAAACATATTCTTCTTTTAGCTGATTAATCGTATTGGAACGAACATACCGGTAATAAGAAGCACATCCTTGGAAAGTTAATGCCGTGACAGGTAAAATCGCATGCTTCACAACATCCCAGAATGACTCTACACCAATCGTTCGCATCCCAAGACTAGGAAGCCAGCCTAATTGAACAGAGAATACATCAATTAAAATCATCGCAAACCAAAAAATTGGAATGGAGATACCAATATAAGAAACTGCATTAAGTACACGATCTAATCTCGTATTTTCATAGGCAGCCGCAACAAGACCTAACGGAATAGACAACAATAACGTGAAAAATAACGCTGTTCCCATCAAACCAATCGTAGCTGGCAACCGTTCAATAATTTGACCTAAAACAGGCTGATTATTAATCAGAGAATAGCCAAAGTTTCCCTGCAATACGTTAGCAAGCCATTTGAAATACTGCACATAAATTGGTTGATCCAGTCCAAGACTTTGCCTTATTCGCTCGACATCATCAGGATTCATATTGGGCGTGACAAAAGAAGTAATCGGGTCCCCTGGAGCTAATTGCACTAAAGCAAACGAGACTAGTGAAATAATAAAAAGCATCGGAATAGTTTGTAGTAAACGTTTAAAGATTGTTTGTATCATGAAGCAAAGCCCCTAACAAAAAAGTATGGTTAAACAACGGAAAAGCCCACACCAGTAGAGAATAAATCCCTACCAGTTTGGGGCTCTAATATATATAGATTAGGCTATTCATCAACAAGAAACAAGTTTTTGGCTCTGAATTACCCTTTTCATTCACTAATCTTATTTAAGATATAGTTTAGACAAGTCGCGGAACATGGTTACTGGTTGTGGCGTTGCTTCTTTTGTTCCTTCGTATTGCTTACCGATAGCTAATACAGCATTATCGTATGAAATTGGGTAAATAACTGCGTCGTCCGCAATCGTTGTTTGGATTTGTTCATAAATGCCTTGACGTTTTGTTTCATCTGCAGTAACTGCGCCTTCGTTCCATAGTTTGTCTAGCGCTGGGTTACTATAGTTCATATAGTTATAAGGTTCACCTGACATGTAGAGTGTTTTGTAAGCATCTGGATCGTTACCCATGATGTACCCCCCTAACATTAATGAGTATGCATCACTCTTACGATCAAGTGTAATATTGCTCATCGCGGTTGGGTCTGTAGGTTTCAATTCCAGTGATACGCCGATTGATTTTAATTGTTCTTGCACATATAAGGCAATGCTTTCTTGTGCTTTACTGTTGTTCAGATAAATAATATTTAGTTTATCAGAATTTTTGTAGCCACTTTTCGCTAGTAATTTTTTAGCTTTTGTTAGGTCTTGATTGTATGTTTCTACTTTATCCGTGAAGAATTTTGTATTCTCTGTTAAGAATGAACTCGCTGGTTTTGCATATTCTTCTGATCCGTAAGCTGCATCGATTAAGTCTTTACGGTCAAGCGTTAATGAGATAGCTTGGCGCAAGTCTTTTGATTTTAGTGCTGCAACGTTTTGGTTAAATGCGATATAGCTCAAACGATTTTCTGGGTACGTAATGATGTTAACCTCACTTGCTTTTTCAACTTTATTACGTTCAGCTGGCTGGATAGCTTTTAAGTTGATTTCACCATTTTGCAATGCTAGATTCGCAGCATTCTGGTCTTTTGTGATTCGATATGTTACTTTATCAAGTTTCGGTTTACCGTCGAAATAGTTATCAAACTTCTCTAAAGAGTAGTATTCACCCGATTTATAGTTGACGAATTTGTATGGACCCGAGCCAACTGGTGCATTGTTTTTATCGCTTTTTCCGATATCTGCAACGCCATCAAAAATATGTTTTGGAATTGGGTAGAATGTTTTTAGTGTGTTTTCAAATGCTGGTGCAACTTGTGGCAATGTGAATTTTACAGTCGTTGCATTTTCAGCTTCTGCTTTGACGGGTTTATCACCGAATACCCAGTTGCCACGAAATGGACTGTTTTGTTTTTCATTCAATGATAGAATTGACGCTAAATACTACATCGTCCGCAGTTAATGGTTTGCCATCGTGCCAAGTCAAGCCATCTTTTAATGTTACCGTATATGTTAGGTTGTCAGATGAGATGTCTAATTTATCCGCAAGGGCAGGTTTACCATCGTACTCCCAAAATAACGGAGCATAAAGTGCTTGTTGAATCGTTAAGCTCACGCGATCGCTTGAATATAGTGGGTTAACCACTTCTGGATCGCCAGGAACACCGATGATAATTGAATTATTGTCTTTCGAGCCACTTGCTTTATCAGAGGAACTCCCAGAACCACCGCAAGCGGCGAGAACTAATACCATTGTTAATGTGAAAATAAATAATAAACCTTTTTTCATACTTTCTCCCCTTTTCTTCGTCATCATTTTTATAATTCTTACTTATTAAGTAGGAATTGGTTATACTTAAAATACCTCGATTCGCTTTTAAAGTCAAGCTATTTTTACTTTGGAGAAAAAGTATTTTCGTGTGGCTTCTTTTGGTATAATGTTTGCAAGTGAACAAGTGAAGGATGTGCGTAAAATGGATAAATATAAGACCGCTATTATGTCTTCTGAATATGATTTTTTGAGAGCGAATACTGATTTAGAAAATATAGCTTATTTAGTGGCTAGTGGGTCTCACGGTTATGGAACAAACATCACGACAAGTGATTTAGATCTGCGCGGATTTTTGTTGGAAGATGAGCATTATTTATTAGGATTGCAGACTTTCGAGCAGTTCGAAGAGAAAAAGACAGATACTGTGATTTTTGGTGCTAAGAAGTTTATAAAGTTGTGTGCACAATCGAATCCGAATGTCCTTGAACTACTCGGCGTAGACGAAGAGGAGATTCTTGTCTGCTCGGATGCTGGACGAATTGTGCGTGATAATATAGATTTATTTCTTTCCAAGCGAGTTGAGAAAACATTTGGCAACTATGCAAAAGCACAATTAAAACGACTGCAGAATGCTTTAGTTAGAAATGATGATGCGAGTGTTGAGAAAGAAGCACTGGTCTTGGAACGATTAAACAGCCAGATTGGGCAGCTCGGTGATAAATATTCGGATTTAGGTTCTACCGGATTAAATTTACGACTGGAAAATAACGAAATTGTCATGGATTTGAGCCTTCAAGGATATCCATTGCGTGAGTTTAATAGTATATATAAAGATTTGCAAGGAATCGTACGGACATTTGATACGACTCGGAAGGATAACTTTCAAAAGGAATTGCCACAATTATATAAGCATGCTATGCATTTGGTGAGAATGCTCGTAACCGGACGGGATATTTTAGAAGGTAAAGGGGTTATTACAAAACGGCGCACGGAACATGATTTGCTGATGGCGATTCGCTCTGGAGAAATGACTTTTAATGAGATTTTTGAGTGCGTTGCTGTATTGCAATCAGAATTTGACCGTGCGGCAAAAGAAACCGCATTGCCAGAACAAGTCGACATGCAGAAGATTGAAGAATTATTGATTTCGCTGTACAAATAAAAAGCGAGCCTGAGATGACTCGCTTTGTCACTTTATTTAACGAAACGCGTTGTATTGACATATGTGAACTGTGGGTCTTGTAGTTCGAATGTGAAGTCGCGACCATTTACTAGTCCAACAATTTTTTCATTGTCATATAAGTCTAATAGGAATCCCGCCATTTCTTTGCTCGTATGGAACTTGGCCACGCCTTTTTCATAATCAAACGAGTCTGTATCGGTTGCTCTTTGGGCGAACTCGGTTTCTGTGGCTGATGGAGCCAGTACTTTAGCGCGCATTTTGGCACCTGTTGTTATTAGTTCTTGTGCTAGACCTTCTGTGAAAGCACTAACGTAGAACTTGGTTGCACAATAGGTTACAGCGTTGGAAATGATGTTGTAGCCTCCGCGTGATGAAATATTGATTAATTGTGTTCCTTCTACATCCGCATAATCACGAACGAACAAAGAGGAAAGGATTGTCAGCGCTTCGATATTTAAGTGTAGCATCGATTCGATTTTAGTCAGTTTCTGCTCGCCAATAAGATCAAAATTACCAAACCCTGCATTGTTGATCCATGTCTCTAACTTTAATTCCTTTAGGCTTTCATAGAGTTCGTATACATTTTCTGTAACCGTTAAATCTGTCGTTTTAATTTTGATGTCTAATTCTGGGTTGATTGTTAGCGCTGCGTTTTTAAGTTCTTCTAATTCTGCCTGTCTTCGCGCCACAATGACTAAATTTTTGCCTCTTGTTGCGAATGCCAATGCGGTTTCGTAACCAATTCCTGAACTTGCTCCTGTTATTACTGTGTATTTCATCTCATTTCCTCCAATGGCTTCCGCCGTTTATTTATGGTATAGTCGTCATTATACGACTTATAGTGAACTCTAAGTCAAGCAATTAGGAGTGATTTCTATGTATTCAATTGGCGAAACAGCGAAAATTGTGGGTTTGAGCACTTATACACTACGCTATTATGAGCAGGAAAAAATCATTACGCCTTTTCGTAAAGCAGGCGGTGAGCGTTATTATAAAGAGGAACACCTTAAGTGGTTGCGCTTCGTGATTCGTCTGAAAGCAACGCAAATGCCTATCGCACAAATTCGGAAATACGCAGAACTATTTTCAGAAGGCGACCACACTGCGGCGCAACGACTCGAGTTATTGCAAATCCATCAGGCGTTTATTCAAGAGCAATTGCAACGCCTAATGGAAGTTAATAATGAACTGGACTACAAAATTACGAATTACGAGCAAATGATTGCCAATTCAACCATACAAAAAAACGTTTGAGTCTCCTGATTTAGGAATTTCAAACGTTTTTCGATACTCACTTAGCTAATGGATCTTCGCCAAAACGATTGGTGCCTCTGTCTCCCGCTGTACAGTAAAAAACTAGCATGATAATCCAACCAACAAGTGGAATTAATGCCATTAAAATAAACCAACCACTCTTGTCTGTATCATGTAAGCGACGAACGCCTAGACTAATCATTGGCAGTAGTACAATTAGTCCCAATAGCCCATCCACATAATAAATGAATTCACTAACATAACTGAAAATCCCTAGTATTAAGAAAATCAACCAAATGGCTAACCAAGCATACCAATATTCTGAACGACTAGCTCTACCGCTGAAGTTCGCATAGTTCCCCCAAAAAGCTTTAAATGCCTCTGAAAATCCCATTCTTAACCCACTCCTTTTTATTTCAGTTAAACACTCTTTCTATACACTGTATACCCGTATCTTTTAAGGAGTTAACCTGCAATCTTTATTTTTTTATAGTAAGGTGCCATCGGAATGTTTGGAAATCGCCTTTTAGTGTTGTTGGTATTTGTAATCCACTATACATTAATTCATCTCCGCCAAAAACTTGCTCGGTTGTATTTATTCTGTACTGAGCATCTTTATTTAACCCTGCTAGCTTGATAGCCTGTAATGGTTTTGCGGGAACAGCAAGAACTTGGAAATAAAATACGATAGCTTCGGTTTTTGTTTTATTGACGAACATCCAAGCTGCCTCATTGCCTTCAAATGGGCTTTTTAGACGGTAAAAATCGCCGAATTGGATAAGCGGGCGGATTTCTTTATATGTTTGGATTTGTTGTTTAATGGTTTCTTTTTCGGTGTCGGTGAGCTTTGTTAAATCTAGTTCATAGCCTAGGTTTCCGGACATTGCTACGTTGCCACGGATGTCTAGCGATGTGTGCCGTTTGACTTGATGATTTGGGGCGACAGAGACATGGGCCCCTGTGGTTACTATTGGATAGACTAGGCTCGTTCCGTATTGGATTTTCAGGCGAGAGATTGCGTCTGTGTTATCGCTGGTCCATGTTTGTGGCATGTAATATAACATACCTGGATCAAAGCGACCGCCTCCACCTGAGCAGCTTTCGAACAGAATGTCTGGAAATGCGGTGGTTATTCGATTCATAACATCGTATACGCCCAAAATATGACGATGCGCGATTTCTTGCTGTTGTTCTTTTGGAAAATAAGCAGAACCTATTTCTGTCAAATGGCGATTCATGTCCCATTTCACATATTTTATTGGGATTTCTTTTAGAATCGCTGTCATTTGATTCACTATGGCCAAACGGACGTCTTCGCGTGAAAAATCAAGGACCAGCTGGTTTCTACTTTCTGAGCGCCTTCTTTCCGGAACGTGCAGACACCAATCAGGATGGGCACGATATAAATCGCTGTCTACTGAAACCATTTCTGGCTCAAACCAAAGACCAAACGCCATCTCGAGTTTATTTATTTTTTCTGCTAGCTTCCTCAAACCATGTGGCAATTTTTCTTTGTTGAGAAACCAGTCACCTAATGAAGACTTATCAGAATTTCGCTTGCCAAACCAGCCATCATCTAAAACTAGAAGTTCCATGCCAAGTTTGCTTCCTATTTTTGCGATGTCGAGAATCTTTTTTTCGGTGAAGTCAAAATAAGTCGCTTCCCAATTATTGACTAGAATTGGACGTTCTTTGTCGCGGTAAGCGCCTCGCAGTAAGTGATTTTGGTAGAAATGGTGCAATTGTCTGGACATGTCGCCAAGGCCATTGTTGGAATAAACCATGACCACTTCGGGGGTTTGGAATGTTTCGCCTTGCTTTAATTGCCAATTGAAATTGAAAGAATGTATTCCAAAATTGACGCGTGTTGTTGCAAACTGGTCCACTTCAACGGTTGCTTCGAAATTGCCACTGTAAACAAAATGGAAGCCGTAAACATCGCCTTGTTCTTCGGTTGTCGTTTTTCGGAGCAAGGCAATGAAGGGATTTTGTTGATGACTGCTGGCACCTCGAAGGCTTTCAACGCCTTGTATTCCGCGACGTATGGGACCTCGTTCTATTTGGCGTTCGTTTCCCCAAGCGCCAGGCAAAGTTAGAAGATCATACTCGCTATCTTTAAAAGCAACACTGGCACTCGCAGCTTTCAAAATTTGCAATGTATTGTCACCTTTATTTACGAAGCGGGCTGATCTAGTGATGATACTGTATTTTGTAAACACGGCGTATTGCAAAACAACCTGTAACTCCAGAACCTCATCAACCATCGTGATTTCAAGCGTATCCACATCACTTCCATACGTTGTCGGCAACCCATCTAGCATCCCCTTCCCTGAATAGATGCGATGCGATTCATAGCGTAAATCAGAAATCGTCGTACCATCAGGTCCCTTCAATTGGTAGGCTGGTTTTCGAAAATCAGTATTGCCATATTGCGGATATTCTTGCGGTAGCGAATCTAAAGAAAACGTCTCATCGCCTATCTCCACACTAGGCGAGAAATCACGTTTAATGAACGTCAAATCATTGGAACCTCGATACTCTCGCAATTTTTTTCCATAATACAGATGCGCCAAATAACCGTCACGAACTACGCCCAACACATAACTAACATCCTTACCGCGCAAATGAAATATCCGTCGCGCCTCATCATAACTAATACCCATCTTTTACGAGACCTCCGTTCACTTTTTTAAAATTTTCACATCATGAGCTGGTAGTGTCATGAAATTCGAGATGTTTTCGCTATTTATCAGCTCTGCGAATGTCCCGCCAATGTCAAAAACCTGCGTCTTGTCTGTATGATTTAAGAAGAAATAGTACGTCGTCTCGCCCTTCCGACGAGCTGTAACTTCAACACCTACTGGCACTGTAAAAGGAGGCGCAATATCCGCAGCATCCAAGCAATCACGTAACAACTGCTCTAAATACGCCGTGTCAGGTTGCGTCCCAACATAATACGCCGTCCCAGCGCCATGCTGATTTACCGTCACCGCAGGCATTCCCGCCACATAACCATCTTTAAACGACGCAATAGCTTTCGCGCCACGCAAATGAATCACTTCTTCCCAAATCGCAATGTCCACATCGCCGTACACCGTCTGGATTTGATGCGTCGTTCCGCGTTTCATCGGTGCAAACTCTTCCACATAAACGCCGAGTACATCGCGGTAAGCTCCTGGATAGCCGCCCAAGTAAACGCGCTCATTCTCATCCACAATCCCACTGAAGAAATTCGCGACAAAATGTCCGCCCTGTTCCACATAACTCGCGACTTTATCCGCAAACTCTCGCGACACTTGATAACTCGCCGGCGCAAACACAAGTTTATAACCTGACAAGTCCTCATCCGGATGCACAAAATCCACCCGAACATTCAAGCGATGTAGTACTTTATAATAAGCCAATAATTGACGCATATAAGTCACTAAATCAGACGGTTTCGAATCAAGTTCTAAAGCCCACCAATTCTCCCAGTCAAAAACAATCGCCACTTGCGCATCGAATTCTGAACCAACAAGTTCATCTAGCCGTTTCAATTCCTGCCCTAACTCCGCAACTTCTTTGAAATTCCGGCTTTCTTCATCACCAGAATGTGGCACCATCCCACTATGAAACTTCTCCGCGCCACCTTGTGATGCCCGCCATTGGAAAAACATGATTCCGTCCGCACCATGCGCTACCGACTCATAACTCCAAAGCCGCATGATTCCAGGTGTTTTCGCCCCATTCTGGCTACGCCAATTCACCGCACTCGCCGCTTGTTCCATAAGCAAAAACGGCTTTTTCTTCAAACTCCGAGTCAAATCATGCGCCATGAACTGCGCATACGGAAGCTCATCATGCGGATCAGGATACGCGTCCCACGACACCAAATCCATCTCTGCACCCCATTTAAAGCCATCAATCGGCTTATGTAGCCCCATCAAATTTGTCATAATCGGAATGTCCACCGAAAATTCCCGTATAATATCCCGCTCCATTTTATACAAACCAAGCAAAGAATCGCTCATAAATCGCTTAAAATCTACCTGCTGATTCGGATTCGCATACGTTGGCGTTTTTCCTGGCAAGAAAACCTCTTCCCATGCATAATAACGCTGACTCCAAAAATCCGTCGACCAGCTCACATTCAATTGCTCTATCGTCTCATATTTCCTCTTCAACCAAACCTGAAACTCCGTCTGGCACTTCCCGCAATAACACTCGCCAATATGGCATCCGTATTCATTATTAATATGCCACATCACAAGTGCCGGATGATCATGGTATCGCTCCGCCACTTTTCGCGTCAAAGCTGCCGCCAGCCGCGAATAATCCTCACTATTCGGACAATAATGCTGCCTAGATCCAGGCAACAATCGCACTCCGTCCGCGTCCACCGGCAACGAATCCGGATATTTCCGCGCAATCCAAGCAGGAGGCGCCGCCGTTCCCGTCGCCAAGTCCGCACCAATCCCATTTTCCGCAAGCATATTCATAATTTTATCGAGCGTCGTGAAATCGTACGTCTCCTCATTCGGCTGCAACTTCGCCCAACTAAAAATATTCACACTCACATAATTCACGCCCGCCTTCTTCATCAAACGCATATCCTCTAGCCAAATCGACTCATCCCACTGCTCCGGGTTATAATCTCCACCATAATAAAAATTTTGCTGTTCACGCAACATTCCAATAACCTCCCCATTTTACTTGAGCGCACTGCCCAGCATTCCTGAAATAAAGTGTTTTTGCAACATCAAGAAGAAAATAATAATCGGGATCGTCGCAAAAGTAATCCCCGTCATCACTTGCCCATAATCCGTAAACGACACGCCCATCAAGCTTGAAAGCGCCACTGGGAATGTATACATCTCACTCGAAGTCGTCACAACAAGTGGCCACATAAAGTTATTCCACTGCGTCATAAACAAGAAAATCGACGTTGCAGCAAGCGCTGGTTTCATAGATGGCAACACAATTTGAAAGAAAATCCGATACTCTCCTGCTCCGTCCAACCTCGCCGACTCCAACAGTTCACTCGGAAACGCCATAAAGTTTTGCCGCATTAAAAAGATCGCGAAAGGGTAGCATAATTGTGGTACAATCAACGCAAAATACGTATTTAACAACTCAAAATTCGACATTAACTTAAATAACGGTATCACGGTCGCCTGCGAAGGTATCATCATCGATAACATGAACAATAAGAAAATCAAATTTGCCCCACGAAATCGGAATTTTGCAAGCACATAAGCCGCTGCCGTGCAAATCGCCAATGCCAAAATCACATAAGCACCTGACACTAGTAAAGAATTAAATAACACCCGGTAAATTCCGATATTATCATTCAAATTCACCAGATTCGTAATAAATTCTTTCCCTGGCAACAACGTAATTGGTTTCGAAAACATTTTACTCGAATGGTTCGTCGCGCCAATCAACATCCAATAAAACGGAAAAATCGAAATAACCATAAAAATCGAGAGCAACACATATCTACCGATCGTCCTGCCTAACATTCTCTCACTCATTTTTTATCAGCTCCCGTAAATTTGAATTGTAAGAACGACAGCACGGCAACGATAATCACGACTACATAAGCCACTGCCGACGCATAACTGAAGTCAAAATATTTAAATCCATTTTGATAAATATACAAGCCAAGCGTCATCGTCGAATCCGCCGGCCCACCTTTTGTTAAGTTAAATGGTTCGTCAAACAGTTGCAATGTACCAATCGTCGACAAGATTGCAGTAAACAAAATCACTGGTTTTAACTGCGGAATCGTGATGCTGAAAAACTGCCGTATCTTCCCAGCGCCATCCATATCCGCCGCTTCATACGTATCTTCCGGTATATTTTGCAACGCCGCCAAATAAATGACCATGTTATAGCCCGTCCAACGCCAAATCATCGCCAAAATAATCGACACCTTCGACCAACTCGCCGAAGAAAGCCAAGGAATCGGTCCAATCCCTATGTACGACAATAAATTATTAACCAGCCCAGAATCCTGCAACATAATCGAAAATAGCAAAGAATATGCAACAAGCGAAGTCACCGCCGGCAAATAAAAACCAACCCGGAAAAAGCCTTTCCATTTCAATAACTTATTATTCAACACCGTCGCCAAAACAAGCCCTAAAAACAGCATAATTGGCACTTGAAAAATAAAGATAATAAACGTATTCTTCAAAGCTTTCCAAAAGATTTCATCATGCAACAATCGCTCATAATTCGCAAGCCCAGCAAATGAAGTCTCCCCACCATTGCTCGTCTGGAAACTCAGCACAAGTGACGAAATAATCGGATACAGAATAAACACAACAAACAGTAACACCGATGGTAAAATAAATACATATGGAAAAGTCTTACTTCTACTCAAAATATCCATTCTCCTTTCAAGAACAGGGAAGGCAGAAAAATAAAGCCTTGTTTTCCACCCTCACCTTGTTAGATGTTTTACTGTTGGATTCGGTTAGCTAAACTTTTCTTCGCTTCTTGAAGCGCTTTCTTAACATTTTCACCTTCCAAAACTTTAGATTGTGCTTTTACCGCTTCATCTTTTGCAATCGAGTAATTTCCTGTGTAGTTCGCTGGCTTAATATCATCCATTTGATTCGCGAATAACTTCCAAATATTTTCTTGTGTGAAATAATCACCCGCATTTTTGAACGTATCGGTTGCATAAACAGTATTCAACGATGGGAATAGGCCGCCCTCACTCATTGCTAGCTCTTGTATGTCGTTCGACGTGCTGAAATATTTCAAGAACTTGTATGCTTCATCTGATTTCTCGCTTGCTGATGGAATCATGAAGTTACTCCCGCCATTATTTGCTGCATGATTGCCACCTTCTTTAAAAGCAGGAATCGGGAATACGCTCCATTTTCCGGCTAAGTCTGGTGCTTGTTGAATTAACGAGCCAGAGAACCATGCGCCAGTTGGTGCTGTCACTACTTCCCCGTTCGCCAAGGCGCTAACCCAAGGGTCCCAGCCAGACGTATTTTTCGAAATGCCCGCATCTTTGATTTTTTGTACCATGCTCATTGCTTTTTCGGACGCATCAGAAGTAAATGCGATATCGCCCTTGTCATCAAAATAGAACGTGCCGAGCGTGTTTAGCATAATGCGGTATTGCCCATCATCGTTGTTGTAATCCATACCAATCATATCTTTACCTGTTTTTGCTTTAATTGTTTTACCTGCTGCAATGTAATCATCCCATGTCTGAATCGATTTCGGATCAATCCCTGCTTCTTTAAAAATATCTGTGCGATAGAAAACGCCTGCTGGTCCGGCATCAAATGGGAATCCGTAAATTTTATCATTTTTACTTAAAAGACTTACTTTATACTCTGGGAATTTACTTTTTTCATCGTCAAAACCTTTATCAGACAAGTTAATAAAGCCTTTCGGGAAGTTGTCTAAATACCCTTGCACCTGATCATCTTCAATTAGCAAAATGTCCGGTAAGCCTTTACCACCAGCTTGTAAGCCCGTTGTGATTTTTTGATACGCATCCGTGTTACTCATTTCTACGACTTTTAGTTTGAAGCCTGGGTTATCTTTCTCGTATTCTTTCGCTGCACCTTCCAAAGCCTTAACATTCACATTCCAAGCCCAAGCAGTCAGTTCCTTTTTATTTTCATTCACATTATCTGAGCTTCCTCCTCCACATCCTGATACGACTAGCATAACAGCCATACTGACCATTAAAAGTATTACAAAACGCTTCTTCATTTTTTACCCCTCCATTTTTGTAATCGCTAACATTTGTTAGTTTGTGAATTCCTTCGTTTTGTTTCATCATCAGAATAACAATTTTTTAGTTAAAAGTCAATCATTTTTACTATATATTTACTAAAAATAAAAACCCTGATGTATTATCAAGGTTTCACTAATCTATTTGGAACTTTCTCTGAGAATTAAGTCCGTCTCTAATATCGTTCGTTTCGCGTGTTTCCGGCCATTCATGCGTTCAATCAGCATATCCATCCCTTCCTCACCCATAAACTCGGTGTAAACGCGAATCGTACTCAGCGCAGGAGACACGTACTGTGACACGCTAATATCATTAAATCCTACAATACTCACACGTTCTGGAACAGCAATTCTAGCTTCCGAGAGTGCACGTAAACAACCAATCGCCATCGGATCATTCGCAACAAAAAACGCGGTTGGAAGTTCATTGCCTAACTGCTCAATCGCTTGCTTCATTTGCTCATAGCCAGAAGGTACATCGAAACGGCCCCCAACGACAAACATATTTTGCTTGGCATACAACCGGCGTTCTTTCATGTACTCTGCATAAGCCACCGAACGCGGATCATTCATGCTGCCATCAATTTCACTACGCTCCTCAGCACCGATAAAACCAATATTCGTATGCCCACCCGCAATAAAATAATCGATGACCTCGCGCGTCGACTGTACAAAATCAATCACCACAGAATCATACTTATTCAAACGATAATCCGTATCAACAAAACAAATATGCGGATGAATCTCCTTTAATTGCTCTACTTGCTCCATTGTAAACTTTCCAATCGCTAGAATACCATCAATTGTAGTCTGCGCGATTTTGTCTAGTTCGTATAATGTCGATATCTCAATCCCGTGTTCCCGCGCCCGGTTCTCTGCACCTATCCTAATTGACATATAGTATATATCATTTAATTCTTCCTCTTCCGTATTCCACTGCACAATTGCTATTTTACCTGTTTTTTTCGTTGCTTTTTGCTTATGTTTCGTATAATCCAAACTCTCCGCAATTTCAAAAATCTTCCGCCGCGTCTCACCGGAAGCCGAGAGCGTTTCATCGTAGTTTAACACGCGCGAAACAGTTGCTATCGAAACACCTGCTAGCTTCGCAATATCAGTCATCGTCGCCATTTTATCACCTTTTATAAGTATTTACTAGCTTTATTATAGAGCTTATGTGACCAATTTGCTAGGAATAGTTAGTAAAAAATACGATTATTTTATATTTTTTTAGTAAAAACCCCGATTCTAATAGTAGAGTCGGGGTTTTCGCGCTATAATCTTTTTTGACGTCGATAAACCAGCATTGCACAAAGCCATATTAATAAGAATGATAACATCAATGTAATTCCAAAACCATTGAAATCAATACCATTAATGAAATGCACAACCGCTCCGTTCAAATTTGTATAGCTTAGCAAGAACTGCATTAATATCGTGCCACCGACAACAACCGCCGAAACGACTGAAATCACTGTGACAATAACATTATAACGATAGCGACGTTTATGGTTGTCATACGCCCAACCATATGTTTGACTCATAATGATACTATCTAATGTATCAAATAAGCACATACCAGCCAAAAATGATAAGGGTAAGCATAATAAGCCAAGTGCTGGAACAGTCGCGCTTGACTGAACGCTTAGTGTGATTAGACCAATCTCTGTCGCTGTATCAAAGCCAAGACCAAACAAAAAGCCAATCGGATAAATATGCCAACTCTTTGTTACGAACTTATTGAGCGGTTCCACGAGACGAACAATAAACCCGCGGGACGCCAATGCGTCGTCCATGCCAGTTCCGTTTCGCTCTGCCGCCATTAATTTTCGCAATGAAATGATATTCGAAATTGCAATTAAAATCAGGAAAGTACCCGCTACAACCGTGCCAATTGCTGGGCCATAATCTGTAATAAAAGCCCATTTTCCCGTTAATTTCCCAGTCACCCATATAAGCACGAAAATCATTAAAATGACTACCGTTGAATGTCCCATGGAGAAGAAAAATCCGACACCGTTTCCGTCTGTCTTTCTACTTACTAATTTACGCACCGTATTGTCAATTGCCACAATGTGGTCCGCATCAAAGGCATGCCTTGCCCCATAAGAATATGCAAGAATCGCACTTGCAAATAATGCTGGTGTTGTCTGGACATAGATGAGTAATAACACGACCGCAACTATGTGGATCAGAACAACAAGTAATGCATATAGTGGAATCGAAGTTGTTTTCCGCATCCCTTGTTCGCTTCCTTTCGCTTAGAAATTCATGATTGTTAAAAACTTTGCAATTGATACATTCCAAAGCTCTTAAAGTATCATCATATCACCAAATTCCTGATGCGTCACATCATAAGCTACCGGAAAAACCTAAAAAACAGCTAAAAGCCCACTACAACAATACTTTACAACAAAAAAAATTATCATAAATCATCTAATGCTTGATAATCTTCTTGATACTTCCCACCATCAGCTACATCCGCATGGTACAAAGCTTTCAATGCAAAAGTCTTCTCTAAATCATGCTCTGTCATCAACGATTGTAATTTATGTTGCAATCTCTCGTTTTCACGCACTAATTGTTTCATTTGTGATTTTATATATCTCATTTTTTCCACTCCTTTCATATAAAAAAAGCTTGCTTCAGCAAGCTTTCAGCGTTGTTTGAAAATATATTTTTTCTACAGTTTCTTAACAAACTCTGATTTTAACTTCATTGGTCCGAAACCATCAATTTTGCAGTCGATGTCATGGTCGCCGTCTACTAAACGGATGTTTTTTACTTTTGTTCCGATTTTGACAACCGATGAACTGCCTTTTACTTTTAAATCTTTAATTACTGTAATAGAATCGCCATCCGTCAGTACGTTACCGTTAGAATCGCGGACAACTTTCACGTCATCGCTTGCCTCTGCAGCATCAGCAGACCACTCGTGACCACATTCTGGGCAAATAAATAGACCTCTATCTTCGTACGTGTATTCGGAATTGCATTCTGGACATTTTGGCAAATCAGCCATATTTAATTTCCTCCATTCGGTTTTATACTCTTATTATAGTACATTCCGACTTGGAACTCCATCGAATACGGAAAAATCCGCGCAACTGGTTAAAAATTGCGCGGATTTATGCTTATTGTTTTCGAGACAACCTGAACCACGCTGCTATCATTGCTGTGCCGAGAAGTGTAAACAAAACTGTTTCCGCGTTGTTATCGCCGGTTTGCGGTAATTTGGTTTCGGGTTTGATTACTGGTTTTGGCGTTACTTCTGCTTTTGGTATTGGTTTTGGTTGCATTGTTTGTTCCCCTGGTCTTACTTCGAGTGGTTTTGGCGTTGGTGTCACTGGTTTTGTCGGTTTTTCTGGGGTGATTTGGTTTTTCGGGTTCGACTGGTTTTGGTGGTAGGATTTGTGGCGGTAATTTCTTGTTGGTGAATTCGAGCTCAATTAATTCCGGTTTGTCTACTGCTGTTGTGAGGATTGTAAACGGAATTGGCGTGCTGTCTAGTTTATATCCTACTGGCGCGGCTGTTTCTGTGAAGTAGTAATTGCCTGGCGCGAGGCCACTGGCGCTAATTTTTCCGTCTGCGTCTGTTACTAAGTTTGAAATGACCGTACCATCTTCGCTTAGTAAATCAAATGCCGCTCCTTCGAGTGTTTGCCCACTATCATTTACTTTTTTCAAAACTACAGAACCTTGATAATCCGTCAATTGCGTTTGGACTTTTACTGGTTCGCCGTTTGCATTGTCTGCGATTGTGAATTTTACTGGCGTTTCGTTAATTAAATAGCCTGTCGGTGCAGCAGTTTCGATAAACTGGTACGTTCCTGGGGCCAAATCAGTGACATCAACGACGCATCTGAATTAGTTATCAAATTCTCGCGTATCATATTGCCTTCTTGGTCTGTCACTTGGAATACAGCGCCTGACAGAGCTGCGCCATCTTCTCCGGTTTTCTTAAGAGAGGCGTGCCCTTTATAGTTCGTAAAATTATCGAGCATTTCTGTGGCTGGTTTGCCGTTTGCCTGATTCGCAATTGTAAAATGAATCGGTTTCGTGTTTAGGATGTAGCCAGTCGGTGCTTTAACTTCCGTAATCGTGTAATCGCCTGGCGCTAAGTCCGTGGCACTTACTTTTCCATCTGAATTGGATGCTAGTGTAGCAACTGTTTTTCCTGTTTGGTCTTGCAAAATGAAGGCTGCATCGCTTAGCGCATTTCCTGCATCATCTTGTTTTTCAAATTCAAAACTTCCTTTGTAGTTCACAAATGGAACGACATCCACATCTGCAATTTGACCGTTGCTGTCTTGCACTACTGAGAACGGAATAGGTTCTGTATTTAAAACGTAACCGTGTGGCGCGACCGTTTCCACTAAACGATAATTCGCTGGAAGCAATCCTTCGATGACAAGTCTGCCGTCCGAATCCGTTTCAAACGTTTCATCTCCGCGAATTTCTAGCCATTCATTGCCAACTTGCCATTGTAATTTGAAAATGGCTCCTGAAAGTGCATCATGCGCTTCATTTTGCTTCATAAATGTTACTTTATTCGCCGCGTTCACGATTTTTTCAGCAATTTTAGCATCCGTTGTGTCTTTAGAAATCGTTACTTTTTTACCTTTTACTAACTCATCGCTGACCGAGAATCCTTCTGGGGCCTTCACCTCTTTTAAGTAATACGTACCATACGGCAAATTACCAAAAGTCAGCTTACCGTCTTGACCTATCGTTCCTTCTCGTACTACGACGCGGTTATTCTTGTCTAAAAGCTGAAATTTAGCGCCATGTAGTATCGTATCGTTCGGGTCGACTTTTTGGAAAGTAATGCTGCCTTTCGTTCCAACCGCCGTCCCGCCACCGTTCGACACAACAACGTCTAGTGATGTTTCACTGCCACCAGTCACTTCTTCCTCATGATTCCCTGTAATTTTAACATTGTTCGATACTTTATCCTTGTCACCCGTCATGAGCACCATCGTGCGGTACTGCACCACGAATGCGGTATTCAATTGTTTCGCAAAAGTCACTTTCAATTCCTGCTGGCCAGTCTCATTATCCGTCGTGAGCGTCGCCGTGTAGTCCACATCTTTCGTCAACTTCACATTCTTGTTCACAACAAGCGTCCCGTCAGCATTCACCGTCGTGCCATAAATAACTAGCGAATCCAAATCAATCGACTGATTCGTAGATGGGTGGTCCGTCATAACAACATCATCCAACTGCGACAAGCTCGGATTCACCGTCACCGACCAATTCACATACCCGTCATCATCCTGCATCCCTGATTTCACCGCAAATTTACCACCGTTCGTCACAGATACATCCGCGCTTAGCGTCTGATTGGGATACGTATCGTTTTGGAAAACTGCATCGTTCTTGTAGTTCGCCGAAACAAGTTGCCCCTTCACGCTCGTGTCGAACTCAATCAAGTACATCGCTGCTTTGCCATCTGGGAAATTGACCGTCAACGTATCCTCGTTCTTATTTGAAGGCTCATCAATCACGAAATCAGAATAATCACTAATTTCTTCCCCTTTAACAATGGAGCCATCATGATGAATCGTATAATGGTAAATCTTCACAGAACCTGAAACAAATTGCTGATTTCCAAGAATCGGATCTACTACTTTTGCATTTTTCAAATCAATATCATCATAGTTCACACCAATAGCCCATGTAATCAACTTCGTTTGCGCGTTATAAGAGCCATTTTTGAAACCATTGTATTTCGTTGGATCATTTGGTTTGAAAATCACATAGTCCTTACTCGTTTTCGGGTCTCCATTTTGATCTATCCAAGTGGCCGAGACATCATTTTTGAAACTCAACTCGGAGTCGTTGCCACGTAACACATTCATGTCGTATTTCGTATCATAGGAAATTCGGAATTGATTTTCCGTACCATCTTTGTAACTATTCAAGAACTCCATTTTAAAAATATTTGTATCCTTGTCATATGCAAAAGTATAGTCTGTTCCCTCTACAAGTTCGTGTTTTTGGTTCACATCGTATACCTTCAAAGAATCCGGAATTAGCGTCAAGCCATGACTCAAAGCATCAGTCATTGCCCAGTTTTTCATAAAATAATGATTTTTATTAACATCGATAACCCACGAAGCCGTCTTCGTATCATAGTTCACATCAGCAAGTTTTTTCACTAGGCTTTGTTGATACATCGTTCCTAAACCATTACTATTTTGTCCCGTAGAAATATCAACTTTGTTCGAAATGTTAATATTTTCGGTTAATGTGCCTGAAATGCCCGTTTTATAATCGATTTTTACAGCACCATTCACATCATGCAAAAAGTGAATTTCAAAACCGTTTGCCGTAGGAAGAAGTTCATAATCCGTGCCTTTAACTAGCGCCGCACCTTTGATTTCCTTGCCACTAGAATCAAATGTCATATTGTACAGTTGCACAGAATCACTTACCAAAATCATTTTATCCGAGCCAAAAGTGTCTGTGATCACCGCGTCATCTTTGCTAATGTGCTTCTCACCGTAATTATATTTTATCGTCCAACTGAAGGTTTGATCTTTCGAGTCATAATTCGTTGCTGCTTTTGCAACAACTTTCCCATATTTAGCACTCACAGTTGCTGAAGTTGCTAAATCATCTAAATTATCACTAGTCAAAGTCACATTATTCTTAAAAGTAACCGTACCACCTGCAAACGGCTTTTTATCATTATTTATTTTTGTTATATATTCCAATCGATATGCTTCATCAATTGGTTCGGTAAACGTAACATTTCCGTTCGCATCCGTCGTGTAGCCAGTCGTTATAAGCTTTTCGCTATTAGGAATAACTTTTCCGTGTAAGTCAACGCCAATTTGGTATACTTTCACAGACTCATACGTCAAACCAGCAGGAAATGCCTCTGTTACTTTTGCATTATTCACTGTCTTCAAGCCTTTATTAATGTCCACATTCCAAATGATACGGTCCGGATTTTGCACCTTATCAAAATGGCCACTCTTATCAATCATCGCCGCACCAAAAGGCTTAATCGGAACTTCTGTGCTCGGCAAATTAACTTCGTCTGGAACCTTGATTGACATATCGCCTGGTCCATCAATCACGTTCTCATTAAATCCAGCATCAAAATGAAGCGTTCCATTTACATCTGAATTATTTTTTACTTCATCGGTGAATGTAATTATCACTGTCCCATTCGTGTCTACCGTCGCTGTTCCAAATTCGCCAAGTTCAATTGTCATATTTTTAGGAATTTTTATATTGTCAGGTAATTCAAATATGTAATAATCCCCAGCATTCACTAACTCACCTACATCATTGGGGATGTGCCAGTCAAACGCAAATTCAATTTTATCATTCACAGTTGGCTCTGTTATCACATTACCATTCTTATCTTTGTACGTCACTTTCATATCCGACAAAATCGAGCTTTCCTCACTTGGATAACCAAGCTCTGCAAAAATATCTTTCAGGTTACGCGGACTATTTTCCTTCACTTTTTTTACAACCGTATCGCGTTTTGGAATAGTAACATTCTCAGGTTGCGTTTGACTTGCTGGCACCGTTGCCGTTATTTCGTCTTGTTGAGGCTCAACGATTTTACCAACATCCTTTGAAATTACATGCACCCCATCCGAAAAAGTCACGTGATCCTTCGCAAGATCACCAACATATTTACCATTTACGTGAAGGGTAAATACCGTATCCGAATTCTCAGGAATAGGGAACGTAATCGCATTATTTGCCACATCATATTTGCCAATGACATGTTGTTGGGCATCCAGCACGACAGCATCCTGAATCGCTGAGACCTTCACATTATCAGAAACCGTCACTGTTCCAGTCTTCGCTTTATCCGAATGATTTACCATCTGCCCACTAATCGTATAGTTACTTGTCGCATCTGTGTTTTTATTCACAATAATATTCACTAATACAGCGCCGTTTATCTCTTTTGTATCCGTAGTTGTTTGTGCTAAAACCATTTGCGGTAAAATCATTTGTAGTATCAAGAGAAGAACAGCGAAAAGACTAAAAAACCTTTTCATCTTGATTCCCCTTCCAATGAAAAAAGCCCTCTCCAAAACATGTCAAAGCTAAATCAATATTACACAAACACCGCATGAATAAAAGAATCTACGCTTATTCATCATTTCAATATCGCTAGTTTACACCTAAACAATTTTAAAAACTAGAGCTAAAACACAAAATGATGATTTAGTAACATTATTCACCTTTTCATGACATCACGTACACATTTGTCACATTTTCGCCACAATTAGCCGTTTTTATGTTTTATTTGTGAAATTTTTGCGCTTTATATATACTAGGCAATTAAAAAAATAGTTCTTTTGAACCAGTTTTATTTTTTAGTTTTTGGAAATTGAAGGCTGGTGTTTTTTTGCAAGAATTTCACATCAGACTTAACAAATCGTCCTAATACATTTATAATGAAACAAGTAAAGGAACTCCTAATCAGAAAGAGAGTGGTAATATGGGCCGCAAATGGGCAAATATTAAAGAAAAGAAAGCATCAAAAGACGCAAATAACAGTCGTATTTACGCAAAGTTCGGGGTTGAAATCTATGTAGCCGCAAAACAAGGCGATCCAGACCCACATTCTAATCAAAAACTGCGCTTCGTTATTGAGCGCGCCAAAACATACAACGTACCAAAACACATCATCGACCGCGCTATCGAAAAAGCAAAAGGTACAGGCGATGAAAACTATTCCGAACTACGTTACGAAGGCTTTGGTCCAAACGGCTCGATGGTCATTGTAGATGCTTTAACAAATAACGTTAACCGCACTGCATCAGACGTTCGCGCGGCCTACAGCAAAAACGGCGGAAACATGGGCGTGAGCGGCTCCGTTGCTTATATGTTTGATAATACAGCGATTTTCGGGATTGCCGATAAAGATGCAGATGAACTATTGGAATTATTGATGGAAGCAGACATTGACGTTCGTGATGTGCTAGACGAAGATGGTCAAGCGATTGTTTACGCAGAACCAGAGGATTTCCATAGCGTACAAGAAGCATTGAAAACAGCGGGTATTGAAGAATTCACCGTTGCCGAAATCGAAATGATTCCACAGAATGAAGTAACTTTAGGCGAAGAAGACTTAGTGAAATTCGAGAAAATGCTTGATGCACTAGAAGATTTAGAAGATGTGCAGAAAGTCTATCATAACGTGGATTTAGGAGAATAATAATAAAGAGGTGCACCGCCGATTTGGGATGCATCCCTTTCTTTGTGTCAAAAACAATACATTGGGAGTTGTTTTTAACCACATTTTCATATAGAATGGATACTAACAAGTAAATGTTATGAGTAGTTGGCTAACCTCCGAATGAAAGTGGGGTGACGCCTATGATTGTTTGCACCCCAGTCAGCGAGATTGGAGGTGATAAAATGGAAGTTGGGACGGCAATAGAAATTATGCTTGCTTTTGGGATATACACCCTTGCCCTGTTAACTTACGTGAAAAATGATCGAAAAAAATAAACTACTCTTTGGCGTGCAAGGCTATGAGAGATAGTTTATTTAACAAATAAATAGCCGACCATTCTTGACATGATCTTGTTAGGAGAGTCATGCTACCAACATGACTCTCTTTTTCAATCTCATTATAACAACTCTACCTTCTTTTTGCAATGCTTACACACATTCACGTCATTGCGGCTCCACAAATTCATCGATTACAAAATGGATTTCTCGCGGATTATAGCATATACTAACGAAGGACAGTTTAAAATCTGAATTGGAGGAAATAAACTGTATACAGAGGGGGCTGGAAAATGGAAAAAACAAACAGACGAAAAACATTAGCACTAATTTCAATCATGCTTGGTGCTTTCATTTCATTACTTGACACTACAATTGTAAATGTCGCGCTACCTGATATAACTGTTGCGCTTCATGCTACTAGCCAGTCCATTGAGTGGATTATTTCTGGGTATGCACTTGCATTTGGTGTTGTGCTTATCTTGGCTGGAAGGCTAGGCGATCGCTTCGGTCGGAAGAATCTTTATATTTTCGGGATTTTGCTATTTTTAATCATGAGTATTACGGCCGGATACGCGCAATCTGAGGAAAGCCTAATTATTTCTCGGGTGATACAAGGCCTTGGCGCCGGCTTATTCTTTCCACAAATCAATGCGGTAATAATGGACATGTATAGTGGCAAACATCTCGGCAAAATTTTCGGAATTTTAGGGTCTGTTATTGGTGTTGGGACAGCAATTGGACCATTAGCCGGTGGTTTATTAATCGAACTATTTGGTGCTGATAACGGTTGGCGCGCAGTGTTTTTTGTGAATGTACCAATTGTTCTGGTGACACTTGTTTTAGCAATGCTTTACTTGCCTAAACATCAGGCTCCGAAAGAGAAAGTACGCTTTGATATTCCTGGTGTTTTGGGATTAACGCTAGCTTTGATGATGTTGCTTTACCCTGTGATTTCACGTGGTTCCAACGGTTTTAGACTAGTTGATTATATTTGGATGGCTTCATCTATTCCTGTTTTTCTTTTGTTATATTGGTGGAGTGCACGCCAAGCAAAAAAAGGAAAGCAGCCGTTAATTTCACCAAACTTGCTTAAAAATCAGCCATTTGTATCTGGAATGGTATTATCACTTGTTTATTTTGCGGCATTTACGAGTATTTTCTTTATTTTATCCGTGACATGGCAAACAGGTTTTGGTCAATCCGCGATTTCGTCAGGCCTTGCGATTACGCCATTCGCGATTGGGAGTGTCCTTGCAGCAGCGAATAGTAATCGTTTTATCATGAAAATCGGGCGGAAGTTACTACATCTCGGCGTTGTGTTAGTCATTATCGGATTATCTGGCGTTTCACTCGTTTTTCATCTACATGATGGCGTATTTTCCGCATGGTGGATGTCCTTGCCGTTATTTACAGCGGGAATTGGGAGTGGTTTGATTATTGCGCCACTTAACAGTTTTACACTTTCAACGGTCGTCGGTCCTGAACGTGGCGGTGCGAGTGGGATGTTTAACACGGCGCAACGTATCGGTTCATCATTCGGGATTGCCGTTGTTGGATCAGTATTTTTTAGAACATTAGATAATACCACCGCACATTCGCAGGCTAACGCGTTTTCCGATAGCTTGCAGATGAGTATGTACGTGAATATTGCGTTGTTGGTGGTTTGTTTTGTGTTGGTGTTTAGGTTGCCGAGGAGGATATGAAGAACAAGCACTGAGATTTCCGCCAAACTCAGTGCTTTATTCTTTAGAAATCAGTATACTTTTTATTGCTCCCTTTACTGGTTGAGATTGGGTATTTCAAATTATTTTTCAGTAACTTTTCTGCAATAATTTCATCTATATCTAAGCCTAAATCCGAAGCTAGCATAAATGAATATATCAAAATATCTGCAAGTTCCTCTTTCACATTTTCCATATCTCCTGCTAAAACTTCCTCGCTAGTTCTCCATTGAAAGTTCTCTAGTAATTCAGCAGCCTCCAATGAAATTGAAATTGATAAATCTTTTGGATTATGAAATTGTCTCCAATCACGCTCATCCCTGAATTTATTAATCTTGTCCATACTCTGATTCAATTTGAAAACCTCCTAATACTATTAATATAACGACATCAATTTTTGCTGTAGCTTAGGGTCACTAGCATAGATATATAGACCATTAATTCCTCGTTTCATTAAGACATTAATAGAATTTAAGATAATCTGTTGTTTTATTTCACTCATTTTATCCTTAGAAATATCATCTCGTCCTCTGAATGCTTCTAGGTCTTCGTATTTTGTTGTTATAATCTCTAACTCTTGTTTCTCAAAGTTGTATGAAACAGAGGGGCCTAGTATCACACCTACATAATTTAAGTCGAAGCCCTGAATCGTATAAATGGAACCAACTTCATCAATTGTAGATTCCTGTTCAGCCCATGTATTTTTATAATGTGTTCTGTTCCATGGTAGTTTGAAATTTCCCTCTTCAATAAAATAATCTTGACCATCTTTTTTATGCATATAATCAAAAGTCGCAACAAGCCGAGACAGACCATATTCTTCGTTTTTCTTTCTAATTTCTTGATACATTTTATCTGCATCTGAAAAAAATTTTTTAATTCAAAACTATCCTTTTTATTATCTGGTAGATCTAGTACTTTCTTGTTTGAAAATGCATCTATCCAATTCAATACACGCTCTTCAGCTTGAATTCGAAATTGATTCGTCAGCATAAATACTTCGCTGTGCAAGCCTTTTTTTTATACTATCCAACATCTTCGAGTCCCAGTAACTTTTTAATTTAAGCACTTGTCTTCTATCAAAAACGACTATCGTGATTTTACTTTGTTTAATAATCTCTTCTAGATGATTATCTTGTTTGAAGTTATTATAGCTATCTTTTTTTGAAAGTAATAGATGGGCCTCGTCTACAAATACAATATCTGCAACAGATGCGTTCGATTTCGTTTGCTGGTTTATAAAACTTGTTGGCTTCATAAAGCTCTTCTTTTTTAAATTTGGGAGACTTTCTGAAATTTCCTTATATGTTTTAAGCATTTCTTGGTGATTAACTAACAGGTAGTTTTTAGTACCATATAGTTTGGAAGATTTGTCGTATGAAAAATCTTGAATGGTATTAAAAGTAGAGCTCAAAACTACGCTTTTTCCTGTACCAGCATCTCCTTCAATAAAGAAAATACTGTGTTGGCCATCATTAATGTGCTTTTTGCAGTAATCAATTATATGATATTTCAAATCCATTTGTTCTGCCGATAGTTCTTTATATGGTGATAACTTAAAAACATCTTTATTCCGCAGCTCTTCCAAAGATTCCCTTACAACTTTATGTTGCCTTAATTCTTCCCATATATGCTTGAAAAAAGTTTGATCATAGTATTCTTTATTGTAGTAGTCATGCATTTTGCTATCCATAGTTTGACTTTTGTTTTGCAACTCGTATTTTTTATCTGCAATAAAAAAGTTAATTAAGTTCGTTTCTATATTGTAAGTCGCAGATTGATTAAACTTCTCATTGCCAATAAATAAAGCTGTATCGAGTTTTTTTCTTGAAGCATCACTTAGGTGCTTTTGCATTCTTCTTTGTAAGTGCACTGTTTGCCCTATATATGCCGTTTCTTTTTTGGCATTTGTATACAGAATATACACTATTGGATAGTTGTTAAAGTATGTTGCATTTATTTCTCGGATAGAAGCTTTTTTTAAATTTTTTTTATCTGTATCAGTTCTGAAGTCATATCATCTCTCCTAGTAATGCTTTGATTTTTTGTTTATGTATCTTTAGTATAATATACCGTTTGATTTCACGCATGTATAAACTGATTTAAAAATGAAATATTATCCTCTATTTCCCAAAATATTTTTGCACACTTTTTCACTAACCCCTGTAAATCCCGCTTCCAAAATGCTATAATAACCCCATCACAACTAAAAAGGAGTTGACCATCCACCCATGTTTAACAAATACAAACCGCTAAATCTTTATTCTAATTTCGCCGAGGCTGCTGAGAAATTTCCGACGCAGGCTATTTACTTTGATGAGCCGTTGACTGCTTTTCCTGAGCTGCAATTGCAAACTACATATCTCGGGGCCAAGGATGCACTAATCACGAAGGCTTCGCAAATTCATACTCTTGGGGTTAAAAAGGGTGAGAAAGTGATTATTTATAAGTCTGCGAAATTCGACACGTATCTCTTGGCTGTTGCTGTTTCTTATCTTGCGCGGTTCCGATTATGATTTCGCCGCATCTTCCTGCTGAAACGATGGATATTCTTGTTTCTCGGCTGGATGATCCTTGGATGATTTTTGATGGAGATACGGCGCATAAAGCTCAGATTCTTCAGAACATGTCTAAGCAGAAATTGATTGCTGTTGAGGAAATTCTTGCGACTGCTTTTGAACAGCCTTGCGCTCAAGATAAGTTACCTTTAGATACGATTTCTTACATGACGCACACTTCTGGAACGACTGGTGTGCCTAAGTTAATCGCTCACTCGGCGAATTCAATGGGATGGCGGACGAAATGGCAAAAGAATATTCTGAGCTTGATTCGTAAGCGTGGGCTTGTTGCTTTTCATATTTCGCCTGTACATTCTCGTTTTAATATTGGGATTTCGTCGTTGATGGCGAAAGGTTTTCCGTTGCTGCCAATTGCCAATCCGAGTCGGGAGAATGTTACGAAGGTTTTGATGGATTATAAGCCAATGGTTTTGGAAACGCATCCGAATCATTTTGTGCAATGGGCCTCGCTCGCTAGGGATAAACCGGAAGTTTTTCAAAGTTTGAAGTATTATCATTCGACGTTTGATGCGATAAACAAGGAAACGATGGCGACGTTTTTGCGTTGTTCGGAGCACGGGAAACCTGTGTTTTTGCAGGTGTATGGGCAAAGTGAATGCGGGCCGATGATTATGCGCTTCCATACAAAATCTTCACTGAAAAATACGAATGCGCGGGCGATGGGAATCGGGATGCCTCGGCTGACGAAAGCTCGAATTGTGGATCAAAATGGGACGCCTGTCAAAGCTGGTGTAAGCGGTAATATTCAAATGTTCTCGAAAGGTCGGGCGTTGACGTACTACAAAGAGACGCCTCGTTTTGAGGAAAATGTGTATGGGGCTTGGTGGGACAGTGGCGATTACGGTGTGAAAAGCCGATTTGGCGTACTATCGTTGCTTGACCGCCAAGTGGATTTGGTCGATAAAATCGAAAGTACACTTGCTATCGAGGATGCGATTCTTGATGAGCTGACATTTTTAGATGAAGTTGTTATTATTCGTGGGGAGAACGGTAGTCCGCAGCCAATCATCGCGGTAAATGAAAGTAAAGAAATGAACTGGGACTTGTGGTGGAAAAAGGTCTCTGATATGCCGCATCTAAATGAGCCGATTATTATGAAATATGAGGAAATGCCTCGTACGGCGACGATGAAAATTCAGCGACTAGAGCTAGAACGTTCTTTACAACAAAACTAAAATAAACAAGGTAACCATCCAAATTACGACGGTTGCCTTGTTTATTTTTATGCTGTGCGGTGTTTATAAATTTGTATCGCAGCAACCCAT
Source organism: Paenilisteria riparia FSL S10-1204 (assembly GCF_000525995.1). Classification (GTDB taxonomy): domain Bacteria; phylum Bacillota; class Bacilli; order Lactobacillales; family Listeriaceae; genus Listeria_A; species Listeria_A riparia. Next base: position 3,117 of record NZ_AODL01000012.1, on the reverse strand, counting down.
GCGACTAGGAAAATCCCTGCGCACCAAGCGATTGCTGTCCAAACATCGCCTGTATTTACGTTGCCCACAAGAAGTGAGCGGACACTTTCGATAATTGGCGTCATTGGTTGGTTTTCTGCAAATGCACGAACGACATTGTTCATCGAATCGGTCGGTGTGAACGCTGAGCTGACGAATAATAGCATCAATACGAGGTAGCTGAACGTTCCAGAGCCTTCTGCTGATTTTGCAAGTAGGCCTGAGACAACGGCAATCCATGTCATCGCTAGCGTAAATAATAGTAAGATCAAGATGATAACGAGCCAGCCGACAAATCCTGCTTCTGGTCGGAATCCGAGTATAAATGCGATTAGCACGATGAATAATGTGGAAATTAAGTTAAACACGATTGAAGTTACGACATGTCCTGTCAAAATAGAAGATTTTGCGATTGGCATTGAATGAAAGCGGTCAATAATACCTTTTGTGACGTCATTGTTGAGCCGAACCGCTGTGTAAGTCGTTCCAAGAGCAATACATAGAAACATAATTCCCGGTACGACATAATTAATATAATCTTCTGAACCTGTATCAATCGAGCCGCCAAATACATACACAAACAATAACATCATCATTAATGGCATCGCGATGGTTGTAATAATTGTGTCCACACTCCGAAAAGCATGACGCATATTACGCCCAAGCATGACTACCATATCACTCCACTTGTTCCGCATCATAATCCTTCCTTTCCGTGTTCCACAATTTTAAGAAATACGTCTTCTAATGTCGGTGATTTTTGCGAAAATTCCAACACAGGTATGTTAGCGCCTTCAAGTTCTCCTAAAATCGCCATCATTTGTTTCACCGTGCCGTCCATTGTTACCGTTACAATTTGTGCCGCCTCATCCAAAACTGGTGTGTAAGCTGCTAATGCGACTTCGGCTTGTTTTGCCTCATCCAGTTCTGCAAAGCGTAACTCTAAATGCCCATTCGGCAATAGCTGTTTCAATTCTGCGACCGTGCCATCTGCAACGATTGTGCCTTCATTTAGTATCGCGATTTGGTCCGCTAATTGTTCTGCTTCTTCTAAATATTGTGTCGTTAAAAATACCGTTGTCCCACCATCCGCAAGCTCACGAATAATTTTCCACATCGCCATCCGACTTTGTGGATCCAGCCCAGTCGTCGGTTCATCTAAAAAAATAACACTCGGTGTTCCAACTAAGCTCATGGCTAGATCAAGCCTGCGTCTCATTCCACCAGAGTAGGTCGCAAGTGCCCGATCCGCTGCATCCGTTAGATTAAATCGTTCCAACAACTCGTCTGCAACTTCTTTCGCGTTCGGTAAATGGCGTAATTTCGCGATTAATCGCAAATTTTCACGGCCTGTCAAAATATCGTCCACTGCTACGGATTGGCCTGTTAAGCTAATTGCTTCGCGTACTTTATTTCCTTGTTTCACCACATCCGCACTACAAACTTGCGCATCGCCACGATCTGGCTTGATTAGCGTCGTCAAAATACGAATTGTTGTGGTTTTTCCCGCGCCATTGGATCCCAACAGCGCGAAAATCGATCCTTTTTTAACGGTAAAATTGATTTTTTTCAAGACATCTACGTTTTTATAAGATTTCTCGAGATTATTTACTGAAATCACAGTTTCTAGCATGATTTTTCACTCCTTTTACGATAGGATAATGCCGCTTAAGTCGGCTTTTCGATTACTTTTTAGACTTTCATAAGACGCAGCGTCCATGATGGCGCCGTCGAAATTTGCTCGTTTTACATAACTGCCTTTGAAAGAAACATTTTCAAAAATCGCGTTTTGGAAGGAAGCGTCGATAAGTCCCGTACCTCTGAAGTTCGTGCCACGGAAAATCTCGCCGTCGAAGTTCACGCCAGATAGATCAGAATGCGTGAAATCCGCTTGATCCATAATCGCATTTTTGAAATTGGATTTGCGTATTGCTGATTTTTTCAGCTCCGCAAATGTTAAATCAGCACCTTCAAATGAGGCTCCAGTGAGCTCAGAAGCATTGAATGTACAGTTGCTCAAGTTCGCGTAACTGAAATTCGCGCCTTTTAGTGTAACGATTGAAAAATTCGTATTGGATAAGCTAGAGCCTTTGAAGCTTGGCAGTCCATCGCTTTTTTTCGCGTAAATTCCTTTGAAGCTAACGCCGTGAAAATCAACGTCTTCGAACGAGGCATCGGTAACATTCGCGTAATCAAACGTACCTTCAGAAATTGTTTGATGGTCGAAATTAATACCCGACAAATTCGAATATTTAAAGTTCACATTATCCAGCGTACTATTCGTGAAACTAGCATTTTTCAATGTCGCATTTGTTAGTTTGGCTTCGCGTAAATCAGAGCCATCGAAACGCGCGGCATTCATATTGCTACCTTCAAAGCTACTGCCCGTCAAGTTCGAGCCTGTGAAATCAGCACCCTGTAGTGTACTGTTTTTGAATTTGCCGTCATGAACATGCATGCCTTTCATACCACCAGTCCCGAATTCCATTGGAGTGGTATCTTCTAGCTTTTGCCCGCCGATGCTTTCGATAATCTCGGAAACATCGCCTAGTGAATGGATGGTCATTTCATACGCTTCTTCGTCTTCGTAACCTTGCTCTTTCAAATCATTGAACTTCTCTTGTAAATCGTGGACCAGTTCTTCTTTCAATTCATGTATTTCATCCGTTAGCTCGTATCCGGCGAACACTTCATCAATGTGTAGAGTCAACTTCTCTTTCATCACTTTTAACCTCTTTCCTTATAGCAACTGGTCGAGAATGCGCTTAGCAGACTCCCATTGCTTCTTATTTTCAGCGTACAATTCTTCGCCTTTTTCTGTTAACTTGTAGTATTTTCGACGACCGCCTTGCGTTGCATCGCCCCAATAAGAGGTAATGTAGTCCTCTTTTTCTAAACGCTTCAAACTCGAATACATCGTTGCTTCCTTCAGTTCATATTCCCCGTTTGAATTTGTCTGAATCAACTTTAAAATATCGTAACCGTATTTATCGCCGCTCATTAATAACTTCAAAATAATGGTATCTGTGTGTCCTCGAAGCAAATCCGAGGAAAGCTTTTTATCAGCATTGTGATCGCCTCCATGAGTATATAATACAT
>NZ_AODL01000011.1 GCF_000525995.1 Paenilisteria riparia FSL S10-1204 | reverse complement strand
TACGTTAGACAATCATATTCAATCACTCTAGTTTCGGATCCGCATTTAAACGATTAAAAGCTTCCTCAGAACCAGACGCAATATTATTCACACAAAATTCCACAATAGGATTCATATTTTTTCCTCCTACTCCCATTACACAGCCTGATAACCGCGATCTGTCATCATCGCATAAATATCTTTCAAGCGTGGATTTCCTTCCGCAATGACTTCACCATCAATAACGATAACCGGATACATATAATCCTCATCCACAATCATATCCGCAATTTTTTTCAACTCCGCTTCTTCTTGTGGCGCAAAAATATCTACATACTCCACTTGAAATGGCTGATTAGGAAATTTACGCCCAATTGCAGCTCGGAGCCACTCCTCTGTTTCCTTAGAAGACGGTGCTCCAACACAGCTCGCACAAATATTAGATGATCCATACACAAAAATCTTTGCTTCTTTTTTCATCGCTCGCTCACCTCTTCTTTATTCTACAAAAATCAAACTATAAAAGCGAGTAAACCGGTTTCTTAATTGAATTATAAAACTATTTAGATATGTAACTCTTGACAGGCAATTCCGTCTATATTATACTTATCTATGGTTACTTTAATGCGTTTAAGTGATGCATTAATACAGCCAGCATTCGTTTGTTGCCGTGCTTAATCCACACGGTTAACATAATAGTAACACTCCCTTTTAGTCAGATTTACCCGTCTGACAGTATACTTGCCTCATTCCTTTCTGAGCCTTAGGAATGGGGCTTTATTTTATGCGTGACTACTTAGCTTTTTTCGCAATCACTATCATTTTCTTTTTCTCGAGATGCTGGTATAATAGGGGGTATAAGTGAGAATGATTCACAGTTAGAAAGGAGTCGAATGCCTTGAATAGCGAGATGTACGCGGAAGTGGATACTGCTCTTAAGAAGTTTCGACCATATTTAGAACGAGATGGCGGCGACTACGAACTGGTCGATGTCACGCCCGATGGTGTTGTAAAAATTCGATTATTAGGGGCTTGCGAAACGTGCCCAAGTTCAGATATGACGTTAAAAATGGGAATCGAACTTACTTTATCAGAGAAAGTTTTAGGTTTCAAAGAAGTAGTACAAGTATTTTAAAAAAACGCGGTACGGTGAACACTTGGCTTCATCTGCCGTTTTTTGTTGGATTAGGAGGAATGAAGGATGGTTGAAAAACAAAGTGAATTAGAGAAAAAAGCGCGCGAATGGTTAATTGAACGTGGGGTCACGATTGATGACATTGCGGATTTAGTGCTGTTTTTACAAAAGCAATATCATTCAGAATTGAGTCTTGATATTTGTCGAGAAAACGTGGAGCGTGTGTTGCGGAAGCGAGAAGTGCAAAATGCGATTTTGACAGGGATTCAATTGGATGTGTTGGCCGAAGAAGGCAAGTTAGTACAACCGTTGCAAAACATTATTGGTGCCGACGAAGGACTATATGGCGTTGATGAAATTTTGGCACTTTCGATTGTGAACGTGTACGGCTCCATCGGATTTACGAATTATGGTTATATTGATAAAGTGAAACCCGGTATTCTGGCTAAGTTGAACGAGCATGACGGTATACAAGTGCATACATTTCTTGATGATATCGTTGGGGCAATTGCCGCTGCGGCTGCCAGTCGTTTAGCACATAGTTACCACGATGATATTGTTCAATAATACGAAAACATCGCTCCCACGATTACGGTTGCGATGTTTCTTTTGTATTTTGATGTATAATTTCCACTTGGCGAATTGAATTCTTATTCATACTACGGACTACAAAACGCCAACTTCCCTCTTCTAAAAAATCGCCAGTTTCGAGGTTAAATTTTTGATAAAGAAGCCAACCAGAAAGCGTGTGCACTCCTGGACTGCTCAGCTCAATGCCAAGCACCTCCTCTACAGAAACGAGCGGTTCATGACCCAGAACGATAAAATGCCCGTCAGTGACCTTACGAATCCCCTGTGTCCCATTAGCCTCTTCCATATCTCCGACTATGACTTCCATAATATCCTCTAGCGTGACAAGCCCTGAAGTGCCACCATATTCATCCATTAAAATAACAAAACTCTGCCCTTCCTGCTGCATCCTAAAAAGCAACTCCTGCAATTTCATCCCTTCAAAAACCTGCATAATCGGCGTCATAAATTCCTCTATTGGCTGATTTAAAATCGCTAAATCGCGTCCTAGCCCCGCCATCACCGCACTAACTTGAAGCATCCCAACGATGTGATCCTTATCGCGCTCTTCCGTTACTGGAAAAATATGATACGTCTCATCTGCCGTCAATGCCAGTAAGTCCTGCACCGTGCTGGTCTTACTAATCGTCACCATCTTCGTTCGCGGAATCATCACTTCCTGCGCTGGAACATCGTCTAATTTGAAAATATTTTGCATATAGCGAAATTCTTGCGGATTTAGCAAACCTTGACGATAGCTATCTTCAAATATAATTTTAAGTTCCGTTGGCGTCATCCTGTCCAAATCCGTATCCGACTTCACACCAAACATCCGCGTAATCAAGTTCGCCGAATGATTGAGCAACCAATTAAGCGGGAAAGTTATGTAGTACCACCAAACAAGTGGACGCGCAATAAACATCGCTACTTTTTCCGTGCTATGAATAGTAAATGTTTTCGGAGCAAGCTCTCCTAGTACCACATTCAAAAACGTAACCAAAATAAAGGCAACAAAAACAGCAATCGGTCCCTCAATTGCTGCGGGAATCGGCAACAAATCAAATAAAGGCTGTAACCAACTCCGCATCGTCGCCTCACCGACCCACCCCATGGCAAGTGCAGCGAGCGTATTCCCGAGTTGGCACGCCGCCAAATAATCATTCATATTTGATGTTACTTGCGCCACATACTTGGCACCGGGTTTCCCGCTCTCCAGCAGCTGCAATACAGTAGGTTTCCGAATGGCTACGATTGCAAATTCACTCGCCACAAAAAACGCCGTCATTACAATCAAAAAAACAACAAAAAAATCATTAAATACAGCCATATACATCATTCCTCCCCATTCACAGCCAGTGCTTTATAGCTCCCATTCCGTCAAATTCATCACACGGTGTATCGGTTGAATTTCCTTCGTCGCCAATTGTTCCGGAGAAGTAAAACCAGTATGCACAATCAGCGTATCAATTCCAAAACGAATCCCCGCCAAAATGTCCGTCTCATAATTATCGCCAACCATAATCACTCGCGATTTATCCACACCTAAACGCGCAATCGCCTGCTCCATAATTATCGCTTCTGGCTTCCCAATAAAAATCGGTTGCACACCCGTAGCCACCGTCACGACAGACGTAATCGAGCCATTCCCAGGTAGCAAACCACGCTCCGTCGGAATTGCCGCATCCCCATTTGTCGAAATAAACATTGCTCCCGCACGAACAGCCATCGTTGCGGTTGCTAGCTTCTCATAGTTAATATCGCGATCAATTCCCATCACGACAAAATCCGGATTTTCAGAAGTAATCGTGAAGCCCGCTTTTTCAATCTCGTGCCGCACACCTTCCTCACCAATAAGAAATACCGTTTTATCACGACCCTCTTGTTTCTCCATGAAAGCTACTGTTGCTTGCGATGTTGTAAACACTTGATTCGTCGTCGCAGGAATATCGAATTTCCGCAAGGTTGCCGCTACTTGTTCCGGCGTCTTCGAAGAATTATTCGTTACATATAAATACGGAATATGCGCCTGATCCAATTTCTCAATAAACCCCTGTGCCTCTTTAATTGGCTCACTTCCAAGATACATCGTCCCATCTAAATCAATCAAATAGCCATCATATTTCAAAACCCTGACCTCTTTTCTACTTCGTTACTTTTTTAATCACAAAATACTTACACCCAAAATTGCAATACTCATACAAGTATTCCTTTAGCGTACTGATTTTCGTGTCGTATGTGGCTTTGCGATTATCATCATCAAAAAAACCTTTCAAGCGAAGCTGATCATAACCCCAATCACCTACAATATAATCATAACGCGACAAAATATCGCTATATCGTTCTGTAAAAGCCTCCTCATCAAAAGCTTCGCGGTTATCTTCAATTAATTCGTATGTCTGATTTTGAATCGTAATCATTTGTCTTGCCCCCCACCATATTTTTCTTTTAACTTCCACGTCATCACATCACGCAATAACTCTGGCGTAAATACTTCCTTTTTCGTTACCCGTTTTATAATTGGGAAAAACGGTGCATACACAAACGTATCATGCGTTGCAATCCGATAAATCTTCTCAGGATTAATCGCCTTCTCATCCCACAAAGCTATGTCATTATCCGCGTCAAAAGACATCCTAGACGTTAAAATAGCGCCAAAAATCTCCCCGCGAAAACCAAAGCCTCGTAATGGAATATCTCGTAACTCTGCCTCTTTCTGCGCAATTTCGCGAATCAGAACATCCAGCTCAATCCCCGTCATCGACAACACAATAAAATTAAGCGGATGCGGCAACAACTGGTGAATATCATACGCCGTCACAACACCGCGCGGCAAATCCGTCATATAAATACCTGCATTCGTCAAAAAAGTATCAGCTTTCGTCCACTCACAAGCCGCCTCGTGAAACAAGTCCGACACCGCAGAACGTTTAAACCAATTATGCTCTAATTGATGGGGAAGTGCAACCACTTTTTGACTAAGTTTGGCCTTGCCTTGTGCTAAAAAGGCTTCTATTTCAGCAGCCTCATTTGGAGGTGCCGGTAAATCCTCCGTCTTGTAAACTCGCGCCTGTTTTGTGGCAATATGCCCTGTGGTTTCATCGAATTCTATCATCACTTCACCAACATACTCACCCCAACGCCCAGCCGCTGCAAGCAATGTATTATTAATGACTTTGCCTTCTTCCAGTAGATGATGCGTATGTCCGCCAAGAATCAAATCAATCTCTGGAATTTCCGAGGCTATTTTTTCGTCCGTAGGTAAACCTAGATGGCTTAGCAAAATAATCACATCCGCTGAAATCCGAGCAACTTCCCGTTTTATCGCACGTATTGGTTCTTCAATTCCCCAACCAAGTGCTTCATAATATTCAGTAAAACATGCTGTAGCACCAATCACTGCAATTTTTTTATTAGCTTTTGTTATATAAATCGAGGACTTCGCGAACTTTGCTAGTTCCGTTTGCGCCTTATCTTCGTAAATATTACAACAAACAACCGGAAACCCTGCGCGATCATACAAATGCTCTAACTCATCATGCCCAGCGCCGCGCCCTCATTATTACCAATCGTCACCGCATCAAAAGGAAGCGCATTGAGCAAATCCACGTTTCCTTGTCCCATCGAGCCTTCCGTAAAAGGATGCACCCGATCAATAAAATCACCAATATCAAAAAATAAATCGTCTTTTGCCGCCAATCGCTTTTCCCGTAAAAATGTAAAAATCCGCGGCCATTTATCGAGATGGCTATGAATGTCGTTCGTATGCCAGATTGTTAAGCGTTCCATGGTAACATCCCCCTTCTTTGTCTTCTTCTATTGTAGCCTAATCCGTGCATTTTGACACGTAACAAAGCTGGGATTTGTTCACTGTTTACCTTTTCAACGGCTAAAAAAAAAGCGTATGATGAGAAGTATACGAAATAAAGGAGGGATAACTTCGTGGATATCTATCAAATTTTTGCGTTATTATTGATTGCTATTTTTGCAGGGATATTGGGTTCTGTTCTTGGATTAGGTGGGGGAATCATTGTAACGCCAGCACTTACCTTGCTTTTTGGCATTGATATCAAGTACGCGATTGGCGCAAGTATCATCTCTGTCATTGCAACAAGCAGCGGCTCAGCTATCGCATACATAAAAGATCGAATTACAAACCTGCGTGTCGGCATGTTTTTAGAAATTGCCACTACGCTCGGAGCAATTACAGGGGCTTTCGTCGGTGGACTACTCTCAGCCACAGCCCTCTACATGATTTTCGGTCTACTTCTACTTTATTCTGCAGTTACCATGATTAAAAAAGTCGGCTCAGAATTCCCAACAGACGTTAAACCCGACCCAATTGCTACAAAGCTAAGGTTACACGATTCCTATTACGACAAAGCACTTCGGAAAAACATCGACTATCAAGTTGCCAATGTCCCAGCTGGATTCGGCGTTATGTACGGCGCTGGTATTGCTAGTGGATTGCTCGGCATCGGCAGTGGCGCATTCAAAGTAATGGCACTTGACGTCTTCATGAAAATGCCACTAAAAGTGTCCAGCGCAACAAGCAATTTAATGATGGGCGTAACAGCAGCAGCCAGCGCCACGGTCTACCTGTTCAGAGGAGATATTGATCCAATGATTGCAGGCCCCGTCGCAATTGGCGTCTTAATTGGTGCAACACTAGGAACTCGCATTATGCAACGACTAAAAAGTAAAGTCATCCGTCTTGTGTTCATTCCAGTACTAATTTATGTTGCGTTGCAAATGATTTTAGAAGGATTGGGGTGGATATAGATGGTGGATAACAAATCAACGACAGACGAAGAAATGCACCGTGTCGAAGCCATTGTCAGTACCTTACTGCGCATCGGTGTCTTACTAAGCGCAGCAATTATTCTCATCGGCTTATTACTCCTTATGTTCACAGGAACAAGCGGATATCCAGGAACAACCTATCCAACAACACTCACCGCTATCTTTGACGGCATCGCCCAATTCAAACCATATGCGATTGTCATGTTTGGCCTGTTCTGCTTAATTCTAACACCAGTTCTACGCGTACTCGTATCCTTCGTCACCTTTTTAAAAGAAAAAGATTACTTGTACGTAGGTATTACCGCCATTGTGCTCATCATCTTAACAATCAGTTTCTTAATTGGAACAACAGGTTAACAAATAACAGTAGGTATTTTCCTCCTATTTCACGAGGAGAACCTACTGTTTTTTTAATCGTCATCAACATATTCCGCTACTGCTTCACGTATAAGCACCTCATAATTCCGCGCTTGTGCTAAAAGCCGATGCAAAATCACCTTCTCGGCGAACGCATCGACTTCATAAAAAATATAGTATGTGGAGCCCATCCGAACTCGTCGATACGCTCTTGTGTACTTGCTATCATCTAAAAGAACTCCCACTCCAGGAAATAAAGCGAGCTTCTCTTGTGCCCGGGTAAGCTTCTCCCACAATTTATTCTTCTGACTCTCACTACAATATTGATACTCTAAAAAATGAAAAACTTCTGCTACATCTTCTTGAAAAGCCATTGTCCATTCAATCTGTGGTGTGCTTCTCATAGGCTTATACTCGCTTAACGGCAGGCATTCCGAGCATCGCCCATCCATCGTTTGCAGACATCACACGTCCTTGTTGCTTATCTAATTCGGACTCTCGGAGCTTCTCCATTATTTCTGCTTCGTTTGTAACCGTAATTCTTTCTAGGCTTGGGGGAACGGGTAATGTTGTATTATTTCTTGTCATCTGAATCTCTCCTTCGTTCGTTTCTTTTCATTATAACACATTACGTATTTTTTTCAACTTTTAACACCAATAAAAACAAACTAAAAACCAATTTGTGTTATTCTATTTAAAAAGCTCTTAAAGAAATTAAAATAAGGGCAGAAAATCCTTTCCTACCCATCTAAAAATCATATATCAAACAAATTCATCTGCATCGGAGCTAATCCTTCATAGGAAATGTTCAATGCCTGCTGCAAATGTTTCGCATTGTCTGCAGCATCCCCACCAGAATTATTATTGAAAATCACGATAATTTCTTTGGACTGTTTTTGCAAGTAACGAATATTTTCCGCCCAGTAATTAATTTCTTCTTCATTATAGCGATACAAAGTTCGGACTTCGCGCCATTCTGGGCTGTTCGCTTTCATCCAACCAGCGCTATTTCTTCCATGTAGTCTAATTAACGTCATCGCATCATTCGTCGCTTTCAACACGATAGGGACACTTCCATTCCCGACTTGTGGCTCATCTACAACCGTATGAATGAATCCTAACTCCCGCAATAATTCAAGTGTTTTCGTCGTTGTATTTTCGGTATACCACGTTTTGTTACGAAATTCGATGGCTAGCGGTAAGTCTCCCATTTTTTCGCGAAGCATCCGCAAATAGTTCACATTTTCTTGGGTACAACCGAAATAAGGTGGAAACTGAAACAAAATAGCTTTTAGCCTGCCCTGCTCACTCATCGGCGCAATAGCATCCATAAAACGGCGATACATCTCGGTTTCTGAATCATAATATTGCTGCCATTCCTTATGTTTGGTCATCGCCTGAAAAGCCTTCACAACAAACGAAAACTCTTCTGGCGTCCGCTCTACCCAACGCTCCGTGGTCAAGGGAGAAGGAATTGCGTAAAAACTCGTATCCACCTCAACCATCGGAAAATTCCCCGCATAGTCCTCTAATTTGTGTTTACTAGCACTCGCATATAATGTATCATGGTCACTCCAACCCGTTAATCCGATTGTTATCATCAAAAATCGACTCCTCTCTATCTTTTAGATTTCATGGCACTCGTAATCGTTAAGTTTTTCTGATTGGCAAACTCTTGATATTCATCACTTTCCACCGCAACCAATTTCACATACCCGTCTTCATTAAAATGTAGTCCCCAACCATATTTTTTCCCAAGTGGCGAAGTCCGCATACACGCTTGACTCTTCGCAAAAAACGCCTCTTTTTCCGCCGCTCGTTCACTCTCTGGAATTTCTTTATGCCGCATGTGCGTCTCAAAAAGAACCTCTTCTTGCGTATATTTATAATCATTTCGATACAAAAGCTCAAATTGAATCTCACCTATCGTTTTTTTCGCTCGTTTTGTATTTGGAATTTCGCCATAATTCGCGGAGCTATCTTCTGCTACAAGAATAAATGTGTTACAGTAGTTTAAATTCATTTTTACACCTACTTTTAATTTTTAGAAATGAAGGCTGACAATGATTCTGGAAAACCGCGGTGTTGCAAGTAACGCGACACCTACCTTGAGTGGAAACGGTTGCTACACCACTATTATAACCCTTTCCCCAAAGTGAAGCACTTTACACGAATTATATAGTATAAAAAAACTTGAGAGCTCGCGTTAGCCCTCAAGTTCTTGCATTATATATACTGCGCTGTTAATGAAACCTTGTTTGCTTTTAGATCGGCTGGCGTTCCTTCAAAGAGGATTTGGCCGCCTTTACTTCCGCCTTCAGGGCCGAGATCGATAATCCAATCGGCGTTACGAATGATGTCCAAATTATGCTCGATGATGATAACTGTGTTTCCTTTGTCCACCAAACGGTTCATAATTTCAAGAATGTGCGTAATATCAGACATGTGTAGTCCTGTCGTCGGCTCGTCCATCACATAAATACTGCCCTTTTTATGCAACTCGTTTGCCAGCTTCAAGCGTTGGCATTCCCCGCCAGACAATGTATTTAGCGACTGGCCTAGCGCAATGTAGCCAAGACCCACGTCTTCCATCGCCTGCAGCTTCTTCGTAATTTTCTTATTTTCGAAAAAGGCCAAAGCTTCCGTAACATTCATTTCCAAAACATCACTAATCGACTTTTCATTTAACGTATATTGCAAAACTTCTTCTTGGAATCGCTTGCCTCCACAGGCTTCACACGGTGTTCGAATCGCTTCCATGAACGCTAAATCCATCGAAATCACGCCAAGCCCTTTACATTCTGGGCAAGCGCCTTTTGAATTATAACTAAACATCGATGGACTAACACCATTGGCATCCCCAAACAGTTTACGAACGGTGTCCATAATGCCTGTATATGTCGCCGAATTGGAGCGAACATTGGCATGTGCCGCCGACTGATCGATTACAATCGCATCTGGATTTTGTTTTAAGAAAACTTGATTAATTAGCGTACTTTTCCCAGAACCTGCAACACCAGTCACTACCGTCAAAATCCCTTCTGGAATCTCCACCCGAACGTCTTTCAAATTATGCAAAGAAGTATGCACCTCAGGCAGTTTTCCGCTTGCTTGGCGCACTTTGTCTTTTAGCTCGATTTTATTGTTCATATGATTTCCAGTTAGTGTATCAGACTTTAAAAGATTCTCAAATGAACCTTCAAACATGATTTCGCCGCCTTGTTTCCCAGCATGCGGGCCAACATCAACAATATGGTCAGCAATCTTAATCACGTCCGGATCATGCTCCACGACAATGACCGTATTTCCCTTGTCTCGCAACTTCTGCAAAAGTTCGTTCAAACGATGGACATCTCGCGGATGCAAGCCAACACTCGGCTCATCAAAAATATAGAGCAAATCTGTCAAACTACTCGTCAAATGGCGAACCATTTTCACACGTTGCGATTCCCCACCAGAAAGCGTCGTCGTCTCACGATCTAAGCTCACATAATCCAATCCGATATCCACGAGATGTTGCAAACGCTCCGCAATACTAGTAGTCATCGATTGCGCCTCTGCATCTTTAATCGCTTTCACAACCGGAATCAATTCATCAATTTGCATCGCCGTGTAATCCGCGATATTTTGACCATCAATTTTACAAGAAAGGGCTTGTTGTGACAGACGTGTTCCATCACAAGTCGGACAATGCACATCAGACGTAAACAAAGCTACTCGCTTCTTCGTCGATTCCGACATCTCCCCATCTTTATTAATATATAATCGATCAAACTTCTCCACCAAACCCTCATACGCCGTGTTCATCTGGCCCGTTGGCAGTTCCATCATAATCTTAATATCCTTTCCGTACAAAAACTTCTCCCACTCGTCTTCTGTATAATCCTCCAGCTTCTTATCATTATCAAAGAACCCTGACAACGCATACAGATTCCAATACCAAGAACCTACCGAAAAAGTCGGAAAAAGAATCGCACCTTCATTCAGTGACTTCGTTTTATCTACAACTTTATCCAAATCTAAAGCAATTTTGCGACCAACACCATGACAATCCGGACACATACCGCCTGGATCATTGAAAGAAAACAGGTTAGAGCCACCAATTTCAGGCTTGCCAATCCGTGAGAATAATAAGCGAATAATCGGATTAATATCTGTAATCGTTCCTAATGTCGAACGGGAATTTCCGCCAAGTCTTTTTTGATCGATAATTACTGATGTCGAAAGATTTTCAATTTTGTCTGCATCTGGCTGCCGATACTTTGGTAGAAAAGTTCGAATAAAGCTACTATATGTTTCATTCAGTTGTCTTTGTGATTCTGTGGCAATCGTGCCAAACACAATCGATGACTTACCAGAACCTGACACCCCTGTAAAGATTGTGATTTTGCGTTTTGGGATGCGTAATGAGACATTTTTCAAGTTATTTTCTCTTGCACCTACTAATTCGATGTATTCCTGTTCCATGAAACTCCTCCTTATTAGATACGTTTAGACCGATTTCTTTAAAAATCAGCCCAGCCCTGGATTATAGCCGACGATACTGCTGAAAGTCAAGCGAAATAAAATAGTCTAATCCTCTAGCTCATCCGCATAATCTAACATTTTAAAATGAGCCGCCAGCGCACTTTTCGCATTCTCGTGTACAAGTTCAAGCAACGCCTTCTTCTCGCCTTTTTTTGGCACCCGTACTTTAATACCGAGCGCATTCGCCAACAATTTCGTGTCCAGTTGCTCTGGGACAAGCAGTTCTTTTGGCAACAAATGGTTCGGGTGATGATAAAAAGCCAGTAAAAAGCTCTCAATCATATCGTTCACATCGCTCACAAACTCAAACACATTGGCGCTTCTACCAACTATCGCTCCATTCCGCACAAAGAAAACCTGAATCGCACAAAACTGCCCGCTTACTTCAAAATGGACAACATCACGATGCCCCGAATCACGCATAATCACTTTTTGCTTCTCCGTCACGCGATCTAACACATGCATCAGTTCATGCGTTTCTTTCGCACGCTCAAATTCCAGATTATCCATCTGTAGCTGCATCCGCTTTTCAAGATCGCGCTTCACCTCTTTCTGCCCACCATTCAAGAAACTGCTAATCCGCTTAATCTGCGCATCATACTCCTCTTTCGTCACATCACGTGCACAAGGACCAATACACATACCAAGATGATAGTAAAAACAAGGCCGCCCCTTCTTCCCCGAGCAATGACAAAGCGGATAAATCTTCTGCAAAAATTCCTGCGTTTCCGCGACAAGATAACGGCTAGCATACGGGCCAAAATAAAGCGCCCCATCCTTTTCAATATCTTTCGTCACTTCCAAATGCGGATTTTCTTCGTTTGTAATCTTCAAATACGAATAACGAATTTCATCTTTCAACATCACATTATACGGTGGCTGATACTTCATAATCAGCGTCATTTCAAGCAACAACGCCTCTTGTTCCGAATCCGTAATAATCAACTCATAATCATAAATATGACGAACTAAACGTGCCGTCTTTCCAACCTGCTTTTTGGTGAAATAAGACTTTACACGTTTTTTAAGATTTTTGGACTTGCCAATATATAAAATCTCGCCTTTTCTATCCCGGTAAATATAACATCCCGGCCGCTCTGGCAACGTTTTTAATTTCTGCTTCAGCTCAGTTTCCACAATCAAGCCCTCCAAAAAACATATGTTCGCTCTTTTATTTTAATCTCTACAACAAGATTTGTAAAGAAAAACAGGAACTCCAATAATAGGAATCCCTGTTTGATATTTAATTATCCAATAGAACCTTCCATCTCAAACTTAATCAAGCGGTTCATTTCTACTGCATATTCCATTGGTAATTCTTTTGTAAATGGCTCAATGAAGCCCATAACGATCATTTCTGTCGCTTCTTCTTCACTAACTCCACGGCTCATCAAGTAGAACAACTGCTCTTCGGATACTTTCGAAACTTTTGCTTCATGCTCTAATGAGATGTCGCTATTTAAAATTTCGTTGTATGGAATAGTATCAGATGTCGACGCGTTGTCCATAATTAGCGTGTCACACTCAATGTTCGAGCGCGATCCTGCTGAATTACGGCCAAAGTGCACGATACCCCGATAGGTTACGTTACCGCCTTGTTTGGAAATCGATTTCGAAACGATGGTAGACGACGTATTTGGCGCTAAGTGAAGCATTTTTGCTCCGGCGTCTTGGCGTTGTCCTTTACCAGCAATCGCGATGGATAGTGTCATACCACGAGCACCTTCCCCACGCAAATGAACGGCTGGGTATTTCATCGTTAATTTCGAGCCGATATTTCCGTCAATCCATTCCATTGTCGCATTTTCATCACAAAAAGTACGTTTTGTCACGAGATTGTAGACGTTGTTTGCCCAGTTTTGAATCGTTGTGTAACGGCAATAAGCATCGCGTTTAACAATGATTTCAACAACTGCTGAGTGAAGCGAGTTCGTCGTGTAAACCGGCGCTGTACAGCCTTCTACGTAGTTTACACTGCCGCCTTCGTCAACTATGATTAGCGTACGCTCGAATTGCCCCATGTTCTCGGAGTTAATGCGGAAGTAAGCCTGAAGCGGCGTATCCACTTTGATTCCTTTTGGAACGTAAATGAAGGAACCGCCAGACCATACTGCTGAGTTTAGCGCTGCGAATTTGTTATCACTTGGCGGGATAACTTTTGAAAAATATTCGCGGAACAAGTCTTCGTTTTCTTTTAAAGCCGAGTCTGTATCTTTAAAAACAATTCCCATATCTTCTAGGTCTTGTTTCATGTTGTGATACACGACCTCGGATTCGTACTGCGCGGAAGCACCTGCTAAATATTTCTGCTCTGCTTCAGGAATTCCTAGTTTATCAAACGTACGCTTGATTTCATCAGGAACCTCATCCCAATCACGAACGGTGTGATCTGAAGGCTTCACGTAATAGCGAATGTCTTCAAATTTCAGTTCGGACAGGTCGCCACCCCATTGTGGCATCGGCATTTTGTAAAATTGTTCTAAAGACTTCAAACGGAAATCTAACATCCATTCTGGTTCTTCTTTAATGCCGGAAATTTCTCTTACTATATCTTCTGTTAGGCCGCGTTCTGTACGGAAAACAGATGTATCTTTATCGTGAAAACCATACTGGTATTCGCCAATTTCTGGAATTTCAGTCATTATTCATTCCTCCTTAAAACTTATTTCGATCCTTCGAATTCAAAAATCGCGCGCTCCATTGCTTTCCAAGAAAGTGTGGCGCATTTGATTCGGGCTGGAAATTTAGCAACACCAGCTAATGCCTCGACATCGCCATTTTCATCCACGATATCGTGTTCGTGACCTTGTACCATTTCGGAAAAATCACGCGACATTTTGAGTGCCTCTTTTTCAGATTTGCCAATAATGCTTTCAGTCATCATCGAAGCACTGGCCATCGAAATTGAGCATCCGCTACCTGTAAATTTTGCATCGGTAATCATTTGATTTTCCATTTTAAGATGGAGATGAATTTCGTCACCGCATGTTGGGTTATTCAGGTCAATCGTCACACTTTCGTCGTCTAATGTGCCGTTGTTACGCGGGTTTTTGTAATGATCCATTATGACTTGGCGATACAATTGGTCTAATTTGCGACTACTCATAATCCGAAATACTCCTTTGTTAGCTTGAGGCCTTCTATAAATTGGTCTACCTCTTGCTTTGTATTATAGACGTAAAAACTAACGCGCGCTGTTGAAGAAACATCTAGCCATTTCATTAGCGGTTGCGCACAGTGATGTCCTGCACGAATAGCTACGCCTTCCTCATCCAAAACGGTCGCAATGTCATGCGGATGCGCGCCTTCTAAGTTAAACGTAATCAATCCGCAACGCTTAGCTGCATCAAGCGGGCCATATATCGTAATGCCATCTAACTTCTGCATCTCATCCAACGCATACGCCGTCAAAACTTGCTCATGTGCATGTACCGCATCCAAACCAAGCGACTCCAAATAGTCTACCGCAGCGCCTAAACCAATCGCTCCCGCAATATTCGGCGTCCCCGCTTCGAATTTCCACGGCAACGGCTTCCAAGTCGAATCGTACAGTTCCACAAAATCAATCATTTCCCCGCCAAATTCGCTAGGTTCCATCGCATCAAGCACTTCACGTTTCCCGTACAACACACCAATTCCCGTCGGAGCCATCATCTTATGCCCCGAAAACGCATAAAAATCAGCATCTAGCGCAACGACGTCAACCTTCATGTGAGGCACAGCCTGCGCACCGTCCACAAGAATCACCGCGCCTACCGCATGCGCCAAGTCCGCAATCTCGCGAACCGGTGCAATCGAGCCAATGACGTTTGACACGTGGGCAATCGCCACAATCTTCGTTTTGGCATTGATAACTTTGCGCGCAGCTTCCACCGTAATCGTCGCGTCCGCATCCAAATCGATATACACCAACTTGGCTCCCGTCCGCTTCGCTAGTTGTTGCCACGGAATCAAATTACTATGATGTTCCAAATGAGAAATCACAATCTCATCGCCAGGTTCTAAGTTCGCCGTACCGTAACTATTTGCCACGATATTAATCGCCGTCGTCGTCCCCCGCGTAAAAATAACTTCCGCCGTCTCGCGTGCCCCAATAAAGCGAGCAACCTTCTCACGGCTTCCTTCATAAGCATCCGTCGCACGAGCCGCCAATGTATGCACGCCCCGATGAACATTTGCATTATCCCATTCATAATATTTCATGACAGCATCCAAGACCTGCTTCGGCTTTTGGGAAGTAGCCGCATTATCCAGATAAGCTAGCGGTTTTTCATTGACCTCTTGCTTTAAAATTGGAAAATCAGCTTGCAATTTTGGTGTATCAATCATTTAGCGCACTTTCCCTTCGATAACTTCTTTTAGTTGAAGTTTCACGCTTTCGATTGGTAGTTGGCGCACAACTGGGTCTAAGAAACCGTGAATAACAAGGCGTTCAGCTTCTTCTTTAGAAACCCCGCGACTCATCAAGTAAAACAATTGCAGCGGATCAACACGACCAACAGACGCCGCATGTCCTGCTACTACATCGTTCTCGTCAATCAAAAGAATTGGGTTCGCATCCCCACGCGCTTTTGGACTAAGCATTAACACACGAGATTCTTGTTGCGCATCCGATTTCGACGCACCGTGCTTAATATGCCCGATACCGTTAAAAATCGTTGTTGCGCTATCTTTCATAACACCGTGTGACAAAATCGTACCTAAAGAAGCTAAACCATAATGCGTCACGCGCGTCGTAATATTTTGCGTTTGTTTGCCACGACCAACCGTCACTGTTTTAACATCACTTACAGAGCCATTACCCATCAAGTTCGTCGTATTCTCATTAATCGTGTCGCCATCATTCATCAAACCAAGCGCCCACTCCAAACGGCTGTCGTTGCCAACATGTCCGCGACGGTTCACATAAGCTACCGCACCGCTTCCTAAGTTGTCCACCGCACCGAATTTAATTTGCGCATTATTTTCTGCGATAACTTCCGCCACAATGTTCACAATGCCTTTATTATCTGCATCAAGCGTCACGTAGTTTTCCACGTAAGTCACCGCGCTATTATCATCCGCCACGATTAACACATGATTCACCAATGGAGACGCCGCGTTTTTATGAGCAAACACAGCTTGCACTGGCTCTTTTATTTCTACATTCTTCGGAACATATAAGAAAAGCCCACCGTTTACAAGCGCCGTATGAAAAGCAGTTAAGCGACTTTCATCCACTTTCACCGCTTCTTTCATGAAATACTTCTGAACCAAGTCAGGATGCTTCACAGCCGCCGTAATAATATCTGTAAAAATTACACCCGCATCGATTAACTCTTGGCTTAAGTGAAGTCGTGCAGGGCGATTATCAATTTGAACATACACATTCGCATCTTCATTAATTAACGCTTGCACACTCTCTGGTAGTGTTTCATTCGTCACACCAGTTTGAAATGCTTCATACTTCTCAAACTTCGTGAAATTCCAACGATCAATTTTCGTTTTATCTACAAATGGCAAAGCTAATTCTGAAGCTTGTTGCCATGCGTTTATCCGTAACTCTGTTAACCAGCTGGGCTCACCTAAATCGCCCGAAAAAGCACGGATAAAATCATCTTTTACAGCTAAATTTTCTGTCATGATTTAATTCCTCACTTTCTTATTGTTGGTCAACTGTTTCTTCTTCTTCCAATTCGATTCCAAGTTCCTGCTTAATCCAGTCATAACCTTCAAGTTCCAGACGTTTCGCAAGCTCAGAACCACCGCTTTTTACAACTTTACCTTGCATCATCACATGTACAAAATCAGGTTCGATATAGTTAAGCAGGCGTTGGTAATGGGTAATAATCAAGCAACCGAAGCCTTCGCCGCGCATTTCGTTAATCCCTTTAGATACAACTTTAAGCGCATCAATGTCCAAACCAGAATCGATTTCATCAAGAATCGCGATTTTAGGTTCAATCATTAATAATTGCAAGATTTCATTACGTTTCTTCTCCCCACCAGAGAAGCCTTCATTTAGGTAACGCTCCGCCATTTCTTCATCCATTTCCAAAATAGCCATTTTTTCATCTAGTTTACGAATGAATTGCATCAACGGGATTTCTTTACCTTCTTCACGACGACTGTTAATCGCAGCACGCATGAATTCCGCATTGGTTACACCGCTAATTTCACTCGGATATTGCATTGCTAAGAAAAGTCCGATACGAGCGCGTTCATCAACTTCCATTTCCAGAACGTCTTCCCCATCAAACTCGATAGTTCCTTGTGTTACTTCATATTTAGGATGCCCCATAATTGCTGAGGATAGTGTCGATTTACCAGTTCCATTAGGTCCCATAATTGCATGGATTTCCCCCGTAGAAATTTCTAGGTTTACCCCTTTTAAAATCTCTTTGCCTTCTATTTCAACATGTAAATCTTGAATTTTCAACGTTGACATTAAAAATTACCTCCTAAGTTTTTCGCATTATTTTCACTACGCATATTTCTAGTTTAGTATAATTATAATCTAATTACAACTATCCGATATGCACTTCTTTTTCAGATTACCGATTTGTGAAGTATAGCTCCGTGTTTCACTCCCTTTTTAATTATCACTACCTATCTCATAGTTGAGAAAACAAGCGTAATGCGTTCTCTTTCATTGTACCAAAATACCGACTTTGAAACACTCAATACGATTTTAAAGTAGAAAAATATGGATTGTTGAATTTGGTGAGATATGTTACTGTTATACTAGTGTACTATTTTCGAAGCATTATGGAGGAACTATTTATGAAGAAAGCAATATTAATACTTACAACCATTGTAATCGCGATTATATTATTTTTGACGGCTTGTAGCTCGCCCAAATCCGCGTTTATGTCATCCTTTCGAGATATTATTAAAAAGGAGCAATATACAGCAGAATTTAAGTTACATCCTACAATGATTTCTGGTTTTTCTGAACTTGCGATGCTCAACCCAGACGCACTAAAAGAAAGTTACCTCACCGTCAAAATATCACGTGATAAACCACGCGATTTAACGTATAACACATACGGGTTGCACATTGGTGGCACTCCGACTATGGATATAACGGCTCATTCCTATAAAAACGGCAATACCGGGAAAATTTTTGTCCCAGCGGCTGATTTTTTTCAAGTACAAGCTCCGGTTCGAAATCTGTTAGACTTAACGACCAATTCAGTTTACTCCAGCGTTCTTGCTAGTAATAAGAATCTGAAAGAGAAGCATTTCGATGTACTGCAGACTTTGCAAAACGCGACAAACCAAGTTATCGATCAGAAAATGGTTGACACTCAATCCGAACAACTAAGCGCTGTTGAGAAGAAAGCTGCATTCCGTCTTTATAAGGAACTAAACGATTTAGACAAAACACACTATCAAACAAAAGGCGATGCAATTTCACTGACATTGGATAAGCAAGAACTCGTTCGTCTCGGCAATGCACTCCTTGATGAATTCCAAAGTGATGAAGATTTTTTAAATTTGTATAGTGAAATAATGGGGCAAACAGCAGACGGCGCTAGGAAATCGTGGACAAAGAACTTAAAAAACGCGCAACACTTGCTTTCTGACATACAGCAAAATACAGCTATTGATTTAAATACAAAGTTGACAGTTCATCCAGATGCAGATAAACGTATGAAACAACTACTCATGACCTTCCACTACCAAAATAAAACGACAAAACAACAACTAGATTTTGGTTTCACAATGGAATTACTTCCTTTTGAAAAAATTCCTGTAGCACCTAGCAATGACAAAATCATTTCGAAACGGGAAATCGATAAATTGATGACAGACGTAATTCGTGAACAACGCAAACAATAAGTTTCCTGCTACACAGTAAAATGCACGGCGCCTGCTTTCTTGGCACCGTGCATTTTTTGTTTCTAGTTAGATACAGGAACTACTGCACCTTTCCATTCTTTTGTAATAAAGTCTTGTATTTCCTTGGATTGTAGTACTTTTACAAGTTCTTTGATGTCTTTGTTATCTTTATTTTTCTCTTGTGCTGCAACAATATTTACATATGGTGAGTCGGTTTTTTCAATGGCAATGGCGTCTTTTTTTCGGGTTCATGCCTTGATCTACTACGAAGTTGGAATTGATTGCTACAACATCGCCCTCTTCGTTATTGTAAGCAGTCATCAAGTACCCTGCGTCCACATCGTATTTGAATTTAATATTTTTTGGGTTCTCTATGATATCATCAAATGTCATATCTTGACGCTTCACGCCGTCTTTCAATTTAATTACGCCGGCATCTGCTAGAATTCCAAGCACACGCGGCCAGTCAGATTTACTATTAGACATGATAACTTGTGCATTTTTTGGCAGATCGTTTAATGATTTATATTTCTTTGAGTAGATTCCCATTGGTTCGATATGAATACCGCCCATGTTGACAAATTTGTAGCCTTTTTCTTTCATTTCAAGCTCCATGTAAGGAATGGTTTGGAAATAGTTCGCATCCAAGTCTCCTTCATTAAGCGCCACATTCGGCATTACGTAATCTGTATATTTCTTAATATCTAAGTTAATACCTTTTTTCGCTAAAATCGGTTTCGCTTTTTCTAAGATGACTGCGTGAGGTGAGTTCGATGCCCCAATGACAAGCGTTGTGCCTTTATCTCCGCTCGCATCATCTTTTGAACCTCCGCCACAAGCCGCTAATACTAATACTAAAGTCAGTGTAAATAATCCAAGTAAAACCTTTTTCATCTAACATCTCCCCTTCTTTATCGTTTGTCGACCCATTTGGTCAAGATGTCTCCAATAAATTGGAAAACAAATACTATAATTAAAATAATAATAGTCGCTACTAATGTTACTGCTGGTTGATTTCGTTGGAAGCCTTCTAGGTATGCAGCATTTCCAAGTCCGCCTGCACCGATAACCCCCGCCATCGCGGTAAAACCAACAAGTGAGATTGCAGTCACGGTAATTCCTGAAATAATTGCTGGCAACGCTTCAGGAATCAATACTTTACCAATAATCGTGAAAAGATTTGCCCCCATGGCTTTTGCTGCTTCGATAACGCCTTTATCTACTTCCCGAAACGCAATTTCAACCATCCGTGCGTAAAATGGTGCCGCGGAAATGATTAAAGCGGGTAGCGCAGCCTTCGGTCCAATAATGGTTCCGACGAGCGTTTTTGTCATTGGCAACAGTAATACAATCAATATGATAAACGGAATCGAGCGGAAAACGTTGACTAATATTGCCGTAATCCAATAAGCGATTCGCGAACCACTATCTTTTTTGCGATTGGTTAGAAAAAGAATAAGGCCTAGCGCTAAACCTAAGAAAAAAACGGCGAATAAAGAGACAATCGTCATATAAAGCGTTTCTTCGGTCGCTGTTTTCATCATATCCCAATCGACATTAGCGAAATATCCTGTAGATTCATTCATGGCTCAATCACTTCCGTTTCTACTTCAAGCTCGCGTAACTGTGTGATTGTTGCATTCACTTGTGCAACTTCGCCTTGAATTTGAATATATAGCGTCC
The DNA here is from genome assembly GCF_000525995.1 of Paenilisteria riparia FSL S10-1204. Taxonomy (GTDB): domain Bacteria; phylum Bacillota; class Bacilli; order Lactobacillales; family Listeriaceae; genus Listeria_A; species Listeria_A riparia. The sequence goes on along the minus strand of NZ_AODL01000011.1, from coordinate 92,569 downwards.
CGTAGGCGCCGTTTTGCGTTTGTGTTAAGTTCCCGTGGAGTATATTCAGTAACACATGATTTTCTTGCGCTACTTGCGAAATGATTGGCTGGGTTGCTTTCCCACCAACAAAAAGTAACTTGACAAGTTTGCCATCCGAATAATTCTCCAGCAACATGTGAATAAGCTCTTCTGTTTCGTCCGATTCGGTCACTTGGCGAACAAAACGCTTCGTTACACATTCTTGTGGGTGTTGAAAAACATCAATCACATCGCCCAGCTCAACAACACGTCCTGCTTCCATCACAGCTACGCGGTTACAAATTTTGCGAATGACATGCATTTCGTGGGTGATAACGATGATTGTGAGGTTTAACCGGCGATTAATGTCTAGCAACAATTCCAATACTTCATCAGTCGTTTGTGGATCAAGTGCAGATGTTGCTTCATCACAAAGCAATACTTTCGGATTATTCGCTAAAGCACGCGCAATCCCGACCCGTTGCTTCTGTCCACCACTTAATTCAGATGGATACGCATCTTCTTTACCTTCCAAGCCAACAAGTCGAATCAACTCATTCACTCGAAAACGGCGCTGTTCCCCGCGAACTCCAGCGATTTCTAACGGAAACGCAATATTGTCATAAACCGTACGCGACCATAACAAATTAAAATGTTGAAAAATCATACCAATTTGCTGACGAGCTTTGCGTAGCTTGCTACCTCTAATTTCAGAAATAAATAATTCGTCGACCTCAATGCTACCTTCTGTCGGCAATTCCAAGCCATTAAACATTCGAATTAGCGTACTTTTTCCTGCACCGGAATACCCCACAACGCCAAATATTTCACCTTTTTCAATGGATAGGTTGACATCATCGACTGCTCGTACATTGTTTTTACGTGTTTTGTAGTCTTTCACAACACTTTTAAGCCTTATCAAATTAAACTCCACCCTCGTTACTGCTGTTTTTATGAAACAAAAAACCTCTTCCGCCCAAGAGCAGAAAAGGTGTAATTACATGCATAATTTACGCTTTTCTCTCATCTCTCAAAGCTTTATCGCTCTGTATGATTTAGCACCTTACAATGGATATGTTCATCCACTTAGGTTGCTGGGTTTCTTCGGGCATATCCCTCCACCACTCTTGATAAGATTATATATGACGCATACCCCGCGCCTCGTGTTTATTAATATTACATGTTTTTAGTCAGAGTTGTCAAGATACAGCCAATATTTATTTTGAAAAACCGTAATCTAGCATGGTTTCAGCACTTTTAGTTCGGTCTTTGTCAGTCTTGCTACCAAGAACTATCGCGATTAGTCGGTCCCCATTCTGTACAGCAGTCGCAATGAGACAGTAACCTGCTTGATCAGTAAATCCTGTCTTTAGACCGTCTAAACCATCCACTGCGTTTTCTTGCAACAAATCGTTTGTTGTGTGGATTGTATGTCCATCCTTCGTCACATAACTTGTCCGCGATGTCGTTTCTAAGATTTCGGGATAATCAGATATTAATTCCTTCGCCAAAGTAAGCAAATCATCTGCTGTCGACATCGCTTCCTCGCCATCATTGTCTAATCCACTCGCGCTCACATACTTCGTTTTTTTCATACCCAGGGCTTTCGCTTTCGCATTCATTTCTCCTACAAAATCATCCGCATTCAGCCTTTGGGCAAGTGCGTCGGCCGCATCATTAGCAGACATAATCATCATCGCTGCAAATAAATCTTGTACCGAATAATAAACCTTCCCCGTCTTGGCTTGTAAGCTAACTGCCCGTGGATCATCTAATCTTTTCAAAGTCAAGCCTTCATCCCACGAAAGTTGCTTATTATGTATTGCTTCCAGAACTAAGTACGCCGTCATCAGCTTTGTCAAACTAGCAATAGGAACTTTCTGGTCTGCATTTTCTTCAAATAATCTCTTATCATGTTTCACACTCACAAGTAACGCGTTATCAGCGTTTACCGTCGGCTCCGAATTCATCCCTTTGTTCAAAAAAACTAAAACAAGAATAACAACAATCGTTAACATAGCTACAAATAAGATAACACTCTGCTTCTTCATGCTTTCCCCTCCTAGCAATCACTTTATCGTAAAATAATTAACCAGGAGGTAAGAAAACAGAAAGAATTCTTAAAGATTAATGAACAATAAGTGGTAGCTGTACCGTAAAAGTTGTTTTTCCTTTACGACTTGCTGCAAAAACTTGCCCACCATGGCGCTCTACAATCGATTTCGCAATGGCTAGGCCAAGTCCCGTTCCTGTTGTCGTCCGATTCTTATCCACTTTATAGAAACGATCAAAAAGTTGCGGTATATCGCTGGCTGGAATTTCGGCACCATAATTGGATACTTCAATAATCGCCATTCCCGCTTGTTTCTTGGCACTAATCTCGATTTTTTTACCGCTTGCGCCATACCGTAAAGCATTGGAAAACAAATTCTCGAACAGTCGCATAATTTGCATTCCATCACCAGTTACTTTTAGATCCTCCGCTGTATACATTTCTATAATTTGTACATCTTTCTCTGAAGCCGATCGCCCATACTCCGAAACCAGCTGTCGAAGTAGTTCAACCATATCAAGCGTATCTTCCTTAATGTGAAATTCAGCGCTTTCTAAACGTGTATAATCAAACAAATCATCTATTAATTTATGCAATCGGCGCGCCTTTCCATATACTAATTCCGTATAATGACGCAGCTCCACTTCATCACGATACCTATCCTCGTGAATATAACTCAAATACCCTAAAATCGATGTCAACGGAGTCCGCAAATCATGCGACACATTTGTAATCAAGTCATTTTTGGCCTGCTGTGCTTCTTGCTCTTGCTCAATCAGCTCTGCTTGATGCGCTCGCATTTTATCAATACTTTCTTCCAACTGAACAATCTCAGGAATTAAGCTCTCCTGTTCCATTGGCTGATCTTGAACAATCGCTAAATTTACTTGTCGCAACTGTTTGCGCAATAAGCTTTGTTTAAAAAGCCAGTAGAAAAATAGGAAAAAAACAAACGCGACCGCCAAGATGCCGAGGTATTTCAATGTAATCATCCAAGGTGAGTTCAACAATTTATCATAACGACCATATCCGAACAAATCGATAAAACGGCTCGTCGTCCCCGTTAATACTACAGAATTACTCGTCAAAGAAACAAGCCACAAACCGATGCTACGAAGTGTAACAAAGCTTGCAATCCATGACAAACCGGCTAAAACAATAATTTGTAGTGGATGCATTTGCCGCCAAATCCGCCATAGAAACTGCTTAAATTTCAATTTTATAACCTACTCCCCAAATAGTTTTGATGACATTCTCCCCATCCATCGCATCCTTCAGTTTATCGCGTAGATTGCTAATATGCACCATCACCGTCTTGCTCGCACCAAGCGCTTTCTCTTGCCAAATGCGTTCAAAAATAAGCTCCGAACTAAATACCCGTCCAGGTTCATTTGCAAGTAAAAATAAAATATCAAATTCAGACGTCGTCAAATGTAATTCCTTCTCGTGAACCATCACTGTGTGCAGTTCTCGGTCAACCACGATTGGTCCGAGCACAAGCTGATTTCCCTGCGTACTTGCAAGTTGTTCCTTGTTCATCATCTGCACCCGGCGCAAAATCGCCTTCACACGCACCGATAATTCTAACGGATTAAACGGCTTCACCATATAATCATCTGCACCCGTTAACAAGCCCATAATCTTATCATTATCCTCAGCCTTCGCGCTCAACATCAAAATCGGTGTCGTAATACCTTCTTGACGCATCAAACGACACACTTCCAGGCCATCCATTTCTGGCATCATAATATCTAACACAACTAAATCAAGCGCCTCTTTTTGCACCATCTCCCATACTTGTGCACCATCATACGCTTGAAGAATCGTATAGCCCTCATTCTGAAGATATAATTTCACTAAATCTACAATTTCTTTCTCATCATCCGCAATTAATATCGATGTCATTTTCCGGCACCTCACTTCAAGTTATTGCCCCTATTGTATCACAAAACCTATGATTTTCTCGTTAATATACGTTCTTCCTCTGGCTCTAAATGAATCAACACTTGCGCCTTCGAATAAAAATCATAAATCTCTTTCTCTATATCATCACAAAGCGAATGTGCCTTCTCAATTGTCAAATCATTGGCTACAACTAAGTGAAAATCAATATACTCCTCCGCACCAGCACGGCGCGAACGAAAATCATGAAACTCAATAAAATTTTCCTTGTGCGTCAAAATAATTCGCTTAATTTCTGCCTCTTCACTCGGCGATAACCGTCTGTCCATAAGTGGAGGAAACGATTCTTTCAACAACTTCCACGCCTCATACATAATATAAAACGCCGTCAAAATCGCAATCACCGGATCAAGCCATAGCCAACCAGTCAAAGAAACAAGCAGCAAACTAAATGCAATACCAAGTGACGTAAAAACATCTGTATACAAATGCAGTGCATTCGACTTCATAGCTACCGAATTTTCTTTATCCGCTGCCTTCTTAATCACTCGCGACACAATAATATTCACTGCAGCACCAAACAACATCACCGCGATTCCAAGCGCAGGAAACCGAATCTCGTGCGGATTAAAAAACTTGTTCATTGACTCCACAATAATCCAAATCCCCGCCACCAAAATCAGCAACGTCTCAATCGTTCCAGCAATATTCTCCGCCTTCCCATGTCCATAAGGATGATCCGCGTCCGCAGGTTTATTCGAAATTCGAACCGAGAAAAACGTAATCACCGACGCAAACAAATCCATCGACGAATGCACCGCCTCTGAAATAACCGCCACCGATCCCGTCAAAAAACCAACAATAAATTTCAAAACAACAATCACAAAATTACTAATTACCGACAGAATCGTCAAATTCGAGCTGTTCATCATAAACCCCCGTTAAAAACATAAATAAGTACCTCAAGTATAGTACCATAACACATTCATGTGGGTCTATAGCAATCTTGTTAGAAGTGCTCATTTCTATATCGGACGCGAAACAAAGTTGGTCAGCTCCAAAAAATTAACCAACTGGCAACTGGTCCTCTAGCAATCCAATTAGTTTTTCCTTCACCACCGCATACGTCACATCTTCTTGCACAAGCTGTTCTGTAATTCGCTCATAATCTTTCCGATAAAAATCCGTCGTTAACAACTGTAACAATCGCGCCCTCACAGGAAAACCAAGTATCGCCGATGGATTCTGCTTTAAATCACCAGCCAATTCTGGGAACTGCACATAGATATAGTTCGAGATGGCCCGCTCTTCAAACGGATATGGTGTATAATGCCCAAAATTCTCCACTAACAGATGATTCTTCAAAGTAGTACTAACATACATAGAATCAAAAGCTAAATCATACCGATTAAAACGCTTTCCAGACATCCCAAATACTTGCTCCCCCATGTCGTTCGCTACTATCGGCTCTTCGTAACCAAACTCTCGTAGCAAAACATCTCGTATTCCCACTTGTTACACCTCCTTCGTCCTCATTATACGACATAAAAGGTCAAAAATTGAGACATATCATTTTTTCAAAAACTCATAAACGTCTATCAAATTTCCTAATTTGTAACTCACACCCACAAGTCCACCTTCTTTAAAAGACAGCAAAACAGGCACATTCGTAATCTCCCACTGCTCCGCCAACTCTGGCACGTAATTCAAATCCATTTTCCCAATCAACGTGTTTTCCAGCGTCTCGTCCGCCAAATCAACAAGTTTCATCGCTTGCTGGCAGCCTAAACACATCGGCGTGAAAAAATAAAGCGCAAAATCAGCCTGTTCTGCCAATTTTTGCGTTAATTGTTCTTTATTCCAAATTGCTACCATTCTCTATTCTCCTCACCTATAAGAAAAGAAAACCCTCTTGCCAAACGAAGAGGGTCTTCTATGTACTACGTATTAGTCTAATGTTTTTTCATAGTCATCCGCAGAAAGTAATGCATCGATTTGCGCTGTATCTACGTCTTCTACTTTCAATAACCAGCCACCTTCATATGGAGCTGAGTTAATTAATTCTGGCGCATCTTCCAGTTCTTCATTGATTGCTACGACTTTCCCAGTGATTGGTGCATAGAAATCAGATACTGTTTTGACAGATTCAATGCTTCCGATAGAATCGCCTTGTGTAATTGTATCGCCAACTTCTGGTAACTCAACGAAAACGATATCACCTAATTGATCTTGCGCAAAATCCGTAATTCCAATAACGAATTTGCCACTGTCATCTTTCACCCATTCATGCTCTTCTGAATAACGTAAATCCTTTGGTAAACTCATCTTAATATATCCCCCTTCAAGTTAGTACTTACTTCCAGCTTTCAACAAAGTCACTTTCTTTGAAGCCTAGCGTCACTTTTTCACCATTTGTAACGATTGGTCTCTTTATCAGTTTACCATCTGTCGCGAGTAATGTAAACGCTTCATCCTCTGTCATTTGATCCACTTTATCTTTCAAGCCCAATTCGCGGTATTTAATACCACTTGTGTTAAAGAAACGACGAATCCCTAACCCACTATTTTTCCACCACTGCTGCAATTCTTCTTTTGTCGGTGGCGTTTCAATCATGTCAATTTGATTATAGTCCACCTCGTTGTCATCAAGCCACTGTTTTGCTTTCTTGCACGACGAACATTTCGGATACCAGTAAAAAGTTATCATCCCGTTATTCCCCTCCAATTCATGTAATGCTATCTCTATCATAATAGATTTCCAATGTAATCACAAATAGTTCCCTAAAAAAACGTAAAAAAAATCACCCCATCCAGTCAGACAAGGCGATTCCTCTATTATTCTGCAAGTTTCTCTTCTTTCACCGTAAACATCGATTTCTGGTAATTGTACCTGATTCCGAGGACCAGACCAATTGCCATCATATTCCCCAGGAGCGCACTCCCTCCGTAACTAATAAACGGTAGTGGAATACCCGTAATTGGTAGCAAGCCGATGTTCATCCCAACATTTTCAAGAACATGGAACATAATCATCATGACAACGCCCGTACAAATATACGAATAAAACGGAATACCGACATCCAGCGCCACACGAATAATTTGGTAAATCAACAAGAAATAAATCGCCAGCAAAATGCTAGCACCGACAAAACCAAAATCGCCACCAATAACCGTAAAAATAAAGTCATTGTGGTTTTCTGGAATCGCGATGGCATTGTAACCTGCACCGTTTCCGCTAATTTGACCAGAACCAATTGCCGTCATCGCTCGAAGCACTTGATAACCGCCACCTTGAGGATCCGTCTCTGGATTAATCCATGTATGAATCCGCTCAAACTGATACGATTTAAAGCCTAGCTTCACAAGCCAGCTCTCATGATACAGCACAAGATACAGCAACGTTCCACCAATCGTCACAATCGAACCATAAATGGGCACAATCAGCTTCCACGTGATACCCGAAACCAAAATCATCCCAGACATAATAGCGATAAATACAAGTCCAGTACCTAAATCGGGTTGCAACATAATCAAACCAATTGGTACGATTGTGAAAATCCCCATTTTAACAAGCAGCCAAAAATCATATTTGATGGTATGCGTTCGGAATTTCCGATTGTGGTCCCAGATAACTTTTGCAAGTACGATTATTAGGATTACTTTCACAACCTCTGAAGGTTGAAGATTCCCTAGAAATGGAATGATAATCCAACTCTTCGCGCCATTTACTTCTTTCCCAAAAATCAATACAAAAACCAACATCAATAAACCTAAACCATAAAAATAGTAGGCCCACTTCGTCAGTCTTTCGTAATCCAGCTGCATGATAACAAAAATCGCAAAGCCACTCACCACAAACCAAACGGCTTGCTTCATTACAAAGTTGGCGGTATATTGCTCATTCGTCAATTGCGCACTGTATATTGAAATCATACTAATCAAACATAGTAGCATCAAAGACAAGACGATGCCATAATCAATTCTTGCAGCTATTTTATTTCGCGAATTCATTCTTTACGCTCCTTACTGGATGAAATAACAGTCCTATTTTCAAATAAGCCTTAGCAACACTCCCGTTGTTGTTCCGACTGTTCCCATACAGTTAAAAAAATTTACACAGATTTTGCAGCCTTCCAGATGCATTGTCATGCGATAATACAAGTCCCATCGTCCCTTTAATTGACTAATAAGAAGTATAACATAAGTCCAGCGTATGCACCAATAAAGCCCAAATCGCCAGTATATTGTTTTCTAATGTAACAGGCATTTTTATGAACTACAATTTTTACACGGACTAATCCCTGAATTCCATTGTAACACAAATGATATAATCGGCGCTAAGGGCCATGAGACCGATTTTTTAGATTTGGTGTTTTTATTCCAGTAGTATCTATCCATCTAATTTTCGCCAGCTTTTTTATTATATAAAATTTTGTGCTATTTAGGAAGCTTTTTAAGCGAATTCTAATCTAAGTAAAAATGGCTTTGAAGTGCAAAGCAAGGTACTCCCTCACTTATCCAAAACCATCTTCATAAATCTTTAAACTATCTTTAACTTTGCGTGTGGAATTTCGTTGAAGCGATTGGCAAAACACGCAAGCTATTTTGAGTTTGGTGAATTTCTGCCTCAATTTTGAAAATGTCACGCAATAATTGGTGTGTAAAAACTTCTTCTGGTGTGCCGACTTTTTGAATGGCACCGTCTTCACATACAACGACGTGATCGCTGTAACCTGCTGCTTGATTTAAATCGTGGAGAACAAGGATGATGGACATATTGAAATCACGATTTAATTTGCGAAGCAGGTCGAGTAATTCTAGTTGGTGCGAGATGTCGAGGTATGTTGTTGGCTCATCAAGCAAGAGAATCGGTGTTTTTTGTGCTAGAGCCATGGCTAACCATGCGCGTTGTTTCTCGCCGCCAGACAAGGTATGGAGCGGTCTGTACGCTAAGGCTTCTAGGTTACAAACTTCCATTGCCCAGTCGACTGCTTCTTCGTCTTCTTTTTCCATTGTGCCGAGCCATGACTTGTAAGGCATGCGGCCATAGCTGACTAAGTCTCGGACGACAACATCGATGAGGCCGTCTGGTGATTGGGATAGCATTGTCATTTCGCGAGCTAGTTTTTTGGCGCTAATGGTGTGAATGTCTGTGCCCTGAAGCATGATTTTGCCATCATTTGGTGCCAGCAAGCGCATGATGAGGCGCAGTATGGTTGACTTCCCTGAACCGTTCGGGCCAACGATGGTTGTAATTTTGCCTTCGGGAATTTCTAGGTCTAGGCTGTTAATGGCGAACGAGCGGCGGCGGGTGAAACTAACATTGGTTAGTGATGTGATTGCGGTCATGAGGCAACCCTCCCTCGTTGTAATAGGAATAGGAAGAATGGCGCGCCAATCATTGCGAGTAGGATGCCGACGGGTAATTCGATGGAGCCAAACCAGCTACGTGCGGCTGTGTCCGCGAACCCAACGAGAAGTGCGCCGCCGATTGCTGACATTGGCAATAAGAACCGGTAATCATTTCCGATAATAAGTCGGAAAATGTGTGGCACGACGAGGCCTACAAAGCCGATGAGGCCTGCGACACTGACGGCGACACCACTTAGAAACGCGGCTAACATGATGATGAAAAAGCGATGTTTTTCAACGGAATAGCCGAGTAATTTGGCAGCATCGTCTCCTAATAGTAATACATTGGATGAGCGAATCGCGAAAATGCTGAGAACGAAGCCGACAAGCATGTATGGCAAAATAAGATTTAGATGGTACCAGCTTTTTCCGGATAGCGTTCCTGTCATCCATGAAATGATACTCTGCACGCGATTGCTGTAAAGGACCATGATTCCTGATGTCATCGCGCCGATAAAGGCATTGATGGCGACACCAGATAAAATAACGCGAAGTGGCGCTACGCCTTTGTCCCAAGCAACCAAATAAATAAGTAATGCTGTGCCGAATGCCCCAAGGAACGCGCCTAGTGGGACAAACTGGCTAAGCGATGGTAAGACGATAGTTAAGATAATGGCTACAAGTCCGCCACCTGCTGAAACGCCGATAACGCCGGGATCTGCGAGTGGGTTGCGCATGACGCCTTGTAATAGACAACCCGCGATGGCTAGTGCTGCTCCGACGAGAAACGCAATGAGCATCCGTGGTAAGCGCAAGTTCCAGACGAGTTGAATCGCCATCTCATTTCCGCCACCCGTCAATGTTTGCCAGACTTCGCCATAGCTTACTTTGACCGAGCCAGTTGTTAGACCATAGAAAAAAACAACGATTAATAGCAAAATCGTGACGCTGAATGTGATGATTCTTCTTTTTTTTTCGTGGATCGTGCATTACTTCTGAACCTGATTCAGTTCATTCGCCATGAAGTCCAAGGCTTTCGTAATTCTAATTCCAGGATTTGTACCAAAAAGATCTGCGGGAAGCACCACAATGTTGTTGTTTTTCACAGCGGTTGTGGAATTCCATGCGTCATTTTGTTTCAGTTCTTTTTGAAAAGCGATTTCGGTTTCCTTCTCGTCACCACCATGGATCATCAAGAAAATGACTTCTGGATCTGCTTGCACGATTCTCTCGATATTAAGTGATGCGTATTGTGGGAAATTCTCGACACCTTTAAAATCCTTGGCAACATTGACTCCGCCTGCTTTTTCGAGGATATCTCCGCTTAAAGAATTCGGTAATGCTGCATAATTACTTCCTGGTGCGCCAAGTATTAGTAGCGCGCGAACTGCCTTTCCTTTTTGTTCTTGCTTTATGTCAGCAACTTTCGTATCGATTTCTTGTTGTAATTTCGTTGCATCTTTTCCAAGTAATTGTGCTAAAATCGCTTCTTGTTTTTTTATGTCTGCGATGGAATTGGCACCTGTTAAAACGACCTGGGCACCGATACTTTCTAACGCTGGGACATCTTTTAAGTTCTGCTCTGAGCTTGCGACAATGACGTCTGGAGTTAATGATGCGATTTTTTCTAGGTTAAGATCGTGGGTATTGCCGACTTCGGTTGCTTTTAACGCAGCGCTTGGTTCTACGCCACTAGCATCCATCGTTTGGCGTCCAACAACGGACCCGCCAAGTGCATAAACAATCCCCATATCGGAATTGGTAAGTGTAATGATTCTTTCTGGTTTCTTTGTGAACTGAACCGTTCTGCCAGCCATGTCCGTTAAGCTTAACACGACGTCTTCTTTTGCGACTTTTTGTTTGTTACTTGTTTCATTTGTTGTATTAGAAGAGGTGACATCTTTTGGGCCGCAAGCAGTTACAAGAACAAGAAGCAACGATATTATGCTTATAAAAATAATCTTTTTCATGCTTTCCTCCTTTTTGCGCTACCTCTATTGTACTAAAGATATATAGGAATGTCTTGCTTTTTTAGTAATAAAGATAGTGAGGCATCTCAATCCCACGGTAGTATTTTACATAGCGCTTATGTCTGCTCATACCAAGGCGTTCTGCGACTTTTTGTGAAGCTGAATTTGTGTCTCGAATCGTACAAGTAACCTGCTCTGCTTTCATTGTCTGTAATGCATAATTTTTGCAAGCAAGTGCTGCTTCTGTCGCAAAACCTTGATGCCAAAACTTACGCTTTAATAAATAGCCGATTTCAAGGACTTCTTCGTCTTCCACGCGCTGCATTGTTAAGCCAACTTGTCCAATAAAATCCCCAGTCGCCTTTTCAATCACCGCCCACAAGCCAAATCCCCAACGCTCGTAGTTATCTTGTTGCTTATTAAGCCACTCCTGTACTTGCGCATCTGAGAAAGCGCCTTCGTACGCCGTCATTGTCTCTTTATCTTGCAATATGTCGCATAAATCCGCATAATCCTGCTGATCCAACTCGCGGAAAACAAGTCGTTCTGTCTCTATCATTTAAAAATCCCTCCAAACTAAAAAAAGCCTCCGCATCAATATTTGGAGGCTACTTTTCTATTATAACTTTTCTAGTGCTTACTTGCTAGTGAAAATCACGATGGCATCTCGTAAAAAGGCGGCAAGTCCTGGTTGGTCTTTGTCATAATATGCCGTGAAGCGCTCATCGTCCACATACATTTGCGCAAGTCCCGCGTGCGCTTCTTTGCTGTATGTGTCCCAATAAGTGGACAGCCATTCTTTGTGTAGCGCCGCGACTTCCTGCGCTTTCTCACCAGCGGGATCTCCCGTCTCAAACGCCATCGCCAATTCCACTAAAATAGTTTCTGCTAAGCGATTAACATGCTCCATCTCAGTCTCACTCATGCCTGTTAGTTTCGCGTTAGACTTATTTATCTTGTCGTCGCCGTACTTCTCGCGGATTTCCGCACCATATTTCTCTTCATTCTCATCTATCATTTTCTGCTTAAAGCCTTCGAATTTTTCTTGGTCCGTCATTGTTATTCTCCTTTCTGAATGCGCGATGGATTTCTCCACATTGCGAATCAGTTCGTCTAATTGTTTGCGTTTATCAAGCAGTTGCGCACGATGCGTTTTAAGCGCCTCTGTCTCGTCAAAATCAGGTTGTTCTAAAATTGCCTTGATTTTGTCCAGCCCCACATTCATTTCACGATAAAATAAAATTTGTTGCAAGCGGTCCACTTCGTTTTGTCCGTAGATACGGTATCCCGACGAGTTGATTCGTGCCGGCTTAAGAATCCCAATCTCATCATAATATCGCAACGTTCGTGTACTTACTCCTGCAAGCTTTGCTAATTTTTGCACCGTGTATTCCATGTGCGCCACCTCCTTGATAACTACACTTTACACCTTGACGTAACGTGAATGTCAATGACTTTTATAAATTTTTTTTACCAATCAAAAACCCAAGCATACGTGACGGATAGAACTTCGCGTGATACACCTTTTAAAAGGGCGTATTTGTCTGTTTGTGAAGGTAAGCCCGTAGCATCAATGTTTTGGCGTCCTGCCAACATAAGTGCGCGATATACATGATATTCACTTGTGACAATGACGGTTTTTCCTAAATCGAATTTCTCCTTGCTATATTGTAGATTTTCTTCGGTGCGCATCGATTTATCTTCGACTTTGATTCTCGATGCTTCAACACCTTTATCAATTAAGTAGTCTTTCATTACACTAGCTTCCGAAGCTGATTCATCGGACCCTTGACCACCCGAAACAACAACTTGCGACTCTTTATTTTTTTGAATAAAAGGTATCGCCGCATCTAATCGCTCTTGTAAAACTGGCATTGGTTTTGCGGGATCGCCTTTTACTTTTGCACCTAAGATTAATATTGTATCTGGATTTGTTGCTGGTTGGGATTGCGTGCCACTGTATATAAAGCCTAGCACAACGCCAGTATACACTATTCCCAAGCCGACTATCGTTATTATAATCTTCTTCCAAGTTCTCATGGCTTATCCACTCATTTCTGTTCTGCCGTTGTTTGTTTTACTGTAAAGATTCTTATGATTGCGTAACCCAGCATAATTCCTGATACATTCAAAAATACATCTCCAGTATCAAAATATCCGACATGCAAGATATATTGCAAACTTTCCACCGCAAAAATCATCATTCCTGCTAGAAATAGTGCAGTAAGCGGTGATTTTCTAAATAACAAGAATCCAATTGGTACAAAAGCTAGTACATTCCCAATCGTAATCACCCGTAAGTTTCCAGCCATAAACGTATCGATAAAACCAAATGTATCACTCGAAAAACCTTGCGCACCAGACGCTTTTCCAAAAAGTAAAACAAGCATTATCGCAAAATAAATGGCATAAGTAAGTACTAATAATCCTTTATTGAGTTTCCAGTTGACAAGTTGTACTGCCGTAAAGTAAAGCAATAACGCCGTTACACCAACTGTTATATATCCCATGTGATTCACTGTCGCCATCACATCTGCTAAATAAAATTGTAACCATCCTTGAAACCAGAAATAATACATCAGGACTGCTATACAAAGAGATAGTACAGGCAATACCGTCCAAATCGTTAGTTTTTTCATTTCTATCTCCTCCATTTCTTTTTTTATAGCATACCATCCAAGAATCAAGGCTTACTAAATTACTTTTTAAAGAAATGTTAAGTTTTCGCATAGCAAAAAAGGCTAGAAAACCATTAAAAAGTCTCTAACCCTCTTCAAAAATCAATAACAGTCCCAATTATACATCACATTCGTGAAATCTCTTTGCTTCAAATCCTCGCGATGAATAAAGAAATTACCGACGCCCATATCACCCCACATAATCTCATCACCCGAATCCAATTGAAACAATAATGTATCGTGATGCGCCGTCTCCTTACCAATCCGCGGATCTATCTGTGTGAAAAATGGCGTACCACCAAGCTGATTTGAACTACTAACCAATTCGTACAGCCTATCGAATTTTTTCGAATCTTCATTCGTCCATTTATCCGTAACATCATAAAACGTGCCACCATAGGCCCGTTCAAAATCATAACTTTCCTCCAAAATAACTTGCTTCGTCATTTCTCCGCGCAACCGGTACACACCCCTTACAACCGGATAAAATTCACCATTCATCGTCTCAAAAAAAGCATCTTGTTCTTCCTCAGAATAACTAACCGCATCCATCGTTTCAAAATACAATACACGAAAACCATTCTGCTTCGTTTGATTATCAAAATCAAGGCCCGTTAAATCGTCAAAGTAATCAACATAAAACGCTAACAAACCTGTTGTCGGAAAGTCAGCCAAATCCGGCATCTCAGCAAAGTTCACCTGCGCCAAAAGCGACAATGGCCCGCCCAGCCTCATTCTGTGGATAGTCCATCATTTTCGGCAAATAGCCACGCCCTCCGACTTTACTCACTGTCAAACCAAGACCAGCCTCTTTTTCAACCGTAAGCGATACACGCTCATGTTCTGTCGCAAGAATCTGCTTCACAATTTCGGGCGCTACTAACTTCTCCAGTTCTTCTCTTATCATTTCCACCCCTCCATCCATATTTTATAAGTTCATCATAGCACATCGCAGAAAATTTTCAATATAGGGTTTAAAAGCCCTTACATCTATGCTAAAATTAGCAAAAAACTACGAAGGAGTGAAGATTTATGGAAAGCTACCAACATGTTTTAGCAGAACACCAAACGATTCGAACAGAGCGACTTATTTTGCGTCCACTTACTTTAGCCGATGCACGAGATATTTTTGAATATGCATCCGATGACGATAATACGAAATTTGTTTTTGATACACATCCTGATATTGATTATACGCGCAAGCAAATCGCCGAATATTTCGTAGCTACGCCGCTTGGAAAATACGGGATTATTCTCTCCGAAATGGGTAAACTTATTGGCACCATTGACTTGCGAATCGATCCAGCTACTAAAAGCTGTTGCATGGGCTATGCGCTAAATAAAGCATTTTGGGGCAATGGCTACATGACCGAAGCTGGGCTTGCATTGCTGGATTTGGCTTTTAATAAACTAGAATTAGAACGCGTTTTTGCGACACATGATGTTTGTAATCCAGCATCTGGAAAAGTGATGCAGCGCCTTGGTATGACATATGAAGGGACGTTGCGGAAAAGTCGTTTAGCCAAAAATGTGCTGGTGGACGATGCGTATTACTCTATTCTGAAAGAGGAGTATATCACCGAAAAGTGAGGCAGCTGATTCACCGCCTCACTTTCTTTTGCTATATTTTATAAACAATGGCTTGGTATGCTTCTAAAACATTGGTATCTGCAACTTCAGAATTAGTGAGTAACACTTGACCGTGCGCTATGTCTTTTAATAATGCTTCATCCTCTATGCGCTGCGCTATTGCACTGAAATTACATATCACGATTAATTTTTCACGATCTAACTGGCGTCTATAAGCAAAAATGGCTTCATGTTTAGGCAACAATAATTCAAAGCTGCCATGTACAATGACAGGCATTTCCTTGCGAAGCCTAATTAGCGTTTGATAGTAGTAGAAAATAGAATCAACATCGTGCAATGCCGCTTCACTATTAATTTCTACATACCTTGGATTCACTTTTAGCCATGGGATGCCTGTCGTAAACCCTGCATTTTCAGAGCTGTCCCACTGGAATGGCGTACGCGCATTATCTCGCCCTTTCGTATAGATTGATTTCATTATTTCATCATGAGAAAAACCTTGTTCAATCCGATCACGATACATGTTCAGCGTTTCAATATCTCGATAATCTGCCAAATCATCGAAACGAACATTGGTCATCCCAATCTCTTCTCCTTGATAAATGTAAGGCGTTCCTTTCATCATATGCAAACATGTGGCTAACATCTTGGCTGAGCGGACGCGATATTCTCCATCATTTCCAAATCGTGACACAATACGTGGCTGATCATGGTTATTCCAATACAAGCTGTTCCAACCCGTTTTTTGTAATCCATTTTGCCAAGCCGCCATGTTTTCTTTCAGATCCGGCAAATACAACGTTTTTAAATCCCACTTGTTCTCTCCAGCTGAATCTAAGTTCATATGCTCGAATGTGAAAATCATATCTACTTCTTGGTTATCAGGATCTGTATAAATTTGCGCGTCTTCAATGCTCGCACCAGGCATCTCTCCGACCGTCATAATGTCATACTTGCCCAGCACTTCTCGATTCATTTCCCGCAAGAACTCATGAACTCTCGGTCCATTACAAAAATTGTTCTCTGGATCACCATAAATTTCTCCGCTTTTCATTGGACCATCAGGAAAATCAGTATTTTTCGAAATGAAATTAATAACATCCATCCGGAACCCGTCAATTCCTTTATCCAGCCAAAAAGCCATCATATCATAAATATCTCGGCGCAAATCTGCATTTTCCCAATTTAAATCAGGCTGTTTCTTCGAAAATAAATGCAAATAATAGTCTCCTGTTTGCTCGTTCAACTGCCACGCTGGCCCGCCAAAAATAGAACCCCAATTGTTCGTATTTCCCTCTTCTCTCCAGATATAATAATCACGATATGGATTATCTTTACTAGCACGCGAAGCTTCAAACCATTCATGTTCATCTGATGTATGATTGACAACTAAATCCATCACTAATTTCATGTTCCTCGCATGCACTTCTTGTAATAGTCGTTCAAATGTTTCCATGTCCCCATACTGCGAAAAAAATTTTGCGATAATCTCTAATATCATAGCCATTATCGTCTTGTGGCGAATCATAAATCGGTGATAACCAAATGACATCAATGCCGAGTTTGTTTAAATAATCCAGCTTTTCAATAATGCCTTGAATATCACCAATCCCATCCCCGTTTGAGTCATTAAAACTCTTCGGATAAATTTGATAAACTACGCTTTGTTTCCACCAATCATTTGCTTTCATTCTTGTATCGTCCTTTCTTAATAGTGCTTTTTGTAGGTCCGCCGATGAGTTCTACCACATAGTCTTCCGTTGCACTTGTATTGACTTGAATCATTGTACCACTGTTTGACACATTAATTTCCCAGCAGTTACCAAGATGATCCGTTACAATTTCTTTAAAATCTTCACCAATATAGATTTTTAAAAGCGGTTTATGGTATTTGGACACATCATTTTCAACCCACGAGCCCAGTTGCAACGTTTCATCAACATTGCATAAAATTACCGTACTCGCTTTAACAAAAACCGGAATTTCACTCGTATCGCATGTATAATTTCGCAAAATTGGACCTACTACTTTTTCATTTGTCCATAAATTATACCAAACGCCTTCTGGTAAGTAGACTTCGCGGGACAAGGCTCCTTCTTTTATTATTGGTGCTACGAGTAAATGTTCGCCGAATAAATACTGGTCAAACATGTCAGCCACTCGTAAATCATTGGGGAATTCAAGCAGTAATGCGCGCATCATTGGTAAACCTGTCGTAATACTTTTACAAGCTTCGTTATAAATATACGGCAAGAGATTCATTCGAACATTCGCAAAATGTCGATATATTGGGATAACCGTCGTATCTTTCGTGCGTTCCGCAATATTCCATGGTGTGCGGTCCTGATTAAATTCCCCTTTGCTCTCTGCATGATATTGCATAATTGGACAAAATGCTGCCATCGCTGCCGACCTTAAAAACAACTCCGCCGTTGGAATGTCCCCATTAAAACCAGCAAAATCCCAACTCCAAAATGGTAATCCTGATAAACCAGCGCTTAATCCAGCAATTAACGAGCGACGAAAAGCGCCAAATGTCGAGCGTTCGTCGCCAGCCCAATGCGCAGGAAACCGCTGTGCACCAGTATAGCCAGCCCGACTAAATGTCATGCCCTCATTTTGTTGTGCAAAGTTATAATATGCTTCCACGTAATCATTCGGATAAGCATTACGCATCGCATCTCCTTTTCGCCCGTCAGCAAATTGCAAACCAGAACCAAAAACGAACTCTCCGCCATCCGTTTTAAAACCGTCAATACCAATATCAATTAAATACTGACGCTTTTCAAACCACCATTTGCTACCTTCTTTATTAGAAAAATCCATAATTAAGCTATTGGTAAACCAGTTTTCAGGAATTCGATATGGGGAACCATCTTCGTTTTTAACTACGTAACCTTGTTCTATCATATACGTTTCCTCATGGTCCTTGAGTGGATGTTGTTGCTGATTTAGATATTTCTGAATCGGAATTTGCCATAAAATTAATTTCATTTTATTAGCATGGACATATTGTGTAAGTTCTCGTGGATTGGGCCATCTTCCCCAATCAGGAAAATGCAATTCTTCGTAACTATAAGCTTCCGCGGGACTTTTCAACGTATATTCGGCATCATTAAACATATAGTAAGTCGCCTCATCACTCCATTGTTCTAGCACTACAACGGTTGCTGGGATTTGCAAATTTTGTGTCGTTTCGATTTCTTTGCGGACCACCTGATCTCTATCCCAGTTATTGCTAGACATCCATGGACCAAACGCCCAAACAGGAAGCATCGCAGGCTGTCCCGTTTTTTCCATGTATTTCGCAATTGTCGTTTTCACATTTCCAGCAAAAATAGAAATCCGCACTGGTTCGTCGCCCAGTGTTACCGCGATAGAATGCTTATCTGCCAATTGTTTGCCTAAATCAAAGCTAGTGTAACGCGTCGTATCTATAAAAACGCTATACAAGCGATTGGTATGGTAAAACGGAATAGGAATATATGTCCGTGTTCCTTGATCGCGATATTGATTATATACATAGCAATCCAGTAAATTCCCTCGCTGATTTAACTCATTATATCGTTCACCAAATCCAAAGAAAGCTTCTTCCTGTGGCGAATCAAGATGGATTTTAAACTTCACAATATTCTCATGCCGATCTGAATACCACTGAAAAGCAGGATAAATGGTATGCGATTGTAATAAAATTTCTCCGCAATATCGCACTTCTAGCCGTAATGGGCACCTTTTCAGCTCCATTTCTAAATCGCCTTTTCTAACCAGTCCGTCTCCCTCTAAAATTGCTAGTTCCTGTGTGGTAATCGTTGGATTTACGTCTATCTGTAATTCATCAGACGCTAATTGGAACATAACTTGGCATTCACTTCCAGTCCCATCATGAAACGTTACAACAAAACCATCTGTAGTATTATAAATAGTTGCTGATTCAGAACAATGCGCTGCAATTGTTTCAACACTATATTGTTCCGACACCAGTTGCGTGCCATCTGTACATGTTGCCTCAAAATAATAGAAGTATACGCCTTTTTCATTGCGCGGAGGGATTACGCCTTTCCAAATATCACCTTCTTCTCGCTTGCAAGAAAACCTTTTTTTAGACCCTTCAAACAAAACTGAAACTTCCTTGACGCTTTGTTCTGCAATTATTTCGCACGAAACAGCAAATTGCTCTGTTGCCTCTGGGAAATGCGGAAACCGTTCTGTACGCTGTGGTTCATATGGGTTTTCATTTCCCAAAGGTGTGTGTTTGATATGTGCTCCGACTGTTTGCAGCTTCTCTTGAAAAATCGTATTTATTGCCAAAAAAGTACAATCTAGCGGTGATTTCTGTTTTATTTTTTGAGCCAAGTGAATATAGTATTCCGCTTTTCGAATATCTTTTTTCTCTATAAAATAAAGTGCTAATAAAGAAGTAGCAAATGAAGATACATCTGTAGCTCCTGTATATGGCAAAACACCTTCATCTGTCACGAGTTGTTGCTCCATCATTTTCACCGCTTCAACCATTACTAAATCTTCTGGTGAAAATAGCCCAAATGGCAAAACTGATAACAATTGGTCAATAGAAATTTTTCGTGTTTGTAGGCCATTTAAAACCGTCCCGCCTTTTAACAAATAGGTAAAGACATAATCTCGAATTTCAGTAATTTGCTGTTGTAAAGCCGGTTTTTGATGTCGATGCTTCACAGCTAATAATGCGGCGTATACACTAGATAAAGTTGCTAAATGAACATCCTGATCTTTATTCCAAATGGATAGTTCTTTACGTTCCCACTCTTCCTGTAAAACATGAACAACCGTATCAAGCATTTCTGTGTAGTTTTCATTTACATGGCAGTCAAGCCAAGCCCATGTTGCCAATTCAATTAGAGAATCTTGCGTAATATTTGGTGTCGTTTGTTGCAATAATTCTTGTAGCATAGTCGGTCGGTTCTCCACTACGAGACGATAGCCGTCCATTAATTGTGTAAATTTTGACATTGTTATCCTCCTATAAAATAGTCGTTTGAAAAGCCCACTATGTGACTATGCAAACGACTATTCTTATAATTTAGCTGTTAAAAGTTCATGATTTTAGTTATTTCTTTTTGGCAATTATCAAGCGCTTCTTCGGCGCTTTGTTCCTTATTCAATACTTTTTCAAATTGGGCGTTTGTGTAGTCGCTAATCTTGTTCCAATCAGCTACAACAGGAGGTAATACCATATATTTTAACGAATCGAAAACGACTTGACGATTATCTGGTGGTGTCATTTCGAGATATGGTTTTAAAACTTCTTGATTTTCTGTTGCGGGAAGTTCCCAATTGCTCTCAATACGTGTTTTCGCAGCTTCTTTATCCGCACTCATAAATGCTGCCAGTTTATAGGCCGCTTCTTTATGTTTTGAATCTTTAGAAACGCCGATACCGTTAGAAAAAAAGTGAGTCGCTTTAGATGTATTTCCTGCTTCCACCGCAATATCCCACTTAAATGGCGCCGCTTGGAATTTATCAAATAGCCAAATCCCCGTATGTAACATACCGATTTGACCGTTCATAAATAAGTCTTCCGGAAGCTGGCCTGACATATCAGAAGGCGACGGGCTCACTTTATATTTCGTTACCTCGTCAGTTAAATGTTGCAATGCTTCTAAATTTTGTTTGCTGTTCATTGTTACAGCTGTCATATCTTTATTGAAAACCGAACCACCATTTTGCGCAGCCACTTTGAAAAACTCATTCATTGTCACTGGCTGGCTTGTTCCCCAAACATGTTTTCCTTTATTTGTTAATTTTTTTGCCGCATTCAATTCATCTTCCCAAGTCCAATCGGCTGTAGGGTATTTCAAGCCGGCTTTATCGAACATGTCTTTGTTATAAATCGTAACCACATTTGAGAAGCTTTCCACCATTCCGTATTGCTTACCTTTGTAATTAAAAGCATTATAAGCCTCTTGGTTTAGCTGCTTCGGATCGAACTTTTTATCTGCTTTAATAAAACTATTTAAGTCTGCCAAAACTCCCTTTTCGGCATATTGTACAAATGTTTCATAGTTTAATTCAAAAGCATCTGGTGCATCTCCACCCGCAATTTGTGTCTGTAATTTAGTGAAATAATCATCATAAGCAATTGTTTGAACATCTACTTTAATTTTTGGATTTTGTTTTTCAAATTCTGATATCATTTTCTGTAATGCCTTTCCATCCGCAGGTGCAGAGAACTGATAGTACGTGATTTTTGTTTTACCACTCTCATCTGAATTTCCACATGCTGTAAGTCCAAAAACACCGATTAGAACTAATAATGCTAGAATTATTTTTTTCATGTTGAACACTCCCTCTTTATTCTTTCATACCACTCATTGTCATACCTTGAATAAAATACTTTTGTGCGAATAAATAAACAGCTAAGATTGGTATTACACTTATTAAAACACCTGCCATCATTAAGCCAAAATCAGTTCCGTAACGGCCTTGTAGCAACGATAGTCCAAGTGGTAACGTCGCCATCTCCTGACTACTTGTGACAATTAGCGGCCACAGGTAACTGTTCCAAGACTGCATAAATGTTAAAATACCAAGTGTTGCAAAGGTTGGTTTTGCAAGTGGTAAAATTACTTTTCGGAATACTGTAAAATGATTTCCTCCATCCATAAATACCGCTTCATCCAGCTCTTTTGGAATTCCCATGAATGCTTGTCGTAATAAGAATGTTCCAAATACACCAAACAATCCAGGAACTATCAATCCTGTGTAGCTATCTAACCAACCAAGCTGTTTCATTAAAATAAACTGCGGAATCATGGTCACTTGCGCAGGAACCATCATAGTTGCTAAATATAGCAAAAACAATTTATCACGTCCCCAAAATTCAATTCTTGCAAATGCATATGCAGCCATGGAGCAAAATAACATTTGACCTACCGTCGTGACAACCGCTACAACAATAGAATTCACTAAAAATTGCATCATCGGGAACATTTCGAATACTCGCTCAAAATTTTTCCATGTTAGCTCATCTGGAATAAATTGTGGCGGTAAAACCATATTTGCTGCTCCTGATTTAAATGCAGTCGACACCATCCAGATAAACGGCAAAACCATAATAATTCCACCGAGTACGATAACAATATATATGAGTACTTTTTTCACAATAGAAATTTTACCTGTTGTGCTAGCAGACTGTACTTTTTCCATCAGTTGGACCACCTCTTTTGAAGTTTATTTTGAATAATAGTGATGATGAATATAACGATAAATAGTACCCAACTCATGGCTGATGCATAACCCATCTCGAAATAACGGAAAGCGTGATTGTAGATGTTTTGTACTATTGTTGTTGTTGCCCCACTCGGTCCACCTTCCGTCATAATCATCACCTGATCAAATACCTGGAACGAGTTGATTAATGAAATTATTGTCACAAAGAAGGTGGTCGGTGCAAGAAGTGGTATTGTAATCGCATACAATTGATGCCACTTGGATGCGCCGTCCATACTAGCGGCTTCATAATAAGATGGTGAAATATTTTGTAGGCCACCTAAGAACAGCACCATGATGAAGCCAATGTCTTTCCAAGCACTTGTAATAATAACCGCAATCATCGCTGTATGCGGGTCTGTTAACCAATTTGGCCCATCAATGCCAAATACAGAGAGGAAATAATTAATTAGCCCATATGCTGGATTATATAGCCATTTCCATACAAGTGAAACGGCAACCCAAGACGTAATTACTGGCAAAAAATAATACTGCTCTGAAAAATCCCCTCATTTTTATTTTTTGATTCAGCAAAATCGCACACGCTAAACCAAACACCATAACGATTGGTAAATAGCCAATAATGAAAGTAAGCGTATTACGAAATGACTGCCAGAACTCGCTGTCTTGAAATAGCCTTGTGTAATTATCGAATCCTGTAAAATGAATCGTACTAATTAAATCCCAATCTGTAAAACTAGTTGCTAATGATCCTAGAATCGGTAATCCAATAAAAATTAGAAAACCTAGTAAATTAGGTAACAAAAAGATGCATAGCCAAAAAATCGTCTTTTTTCTTGTCATCCCAACCATAAATGAACCTCCATTCTGCTGCTATTTTAATAACGTTTGATTACTTTCGTATATGGGAACTTGAAAAATTTGATTGATAACTAAAAGTGCCGCGCCTTGTAGCCAAGCTAAATCTCCAAGTGCTGTTTCGGTGATTTGTGTTTCAATGGCTACTTCTGAAAAGAAATTTTTATTGGCAATTTCTTTTATGTTTTCAATAAAAAGATCGGCATGATGTAAGCCCTCTCCTGCGATGATAACTTTTTCGGGGTTAAAGGTATTAATTAAATTGCGAATACCATAGCCTAAATTTTCTCCCATTGTTTGGATGAGTTTTAATGCTACTTCGTCTCCATTTTCAGCAGCTTTGGCAACATTCTCAAAATGAAAATCAGTGATTGTTGTCTCTACTTTTTTTTCTAGTAATTCTTGCTTTTTATTATGAAAATAAAATTCTGACGCATACATTTCCAGACAACCATCTTGACCACAGTGACATGGATAGCCATTTACTTGAAATGTCGTATGCCCAAATTCACCTGCACCGCCATGCGATCCATAATAAATATGTCGGTTAATGACCGTTGACAAACCTAACCCAGCTCCAACTGAAATACACACAAAATTCGATATATTTCTGCCTTCCCCAAGAAAAAGTTCTGCTTGTGCGTAACAATTGATATTTTTATCTACTAAAACGGGTATATTCGGAAAATTAGTCGCAAACATGTTAGCCAGTTCTACATTTTCCCAGCCAAGCATCGTCGAACGAATTACAACACCTTCCTTACGATTCACTAATCCTGAAACTGCGATTCCAATGCCCATTAAACGTTTTTGCTCCAGCTTCTTCTTTTTTAACAAAACGTGAATTTGGGCCATAATAGCCTCTGCTACTTTTTCTGGCATACCGTGTTCAGGAAAACCAATTACTTCGTCAATAATAACTGTTGCATCTAAATCGGTTAATGCTAGTAAAATGCGTTCTTCCTCAATTTTAACACTGGCAATATAGGCAAAATCACGATTGAATGTCAGCACTTTTGCTCTACGCCCACCAGTTGAGCCAATTTCTCCGCCCTCAGAAATAAGCCCGCTCGCTTGTAAGTCCTCTAAAATATATGTAAGTGTAGACATACCAAAATCGCAACGTTTCGCAATTTCTGTCCTTGTTATCGCCCCTTTCTCCCGAATCAAATTTAATACTGTGTATCTATTAATATCCTTGATTAGTTCTTTATTTCCTTTTCTTAGTTCACTCATCTCAAGTCCTCCGGAAAACTTATTAACTTACTTCGTTCATTGAATAAAGTAAGTTATGCTTTCATTATATTGTATTCGCTTTCAAAAAGCAATCCTTTTTTACAAAAAAGAAAGAACTATTATCTAGCCGCTATCAAAAACCGCTAAATATAGCTCTTTCTCCTCTTTATTTCAAACTATCGCCAACTTCTTTTACCATTTCAGCAACAGATTCTAATCCGCCACCTGACAAATACCAGTATTCCGGGTTTAAATAGACAATATGGTCATTTTTGTACGCATTTGTCTTCTTCACAAGCTCATTTTCTACGACAGATTTTGCTGATGATTCGCCACCAATTGCCGCACCGCGATCCACAACGTAGATATAATCTGGATTTTTTTCTGCGATGTATTCAGATGAAACACTTTGACCGTGTGTTGATGCTTCGATGTTAGGATCTGCCGGTGTAACGCCAAGTACATCGTGGATTAGGCCAAAGCGCGATTCTGGGCCGTAAGCACTCATTTTGCCGTCATTGGCTAGTAGGATAAGGCCTGTTTTGCCTTCTGGAACGCTTGCTTTGACGTCAGCGACTTGTTTATCAATCGCATCTAATTGCTTCTTCGCCTCATCTTCTTTTCCAAAAAGGCTCGCGATAGTGTTGACGTTCGTTTGGAAAGACTTCATGTAATCTTTTGCGTCCACGCCTTGATAAATCGTTGGTGCAATATCGGAAAATTTATCGTAAGAATCGGATTGGCGACCGGAAATAATGTTTAAGTCTGGTGCCGCCTCGTTTATTTTTTCAAAGTCAGGTTCTTTTAAACCGCCAAGATCTGCGTATTTATCCGCCGCAAAATCGTTGAGGTATTTCGGTAAAGATTGTTTCGGCAAGCCTGCTACGTTGTTAGATAAACCTAGTGCTTGCAACGTATCCAATGTTCCAAAGTCAAAAACAACGACTTTTTCTGGATTTTGTTTGACTTTCGTTTCGCCAAGCTCGTGTTTAATTGTTAGTTCCTTCGCTGTCGTTTCCTCGTCCGCCTTTGTTTTCTCATCCGTGCCACATGCAACGGCAAATACCGCTAAAAGCA
Organism: Paenilisteria riparia FSL S10-1204; assembly: GCF_000525995.1. GTDB lineage: Bacteria > Bacillota > Bacilli > Lactobacillales > Listeriaceae > Listeria_A > Listeria_A riparia. The sequence goes on along the minus strand of NZ_AODL01000011.1, from coordinate 66,647 downwards.
TCAACATTGCTGCCATTAGTAATTTCTTCATCTACTTTAACCACCCTTATCTATTTTTTAACCCCTTACTGTACTAATTTCACCTCCTTTATTTGAAATACACGCCAATTCGATTATCGTTTATGAGCGCAATTGGAATCGGCATATCAAAAACTTCCTGCAACACCTCTTCTTGAATCATCTCCGTAGTCGCACCGTGCGCAATAACTTCACCGTTTTTAAGCGCCACAATGGAATCGGAATAACACGAAGCAAAATTAATATCATGCAAAACAAGCAACACCGTCTTATCTAATTCATCAACCAGCCGCCGCAAAAGCTGCATAATTTGCACAGAATGTTTCATATCCAAATTATTAAGCGGCTCATCTAGCAAAATATAATCTGTATTCTGCGCAATAATCATCGCAATATAAGCGCGCTGTTGCTGACCACCACTAAGTTCATCCATATACCGTCCAGCCAAACTAGTGAGTTCCATATATTCCAGCGCCATCGCAATAAACGCCTCATCTTCTTTTTGAAGACGTCCCTTCGAATGCGGAAAGCGACCAAATGCCACCAAATCCCGCACCGTTAAGCGCATTGTCACATGATTACTTTGCTTCAGGATTGACAATCGTTTTGCCAACGCATCCGATTTCCAATCATCCAGCGCCACACCATCCACATGCACCGTTCCGCCGTTCGCCTTCATCAGCCGCGCCATAATCGAAAGCAACGTACTTTTTCCAGCACCATTCGCGCCAATGAAAGACACAATTTGTTTTTCCGGAATCGCCAAATCAATGTTTTGAAGCACCGCTTTTGCCCCATAATTTTTGCCGATATTTCGTACTTCTATCATAATTTCGCCCCCTTTAAAAGCAAATACAAGAAATAAATACCGCCGCACAAGTTAATAATGACACTGATTGGCGCATTAAAATGGAAAATCCGTTCCGCCAAAAGCTGCCCACCAACAAGCGCCAATAGGCTAATCAGACTGGCTCCAATCAGCAATTCTGCATGCCGATGTGTCCGTAAAAATTGATACGCCACATTTGCTACAATCAGGCCAAGAAACGTAATCGGCCCAACGAGTGCAGTCGCCACGGAAACGAGTACCACAATCACCATCAATAGTCGTTTCACCATTTTGTTATACGGAATGCCTAGATTCACCGCCTGATCCTTACCCAGCGCCAATACATCCAAATATTTCACAAACGGCCATAAATACACAATAGCAGCTATAAAAATCACAATCGCCACAACTAAAATCGACGTATTCACATTGTTAAAACTAGCAAACATCTTATCCTGCACAATCTGGAACTCATTCGGATCAATCAGCATCTCCATAAACGATGCAACACTCGAAAACAACGTCCCACAAACAATACCGACTAACAGCAAGAAATAAATGTTCCGCCTATTCCGCTTAAACATCAACCAGTACAAGACAAATGCAAAGCCCATCATCAGCATTACCGACAAAAAGAAATTCCAGCGCCCGCTTCCAAACCGCATCAACGCCTGTGAACCAAAAATAAAGACAAGCGATGTTTGCAACAACATGTACAGTGAATCCATCCCCATAATCGACGGTGTTAAAATCTTATTTTGCGTGATGGTTTGAAACACCACCGTCGAAACCGCAATTGCCACACCTGTAAACACAATCGCTACTAGTCTAGTCGACCGAAGTGTAAGCGCGAACGCCGGATTTCCACCCATAAACAAAAACAAATAACTAGCCATCAAAATCACAACAATACCTGCTAAAATCCAATTTTTACGCATACGCTTTTCTCCTCATCAGCAGATAAATAAAAATCGCGCTCCCGATGATCCCAACCATCAGACTAATCGACACCTCGTACGGGTAAATAATGACCCGTCCCAAAACATCGCAAAAAAGCAAAAATGTCGCGCCAAAAACCGCCGTATCAAAAAGTGTCTTCTTCATGTTATCGCCCCGATAAATCGAAACAATATTCGGCACAATCAATCCCAAAAACGGTATCATACCAACCGTAAGAACAACCGATGCCGTAATAAACGCCACAATCACTAAACCAATCCGCATGATTGTCTTGTAAGAAAGTCCTAAATTCCGCGAAAACGTCTCGCCCATACCAACAACTGTAAACTGATTTGCATACACATACGCGATTACTAGCAACGGCACCGTCACATAAAGCAACTCATACCGCCCTTTTAGAACCATCGAAAAATCGCCCTGCAACCAAGAAGAAATATTCTGAATCAAATCAAATTTATATGCAAAAAACGTCGTAATCGAACTTAGAATCCCGCCAAACATCAAACCCACAAGCGGAATAAAAATCGTGTCTTTAAAAGGAATCCGCTCTAATAGTTGCATAAAAATAAATGTTCCCAATAATGCAAATAAAAATGCCACACCCATTTTCACTAACGGACTCGCTGTCGTAAATACAAGCAACGAAACTAATATCCCAAGTCGCGCCGCATCCATCGTTCCTGCTGTCGTGGGTGACACGAATTTATTTTGCGTTAAACTTTGCATAATCATCCCGCAAATGCTAATGCCAGCGCCTGCTAATATGATACTTACCAGCCTAGGTATTCTGCTAATCCGAATAATATCCCATTGTTCACTCGTCAACGAAAATATATGTATTATAGAAATCTTCTGTACACCAATAAAAACTGATAATAGCGCCAATATGACAAAAACAACAACAAGAATCGCCCTTTTCAAGCCATCACCCACCTTTTATAATTGAGAATGATTTTCATTATCGTTTATAAATCCATTCTAAAGGATAGAAAATCAGATGTCAATAACCTGTTGCCATTTGCGCAAACAAAAAAGCACTTCCAAAAGAAATGCCGTTTTAATTCATTGATTTAGGGTAAGAAACAAGAAAGGAGGTTTTAAAAAATGACCAATTCTAAGAAAAGTCAGACCTCACAAGCGATTCACACCCCGAAAATAAGTGACGCTCTACCACACGAAAAAGAGAAGAAACCATTCGCGGAGAACATTCATGGGAAGCCGCATCAACAAACACACGACTCCCATCAACAGTTCCATCGTAAAATTTTAAAATAATCGGTAGTCTCCGAAAGTCACTTATTTTTGGCTTTTGGAGATTTTTTGTTGTCCGCCAGTTGCCAATTTACGTTTCTTCCGTGTGCGATAGTAATTAAAACAGAGCACGAGCAACGCACCTGCCACAACCGAACCTAGAATAACAATAATTAATGGCCACTGCACGGTCCAAAACATAAGCTGGACATCCACCGTTCCCATATTTGTTGTACCGAAAATAATAATTAAAATTGCAATAATAATCCCAACGATTACTTGCCATTGAACTTTCATCACGTGTGCCTCCTTTTCTCTAGTATACCCGATTCTATCTAAAACCAAAAATATATACCTGCCTAAATTTGCTTCTTTTCTGCACGTTTTAATAGCATGATGCTTGCCATCCTTCAAAAATTTTTAGAATTAAAAACACCTGGCATATCCACACGATTGGCTACTGGCATTAGGTAACGCCGCGCTGGTGAAATGCTCTGAGCCCGACACAAGCGCGATAAGTATAGAAATATATCATAAAATAGGAGGCAGTACAAGATGACAAACAACATTTTACAGGCATTTTTAGAACCACAGCTGCAAGCATTGCAAGATAAAGGGCTTTACAACACAATCGATACGATGGAAGGTCCAAACGGCGCGATTATCAAAATCAATGGCATGGATCTCATCAACCTATCGTCCAACAATTACTTAGGATTTTCCAACGACGCTCGCCTAAAAGAAAAAGCCATTGCCGCGACAGAAGCATACGGTGTTGGCGCTGGTGCTGTGCGTACCATTAATGGCACAATGACAATCCACAATGTACTGGAGGCCAAGCTTGCCGAGTTCAAACACACCGAAGCTGCGATTGCTTTCCAATCCGGATTCAACTGTAACATGGGGGCAATTTCAGCTATCATGACGAAAAACGATGCAATCATTTCCGATGAACTCAATCATGCGTCCATCATTGACGGTTGCCGTTTGTCAGGCGCCAAAGTCTTGCGTGCCAAACACCAAGACATGGATGACTTACGTCGCGTCGCAAAAGAAGCTACCGAAAGTGGTCGCTACGAAAAATTGATGTATATCACAGACGGCGTTTTTTCAATGGATGGGGATATTGCTAAAATTCCAGAAATCGTTGAAATCGCGGAAGAATTTGGTCTCCTTACGTATATCGATGACGCACATGGTTCTGGCGTATTGGGTGGCGGTGCTGGTACAGTCAAACATTTCGGACTATCCGACAAAATCGACCTGCAAATAGGCACACTATCCAAAGCCATTGGCGCTGTAGGTGGTTACGTTGCAGGCTCCCAACAATTGATTGACTGGCTAAAAGTTCGCGCAAGACCATTCCTGTTCTCCACTTCCCTAACACCTGCCACGGCCGCAGCTTGTATCGAAGCAATCGACATTATGGAACATGATCCAGAGCGCTTGACAAAACTTTGGGATAACGGCACTTATTTAAAACAAGGACTTGCCAATTTAGGTTTTGACATCGGTCATTCTGAAACACCGATTACACCATGCATCATTGGTGATGAGAAGCTGACGCAACAATTTTCATGTCGTTTGTTTGAAGAAGGCGTTTATGCAAAATCTATTGTCTTTCCCACGGTACCAAAAGGAACTGGACGCGTTCGTAATATGCCAACCTCTGTACACACCAAGGAAATGCTCGATGTAGTTATAGCGGTTTACGAAAAAATTGGTAAGGAACTAAATGTTATTAACTAAAAAAGAGCGACTGTGTTCACATTTTTTCCAATGCTCGAACAGCCAAACTCTAGTTATAAACCAAATCTAACTATACCTTATTTTAATTCAATATATAGACAGGATTTTGACTAAAATGGAGGTTTTATTAATGAAAAGAGTACTTATTACAGGTTGCTTAGGCCAAATTGGCTCTGAATTAACGCTTCGACTGCGTGAAGAAAATGGGCGTGACAGTGTCATTGCGACCGATATTCGTCATGTCGCTGGAAACGAAGTCATTGAAAGCGGGCCTTTTGAAATTTTAGATGTAACGGATAAAGCACGGATGATGGTTTTGGCGCGTAAATATGAAGTCGATACGATTATTCATCTTGCGGCCTTGCTTTCTGCTGTTGCCGAAGAAAAGCCACAACTTGCGTGGAATTTGAATATGGGCGGTCTCATAAATGCACTAGAAGTTGCTCGTGATCTTCATTTGAAATTCTTCACACCGAGCTCTATCGGATCATTTGGGCCTAAAACTCCTACTGCAAACACCCCACAAGACACGCTTCAGCGCCCAACAACCATGTACGGTATAACGAAAGTAAGTGGCGAATTATTATGCGACTACTACTATCAAAAATTTGGCGTAGATACCCGCGGCGTTCGCTTCCCTGGTTTGATTTCCTACAAGACTGAACCTGGTGGTGGCACAACCGATTATGCCGTTAATATTTATTATGAAGCTATCAAGCACAAAAGCTATACCTCTTTCATCGCGCCTGGAACTTACATGGACATGATGTATATGCCTGACGCAATTGAAGCTATCATCGAATTAATGAGAGCGGAACCAAATCAGTTAGTGCATCGCAATGCCTTTAATATTACTGCTATGAGCTTGGAGCCTGAACAAATCGCAACATCGATTCGCAAGTTCATCCCTGACTTTAAAATGACATACGACATTGATCCCCTTCGTCAACAAATTGCGGATTCATGGCCAGATTCCTTAGACGCAAGTTGTGCTAAAAATGAATGGAATTTCAATCCGCAATACGACCTAGACAAAATGACAAAAGATATGTTGGAAAAGCTGACAAATAAGTTTAAAAATGTTACAGTATTAAAGCATTAATTTTTTTGTATACAGGGCTATTAATCTTAGCGCAATGGCTAAAGTAATCTATGAAACAATTGACAAGTAAGGGGAAACATATGGAAAATCAGAAACTGAGAAAAGACATTGGCTTTTTCACCGCACTCACTGTCGTCATGGGAACGGTTATCGGTTCAGGTGTCTTTTTCAAACCAGAAGCAGTTTATTCAGCAACCGGGACAGCAGGGCTTGGGCTTTTAGCTTGGATTCTAGGAGGTGTCATTACCATTTGCGGTGGATTAACGGCAGCAGAACTTTCAGCAGCCATCCCACAAACCGGCGGAATGATGATCTATCTACAAAAAACTTACGGCAAGCTAACCGCCTATCTTCTCGGCTGGGCACAAACGGTGATTTACTTCCCAGCTAATATCGCAGCCTTGTCCATCATCTTCGCCACACAAGTCGCGAATTTATTCCAAGCGAGTGATGCAATCATCGTACCTGTGGCCATCGCGGCTGCAGCATTTATTATGTTAATGAATTTTATCGGAGCCAAAGTAGCGGGGTCACTCCAAGCCCTCACAACGATTTGTAAGCTCATACCGCTCATTTTAATCATTCTATTTGGTCTGTTTTATCAAGGAGATGTGGCGTTCCGGTTATTTCCGATTAGCGTAGAAGAGCATTCGTTCTTAACTAGCCTTGGTTCTGGACTTGTTGCCACTATGTTTGCATACGACGGTTGGATTCACGTTGGAAACATCGCAGGCGAAATGAAAAATCCGAAGAAAGACTTGCCAAAAGCGATTGTATTCGGGTTAACAGGGGTTATGTTAGTGTACTTACTTATCAATATCGCGTACCTATTCGTTATGCCCGCTGCTTCACTCGCAGCTACAGCGACACCAGCATCCGATGTAGCCAATGTCATTTTTGGTTCGGTCGGCGGGAAGCTAATAACCATTGGCATTTTAATCTCGGTTTTCGGTACAATCAACGGTTATACAATGACAGGAATCCGCATTCCCTATGCAATGGCATTAGATAATCAACTACCATTTAGTAACTGGTTTCAGAAACTTGGTAAGAAGAGTAGCATTCCGTATAACGGCGGGAATATTATTTTAATCATCTCGGTTATCATGATATTCACCGGAGGATTCAATCAATTAACAGACATGCTAATATTCGTAATTTGGATTTTTTACACGCTCACATTTATTGCCGTATTTGTTTTGCGAAAACGAGAACCAGAACTGAAACGGCCGTATAAAGTCCCACTTTATCCTGTGATTCCGATTATCGCGATTTGCGGCGGAGTATTTATTGTGTTGAATACATTGTATACACAACCGCTTAACGCGGGAATTGGACTTGCTTTAACAGTGATTGGATTGCCGATTTATTTCTATAAGAAGACTAAGGGACATTTTTGATAGATGAAAAAAACGCTTGGAATCATTGGTTAGGCAATGTTCTCAAGCGTTTTCTTCATTTAATGGGGGTGGTAACCGTATAACCGTTCATCAAAGGTGCTCTTGCACTATCCCATAAATCACTCTTGTGGCAAATTATTTTAGCACTACTTTTTCTTTAGAAGTATAGTCATATATTTTCGCAACAACACGGTAGAAATTATTTCAATATTATAAATTTCAAAGTTTAGGGCATAACCTTTTTTTATTCCACGCGTAAGAAATAACTGTAAGTACAATACACACAATGATAACAATTAAGTAACCAGCTATAATATTTGTATCCACTCCTGATACTACTTCCATTGTTGAGGCAGATGTATTATATATTTTAGATATTGTAAGAAGCATCAAGTTTTTCAGATCATAGCCGCCCAAATTTGGTAGAATAAACATGTATAAAAATAACGTGACTATACTCACTAACGTCGAACGAATCATAATTGTTAGTGTGAAGAAAAACATTCCAAATAAAATAAATACTAAACTTTGATACAGAAACTGTAAGGGGAGTTTCGACAAGTAGTTCACACTTGTATTAGGCTGAACGCCCACTAATAAATTAAATAAATACTGTATTCCTGTTGAAAGCACAATTGTAGTAAGAGTAGTAGCAACAGCAACCATGCCTATAGATATAAGCTTACTAAAATAAAAAGATCTATAACCTCGTAATAATAACTGATGCTTAATCGTTCTATATTTATAATCAAAGAAAGCAACATGACAACTATATACTCCAAAAAGAATGGGCAAGATTATAATTGCAATCGATGTAAAAATTTGATTGGGCGCATTTAAAGGATTTAATGCCACTTTTGCCGCAATAACACGGTAATAATCATATTTTAATGAATTACTTATCTCTTCCGAATTGCCATCCGTCTTAATTTTTAGCTCCTCTGAAAGTGCCTGCTTCAATGTAATTCCATCTTGTTCATACGTCTCCATCGTAATATTAAATCGATTTTCTTTCTGATGAAGTGCACTATATTGTGTATAACTAGAAAACACACACATCAAGATAAGTGATATAAATAATAAAATAAGATATTTTGCCTTCCATTGATAAAATAATTGAATCCTTACATCAGCCCACATATTGTTCATATACGCTCTCCAAATCGGTAAACTTCGTTATATCGGCATGAACTAATTGCATGTCATTTATTACAAACACTTCATCCAATATCTGATTATAAAAATCAAATTGATGTCCACAAACCAAAATAAGCATTTTATCTTTGCATGATACTAACAAATTTTTAACTTGCTTTGCCGTTTCGTAATCTAAACCATTAGATACTTCATCTAAGATTAGCATTTCTGGTTTTGTAAACATGGCAATAAGAATAGATAGAATCTTCTTTTGCCCTAGTGAATACGATCCTGTTTTTCTCTCTAGCACGCTGTCATCTATGTACTTCAGTAGCAATACTCGTTCCTCTTGCTCTAAATCTCTTCCAACCAATAATTTTATATTATCCTGTGCATTTAAATTACTATATAATTGTGACTCATCAAAAACTGCTGCAATATTTATTGGTTTAACAATTTCACCTGAATAATTTTCAAAGCCCATAATGCAATTAAAAAAAAGTAGTTTTTCCAGCTCCATTTTTCCCTAAAAAGAAAATAATACCTTCGGAATCAAGCTTTAAATTAATATTAGCTAGTATTTTTTTATTCTTATATCGCTTTTCTAAATTGATAATTTCTAGCATTTTATCACCCCACTAATCAATTTTTTTTAAAAGTAATGCAGTTGCAAATTTAGGAATACACATTGCAAGTGCATTACATAATCGAGTCCTAACATCTCTATTTCAGATAACCAGAACCGTTAGATTTCACTCTATATTGATCTGTTTTATCAAATGCGCTGAAGGCAACGTCTCCCCATGGGCTTGGTGTTCCAATTTTATATGTTTTTGTACCTCTATAATCTCTGTATCCTGTACCAGTGGCAATGAGTTTGATTCCTTTTTTTGAAATAATATTGGGAAAAAGATAGCCAGTTTCTTGCCACTTACTATTTTCCGCCACTGTAGTTCCATTATATCTATAACTTATATTATCTCTACACCACGCTGCAAAGCCACCTCGCTTATAAGAATAGGTCTTATTTTTATAAGCTGCTGCTTTAAGCAATCGAATATTTGAGGTGCTTGGCGCATCTTCACTTACAACTTTTTCTACTCCTACACTATCAATTTCAGAAATTGCTTGGGAAGCATCCACATCAAATTGATTTGTTTCTACTGATGACGTTACATCTTCTAAACTTTCTTCTGCATAGACATTTAAAGCTGGTGATGCTACTGTAAATGCAAAAGAACATGACATTGCTACTGCTAACATTCTTACCTTCTTTTTGCTCAATGCTTTCAACATAACATATTCTCCTTTTGTTCTATATTTCATATTTTTGAGTATATAACGATTTTAGTTATATGTCAAATGTTATATAAAGCTGGTAAATAGATCTTTTTGGACATTACAGGTGGGGCGCCCCTTGCCTTCATCACTTCCACATCTCGGTTGTACCTCCACGAGTTAATCCCTGAGAGTCGCACGCGATCCGCTTTTGTTTGTAAAATTGTGTATTGTCTACCATTAGTAAAAGCTAAAATAGCATGTCCAATAGCGCACGTTTTAGCACTTGGCAAGACCTTTACTTTTGCACTACTTGGCACATTTGGTTTTGGTGTTTCTGTCACTGGAGGACATTTTTGGTATAATAAACAGCCGCATCCAACCAATTTCCATACGCTTTTGTAACCCCCCATTTAAGGACGCGTGGCAAATATTTTTCATTTCGTTCATTTTCTGCCTATTTTAGCGTAAAAAACAAGTTTCATTTCAATTTGATGTTCAAAACTCGATTAAAGTACAAAAAAAACGCTTGAAGCACATTGTATATCAATGCTTCAAGCGTTTCTCCATGTAATGGAGACGGTGGGAGTCGAACCCACGTCCAGAAATAACGGCACTTAGACTTCTACGAGCGTAGTCATCGTATTGGGGTTTCGCATATGCAGCGGCCCGACAACAGGCTTTCGCAAAGCTAGTCTGATTATGCTCTTCTTCTAAGCCCCAGACGGAGACTTAAAATCGTATCCCACTTCATTTGAGACCCTTACCGTAGCACATGGGCGATGCACGGAGGATCAGCTATCGACTGTTCTTAGGCAGCGAAAGCTAGGTTGTTATTAGTTTTGCCAGTTATTATTGGCTTTGACGTTTGTAACGAGGCCGATCCCCCCGACTCGCAATCCAAGCTCGAACTATCCCTGTCGAATCCGTAACGTCCCCTCGAGGCTCGTGTACAGCAAATTATATTATACACGAACTGCTCTCAAATGGCAAGTTAAAGCCAATTATCGGGTGGTTTCAATATTACAATGAGTCTTCCCAATCTAAATCACTCAGTATTTCTTCGTATCTTGCTTGATCCTCGTCATCCTCACTCCAATCCGCGCCATACATGTAGACCAAATTTTTATCTTCAAATTGCGCGATGAGTGGCTCTCCGTCATTGTCATCAGTCATTTTGAGGTACTGGTAGTCGCTATCGTCTATGAAAACGAAATTCGTGCTGGCGATAAATTGGTTTTTCACTGCATCGTCATTCATCATATCTGTGAAGGTATCTTGGAAATCCTCGCCAACCATTGTAAGTGCTACCTTATGATCGCTATCGTTTGACGCAAAACTGGCTTGGATAAGCTTCATATGCGCTTCTTCTAAAACGCCGTCGCTTATACCTTGCTCTTCATCAAATGCTTGTAATAACTCGGTATAGCGGGCTTTCCCAGCTTCTGTGTCATCCCAGCCAGTGCCGTAGATGTCGTGCAGTTTATAGTCTTTAAATTCGGTTAGGAATTGTAAATCTCCAGAATCATCCTCGATTTTAAGATATTGCAACTCGCCATCATCAAGATATTCTCCTGTTGTGTAGGAACCGCGGAACTGTTCTTTCAATTTAGGCTGACTCATTAGTTTTTTGAAAGCTGGATAGAAGCTTTCGTCAATGACATCACCTTGCGCGATGTCTTCTTCGTTTTCGAGACTATTTCGGATCGTAAAAAAGTTATCTGCTTCTTCGGAACCGCCTGCCATGTCATCGTACGAATACGAATCGTAGTCATCGGCAGAATTGTCTTCCATTAAGCCAAAACCAATGACTGCCAAAATAATCGCTGGAACAATAAAGATTTTAAGATTGATTTTAGCTGGTTGCATTGCTTTCTTACCTAGCGGCGGGTTTATTTCCCGATTTTGTTCCCGCTTTATTGGTTTTGACGGCTGAATTTCTGCTACTTTTTTAGCTGGTGGCGCTTTTATTACTGGCTTTGCGACTTGCTTTACTTGCGCTTTCGGAGATTCTACGTCTAGTGTTAGTTTTGCGCGTATGGCCTTGCTGATTAGGCTCGTCACCACACCTAGAGCTAACACGGTCGTAACGCCAATCATTCCCACTAAATTGTTGATGAAAAATAGCGGTATGCACAGAATCCAGAGGCCTAAAACGAAGCCCAGCATCATTTTTGCAGTTGTTTTGCGTCCTTTGAATGGAGCTATAAAAATAAGACCGATTCGCAGAACCGTTGCCACAAGCCAATTACTAGTTGGAACGGCTTGGTGAACTAATCGTGCCGACTCTGTATCATGCTTCGTTTGTAACGCCCGTTCGGATAAATCTCGTGCTATTTTAAAATGACCATCTTCAAAGCTCCATTGTGCAAAATTCTGCACATTCTCCGCGTGAGTCGGTTCTAAATTAAGCGCACGCTGCATGTAGTCACGCGCTACTTTCTTCTTGCCGAGCTGATACATCACATTGCTGTACTTCCCAGCATACAACGCATTGCGCGCATCCAACCCAGCTGCTTTTTCAAAATAAGGGGCGGCTTCTTTCAAATTTCGAGATTCCAGCAAAGTCCCCATTCGATACGGATAAAACGCCTCCCGCGATGCGTAGCGCAGGCCCTGTTCAATATAATATTTCTCTTTAGCGGCGTTGTCACTACCCATCCAAATCATCACGCCAAGTCGCATCGCTTCTTCACAGCGTGGATCATGTCGCAACGTTTCTTCCACATAAGCCTCTGCGGCAACTTTATCTTCATCTCCCGCAAACGCCACATACGCCAAACACAAATACCCTACAAAATTTCGTGGTTGCGCTTCCACATAACTTTGCGCGATTTCCCTTGCCTGTTCCAACTCCCCATTGTCCACAAGTTTCATCAACGCTTCAAACTTCATCACCCTCGTTGAAATCATTACCTACACTCCCATTTTCTGTTGCTAGAAAAAGCCAAATAAATATGCACTTCCCACACATACCTATTTGGCCTTCCCGCTCTTAACGCTGTCTTTCTTTAAACGCTCGCTCCACATCACGCTTCGCTTCTTTGCGTTTCAAATCTTCACGTTTGTCATATTTCTTTTTACCTTTTGCCACACCGATTAGCACCTTTGCATAGCCGTCTTTAATGTACATTTTCAGCGGTACAATGGAGTACCCTGCCTCTTTTGTCTCGCCGATAAGCTTGCTGATCTGTTTCTTGTGTAACAATAACTTGCGTGTTCTAAGCGGATCATGATTGTAGCGGTTGCCCTGCTCATATGGACTAATGTGCATATTATGCAGAAAAACTTCGCCACGATCCACTCTGGCATATGCATCTTTCAAGTTTACGCGCGCATTACGAACCGATTTAATCTCCGTTCCTTGGAGCACAATTCCTGCTTCAAACGTTTCTTCAATCGCATAGTCATGACGCGCTTTCTTATTTTGTGCTACTAAACGTCCTTCACCTTTAGGCATCGTACATCCTCCCTTCTAACGGCGCGGCTTCTTCGATTTCGTACCTTTTGCCACACCTTGGTAAAATGGTTTTTTCTTTTTCTTCTTCGGTTTTGCGTACCATTCGCCTTCGTCTTTTTCTTTCTTGCGCGACGGTCCGTCATTTCGTTTCTTATCGCCGCCACCCGGACGACCTTTATTTTTCTTAAATGATTTGGAGACTTCCACGGTTTTCTTGTTCCGTTTAAAGCCTGGCGATTCTTTCCCAAGACTGCGCAAAGCAAAATCAATTTCGCGATGGTCCACATCGACCTTCGTTACTTCGACTTCGACTTCATCACCAATCCGGTAAACCTGCCCTGTTCGCTCCCCAATCATCGCTAACTGGTTCTGATGGAACTGGAAGTAGTCACCTTTCATTGTGCTCACGTGTACAAGCCCTTCGATTGTATTTGGCAGTTCAATAAACAAACCAAAATTCGTCACCGAACTAATAATACCTTTGAAAATTTCACCCACATGTTGCACCATGTATTCCGTTTTCTTCAGTTCATCCGTTTCACGTTCTGCCTCCACAGCTCGACGCTCCATTTTTGATGTATGCTCGGCGATTTCAGGAAGACGTTCGCCCCATTTCGCAAGCGTCGCATCATCAATGTTGCCATGTATCAAATATTCACGAATTAAACGATGCACAATCAAATCCGGATAGCGACGAATCGGAGACGTGAAATGTGTATAATACTCCGTTGACAAGCCAAAGTGACCCATGTTCGCCGTATCATATTTCGCTTGCTGCATCGAACGCAACATAATCGTTGACACAACCATCTCTTCCGGTTTACCTTTTACCTCATCCAAAACTTGCTGCAAAGCCCGCGGATGCACATCATTCGCCGTCCCCTTCACAATTAAACCGAAATTCGTAATAAACTCAAAGAAACGCTGCAACTTCTCTTCACGCGGATTTTCATGGATACGGTAAATAAACGGCACTTGCATCCAATAAAAATGCTCCGCAACGCTCTCATTGGCCGCCAACATGAACTCTTCAATCAAGCGCTCACCAGCAGACCGTTCCCGCGTCACAACGCCCGTCGGATGCCCATCATCATCAACCACAATACGCGCTTCTTTAAAATCAAAATCAATAGCCCCACGCGCGTCCCGTTTCTTATGCAAAATCCGCGACAACGCATGCATTTCCTCTAGCATCGGTACAATGGTCGCATATTTCTCACGCAATTCCGCATCTTCATGCACTAAAATATCATTAACATCCGAATACGTCATACGCTCCGTTGTTTTAATCACACTTTCAAAAATCTCATGCGAAACAACTGTACCCGTCTCATCAATTTCCATTTCACAAGACATCGTAAAGCGGTCCACATGCGGATTTAACGAACAAATCCCGTTCGACAAACGATGCGGAATCATCGGAATAACCCGATCCACTAAATACACACTCGTGCCACGCTCAAATGCCTCACGATCCAGCGCCGAGCCCTCCGTCACATACGAACTTACATCCGCAATATGCACGCCAAGCTTATAATTACCATTGGGCAATTTCGTCACCGTTACCGCATCATCCAAATCTTTCGCATCCGCGCCATCAATCGTAATGATCACTTCATCACGCAGGTCGCGGCGCTCACCTATTTCGCTTTCCGCAATCTCCGCTGGAACCGCATTCGCCTGCTCCATCACATCGTCTGGAAAAGCAATCGGAATCCCATGTTTATGAATAATAGATAAAATATCAACACCCGGATCATTCCGATGCCCAATAATCATTTTCACAATACCACGCGCACGGCTATGATTCTTCGGATAGTCCGTCAATTCAACGATAACCTTATGACCATCCACCGGTTTCAAACCATTATCAAGATCAATTTCCACCTCACCAAATGTCCGTTTATCATCAGGAATCACAATCGGTTCCCCAATCAGATCCTCCATATACGTACCAACAATTTGCGACGTTTTGCGTTCCACAATTTTGTGAATCGTTCCTTCTGCTAAATTATCACCCTTCATCTTCGTGATATTCGCAAAAACAACGTCCCCGTTCATCGCATTATTCACTTGCGTCGGCGGAATGAAAATATCATCCATCTCCTGCTCTTCCGGAAGAACAAATCCAAATCCCTTCTCATGCGCCCGGAAAGTCCCCTTCACAAAATCTAGTTCCTTCGGTAACGCATAGCGATTCTTCTTCGTCCGAATCACATCCCCACGATCCTCCATCGCAACAAGCGACTTCACCATCGCCTTAAAATCGTCCGCATCTTGCAGCGCCATTTCCGTTTCTAAATCATCTAATGAAAATGTCGTTTTCGGCGATTCCTTCATAAAATCTAATAATCTCTCTTCAATTTTTTTCATTGTTTCCCTCCTCTCTCTTTCAAAAACTTAAACATGCCAATCGAGCGTATTTAAAAAGGCTAAAATATCATCTTGCAACTGCGCCTTTTCCTTATCAATCGTAATTACATGTCCAGAATTCTCGTACCAATTCAGTTCCTTTTGTTCTGACTCTACCTTATTATAAATCAATTCCGCACCATTTACATCTACCATCTGATCTTTTTTTCCTTGAGCAACCATAATCGGCGCATAAATCAGATCAATTTGCGGAATAACCTCATTAATCTCATCTTTTAGCTTCGCAATCGTGTCCATCGGTGCATCCGCATAAGCAAGCATTTCCGCATCAATCTGCTCTGGCGTTTTGCCTTCATACTTCTTATAATTCCGCACATAGTCCAAGAATCCTTGAATAATCGGCGAAGAACTATCCATCCGCGTCGGCGTACTCATCGCCACAATCCCTTTGAGCGGCCGATTATATCCCAGTTTCAGCGAGAACAACCCACCAAGCGAAAGCCCAGCCACCGCAATCTCCTCATAACCAAGCGATTTCAAATGGTCGTACGCATCAAGCACATCCTGCCACCAATCAGCCGGCCCCGTCGTCAACAAAACATCAGGCGAAACACCATGACCCTTATACTGCGGCGCGTAGCACGTATAATGATTATCCTGCAAAAACCGTCCTAACATCCGCACATCCGCCGAACTTCCCGTAAACCCGTGCAGTAGCAATACCGCCCGTTTCCCTGTCTCAAATAAAAATGGCTGTGGCGCCTTCATCTTCATATCAAAAATCCCCTTCGTTCTATAAAATATCATTGTTACTAGTGTACCTTCTATATACCCAAATTTCAAAAAGAAGGGATTGAAGTTCACCTGACCATACTAGAATAAGCGCTTATTTCCAAATAAAAACTCCACCTAAAAAATCAGGTGGAGTCATCACGTTTATAATTACAAGAAAAATCCTAAAGCAATTAAGATTGCAAAGAATATTACTGCTAAAACAATCGTTGTGCGATGCAAGATACGTTCTAAACCTCTTGCTTTTTGTTTACCAAATAGCTCTTCTGCTCCACCAGAGATTGCTCCGGATAACCCGTTACTCTTACCTGGCTGAAGAACAACTACGATGATTAACAATATAGATACAATAACAAGTAAAACTGTTAACGCTGTATTCATGCTCTTTCCTCCTAAAACCGTCCTCTTTTTGACTACCTTTTATGATAGCATATTTCCTAGTAAAGGTAAAGAGTAAAAAAGCGACTTTTAGTAGGCTGTCGATGCTTTCGGCCATTCTTCTGGCACTGGAACAACGACTGATGGGACAGAGACGTCTCCAGAAATTCGACGCAAAAATTGGCGTGTTCGTTCTTGCTTCGGTGCACCAAATAGCTCAATCGGGCTTCCTTCTTCTACCACAACACCATCCGCCATAAACAACACATGATCCGACACTTCTTTTGCAAATTGCATTTCATGTGTCACAACAACCATCGTCATTCCTTCCTCCGCAATCGCTTTAATAACCGCCAAAACCTCACCGACAAGCTCCGGATCAAGCGCCGAAGTAGGCTCATCAAAAAGAATAACCTCTGGATTCAAAACTAACGCACGAGCAATACCAACACGTTGCTGCTGCCCACCAGAGAGCTGACTCGGATAAAAACCTAATTTATCACCAAGTCCGACTTTTGTCAAAATGGCTTCACTTCTAGCTCTAGCCTCTGCTTTTTTCACTTTTTGAGCGACGATTAAGCCCTCCATCACGTTTTGGATGACCGTTTTATGGGCGAATAAATTATAATGTTGGAATACCATCGCTGTTTGTTTCCGTAGCGCAATAATGTCTTTTTTAGTCGCTTTTTCGGTGGCTACCGTCACATGACCGATTTCGATTGTGCCGCCGTTTGGTTTTTCTAAGTAGTTGAGGCAGCGAAGTAAGGTCGTTTTGCCGGAGCCACTAGGGCCTAGAATTGTGATTACCTCGCCTTTGTTTATCGTTAAATCAATGCCTTTTAGCACTTCTTGTTTTCCGAACTGTTTTTTTATTCCTTGTAAGCGGATCATCCAATCCCTCCTCGATTATAGGCCGTGGCTTTACGGTCAATCAATGACGCGACGAGCTCGATGATGATGGTGACGCCCCAATAAAGCAAGCCTGCCGCGATAAATGCTTCGAGAAACTTCAGATTGCTAGAAGCCACGATTTGCGCCGTTCCCGTAATTTCTTTGACCGAAACGAGAAAAGCAATCGACGAAGCTTGCAAAAAGCCAACCACGATATTCGTCAAATTCGGAATCGACTGCGCTAGCGCCTGCGGTAAAATAATTCGCGTCATCACTTGGAATTTCGTCATCCCGACGGAATAACCCGCCTCCATTTGACCACTCGGTACCGCAACAATGCCCGAACGGATAATTTCAGAAAGATAAGCTCCTGCGCTAAGCGACAACGCAATCAGTACAAAAATAGTGATTGGCACACTGTTAATATTGAATGTCCAGTCGTACCGTTTTGAAAGCGTATCAAGCAAAAGCGGCAAGCCAAAATATATCAGCATAATATGCATTACAATCGGCGTCCCCCGAACAAAGGACACATAGCCATTCGCCACATGATACACGCCCGGCGTACGGTAAATTCGCGCCAAAGCGACGCCAAGCCCAATGAGAAAACCGACAACTAACGGCACAAATGTGAGTAATAACGTGAGCGGTAACGCCGCCAAAATCTCTTTAAAAGCCTCCCAAATAAACGGAAAATCCAGTTGCATCGCGTACTTCGCCTCCTTTTCTCTTAATCTAGCGCAACAACTGGCGCCTTATGACGGTTGGCACGTTTTTCAAATACTTTTGCCAGTTGTTCCAGGATGAGAACAACCGCGTAGTAAATAATCGACATCGCGATATAAACTTCCAGCGCATGAGCTGTAGCCGCAATCAGCGCTTCCCCGCGCCCCATCATATCCATAATCCCAATCGTAAACGCAAGCGACGTGTCTTTCAATGAACTAATGATCGAGTTCGCCACATTCGGAAAAGCAATACTCGCACTTTGCGGCAACACAATCCGGAAAAAGCCCTGCGCCTGACTCATGCCAACCGACATTGCAGCTTCTGTTTGCCCATAATCCACGCCCTTAATCGCACTTCGGAAAATCTCTGAAAAAATCGCGCCATCTCGCAACGCATACGTAATAATCACGAAATACGCCGGTGCCATCCGCGAAATATCGACACCAAACACAAGTAACAACGCTGGTAAACCGTAAAATACTAGAAATAACTGAATCAACATCGGTGTTCCGCGAATAAACGAAAGGAACACAACGACGAGCTGGCTAAGCACAGGCACCCGAAACAATCGAATGACCGCCAAAATCATGCCCAAAATCAACCCAATCACCGTCGCATACACCAACACTTGCAACGTTACCATCAAATATTCCAACAATGTCGGAATGAAATCAAAAATCAAATGCCAATCAAACGCCTTCCCCATTCGCGCCTCACCTCACTTTAAAAATCAACCGAATAATCCGCACCAAGCCATTTCTTGCTCAGCTTACTCACCACGCCTTCTTTTTTCAACTCTTTGAGTGCCCCGTCCAAATCATCCGATAACTGCGACTCATTTTTGCGCAATAAGAAATATACTTTCGAATTCAGCACAGGTTCCCCGACTACTTTTTGCTGGGCATCTGCTTGCTCATTCAGCAATTTCACCGCGAACGGTGTTGTAATCGTAGCATCCGCGCGACCAGTTCTAATTTGATTCGTCGCATCATTGTTTCCAGTTCCCGAATACACGATATTAATTTTGTCGCCATGTTCCTTGTTGTACTTCTCCAAATACACCGCTGAATTACTCGTAGCACTCACAATCGCCGTTTTACCAGCCAAATCCGCGACCGATTTTATGTCCGTATTCTTCTCGTTTACCGCCACTTGCAACGGAAAAACATTATACGGCTCCTTATTAAATAAAAACTTCTCCTTCCGCTCATCGTTCACTTCCATCTGATGCGCCACGAAGTCGATTTTATTCGTTTGCAAACTCAGTAATAAATTAGAAAAATCCATTGTTTTAAACTCAAACTTATACTGCGGCAGCTTCTTATCCAGCGCCTTTACAAGCTCCACATCATATCCCGTCAAATTCCCCTTATCATCAATAAAGCAGATATTCGGAAATTGCGTTCCCGTCCCAACAACAATCGTCTTAACGTCCTTGCCATCCTTCGTAAGCGCATCACTAGACGCCCCAGTATCCGTTCCGAGTCCACAACCCGCGAGCAACACACCACTCGCCACAACTAACAAAGCCCCAAAAACCCATTTTTCATCAAATCTCCCCTTATTCTTGATTTACAAGCACTTCCACATTTCCCAACTCCGCAAAAAGCTCCTCATTCAAAACCTTGCGCAAAAAGACAATATTGTCGCCCTCATATTCATGCTCATAAAAGCCAACATACCCGCGATGTTCATAAATCGAAACGAGCCAAGGATGCCGCGTCGCCGTAGCCAAGTAAACCGCTGGCGCCTTGATCTGATCCACCAACACACGTTGCTCCACATAATCCAAAAGCGCCGTCCCAATCCCTTGTCGCTTAAATTCTGGGTCCACCGCGAACCACCAAATAAATGGATACGGCTGAATCGAACGCTCACCAAGCGCCCACGGAAAAGCCACCGTTACCGTCGCAATAATCCGACCATCTCGCTCCAACACATAATTCGCATTCCGACGAATATTTTCCTCCACCGTCGCCAAGTCTGCCGTTGCCCCAACAAACTTAATATCCATATCCTTCAGCGGTTTATATCCTCTAATCGACACATCATGCACAACCGTCGCATCATCCAACGTAGCTAACCGAATAACATCCCCCACAAAAACTCCTCCTTAATTTTGCGCCTCCACTTTATTCGCATAACGACTCACTTTAAACGGCAAATCCAAGTTTCCACGTAACGTCTCACTCGCATATTCCCGCTCATAATAACCACGTTCCTCCAAAATTGGCAGCACTTCCGTAACAAAATCATCCAGCCCCTCTGCCAAAACCGGCGTTGCAAAAATAAAACCGTCCGCCGCCTGTCCATCAAACCAAGCAATCAACTCATCCGCAATCTTATCCGGCGTTCCCACAAAATCCGATTTTGGTGTCGTCACTCGCAAAGCCGTCTCACGCAGCGTCCAATTCTCACGTTTCGCATCCTCCTTAATTTTGCGCGTCGTCGCCCGAAAACTATTCTCACCAACCGTCCCAATATCCGGAAATGGCTCATCTAATGGAAATTTCCCGAACTCAAAATGATCAAAGAACCGTCCCAAATACGCGAGCGCCTCCTCATCCGAAACCAATTTCTTAATCTTCTCATATTTCGCATCCGCCTCATCCTGCGTCTTTCCAACAATCGGCGACACCCCAGGGAAAATCTTAATCTCATCCGCGCTACGACCATTAGCCACCGTCCGCGCCTTCACATCCCGATAAAACGCCTGTGCCTCCTCAAGCGAACCACCATTCGTAAACACCGCATCCGCTTCCTTCGCCGCCAAGTCCTTCCCTGGTTCCGAAGACCCCGCCTGAAACACCAAAGGCTGCCCCTGCTTCGAACGCCCAATATTCAGCGGACCTTCCACCGCAAAGAACTGCCCCTTATGATTCAAGCGATGCACTTTTTCCTCATCAAAAAACTGTCCCGTTTCCCGATTTCGCACAAACGCATCATCATCCCACGAGTCCCAAAGCCCCTTCACGACTTCCAAATGCTCCTCGGCAATCTCATAGCGCAACGCATGCGGCGGGTGTGTCTTCTTACTATAATTATTCGCCGAACGCTCCAACGGCGAAGTCACCGCATTCCAGCCAGCACGACCACCACTAATAAAATCCAGCGATGCAAACTGACGCGCCACCGTAAAAGGCTCACTATACGACGTCGAAAGCGTTCCAACCAAACCAATTCGCGATGTCACAGCCGCAAGCCCCGAAAGCACCGTCAACGGCTCAAACCGATTCAAGAAATGCGGAATCGACTTTTCATTAATAAACAACCCATCCGCCACAAACGCAAAAGTAAAACCAGCCTGCTCCGCCTTCAACGTCTGCTCCTTATAAAAATCAAAATTCACACTCGCATCCACTGGCACACTCTCATGTTTCCAAGCATTCATATGCCCTCCAGGACCGTGTAACATCAGACCAAATTTAATTTTTTCCATTTCCACATTCCCCTTTCTTATCTCGCCACATCCGCCGTCAAAACCGCCTCACTAATCAACTGCACCGAACGAAATCTCGCATCCTGCCTCGCAATCGGTGTATGAATCACAAACTCATCCACATCAAACGTCGCCCGTAACCGTACCAGCTCTGCCTTCACCTGCTGCTGCGTCCCCGCAATAATATTCGCCTCACGCTCCTCAATCGTGAAATCCGTCTCACCAGCCTGCCGCGCAAATTCCTCCGCCTGCGCCACCGTCTGCACCGTCACCGATACCCCCGTCGCAAGCGTCACCCGCACGACCTTCTGCTCCCCAGCCAAGCGCTGCGCCTCACTTTCCGTATCCGCCGCCAAAACCGGAATCGCAATAATAAACTCCCCGTCCCGATTGTCCCTCCGAAACGCCGTCACAGCCTCCCGCAAAACCGTCTCATCACTCGTAATAAACTTCGCAAAACAGAAATTCACACCAAGTTTCCCAGCCAATTCCGCACTCGCCGCACTCGCTCCCAGCAAGAAAATATCAGGTTTCGTCGGTGGTTCAGGGTCCACATGCACCCCCGCCAGCACATGATCCGCCGGAACCGAATCGTCCACAAACTGTTTCAACAACGTCAACTGCTCCGCAAAATCCACCATCCCAGCACCGCGCCCAAACTGCAACGCCTTTGTCGACAACGGCAAACCACCCGGCGCCTTCCCAACACCTAAATCCACTCGATTTGGCGCTAACGAGGCTAACAATTGAAAGTTTTCCGCGACCTTGTATGCACTATAATGCTGCAGCATCACGCCACCCGAACCAACCCGAATCCGCTCCGTTCGCGCCAACAAATGCGAAACCAATACCTCAGGCGAAACACCAGCAAGCAACTTCGTATCATGATGCTCCGATACCCAAAACCTGTGATATCCCCACTCCTCCGCTTTTTCCGCGAGCGCAACCGTTTGCTGCAACGCCTCATAGCCACTTTTTCCATCCGCAATCGGACTTTGATCTAAAATACTGAGTCTAAATCCCATTTTTGCGCCTCCTCCAAAGCTTTTTTAAGCGCCGGCAAGCCCAATTCCGTTACCCCTTTGTATGTATGCCCGCGACCAATCTCAACTACTGGAACATAACGAACCCCATACTTCGCCTGCAAAATCTCGCGCTGCTCATCATGATCCGTCACATCCACTTCCTTAAAATCAAATCCCTGCTCCCCCAAATATGCCTTCACTTCCGCACAATACTGGCACCCCTGCTTCGTCCAAACAACCACTGATAATGATTCCGCCATCCTTCAAAATCCCCCTTTAATTAAATCGTTTGCCGTACTCGAGCAATCGCCCCAACAAGCTCATCCACCTGACTCACCAAGCGCCGCTCCAACGCCACATCCACAATCGGCACCTCCGCCTCCTTGTCAACCTGCGCATCCACCACATAAACCCCTTGCAAAACCTCACCCTTCAAAACACCAAGCAACGGCTTCAACGCAAAATCAATCGCCAACACATGGCTACTACTACCACCAGACATAATCGGCAGAACAGCCTTACTTTTCAAAATATTTTCAGGCAACAAATCAAGCACCGACTTCAAAACGCCCGTATACGAAGCCTTATAAACCGGTGAACCAACAATCACGCCGTCCGCTTCTTCAATATCCCGAATTAACCTCTTAATCCTTACATTTTGAAAATCCGCTTTAACTAACGTCTCCGCCTCAAAATCCCGCACCGAGTGGAAAACAATATCGCTTCCCCGCTCCTGTAAAAGCTTCCCCACATAGCCCAGCACCTTATCCGTCCCCGAATTCACCGACGGACTACCAGACAAAATCACGATTTTTCCCATCTCATCCCTGCTTTCTTTTCAAATCATATATATCCGATGCAATTACTAAGAATTAAAACAAAAAAAGAACCTCCTTCCCATCTTGGAAAAGAGATTCCTCTTCTCCCTATCTGCCAGGCCAAAAACGCTCGCCTGCTGGAATGAGCACCTTTCTATCACTAGAGGTTGCTGTGGGATCTAAGGACCAGGTTCCTCCCCCAACTCTGAATAAGGACTGTATAATTTTTATGATTGGATGTATCTTACCATCTTCAAAATCAGATGTCAACAAATATTTTGTTTTTTTAGAATCATTGACTTTTTCACAAGACAACACGAGTATATTGTAATCGCTTAAATTTCTTCCACAACCGAACTCCCTGTATCGCGTTCTAAACCGTTCCACTGCCACGTCTCATGCATACGCAATTTCCCATTTGGCAAAAGCTCAGGTACCGAGTGACACATACCACTACGAACATGTTTGTGAATACTAACATGATTATAACGAAAATCCAAAGAACCATCGTTATTCACAACCCCAATAAGTGTGCCATTCTCGATTTCCCCACCTGAGTAGGTTCCCGAAATAACATCGTCATCTTGAAAATAATTAAAAAATCGTATTCTCAGACACCTCGCCATTATGCGAATTTTCGACAACCTTGAATTTCTTGCCATGATAATTGACCATCAAAATTCCTCCCCGTTTACGAATTCACCGTACAACAAAGTAGTAATTTAAGTGTACCACAAAATAACAAAAATGCCCTAGCGATTAACTAAAACTAGGACACAACTTTTGCTTATTCATCTAAATTCTTGACCCATTCACTCAATGAACGGCGTGACTTTGCATCTGGAACTTCGCTCACCTTTGTCATTTGTAAACAGCCAACGATTTGCTGCCCATCCAGCCCAAGATCCGTCACAAGATCAGGATCGAAAATAAAATTATTCGTCCGCCAAAGCACACCAATACCAACTTCCCACGCCAAAAGTTGGATGTTCTGAATAAAAGCACTCGTCGCTGCAATCGCTTCAAAATCTTTCTTGCCACTGCCAATAATATCCGTTGTCACAATCAACGTATAAGGCGGCGCAACAATTTTCCGTTCATTCCCAGAACGAATCTGATCGCGGCGTTCCCGCGTTAACGGCTCACCTTGCATTCGTTCCATCGAAGCCACAATCGCCTCAACTAACCGTCTTTTCTCCGCTTCCGTCGACAATACCGCAACATGCCACGGTTCAATTTTACTATGAAAAGGCGCATAAGCCGCTTTCTCCAGAATCTCATTAATAACTTCACGCGCGATTGGTGTCTCATCTACTTGCTTGATACTACGGCGTTCCACGATAATTTCAGATATATTTTTACTCATTATACGTCCCCCTAGTGATAATCATTCTCACTAAGTATAGCATGACATTCCGAGCATTGCCTACTATCTGCTTTCAGGAATCACGAGCGACACATCATTCTTATTCCGGTTCTTCACAATCGTATCAATATATTTCGTCAAAAACTCGCCATCAGCCTTCTGCCAAAGCGCATAACCAGGCGACTTCTCAATATCTTTCAAAAAGCCTTTATCCCCCGTGAAATAAGCAAAATTGGCCGTCTCCATCGTTTTTGCCATTTGCTCCACATCATCTGGGTCATATTTCCCTTTTTGGAATAATTCACTGAGCGACTTCGTATAACTAAATTGCCCAAAATAGTCCTTCGAATACTGCTGAAAATGCAGCAAATTCGGGTCTTTCGAGTTCGTATCACGCGCGTATTTCTCAACATCCACACGCGCCGTTTTATAAGACAAACCTTGATTCGGCGTATACTGAATCACACCATATTGTTGCGGATACATCGCCATCGAACTCGTCGCCACATCAAAAATCGTTTTACCGTCCACCGTTTTCTTCTGAATATCTTGAATATGCACATGCCCACTCAAATTCAGCGCCACATCATTCTTCGCAAAAAGCGACACAGCCTCCTTATTTTGCACAATGGTAAAACCGTGATTTAAAAGCTCACTATGATCCATCAAATTGTGATGCGTCACCGTAATAAGCTGCGCGTCATGTTTTTTCGCCAAATCCATACATTTCTGAATCCAAGCAAAAGTTTGCGTACTAATATAGCCATTCGTTTCAGGCGCGCCGAACTGTTTGTTATTGTCGTATTCCGCCGTGTCCAGCATTAACAGCCACATGTCCGCAGAAGGCGTCGCAAGGTAACTAAGTGTGGAATCATCGCGCATGACCGCCTCATCGTAGCCAGACTGATGATAAATTTCAGCGAATTCTTCGGCGGTAATGTCTTTTGCTTTCAGTTGCTCGTCACCTTTGAATTTCCGCGCGTACGGGTTTAGGACGTCATGATTACCAGGAACAACGTAGGTTTGCACACCAGCCTTCTCGATTTTCGCTAGTTTTTCGGCCATTTCTTCATGGCTTACCTTCTCGCCGTTGTTCGTAATATCGCCGCTCAAGACTAGTACATCTGGTTTTTTCTGGATGACGTCTTGTACGAAAGCATCGGTAATTTCGGTGATGTAGTTCTGTTGCTTGCCATCGCCCGTTGCGAGGTAGGTTTGGAAAGCTTTTTTGCCGTCGGTGAGAGTATTGGAGAGGTAGTGGATGTCGGTGGTTTGGTAGATTGTTAGAGGTTGATTTGTTGGTATTTTAGGATCTATCGTTGGTTCGGAAGATTGGGCATTTGGCTGTGCGCATGCTGTTAAAGCTAATGTTAGCAATGCGAGACATGCGAGTGCGGCTTTTTTCATTTTGCGAGGCTCCTTTGTTTATATATTCACATAGTTTAGTATAACATGGAATTTAGGTTTTAGGGGTGGAGAAATTGTGACATAACTATTAGTTCCCTCTAATTCCGGTAATATTTCCTAAAAACAAACTTTATAAAAGCTCTATTTGAGGGCTAAATTTTTTAATAAGCATACAAAAAACTGTATAAATAACAAAACTAACGTTCGCTATTTACACAGTTTTTATATTCATTCTAAGTATATTTACTCTTTAATACTGACTTAAATAACCAGACTATGATTTAGATATACGCTCATATTTATCTATCAACTCGTCCCAACAAGATGCCTGTTTAGCCCATTGTGTAACATTACGTCCACTATCTATTACCGAGGTCAAGTATTTAGAGACTTGATCAGCCATTTCCCCAATATCTTCATCAAACTCATTTCCTATACTTTGCCTATTCCAAATATCTTGTAAATCTATTTTCTCCTTATATTTCAAACTAAACCAAGAAGTAGTATAGTAAATAATATTCGCTCTATAGCCCAAGAATTTTTTTTCTTTTAATTATATCTTCAATATGCCTATAAATAATTGTCTTTGCAATACTTTCTTTATAAAAAAGATCTGTAACTTCTATATCACGATTTATTTCCATGTATTTCTTAAAAGCTGCCTCTCCACCTTTAGATACAACATATGGATACTGCTCCCACACCAAATTATGCTTCGCTAAATCAATTTTAGGAATTAATTTTTCTTTAGGATACCTTCTTTTAAAATCATTTTGAGCTTTTCCTTTCTTTTTTTGCCCAATATCCACCAAATATTGGCCTCTAGCCCTTTCAAAATACCACATATTATCTGATTTTCTCTCATCTTGAGAGGGTATCCAAGTTTTCCTTGATAAAATTTCTAGCTCAACTAGTAATCGCCCATTCGCTTCTAAATCAGAAGGGTTTATTTTATTTTGGGTGTTAGCATACCTCGAGATATTAGCAATCATTTCATCCTCTAAATCTTGACGCGCGCTCTCTTCCGAATCCGAGAAATTTAAAATTGTTAATTTCATCTGTAAATATACTCCAGAAATATCTACGTTTCTTCTATGTGCTTCATAGATGGAAGCAGTTGTTTGCCCACCATTAACAATCTGTAAGCCAGTAAGATTTTCAATGCTATATAAATTGCTTTTATCATCTTTTATACTCATTTGCGCTGATTTAGCAATACAAGAAATTCCATTATTGTACGCGACAAATTTTTCTTTTTCTTCTTCATTTTCTAAGGTCTTCTTTATCCCTTTATTAGTAGCTGCCCTAGCTTGTAAAAAAGACCTCACATTTCTTTCTACAAGTTTAGAGCCATGTCTGTGATATGCTTTTGCCAGCCCTTCAGCAGATATGTATCCCGTGAAACACTCATAATCCTGCTCCACATTGGATGGGACTTTTAAAAGATTAAGATTGCCTCCGAATTCATTTTCGCATATTATTTCTATATCCTCTGCTTTAATTTCCTGTGACACATGCTGGTAGACTCTTTCTATATCTATGACCGTAACACTTGTCTCATCAGCTTGTTTCAGTGTAAAATCAATAGATTTATTGCTCTCATAGTATCTATTGGTTAACACGAAAATATTAATTACTGCAAAATCTTTTTGATCATATATAAGCTTTGCCAATTCATAAGCTGGATCGGATGGGCTTATAAATTTGTAGAGTTCTTCTTTTAAGCATTGACTGATAAATCTTTTTATTTTTGTAGTATATTCTTTTAGTTCCGTCTTAGATATTTTTTTTCCAACCTGAAACAGCCTGCTCTTGGTCAAAATAAACTATATATAAATTTAAAACATTATCCTCCTCTCCATAGAAATAGCCATTAATTTTTACATTCTGTTTTGCTTTGCTCCAATATGCATATATAATATCTTTTTCTGAATCTATATATGACATCATCTCATATAGAAAAGGCTCTTCCCAGCCTTCCGTAATATCATTTTCTCTCTTAATACTATCCTTTAACTCTCCGTAGAACTGCTTTAATTCATGTAAATCATTCATCATAGTATACCCCCTCTAATAGATTGAATACATCATTACTATCAATCCTATATGACGTACAGTAGTTCAAGTCAATGGTATATTTTATACTTACTATTCCTTTTTCAAGTTCTGTTATTTTCGGAAAACTACTATCTATTCTATAGCCCTCACCTGAATTAACAAAATAATTTGGATAGGAATACATTCCGGCTTCATATCTAGCATCTAACAATTTATTCTCCAGTAGAGTTAAAGTTTCTGGATATTGACTTAATCGCAATTTCAATTTATTAATCAAGCTATCCAAAGTATCACCATCGTCAGAATCTAATTGGGATAAATTAAAAACCATTAAAAATAGACTTTCGAGTCCTTTAGTGACTTTTAATTGAGATTCATTTGAAATTGCGACAGTATTGGTTTGTAAAACTGTTGTTTTTACTTCTATACCAATATTTTTTTGTAGAAAATCAAAACGATAGCCATTTGGGCCTTTCCAATTATGGATGAGTATTGGAGGAGAATCCTTAAATTTATCCATCCATTTTGTGATAAAATAAAGCTCACCAAATAATCCTTGTTGTTGTTGGGGTGTAAGCTTTTTATCATTTCTTTTTCCAAAGAAATACCGCCATCTCTCTAAAACAGAATGTATAGCTTGTGAAAACGATAGCTCCATCAAAAGAATATTATCCACTAAGTTTTGAACAAAAGATATAAAAATTTCTTGATCTTGATCCTTCTCTTGTGAAAACATTAAAGTGTATTCTTTTTCAATTGGTCCTAAGCTGTTGAAATATTCTTTACCTATCCTAAGTCCTCTTAACTTAGGTAGTGTTTCAAATTTCAACTCCTCAGCTTCTCCCCCTCTAAACTCTAAGATCAAATTTAAATGTTGTGTTTCCAGATCAATTCCAATAAAAATGTACCTTTCTGATATATTTAACATTTTAACATGTGAACTATTACTGTCTTTTCTTTCTGCATTTATTAAATCGTTGTATTTTTCCTTGATATCTATCTTCATAATCTCACCTCATCATGTTGTGTTTTTATGCTTTTATTATATAGATAAAGATGCTCACCCATATTTTTCTTTGAGAAGGGAAAGGATACGGCAATTCCAATTGGAACCAGCTTGCTAGTGAACTCCACATCAATTCCTTTAAAAGTTGGGACATTTGGATTAAGTGGGTAAATCAATAATAATCCATCTGTTTCAGATCTTCGGCCCCGATTAGTAGCTCTACTTGCATCAGCTAGATTATTTTTATTGAGAGTAAGATCTAAAAACTCTTCATTATTTCCAGATACTAGAGCTTTAATATCTGGGTGCCCATCTCCGTAGTTATTAAATTCATTTTTTCTACGATATATAGCATTTTTAATTGAAATATTAGGTAGCTCCACCTTGTATCCACCTTCATATCCTTCCACAACTATAACACTCCATTTTTCCAATTCGTTTATAGAATTAGCATATTCTATATATTTTTTCATTAACTTAGAATCTGCCCTATAACTATTGATTGTCTCGTAACTTTCCAGAAAATCTTTGATGGCACTAGCCCTCACTTCTGAAAACAAATGATAGCTCAATTTTTTCCCATCCCCAGAAATAACCATCTTTTTTTCTAAAGGAGCCAGCAGTGAACTAGTCGCTTTCATATTATTCTCAAAAAATTTCTTCTTATTACCAAAATTACGAGTTTGTACCAGCTTTCCTTCATAATTCACCATGCCAAACCTAGCATTCTGCATTTTTAACTTACTGGTTAAAATCATTGTAGGGTGGCTTTTCATTTTTATTGCAAATTCAGAAGGAGTTTTCCCGTTTTTATCCATTTCTTCTAGCTCAATACGAATTTCTATCATTGCATTTGCAATGTCTGAGAATTGTTCAGCCAATTCTTTAGTTATATATACTCTACATAAATCAATATAACTTTCTCTATATCCAAACCATCTAGCCATTTGCATTAACGTATCCATTATTTTTGTTGGTCTAGCATAGTAGGAAACAATTAACCCTTCCAAGGTTAGGCCTCTAGATATCTTATTACCACCAATCACAATAACATGCTTACCTACTTCGTTGTAACTTGGATAATCTAGTGTATCCTCACTCTCTCCATTGAGCATGATTATCTCAACTTTACCTAAATTATTCTTTATAGACTCCAATACCTTTTCCCACGTATTTACACTTGAACGTCTATCATTCCACTTATCAGAATGAAGCATGATTTCATTATATTCTTTCTTTAAAAGGTTCAAAATAACGCTATCATTATTTAAAATTTTAGTTTTTAATACTTTAAAATACTGATCCACTAATTTGAATAAACCTTTATGACCTTTAGTAAGCTGTGATACATGAATCAACATACTATTATGATTCTTTTTTTGTTCTCTTTCCTCCCTGATACTGGCCACTAACAGAAAATGTCTTACTGCTTCAGTTAGACCACCTGGATTTACAAACCCATTATCTGATACCTTAGCTAATTCAGCACTTTCATTATAATCAATAAGCCGAATTGGTGTTCTTTCTTCTGATATATCTTCAAAATATTCTTCGGGGCCGTAGTATCCTCTAGGTTTAGGCAAATTAATCACGAAATCTTTTGGAAATATATCTCTTTTTAAATTTTGGATGTTCCTCTTCTACATCAATCAAAAGATTAGCAAAGGGAGTAGCTGTGTATCCTACATAGCTTTTTCTATCAAACAATTCTAATATTTGTCGAATTAACTTATTAATGGTTTTGGGTTCCTCTCCCCTAGCAAGTACAGCAGTATTTACTGAAGCCTGATCGGCCTCATCATCAACAATTAGGACATTCGAGTCCCCAAAACTTCCCTCACTTTCTGCTAAATATCTAATCAAATCTTTTAATACTGATGAATTCTTTTTTACGACACAGATACTCTTCTTATTAAGGTCCAATGCACTCGTCATATACCTATATTTAAATTCATTCATCTCATTAGTGAGTGTTCGAACATAGTTGTTATCATCTGCCTCCAAACTAGAGCTTCCACTTAGCACCTCTCGGTTCACTCTTTCTTGAGTTTGTGTTCTTAGGGCATCACTCATCCCGGCTAAAACTATTATTAAATTATAATTTCTATCAAAAGCCTTGTTAATAACACCAATGAAATTAGCAGTTTTACCTGATTGAACATAGCCTAAAACTAGCCCTCTCTTATCAAAAAAACCCTCTTCTCTAGGTGGTGTGATATGACTCATTATCCTTTCGGTGTATTTATCTATTTCATTAATAGCTACACTATCTCTATCTTTCTCTAAGCTACTCCTATAACGCTCCCAGAAAAACGTCTCCTTTGGATAGTTACCCTCATTTACTCTCTTTTCATCCTGGTTTGAGACGCCGCAAGGTATTTCTATATTTATCTCACTCCAAATCTTAGCAGTCCATTCTCGAAATTCATCCTCACTTATGTCTATTCCCTGATTTAAAATCGCAACCTTCGCCTCAGTGATACTCTCTCTCATTGCATCTTCATAAGACATCTCTGAGAACTTCTTTTTTCTCATATAAATAAAATTGCAATTATCATAAAATTTTTGTCTGTATGTATCCATTTTACATACCCCCCTCAACTAAAATTGCAAATATAGTGCTCTTATTAAAGTGCCTAGTCCCCGGTAAATCAAAAAAAACATCTACAAATTCTTCTTTACTATCAATGCGTTTACTACTTATAAAAGCTCTGGCTATATTACATATAACTCGAACATCATCTTTGGAGAAAGTAAGCAATACATCCTCTTCTATTTTTTCAGATACAATAACATTACTTGGGGAAGTTACCGCAATTAACTGCAAATAAAGATTCAAATCATTTTTCGCCTTCTCAGTCATAGTCTTTTCAATTTCTTTCCTAAGTGGATGAAGCCCACGAATACCATAGAAAGCTTCCTTATTTAGTTTTTTTTCATCCCAAGGTGTATCAAATATCCTATTTCCTTGTTCAGCATCTTGCGAAATTGATTTGAAGTAAACAGAAGACTTAGATTCTCTTGCAGCTTTTTCAAGTATTGGCTTTATCATCTCTTTTAGCTCTTTTGGAAATTTTATTTTTTGTTTTTTTTTATATCTAAATGAAAAATGTCATCTAAATTATTATCAATATCAATTCTTACTCTAGAAAGTTGATAAGCCATGTCCTTTTTTAAAATACCCATCCAATCCCCATAGCGAATAAGTCTTTTAGCTCTGTACAGGTATATACCTTGATAATCATAAAGCCTCATTTTGCTCATTCTTCCAGCTTGTTTATCATCTATGACTTTAGAATAATCCGGATTAGGTATTATATAGGGAGATATAGCTATTTTGCTTTTCTCAAAATCTATATTAATAGACTCTAATTCTTTAGTAGCAACATTATCCATCAGAAACGGATCCCATGCATCAAGCTCATATTCATTAATAATAATTTTCAATTCATCATCTTCTAGTACTCTATGGTAAATCAAGCTAATTTTATCTCTCATCTCATCTATAGCTAAATTAAACCTTTTATCATTAGTTTGTTTCTTTTATTGCTTCTTCAAAAAATTTATCAACCTTATCTATAATAACCATAGTTCCATGACTTCCCTCTAATTCAGTCCTCAATGGATATAGCTCATCTGATAATGAAGTGAATAATTCCCATTCATCATTTTTATATACATGATCTAAATCCCAAGAACGCTGGCTGTCTCGTCCATCTCTTCTTGACAGAACACTGAGACGCTTACCTAAAAAAAAAGGAAGCCGTTTTCAAGCCCATCCCAAATCGTCCTAGCTCCCCGGTCTCTCTCTCATCAGACGGATCTTTAGAGCCAATAATCATAGCCTTTTGAAGCTCTTTCTCGCACATTCCAACACCATTATCTTTTATAATAATTTGGACACCTGCACTATCCTCTCTAAGAAAATAGATATCTATCTTAGTAGCTTTCGCATCAATCGAATTATCAATTAAATCTGTTATTGCTGTTATTGCATCATACCCAATCGCCCGTAATGATTGAATCATATTTTTAGCCGCAGGAATACTTATTTCAACATCTCTACCCATCATAGATTCCCCCCATAAAAATAACCCGTAATCAATTCTCATCTATAATTTTCTTTACATAACTCCCTATTTCTTTAGCAACCATAGGCGGTACAGCATTTCCAACCTGCTGATACTGCGAATCCTTAGTCCCATAAAACACAAAGCTGTCAGGAAAAGATTGCAACCGTGCTGCTTCTCGTATGCTAAGAGCCCTGTCCAAAGTAGGATGAATCCACATCGATTTGCGAACATTGACTACTGTTCCAGATGGACTGTCGTATTTAAGTCGCAAGTATATAGTATTCTGTGTTCTCTTAGAATCATAGTATGTGGTCTTCATACTTTCATCTAAATCATGAAAATTTTGACCTTCTTCCAATCTTCGGAATCTATCTAAAGCAATTTGTGTTGATTTAGTATTTATATGATTATATATTTTTTCATTGTCCCTTAATTGCATTGCGTACTCAGATAGATTCATTATCTCGATTCGTTTTTGTGCGCCTGCATCTACGTCGTGTGAAGTTGTTACTTTTTCTAAATCTAGAATAGCATCCCTAACTGTATAGATTTTCTTCTTATGATGAGAAAAAGATTCAAAAATAAACTCAGGCTTTATTATATTCGATTTAACACCTATTATAATATGACGCTTTCTGGTCTGCGGCACGCCAAAGTCTAATGAATTAAAGATTTGGCCTTTTTGAACATAATCATCCTTCAATATTTTATTGATATAATCAATTACCGAATAAGATTGAACTTCTGCTATAACCTCTTCTGATTCATTGATTTTAAATTTTTTAATAAGTTGATTATCCTCAATCTCCTTTAGTATACGTAAAGATTGCTGATATTTAACTAAAAACGTAATTCCTTCCAAAACCTCATTACTAAAAGAGAAACTATCTATTTTTGTCATATTGTACAATTGAGTAGCAACATTACTGGTATCTTCATTTATTTCATCCATATATTTTGTAATCAAATTTATTAGCCTTAATCTATTCTTTTCAAAAAATTTTTTTTTGTTTCAACGTATCTTTCTTCTTCACAAGAGTATTTAATAAATTAAATATATTATTTGGAAGAAGTTCCAGCTCTATTTTATTTATTGCCCCACCTTCCAAAAAGGGTTGTAGCTATAGCCTCCCCCCATTTTTTTGCCTATCAATATTTCTGAGGTGGACATATCCAAACCTAAGCTACTCACTTCTATATGATCCTTATACGAATCATAAAATCTATGAGTCTCCGAGGTTAGCATCTTCACATTTTCCATAACAAAAGCTTTCGGCGACAATTCTCTTACTGCTTTAAAATAATCTTTAACTAATGAATTATTTAAACTAATAACATGATTTTTTTGTCTGTTGGCATTTGAAAATCCTTGACAAGGTGGGCCTCCGATAATAACATCTATATCACCAAATTCTTTTCTCATATCCCCAAAGTTAACATCTCTAACATCTTCATACAGTATGGTATCCTTACCATGATTGTTTTTATAGGTCATTCTTGCGTTTTTATTATTTTCAACTGCAGCAACAATTTTGTAACCGCCTGATTGTAAGAATCCCAAGCTGAGTCCCCCAGCGCCTGCAAATAAGTCTATTACTTTCAACAAATTACTTCTTCCTTTCTCTTTTAAGTATGTCTTGTAGAGGTCAGCTTTATAAAATTCTTACATTCTCAAAGTAATTTTCGCTGTTTTTACTGCAACACTTGTTCTAACTAAGAATATATATTCAGGTCTTAAATTAAAACAATAATATGTATCTACTCAAAAATTGAATTTCAATCCAAAAACATTCTATATACAGCTATCTATTTCTAAGTTTTCATAACTATTATACAGGAATATATTAGGATTTGTAAACTGTATATAGGTGGTTATTTATATACAGTTTACAAATCCTAATATATTTCCTACTCCTTTTAATTTCACCTTGAACTGATGGAATCATATCTAACTTCACAGTACACTAAAATATCAAAGCCCTGTCAGTTTTCCCATCGTGAAATCCATATAAATTTTATTTAAAAAAAGTGTTGCTATTCCAGTTTTATTTTTATCTCTTGTTTTTATCTCTTGTTTTTATAAAAATTCCTTCATTGGCTGGAAAGACCCTAAATTTATACACAATATTCTCTCCAATTCCTATTGATACTAATATGTTATGTGAATGAGTAAAAAATCAAGCCTTAACATATAGTACATTTTTTAGACCATGTATTATTTCAATGCTCCAAACCCACTAGTCCCCTAATAAATTTCTTATCAATCATAATACATTTCTTTTTTATTAATTGATTGCTGATTGGAAGCTTAATAATCACACTTTCTCCACTGCCTTTTGGTCTTATCTGAAATGGGAAGAAATCTCCTTTTTTCGGTAAATTATCAGTCCATTTATCATGATTAGACTTATTTTCATTATAGACTTCAACTTCATTATTTCGAACCATCCATTTAATGTGATTGTATAGTTTCTCAATTTGCTGTAAAAACGCATTATCTGGATTCCAAAAAATATATTTGCTAAATCTATATTGATCTTTTTCAAATTCCTCCCATACCGCCAAAACATAAGTCGTCTCTGCGAAGTAACCATACCAGGTCGAATCTTCAAATTCGTCATTATAAATCTCTGTAAAATCTATATTTGGAAAAGACATGTCTTGGTTTTTAGCTTTATCGAGTCTATTAGTAACAGTCTTTATACAATATCCTTCTTTAATAAATTCTTGTGTCCTGTTTACATTAGAACCATTTGTCTCAAACATTGCGCTAATAAGATTAAATAACTGGCTTTTAGATTTGCCCACACTTGTATAGTTTGTTTCTTTTTTAATTTCCTCAGATGTTTTACCGATATATTTATTTAAACTCTCTTGCAAAACCTGAAGGAAACTCTTTTCCTCGGGTATGGCTAAATGTTCTAATTTCTGAAGAGCCATAATACTTCTAAAATATGCAGACATATAGCCTACCTTATAAGAATATGCTCGTGATTTAGCTTTTTCATCAGAAAAAGGCTGTTTTACCCAATCTTTACCCTTTCCTCGCCCTTTTGTACAGGCGCCTAAAAAAACTTGTTGTTTTTCACTTATCTCATGCGCTTCACCACATTTTATCTTATTGACAATACTCTCATAATCTTGCCTTACCTGCTGCTCATCGTCTTTTTTCAACTGAAAAGGTATCGTTTTTATTATTTTAAACTCCGATACAGGTGTATTTTCTTCGTGTAGATAAAAAACTAATAGCATGTTTTGCGCCTTTTTATTAACAATACTACTCTCAAAAGGTATCTTATAATCTTCTCCGTAATTAATCATTCCTAAAACTAGTCGCTCTTTAGAACTGTATCCCATTTTTTTTATTTTTAAGTACAGGAGTAACTTTCAATTCTATGTCATGGTGGACAAAATCAGACCCTTTTATCGAATTTGCTGGAATGCCAAAAAAATCAGACTGAATCATGTTACCAATCCGACCTTTATCTGCCCTTTTTTCAAGCCAGTTTGTTTTATCAATTTCGCCTAATTTTTTCCCTACAAGTTCATTCGCAGCATCAAATATTTGTTCTTTCGTCCAGTCTTTAGAATATACATATGTCATTTTAATCCCCCGCAATACATTCTTTTGACTATAATTATACCCATATCTTGCCTGGAAATCCAATTAATTTTATATTTTCGGCAAACTCCTTGATCAAAATTGAAATATAGGTTATAATGAATCATACGAAAATTTGTTCTGTTAAGGAGAGTAAAGAATGAAGATTTTTTCAATGTTTGATGGAGTCGGGGGATTTATTGTAGGATTGAACAATTCTGACTCAGACTTCTTTAACACTACCTATTCAAATCAGTTTGAACCGTCACGCAAAACTCAAGATGCTTTTGAAGTTGGTGTATATCGCTTTCCTGGTATGGAACATATAAATACTGATGTGGGATTAATACCCAATGAAAAGTTTGATGAAATGCGAGAAAACGGCGTAGATATGATTGTCGGAGGATTTCCCTGCCAAGATTATTCAGTTGCTAGAAGTAAGAAGCATGAACTTGGGATTCAAGGAAAAAAAGGAACTCTATTTTGGGAAATTATAAGGGCCGTCACTCATATCAGACCTAAATATTTAGTCCTTGAAAATGTAGATAGGCTTCTTAAATCACCTTCTAACCAACGTGGTCGTGATTTTGCAATTATGCTAGCTGCCTTTAATAATTTAGATTACTCCGTAGAATGGCGTGTTATTAATGCTGCTGATTACGGGCGTAGCCAGCGCAGAAGACGGGTATTTTTTTATGTATATCGAAATGACTTAAATTGGGCTAAACATATCGATAATTTATTTGAGAAAGACGGTAATCAGAGTTTGGATTTATTTGTAGATGATATTGATGGTCACGCATACGACGATTATATTTTTCAAAAGGGACTTTTCGCTCGGCAATTCCCTGTTAAACAAGAGGCCAATAAAAATCGGCATACTTTTGGCGTGCTCTCAAATGATGTTGTTGATGTCTCCGATAACTTCACTGGGCAAATTTGGAACTCTGGTGTTATGCGTCACGGAAGATATTACTCTATTGATACTGAACCTACCATGGAAGAAACGCCTATTACATTAAAAGAAATCCTACAACCTGAACATGAAGTAGATGAAAAATACTATATTACTGGAGATAAACTTGAAAAATTCACTTACTTAAGAGGCCCTAAAAAAAATAGAAAGAACATCAGAAACTGGACATACTTATATTTATGCCGAGGGTGGCATGAGCCCTCATGATTCTTTAGATTTACCAGGGCGAACAATGCTAACATCAGAAGGAACTATTAATAGATCGACACATCTAATAAAAATTAATGATAGATATCGCCTTTTAACACCGATTGAGACTGAAAGGCTTCAAGATTTTCCCGATAATTGGACAAAATTCAAGCAACTTTCTTCTGGAGAAATTGTTGAGGTATCCGATAGAATGCGATGGTTCTTTATGGGAAATGCTTTAGTCACAGGTATTGTGAAACGTATTGGTGATGAGCTTAAAAAGATAGATACCGAATATTAAATTTTACAGGTGTTATCCTAAAGGAGGCTCCACATGCCAACAACACTCCACGTCGTCGCAGCTATTATTCAAAACGAAAATAAAATACTCTGTGTTCAACGTCTCGATTCGGCGATTAATGGATCAGATTGGGAATTTCCTGGTGGCAAAATAGAGCCTGGCGAAACACCCGAAAATGCGCTTATTCGTGAGGTTC
This sequence comes from Paenilisteria riparia FSL S10-1204, assembly GCF_000525995.1. Classification (GTDB taxonomy): domain Bacteria; phylum Bacillota; class Bacilli; order Lactobacillales; family Listeriaceae; genus Listeria_A; species Listeria_A riparia. The sequence goes on along the minus strand of NZ_AODL01000011.1, from coordinate 27,845 downwards.
AGGAGGAAATTGGCTGTCTTATTTCTGTTAGGAAAGAATTTAGCCAAACCACCTATGCGTATGATTTTGCCAATGTGCACCTCACTTGTTTTCTTTGTGATTTAGTTCATGGCACACCTGCGCTACATGTTCATCAAGCAATGAAATGGCTGCTACTTGGTGAATTGTCTGACCTAACTTGGTCCCCAGCGAACCTCCCAGCCGTTCACAAACTTCAAAAAAAGATGCCTAATCGCGCTGACTAGGCATCTTTTTGTTATCTTCTCGCCTTACTCACCTTCAATTTCTTCCCCTTCACCGTCGTCTCCTGCATCGCCTTCAACACAAGCGTACCTTTCCCGTTCAAAATCTCCACAAACGACACATTATCCTCAATTGTAATAATCCCAATATCATCTGCGCTCACGCCATCTAATTTCGCAATTGTTCCCACGAAATCCACAGCACGTAATTTCTTCTTTTTCCCACCATTAAAATACAATTTCATAATATCTTTACTAAGCGCCGCGCTCTTGTCCTTCTTCACGACTGGCGCCTCATCCATTTTTTCATCAAACGCGGGTTTTCGTGCGGCAACAATCGCCTCGCTCGGCAGATCAACTTGCGGGATTTCAAAACCAATATAGGCCTCGATTTCGGCTATAAAACGGTCTTCATTCGGCGTCACAAACGTAATCGCCTTGCCACTGCGCCCAGCTCTTCCCGTCCGCCCAGTCCGGTGCACGTAGCTCTCTTTTTCCAATGGCACATCGTAATTTACCACGAGCGAAATATTTTCAATATCAATCCCGCGCGCCGCCACATCTGTTGCTACTAAGAAGCGGAATTGTCCGCGTTTAAAATCATTCATCACTCCAAAACGATCTTCTTGCGTCAAGCCACCGTGGATTTTCTCAGCTGGATAGCCCATTCTGCGCAATTGTGTATACGCATCGTCCACACGTTCTTGTGTTCTACAAAAAATAATCGCACTATCAGGATTTTGCACAATCAATGTATTGCGTAACGCTAACATTTTTGCGTCTTCTTTGACAGTTACTTTTTCGTGCGAAATGTCCGCCGTAGTTAAGCCAGTTGCCGCGATTTCAACGTGTTGCGGTGTTTTCATATATTTTTCACTAAGTACGGCAATGTCTGTCGGTAATGTCGCTGAGAACAGCATCGTCACGCGGTTTTTCGGTAAGGCTTGAATAATTGCTTCCACTTGTTCGATAAAGCCCATGTTCAGCATTTCGTCTGCCTCATCAATGACCAAATACCGCACTTTTTCAAGGCTCAGCGTTCCTTTTTCGATATGATCGAGCGTCCGCCCAGGCGTGCCCACAACCACGTGGCTTTTCTGCTTCAGTTCCAACTTCTGTTTCGCAAAAGGAGACTTCCCGAAAATCGCCGTAGCCTTAATCCGCTTAAAACGCCCAATATTCGTAAAATCAGCCTTCACCTGCGCCGCCAATTCCCGCGTTGGCTCCAAAACCAAAGCTTGCGGCTTATTCTCGCCCCACGCCACAAGCTCACAAATCGGAATCGCAAATGACGCCGTCTTCCCGCTCCCAGTCTGCGCCTTCACGACCACATCCCGTTCCTCCAAAACCAGCGGCACAACCTCCCGCTGCACCTCCGTCGCTTCCTTATACCCCAACCCAGCCAACGCCTTCTCAATATCCGAACTAATATTACCAAATTTCATAACTCAACCTCATAACTATTGTTTTTTTTAAGTATACCACGAAAAAAGGAAGGCAGTCTCATTTCATTCGACTGCACATGGAGGTTCTAACTCATTAAAAGCCCCTCCCTCAACACTCCTTGTAGTCACACATCCCATTTTATACTATAATGTAACTATCATTTATTCCATATTTAAACTAGGAAAGAAGGAACCCGAATTTGAAAGAGCTATTTCAACTACTTAAAGAAGGTAACAAATCCGCACTCACCGCGGCAATCGTGAACGTTCTCGTTTCTGTCATTAAAGGAGTAACCTATATTTTTACTGGAAACGTCGCGATGTTTGCCGAAACGCTACACAGTCTAGGTGATGCTGCCAACCAATTTTTCGTTTTTGTTGGTTCGGCACTTAGTAAAAAACGCCCGACAAAGCGCTTTCCGAATGGTTTTGGACGTGTTGTGAATCTTGTGCTTCTCGGTGCTGTTCTGGTCGTCGGTATCATGGCTTTTGAGACGATTAAGGAAGGTATTTCACACATTTTCCACCCGACGGAATCTACTGGTTTTGTGATTAACTTAGTTGTACTCGCTGTCTGTACAACTCTGGAAAGCTTCGTCCTTGTCAAAGCAATGCGCGAAATCACACATGATGCTGGTCTTGAATCACATGGGATGAATCTTTTTAAAGATAGTATCGCGAATTTCGGTAAAGCAAAAGCCGCAACTCGCCTCGTTTTCCTCGAAGATTCGGTGGCTACAGGTGGCGGATTGTTAGCAATGATTGCGATTATTATTTCGCATTATACGCCATATCACCAAGCAGAAGGTATTGCCTCGGCGCTTATCGGGATTATGATGTTTATCGTCGTTGGAAAAGTATTTCTTGATAATGCGGCCGGCGCGATTGGCGAATCCGACGAAGGCATGCAAGTTCAGATTGGTCAGCTTGTGATGAGTGATTCTGATGTGCAAGATATTCAAGTCATTAAAGTTTTAAAAGAAGGCGATTTTTACCATGTCGATGTGGAGGTCGAGCTTAACCCAGCGCTCACACTTGCCGAAGTCGATGATATTAAGGATCGTCTCGAAGAAAGGATTCTCCAAGTCCCTCATGTTGTTGATGTTCTTGTTTCATTTGACGAAGATGATGCGATTCGTAATTGGGAATATGGCGATGGTCGTTAAAATTAGGAATGCGGTTTCAAATTTCTCTTCATTTGGCCGCATTTCTTTATTTTTCAATACCATTAAAAAAAATTTTTTCATTTTGTAAAGTTTTTTATTTGACTCTTCCTTCCATTTGCCATATAATCAAATAGTTAATTAAGTTAACTAATTACTCGAAGCAAAAGGAGATTAAACACATGACACAAACGACACATGCGGAAAAGCCGGTGGATATTCACGGTAAGCCGTACAACCGAATGCTACTAATGACAGTGATGCTTGTGGGGGCATTCGTCGCTATCTTAAACCAAACAATTTTATCAACAGCTTTGCCTCACATCATGAAAGATCTGGATATTACAGCATCAACAGGGCAGTGGTTAACAACTGCATTCCTACTTATGAACGGGATTATGATCCCAATCACGGCCATGCTTATTGGCAAAATTAACTCGAAAACATTATTCTTAACCGCAATGATTGTTTTTACAATCGGTACTGCTATTGCAGCTTTTTCTGACAGCTTTACCTGGTTACTTATTGGGCGTATTGTCCAAGCCGCTGGGGCCGGAATTTTGATGCCTCTTATGCAAACCATTTTCTTACTTATCTTCCCACCAGATCGTCGTGGCGCGGCAATGGGGATGGTCGGACTTGTTATCGCTTTTGCGCCAGCTATCGGGCCAACTTTATCAGGATGGATTGTTGATAGCTATGATTGGCACATGCTTTTCATTATTTTGCTTCCAATCGCCGTTATTGATATTCTCTTCGCTCTTTTCGCAATGAGAAAAGTAGTCGAACTGACGAATCCAAAAATCGATATTCTTTCTATCGCACTTTCGACAATCGGCTTTGGTGCCTTGCTTTACGGCTTTAGTAGCGCGGGTACAGATGGTTGGACGGACAGCGTTGTGCTTACCATGTTTGCAGTCGGAGTTGTCGGCTTGATTCTATTCATTTGGCGCCAACTTAAAATGGAAAAACCAATGCTCGAACTTCGCGTTTTCAAATCACCAGTTTTCACACTTTCTACTATTATTAGTGCCATTGTTATGATGTCGATGATTGGTGCAGAAATCGTGTTACCTCTTTACATTCAAAATATTCTCGGCGATACGGCGCTACACTCTGGTCTATTACTACTGCCAGGCGCCATCGTAATGGGTGTTATGAGTCCAATTACCGGTATTATTTTTGATAGAATTGGTCCGAAATTACTGGCAATTGTAGGTATGTCCTTACTTGTAGCGGGTACAATTCCGTTCATGTTCTTAACGAAGGACACGTCGACAATGTACATTATCGTATTCTATGCTGTGCGTTTCTTTGGTATTTCAATGGTAATGATGCCAATGTCTACAGCGGGTATGAACTCGTTGCCACTGAACATGATGAGTCACGGTACTGCGGTCAATAACACGATTCGCCAGGTTGCCGGTTCGATTGGTACAGCGATTCTAATTACAGTACTAAGTAATGTAACGAAAAATAACATGCCCGAAAAAGCTTTGGCAATGACTGATCCACAAGCATTCCAAAGTCAAGCGCTAACAGCAAACCTTGATGGTATGAAAGCTGCGTTCATCGTTGCTGTTGCTTTCGCGGTTGTCGGCTTGATTCTAAGTCTATTCGTGAAAGATATTCGACCTAAAGGTAAGAAAACATTAGCAAAATAAGAATCAAGCAACACATCCGGTGCAAACTTGCGGTGTGTTGCTTTTAGTTTTATGCTAAGATAAGATTGGGTACAAGTCGAAATAGAGCAATACCACCGAATTATCTTTTCTGGGTAAGACGGAAAATTTCGCTTTACACCAGTCGAGTGCTTGTTGTTGATTTATCATTGGGGTTATATCCCAGACTCATAGAAAAGAGGGCTTTATATGGAGTTTGTTTTGATTTTGTTGCCGATTTTCGGCATTTTTGCGATTGGATTTATTGGGCAGAAAACGCTGAAATTCGATATTCCAAATTTGTCGAAGTTAACGCTTTACTTAATGTCACCGTTTTTGGCGTTTAACACGTTTTATACGAATGCGTTGACGGTAGACTATTTATACTTGTTTATTTTTGTAATCGGGCTTTGTTTGTCGATTATTGCGATTGTTTATGTGATTGCGAAAGTGATGAATTATGATATTCAAGATGCCTGCGCGATGATTCTAGCTTCTGCTTTTATGAATAATGGGAATTATGGGACACCTGTAGTACTACTGATTTTTGGTGCGGCTGGTCTTGATATTGCGGTTATTTTAATGGTGTTACAGCAACTCGCGATGAGCACCATTGGGGTCTTTTTTGCAGCTCGGGGAAGTGCGCAGAATGCGAGTATGAAAATGGTATGGCGGCGTGTTGTACGAATGCCTGTTGCCTACGGGGCATTGCTTGGTATTTTGCTACAGCTTGTACATATGCCAATTCCAGCTGGCGTGATGACTTGTGTGAAACTCGTTGGGGATGCAGCGATTCCTACGATTATGATCGTGCTTGGAATGCAGCTCGCAGTCATCTCATTTCGCCGAATTGATATCCCGAAAGTTTCGATGTCACTCATTTTAAGACTGGCGATTTCACCTCTTATTGCACTATTGTTTACATTAATTCTTCCGGTCGATACCATGACAAAACAAATTATGATTCTGCTTGCGGCCATGCCAACTGCTGCGAATACAACACTTTTGGCGGTTCAATTCAATACAAAACCGGATCTTGTTTCTAGCGCGACATTCATTAGTACCGTTCTGAGTATTATTACATTACCGATTGTCTTATTGTGCATTTTTTAATTAGAATTTAATGACAAAAACATATTTTTGTGTTATAGTTTACAAAGTTAAATTTTTTTACATCTTGATAGCGCCGAACCTGCAATAGGTAGGGCGTTATTTTGTATCACTAAATGTTGTCCCTGTGCCCTTTTTAAATAAATAGTTAGGAGCGTACCCGTATGAAAAATTTAATTGTCGCATCGGAGTATCGCAAACTAAGATTACTACACACATTATTCAAAACCGACCAAAACTATCAGAAGAAAGAGCTCGCAAACCTACTTCAATGCTCTACAAGAACGTTAGAAACTGATATTATGTCACTTCAAGAGCTGTTTAATAAGGAAGTTGCCTATGTTTATGAGGATGATGCTAAAAATATCTGCCTTGATGTTGGTGAGCACGTAAACTTTACTTACCTTTATGCGATTGTCTTAAGTAATTCCTATCTTTATTCGCTAGCAACAGATGCTTTTGAGGAAAAAGCCATACATTTAGCTGAATGGGCGAAAGAACATTTTGTTAGCCTCCCTACCATTTATCGTCGCGTTCGCAAAATTGATGCCTATCTGGCTGAAAGTAATCTTGTATTAGAAACGACGCCTCTAGCCATCAAAGGACCAGAAGTCAATATACGCTTTTTCTATTACCAGATTTACAGCAAATCTTATCCTTATACGGAATGGCCTTTCCCAAACATACCTTACGAAATCATTGATGCTTTCATTTCACAAGCTGAAGCCTTCTACCATGTGCATTTCTCGTTATCATCCAGAATTAAGTATGCCATTTCCATTGCCGTCTCATTGACTCGCGTTAAGCAAGCGCATGCGTTCACATTGCCCGCAAAAGACATCGCTATTTGGACGGAAATTCTCCATTCTCAGCCAGAAGGACGTACACTTGATTACAGTATTTTGGAAAATATTTTTGGTAACAAGTTGAGTTCCTGTGAGCGTTACTTTATTGCTATTACAATGTTTTGGAGTCATTTTACGCATACGAATGAGTGGTTTTTAACTATCCGCGCTAAGACTAATCCTAAAGCTTTTCTGCCAAAGTACAAACTTGCCCAAGAGTTAGTAGAGCTTTTAAGCGATTATTATCCTGTTGACAAGCCTGATCTTGCTGTTAGAGAGACTATTGATTTCCTCGCCCGCTTTTCATTCATTGATAAAGCTAATATTTTACCCGAAATTCCTCCTCCAAAAATGTCCGCAGAAGAAATTGCCCTGCGTGACCATATTCGCAACACTTTAACCAAATATGAAAATCATCCTGACTATCGATTTATTCGCCCAAACAGGCCATTAATTGTGAATCGACTTGTTGAAATTTATAAGCTCTTTATTATTCAAAAAAGCGATTTTGATGCACTTCACGTTAAAATTATTTCCGAAAACGGCTATTTATGGGAGGAATACTTGCGTGGCGAAATCCGCAAGAAATATTCACAGGACCAGCTCGTTATTTGCGATGAAACAGAAGTACACGTTCCAAGCCCACATATTGATTTAATTATTAGCGATTTTCCATTCTATGAGCAAAAAAATATTGAAGCAGATGGTTTACTTTGGAATATCCCACCTTCATCGACCGATTTTGCTCAACTAGATATGATTTTAGATCGCCGAGCATAACAAAAGCGAGTACAAACCGACAAATGGATTTGTACTCGCTTTTTCTTATGGTATTAGCAATATTTTTCCAGTACTTTTTCTGCTTTCTAGTAGATCATGTGCTTCTTTTCCTTTAGACAACGGGAATTTGCGTGGTTGGTTAACAGTAATTTTGCCTGCGATAATCATGTCGAATAAGGCTTTGGAACGTTTTATGCGTTCTTCTTTGCTTGTTAGGAAGCTCCATAAATCCCCGCCTGTCAACGTTTTGGAAGTGTCCATTAGCATGCGTGGATCTACTGACACTGGATCGCCACCTGACATGCCGTAAAAGACAACAGCGCCTTTATCGCGAACGGTTTGAAAACTGTCCATCAATGTGGAGCCAACCGATTCATAAGCTACATCGATTTTTCCAGCTAGTTTTTCAGCCCAATTGTCACTGTATAGCAAAACTTCCTCTGCGCCGAGCTTCCGTGCTACTTCGGCTTTTTCTTCTGTAGATGTGAGACCGATGACAGTTCCGCCAAGTGACGTAATAATTTGCGTCAACATTTGACCGACGCCACCAGCAACGGCATGAACTAGCGCTACATCGCCATAACGAATCGCGTAGCTATCTTTTGCCAAATAGCTCGCCGTCAGTCCTTGTAAAAGAACCGAAGCCGCAATCTCGTCATGAATGCCATCTGGAATCGGAATCGCCTTGTTCACAGGAACCGCCACAAGCTCAGCATTCGCAAGCGGTACATCCACAAACGCAACACGCTCACCAAGTGCAAAATCCGTCACGCCATCACCAAGCCCAACAACGACTCCCGCACCTTCATATCCAAGTACATACGGCGCGTCCCCCACTAAATGATAGTTTCCTTTCCGTCGATAAATATCCGCAAAATTAAGTCCAATTGCCGTCGTACTAAGTAAAATTTCTCCTGGTCCTGCAACAGCATCCGCAATTTCTGTATACTGTAATACATCTGAACTGCCAAACTCATTAAAAATCAATGCCTTCATTATTTTCGACCCCTCACCTATGTAGAAAAAGTCCGCAATCAGATGCGAACCCTTTCCTTATTTCACTCTCACTCAGCGGCTGCTTGTTTTGCTTCTGCTTCCGCTTTTTCACGCATTCTTTCACGAACGCCTTTTTTCTTGATTTGTTTACTACGTAATTGGCCACACGCTGCATCGATATCTGTTCCATGTTCACGACGTACCACACAGTTAATGCCTTTACGCTTTAATGTTTCGTAGAACGCATCAATTACCGCTGTGTCGCTACGCTGGTATTGGTCATGCTCATCTACTGGATTATACGGAATCAAGTTCACCCATGCAAGATGGCGTTTCTCACCAATTAAAGCCGCCAACTCCAACGCTTCTTGTTTGTGATCGTTGACGTCTTTTAGCATGATGTACTCATAGGTGATACGACGATTCGTTTTCTCCAAATAATATTCGACCGCTTCCATCAACTTCTCAAGCGGATATGTCTTGTTAATGCGCATGATGCGTGTACGTAAATCATTATTCGGCGCATGTAATGATACCGCCAAATTGACGCGAATATCCTCGTTTGCAAAATCAATAATGCGCGGTGCAAGACCACTTGTTGAAACTGTAATATGACGCGCACCAATGGCTAGACCTTTCTGATCATTCACCACATGAAGAAAATCAATCACATTATCATAGTTATCAAACGGTTCGCCGATTCCCATCACCACAATATGACTTACACGATCGCCATTTCCTTTCGAATCTAAATGATGCTGCACGTTCATAATTTGCTCGACAATTTCGCCAGCATTCAAATCACGTTGCTTTTTCAAAAGCCCACTCGCACAAAAAGTACAGCCGATGTTGCAGCCGACCTGTGTCGTTACACAAACACTAAGTCCATAAGAATGCGTCATCATAACTGTTTCAATTAAGTTACCATCCGAAAGTTGGAATAAATATTTCGTCGTTCCGTCTTTCGATTCTTGTTTAATTTGTTCATTCAATGTGTGCATCGTGAAATGTTCATCCAGCATATCCACACATGCTTTGTTTAAATTCGTCATTTGCGAAAATTCAGTGACGCGCTTCACGTAGAGCCAGTCCCACACTTGCGTTGCGCGGAATTTCTTCTCGCCCTTGTCTTCAAACCAATCACCAAGCTGCGCCAACGTCAACCCGTAAATCGAGCTTTTGTCCATTCTTCAAAAACCTCTTTTCAAAATTTCATTACGTCTTATCCAAATTATAGCTGTTTTCGCGTGTATTCGCAAGGTTAGGTTTCGTATAGCAACGCATTAAAAAACGACCATAAATGATCGTTTAATAAATAAAGTTAGCGATAATCGCATCTACTGCTGTATTTTCATGTAAATCGCTATGTTGCGCATTGCTTCCCGTCACAATTTTTTCACTATAGGATGCCACTTGATTTGCAAAAATAAGTCGTGAGGACAAGGCGCTCTGTACAGGAACGACACCGTCTGAAACCTGATTATCATCCAAGTCACCCGCAATCGAAAGGACTTGCAATTTGGAATCTAACTTTCCGTTGTTGGCAATGTAATCTTGCAATGCTTCCGTCCGATTCGCCACATCAATAAAATCAGCCGTCGCCGCGTTATCTTCCTCATCCAAATCATTAAACGGCGTCCCAATCACGACTAATTTTTCCATCACTGGCGCTGCGTCATCCGCTAATTTTTCCGCATAGGTTGTGAGTGCCAAACCACCGTTGGAATGACCAATCGCATCGAACTGCGTCACGTTGTATTTATTCTGAATGTCCTTAATCACCGCATCGACCCATTTTGCCTCTTGATCTATCGGTGCATCATTGTTTTCAAATACGACTTGGATAAATGGATTCTTAGATTTATCGCTCAACGTCCCATCGTATACTAGCGTGCCGTCTTTTTTGACAGTAATAATAACTTTGTCAGAAGAATGGCCATATGTGGCAATCATTCGTGAAATCATGCCGTTAAACGAATTTTCCGTACCATGCGTCCCGTGTACTAGCAAAATCGGTGTCGTTTTCGACAAGTCCGCATCTTTGACCTTCGCGGAATAGGCCTTAATAGATCCAAATACCGCAACTGCTAAAAATAAACATCCTCCAAATAAAGCAATTCTCCGCCACATAACCCATAACCTCTTTTCCCGAACTGATATCTTATAGACTTACTTTACCCCTAAAAGATGAATAAACTATTACCAAAATATTAGAGTTTTAAGAAGTTTTGTGACATGGGGAGGAATTTACTGGGTCTTGTTGATTTTCATTTTGTGCTTGAAATGCTTGCTGGATTCTGTGCTGACTTTCGTGGAGTTAAAGGATTAACCCATCGCTGGCGCTCACGCTTATGTTGGGAGCGTAACTCACTGCGTTCTCACTGGTTTTTGGTTCTCTATTCTGTGTCTACAGTGCTTTCTCATTCTGTGCTGACTTTCGTGGAGTTAGAGGATTAACCCATCGCTGGCGCTCACGCTTATGTTGGGAGCGTAACTCACTGCGTTCGTAACGCTCCCAACAATTACTTTGACACATAGAGTAATCCGTGTTATTATTACTCTATCAGATAGAACACTGTGCGCGCAGTTACATTTTGAATATTTTGGAGGTTTTGAAAATGATAACTATAAAAAAACATATCGACCAACTTTTTAATGATATTCCGGTCACTGAAGAAAGTTTGCTTATGAAAGAAGAAATTTTGCAGAGCTTGGAAGATAAGGTCGATGTACTGATGGTGCAAGGGAAATCCGAAGAGGATGCTATCAATAAGGCTATCGTCGAACTTGGTGATTTAACGGATTTGCGTGAGGAATTGGCGGAATACCGAGTGAAGATACCGAAATCTTATCTTGCTTGGACGCATTTCCAGTTTTCTCTCATTGGCGCAGCGCTCATCATCGGACTGTTGCTTTTTATCAATATTTATTACACACCACACGTGCTTTGGGTCATCTTCCCTGCGTTTGGTATCGTTTGGTGGCCGCTCGCTATGTACTTTAGATGCCTTCGCCTGCAAGGGAGGGCTTTGAATTGAGAGGTTTAGTCAGTTTTTCAGTCGTCGGGAGCGCCATCTGCATGTTTTTCTTAGTGGCACTCAATTTCTTTTTAACGCCAACGCTTGACTGGTGCATTTATCCTTGTATTGCCCTGTTATTATGGCCATTATCTATGTATTTCGTATACCGCCAAAATTTGAAACAATTCGCATGGTTTACAAGCCTTGTTTTGCTTATTTTGCTCACGGTTATTAATTTGCGAGAAACGCCTGATGTACTTTGGGTGCTTTATGCGGCGTATCCGCTCGTATTCTGGCCTGTCTTCACGATGCTTGAAAAAAGGGCGTATACGATGACGGCTGCTATTATTGGTGCTGTTGTGACAAGTCTTTATTATGCCTTGCTAAATATTGCTTTTTCACCGGATGCACCGTGGGTTATCGCGATTATTTTTGCGGTTGGTTGGTGGCCTTTGTCGCTGTATCATGCGCGTAAAGGAAGCTTTTTTGCCTACTCTGTTCAAGCTAGCATTTGGATTAGTACTTTTATGATTGGCATGAACTGGTCGTTTTCACCGAGTGTGATTTGGGCGATTTATCCGATTTTCGCGGTGGTTTGGTGGCCTTTATCAATGTACTTTTTTAGTGCAAAACGTCACATGCATTCTTTATAAATTTATGTTACATTTATAGAAGCAAATCTTTTTTGAAGGAGCATCTATAAATATGGAAAATCAACTGGATGAAAAAGTAGTCTATAAGCAACTCTCAAATCCGCGTTGGATGACGCTAACAATCGCCATTGTCTGCGCACTATATGCATTGTTGACATTACTCGGCGTATTCTATCTGTTCACATTATCGACAAAAGGACTCTCGGACAGTGCTGCCCAAGCAATGCTCACTACCAAAATCGTTGCGTTCGCGTTCTTCATATTGTACGCAATCTTCTCATTGTTATTATTTAACAACTATGCAAAATTACGCAAAAATATTGTCGTACCTAAAATGCTGTACTTCGCGCTAAGTGTTTTCATGCTCTTATCCGCAGCAAACAGCCTTGCTACTAGCAATATATCTGGCGTATTCTTACCACTCATTATTCTATTATTTGCAATCAAAATAATCATGGACCTCGGTAAAGTAAAGTAGCTTCAATAACTCAGAACGCTAAAAGTTTTTTTATGTAAAATAATATTTTTCTAAAGAAGATGAAATACCGCATTAAATTGCGATATTTCATCTTTTTTTGCCCTAAAATAGACCATTTTTACTATAATGTGTCGTTTTTCACACGTTTTTTTCGGAAATATGTATAATAAAGTACTAAAAAACACTTAAATGTGTCTAAAATATGAAGATTGAGGTGTGAAAATCATGAAAAAATATCTGGTTGCTCTGTTGCTGTCCTTCTTGCTTGTGATTATTAGTCTGGATAATGTATCTGCGCAAACTGCCGTCGAGCGAAACACGTCCATTAATAATTGGAAAACAGCGCTAACTGGAAAAGCTTTTCCAAAATCAAATACCGCTTTAAAACTGACACTTGCCGAAAAAGAACGCGATTTACAACAAAATGTCCTTAGTAGGCTGAATACAAACCCCAGTAAAAACTACCTTTTCTCCAATATTACCTCTTGGAAAACAAATTCTACTCAACTAACAATAACAGCGCTCAATATCGAAAAAATGGCAACCTTATATCAAACCCCTAATTCCGTATACTATCATAATCCTGCTATGAAAAAAAATATTTTGTACGCATTGAATTGGTTTTACACTAAGGCCTACAATGAAAGAACCGTAGACACTTATGGAAACTGGTATGACATGCAAATTGCCACTCCGGGCTCTTTAGTCAATACGCTAACTTTGATGAAGGCGGATCTGACTAATACCCAGCTGCAAACTTATTTAAAAGGTGTGAATAAAGCCAATCCAGCAAAAGTTGCTACAGATCGTTATTTAGGAACTGGTGCCAACCGAGTGAATAAAGCCTTTGTCATTATTATGAGCGGCGTCTTAGGCAATAACCAAAGCAAAATCACGCTCGGTAATGATATCTTGAAAAGAGTCTATATGCCTGTTACGAGCGGCGATGGTTTTTATGAAGATGGTACCTTTATTCAGCATACAAATACACCGTACACGACTGGTTACGGCGCTGATGTTCTTGCTAGAAGTGCCGATTTTTATCAAATCTTTAGCGGCACATCAACATTAGGAACATTTCGTTCCCTCCCAATGATGTTTAAATATCTTGATACAACCTACTCGCCAGTGCTTTATAAAAACGAACCATTAGATATGACTCGCGGGCGGGGCGTTACCTTAAAAGCCGTTACCAGCGAACAAATTGGCAACAACCTCCTCTACGATATGTTTACTGTCAGCCAAAAAAATGGGAATCTAGCCTATCGTAAAAAATATGCCATCTTGACAAAATCATCCATTGTCCATGCCTCATTGCGCACCGATTTCTATAAATCACTAACCTTAGCACAAGCTCAGTCCTTCCAAAGCTTACTGCAAAATAGAAGCATTAGTGGCGTATACCCAAGTCGTACGCAAAATAAGATGATGAGTTATGCGAGCCAAATGGTTGATACAAAACCAAACTATGTAGCCGGAATTAGCATGTTCTCGAAAAAAGTCTCCGCCTTTGAAAGCATCACTGGGGCAAATAAACTAGGATTTTACACTGGAACTGGCGCTCTTTATTTGTACAACGGTGACAATGCGTTTAAAGGAGAATACTATGGAACTGTTGATATGACAAGTCTTGCTGGCACAACAACGGACCATAAAACAAGACCTATTACTGTAGATAATGCTAAATATCTCAATCCACAAGCTTGGTCTGGTGGTGTTTCTGATGGCACAAATGGCGCGGCAACAATGCACTACAATATGAAGAACGTCACAGGAAGCAGTTTAGAAGCCCGAAAATCATGGTTTTTCCTAAATAATAGAATTGTCGCATTAGGAGCTGGCATTACTTCTAAAGAAAATCTAAACACCGAGACTATCGTCGAAAATCGGCAACTATCAAATACAGCCTATAATACTTTCACTGTCAATGGACAGGCCTTAAATCTTGGCCAAACAAAAACAATTGGAAACACAAAATGGGCGCATTTAAAAGGCATCACGCTTGCACAAAATATTGGTTATGTATTCCCTACTGCCACAACTACAACTGTCTATAAAAAGACCCGAACTGGAAATTGGAACACCCTCAATACGCGGAACAGATCAGCATTAACAAGCTCTAACTATTTTGGCATCACCATTTCCCACGGCAAAAAGCCAACAAATAAAAGCTACAGCTATATCATACTACCAGGTCGAAACCAAAGAGCGACAGAAGCATACAGCAAGAAGATTGACATCGAAATTCGTGCTAACAACCTAAACCAGCAAGCCGTCTTCGATAAAACCCAAAACCTCTGGATTGGCACATTCCGTAACCCTGGCACGGTCAACGGCTATGTCGGTCAAACTCGCGGCGCCATGATGGTTCGCAAAACCTCCACAACAGAAAAAGTGACCTTATCCGACCCCACAATGGAACAAAAAAGCATTGTCTTCCTCGTTCCAAAACTCGCTGGTCATAAACTAAAAAGCAAGTCCGCTGAAGCTACCGTCACAACATACGGCAAGAACTGGAGAATTCAAGTGAACACCTCCGCTAAAAACGGTAAATCCTTCGCTGTCCTGTTCGGCAAATAACAAAATTTAAGGCTTGAAAAGCAAAGTGTTCCTTTACTTTTCAAGCCTTTTTATGTTTTTAGAAAAAATAATCTCACTTCTCAATACATGCAATAAAAGACGCATAGTCTTCGATGCCAAGAACCATTTCTTCCTCATGCTCATTCAATACATAATACAAGTAGCTAAAAACTTTCAGTTCCGTGCTAACATTTGGATTCACGCATGCTACTAAAACGTTCTGCACCAACGTTCCATCGACTTCCACAGGGTGAATCAAATGCACAAATACCGCAAAAAATGCTTGGTTTCGTTGGGTCGTACAATGCGGAACAGCGAGGTGATTAATGACAAGATTATCACCTTTTTGCTCCCGTTCTTTAATTTTGACTGTCTCCTCTTCACTCAGCGTCCCGTTCGCCTCAAGCTGTTTGCAAATCCCTGCGATGACAGCATCCCAATTATCGCTCAACTTATTTCGGTAATTCATCGCCAGTGCTTCCGGGAAATACGTTTTAATATTTTTATGCACATCTATTTTTTCTAGCGTGTCTTGAATCGTTTGGAGTTCAGCCTTTGTAATCACTTGCTTGATTGAGATTTGCGTGACATCGCTATTCACTTCTTGAAATGGCGCGTTGTTTAGGATAAGCTTGATGTCCTGTTGTTCTAACACGGAATTTAATTCTTGGCGATGCATGACTAAAATAAGTTCGATTGCCGGCAGCTCTTTTTCAATCATCTGCTTGTTGATACTAGCCACCGCGTACTGATCAGAGAAAAGAAGCACTTTCGAAGCTGGCTGTTTCATCCGTTCCATCGCACACGAAAAATAAAGTCCAATCAAGTCAATATCATAAAGTTCCATTCCAAATTGTTCGTTGGCACGGGCTACAAAAGCAATACTCAAATCAAAAGCTAGTGGGTAAACTGCTTTAATGTTCGCGATATTATGCAATTTCCGGTCGTGTAGAAGAATTGGGTATGCGATGCTTCGCTTCAAATGTGCGGTCAATTGCTCCACTAATTCTAAATCGTACACAGAAGTATTATATTGTTCTGCCAAACGCTGTAGCATTTGCTGCACCTGTTCTACCGTCACACGCGAACTTCTTTGTTTTTGCGTGGAAGTGAATGACGTCAATAAGGTACAAGCCGCCTCGCCAATATCGAATGCATAGAAAAAGGACGCAACCTCTCCTGCTTCATCCCCCAACACTTGCGCAGCTAAAAGTAAGCTCACAAAATGCGCCGAATGAATATTAGGATAGTAATCGCTAATCTCAATTGTTCGCACAGTCTGTAAAAGCCCATTGTAGTCATCCATCGAAATACCCAAGCGGTTGCAAAAGAAGGCGGGGTTTTTATCAATTAAGTTTGCTAACAAAATTAATTTTCGTGTGATTGTTTCGTCTAAATAGTGACCATAGTTCGGCTTGGATTTAATCGCCAGACGATTGGCATAGTGACTACGTAAAAACACGATTTTTTCAGATAATGTTGGTTTGGATACGTATAAAGTGGTTGCCAAATCATCAAGTGTTCTGAAATCATGACATAATAGCTCAAGCAAAATAAGTTCGTCATCATACATAGACTGGTGCAACAAATTCATATAGGCTTGCTTGTCGCGAATATGAAGCTGATAGCCGCCTACTGGATTCGATATCACCTCACCCGTTTCACCAAGAAGGTAATTTATTTGAGAAATATCGCGCAAAACGGTTCTTTTAGAGGTTCCCGTGATTTTTGCGAGCTCCAAACCACTTGCTTTGCTATGTTCTAAATGTTCCATGATTTGTACTTGTCGCTGATTTAGCATCGCTTTACCTCCTCAATGTTTGAATTGCTTTGTCCATCCGTTCTAAACCATCCATAAGTTTCGTTCGTGAACAGGCGATATTTAAACGTAAAAATCCTTTACCGCCGTATGTTTCACCTGGCATCACCGCTACTTTTCCGACATGTATCAGGGCTTCTTGCAAGGCCTCTTTGCTCACGTCGAGTGCCGAGATATCAAGCCATGCCAAGTATGTTCCTTCTGGTATGCAGAACTTAATTTCAGGAATTTTTTCGTCAAAATAGGTTTTGATGTAGTGCATATTTCCTTCTAAATGGGCTACGAGTTCGTCGACATAATCCGCGCTTTCGTTGTAGCCTGCCATTGTCGCGTACATTCCTAATATACTGACAGAAGATAGAGCGTCGCGCTGTTTCAATTGTTTCAAAAATGCCGTTCGCAACGCTGCATCAGGAACAAGCAAATACGAGCCAATGAGTCCCGGCGTATTCATCGTCTTACTCGCAGAACTGCAAATGCACATGTTTTGCGGATTTGTCGCAACATCCAGAATCGGTAAATATTTCGCATCACCATATACAATATCCATATGAATATCGTCCGAAATTAGAAAAACATGATACTGCGAACAAATCGCAATAATACGCTCCAATTCCCATTTTTTAAAGACCCGTCCCGTCGGATTATGCGGATTTGTTAATAAGAAAATGCTTGCATCCCGCAGTTGCTCCTCCAAGCGTTCAAAATCAATGCAATACTCCCCATTATCCCATAAAAGTTCATTTTCTACTAGCTCTCGGTTATTTTCCCGAATTAAGTCATAAAAAGCATCATACATCGGTGAAAAAACAACAACCTTATCCTGTTCGGCACTTTTCAGACGCAATAATACCGAAATCGAATAGCAAACCGTCGGACTATAAAGCACCCACTCCGAATCAAAATCTGCTTGAAAACGTTTGGCGTACCAGTTCGTGACGCTACTTTTAAAAGCATCATGGTTCCAGCGCGAATAGCCAAAAACACCATGCGCTACTCGTTCTTGAACTGCCGTAAGAACTGGCGTCGGCACTTGGAACTCCGTATCTGAAATCGAGAACGGCAACAAATCAGCCACACCGAAACGGTCTTGAATATAGTCCCACTGCGTACAATATGTATTTTTGCGATCGATTACTTTGTTAAAATCATAATTTCCCATCCTGTGCACCCTCTTCTTGAAAAAGCCCAGCGCGTCCGCCGAGCCTTCCATTAGATATATTTACAAATCATTTCGTGCTTCTGTGCATTATATTCCGTCAAAAACTGCCCAATCAATGTTACCAAACTATCATAATCTGCTTTGGAAATCATCGAAGAATTGGCGTGTAAATACCGTGTCGGTAAGCAAAACGCCACAACCGGGCGCCCGCCTCCCATCACATTATATCGGCCGCCATCCGTGGCCCCCGTCTTCATCGTACAAAACTGAAGCGGTTCGCCAATCGATTTTGCCGTATCCATCAGACTTTGTTTTAACTTTTGATGCGGAATGTAGCGTTTGTCAAAGATGGCAAGCGCCGCGCCAGCACCGAGTTTTAGCGGAAATTTTATCGTATCAAATCCCGGCGTATCCCCAGCTACCATCGTATCGACAACAATCGCGATATCCGGTTTAATTGCCTCGGCTGATGTTTGCGCACCGCGAAGTCCAACTTCCTCCTGCACAGTAGCCACAGCGTATAGCGTAATCTCGTCATTGTCACAGCGTTTGAACAGCTCCGCAACAAGCGCACAGCCCACACGATTATCCAGAGCCTTGCCTAGAATACGATTTGGCGTCAAATTCGTGAAATTCGGCTCTGGACAAACAAAGTCACCGACCGCAACTCCCATCTCCGCTACCATTTCCGCAGAGTCCGCGCCAATATCTATAAACATCGCATCATGTTCCATCGGACGCGCCTTATCCGCTTCACTCAATGCATGAGGCGCAATCGAGCCGATAATACCAGCCACTTTCCCTGTCTGTGTCCTAATTTCCACGCGATGGTTCAACATGCTCTGATTCCACCACGAACCGACCGTATCAAATGAAATAAAGCCATCTTGCGAAATATGCTTCACAATAAAACCAACCTCATCCATATGTCCAATAATCGCGACTTTCGGGCCACGCGAACCTTTACGCGCAATAAAACTGCCCAAACCATCGAACGTAATTTCATCCGCATGACTTACTAATTCTTTATATAAGATTTCGCGGATTTCTTGCTCGTCACCACTAGTCCCCGATGCCATCACCAGTTGTTTCAGTAAATTCATTTCCATTTTTTTGTTTCGCCTCTTTCCGTTTCATCCACCAAGTTTTCAAAACGATAATCAAGAAAATATTAAGCGCTAAACCAAATGCCAATACAAGATAGAACCAGTACCACGGCGACATTAGACCAATCAACGGGTCAAAAATACCAATTCCTGGTGCTAGTCGCTGCACGCCAAACATAATTGTCAACATCCCTGCGATACCACCACTAAGCGTATTCGCCGTAATCATTGGTAATGGTGCAGCAAGCGCGTATGGAATCGCGGGCTCTGTTGCTACTGTGGAACCAACGATAATCGAACTTATTGCCGCGCCTTTTTCTTGTTTTGTAAATAATTTTGGAGCA
The DNA here is from genome assembly GCF_000525995.1 of Paenilisteria riparia FSL S10-1204. GTDB lineage: Bacteria > Bacillota > Bacilli > Lactobacillales > Listeriaceae > Listeria_A > Listeria_A riparia. The sequence continues at coordinate 8,441 of NZ_AODL01000011.1, read as the reverse complement.
ATAAATGTCGAAATTCCCGCTGCCATTGGAGGCATTAACGCCACAACCCCAACAATCGCGTACCAATCATAAATTCCTTTGTCAAGCAGTGAGAAACAGAAGAACCAGGCCGTTTTATTCACTGGTCCACCCATGTCAAATGCCAACATCGCGCCAACTAAGAACGCAGCTGCTAATTTCATTTCTGTTGGAATCGTGTTCAAGAAATGCAACATGCCGTCCATCATGCCGCCCATCACAGGACCAAGCACGTAATATGTCAAAATACCAAACACAAACAACGTCACAAACGGAATCAGCATTGAACCAAGTAATGGTTGCAACGCCTTGCCCAGCTTGACTTTTCGGAAGTATTTCACGAAATAACCGATTGCTAAACCAAGTACGACAGCGCCTAGGAAACCAGCGCCCGACTCTGTGCCGAGCATCGTGTTATCATTCGCTAAATATGTCACTAGGAAGGCTGGAGCAAATGCAGGCTTATCCCCGATTGAACTCGCAATATAGGCACCCATAATTGGAATCATAAACTTGAATCCTAAATAACCGATTGTTTCCACAACCCACGTGAATGAAGGGTCACCATTCGCCATATCGACATATGGCATGCCGAACTGTACTAACATATTCGCGATAGCAACGAGCAAACCACCACCAATAACGAATGGCAATGCTGCAGAAACTCCAGCCATCAAATGACTCATGACGCTACCAGTAGGTACTTCTTGTTTTCCCATTTTAATATTTTTTTCTGCTGTAAAGACAGTCGCTTTTCCTTCTAAATCATCATAAATCGTTTCAATTTGCTTCAAAGCCTCTGAAACCTTAAGTTCCACCACTTTTTTATTGGCAAAACGGAACCGATCTTCCTCACTAATTGTCCGTCCTAACGCTAAAATAACGTAATCTGCCGCTTTAATTTCTGCTGGTGTTAAATGATTTTCAACACCACTCGCGCCTTGTGTTTCTACTTTAATCGTGTATCCAAGCGAAACTGCTTTTCGTTCTAGTGCTTCTGCAACCATATACGTGTGGGCAATCCCCGCTGGACAGTTTGTAATTGCAACAATATTTAAACCTGCCAATTCTATTCGCTCCCTTTTTTATGAAATAACGCCTTGAACTAATGTTAAAATGTCTTGCTCTGATCCCTCTTTTAATTTCGCAACGAACTCTGGGTCCATCAACTTACGACTTAATTGTGATAACAAACGCAAATGTTCTTGTCCACCAGTTTCAGGCACAAGCAAGCAAATCCAGCAGTGCACCGGCGCACCATCTAACGCGTCCCACTCCACTTCGTTCTCTCCACGTCCCACAAAAACACCAACTTCATTTACAAAAGCCGATTTCGCGTGTGGAATCGCAATACCGCCGCCAAAGCCTGTTGTTGATTCCTCTTCCCGCAAACAAAGATCTTGATAAAAACCAGCAGCATCCGACACCTTTCCATTGGCAAATGCCATATCTGCAAACTCTCGCAAAACCTCTGATTTTGTTGTTCCTTTTACATTCACATTAATACTATTCATCGTCATAATTTCCATTCTATTCACTCCAAGCTCTATTTTCTTAGCGCTAACCTTTTCCTGTACAAGTTCCATTATAAATGAGAACGCTTTCTATAAAAACAAATGAAATGTCACAGGAGCGATGACATATTCGATGGGAATCAAAACAAATTATCAATTATAACTCTTTTGAAGGTGTTCGAATTCAATCCCGTATAAAAAAGTCAAAATGTGAAATATTTATGAATCTTTTGCTCTAAATTGCATGATAGATTGCACCCGTTTTGCTCATTCTCGAAATTGAAGAAGTGAAAGGAAGTATTATCATTTCTCACAAAATTATCTGTTAAATTAACAACAAACGTTTTATCTTTAACAATCTGCCTATTTATAAACTAATTTAACATAAAAAGTAACAAAAAATACTCTTCACTCAAAATTCATATGTAATAATTCAAAAAAAGGCCGCTTTTCTAACCCCCATTGCCTTTTATCAGGCGTACCTATAGACTAATTGTATAACTTAATAAAAGGGGGAAATACAATGACACGCTTTTTTAGCAAGCAAATCGCTGTTTTTGCGATGATTTTTGCAATTCTTTTCGCATCTTTCGCGCCAGCAGCAAACGCAAGTATTCTAAATCCAGCTATTTATACGATTTCTGGAACAATTTACGCAGACACAAACGGTAACGGCATCATGGAATTACGCAACCTAGATTTACCACTTAACAACATGACAGTCACACTTCACAAAACATTAGCTGATGCACAATCAGGCACAAACATTGTCGCAACCGCAAAAACAAATGCAGCAGGTGTTTACAATTTCACGAAACTAGTCAAAGGGGACTACTTCCTGAAATATGGAACAGAAACAACAACTAAACCAGTCATCCAAGCTAACTCTGCGAAAGATGCAGCAGGAAAACAAATTCCTGGAATTGTCGCAGTTTCTATTAATACTATAAACATCGTCACTTGGGCTGACTTAGCAACAAAGAAAACAACGAACCTAACGATGACAACTTTTGAAGATTTGAATGGTAATGGCGTTAAAGACAGCAACGAGTCCATCGTAAATGGCAAAACAATGATTTTCATCAACTTAGAGAAAACACAAGATTTAATTTCGAGCGGTCGTCTGGCTAATCTTGATTTAAATTCTAAGATTCTTAGCGCACTTGGCGGAAGTTTAGATATTGAAGATGCTATTTTGTTTAGAACAAGTGCTAGTAACGCAGCGATTATGATGCCTAATGTTGATCCAGGTTTATATGTTATGGTTCGCTCACCATTTAACCTAACAGTTGGTGACTTACTTGGTAACTTAAATAAAGTAACTGCGCTTATTGACATCATCTCTGGCGGTGACATCCAAGGAATTTTAGATAATCCAGAATTGCTAAACACTGGCGATATTTCTACAACACCTAATAACGACTACATTAAAGCATTAGCAGCATTCCTACCCAAAGCAATTAACGCGATAGAACAAGTAGATGTAGACAAATATCTGGGCGAAGAAACTGGAACTTCCGTGAATACCGCGCTAGGACAAGCAAAGTCAATCGTTAACGTACTAAATAATATCCCCTCTATGCGCTTTGCAAAAGTAGACATCTGGGGTAATTCCTATGACTTAACAGCTTTGAAATTCACAAAAACAAATGACTTTCCATTCGGCATCCGCAAACTTCCAGTAATTACTGGGGACTTGTTTGTAGATAAGAACAAGAATGGAAAGAAAGACCTATTAGAGTTCGGTAAAGCAACAACTGTTACAGCATATGACCCCTTTGGTAACGTCATTCAATCGGTAACAACATCTTCATTAACTACTAAATTTACATTAGATAAGTTAGCATTTGATAAAACAATTTACATTGGCATCGATGGAAAAAATGGATACAGCCCAGTATATACAGGAGTTGTTCCACCAGCACTACAAGGACTTCGCTTAGTCGGCGCGTACACTTTCGACTCTAACAGTCCCATCCAACAAATCACGCAAAACATTCCATTACTACCATAATAAATAATAGAAGCCGCTATTTGATTGTTATATCAGCTAGCGGCTCTTTTTAACCCCTTAATCGTTCTTTTTAAACGATATTAGACTTTTTTGTGAAATATATACATATAGATGAGCATATACGAAGCACTGACATTAGCAATTTCTTTTGCAATGCTAGTTCTTTATATTGATCGAGACAAAGACAAAAAGAGATAACCGTTCCTACTTTAGCCCAAAGTAACGGTTATCTCTTAACTTGTTATTATTCAGCTACCATCCCAGACGGCTCTGACTGGAAGGTTGTGTTGACGCACAACCTTCTTTTCGTATTCATTATGGCAAATAATTAGTTGGATTAGTTGGATTTCAACTTCACTATATACTTCATTTATTTAAATAATTTACGTTTCAATAGTAGATAGGTTCCTGCAATAATCGCTCCTAATCCTGCAGTCACTGGAACGATAGGCGCCTTATCTCCTGTTTTCGGCAAATCTTTTTGACTAGTTGATTGGCTAGCTTTTGGTTTGTCTGTCGATGTCTTAACTGAAACGCTTGGTTTATCTACTGACGCCTTATTAGTATTGGTACCTGACACACTTGGTTTTTCTGGAGTTGGTGCTATTTTAACTTCACCTAACGTAATTTTATTCGCTGTAGCCCAGTCACTTAGCGGCACAATCGTGTATACAACGTCGGCATTAATCTCGCCACTTACAAGGTCAAAAATGCCTGTCGCGCCTTGACGTGAAGAATAACGATATTGGGCTGTAAGTTTCGTCCCATCTGAACCTTGAAGTTCAACTTGACGCCCAGCAAACAAGTCCATTGTCGGATCGGCATCTAATGTTAACTCGAAAGATTTCGCGTCTATTGGTGTTGCCTTAGAAATGACTAAAGGAGCTATTTCTTTGGCCGTAAAACTAGCATTGGCAACAGTTGCCCAATCAGATGTTACAGTATATGTTACGCCAGATTTTAGTTTTTTGCCCACAGGGAGGCGGAATTTCGGTGCTTGGCGACGGTCGGAAGCTTGTGTGAATGGCACATAATTTGCCTTGATGACATCGCCGTTGCTACCTGTCAGTGTCACACTACGATCGCGTAAGGAAGAAATAACTTGATATTGTTTCCCATTAACATCGCGATTCTCATCATCAACAATGAAAGCCTGATCCCCGCGCCCGCCAGCATAAGCCGCAATAATATTCGCATAATCTACTACGCCATCTGCTTGGAACGACTCTAGTTCAAATGTATCGTTCGTCACTTGCTTAGAATCACGAATATTGATTTTCTTATCGCTACCCACAAATGTTTCAGCGTTTGCTCCTTTATAACTTAGCGTATACGTCTGCCCAGGTTGTTGCACCGTCACAGGCACAATATACGTGCTCTTAGAACCCGATTTCAAACGAGGCACATTCACGATACTCAAACCGTTGCTAAAAACAAAATTAGATTTAATGGTATCCAAATTACTATCTGCAACTTCATCAGCAGGCAACGCTTCAGGGAACGTAATTTGTAATGTCATCGCGTTTAATGATTCAATTTTGTATGCTGCTTGTTTCGCATCACCAAGCGTCACGCTCGTCGGTTTCGCCCAACTATTTTGCGGTAAAATCTCATAAGAAATGTTCTCATTCAAACTGCCAACAGCAACATCAAACGTTCCCGTCGCACCTTGGCGTGAAGAATAACGATAATTCGCCGTCAACTCACTGCCATCCGATCCTTTCAAAACAACACTGCGTCCAGCCAACAAGTCCATCCCAGGATCAGCATCTAGCGTTAATTTAAATGACTTCGCATCCACAAATTCCGCCGAAGCAATGTTCAAACGCTCCATCGCACGCGCCGTAAAAGTGGCATTTCGAATATCCGTCCAATTCGACGACACTGAATACGCCACACCCGGAACTAGCACCTTTCCAGCAGGCAATCGGAATTTTGGCGCTTGACGACGATCTGATGCTTGCGTAAATGGCACATAATTCGCCGTAAACGTTTCCCCATTACTCCCCGTCACCGTCACGCTCCGATCCCGCAATGACGAAATCACTTGAAACTGCGTCCCATTCACATCACGATTCTCATCATCCACCACAAACGCCTGATCTCCGCGTCCACCAGCATAAGCCGCAATAATATTCGCATAATCCACCACGCCATCCGCTTGGAACGACTCTAATTCAAACGTATCCGCCTCAACCTGTCTCGTATCACGAATCGCTAACCTTTCTCCACTACCAGTAAAATTTTGCGCCGCGCCGCCTTTATAACGCATCGTGTAAGCCGCCCCTGGCGTTTGCACCGTCACAGGCACAATATACGTATCCGTCGAACCCGACTTCAAACGTGGCACATTCACAATTTGCAATCCATTACTAAACTGAAAATGTCCCTTAATCGTATCCAAATTCGCATCCGCAACATCCGCTGCCGGCAATGTCCCACCGAACTTAATTTGTAAAGTCATCGCGTTCAAAGCCCGCACTTCCATAATTTCTGCCACGGCGTTCACACCTTGTTCCGTAGCCACTACACCGACCGGCGCAACCTGTGGAGCCACCCCTGCAATAATCGTCGTCGCAATTAACAAAGTAGATAAAGCTTTTTTTGATTGTCTCATTTTAAAATCTCCTTTTTATTCGAAATTGTTACTAACTCAATCATATCTCCTAGATATAAATTCCAAATAAGCTGGCTATTAAAAAATTCTTAACACCTATTAAATCTCACAATCATTATTTTCCATCCAGAAAAATTTTATGATGATATTCACAGTTCTGTGATACCTTCCTAAATAAAAAAAGATTCCCCGTCGCTATCAGGAAATCTTTTTTACTTAACAAATATGTGCTTTTAAAAATTCATAAATTCCTTCTTCTTCATTCGAAGCTGTAACATAAGACGCATGGTCTTTCACAAAATCAGCAGCGTTTCCCATTGCAACTCCCATCCCCGCATAACGAAGCATTTGCAAATCATTTTCGCCGTCTCCAAATGCAATGACATGCTCAAGCTTCACATCCAAATGTTGCCGTAACCGCTCTACAGCATGCTCTTTATCCACACCTGTTGGCAAAATTTCAATATTGTTGAAATGAGAAGACAATGTTCTAACGCCTTCCACCTCTTGAAGCGCCTTCCGAACCGTTTCCAACTTCTCTGGAGCTTCCTCTTCAATCGTAATCGCGTTAATAATAGCATCTTGGTGACGTACCACATCTTCTTTAGACTTTAAATGAACTAATGTCGTGCCGTTCACTCGTCCCTGCTCCGCCTCATCTGCAATATAGGCAGGTGGTCGCATCGTATAAAAAACGGTATTCTCCGAGAAAAAGAACAATGGCATTTTATGAGACACACATATCTCAAACACAGCAAGAATGCTAACTGGACTCAAACCATCTCGAAACAGAACCTCCCCCTCCACATTCACAATCGACCCATTCGAACAAATGACACTACCTTTTTCATCGACCATTTTTGCGAATTTATTAGCGCTTTGAAACATTCTTCCTGTAGAAACGGCAAAGTGATGTCCTTGTGAAATAAGCTTTTGCAACAATGCCAACGTTTTTGGAGGTACTTGTTGGTCTTTCGTTATTAGCGTGCCGTCTATATCTGTGCAAATCAAGTATTTTTCCACTATCATAAACTCCTCTTTTAATTAGTAGCACCGCAAGATTCTCGGACAATAAGTTCAGGCTGATGCTTGATAACAGTTTGTTCGTAATCTCCGTTCATCGCAGTAATTAACTGCAGGACTGCAATTTTACCCAAGTATTCATTATGCTGATCAATCGTCGTTAACCGTGGAATTTGAAAATCACTATTTAAAAACTGGTCACAACTCACAATCGCGATATCTTCTGGGCAGCGAATCCCTTTGTCTTTCATCGCCCGAATCGCGCCAATCGCAACACTATCATTAATCGCAACCAGCGCTGTCGGCAAATCTTCTGATGAGCGCTCGACAAGCCGCATCAATGCTTCATAACCCGCAGGCACATAATAATCCGTCAACTCAATCCACTCTTTTCGAACTGGGTGCGAAAAATGATTTAACGCACTGCGAAAAGCGTCCACACGTGATGTTGTAATTTTGACCCCCCGCTCTCCGCCGATAAAGCCAATATTGTGATGTCCTAACGCTGTCAAATGCGTAACCAGTGTCGTGACACCCTTTTTTAAATCACGTTCTACAAAAAGACAGTCCAGTTCTTCCCGTTTGCTCCCGATAACGAGCACAGGAACTTGTTTATGCAGTTGGTTCAAAGCGGTAACGTAAGACTCGGACAAAACTTCCTTATCAATCTCACCACCAAGAACAAGAACACCGTCTACCTGCTTCTCTAAAACAATCCGCAAATAATCCTCTTCCGTCAAATGATGTTTCGTCTTATCACTTTCTGGCCCTGCAAGTAACGTGTTAAAAACAATCGTAGAATAAAATTGCTCCAAGGCACATTTTTGAATTTCCGCAACTAATGATACGAAATATGGATTCGAAATATCTGGTAAAATAACGCCAATATTTTTAGTTTGTCGATGAATCATACCACGCGCAAACACACTAGGCGTATACTGGTGCTGGTCAATCACATCTTGAATACGTTTCCTTTTTTTCTTTTAGAAACAGATGGACTATTGTTTAGTACTCGTGATACCGTAGAAACAGAGACCCCGCTAAGCTTTGCAATTTCTTGAATTGTTATTTTTCTCTTTCATAAATCTCCATCCTTTTGGATTGATAACTCTAGTCTACATTATTTCGATACACGATACAAGTTTTTGGTAACGTTACCAAAAAAAAAATGTTGACTTTTTTTATTTAATGGGATAGTCTATTGTTGAAAGCGATAACAAGCTAGAAATAAATTTGGTAACGTTACCAAATTAAG
>NZ_AODL01000010.1 GCF_000525995.1 Paenilisteria riparia FSL S10-1204 | reverse complement strand
TCTTCATATGTTACTTCATAGTTACCCGGCTTACTTGTGTCCACTGAATTACTCACGACTTGGATCTTTGCTGTGATATCTCCGTCTTCTTTATCTGTTGCTTGCATCGTGCTCATTGGATCAAATACGCTATTTGGATTCAGTTTCGTCGTTGCTTCTCCTGCGATGACTGGGGCTTCTGTCACTTTGACTGTACGAGTGAATGTCGCCTGGTTTCCGTCAGTATCGGTTACTTCGTATGTTACTTCATAGTTACCCGGCTTACTTGTGTCGACTGAATTGCTCACGACTTGGATCTTTGCTGTAATGTCTCCGTCTTCTTTATCTGTTGCTTGCATCATGCTCATTGGATCAAATGTGCTATTTGGGTTCAGTTTCGTCGTTGCTTCTCCTGTGATGACTGGGGCTTCTTCGACAATAACATGACGTGTAAAGGTTCCCTTGTTGCCATCAGAATCTGTCACTTCATAGGTCACATCATATGCACCTGATTTGCTGGTATCTACTGGATTCGAGACAACAACAATACGAGTCGTAAGATCCCCATCTTCCTTATCTGTCGCTGCCATCGTAAGCATCGGGTCAAATGTGGTGTTTGGCTGTACGACTGTTTGTGCTTCTCCCGTAATGACTGGCAGTTCATTACTCGTGACCGCGATGGCATCATCTGTCGCCTCCGCCGTATACGTATCCGCAAAATTTTGATCGTTATAGGTAGCGCTCGTACTCGGTGTAGCAGCATTTGTCACGGCTGTCCCTGTCATTGGAATCGTAATATCTGCTGTGGCATCTTTTTTCAATACATCGATTTTAAACGTGAGGGTGCGCGTCGTGGCATCGTAATTCTCATTGGAAATCGTCGTGTTTGCCGAAGATAGTGAACCCGCTGTGTAGTTCAGTGCCGTTGGAATTTGTACCGAAATCGTGTTATTAGCTGCTGGCATCCCGCCCACATTCGTCACGTGCAACGTATAGTCTGCGCCTTGTCTGACCTTCGTGCTGGCTTGTGCAAAACTACCTTCTATATCGAGTACGGATTGTGTCGCGAATTGGACATTGTCTAATAAATTCCCTGCTGCTGGGTCTCCACCTGCGGCACTGACCGAGCGGAATTGGAAGCGCGTTGTCGTTTGGCCTTCTGGAATCGTGTATTCACCTGTATATAGTCCCCATGTCCCTTTATTATCCACCATTTCAGCTTGTTGCGCCATTGGACCATCAGGGGCTCCGAATTCAACCACCGCTGTGTCTACCCCGTAGCGTCCTTTATGGTATACTTGCCAGCGTACTTTTACGCCTGGTGTCGTAGGGATATCTTGATATAACGCACTGACTTCATACGCATTTAATTCCGCCCATTGGTTTCCTGAGATAGATGGACTACTTTTGGGTAAGCCGTTTTCTTGAATTTCAATAAGGTTATCGCTCGCAGTGGTTCTCCAACCGGGTACGCTATTCGCATCAAAAGTTTTCCAGTGGGATTTCGTTGTCACGACAGGGTTTTCAAAGTCACCGTTTACAAGCGCTATAACTGCTGAATCAGCTTGTACACGATTAGTCTGCGTACTTGCTGCATTTACTTGTTCTGTCGTTATTTTCCAAAGTGGCAATGAGGATGTTACTAGTCCACTTATTAAAATCATTGCCGAGGCCGCCTTCACGCTCTTCTTAAAATTAGTTGGGCCTTCTTTTTTTAGCAAGTGCATCACTCTTTTCTGTATAATATTAATTCACTAGTAACTAATATATCATGTATTTTTTTTTAGTATTTGTTTATTCTATACAACGGCGCTTCGAATATAAGAACATTTGTTTACAGTCTTAATCGTGTAAGATAGCAAAAACCAACAAAAATATGTAACCCTTTTACAAGCCAAGTGTGTAATGTAATGCCACCCTTCTATAACTAGTAAAAAACCACCCATGTGAACAGGTGGCTCAAAACTTTGTTCTATTTTTTTAAAGGTAGATTAGCATTTCGTTTTTTGGAGTTGGTATCATCGACTTTGTTTATATCGCTCTGGTCACTTGTTATCCATTTCAAGGTGACCTTATCGAATTGATCGAATTTGCTCATTTTAGGGATATGAAAATTAAGTAAGACGTCTTTTTTTTTGATTTTGGCCTAGCTTTAATGCTGTTCCATTAATACTGTCATCTGCTGCCACTTGGTATTCTCTGCCGTCTGCGATTAAAGGTTGCTTTGTTAAAAAAAGAATATATATCCTTAGCCGATGTATTTTCAACGTGGATTTTAACGCCTAGAACACCGTCATCTGTAATTTTCATAGATGTTTTGGTTGCATCTGATAGTTTAACGCTTGTAACATGCTTAATTTTACTTTGGAGACCTCTCCAGTCATCTGACCATGTCTGCACGTAATATTGGCGTTGATCTTTTTCTTTAGCGCTAGCTGTTTGTGCGCTCTTCGTTGTTGCTTTTTCCCCAGATGCTTTTTCATCTGCTCCGCATGCTGCTAGCGTTGTTCCTAAGGCTAGGACAGCGCTACTTAGCAGTAATGCTTTTTTCATATCTCTAACCTCACTTTTTATTTCATTCCAATTGTTTTATATGTTGCGATATGGGCATTTGGTGATACTGAAGTGAATTCGTCGTCTTCCCATAAACGTTCTTTGTCCATATTTTGGATCAAGTAGTTCATCAAGTTAGGATGGTTTTTGATTAATGGACTGTGTGGTTCTGGTGTCGGCATAATTAGTAAATGGCTCTCCACATTATATTCTTCTCTCAATGTTTGATGTAAATTCGTCACTGGTCTAAAACCATAATCTCGCACCCCTGTGAAAAAGAAGAATTCAGGCTTATTTTTACGATTTTCTAGGTTTTTAAAAACATCCGGACTTTCAAACAATGTTTTGACACGCTTTTCAAATAGCTCGTCCTTATTGAAAAAAAGTTTTCTTCCGCTCTCACCAAAACCGTCTGTCGAAATTCTTACGTCCGGAACCATTGTGAATACGCGGGTGATTTGTGGACAGTGGAGTGCCATTAAAATTGCTCCGACACCGCCTTTGGAACTGCCAACAACATAGACATGTTTATAACCATGTTCATCAATGAAATGACTTAATTCGTTGCTTAATTCTTCGTATATAAATTTACCATTATCAAATGCATACCAGCCGTAAAGACGCGAATAATAATCCTCTAAATATAAATAGTCACGCGTATCATTTCTTTCGGAAACCTTCATAAAGTGATAATAGCTGTGCAGATTTTTGACATCTTTATCAGGAATACGCCCCTCTATAATATTGGTAGCATATGCTTCGTTTGTCTTTGTAAATACGCCTTGAAAAATGATAACAAGTGTATCCGAGTTATTTTTAATATGTGCTCCGTGTAGAGGCGTTTTTGCATTGTCATTCAATTTTTGTGATGCGACTGTCATTTTATCTTATCCTTTCGCGCTTCTATTACCATAAACCTAGTATTTTAGCGGCACTTACAAGAAATATAAGAAATAGCGAGGTAAAACTAGCTATTGGTAATTTTTGTTCGCCGAATCGTGGTTTTTTTTAAAGAGCGTCTTTTTTGTTTTGCAATTTGTTCTTTTTGGTACATTTGTTTTTCTACGGGTGTTTTTTTCATGAAATGATGGACAAATTTGCTATACTCTAGGCACACTTCGTCACTATCCCCGAAAAGTCTCATTTTGCCAAAATGTAACCAGATAGCTTTGTCACAGGTTTCACGAATTTGTTTTAATGAATGGCTGACGAAGAAAATCGTTGTACCATCTTTTTTTAAGCGTTCTATTTCGTCTAAACATTTTTGATAAAAGCTTGAATCACCAACAGAAAGGGCTTCGTCAATGATTAGGATGTCTGGGTTCGTCTGAATAGCGATACCGAACCCTAGTCTTGCGCGCATGCCGCTTGAATAATGTTTCACTGGCTGATTAATGAATGATTGTAGTTCTGTAAATTGAATAATTTGTTCCATTCGTTCTTCAATTTCTAGTGGTTTAAAATCCATGATTAGCATCTTTAAACGAATATTTTCTACCCCTGTCAAATTAGGCTTTAATGCTGAGCCGATAGCTAGCAAGGAGACAGTTCCTTTTTGCTCTATAACACCTGTAGTTGGGGACAAATGGCCAGCAATAATGTTAGCAAGTGTTGATTTTCCCGACCCGTTTAGTCCGACAAAACCAATACATTCTCCTTTAGAGACAGTCATAGATATATCTTCTAGCGCTTGGAATAACTTAGCTTCGCGCTTTTGGAACGGCCTACGCCATAAATGATTTAATTTTTTACGTTCAAGCTGAAATATTTTTTCAACTTCCTCCAATTTTAAAATACTTTCCATTTTTTTATTCTCCTTAACTATACTCCACGAAATAGTTTTTATATTTATTCATCATGTAAACACCGGCTAGTAAAATCAGGAGCGTCACACCAAAGAAGTAGACACTCCACCAGATGTGATCAAACATCCATGCTCGTGAAAGTAATGCATCTCGAAACCCCTCAACAATGTACACAATCGGATTTAGCATGAACAGCCTGGTCAATAACGACTCGGGATGTGTTGAAATATTAATAACCGCACCCGAAACAAAAAAAAAGTAGGCGCATCGTCGAACTAACAATTAATTGATAATCTCGGAATATAAGCGCTATGACTGAGTTGAGTGTTGCCAGTGCGACCATTAATAATATCATCGCGAAAAAATAATAGATAATTTGAATCCAGTAAATATCAGGAAAATTACCTGTACCAATATATAAACAAAGAAATAACCCCATCATCGTGAAAAAAACCGTTTAACCCACGAACAACTGACATAGTTGGCAGTATTTCTACCGGGAATTTCGTTTTCGAAATTAAATTCAAATTGGAGCTAATAGAATTGACACCAGTGTTTATACTAGAACTCATATAGAACCATGGGATAACTCCAATAAACATCCAAAATATATACGGGACACCATTTTCCATCATCTGTCTTCCGCCTAAGCGCATTCCAAAAATTAAATAATAAATAACAATTTGAATGGTAGGACTTAAAAATTCCCAAAATAAGCCTAGAAAATGACTTTGATGTGCTGCCTTTTTTTCGAAACTTGCAATCCGAAAAACTTTCCCATAATTGGAAAATTGAGTGTGACACCAATCGATTAAAATTTTCAAAGCTTAAACCTCATTTCTTTGCTCAGGTCTTTCGACATCGGTTTAATTTGTAGATGAACTTTTTTTAAAAAAAAGGTTCTCCTAGCTGTATCGATGCTTGTTCTATCACTATGGTTCATCCTTTCTTATTTCGCATCTATAAATATGAGGACATATTAAGATAGCGATCATTCGGACCATTTATTTTAAAGTCAATTTTGATTTGGCAAACAGTGTGCTTCTCATCTGAGAATTCTCTATTTATTTTTTTGATCGTAGTTTCTTCCTTATTCGCCAATACTTGCCAATCCAGTCCATAATTCTAGTTTTCATGATTTGATTGTAACGATTTTTGAAATAATCGCGCTCGGCTCTGAGGGATACTAGTTCTTTTTCTTGCTGCCCAAGCATTTTTAATTGTTCTTCATTTTCTTTTTGAATATCTATTAATGGTTCTTTTTCGCTGTCTATCAATGTAATGATTTTAAATTTATAATCAGCGAGTTCTGTTTTGGCGGCTTTTACTTGTTGCATCAGCATCTCTTCACATCGAAGTTGTTTTTGTAGCTGTTGTTTTTCTGCTATCAATGCTTGACGCTTTGCCTCTAAGCTTGTTAGTTTGCGATTCAAATGATCCATTGTCTTTTTTTGGTTTTCACTTGTATATTCTAATTTTTCAAGTTTCGCTCGTAATAACATTTCTTCGTGAATTTGTTCTTCTAATTGTTTCTTTAGATTTTTTTTGTGCATGTGTCATCACTTGTTTTGCGTGATCTGTTTGTTCTAGTAATCGCTTTTTTAGATGTTCATTTTCTAATTTCAATGATTCTACTGTTTCTTGTACTGGTTTTGATGGTATTCTTTCAAGTTCTCCCGTTATTTCTTCTTGCACTGGCTGTTGCTTCTTTTGATATGACAGTTTTTGATTCTGTTTGTAATCTTGCATATCTACACCTCTATTAGCCTTTGATAGATTCTCAAGAACTTTATCTTTTCATTCGCCCAGTTATATTTCTCTCTGGCTCGAAACGTATTCTGATGCATTTTTTCGCGTAGTTCCGGCTGGTCAATTAATAGATTAACCGCCCTAGCAATGGAATTCGCGTCGTCTGGTTTCACAATCACCCCTATCTCATCGTTTTTTACTACTTTTCTTATTTCTGGAAAATCACTGGCCACAGTAGGTACACCAGCCATAATATATTCGAAAAGTTCATTCGGCGCGGCTGAGTAATGTGTAAAATAAGTATCACTTAACAACTGGAATCCAATGTACGCGTTACTTGTGTATGCTGGTAGCTGTTCTATAGTAACTTTAGGTAAAAACTTGACGCGGTGTGACAAGTCCCTACGTACGGTTTCCTCAATTAAAAATGGTTTCATTTGACCTTCTCCAGTGAATACGATGGTGCCGCTCTTGATATGAGGAATGGCATCAAGTAGTTTGTTAAGCCCTCGTTCTTCTTGCAGACTACCTTGATAAAGTAAAATCAGCTCATCTTCTGGTAAGTCTAATTTGTTGTGTAAATTAACTGGATTCCTATGCGTTGGTAAACAAGGATAGTTGTAAACCACATTCGGAAAAAAATGATATAATTTTTCAATCAATCGTGCTCGTGTGTCATTTTCATAAATGCAAGCATCGATATATCGCATTAAGAAGCTTTCCACTAATGGATACATCATCGACTCATCATCTGTGCGGTTACGATTCACTTCATGGGAGTCAAAAATGACTTTTCGTTTTCGTATCCATTTTCCGCATACTACCGCTTGAAATAATGTATTTAAATCATTCGCATGATACACCGTGGCATCTGCTTTTATTCCCCAGTAAATCATCTTGATAGCTAGCGTTACATCGCGAACAACATATTTCATTTTCGTTTTGTAGAGCACAAAGTAAGTGCCTATGAAGCAAATAGCTAAAAGAGGAATATAAAAAATGGTCACAAAGAGGAGTAATAATAGCATGATTTTGTGCCATTGTTTTGGAAGATTGAAAAGTTGAAAACCCAGGTGTCGAATTTCAAACTGGTTAGTTCGCTCTTCTACTGTCGTTTTTTCCTGACCTAATGTTAATAATTGAATCTCATATCCAGCCTCGGTTAGTGCCGTACATTCCCGTAATATATGTGCATCATTTTGAAATTCTTTCCAAACAAACATCGTCACTCGTTTTTTCATCGGTTTGTGCAACTATCCTTTCTAATTGCTTTCTGTTGTTTTCCCAGTTAAAATGTTCGATGGCAAAATTTTTACCATTTTGCCCATATTGATGACGTAATTTTGGTGAATCGATCCATTGGTTCACTACACTTTCTAACATATCAAAATCAGCTTCATTTTCCAGGACAATTCCTGCCTCGGCTTCTTCAATAATATGTCTCGAATATCCTGATGTTACACCGATAATTGGCAAACCAGCACCCATGTAATCAATGACTTTCCCCGGTATAACCGTTTGAAAAACAGGATGTCTGTCTAGTCCCATATAAGCTATATCTGCTTTTAACAATCGCTGAAAAACTTTGTCGCGCGGTTCTGGTGGCTTCAATTCCACATTAAAAAGTTCACGTTGCATAATTTCTTGGCGCACTTCTTCATAGTGAATGCCGTAACCTATAATTAAAAAGTGAATTTTCGTATTTTCTTTAAAAGTCCTAGCAAGAGAAAGAAAAGTTGTTAAATCTTGCGCCACACCTAAATTGCCAGCATAAATAATAGTAATAGCCTCATTGGAAGGTGCTTGTCTTTCTTGCTCTAACTCATTTTTTGTTAATGAATTCGGTACAAAGTAGACTTCCTTATCCTCGCCGACAATCCTTTTTATATAATCAATAAAACCTTCACTGTTAACAATAATCTTATCAGCTCGAAGATAAATCAGTCTTTCAACTGGATATGCTAAGTAACGAATAATTCGCGTAAATAAACCTTTGATTGCTTTAAGCGTCTCTGGCCATAAGTCTCTGACATCAACAATTAGTTCTGCTTTATATTTTCTTTTAGCAACCAAACCAATAAGCGGAATCGAAAGCGGCGGTGTACTGACAAAAATCATGTCGTAGTGACCGTCATCTTTCCATACGAAGCGTAAAAGCTTCCATAGCACTTCCAGGTATAGCAAAAAGCGAAAGAAAAAGATCTTTTCAAAACGCTTATTCTTTGTTTGAACTCTTTTTACTTTCGCATTTCTCAGTTCTTCTTGTTGAAAGTCTGATTCTTGATATATTTCTTTTTGAGGATATTGAGGATTCGTCGTCCAAATGGTTACATTAAAATTGTCACTCAAATTCTCACTAACGCCCTTCATGCGATTAGCAGCGCTCCCGATTTCGGGAGAAAAATTTTGAGTAATCATCAATACATTTTTTTTTCATTGGTCGCATCCTTTATGTTTTATTAAGCGTGCACGAAGGTTTGACCAACCTCTGAAATATTTCCCAAGTGGTGGTATCCATCATATCCATAGCAATCCTTCGCAATATTTTTTGTGTCAATAATATGCGCATGGTTGGTATTCGCAAAATCTTTTGGATGTAAAGTTTGAAATTCACTGTGGTCCGTTAAAATCAGGACTAGATCAGCTTGGTTTAATGCAGCTTCAAGGTCTGTTTCCACAAACGCAGCTTTTACATGCGGGTCATACGCAACAACTTGATAACGAGAAGTTGCGACTAATTGCTCGTAAATTTCCATTGCTGGACTTTCACGAATGTCATCAATATCGCCTTTGTATGTTAGTCCCATCACGACAATCTTTTTATCGAATTGGAAGTCTAATGCTTCTTCTGCTTTTTTAATGACGAATTCTGGCATGCTTGTGTTAATTTTTCTGGCTGTTTGAATTAGTGGGGATACGGTTGGCGCTTCGGCAGCGATGAAATACGGGTCTACTGCTAAACAATGTCCGCCGACACCTGGTCCTGGTAAATGTAAATTAACGCGAGGATGCTTGTTTGCCATATCAATAACGTCTAATGCATCAATCTTTAATTCATTACATACTTTTACTAACTCATTGGCAAGAGCAATATTTACATCGCGATAAGTGTTCTCCATTAATTTAGACATTTCGGCAGCAGAGGCTGTTGTTTCAATTAGCTCACCTTTAACAAAAATACCATAAATTTCTTTACCTTTTTGGATGCATGCTGGCGTCATACCACCGATAATACGATTATTAAAAATTAATTCGTGTAGCACTTGTCCAGGTAAAACGCGCTCTGGGCAATGCACTAAGAAAATATCTTTACCAATCTGAAAACCTGCTTCTTCGATAATTGGCTTAACATGATCTTCCATAGAACGCGGTGCGATAGTGGACTCTACGATAATCGTATTGCCTTTTTCAAGGACTGGTAGCGCCATGTTCACTGCTGATTTAACATAATCAAGATTACATGATTTCAACAAATCGTCATTATTTGGCGTTGGTACAGAAACAATAAACACATCCGATGGCGTTACTTCTTTACCTACATGGAACGTTTCACTTTGTAATGCTTGGTTGAGCGCGTCTTGTAAGCCAGGCTCTTCAATATGAACACGACCTTGGCTTAATTCATTCACTACGTGTGGATTGACATCTACTCCATAAACGTCTTGCTTGTGGTTGGCAAACATGACTGCTGTGGGCAGCCCGATATAACCTAAACCTAATACAGTGATTTTCAAATTGAACATCCTCTCTTCTTTATTCCTCTATTTTAACGTCCCAATTAGCTAGGCTTTTCTTCGCTGGTGTATACATTAGAGTACCTTTTTTAACAGTGTCTGCTAATGCAAAAGTAATGTCGCGTTTAATGGTTTGTCCTGCTTTTACTGGCTCACCAAATGCATTTGCGTCTGGATCAATATCATATGTTTTATTGCCTGCTTTGAATTGGAAGTCAAGCGCTCCAATATCTTGTGTTATAGGGCTATTATTTTTGATGCTTACAGTGATAATAGCTTTATTTTTCTTGTTTTGTGATTTAGCAACATCTACATTCTCAATATTAATAAGGAAGTTATTAGCATCTTGCTTTTCATACGTTACTTTTGCTTCTGCTTTTTCTGTTTTGCTGCTAGTGTCTGCTGAATTCGAGCAACCTACTAATAATCCAACTGTTGCAACTCCGATAACGCATCCTGTAGCAATTTTCTTCAATGTTTTTTTCAATGTTTGCACGTCCATTTCTTTAAAATTTATTTTTGTACACAGTACCATTGTGAGTATTTTATAGTTCTAAATGTTGCTATCACCTCTTTCAAGCTTTTCTGCGTTTACAAACATACCTTTACTATCCCAAACTAGTAGCTCTTGTTCTTCTAACAATTTTAGTTCTTGTCCTAATGTTTTTCTGGATAATTGACAATAGCTTGCTAAGTTTCTGCGTGTCATGAATGGTAGCATTCTATACCATCCGTCTCTTTTTTCATCAGCTACTAAGATATTTTCTTCTAGCAAACTTCGAAAACTACGGATAATTTTCAATGTAGAATTAATGTAAAATTTAGAAGATTCCGTATATATTTTAGAAACTATCTTAGAGTTGGACACGACAACCCATTCCAACAACGAAGCTTTCCGTTTAATAAGCTCGAAAAACTTATTTCTATTCATTTCAATGACTTCTATTTCCGTATCGCTACTAAAAAATATTTCCTTCGAATGCTCTGCTTTCAATATCTGTAAATCAAGTAGGTAATTATCGTTGAGATATGTTAGGATGAATGGTTCTTTTTCTTTACCGTCCTCCAGATGCATAACTCCTGTTAGAAGAATAATAATTTTTTCTTCTAAATTAGATATTTTTGTTCGAGGGCTATATTTTTGTCGTAATCCCCCGTGTTGTTCCATAAAATCGATCAACTCTTGGTTGTCAACAGGTATCATCAAGAATATACTCCTTCCTGAATTTTTTTTTGCAAGGTAGTTATAAAAAAGTGAGGTTAAATCTCTTAGCCATTTCGAATTTAGGAAGATTTTACATCGTTAATAGCCATTATATGAAACATTATAGCACCTTTTTTTCGAACTTCATGTAACATTTATACACTTTAAGTCTGCATTTTTGACAATTTTATATCGTTCTCGGTGTCGGTATGTGTTAAGCTTATTCCACAATTAGGTTATTTTCTTGTAAGTTCTTAATTTCGCTGTTAAATGTCGATCTTGATAGATGACAATAAGAGGCTAATTTACGCTTTGAAAACAAATCAAATATTTCGATGTTGGGTTGCTGCAGTTCATCTTGCATCACTTTATTGACATATTCTAAATTTGTTAAGATGTTATCTTGTTTTCTTGGCTTCGTACTTTCATACAAAAACTTGCTTAAATTTTTATCCAGCTTATCGGACAGCCATTCCATGTATACAGGCTTCATCGTTGCATAATTTAAGAAAAACTCTTGATTGAATGAGATAATTTCGGTATAACTATCAATTACAACGCGCATTTGTCTGCTCGAATCGTTGAAATAACTTGGATATACGATATCCTCAGATTGCATGAAAGCAAAAATATGGGCGGTTTTGTCTACTTCGATTTCTATATGCATCATGCCCTTTTGTATAAACAGAATATTATCACGTAGCAATCTTGCCGGTACTACTTTTTTTTTCAGTTAATGTAAGCCACTGAACCCAGTTTTCTTTTAATTTTTGTTGGTTCAATGTTGTGACCATTTCTTTCTCTAATTTATCCATTGCCTTGTCCCCCTTCTAACTCCCGTCAATGTACTATCACATTATATCTTTTTTCTAATACCAACGTGTGTAACTTTTATTCGGTCGTTCCTTTTTTTATTGACGAATTTATCACATTTAGCTACTTTTATCGCATTTCTAGTTCTAATGTACGTAATAAATTCATTCCTAAATCTGTTATAAAGTAACGTTTCCCTGCTTTTTCTACATTTTGTTTGCGTAAAATAAATTCTTGATTTTCTAACCAGTACAGTGTATACAATAGTCTATTGCGGCTTATGTGAACACTAAGGTTGTACTCCCGCGCTATTTCCAAAGACATAAAGGAAAACTTAGGGTCCTCGACTGCCTTTAGTACTTCAAACACTTCTGTGTTATCTGGTATGTCGTACACTTCTTAGACACCTCCGTATCTACTTTTTTAGTTATCAAGCAAGATACACCTTAGTTTACCAGAAAGTTGGCCTTCGCCTATGTAGAAAATACACATTTTTTTATGTAAGATATAACAAATTCCCTACTTTTTATGGCAAAAACGAGAAAAATGACGAGATTCTTAATTTCTCCTCACAATTCTACTATGAAATCCTCATTTTTCAGGACTATAATTAGATTATAAATTCTTAGGAGTGATCGTAATGACAAATCAAACGCTTGCTATCTTAGAAGATTTAATGCAAAATACCCCAAATTCAACCTGGATTACTATCGAAAAAGTGAATCAAAAAAGCGTCATTGATAATCGGAAATTATATAGTGATTTTTTAATCATTTTGGAAGGTACACTTCACTTGGAAAATAGGAATTCTCAAATTCTACATTTTTTCACTAATAGTCATATTATCTATCATTCGCCGTTTAATCTCGGTATTGAAAATCAACTAAAAATTATAGCAAATACGGACATGGAAGTAGCGTTTGTTAACCGTGAATTCTTCTTGAATTTTGCTGCTAATAAGCCTTCTTATATGGAATGGTTGCTTGCTTCTGTATTGCGAAATTCCTCTGGTCTATGTTTTGAATTAATGAAACATGATTTACCAACAGAGCCTCGCATTACTTACACATTGCAAAGCTTCTGTGATACTTTGGATTTAGCGAGCGATGACGAGGATGAGTATGTCGAAATTCCGTCGTACCTTAATAAGAGCAAGCTTGCGAATTACGGCAACGTCTCTCGAAAAAATCTAAATGAGAAACTTGATATTTTAGAAGAGAAGGATAGAGTAAAACGGACAGCAAATAAATTGTATATTAGAGTGGCAAATTTGTAAACATAAAATGAATAAAGCAACTTTCAATACAATCAGAAAAGGATAGCATGTATGTTGGTTCCCCAATCAACGTACATGCTATCCTTCTCCTCTTCTCCAAAAAAAGAATTGTTAGGTTACTAAAAAAATGAAAGGTTGTCACAAAGCAGCGTACGAGAAGCACTGCTTTGGACAATTCCATTATACCATCTAAATAGGTTAATTTTTATGTCTATTTTCCGAAAATACCGCTACGAGAGTGTAATAAACTGTATTATTTACCCACATTTATCGTTACTCCTCGCAATCATGTAAAAACTATCGACTTATTGGGCATTTCTTTACGAGAAGAAGGAAATGCCGTAGGTCGATAGTTTTTTACTTACTGGTTATCGTGTATGTTTCTAGGTGTTCTGCTAATTATTTTACAGTAACTGTTTGACGTGTTAGTTCTCTACCTGCGCCGTCTAAGCCTACTAATACGTAATTGCCTGTTTTAGATGTAATCGTGCTTTTTGCGTAGTAAGAGAATGCGCCATCTTTTACGAATGCTGTTGATTTCGCAACGCCGTTTACTAGCAGTTGGACTTTCGCTACGTCACCTGTTGCTTTTCCTGTTAGGTAGCTGTCGCCTAGTGTATATGGGTCGATTGCTAATGTGCCTGCTGTTTGGGTTAATTTCACGTTTGTGCGGTCTAGTTCTTTGCCTTTGGCATCATACGTAATCATTGTTACGACATCATTGATAGATGTAACGTTGCTTCCTGCATAATATTTGTATGAGCCGTCAGCGTCTACGGCACGTTGTGCTGGTATTAGTTTACCATTCACCATCATTTTCACGACTACTGCGTCGCCTGTTGTTGTTCCATAGATGTATTTATCATTGCCACCTAATAGATAGTCTTGGGCTGTTATTGTTCCTGCTGTTGGTACTTCTGCTTTTTTCACGTTGACTGTTTTGCGGTCTAGTTCTTTACCGTTAACATCGTATGCGACTACTGTTACAGCGTCGTTGACAGAAGAAATTTTGCTACCTGCATAGTATTGATAATTCCCTCCGGATACGGAAATACGTGTACCTTCCTTACCGTTGACAATCATGCTTACTTTGGCTACATCACCAGTGAATGTTCCACGCACATAGTTGTCGCCATCACCAATTGCAAAGTCATTTGCTGTGATTGTTCCTGATGTGTTGTCTGCTGCTTTTTGTACAGCTACTTTAACGCGTGCCATTTCAAGTCCACTCGCATCGTAAAGAACGGCATAGACATCATCGTTGACTGATGTAATGTAATGGCTAGCATAGTAACGGTAGCTTCCACCTGAGATAGAGATGTTGTTTAGTTGTTTACCGTTCACAAGTAGACCTACTTTGGCTGCTTTCCCTGTGTAGCTGCCTTGTACATAACCGTCTTGACCAATGGTAAATGTTTTTGCTGTGATAGTTCCTACTTCTGCTTGGTTATTCTTCACGTTCACGTTCGCGCGGTCTAGTTCTTTGCCATTTTTGTCATAGGCCACGATAGCTACTGCATCATTGACAGATGTAATTTTACCGGCTACATAGTATTGGTAGTTGCTTGGGCTTTGTACGTTTCTTGGGCTGTATACTTTGCCGTTGATGATCATTTTAATGCTTGCTACATCGCCTGTGATTGCGCCTTTGATGTAACCGTCTTTACCGATAGTGAAGTCGCTTGCTGTGATTGTTCCTGATGTTGGTGCTTCTTTGACTGTGACTGTGATTGTTTTTGTGCCTATGTTGCCTGCTGCATCGCTAACAGAGTACGTTACGCTGTATGTGCCGGCTTTCGATGTATCTACGTTGTTGCTTGTTACCGTAATTTTGCTTGTGATGTTGCCATCTTTGTTGTCACTTGCTGTTACGCCTGCTTTTGGATCAAAGCTATCGCCTACTGTTAGGGTTTTGTTGCTTGCTGTGATGACTGGTTTCGTTGTGTCTGGTGCTTCTTTAACTGTTACTGTGATTGTTTTTGTTGCTACGTTGCCTGCTGCGTCAGTAACAGAGTAAGATACGCTGTATGTGCCTACTTTGCTTGTGTCTACGTTGTTGCTTGTTACGGCAATTTTACTTGTGATGTCACCGTCTAGGTCATCGCTTGCTGTTACGCCGGCTTTTGGATTAAAGTTGTCGCCTACTGTTAATGTTTGGTTGCTTGCTGTGATGACTGGTTTTGTTGCGTCTACTACAGTTGTTCTATAAGTTGCGGTTTGATTGTATGTGTACCATACTTTGAGTTTTGTACCTGATGCTAGTGGGCTTCCTAGTTTCAATACATATGTGCCTGTTGCATCAAATGTGAAACGTGCACCAAGTTTAACGCCTGTTTCGTCGTTAAATAGACGTCCTTGGGAGCCTGCTTTACCGTGCATAACCACTTGTGTATCAGTGGATTTTACTGTGTCGATAGAAAGTTGTCTGTAGACTGTAACTGTTAATTGTTTTTGTTGCTACGTTACCTGCGGCATCTGTTACGGAATAAGTAACATTGTATGTGCCTGCTTTCGATGTATCTACGTTGTTGCTTGTTACAACAATTTTGTTTGTGATATCGCCGTCTGTATCATCGCTTGCTGTTACGCCTGCTTTTGGATTAAAGCTTGTGCCTTCTTGTAGGGATAAATTGCTTGCTGTGATGACCGGGCTAGTTGTATCTGGTGCTGGTGCTGCTGTTACTGTAGTTTGCGCATTGTTTGATTGGCCTCCTGCAGGAAACTCGTCATTATCGACTGGGTTGTAGTCTTTGTAAACATAGATTACTGCTCCTTCTGGTTGCTTTGGAATCGTTGCTGAATAATTTTCATCTGCACCTGAATATGCTTCTAATGTTGTTCCATCTGCTAATGTAATCATTGCGCCAGAGTATGGTGGTATAAGGCCTGATACCGTTGTAGAATCCGTTGTTAATGGATTAACTGTAGTGCCACCAAAGTGATAGACTCCATCGCTTGCTGTTACAGAGCGAACGATAGCTCCCAGACTATGATCAGTGCCTAGATCTATTTGAACGATGGCGTTTTCTGGAACTTGCGGAATTGCTACAGAAAATGCGCCTGTTACGCTATCTGCTACAGTCGATACTGAGAATTTCGGAGTACCCATTATTACTCCATCGTTACTATGTACCGTAACCATCTCACCTGGGTGTACATATCCGGAAATTGTTTTTGAATCTGGGTGTACAACGGAAATTTTGCGATCTCCGAGTCTAGGTATGGTTGTATAGTATTGTGTTGCTGTCGCTTGTGTTGCTTGTGTTTTTGATGTTATTTCTGCTGCGAATACGTTATAAGGAATAGTTGTTGCTATTTGGCTTGCTACAACGGCTGTTGTTAGCGCCCCTACTGCCATTTTTTTTTACTAGTTTGTTTTTCATGTTTTATGCTCTCCTTTAATGTATGAAAGGAAGTGTTAGCGCAGAAGCGCTAACACTTCTCTAACATTTTTTGTCTCTTTATTGTTCTATTTGCCTTTTGATTGCGGGTAGATTATTGTACAGTAACTGTTTGACGTGTTAGTTCTCTACCTGTACCGTCTAAACCTACTAATACATAGTTACCTGTTTTAGATGTAATCGTGCTCTTCGCATAGTAAGAGAATGCGCCATCTTTTACAAATGCTGTTGATTTTGCAACACCGTCTACTAGTAGTTGGACTTTCGCTACGTCACCTGTTGCTGTTCCTGTTAGGTAGCTGTCGCCTAGTGTATATGGGTTGATTGCTAATGTGCCTGCTGTTTGCGTTAATTTTACGTCAGTGCGGTCTAGTTCTTTGCCTTTGGCATCATACGTAATCATTGTTACGACATCGTTAATAGATGTAATTTTATCGCCTGCATAATATTTGTATGAACCGTCAGCGTCTACGGCACGTTGTGCTGGTACTAATGCACCGTTCACCATCATTTTCACGACTACTGCGTCGCCTGTTGTTGTTCCATAGATGTATTTGTCATAACCACCTACAAGGTAATCTTGAGCTGTGATTGTTCCTGCTGTTGGTACTTCTGCTTTTTTCACGTTAACTGTTGTGCGGTCTAGTTCTTTTCCTTGGGCATCGTAAGCTACTACAGTTACGTTGTCGTTAAGAGAAGCGATTTTGCTACCTACATAGTATTGGTAGTTAACGCCAGATACAGAAATGCGTGAACCTTCTTTACCATTGATGATTGTGCTTACTTTCGCTACATCGCCTGAAATCGTTCCGCGTACATAGCTGTCGCCATCGCCGATTGTGAAATCTTTAGCTGTAACTGTTCCTGATGTGTTGTCTGCTGCTTTTTGTACGTTTACTTTAACGCGTGCCATTTCAAGACCGTCTGCATCGTAAAGTACAGCGTATACGTCGTCGTTCGCAGATGTGATGTAACGACCTGCGTAGTAACGGTAGCTTCCACCTGAGATAGAGATGTTGTTTAGTTCTTTACCGTTTACAAGTAGGCCTACTTTGGCTGCTTTCCCTGTGTAGCTACCTTGTACATAACCGTCTTGACCAATGGTGAATGTTTTCGCTGTGATAGTTCCTACTTCTGCTTGGTTATTGTTCACGTTCACGTTTGCGCGGTCTAGTTCTTTGCCATTTTTGTCATACGCAACGATAGTTACGGCATCGTTGACAGATGTAATTTGACCAGCGACATAGTATTGGTAGTTGCTTGGGCTTTGTACGTTTCTTGGGCTGTATACTTTACCGTTGATGATCATTTTGATGCTTGCTACATCGCCTGTGATAGCGCCTTTGATGTAACCGTCTTTACCGATAGTGAAGTCGTTTGCTGTGATTGTTCCAGATGTTGGTGCATCATTGACTGTTACTGTGATTGTTTTTGTGCCTACGTTGCCTGCGGCATCGCTAACAGAGTATGTTACGCTGTATGTGCCGGCTTTCGATGTGTCTACGTTGTTGCTTGTTACAGCAATTTTGCTTGTAATGTTGCCATCTTTGTTGTCGCTTGCTGTTACGCCTGCTTTTGGATCAAAGCTGTCGCCTACTGTTAGGGTTTTGTTGCTTGCTGTGATCACTGGTTTGATTGTGTCTGGGGCTTCGTTTACTGTTACTGTGATTGTTTTTGTGCCTACGTTGCCTGCTGCGTCCGTAACATAGTATGTTACGCTGTATGTGCCGGCTTTCGATGTGTCTACGTTGTTGCTTGTTACAGCAATTTTGTTGGTGATGTTACCGTCTGTGTCATCGCTTGCTGTTACGCCTGCTTTTGGATCAAAGCTGTCGCCTACTGTTAGGGTTTTGTTGCTTGCTGTGATCACTGGTTTTGTTGTGTCTGGTGCTATTACAGTAGTTTTTACATCTAATGATTCAGAACCATTATCATACTTGTCATTATGCATTGGATTGTAGAAGTTATCCACCTCAATTACTGCTCCTGCTGGCTGTTTCGGAATCGTTGCCGAATATCTGCCGTCCGCACCTGAGTATGCTTGTAAAGATGATCCGTCTGCCAATGTAATCCACGCGCCGCCAAATGGTGTTACAATACCAGATATTGTTGTTGAATTTGTTGTTAGCGGGTCAATTGTAGTACCGCCGAAATGATAAACCCCATCACTGGCTGTTACAGAGCGTAGTTTAAGACCGTTCTTTGGTCGATTACTCATTTCTACATTGACTACAGCATTTTCTGGTATTTTAGGGATGTTTACCGAGAAGGCACCTGTTGTGCTATTCCCTACTGCCGATACTTTAAATGATGGCGAGCCTACTACCTCTGCACCCGAGTAGTCATCACTATAGAATTCTATTGTTTCGCCTGGTTGTACATAGCCTGAAATCGTTGTAGAGTCTGGATGTATAATGGAAATTTGGCGACCGTCCAATCCACCTATGGTTGTATAATACTGAGTTGCGGTTGCTTGTGTTGCTTGTGTTTGTGGTGCTGTTTCTGCTGCGAATACGTTGTAAGGGATTGTTGTTGCTAATTGGCTTGCTACAACGGCTGTTGTTAGTGCCCCTACTGCCACTTTCTTCATTAGTTTGTTTTTCATGTTTTATGTTCTCCTTTTTTTGTGTGTTTGAATGGATAAAGTCCTCATTTGGTTATTTTTCATTCCTCTCTATCCATAGTGCTTCGATTCCCCTGTAATATCGCAAGGCTTTGAGTAGAATAGATAACACTTTTTTCGATTATGTTGTGGCATCAATAAAATAATTGATTAATCTTAAAAGTATATTTATTCCAACAAAAAGGAAATGCTTTATTACTTTACAAATTAAATGGTAGAAGTATATCTGCTAGCCTATTGCTTTCGTTGATATGATGTCTATACCTCTGTGTCATTTTCTTTGTTATTCATCGAAAACCGGAATGACAAGTCATAGTATATACTACTTTTTTGATAAAACTGTGTGTTTTTTACACATTAATCTGGGTTTATTTTGTATATTTTGTTAAGCGCAAAAAATGGGAGTGCCGCTTCTCATGTTAGCAAGCATTGGTTCTCCTACCTTAGTTTTCAAAACGGTATATATTTCCTTCGGAAAAACTTGTCATTTTTTACTAAGAGGATCGCATTATTAAAAGAGGAAATTTTTGATAATGCTTTTTCTATAATTGATAAGTTGGAGCTTTTTTGCTACTAGACATACATTGCATTAAGAAATAACTGTAGCTAATGGAATGCTTATCGTTATTTCTATAATGGCTAGATTGATACGTACGTTCTCCTTTCCTCTTATTAACTAAACAAAACTTGACTGCCACATTCTTTTCCATCGTGTGCTGTTATTGTTATGACTAATTTTTTGGAAAAACAAAACGTCAGACAATAATTATTTGAGTCAAACTTAAAGAATGTGTCACTAAGTATACACTAGGATTTTCTTTTTGATGGGCGCCTTTTATGCACCTTTCCAGTTTTTTTTTTACAAATCTGTGACATATTGGATTAGATTGGCGTTTATTGCCGTAGCTGCGCATTTTTTACCAAATAGTCTGTTTTGATACATAGAAAAAAAAGACCAGCGCATAGAAAAGGATACCTTTCTACGTGTTGGTCTCTTCGCCTTGTTACTAGTCGGCTTTCTTCGTTTGCTTGAATAGCCATCTTCCGCCAAGTCCGATGCAGATGAGGCCAATGATAATCCACCACAAGCTCGTATTTGTATCGCCAGTTTCTGGTAGTGTGTTGGCTTGTTGTGTGTCGATTACTGCTTGATTGGATGTCAGGTTGCTATGGTTGGTGCCAGTTCCACTATTACTTCCTTGACCACCGTTTTGTCCGTGATCCGTTGGGGTCGGAGGAACTGGTGGAGTTGGTGGGGTTGGCGGATTATTGTCCATTGGCTTGTTTACAGCTTCTAATTGGATAATTGCTGGTTTGTCGTTGTTTTCGGCTGTGATTTCGAATGGGATTTTTGCTTTGTTTAACAGGTAACCTTGTGGTGCTTTTGTTTCTTGGAAGTAGTAGCTACCTGGAGCTAGATGGTCTTTTTTGATGATCCCGGCTTTGTCTGTTGTGAGTTGGTCGTCTACAAGTGTGCCATCTGCTTGGTATAATGCGTATTTGGCACCTGCTAGTGTGTTATTGTTTGGGTCTTTCTTGGTTAGTTGGACACTGCCTTGGTAATTGATAAGGGCTCCTAATTGAATGGTTTCTGGCTTTCCTGCTTGTTGTTCTGGAATGGTGAATGGAACGGGAGCCGTATTTTTAATGTAGCCGCGTGGTGCTCTTAGTTCTACTAGTTGATAGTCTCCGGGAGCTAGATTGGCTACTTCTATATGCCCGTCTCTTCCGGATACGACGCGTTTAACGACGATTTGATTTTGGTCTTTTACTTCAAAAATTGCTCCTGCTAGGCTTTTGCCTGTGTCGTCTTGTTTGATGGCTTCTATGCTTCCTTGGTAGTTGATGAATGGGTCTAGTGCAACGTCTGGAATTTGGCCTGCGTCATTGGTTGTGATGTCAAATGGTATTGGTGTTGTGTCAACGATATAGCCTGACGGGGCAACCGTTTCGATGAGACGATAGCTGCCTGGCAACAAGCCGTCAATTTCTAGTTTACCAGTGGCATCTGTGATTAGGGGATCTGTCTCGACTGGTATCCACTCGTTATTTAATTGTTGTTCGAGTTGGAACTGAGCACCTGCTAGTACTTCACTGTTTGGTCCTTCTTTTTCTAGGGTGACTTTATTTGGTGTGTTAACAATTTCTATTGGCGTCGCATCTGCTGCAGAGGTGTTTGCGTCAACGGTTACTGTTTTACCTGTTGCCAGTTCGTCACTGATTGTATAGCCTGCGGGTGCTTTGACTTCTTGGAGGATGTAGTCACCATACGGTAGGTTGCCAAATACCAATTCTCCAGTAGCATCCACTGTTCCTTCTCTTAAAACGAGGGCTTTATTTTTATCCCAAAGTTGGAACTGGGCGCCTGTTAATGGCTGTCCTTGAGCGTTTACTTTTTCAAAGGTGATACTTCCGGCCTCGCCAACTGCTGTGCCGGAGCCATTTAGAACGACAATGTCTACACTAGAATTATCGCCGTCGTTGATTGTGACTTCGTTGTTTCCGGAGACAGTGGCGCTATTTGTTACTTTTTGGTTTGGTTCGTCTTTTATAAATACGAAAGCGCGGTATTCAATAATGTAGGAAGAATCGATTTGGTGCAGGAATGCGACTTTCATTTCTTGCTGGCCAGTGACGGGATCGGATTCTATTGTTACAGTGTAGTCCGTGCCTTCTTTTAGCGGTAAATAGGGGCTTTTAACGATTGTGCCATCTGGTTTTACGACTGTGCGATAAACAACGATGGAGTTAGGATCAATGACTTGGTTGGATGATGGTGTGTCTGTGACTACGACATCGTTCATTGTCGACTGACTTGGGTTGACTGTGACGGACCAGTGTACAAAACCATTCTCATCTTGATAACCATTCTTTGTGACAAAATCGCCTCCGTTAGCGACAGAGACTTCGGCTGTCAAATGGTGTTCGGGGTAAGTGTCATTGCTAAATACTGCGTCGTTATCGTAGGTTGGCATCACGATTTGGCCTGCTAAGGATGTTTTAAATTCGACTAAATAGGCTGCTGATTCATCGTTTGGAAAGCGCACTGTCAATGTTTCGTTGTTTGCTTCGGATGGTTCGTCAATGACAAAATCGCCGTAATTGTCTACTTCCGCGCCCTTGACGACTGTGCCGTCTGGTTCTACGGTGTAGTGATAAATTTTAACGGAGTTGTCAACGTATTGCTGATTTCCTTGGATTGGATCAGAAACTTGGGCATTTTTGAGTTCGCCGACATCGTAGTTGATGCCGATTGTCCAGGTGATGCGGGAAGTCGTTGCATTGTAACTGCCGCTTTTAAAGCCATCATATTTGGCTGCGTCGCTAGGGTCGAATGTAGCGCCGTCACTGCTGGAGTGGTCTTGATCAGATCCATCTCTCCAAGTAGTTGTCGCGGTATTCGGGAACGTTCTATCAGGATCGTCTACACCATCCACGCTCGTATTAAAGTCTGTTACGTAGGTGATTTGGAAATTATGATCGGTTCTTGCGTAAGTGCCTATAAACGCTACTGTAAAACGATTGTTTGCTTCATCGTATGTTAACGTGTAATCTTGGTTTTCGACAAGTGTATTGCCGTCTACCATATCTTTCATAACAAAACTACCTGTTTGGAATGTGAGGCCTGGGCTTAGTTGGTCTGTCATTTGCCAGTTTATCATTTCGTAGCGGTTCTGATTAATATCGACTTTCCATGTTACTTCTTTGGTATCATAATCGACATTAGCAATATTTTTGATGACATTTTGTTGTTCGACGCCACCGGATGAGTCACTGCTTTCACCGGAATCAGTTGTCACGGTATTATTAATCGTCAAATTAGAGTCCACAATGCCGTCCATGGAGGTTTTGTAGGTGATTTTAACAGCGTAGTCAATGGGATGTAAAAATTGAATGTCAAATCCAGTCGCTGTTGGAACAATTTCGTAATCTACGCCTTCTACAAGCGGATCACCTTGTATTTCTGTGCCATCTGGGGCAAAGGTTACTTTATATAGTTGGACGGAGCCATCAACGAGCTGCATTTGACTGTTTCCAAATGTATCGTGAATAAGGGCATCATTTGTAGCGATTTCTTTTTCGCCGTAATTGTATTTCACGCTCCATTGGTAGGTTTGGTCACTTGGATTATAGTTGGTTGCTTGTTTTGTTAGAAGTTTACCGTAATAGGCAGTGACAGATGCTTTTGCGGGTAGCTCGGTGCCATCTGCAACTAACGTAGCGCTGTTCTCGAATGCTACATTGCCACCTTTTTCTGGTTTAACGTCATCATCAATTTTTGTCACGTATTTTAGACGGTAAGCATCAGATATTGGGGTGGTGAATGTGACATTGCCGTTTGCATCGACTGTGTAGCCAGATGTGACTAGCTCTTCGCTATCATCATATACTTCGCCTTTTAAATCGACTTGGACTTTGTAAACTTTTACAGATTGATATGTCAAACCTGGTGGGAAATTTTCATTGACGCGTGCTGTATCAATCGTGTCTAGCGCTTTATTAATGTCTACTTGCCAATTAACGTAGTCCGGGTTTACTTCTTTGTCAAAGTAACCACTTTTATCAATTGTGGAATCAACGGTTGGTTTAACATTGACATCAATTTCTGGTAAGTTGTCTTCAAATGGGATTTTGATAGTGATATCGCCAGGTCCGTCGATTTCGTCTTCATTTAGTTGCGTGTCAAATTCGACCGTTCCGTGCACATTGGAATGTTCGTGAACGGCATCTGTGAAGACGAAGGTCACGGTACCGTCTGTGCGGACTTCTACAGTACCATATTCGCCAAGTGAGATGTCTTGGTTTTGTACAATTTTAATCGTATCTGGCATTTCAAAGCGGTAGTAATCTCCTGCGTTAATTTCTGCACCAACGTCATCTGGAATCGCCCAAGTGAAAGCAAAGTGCACTGTATCATTTATTTCAGGATTATCTACTGGATTGCCGTCTGGATCAAAATAGGTGATGTCCATGCCAGTCAAAATCGTAGCGTCTTCATCTGAATAGCCTAACGAAGCAAAAATATCTTTAACATCTTGTGGTTCGTCAGCTGCTAGTTTATTCTGTGTCGCTTCTTTTGATTGTATGGCTGGTTTTTCCGTTGGTTTCTTTGTTTCTTTTGTATTTGCTTTTGGTTCTTGCTTAGTTACATTGTCTTTTGGCTGTTCGGCAGGTTCTTGCGTTTCGGGCTGCTGTTTTTCAGGGGTTTTGGTTAGCGTTACTTCATCTTGTAAATTGCTCGTTT
Source organism: Paenilisteria riparia FSL S10-1204 (assembly GCF_000525995.1). Lineage (GTDB taxonomy): Bacteria > Bacillota > Bacilli > Lactobacillales > Listeriaceae > Listeria_A > Listeria_A riparia. The sequence goes on along the minus strand of NZ_AODL01000010.1, from coordinate 61,030 downwards.
CTGTCGTGAATGTGACTGTGTCTTTTTCTTTCGTTGGTTGCGCTTCTTTATATTTGGTTGTCACGGTAAATGTGATATCTGTATCGGTTTTGGCTGGTAGCTTTATTTGAATGGTATTGTCCGCTATCTGGTATGTAGCAATCTGTTTGTTCTGAGCGTCCAAAATTTGACCATCTTTTTTAACAGACAATGTGACGTTTTCAGATACGTCGATATGCTTTGTTACTTCTGTTGCTTCGGTGTTAGTGATGTGACCATGAATTGTGAAATCATAGGTATTTGCTTGTTCTCCAGATACTTGCTCCATTTTCGATAGTGTCAACGCGTCTTTTGCACCACTATTTTCAGTGTCTACCGCTTTTGATATGTAAGGTGCTACCATCTGCAAAACGAGAAAGCTAATAAGCGTCATAAATAAAATTTTCTTCATAAATCCCCCTCCTCTTCTCTAAAAAAACTATACCCTGATACATATTGGCGAAACCCGTAAAGGTAATATTATTTACATAAAAAACCGAGATTGCGTTCAATGAAGACACATCTCGGCTTTTTTGTTATTTTTGGCGGCGTTCTGGGCTAACCCAGACACCAGTTCCAAATCCTAGTATTGTTTTTACCGCTGGAATGAACGTCATTAATATGGTAACAGCATTCATCATCCAGTAAAAAAGCATGTATAGTGGGGCGAACATAAAGTATTTGATTTTGCGTCCTCTGTCATCAATTACTAAGGAAGCGAGTAGTTGCAAGGCTCCAGCTAACATTTCGAAGCAGACAAATACGAAGGCAACGGCAAGCATGAAGAGGATGTCTGACGTACTTCCGGCAAATAACAAATACAGGAATCGTCCTAAGAATAGAATCGTCGAAATCCAGAAAAAGAACGTCCATAGAATACTAAACGTTTGATCGACAAACAGTGCGGTTCGACCAAGATTTTGAAATGGATGTAAAAAGACGCGACGGAAATTCGTTAGCCACACTTCTGTTCCGCCTTTTGCCCATCTTTTACGTTGCTTGTAAAGCATATTTAGCGTTTCGGGAACTTCCATGAAGAAAATGATATCTGCGGCAAAAATCGAAAGCCAGCCAGAAAACTGATGGTCCCAAGCAATGCTAATATCTTCTGTGGCACGGTCTTGACGGAACATCCCGACATCAATTAAGGCATCTTTACGGTACATGGTATTGGCGCCACTATACGCGTAAATAGTACCAAACACACTCGTTTGCGTTCGTTTTATGATACCAACAATACTTGAGAATTCAACGGTTTGCGATTTCCCGACAAGTGTGGAGCGGTTTTGCACGTCCATATTAGAAGTAATTGCCGCGATGTTACGGGATTCTTTTTGAATAAAGTAATTGACGTATTTCCATAACGCATCCGGTTCGGGAACTGTGTCAGCATCGTTACTCAAGATAAGTTCTCCTTTTGCAAAATTGATGCCGACATTAAAAGCATGCGCCTTGCCTTTATTTTTTTCAATCCGGACAACGCGTAAGTTTTTATATTTTTCCATTAGTCGTGCTAGTATTTCTGGTGTACTGTCTGTAGAACCATCATCGGTTACTAACACTTCGTAGTTCGTATAATTCAGCCGGTTCATCAAATATTCGATTGTATCTTCAATAACAACTTCTTCATTGTGTGCGGGTACCATAATTGTAATAAAAGGCTCAATTTCAGTCGGAATATCAATCCATTCTCGTTGCTTATGTTTAAATACAAAAGTGTAGCAAAAAGCACCGATAAACCAAGCGAATCCACCTAAAATCGGATACGTAAGTAAAATAACAAATAAACAAGTCACTAAAATATTTAGCGTCGGACTGCCTGTTTCTATAATAGTAAGATTCATTGTAATGGCACCCCTTTTTCCTCGTATATATCAGAAATCGTGCTTGTGTCAAGATTCTTTTCTTCAGGGATAGAAGTAAATCGTTGCGTCTCACGAGCAGCCTTACTACCAAAGCGTTCCGTTGCAAATTGATCGATGGCTGCCTTTCTAATTGCTACTTTTTCTTCATTATATGTGACTGTCTTTCCAAGTACTTCTGTATATCTTCTGTTATTTCGATATGTCATCCACACAAATATAATGATTGTCAAACAGGACAAAATGATAAAAAAAAACGCTTAGTATCCGGAACATTCGCAGCACGGTTTGGAAGGCTTCAAATATAATTACTCGCTCACGCATAAACAAAATCGGAAACAAAACCAAGATAAATGGGACAAAAAAGCCAATCCAAGCTAAAACTGTCATTATAATCTGCCTAAGTTTTAATACACCATGCCCTTTTTCAAAAAATTGGTCCTCAATAAATTGTTCATTCATTTCTTCGCGTGTTGCTTTTTGAACCATTGTAATCACACTCCTCTATGTTGGTTCTGTCTAACTTCCCTGTTCCCTTATTTATGTGGTAATAAACTCATTTATAAAGGGCCTAACAGTTGAAAATAGTTATTTATTTATGGTATCTTTACGCAGTCCATCGTTTTATATCTTACATTTCAGGGTAAAATGTTACATATCGATATACTTCAAAACAAAATAGAGAAAAGGGAGCGACAAACATGAAAAAACTATCCATCGCTTTTGTTACATACACAATCATCCTTGGGGTTGCAATTGGAGCGATTGCAGCATTGTTCTTGGCGCTTATTCAAATTTCCATTGATTTTATTTGGACGGAACTGCCAGACCAAATACATGCACCTATTTATTATCCGTTAATCGTTGGCCTGATTGGCGGACTCGCAGTTGGAGCTATTCAAACGAAGCTTGGGCCATTCCCTTATACGATGCACGAAAATATGGCCGAAATGCGCAAAACCGGACGGATTGAATATAAAAATCGGCTACTTTATACAATTTTAGCAGCTTGGGTTATTCTATCGTTCGGGGCGAGCTTAGGTCCAGAGGCGGCGTTAATTGGTATTGTCGGTGGTATCACAACTTGGGTTATCGACCATATGAAGCTGACTGTACAAAGAAAAGAAGAAATGATTAGTCTTGGCGTTGGCGCGATACTTTCTGTTATCTTTCTGGCTCCTTTTAACGGTCTTGCTGAGAATTTAGATGAGGATATGAATAGAAAAAAAAATGCCGAAATGGTCCAAACTTGTGTTATCCATTTTAATTTCAGTGACCGCGCTGGCTTCATTTATTTATATTAAAGGAGCGCTTCCGGTTCCGAAAAGCGTGTTTGCGATTCGCTTGCCAGATACAGACTGGTCTTGGCTTGATGCAGCATTCTATATACCGGTACTAATTGCTGGCCTGCTTTTTGGCATGTACTTCCTATTTGTCCAAAAAATAATTACGAAGTTGCTACAACCGATTTCTAACAAGTGGATACTAGCGCTAATCGGTGGTGCTAGTATAGGCGTATTTGGGATGTTCTCACACTTTTTCTTATTCTCTGGAGAGCATCAGTTAGTCGAATTAACGTCCACCATTGATGAATATTCCGTATTATTCTTGTTGGCTTTAGGTATGTTAAAACCTATTCTAGTCGGACTTTGTATGCAAAGTGGCTGGAAAGGCGGTATGATTTTCCCTGCATTATTCACAAGTTGTGCTATGGGTTACGTGGCTACTTGGTGGTTAGATTCGCCAGTTGCATTCTTGATTACGATTTTTGCAGCGGCTAGTTGTACGAAAATTGTTGGCAGTCCGCTTTTAACAAGCTCGATTTTGTTATTCATTTTCCCGTTACAATTCTTCCCTTTCATTCTAATTACAGCATTTCTTGTTAGTCGTCATTGGTTTAAAAGGACTGCAACAACTGCATGAAATAAAAAATGGCACTCCGGTGCCATTTTTTATTGGAACGAGTAAAATACACAGTTTTTTTCAATTTTTTTCGAATAAATTATCAAATTCTTCATAATTTTAGATATAATTGTATGGTATACTTTTTTTAACAGCTTTTGTTTAGTTCATACGTTAATAGAGATGAGAGGGGATAGTGAACGATGATTAGTCAACTTACATTAGAAGAAAAGAGAGCCATTCCAAAAAAAATTTCACACAAACTTAAACAACCGGGATTTTGACAAGCAGTATGAATTAATTACGGAGAACATCAAATTTTACAAAAATGGACAACTTATTCAGGGCGCTGACAATTTTGTAAACGCGTTACGTTCGATTACTGCTTCTTTTGAGGATGCACAAGTTGCCGATCATGAAATTTATGCTGACGGGAATGTTGCAGTTTCTCGCTATGTTATGTCAGGATCTTTAACGGGCGATATTACATTCCCAGACGGAACAAGCGCATCGAAGACACAGAAGGCATTCACTTATAATTCTGTTGAGTTTTTTGAATTCAATGAAGATGGGCTAGTATATGAAATTCGACAAGTAAATGATTCTGGCTTAACGCCTCAATCCATTGAAGCACAAGTAAAATAACGACACTTAAGAGCCGCCTCTCACTGATTCGCCTCCTAGTAATTAGGACGGAATCTGGTGAGAAGCGGCTTCTTTTATTGTTGATTTTTTAGTTTTTTATTGCGTTCTGCTAATTCCACTAAATACATTTTTTCAAGTTTGTCGGCTTTGTAGAAAAATAATGCGATTCCTGCGATGACAAAACCGATAATTGGTATCCAAATGAAGTTAAATTCGATGGATTGAAGTGCTGCGGCTGTTTGCGTTTTATTGGCTTGGTAACCTCCTGCTGCTAAAATTCCTGCAGTCATGGCGCCCCCGATTCCCATTCCGAATTTTGCACCGAAGCTTGATGCGGATGTTAACAACCCTTGGGCACGAACGCCGCTTTTCCATTCGCCGTAATCGACTGTGTCGGCAAGCATAACGGAAAGAAGTCCTGAAATGAAGCCTGTTCCGAAAGCATTAATGACCACGCCAACGATGATGATTGGAATACTCAAGCTATGTGCCCCAACGCCCATAATCACTTGACCGATAATGGCTAAAATGAGTCCACCGACCATCGTGTTTCGTTTGCCTAGTTTTCCGGCTACGGCTGGAGTCATGAGCAAGGTTAGTAAGGAACCGAATGCTAGCGCCATAATCATTGGTACTAAGTCTTCGCGATTTAAGTTATATTTGAAGAAATACACGGTTGTCTGGTTTTTCATCGTCATGGCCATCCAGTAAATGAAGTTCATCAAAATCATGATAATCCATGGCCAGTTGCGCTTCATTGCTTTAACGCTATCTTTTACGCGCACGACTTTTTGGACATTTTCGATGCGTTCTTTTGTGTTGAAAAATGTGTTAAGTAATAATACGACCGCGATGATGGAAAAAATTAAAATCGTTAGGAAAAATCCTTTTTGGTCGTTGCCTTTTCCTAGTGCTGCTACGATTGGTAGTGTGAATACAGTTACGATAATTTGTCCTAGTGTTCCGCCAAATTGACGTACCGTTCCAAGGACGGTTCTTTCTTTTGGATTGTTGGTTAAGCTTGGTAAAATCGACGTGATTGGCAAGTTTACGCAAGAATATAAAATACCTACTAGAATATAGGTGACGTATGCCCATGCAATCTTGCCGGCGTCACCAAAGCCTGGTGTGGTAAAGGTTAGTACGCACATTAAGCCAAAGGGAATGGCGAACCAAAGGAAGAACGGACGGCTTTTTCCCCATCGTGTGTTGGTGCGGTCGATGAAAATACCAATGATCGGTCCGTCAAAAGCATCGATAACACGCGCAACTAAAAATAAAGTTCCGACTGCTGCGGCACTAATTCCGTATACATCTGTGTAGAAAAACATTAAATAGGTTGAAATTACTTGAAATGCGAGATTACATGCGGTATCACTTAAACCATAACTAATTCTTTCTTTCCACGGCACCATCGCTTTCAATGGTTGTTCTGCCGTCATTCTTCCTGTTGCCTCCATAAAAATTCCACCTTTCTAATGTTCCTATCCGCATCTCTGGAATAGGAACATTAGTTTTTATGATAATTTGATTGTTTTTTCGGTTGTTTCGTAAGTTTTTGTTGCTGGATTGTGTTGTTTGTGCCAAATGATGGTGTATTCTGCTAAGCCTTTTGTTTGGACGGTGACTTCGTTGTTTTTGTTTTGAACATGGATGGTTGCTTTTTGTTGGCCAGTTGTTTGGTAAATGCTTGTGTTTGCTTCTGAACCGTCATTTTCGAAGCCGTAGATGTGAATAGTTGGTTTTTCAGTGTAGTCATATTCGGCGTGATTTTCTTCGGTGCCATGAACGATAATGCTGTTTTCTTTTGCTAAAAGTGGCAGGCTCATGTAGTCGTGGTGCTCAGAAACCCATTGGCCGCCGTCGTACACTTGCTCGGTTAGGATGTTCGTCCATTTTCCTTTTGGAAGGTAGAACTCGGCTTGACCTTGGTCATTAAAAATTGGGGCTACGAGTAGGTTCTCACCTAGCATGTATTGGCGGTCCAGCGTTGCGGCGGCTGGGTCTTCGGTGTATGCTAATACCATTGGACGCATGACTGGAACGCCTTCTTTGTGCGCCGTTACGGCTTGTTTGAACAAGTATGGCATGAGGCGCATTTTTAGTTTTGTAAATTTGCGAGTCACGTCTACTGCTTCTTCGTCGAAAATCCATGGTACGCGATACTCGACGTTTCCGTGGTAGCGACTGTGTGAGGAAAGTAGGCCGAATTGGGTCCAGCGCTTGTAAATATCTGGTGTCGCGCCTTCTTCAAATCCACCGATGTCATGGCTCCAGAAGCTAAATCCGGATAGCATGAACGATAGGCCGCCACGCAATGATTCTGCCATCGAGCTATACGTAGACAAGCAGTCACCGCCCCAGTGTACTGGGAATTTCTGTGAACCCGCTGTTGCGGATCTAGCAAATAGTACGGCTTCTTGCTCGCCTTTCTTCTCTTTTAATAAGTCAAAAACGACTTCGTTATATTGATACGCGTAATAATTGTGCATTTTTTCTGGATCGGAGCCGTCGAAATACTGCACATCGGTCGGGATTCTTTCGCCGAAATCGGTTTTGAAGCAGTCTACGCCCATATCGATTAAAGCGCTTAACTTCGCGCGATACCAAGCACATGCGTCTGGATTTGTGAAATCAACAATGGCTTGACCGCCTTGCCATAAATCCCATTGCCACACGGAACCGTCTCGATTTTTAATGAAATAGCCATGTTCTTTGCCTTCTGCGAATAATGCAGATTTCTGCGCGATGTACGGATTGATCCACACGCAAATTTTGAGACCTTTCGCTTTTAGTTTTGCCAACATTTTCTCTGGTTCGGGGAAAACGCGCTTATCCCACTCGAAATTGCACCATTCGAAATCCTTCATCCAGAAACAATCAAAATGGAAAACGTCTAACGGAATATCGCGCTCTTTCATGCCATCGATAAAGCTGTTCACCGTCTCTTCATTATAATCCGTGCAAAACGATGTACTTAACCAAAGCCCGAATGACCAAGCTGGCGGCAATGCTGGTTTCCCCATCAAATCCGTATACTTCCGCAAAATTTCTTCCATGCTTGGGCCATAAATAAGAATGTATTCCAGTCTTTCGCCCGCTACGCTAAATTGATTTTTAGACACATGCTCGGAGCCTACTTCAAATGATACGTTTTCTGGATGATTCACAAATACGCCGTATCCTTTATTGCTAACGAAAAATGGGACGTTTTTGTAGGACTGGTCACTACTTGTGCCGCCGTCTTTATTCCAAATATCCACGGTTTGTCCGTTTTTCACAAAATTTGTGAAGCGTTCGCCAAGGCCATAAATGTTCTCACCAACGCCTAAGTCAAGCCGTTCTCGTATGTAATTTTGCGATGACGAAGTGATGTAGCCTTGCCCATTCACGTCTGATTTCGTCAAAAATTGGTCTTTTCCGTAAAAGGTTAACGCGTAATTCTCTTTATCGACGACGACTCGCAAATTACCTGAGCTTACCGTAATATCACCGTCTGTTTCGCTAGATTTCAAAGCAATGTGCCCATCTTCTACTGGAAAAGCTGGTGACTTCGGTGCGCTACCGTCGTGATGTGTCAAACGAATCGTCATGACGTCTTCTCGCGGCGAATGGATTTCCGTTGTCATCAAGCCTAGATTTAAGGTGTCGCCACGTGTTTTTAATTTTTTTTAAATGGTGCGTGAATTTTTAGTGAATCCGCTTTCAATTCATAGTCGAATACTTCTTTAGGACTTTGAATCTCGAAGCCTTCTTTTACAAGCCATATACCATCAGTAAATTTCATTTTCGTCCCTCCTAGTTCGTTAGCATAATAAACTAACTAACATCATATTAATACGACAACTTTGTTTTGTCAAGCGCTTTCTTTTCTATTTTGCGCATTGGACAAAGACGGCGTTAACCGCTACAATGAGTAACAGGAGGTGTCGTCATGTTTGCAAACAGGACAGGAATTAGAGAAACAAATGAGCGCACGGTGCTAAGCGTTATCGTTAATGAAGGACCTTTATCACGCGCCAACCTCTCTGAAAAAATTGGCCTTAATAAAGCCAGTGTTTCCGCCATTGTCAAAACACTTATCGCGCAACAGTTAATTCAAGAAGTCGGCATCGGCGAGAGTACCACGCAAGGTGGCCGCAAGCCAATCATGCTAGAACTAAACAAAGCCGCGGGGTTCGCCATCAGCGTTGACATCGGCTACGATTACATAGATACTATGATTCACTATCTCGACGGTTCGACCAAAAATCGGAAACTTCTCCCCTTTCGAACCATCGAAAAAAACACCATTACCGCTGATTTAGTTACGATTATCCAAGAAATTACCGCCAAGCTTCCAAAATCACCTTTTGGCGTCATTGGAATGACTATCGCGATTCATGGTGTCGTGCAAAATAATTGGATTACGTTCACGCCAGCGTATGATTTTGCCGATTTCCCGCTAGCGTCTGAACTCGCACAACATTTTGATTTTCCGATTTTGATTGAAAACGAAGCGAATTTACTCGCACTTAGTGAGCATGCTAAAAATAATACGTACCATAATCTTGTTGGCATCAGCATTCACGCAGGCCTTGGCGCTGGTATCATTATGAACGACACACTTTACACTGGTGAAAACGGGCTTAGCGGTGAGATTGGTCACATGATTGTTCATATTAACGGCAACCCCTGCTCTTGTGGCGGACGTGGTTGTTTGGAAACGTATAGTTCGGAGAAAGTCATTTTAGACGCATTTCGTAACATTTCGGGCAATCCAGAAGCCATTATTCCAGATTTACATCGCGCGTATGTCGCTAATAATCGCCAAGCTATCCAACTCATCGACAGCATGATTGACTACCTCACAATCGCCGTTCACAACACGATTGCGCTTTACAACCCGAAAGTCATTGCAATTCACAGCGAAATCAGCCGACTTATTCCAAGTTTTCCAGAGCAAATCAAAGAACGATTACCACGCCTAACCGCGCAAAATATCGAACTAAAAACCGCCCAACTCGGTGAAGAAGCCATTTTGTTCGGTGCAGCGGTTGTTACGATTTCTAATTTTTTAGAAGTTCCGAAATTCGAATTGAAATGATGGGAGGATAGACGATGAATAAAGCAGATCAAGTGATGGACGGTGTGAGGGACCTGCTAAATAAGATGGGCTGGCTGAACAAGTTCGAGATGGAAGTCCGGCTTGACGGCTACAAAGCCTCGGAGGTCCACTGCATCGAAGCCATTGAAAAAACGACTGACCCTAATGTGACCAAACTAGCGCAGTCCCTCTACATGACCCGAGGCGCCGCCAGCAAAATCACGAAAAAACTCCTAAAAAAAAGGCTACATCGAAAGCTATCAAAAACCTGATAATAAAAAAGAAATCTATTTCCGTCTTACCGAGCACGGCCAAAAGATTTTCAATATCCACGAAGAAGTCCACAAACAATTCCAAGACCGCGACAAAGCGGTGTTTGAGCAAGTGACCGACGAGCAGTATGATATGTTGTTGGCTTTTATGGAGAAGTATAATCAGCATCTTGATGAGGAGATTAGGAAGCAAGGGTTGGATATTAGGTAATGGAGTATATCCTATGCAGACTAACGCACACAGAAATGCCCTCCAATTAAAACAATATAATAAATGTTTGGGTAGGAAAATAAGTTACCGCAACAATTGACCTTGAGCCACATTTAAAAACCAACAAAAAAAGCCTATGAAAATTAATTCAAGGGCTTTTTAGATTGCTTAACTTCAATACGCGGTTAATTAAAATTGGTACTCAAATTTTTCATAATCATAAAATATGATTACATTGACTTTATTATCAAACATTCCAAATACTAGCTTTTGATTTGTTTTAGAATCTTGAAACTCTATCACATCTCCATATCGTTCTGTAGATTTTTTTCTATAATTTTTTCCGTAGGCCTGTTCAACGTCTTTCAATGAGCTACCCAATGTTATATTTTTTTTTCGTCGTTAGTTTTTGATTTGGCACTTCATTTCTCAATTCAATACAGACTATCTTCTTATTCTGGGCAGTAACAACAAAACTATCTTCATCATTATAATAATACGTATTGTTATTTTTCCCATGAGAAATAGCGAATTCCGGATAATAATGGCGGATGTGTTCCTCATCCATACCAACGGTCAGCTTTCCAATACCATCATCTTTTAGTGATGTATCTTTTATTGGTCCATTATTTTTAAACCACATAAAACCTACAAATAATAACACTGCCAAAATAATTAGTGAAATTATTAATATCCATTTCTTAGTCAAATGCTATTCACCTCTCCCATCCTGCTTTTAAATATAGATTAATTAAATCAGCGGGGGCATTTTTGGCATAGAGTATTCTAGCCCCTTCACATTTTTAACTATTAGATTATCAGTAGATAAGTTGGCACTAGCCTTTTTTTGGTTTCTGATTTGCTGTTCATTTTTTCGTGATTATGCGTTTCATCAGCAAACACATTTAACGATTCCACTGCCACGCTGCCAAGCAAAAACATAAACTAATTCTAATCATTTTCAGTGCTATCTCTCCCTATTAGTGTAGTAAATCACATTATACCATAATAAATTTGATATATATTCCATTAGTCCTAAACGTAGCGATTTTGTTCCTGAATGCTTATTTTTACAGTTATAAAAACATTAAATATAACATTATAAAATTATTGGGAATTTCCTCAGTATATTTATTGAGAAACATAATCCATTAACTAGATAAACCTACTCCTAATTTACAGATGAACATCTGAAAAACAAAAAGGGGTACATTTTTTGTTGACAAGGAAACTAAATAGTTATAAGATAATTATGTTTCCTAGGAATCAATATATCTACAAGGAGTTTTCCACATGACTAAAAACAAAGTAAAAGGTTCAGGATTATCCAGAGAAATCCTCGTCGCGGCTTGGGCTATCGCACTTGGCGCCATTGCACCGATGCTGGACTCAACTATGGTGAATATCGCCATCGACCAACTAAATAAAGACTTCCACACAACTTTAGATACAATCCAATGGGCCATTACAGGTTACGTTTTAGCTCTCGCCATCGCCGTGCCTATATCTGGTTGGCTGATGAATAAATTCAATGGCAAGAGAATTTTTATCGGAGCGGTTGTCGCTTTTGGGATTACTTCGGTTCTTGCTGGGCTTAGCTGGGATGTTTCCAGTTTCATTTTCTTCCGACTGCTTCAAGGGTTTAGCGCTGGTGTCATTACTACGCTGATGTCAACGCTTCTCGTCAAAACGGCGGGACCTGAAAATCTCGGTAGAGTCATCGCAATTGTTACGACGCCCATGATTCTTGGTCCAATTCTCGGCCCTGTTATCGGTGGCTTTATTATTCATTTCGCCTCGTGGCACTGGATTTTCTTTATCAACGTGTTTATCGTTCTTATCGCGGTGCCGTTAATGATGAAATCGATTCCTGAGTTCGAACCGTTCAACAAAGATAGTAAGCTCGATGTTTTCGGGATTGTTACTTTGGCTGGTATGAGTGTTGCCTTGATTTACGGTATTACAAAAGCCGCCAGCCACGCTTCTTTCAACAATAGCGAAACATTGCTTTGCGTTGGTGTTGGCCTTGTTTTGGCGGTCGTTTATGTCATCTACAACCACATTCGCAAAAATCAAACGGTTCTTCCGTTAAACTTGTTCGTGCATAAGCGTTTTGCGGCATCGAGTATTGGGCTTTTCCTCGCGAATATCGCCATTATGGGGCCAATGATTATTATGCCGCTTTTCTTCCAAACTTTCCGCCATTTCACGCCTATTGAAGCTGCGATCGCACTGATTCCGCAAGGTGTTGGTATGATTGTGACGAGACCTGTGATTGGTAAAATGATTGATAAATTCGGCGCCAAATATGTCGTGATGGTCAGCCTCGCTCTTTCACTTATTGGCTCAATTCCGCTTGTCTTTATTACGGATAAAACGAGTATGATTTGGATTTCCATCATCTTATTCATCCGCGGTACAAGCATTGGAGGTATTAATTTGCCACTGACGACCGACGCGTATACAGGTCTTGATAACAAGCAAATTCCTGAAGCTAGTATTGGCATTAACATTATCGAAAATCTCGGTTCCAGTTTTGGTTCCGCCGTTATCGCTACGGTTGTCGCCAGTTTCGTTCAAGTCTTACATCCCTCTTTTGCCGCGAGTTTGAAAGGTTTCCAGGCTGGTTTTCTAGTATCTGCTGTGGTCCTCGCGCTCATCTTCATTCCGAGTTTCTTCTTAACTAATAAGCAAAAAAAGACTCGTTGACTTACTTGAGTCTTTTTTTGCGCTATCCATTTAAATATTTTTTTAGGAGAAAAATAGGGCCTATCGCGGATTGTTTGGCATTGCAATTTCGGCAACAGTCTACGGTGTGATTACGGCGAGTGGAAATATTGATTTAGCAGCGATGATCGGTTTATTGACAAATGTTGGTTTTTGCTTGCCTTCGTTGATCGCGATTATTGTAACTGTGCCAAGGGATAATAAGGCTGTAGAACTTGTAACGGAATAAGTCAGATTGGAGATGTTGGTTTGTCCATGTATTCTTTCCAGCGTCTCCAATCCAACAATACCCATTCTTTCCCTTTCGCTAGCCAGCCGCATTCAATCAACTCTTTACGCACGCCATTTAAATATTCTCGTGTGCAATGTGCATATTTAGCCAACTCTACTTGTGTCATGACAGTGGGAATATAGCAATTGTTTAATTGACAAATTCCAATTTCACAGGCAATTTGATATAAAAGTGCCATAATTCTTTGTTTTACTGGTAAGGCGTATATATTTAGCTGATAGGTTAACGCCTGTATCATCCTTGCTTGTGTTTGGTTTTGTTTTTGCAAAAAATCGCTTGGTGAAACCATCGGCAATCGTGTGATTCTGGCATGACCTTGTGCTTGAAATTGGATAGCGTCACCAAACAAAGGTGTCTCCGTAATGATGAAATGTCCTTCTCTTAATATTTTTATAAAATGATTTCCCGTTCTGCATACTATATAACCATGAATTATCGCATATTCTCCGTATTCTTTAATAAATTCCCCTTTTTTTAGTTCCGTTACTGGACTGTTGTTTGTTGTCATCGCTTTTTCCTCCTTTTTAGGTACGCTTTTCGCTAGGTTTTGTATGGCTTAATGCAATCATGTAAAGTACAGCTAGAATAATGCTGATGATGCTTCCTGATACAAGCAGTGTATCAACAGGGCTGGTACATAATGCGTAAATGAATGGAAAGGCAACAATTAATTTCATTTTAAAATTACCACTCGTGGAGCGAATAATCGCGATAAGTGTAACAATGAATAGCGCAATTAGGAAAATGCTCCCGAGAATGCCTGTCTCACCAATAATCATTGCCCAATAGGAATCTGTGATGAAGGATGGATTGATACTGGATAGTCCCCAAACACGAGATAACTGGTAATCGAAATATAGTGGTGAGTAATGAAGACGAGAAGCATGAGAGCCGAACATTCCTAATCCAGCGCCAAATGGAGCATGGTCTTTGGCAATTTCTACAGATGTACGTAGTAATACGCCGCGTGCCTCTGTGTTCTCCGCACCAAATTGATTGATGATACGGTCCCAGCTGAACCAAGCAAGGAAGCTACCGAGTAAAAGATACATGTAATTTGGTATTCGCTTGATGTATGGAAAGAATAGGAGTAGCAAAAACAGGCATAAATAAATCCCGATGGCAGTACTTCTACCCGCCGTAAAAATAAGCCCCAAGTTCAACAGTAAATATAGATACGGCAATCGTGTTTTTTGCAATAAGGAAAAGAACACCATCAATACCGTAAAAATAATCACAATCATACTAAACGGCGCGGGGTGACCAAAACCGTAAGCATACGTTGGCATGCCAAAACGAATATCAAAAGGTTGCATCAGCGGCACTGCGATATTTAGTACATAGACGAGTAAACAAATAATAGAAAACAGCCATGCTAAGCGTTTCATCCACGGAATACTCGCTCGAAAATCAAGCCCCTTCACCAAAATTCGACCACTATAAAATAAAATAAGAAACTTCGTCATCCCGAAAAAGGTATACAGTTGCATCGCCATCGTATTGTGTGGCTCGTTAAATAAATTCGGCATAAATGCGACTAAGAAAAAGGCGCTACATAAGACAAGCGATAATAAAATCCACCCGTCCATCGCTTTTTTCTCTGCTTTTTCTAGGAAAAATAGTTTCACTAGAGCAACCATTGCAAAGCCAATGACGATGATTTCATTGATATACCCCAAAACTGGGTTGATTGTCTCCAGCAAACTGGAAAACAAGGCGACGATAAACAAGATCATGTAGATTACCATACTTTATTTCACCACTAATTTCTGTATTATTTCGCAAGGCGACGCGCGTTTTTAGCACGCATCATTTTTTTCGCAAGGAGGAGTTGACATGTAATTAGCATCAGCGCAAATCCGAGTTGGATGACGATATTAGGAACGTCGCTGAGTGATACGTAAATGCTCTGTATAAACAAGATAGCAAGGCTACACCAAAAGAGCGTTTTGGCTTGCATCTGATGGAAAAATCTTGTTTGCTTCATGCGGAGTAACCAAGTGATTAAGAATCCGATAAGCGTTGCGATGGACGCTCCAATAATACCGATGAACGGAATAAGCAGGAATGATAAAGCGATATTCACAGCGCCACCTTTTAATGTGGTTATGACGAGTTGCTTTGTTTTTTTTCTCTGCCATATAGGAAACTTCTAAGAAACTTGAGAAACTGGACAGGATTACCGCAATTAAAAGAAACGGAACGTACTGCCAAACGCCTTGATACGCTGCGGAGAACAATGTCTCGGCGAGCGGTTGCACGATAAGGAGAATCGCTTCGGTCACGATGAAAAACAAACACGAAAAGATACTGAACACTTGGGCAAAGAAAGTATCGTTTTTCTTAATCCCATCTCCAATTGCCGAAATACTCCATGCTTGGAAAAAGATTGTATTTATCATCGATAGCAAACTTGGAATTTTAGCGGCAACCGTATATAAACCATTTGCTGCTACGCCAAGAAATAGCGTTAAAATGTAACGATCTGATACTTGCATCACCCACCAAAGAATCGCATTTGGAATCAGTGGCAAGGAGTACAACAACATTTTCTTCAATAAAGCTTTGTTCATCTCTCGAAAAGAGAATAAGCGGTATAACTTACTTCCGAAAAACAAGACAATAGCTTGGCAGGAAAATGCAACTAAATTGGCATAAAGAAACCCTTCAATACCCATATTGCCATATTTCAAAAAGATAAGATTAGCAATAAATAACACGACTGCCATAAGAAGTCCCGATACAGAATATAAAATGAGTTTGCCGTTTGCTCGTGCTTGCTGCTGAAATAATGCATTCCATGCCTGGACAAGTAAAATAGCGCTACATAGCAAGTAATAATTTTGAAGCATGGGGATCTGTAATAATATTGGTGCTAGCAAAATCAAAATGGCTGTCATCAAAATTAAGATCGCGCATCCTGTGCTGAACACCTGCTTCGGACTTACCTTATCCATCGTGTAACGAAACACGCCATCTGCAATACTTAGCGTTACAATCGGCAATAAAATAGAAATTGTCATCATTAAAATATCTGCTTTTCCATATTCGGCTGGCGATAAATAAAACGTATAAAACGGAACTAGTAAGAAAATCATAAATTTGCTGCCCATACTTCCCAGCCCAATAATGAACGTATTCCAACCTAGTTTTTTTAGACGATTCATAGCATGCATGCCTTCTTTTGCTCTGTATTTTTATTCTGCATAGTAATAGTCCCGCATCTTCATTTTCGTGTTGTTAAAGATTGTCCCAATGACTTTTGCACCTGCTGCGTCTAGTTTTTTCAAAGCTTTTTTGGCGTTTTCTTGTTTGGTGTAGTTGTTACGGATGACTAAAATGGAGCCATCTACCCAGGAAGCGATGATTTGGGCATCAGCGACAGACATGACTGGGGGTGTATCAATGATAATGCGATCGTAATTTTCGTAGAGCTTTTTGTAGAGTTGTTGTACCTTTTCGGAGTTAAGAATGGAAGCGGGATCGGCGGGTGTCATGCCAACTGGGAGAACATCGAGGTGAGGAACTTCCGTTTTTATAATCGCTTCTTCTAATGGCAACATATCTTTTAAGAAACCAGTAATTCCGTAAGAGGAATGGCACTCTGGGAAAATTTTGTGCACGGTTGGTTTTCGCAAGTCAAGATCGATGAGGATGGTTTTCATATCTAATGCAGCGTAAGTAATCGCAAGGTTGGCAGAAATTAAGGACTTTCCGGAGTCAGGGTCTGGGGATGTAATCATGATGGATTTATATTCGTTATCAATCCCTGAAAAATCAATGTTGGCGCGGATATAACGAAATGATTCGGCGTAGGCTGACTGGGGTTCGTTTTTAGCTACTAGTTTGCGTTTACCGGATGTTTTGTCGCGAAATTTTTTGCTTCTCATTTATTTTTTTCTTCCTTTCCTTGCGTCTTTGGATTGATATTCCGGCAGTTTACCGATAGCTCCGAGCATTGGTACGCCTAATGTTTCAATATCTTTTTCTTCTTTAAATTTATTGCTAAGTAGGTTGCGCATGAAGGCGATGATGATACCTAGAAGCATGCCACCGAATAGACCAACAAGCCCGATGAGTCCGGGTTTTGGTGACACGGGGGTCGTTGCTTTTGTCGGTTGTGCGACAGATAAAATATTGATATTGTCTACTTTCATGACTTTGGGTGTGATTTTTTGAAAAGCTAGTGCGGCTTGATTGGAAATTTCGGCAGCAGTATCTGCATTTTTGTCTTCTGCTGTGATGTTGATAACTTGTGAATCTTGTTCCGTGCTAACCGTTATTTTCTCTGCTAGTTCTGCGCTCGTGTAGGCGCCATCCATCTCCTTGGAAACTTGATCTAAGACACGCGGGCTTGTGATGAGAACGCGGTATGTGTTGACGAGTTGTAAATTTGCCTGAACTTCGGCGTTTTGTGAAACGGCATTTTGACTTGTCTCCATTTGTGAAACAATCACTTGTGCGTTCATGGCAAACATTGGCGTCATCCAAAGATACACAACAAGACTTGCTGTCACTAAACCACCAATCGCAAAGCTGGCAATCCAAAGCCAACTTTTTTTTCAAAATGGTGATGATGTCTTTCATACTAAATAGGTTTTCCATCTGTTTCTCCTCACTTATGGTTTAGTTTCGAATAGAGTTGTTCCCATTTTTTAAGATACGGAGCCATGGCAAAACGGTTTTCTATCGTGCTTCTTGCCGCCTTGGAAAATTGGGTGCGCATCGCTTGGTCACTAAGCATCGTCGTGATGGCAGTAGCAAGCTGTTCGGTATTTCCTGCCTCGATGAGCATGCCGTTTTGATTTGGTTCGATGGCTTGAGGAATACCACCAACATACGTGCTAATATTTGGGATTCCGTGGGACATCGTTTCTAAAATCGCCATTGGCAGACCTTCGTGATACGATGGCAAAATGTGAAGTACGGCGTCTTGCAAAATCTTCTCTTTCGCTTCGGCATCAATCCAACCGCCAAGTTGCACATTCGTTAAGTTGCGTTGCTTGATTTCATCGGCTACTTTGTCCACCTCACCGTCACCGTATAAATCGAACTGCACATTCGGAAAAACGGTACCTACTTCTTCTGCTATTTTCAGGATATCATAACTTCCTTTGCGCTCGCCGATTCGTCCAAAAGCAATAATATGTTGCGAGGTGGCATTGTAACTACTTTCTGCTGGCATGTCTACCGCATTTTCAATAACGGTTACTGGCACATCTGTTATTTTTTCATAAAATGCGGCCCATTCTTCGCTTAGAACAACCACTTGATCTGGTTGACGCAATGTCCAACGTATATATTTCTGAGCCAAGGGGTGGCTACGATGATAAAAGGTGTCAAATTGAGAGGCATGCATATGGAGTACGACGCGACAAGATGATTTAGAAAGCAAAAGCAACAATGATTTTCGATAAAAACTGCCTTGTTGCGCCATATGAATATGCACGATATCGATCTTATTTTGGCGAATAATTTTTCGAAGTTGGAAAAAAGAGCGTACGGTGGTTTGGAGCCGCTTATAGAATGTACCTTCTTGCCATGTTGCGAGGTAAGTTACGTTGTGTTCGGAGGAATCAAAATGCGTCTCGAAATTGCCAATGACCGTTGCGATACCGCCTTTTGATGCGCTACTTGGACCAATCATTAAAATATTCATGCGAAATTTCCTGCTTTCTTATTTAGCTTTTAAAATATGCCTAGAAAGACGAGATTACCGACGATGTAACGATCAAACATTCGGATTGGTTCTTGAATGAAGCGATAAAACCATTCACAGCCAAGACGTTGTATCCACGCTGGTGCGCGTTTCGTTTTACCGGCAATGACGTCAAAACTACCGCCTACTCCCATAACAAACGGGACATTCATACGTTCTAGTTGCTCATGAATCCAATATTCTTTCATCGGGCTAGAAAAAGCGACAAACACAATATCTGCTTGGCTAGCGCGAATTTCCTCGGCAATGCTAGCTGAAATACTAGCGTCAAAATAGCCGTTTTCATGACCCACGATTTGGATGTTCGGATACTTTTTACTAGTTGTCATTACAACTTGGCGGGCAACCTCTTCTGTCGCTCCGAAAAAGAAGACGCGATAAGCCTTTTCATCGGCTAGTTGAAGCAATTCATCCATTAAGTCAATACCTGTAACGCGTTCTGGCACTTGTTTACCAAGCATTTTGGCAGCTAATAAAATAGAAGCTCCATCTGCATTGATTAGCGGCGAACCATTCACAATGTCACGTAAAGTGTCGTCTCGTTTCATTAAATTAATCTTGTTTGCGTTTATTACCACGTGCTGTACGGGCGTTCGTGCTTGGATAATTTCATCGATACGCGTCACCGTTTCTTGCATCGTTAAGCAATCGAGCTTACTTCCTAATAATTCAATTCTCATAATCCTTACATTCCTTTTCCAGCGAACTCTTTAAAAGTGGCACATAAAATCTTGATGTTCAGCCACATGCTTTGTTCGCGAATATATTTCAAATCTAGTTCAACCATTTCTTCAAATGTTAATGTGTTGCGTCCGCTCACTTGCCAAAGTCCTGTACAACCTGGCGTCACGGTCAATCGTTGTAAATCGTAATCACTATATTGGGCAACTTCTCGTTCTAATGGTGGGCGTGGCCCAACAAAACTCATCTCGCCTTTCAGAATATTAAGAAATTGAGGGAACTCATCTAAGCTGGTTTTGCGGATAAACCGACCGATTTTGGTGATTCTTGGATCGTTTTTCATTTTGAACATATGCCCTTCCATTTCGTTTTCAGCGAGCAGGGCTTCTAGTTTCGCTTCGGCGTCGACGTGCATCGAGCGGAATTTATACATATAGAACGGTTGCTGGTTTTTACCGATTCGTTTTTGGCGGAAGAATATAGGGCCTTTCGGGTCGTCGAGTTTAATCAGGCAAGCGATGATAAGTGTGACGGGCGCTGAGATGAGGATGGCCAATAAGGCTGCGATAATGTCAAAGATGCGGATAAAACGGTTCGTTGCTTTGGCTTTTAATTGAATTGGTTTGTCGCTGGATTGTTCGTAATACATGGCTGGGTCTTCACCTTTCTACATTTTCTGCGGGATTTTATTCACGGCTTCGTATAAGTTTCCTAAATGATGTAATGTCGCGTGATGGTTTTTAACAATCGTTTTTGTATCTAAAATTCGGGCTTGGCTCATAACTTCTGTGGCGCTTTCTGGGATGGTTTCGAATTCGGCATGATCGGTTAATACAAGAATCAGTGAGCTGTCTTGGCATGCTTCTTCGATTGGCATTGTGGCGTGCGCTACATGGGGATCGTATTCTACCACATCAAAGCCTGCGCGTTGCAACATCCATGAGATTTCTTGTGCTGGGCTTTCACGCGTGTCGTCAATGTTACCTTTATATGTGAGACCAAAAATGGTGATTTTGCGATTTGGTGCTGTTTCCATCAGTTTCGTGACGTTTTCGACAACGAAATGTGGCATGGAACTGTTGATTTGTCGTGCGGTTTGAATCAGAGGTGAAAAAGTTGGGGATGCCGCAGCGACGAAATAAGGATCTACCGCTAAGCAATGGCCGCCGACGCCTGGCCCTGGAGAATGGAGGTTAACGCGTGGATGACGGTTTGCCATCTCGATGACTTTTAAGGCGTTGATTTCAAGGTCTAAACCGATTTTTGCGAGTTCGTTAGCTAGTGCGATATTGACGTCGCGATACGTGTTTTCCATTAGTTTGCTTAGTTCGGCTTCACTTGCTGTAGATTCGATGAGTTCGCCTTGAACAACGGTTTGATACATCTTTTTGGCAACGGCTGTGCAGGCTGGTGTGATTCCGCCGATGATGCGCGGATTGTGAATAAGTTCGTAAGCGATGTTCCCTGGTAAGACACGTTCTGGGCAGTGTGCTAAGAAAATATCTTCACCTACCGTAAAACCTGCTGCTTCTAACATTGGCTGTACGACATCTTCGGTAGTTCGAGGGGCGATGGTGGATTCTACGATGAGTAGATTGCCCTTTTCTAAATACGGAATCGTGCTTTCTACTGCGGAAATAACATACGATAGATCACACGATTTGTATTCGTCTTCGTTGTTTGGTGTAGGAACGGCAATGATGAATGCGTCTGAATCACTCGGTGTTAGTGCTGCTTCAAAATTTCCTGCTTGTAGGGCTTCGTTGTAAAGGGCTTGTAATCCTTCTTCTTCAATATGAATATATCCTTGATTGAGTGTTTCAACGACCGCGGGATTTGCGTCAACGCCTCGTACGTGATGACCGTGTGTGGCGAATAATATCGACGTTGGTAGACCGATATAACCTAATCCGATAGTTGTGATTTTCATTTTACTTCACCTTTCCTAACCGTTTTATTTTTCGGGTACTTTAAGTTCCCATTGTGCTTGTTTCTTTCCTGCTGGTTCGTAGTAGAATGTGACTGTTTTAGCGTCTGCAGGGATTTCGTAGTAGCCTTTGCCTTCGATTGTTTTGCCTGGTTTGATAGCTGTTCCGAAGTTCTTTTCTTCTAAGCCGTATACATCGTAGCTTTTGCCGTTATCTGCTTTTACTTCGAAGTCTGCTGCTCCTGCGCCGCTTTCTTCTTTAGAGATATTCTTAATGTTCATGTCTACGATGAGCATTTGTTTGTTTTTATCGCCTGATTCTGCATAACCGCTTTTTACGGATTCGACTTGGATGTCAAGGTCTGCTGTTTCGACTGTTTTACCGACTTCGTTTTTAACTTCTTGGGTGTTGTCATTTGTTCCACATGCTGCAAGGCCTAGTGTGATTGCTGTTGCTGATAGTAAAAGTCCTAATTTCTTTTTCAAGGGGATATCCTTCTTTCTTATTTGATGTGCTAAGTATACACCCAGCTAGGTTGCCGTGATTTTATGGGAATGGTGAACAAATAGCCTATTTTTAATGATACGTATATTGAAGCTTCTATTTTTTGCTGTAAAAATTGCATTTTGACGTGATATTGGCACTTTGTGAACATTTGATGAATATTTGATTTTGCTCGTATTTCAAAAAAATAGGGGCTGAGTAGTATTTTTTCGGGAAAATATTGCTTCAAATACATGGGAGCACGTGATGTGCTCCCGTATTATTAGTCGACGATTGTGACGTTTTGTTCGTCCATCACTAAGCCGTTTTTGTCTAGTAAAGCGATTTTAACGGTGTCTGATTTCGATGATACTTTGTCTTGTAGGCCAACGTAGTAGTTGAAGTTACCGTTTGCTACGGTTCCACCGATTGGTAAGGCTACGCCGTTTACTGTTACGCGAAGGGACTTGGCATTACCAGTGTATGTTCCTTTGATCGCGCTTGTTTTGAAGGAGAAGTTCGCTGGTGTGATTGTGCCTACTTCTGGTTTTGCTGCTGCGATGTTCACTGTTTTTGTGTCTAAGATGTTGCCGTCTTTGTCTAGGCCTTTGATGGTTACTACGTCTGATGTTTTGGAAATTTTGTCGCCGATCCAGAAGTTGATTTTACCGTCTTCTACTGTACCGCCTTGGTATTCTGTGCCGTTGATTGTGACGATGACAGATTTCACGATACCTGTGTAGCTACCTGTTAGATATTTGTCGCCTGGTGTTGTGAATGTGTCTGGTGTGACAGTTCCTGTTGTTTCTGGGGCTGTTTGTTGTACGGGTACTGTTTTGCGTTGTAGCGAACGGCCGTATGCGTCGTAAGCTTCGATGATAACTTCGTCGGATGGAGATGTGATCTTGTTACCGATGTAGAAGCTTACTTGTCCGTTAGAAACGGTACCACCTGTATATTTTGTGCCATTGATTGTGACAGATACTGTTTTGACATCGCCTGTGTAGCTAGCCGTTAGTGTTTTATCTGTTGCGATTGTATACATGTTTGGTGTAATTGTTCCTGCTGTTACTGGTAAAACTTTCGCTACGGTTACGGCAGATGTCGCGATTTTGTTGCCATTGCGATCATAACCGTCTACGAAAACGACTTGGTTCGTGTTGTTGATTTTGTCTTTTGCGTAGAATGTGAAGTTACCGTTTGCTAGTGTTCCGCCGCTGTAAACTGTGCCGTCCACGCGTACTTTAATCGATGCCACATCGCCTGTGAATGCGCCTGTGATGTTTGTGTCTGTGCCAACGTTGAAGTCGTTTGCTGTTACAGTTCCTGTGCCGACACCTGATGTGCTGTCTTGGGCATCGGAAAGGGCGATGGCGCTTGTTGCGATTTTGTTGCCTTTGGCGTCGTAGCCGTCGATGCGTGCTGCTTTGGATTTGTCTGTGATTTTGTCTAGGGCGTAGAAGCTGAAGTTGCCGTTAGCTACGCTACCGCCGCTGTAAGTCACACCGTTGTATACGAGTTTGATGGATTTCACGTCGCCTGTGAATGTTCCTGTCACGTTCTTGTCTTGGTGAATGACGAATCCGTTGGCTGATACGGTACCTGTGCCTGGTGTGTTGTCGTTGTCGCCTTTGTTAGATAGGGCTACGTTGCTTGTGGCGATTTTATTGCCTTTGGCGTCGTATGCGTTGATGACTGCGGCTTTTGTTTTGTCTGTGATTTTGTCTAGGGCGTAGAAGTTGAATTGACCGTTAGCTACGGATCCGCCTTTGTATGTCACACCGTTGTATACGAGTTCCACTGAGGCTACTGCGCCTGTAACTGTTCCTGTGATGTTTTTATCTTGACCGATGACAAATGGGTTCGCTGATACTGTTCCAACACCTGGTGTATTGTCGGAAGATTTTTGAATGATGTTAGCTGTTTTCGTATCTAGGACGTTGCCGTATTTGTCTAGGGCTTCGATTTTGTATGTGGTTGCTGTCGTTGCTGTTGTAATTTTATCGAATGCATAGAAGCTGTATGAGTGATCTGTTGCATTTACGCTTCCACCTGTATATACATTAGTGCCCACCGTTACACGGAAGTTCTTCACGTCACCGGAATAAGTTCCTGTGATATTTTTATCGGTTCCTACTGTAAAATCATTAGCTTTTACAATCGCGCCTGTTTGTGCTGTTTGTGTAACTGTAACTGTTGTTGCTGGGCTAACTTTATTGTTTGGTGTCGTTGCTGTGGCATCTATCTTTGTTCCTGCTGCTTGTGCTGGGATATTGATCGACCATGTGCCATCTGTTGCTACTGTACCTGAGTAAGTCTTGCCGTCTGGCGTCATTACTTTGATAGTATCGCCTGCTACGCCTTGTCCTGTTACTTTTGTATCCGTATCTTTGATTGGATTTACAGTCGGTGCTACAGGGGTACGATTATCTTGTACGGTTGTGTTGGCAGATGATGTTTTACCATTGCTTGTCGCTGTTGCTGTGACAACTGTTCCGCCTAGTTGTTTAGTAATTGTCAAACTGTATATACCATCTGATCCGACGCGACCTGTTGCCAGTTGTTTGCCACTTTGATCTGTTATGACAATGTTTGCATTTGGTTCTGCTGTTCCTGAAACGGATGTGGAATCTGTTGTCAGTGCGTTAATTGTTGTTTGATTAATGCCATCACGTTCTACAATAGTAGAGGCTGTGGATGTGAAACCTGCTAAAGTTGCTGTTGCTGTAATAACATTTCCTTCTGCTTGCTTGGTAATCGTCATGCTGTATATACCGTCTGATCCGACACGACCTGTTGCTAATTGTTTACCGTCTTGGTCTGTAATAACCAATGTGGCATTCGGCTCTGCTGTTCCTGAAACGGATGTAGATTCTGTGGTTACTTTATCAATCGTTGTTGTGTCAATTTCTCCTCGAATAACGGTTGTTTGCGCAGTAGATGTTTTGCCGTTTGATGTAGCTGTTGCTGTTACAATTGTTCCTACTGCTTGTTTAGGAATGGTAATACTATATATGCCGTCTGATCCGACGCGACCGGAGCCCAGTACATCACCAGCGCTATTTTTGATTTCGATAGTTGCGTTTGGTTGTGCTGTTCCTTCTGCTACTGTTGATTTTGTTGTTAATGCAGAAATCGTTGTTTGTGCAAGTTCGCCTTGTGTCACCGTTGTTGTTGCAGACGATGTCACCTCTCCAACTTGCGCTGTTGCTGTTACTCTTGTACCAACATCTTGCTGTGAGATTGTAATGCTGTAAGTGCCGTCTGATGCTACTTTTCCAGAGCCTATGACTTCATCATTGGCTGTAATTTCCATTGTTGCGTTTGGCTCTGCTACACCTGTTGCTGTTGTTGAATCTGTCGTTAGTGGGGCAATGGTTGTTTGCGCAATGACAGCTTGTTTTACTGTGGTTTCTGCGGAAGACGAAATACCGTTAGAAGTAGCTGTTGCTGTTACTTTTGTGCCTGCTGTTTGTTTAGGAATTGTCACTTCGTAGTAACCGTCTGATCCGACACGGCCAGTTCCTAATGTTGCACCTGCTTCGTTTTTAATCACGATTGTTGCATTCGGCTCTGCCAAACCTTTTGCTGTTGTTGAATCGGTTGTCAGTTCTTCGATTGTTGTTTGTGCGATGCTTGTTTGTGCAAAGCTACCACCGAAAAGTTTTGCTGTTTTTTTACTTACAAATTGGGATTGGAATTGTGCACTATTTGATGTTAGTTGTTTTTGACTGAGGTTTCCTTTGTCCCAACCAGATAAATTAAATGTTGCTGTTGTGAAATCATTGTAATTGTGTGTTGGTAGTGTAGTATTGATTAAACCGGAATCCCATGTTGATAAGCCTTTATCGGAATTAATATTGATATTCGTTGAACTTCCCGCATAGTTGGCAAAAACGGAGCCAACAGGGTTCGTATTTGTAATAGCAAAATTGGAGCCATTCTCAAATACAAGTTTACCTCCTGTTTGGACTGTTCCTTGTTTACCTGGTGAAGTCACCACAAAATCGGCACCTGTTTGGACTGTTAGGTTCCCGCTTTTGATAGAGATACCTTCTTCTGTCAAATCGCCAGCAGTAGCCTTAAATTTAGCGCCTGTTTGAACAACCATATTTCCACCTGAACAGGCTGTGTAGATTGCTTGTTCATTTGTAGAAGTTATGTCCATGTTTCCTGCTGTTACTATTTGTGTATCGCTATTATGACCGTAAATGGCATGATCTCTTGCTGTTACTTTCAAATCAGAGTTCGCTTCTTGTGTCAAACTACCGTATAGACGAATGGCTGGGCATGAAGTGGTACATGTGAAATCAACTTTTGCACCGGTTTTAATGTTAAGTATTTTTCCTTGATATACTTCTTCTCCTGAGGCGCTTGCTGTAACGTTTCCTTCTAAGATGGTTGTACCGCTAGCATTATATACGAATTGTTTACCACTAGATCTCACATCTTTATAAGTGACTTGTACACCCTTTGATTCTGACCAGAATAATGGATAGATATTTTGGTTCGTAATTGTTAGATCTTCCACGCGATTGACTATATTTTCTTTTGAAATTCCGATTTTATAGGAATTCATATTAAGCGTATGGCCATTACCGTATAGATTTTTTTGCGTTGTTACGCTAAAGCTTGATGTTACTTGAATGTCTGCTGTTAATTGGATATTAGTTACACTTGCATTTGTTAACGCTGCTTTTAATTCGGCAAATGTTGCTACTGCTGTTGCATCCGTTGGTGTAGCTGTTAGTGCGGCATTTTTAAGTGCGGCTTCACTGGCGAATACGTTAACTGGTAGTGTACTTAGTAGCGAACTCCCAACTAATATAGTTGCTAAAGCAATCGGTCCACTCTTTTGGATGATATTTTTTTTCTTTGGCATAATTAAATGCCTCCCTCTTTTAATTTTTACTCTAAGCTCGTAGCTATTTAATGAATGTTGACGTGACATTGATAATTTGTGAACATTTGAATTTGCCCGTATTTCAAAAATAAGAGCAAAGTAGTTTTTTTTTGAAATATGTTGCTTTCAATACGTGGGAGCACGTGATGTGCTCCCGTATTGATTTGTGTGGATTAGTCGACGATTGTTACGTTTTGTTCGTCCATCACTAAGCCGTTTTTGTCTAGTAGAGCGATTTTAACTGTGTCTGATTTCGATGATACTTTGTCTTGTAGGCCAACGTAGTAGTTGAAGTTACCGTTTGCTACGGTTCCGCCTACTGGTAGGGCTACACCATTGACTGTAACGCGAAGAGACTTGGCGTTACCAGTGTATGTTCCTTTGATCGCGCTTGTTTTGAACGAGAAGTTAGCTGGTGTGATTGTGCCTACTTCTGGTTTCGCTGCTGCGATGTTCACTGTTTTTGTGTCTAGGATGTTGCCGTCTTTGTCTAGGCCTTTGATTGTGACAACGTCGGATGTTTTCGAAATTTTGTCGCCAATCCAGAAGTTGATTTTACCGTCTTCTACTGTTCCGCCTTGGTATTCTGTACCATTGATTGTGACGATGACTGATTTCACGATACCTGTGTAGCTACCTGTTAAATATTTGTCGCCTGGTGTTGTGAATGTATCTGGTGTGACGGTACCTGTTGTTTCTGGTGCTGTTTGTTGTACGGGTACGTTTTTCACTTGTAGGGAGCGACCGTATGCGTCAAGTGCTTCGATTGTTACGGTGTCTGCTGCTGTGATTTTGTTACCGATATAGAAGTTTACTTGTCCGTTAGAAACGGTACCACCTGTATATTTCGTGCCGTTGATTGTAACTGTTACGGATTTCACGTCACCTGTATAGCTTGCTGTTAAATATTTATCTGTTGCTACTGTGAACATGTTTGGTGTGATTGTTCCTGCTGTTACTGGTAACACTTTGGCTACGGTTACGGCAGATGTCGCGATTTTGTTGCCATTGCGGTCATAACCGTCTACGAAAACGACTTGGTTCGTGTTGTTGATTTTGTCTTTTGCGTAGAATGTGAAGTTACCGTTAGCTAGTGTTCCGCCGCTGTAGACTGTGCCGTCAACGCGTACTTTGATTGATGCTACATCGCCTGTGAATGTGCCTGTGATGTTTGTGTCTGTGCCAACGTTGAAGTCGTTTGCTGTTACAGTTCCTGTGCCGACACCGGATGTGCTGTCTTGGGAATCAGAAAGGGCGATGGCGCTTGTGGCGATTTTGTTGCCTTTCGCGTCGTAGCCGTCGATGCGTGCTGCTTTGGATTTGTCTGTGATTTTGTCTAGGGCGTAGAAGCTGAAGTTGCCGTTAGCTACGCTACCGCCGCTGTAAGTCACACCGTTGTATACGAGTTTGATGGATTTCACGTCGCCTGTGAATGTGCCTGTGACGTTCTTGTCTTGGTGAATGACGAATCCGTTGGCTGATACGGTACCTGTGCCTGGTGTATTGTCGTTGTCGCCTTTGTTAGATAGGGCTACGTTACTTGTAGCAATTTTGTTGCCTTTTGCATCGTATGCGTTGATGACTGCGGCTTTTGTTTTGTCTGTGATTTTGTCTAGGGCGTAGAAGTTGAATTGACCGTTAGCTACAGATCCGCCTTTGTATGTCACACCGTTGTATACGAGTTCCACTGAGGCTACTGCGCCTGTGACTGTTCCTGTGATGTTTTTATCTTGACCGATGACAAATGGGTTCGCTGATACTGTTCCAACGCCTGGTGTGTTGTCGCTGTTTGCTTTGATGATGTTGGCTGTTTTTGTTTGTAGCACGTTGCCGTATTTGTCTAGGGCTTCGATTTTGAATGTGCCTTCTTTTGTTGCTTTGTCTAGGGCATAGAATGTGTAAGTGCCTTTGACTTTGTCGATGGATCCGCCAACGTAGACGTTGCTACCGATTGTCACACGGAAGTTTTTCACGTCGCCTGTGAAGTTACCAACGATGTATTGGTCTTTACCAATTGTGAAGTCTTTTGTTGTAAGTGTGCCAGATTGTGGTGTTTGTGCAATGGTGATGTCTGTTTTTGGACTTGTGTTGCCGTTTGATGCTGTTGCTGTGACATCGATTTTCGCGCCTGCTTCTTGAACTGGGATAGCTACAGACCATGTGCCGTTGTCCGCTACGATAGCGCCGTAGTGGGAACCGTCTGGTGTTGTTACTTGGATAGAATCACCTGGTGTTCCTGTTCCTGTCACTGTTGTGTCGGAGTCTTTCACTGGGTTTACGACTGGTGCGGCTGGTGTACGGTCGTCTTGTACAATCGTTGTTACGGAACCGCTTGTTTTGCCTGCTTTTGTTTGTTCTACAGCTACGTTTGTGCCGGCTGCTAGTTTAGGAACGGTTACTTCGTATGTTCCGTCTGCTTTGACTGTATCTGTGTACGTCATGTTGTTTGCTTTTACTGTCACTGTTGCGCCTGCGACACCTGTTCCTGTTACTTTGGTATCTTGGTTGGAAACGCGGTTAACCGTTGGGTTCGCTAATACGTCTGCTTGAACGGTTACTGTTGTTGCTGCGCCTTTGTTGCCAGCTTCGTCTGTTAGAGAAACTTCGATGTGTGCACCGATCGCTTGTTTTGGCATGTTGATACGGAAATTACCTTCGCTGTCTGTGCGACCTTCGATGATACCGCCTGATGGTAGTTTCACTTCTACGTCACAATTTGCTTCACCTGTTCCAGAAATGACTGTGTCTGTGTCTTTGACTGCATTGACGCTTGGTGCGTCTGGTGCGATGACGTCTAGGACTGTTTTAGTTGTTTTTTGGCTTAAGGTGTTAGAGCTGTCTTTAGCGATAGCTTCTACGATTGCGCCTGCTTCTGGTGTGTCGATGTTAACGGAGAATTCGCCAAAGTCATCGATGGTACCACCATATGAAATGCTGGAATCGCCTGTTTTTACTTTGATGGTGATGGTATTTCCTGGGTCACCAGTTCCTGTTACTCGTGTGGATGTGTTGGTAACATTGTTTAGTTCTGGTGTGTTTGGACCTTCATAAGATACAGTTGCTGCGGCTTTCGCACTGGATACACCGTTTAATACGGATGTTGCTTCTACTACTGCATTTGCTGCTTGTTTTGGAATCGTTACGCTCCATGTACCGTCTGAAGTGACTGTTGTTGGATATTCGATGCCGTTTGCTTTGAATGTTAGTGTAGAACCTGCTTCACCTGTTCCTGATGCTGTTGTGCTTTTAGATGTTAACGGATTGATGGCTGGTGTAGCGATTGGCGCTTGTTTGACGTTGACGTTTTTTGCATCACTGATATTTCCTGCGATGTCTTGTGCTGTCACTTGAAGTGGTGTGTTGTAGGCTTGTTCTGGAATGGTAACGGTATAAGCTCCACTACTATTTGCTTGCGCTGTGCCGATTTCTGTACCATTAGCCTTTACAGTTACGTTTGCGTTTGCTTCTGTTGTACCTGAAACACTTGTGGAATTCGTGAATACCTCATTAACCGCTGGAGCTACTGGGGCTGTTTTATCATTATCCTCTACTTTAATATTTTTATACTGTGAAGTCATGATACTTCCTGGTACAGAACTGTAAGGATATTGACCAAATGTTATGGTTTGCGTTGTAGATGTAGCTACAAAAGAATAATTTAAATTTTTCCATTCATTATCAGTATTAGCAATTCTCATATCTGATATATTCACTGCACCTATACCTCTATATGTTGAAGACACATTTGTTGTCTCATTGAATGCTAAACCATTTGAACCTAAACTGACTACCATACGATTCGGGTTTGTCCCAGATACATTGCTTGCAGAAACTCTATAATCTGCAGTGATTGTGTAAGTTCTCCCAGGAATTAAATTCTTCATGGTTTGACCAAACATTCCTATTGGTTGCGGAGCAACACTAGACATTGTTGTTATACTGGTTTGTAAAATACTTTCCCCACCTGACATAAATGACTTCACATAATACTTACCATTTCTATTTGATCTGTCTTGCACATTATAGGAATCCCCCGATACAATCAGTGGCTTAATATCGGCATTTGAAATAACTTTATTCCCATCATAATCATAACCTTGTGAATAATAGTAATTCCAATTTTGCCCACCTATATTGTTAAAATTAGAGAATGTTGAATCATCGAACAAGTTCCTATTTTGAATCGTAGCCCCTAATCCTGCAGACTTCAATCCACCTTGCAACTTCTGTTCTGCTTGATTCCCAACTGCCGTACTACCTTCATTCTCCGCCGCCATGCTCTTCACTGGCATTGTTGTGATTAGTGAACTTGCTACTACATTCGCCGCGACTACTGCCATGGCTACTTTTTTCATTGTTTGATTTTTACTCATTATTTGTTGTCTCCTCTTATTATAATTTTAGTTTTTTTACTCATGAATTAATCGACGCTGGAATTGTTTGATTTGACCTAACTCCTCTCAGCTATGGTTTCATTCCGTTTGCGTTTAGCTTGAATTCATGAACATCGACTCCTTTCTGCTTTTTATTCGGTTACTTTAGCAAGCTTGCTAACATCTCGTTTTCTTGTATGGCTGCTTTATTCATTACTAATTGATGTGATATCGGTTCTAAAAATCCTTCTTCTATCAGTTGTTTGCAAATGTAGTACATCGTTGTCATTGTTATATTTAAATAATTAGCAATTATTTTTTTAGTTAGAATTTTCGGTAATATTAAGTGCTGTGTATCTTCTTTGCCATATCGTTTAGCTAGTTGGATCATGTTGGCCATGATGCGTTCTTTTGTTTCGACCATTTGGTAGACATTTCGTTGGATTAAATATTCGTTATTTGTTTTCATCTCATTGTATAGGTAGAAGACGCCTTCTTGGGTAGACATTAGTTTGCGCATCACGTCTTCTTTGGCGAATCGCCATACTTCTGATTTAGCAAGGGCTTGGACGGTGAAGAATGATGTTTCGTTTCCTAGGATGCTGTTGATGCCGATGAATTCGTTTTGTTTGGTGAAGCTGATGACGTGTTCTTTTTTCCAATTGCTGAAAAGGCCGCTTTTGACGATGTATATATAATCGTGAATTTGATTTTCGTGGAATAAGATGTCCCGTTTGTTTAATAGAAGCTTTGTGCTTGGAATGGGGTATGTTTTTTTGTCGAGTAATAAGTGGATGAGTTGATTCGTATTAAATGTCTCTTCCATCACTTCTTTATCGAATAACTGCATGTATGACATGGCTCTAACTCCTTTCTTTGTGCTTTTCAAAACAGTGAATACTCTTTCGATATATTTATCTTAGCACCTTTTAAAAAATCTGTTTCACAAATATGCTAACTTGATGAATGTCTTTTCCGAACAATATGTGAACGTGTTATAAATTAGTGTCGTTTTTCGGATAAATAATCATGCCGTGGGGTTCGTCGTGTAGTATTCCTTGGGCTGAGAGGCGTTTGCAGACAGAAGCGACGGTGGCATAACTTAGTTGTAAGTAGTTGGCAAGCATTTTTTTGGAGAAGTACATGGTCATGTAGATGGCGTTGTTTTTTTCTTCGCCGTATAGGTAGCCGAGGTGTAATAATGCTTGGAGTACTTTGTCGTAGTTGCTTGTTTGTGCTGCGATTCGTGTTTTTAGGAGTAGGGTGTGGTGGGTTAATACTTTATTTAAGGTTTGGATGCCGGCTGGTCTTTCGGCTAACTTCCGAGTGACTTCGCTTGCTGGAATTTTGTAAAGGACTGTTTTGGTTAATGTGATAAGGCTTGATGTGGCGGTGCTTCCGTGAAACATGGTGTCTAGTCCTAAGCATTCTTCTTTGCCTAGAAAGTGAAGGACGGTTTGGTTTTTTGTTTCGATGACTACGCCGGATGCGATGATGTAGATGGCGTCGTTTTTTTTTTGTTTCTTCTATTATGGTTTTGTTTGCGTCCATATATAATTTTTCGTAAGGTAGCGAATAGGTTGTGTCTTCTAATAGGTATGCTTTCAACTGACGATTAATGCAGTGTGTTTCTAGTTCGGATGGATTTAAAATCATTATTTTCTCCTCCTTGTTACTGTCTCTCTTTCGAATAACAACAGTATACTCCGTTCTGTGATTGGTTGTTTTTTTATAAATATGTCACTAGGAGAACAAAAACGTGGAATAGCATCCTATGCCTATGTTTTGCTAATTTATCGCTTTTTAAAGATGCCGAAATCGAGCGAAATCGATAGTATTTGAACAATTTATGAACTTTTAAAATGTATTGGATTTAACTTTTATTTTCTATCAAGCCTCTTATTTTTATAAAATAGTCTACTAAGAATCGATTTTGAGGGTAGAGTGGAGGAATTTTAGGGTATAGTAAGCTTAGGTAAAATTAATTGTGACGAAAGGTTGGATGGCTTATGTATCGCGAAGGCGAACTTGCGTCTTTGGCCTCTTTCTCTAATACTTTGAAATTGTTAAAGAAGGATGCGCATTTTAATCAGTTTTGCACGCA
The DNA here is from genome assembly GCF_000525995.1 of Paenilisteria riparia FSL S10-1204. Classification (GTDB taxonomy): domain Bacteria; phylum Bacillota; class Bacilli; order Lactobacillales; family Listeriaceae; genus Listeria_A; species Listeria_A riparia. The sequence goes on along the minus strand of NZ_AODL01000010.1, from coordinate 27,824 downwards.
GCATAGAGTTCCAAAAGGTACAACGCAGGAAATTACAGATGATATGAAGCATGTGTACTTGCTGGAAAGCGGTTATTTAAGTTATACGTATGCTGGAAAAGTTGGTGGTGGCTATTTCTTTATTACGTTCCCAGGTTCGTTTGCTAATCTCCCTATTTCAGGAAACCAAGTACCGATGGTTGGAACATTGACTGCATTGACAGATGTTGTGTGGTGGAAAATTGATGTAGATTTTTTGCGAAAAATGCTTTTTACGGAGGATCCGCGTAACCACATTATGTTAAACTTTGCTTTACAGACGCGTTATTATCTCTATTTAATTGTTAAAAAGTATCATTTGACTTCGGAGGAACGTGTGTATTTCTCCTTGTTGCGTTGTACGGAGTCGGGTATTCAGGTCAAGGATAATCAAGCGGAGTTGCCGTTGTTTCTGACGTATGATTTGCTTGCTCAGTTTTCAGAGACATCGAAAAGCTATACATCGCGTGTTCTTGCGGAGTTGCGGAATAAGGGGATATTGCAGTCGTCGAAAAAGCCGTGGGTAATTACGGATGTGAATTATTTGAGGAACTTAGTGGACGTAGGGGATGATTTACGACCGCTTGTATAGAAGATGAGGTGTGGATTGCTTTTGGATAGCGATTTGCGCCTTATTTTTTTGAGTACATTGAAAGAAAGCGTTCGCTTATCATGTGTTAACGAATCTTTGTTGAATTTCCCCAGCTAAGCCCGCTTCTTTTGCTATACTTTATAGAAGGGGGCGTTTTTATGCGGATTTTTATTATGGAAGAGCAGTTCGTCCAAATAATGAAGGAAGTTATTGATGCAAATCATTATCCATTTGATATTCATGTGGTCACTGATTCGGCGGCGATTTTGCAAGATATTGGAGAATTGCCTAATATTTATTTTCTACCTGCGGATTCGTCTGATCTTGCGTGGCAGATTAGGGAATTGGATGTGCATGGGTATCTTATTTTTTTCACGGATTGTGTTCATGTGCTGCACGATATTGTAGCGCAGTATATTGCGCCGACTGCATATATTGTGAAGCAGGAGGAGATTTCGGATGCTATTGCTTTTGCGTTGCAGTCTGTTTATTCCAGGGAAATGGTGCGCCAAAATACGAATTTTTTTGTTTTTGATAACGAAAATCGGGTTTTGTATGAAGATATTCTGTATTTCGAGACAATTCCACGGACGAAGAAGGTTAAGTTACATACTTGTAGTGGCACGTATATTATCGCGGATTTTTTGAAAAATATTAAAGCTAGATTGGTAGGTCACACCGAGTTTTCGGGAGTCAATTCTTATTTAATTAATCTACATAATGTCATTCGTATCGACCGGAAAAATGGGATTATTACGTTTAGAGGCGATGCTGAGATTCACGCTGGTCGCCGCGTTATTAGTGCGGTTTACAGGGATTTCCAAGCACACTATTCGCACTAAAAAAGCCCCGCAATAACGCTGAGGTTGTTGGGGGCACGAAATTTTTTTCATTTAAAATGTAGTTTTTCTATCGGGTAAAACTAGACCATCTCTGGGTTTTTAAATAAACTGCGCCATGTTCGCAACATAATGATTAAGCAAACGGTGAACGCTCCTACATCTGCGAGTGGGAAGGCATACCAAACGCCGTCCAACCCCCAGAAATTCGGCAAAATCAGGAGTAATGGGACTAGGCAAATAATCTGGCGCATCAAGGAAATAACGAAGGAAATCCGAGCCCGGCCTAATGCTTGATACAAGCCACCACATACTATTTGGAAGCCAATTGTTGGCGCGGCTAGTAATACGACCTGTACGGCATGTGCACCATCTTTTAGCAAGGCTTTGTCTTCGGTAAAGACGCTAACCAATAAATCTGGGAACAGCTCTACTATGACAAAAGCTACAATCGACATTGCTGTTGCCGCAATAATGGATAGTTTGACCGCTTTAATCACGCGCTTATATTCTCGGGAACCGTAGTTAAAGCCAACAATAGGTTGCATTCCTTGGGTGACCCCGTTTATTGGCATAATCATGAAGGAGGCAATTCGATTGGCAACGCCGTAAGCTGCAATTGCCATTGTTCCGCCGTGAATATTGAGCATCCAGTTCACGGCAATCGATACGATACTTCCCGCCGACATCATAATAAATGACGGGAATCCAATCGCCACAATGTTTCCCGACAATTTCCAATCGATATGGAAGCGGAAGCCGTGAAGTGTGAGCGAACTTTTTCCAGATAGGAAGTAAATAAGTAGCCATGTCGCGCCCACCGCCTGAGCAATCAATGTCGCAAAAGCAGATCCGCGAATGCCCCAATCCAGACCCATAATGAAAATCGGATTCAAAATCATGTTTAAAACTGCGGAAATGATCATGGTCAGCATCGCAATTTTGGCATTACCTTCAGAGCGAACAATGTTGTTCATCGCCATTCCGAATGTTTGGAAAACCGAGCCAAGTAGTAAAATTTGCAGGAAATCCTTTGCGTATTGATGAATTTCTGGTGTCGCGCCAAACATCGTGATAAGCGGATCTAGGTAAACAAATGTCACAAGAGCAAGCAACAGGCTGGAAATCACCACAAGCCAAATGACTTGGTGGTAAACTTTATTGGCCCGTTCTTGGTCTCCGGCACCTAGGGCCCGCGAAATAATCGAAGCCCCGCCAATTCCAAACATGGCCGCCATCGCCATCATAATCATCTGAACAGGAAACGCGATAGAAAGTGCTGCAACACCTAACGAACCAACGCCCCTCGCCACGAAAATCGTATCGACAATGTTATACATCCCCATAACAAACATACCGATAAAGGCAGGAACGGACAGTCGCCACATGAGCGAACCAATTTTATCTTCTCCTAATCGCTTACTCTGTTCCTTCATTACCGCTCACCTCCTCTTGAAAATTCTGTGCGTTTTCAGCCATTCGTACTAATAAATGCACGAGTTGCTCACGCTCTTCTTCTGTCAAACCGTCTGTCAAAATTCCCGACCAAGTTTTCATCGTTTCTTCAATGATTGGCTGAACTTCTTGGCCTTTGCTCGTTAAATAAATCAGATGTTTTCGTTTATCAGTTTGGTCCACTTCACGTCTAATCATGCCTAAGTCTTCTAACCGTTGAATGTGGCGTGCAACATTCGCCTTATCTACCATAAATCGCTTCACAATGGTGTCTTGTGATAAACCTCCATGATGATATAATGTCGTGATATAGCGTAATTGTCCAACGCCCAAGCCATATTCTTTTAACCGATTTAATTTGAATGTATTTCCACACCGATTCACAATCGACATCGATTTTGCGATAATTTCGTACCGATTTGCCATACTACTCCCTCTTTCTATGTAATACATTAGTTGCGATATCAACTTTACTCATTATAGCTAATATCAGTGATGCAATCAAATTTGACTTTCCAAACCGGATTTGCCACAATAATTAATAGTAGAAAGTGAGGTCAAAACTATGCGCATCCAAAAATTAAAAGAACGTTATCCTGAACTTACATATTCCGAAAAACCATTACGACAAAACACCACGCATTTATTTTTTTATGAATCCCCGTATTATTTTGCAATTCCGAAGAAAGCGCTAACTTCTGCGGAGCAAGATTTACTGCAAACCTTATTTCAAGCGCCCGCGCCCGCCTTCAAAAATGAGCAGTTGCACGATTGGTATACTTTATTATTCACACAGGAAAATCTGAATTTAAAAGAAGAAAACGCGAATTACCGCATCATCCAATTTCAAATTCAATCCGCCGTCCCTTCCAAAAAAACATTACAAGAATGGCAAAAAGCATTGGCTAGTTTCTTCGCTCAAGATAGCGAACTGCTAATGCTTACAGATGATTATGGTGTGATTATCGAAAGAGTTGCGGGGTCATTGCTTGGCGAGGAAGAACTGGACGCAATCTCAACAACGTTAGAAAGTGATTTTTACATGCGGGTGCAGTTTTTTATGGGCTTGTTTCATCCAAAGAACCTGCTATTACGAGATTTATTCGCCGAAGAACAGCATTTATTCCGGCAAAATACGAACCAACTCGTGCAAACAGTGGAATCTAATTGTCTGCCGATGATTGCGACACATTTAACAGACAGTCTGCTAGTACGTCAAATCGGGCTCATCTTTGAAAAAGACGATACTTGGGAGCCTCTCATCAAGGCACTTTGGGCGCAACAAGGCAACCTCAGCATGACCGCTAAGGCAATGTTCATGCATCGCAATACGATTCAATATCGTATCGACAAATTCCAAGAGCTAACAAACCTGTCATTACGCAAGACAGATGGTTTATTACTGGCATATCTAAGCTGTCTCTTATTCGAAGCATAACCCAAACAAAGCCGTAGACTGCCTTACCCAAATACTACAAGTAAGGCGAAAAAACGGCTTTTTATCGAGCAGAAGCATCTAGCATCGTTTTATCTAGGCCATGCTCTAACTTTATTCATCGCGGCGTTTTGGTTCGAATATGAACAATCCTATAGCTAAAATAGCAATTCCTATAATTAATAGATACATTTTCTAGCCCCTTTTCCAAAACAAATACTAACAACTTTATCCTAATACCCTTTTTGAAAAAAATTATACATGTTGTTAATGTTTCTTTCCTCACAAAAAGCCGAGACAGAACTAAATTTTCATATAAAATAAGCAGGAAACTACGAGTCCCTTTTTTTTGGGTAAGACGTGTTTCCTGCTATACATAAATGGAATGAAAGCGTGTGTATTCAGCGAAATAATTGTTCACACCTACATTTCGGCTGACTTTCCGCTTGGAATTGGCTCCACTTTAAGAGCCGTATTATTGCTGTCTTTATAGGTCACTAACATCTCGACTAAATCCGCATGCCAATAAGAGATACCCGCTTGACCGGCCAATGCACAGAATTCTTCAAAATTAACCTTGCCAGCTTGAGCTTGTTTAATCGCATCGGTTATCGCATCGACGGAGGTTTCTGTGGTGACTTCTTTTGGGATGCCGTTCAATGGCGCTTCTACTTTCGTGCCGTCCGCGTCATAAAACACGTACATCCCTGTTGCCACAATATACTCATACTTTGTCACACCTGCAGATTTAAACCCTTGTACGACTTTTGGAAAATCTCCTGCGTTTGCTTCGCTTGTCGCGATTTTCATAATCGTTTCTTTTGTAAGCATTGTTTTCCCCTCCTAATGAAATGTCGTCAACTGTGGTGTTGCATAAATCGAATTGTTATTGAAGAACAATAAGGTGTCATCGATTTTATATTTTTTCACGTAAGCTTGTAAATCAAGGTTCTTGTAATAGCGCAAATCAAGCACATGCACATTCGCATAATACGGCGCGATAAACTGAATAAAGGCGTTCGCATATGAATCTTTAAAAATTAGCAAGTTCTTCTTTGTCAGCGGATCTGGAGATACAATATGCAACTCTGGATAATCCGTACCAATGTAGGTGGTATAGCGGTTAGTATATACGGCTGGATCCGTTAGTCGACTCATCACATAAAGGGAATCGCGTTGTTCTTGAATAACGTCTAATTTATACGGCGCACTTAAGTTTTTCTGCGTCGCAACCATCACTTGATCCGACTTCGAGGCGAGTGCTGATGTTGTTTTTCGAGCATCCGAACCATAGAACGGTAAGCCTTCCAATTTCCATGTCCAGTCGTCTTTTGTTAGCTGCTTCACGCCGGGATTCATATTTTTCGTTACTTTCTCCGAAGCTAAAAATGCAGCCGTCGCTTGCCAATGGTGATCCGTATAGTAAAACATATTTGGCTTTTCTTTATTTTTGTAAAGGATTGGCGAAACGTCAATATTTTGCACGTACGTATTATCAATTAGTGGCATGAGGCGATTGTAGCCTTCGCGTCCAAAACTCGGATAGTAAGACGGAAATTTATCTTCAAAAACAGTCGATTTGTTCGGAACTAGAACAAGGCTTGTTTTTACACCAAGTGTTTGTAATTCCTTGCCAACATCGTTAATTCGTTTTGCAATTTTTTGCGCATCATCTTTTGTGTAGGACTCGACTTTCGTCAATAAATAGCCATCTGGAGCCACATAAACGTCCTTATATACATCTTGACCTAGCGCCAACTCATTCACACGCATGTTTAGCTCCGTAAACGCATCTCTTCGCGGAAACTGGTCATTAAAAAAGCTATCCCAAGCCCGCATATAGTTACCACTAGTAACTGCCTCCGCGCTATACATAGGCTTTTGCGCCAAATTGCGACTTTCTAAAATCGATACTTTATTGTCTCCAGCCACGATATAGAAGAAAAACACTCCGAAAATAAAGAGCAGAAATCCCGCTGATAGCAATAAGTTAAATAGTTTTTTATTCACCGTAATTCTCCTCACGTTTTAAAATCTGAAATAAATGAATGGGTTAAATGTCGAACCAACGACTAAAGCTACAGAATACACAAAAATGAATGCCAATACAGCTAATGTAGCAATATCTTTTGTGATGTGTAACGCGCGATGTTTTTGCATGAAAGTAAGAAGTGCATCACTTGCAAAAAGATTCTTAACAAGCGGTGTACATGCGATAATCGCAACGATAAGCACCATGTAATATTCGTGCATATAATACGTTGCGCGAGCATCCCAAAACGCGCCAGAACCAAACATGGAACATAAATAGGACCAAATATCGCTCACATTGTCAATGCGGAATAGCAACCAGCCAAAAATAATGACAATCAATGCGTAAACATGTTGCAGTGCCGCTGGAACTCGCTGTAATGCTTTTCCTAAAAAGGCTTTTTCTAGCATAATGAATGCGCCATAATACGCGCCCCACAGCAGGAAATTCCAACTTGCGCCGTGCCATATACCTGTGGCCAGCCAAACAATCGCCAAGTTCCGATACACTTTAATAGGAGAAACGCGATTTCCACCTAGCGGAATATACACATAATCCTTAAACCAAGTTCCAAGCGAAATATGCCATCTCCGCCAAAACTCCGAAACAGACTTCGCAATGTACGGGTAATTAAAATTCTCCAAGAATTTAAACCCAAACATCCGACCAAGTCCAATTGCCATATCCGAATAGCCAGAGAAATCAAAGAAAATTTGCAAAGAATAGAAAATCAGTCCAATCCAAGCCGTCCCAACAGACAAGCTACTACCTTGGCTTTGAAAAATCTGATCTGCAACTAAACCGCAATTATTCGCAATGAACATCTTCTTTGCCAATCCAATAATAAAACGCTTAACCCCGCTCGTAAATAAGTTTAAATCAACCCGGCGGCTCTCAATTTGATCCGCAACCGTTTGGTAACGGACGATTGGCCCTGCCACAAGTTGAGGAAATAATGATATGTATAACGCAATATTTAGTGGATTCTTCTGTACTTTACCGTCCCCTCGGTATACATCGATAACATAGCTAATTCCTTGGAATGTGTAGAATGAAATGCCGAGTGGTAATGCAATCATTTTCCAATCAAAAGTAGCACCAAACAATGATTCTATATTAAATACAACAAAATTCGCATATTTAAAAATTCCGAGAATAGCCAAGTTCCCAATAACCATTAATGTGATGACTAACTTACCATATTTCCCTTTGCGCTTCGCCTTATCAGCAAGTATCCCAAACACATAGTTGAGCGCAATCGAAAGCAACATGACATAAAGAAACTTCGGCTCTCCCCAAGCATAAAAAAATAAGCTGGCAAGCAGCAAAACAATGTTTTTTAGCTTTCTTGGTGCAATAAGATAAATAGCTAAAACACACGGTAGAAACATAAATAAAAATGTCGTCGTACTAAATAGCATATGTTCTTCTCCTTTTTTCTGTGTTTAATATAATGTCTATCACTACTTATGATACTATGCTACTAACTAAAACACAACAAGATTTTATGTAAGAAAAAAAACGGTTACAAGTTATAAAAATTGCATGCCCAGATCAACTGCATGTTCTTGGTTTATAACGTAAAATCGAGCCTGTTCCTCACGCTTTTATAGCGCTTTTTGAACAAGCTCGATTAGAAAACTATTTAAACGGCACACTCGTACGTTTTACTTCGGTACTTCCCACGTATAACGCCACCTCGACACGTTGATTTTTAGTGGTAACGAGGCCATTAGCATAGATTTGGAAGGTTTTCGTTGCGGGCGTAAGGGCACCATTTTTAACTATGACACCATCCACGAGGAGTGACACTTTCGTAATAGCCTCCAAATTTGTACCCGCGTAGGTCCCTGTGATATAGCTACTTCCTAGTTGATAGGGCGTAGCGTCTATACTATAGCTTCCGCCAGCATTTACTGTCACAGTTGTCCGTTTTAATTCCGTAGTACCATTAAATAAAGCAACTTCGACACGTTGATTAGTTGTTGTGACCAATCCTTTGGCATAGATTTGGAAGGTTTTCGTCGCGGGATCAAACGCGCCATTCTTAACTATCACACCATCGACGAGAAGAACAACCTTCGTGATAGCTTCTAAGTCATTTCCCGTATAGCTTCCTGTGATGTTATTTGTTCCCAGTTGATAGGTTGCCGGTGTCAAAGTAAAATTACCAATAACATGGACTGTCGTACGTTTTACTTCGGTCGCACCGATGTACAGAGCCACTTCTACTCGCTGACGCATGTTTGTCACCAATTCATTTGCTGCGATTCGGAAGGTATTAGTACTCGTATTCAGAGCTCCATTTTTGACAACGACACCATCTACGAGGAGAACAGCTTTTGTGATAGCTTCCGTGTTTAGACCAGAATAGCTCCCAGACACATACGCATTACCGATTTGATAGGTAGCTGTAGTTAACATGTACGCATCAATAACAAAGACATTGGCCCGCTTTAATTCTTTTGTACCATTGAATAAGGCGACTTCAACGCGTTGCTTACTGTTTTTCACGAGACCAGCTGCTGAAATTTGGAACGCTTTTGTGGTGTTATTAAACGCGCCGTTCTTAACAACTACGCCATCGACTAACAAGACTACTTTGGTGATTTGGCTCAAATCCGTTCCAGTATAAGTTCCCGTCACTAAACTGGTTCCCAATTGATATGTCGCTGGAGTCACCGTATAACTGTCACTCGGACGTGCTGTGACTGTGACTGGCGCCCGTTTTAATTCGGTATTTCCATGGAATAGCGCGACTTCGACACGTTGATTCGTATTGGTAACAAGACCGTTAGCTGAAATTTGGAAGGTTTTCGTAGTATTATTAAATACACCGTTTTTAATGATGACACCATCGACTAATAGAACCACTTTGGTAATTCGTTCTAATTCAGTACCCGCATATGTTCCTGTCACGTTGCTAGTGCCGATTTGATATGGTGATGCGGTAATTGTATACGGATTTTTCTCGACAGTGATAGTCGACATGTACTCTGTGCCAGCAATGGTTTGGAAGACGCGAAGCTTTGTTCCTTCTGCTTGTATTGGTATCGTGATGGTATAATTGCCATCCTTGTCAGCTTGTCCTCGACCGATGACCTGCCCACTTTCTGTCTGAACATGCGTTGGCGTATTAGGATTTCCATTTCCTGTAAGTTTCGTGCTCGCTGCTGTGACAGGATTTACTTTTTGCGACCAGCCGATTAGTACTTCTTGCGGGTGACTCTCACGGGCATTATATAGCTGGACGAAAAGTAGCTTTGACCCGACCGCTACTAATTCCCGAAATTTGAATCGTACTGAGCCATCTGAACCGGTTCCAATCTCAACGTAGTCATCTTTTATACTGATATAAGCCCCTGGTACTCCTATACCCTCTATTTCATATTCAGTTGCCTTCGTGACAATAAATTTAGGAGGAATAGGTGGCAGTGTATAAGAAGATTGATATATAAGTCCTCCAGATTTCACCGTAATTATTAGTATAGTGCCTTGACGAACATTAGTAATGTCTTGGTGATAATGATGGTTACTACCCATGTTTCCTTGACTCAAAATAGCCCCTGCTTCTGTTCTGATTTGTATATCTGCATCGGCAAGGGTAGATACAACTAATTCCGTGGATGTACATCTTAAAATTTGAATCGCTTTTTGAACTTTCATTCTGGTCTTAGGTCCCGTCAAGCCCTTCCATTCTTGGTGTATATCAAGTGTTCCATTATAGGTGATTGGAGCATAAAGTGAAAATTCACCATTCTCATCTGCAATTGTATCCGTTGTATTACCTAGATAATCTGTGAGAATAATTTTTGCATTTGGCAGAGCAATCCCTTCTATTGGGTTATACGATTGGGTAATAATTATCGGATCGTTGATATTCTTCTGCTGGGCAGCGACTTGATGCGGGCTCTGATTTAGCATCCCCCACCATATCGCTAACACAGAGCTTACTAATATTGCGACTTTCAAAAATATTTTCATTTTCTCTTCGTCCTTTCTTTTCGTGTAATATTCTCTGTAACTTTATAAGTTATACCTCTTCCAGATTATACTATGTACGATAGCCTATTGCTGTAGACATATTATGAATTACGATGTATCTAACAAGCCCAAAGAAAACGCTTTCCACTCATTAAAAAACTAAGTTCGGTCATTCAAATTTGACCACACAGGAAAATTTGAATAGGATAGAGTTAAATAAATAGGGGAGGTTTTACAAATGAAAAATATTATTCCCGCATCGGATTATCGTCGGCTAAAGTTGCTGAACTTGCTTTTTTTCGCAGAGTCGCCAATCCCTAAAAAAGAAGCAGCAAAGTTCGTGGAATGCTCTATCAATACGCTTAACGCTGACATCGAAACGCTTAACGCGAATATTCCGGATGGTGTAGCTCACATTGATGAAATTGACCGAAAACTCACACTACGAGCAGCTCCAAAAATTAACTTCGATTATCTAACCGCATATATGATTTCTAATAGCCATTTGTTTCAGCTAGCTCTATCGGCATTCAACGAAGAAAACCAATCGATTTCGGAATGGGCCGAGAAAAATTTCGTAAGCCGCTCGACTTTTTATGTAAAGCTGGCAGAAGTTGATACGTTTTTATCTCGTAGTAGGCTTATTCTCAACACAACCCCACTTGAAGTACAAGGTAATGAAATTAATGTACGTTTTTTCTACTACCACCTATTTAGCAAGTGTTATCCGTATTCTGGCTGGATTATCGATGACTTCGGTTTGGAAACGCCTATCAATACCTTTATACAAAAATTCGAAAAAAGTTTAAATATCTTCTTTTCGCTTAGCGCTAGGACGAACTATGCGATTGCGATTGCGGTTACTTTAAAGCGAATTAAGCAGGGGCATCCTGTTCGAGTGAGTGATGAAAACATGCAATTTTGGCATGATGTATATACGTATCATAGCGTGACAGAAATGGATTTTAGTGATTTGGAAGCAGCACTTGGGGAAACACTTAGTCAGGAGGAACGTTACTTATTAATCATTATTAGCGCACTCAGCTATTTCACATACGTTAATCACGAACAAATGACGCTTCGTCTGTCCTATACAGAGAAATACCAACGGATTCGGCTTCGCTTAGTGGAAGAACTGATAACTATTTTGAATGAACGCGTCTCTGATACACTTGTCTTAAAAACGACGCTTGTAGATTACTTCGCACGTTTTTATTTTGTTCAGAAATCGAATCTGCTTTTAGATGTCGATTACTTTACGAAGAAGTTCATTCCGGACACTGTAGATAAGCAAAAAATCATTTCTATCTTGCAAAAATACGAATCTATACCCGATTATCGTTTTATTAAAGCGAATATGGATATTATTGCGACATATATTCACGATTTTTTCAATGCCGCATTGTTAATGGAGTCTTACACGAGTTCTCTTCATATTAAAATTATTGCTAAAAACGGCTTTATCTGGGAAGAATTCTTAAAAACAGAAATTCGCCGTCACTATTCAGAAGATTTCATTGTCTTTTGCGATGAACTTAATCCAAGCGAACACTGGGCGCAACATGACTTTATTATTAGCGATTTTCCATTGCCCGAAGTTACCGATGTAGATGTTCTCGTTTGGCATATGCCCCCAACAAAACGGGATTTCGCAGATTTAGATACAATTGTACGTGAGAAATATGGAAAAACAGAATAGGAATCGGTATACAGCTTTCAATTAAAACGGAAGCTGTATTTTTTATGCATAAACATGCATGGATTTCATAGCATTTTTCTAATGGCGGTTTTGTGAACACTCAAAATTCACTTGTAAAACCCCCTTGATATTTTAATGACTTAGTGAAAGACTGCGGTTAAGATTAAGGTAGGCAAAGAAATCCGAAAGAGGTGAAATATCCACTATATAAAAGCAAGCTTCCCGTGCAATCATCACGCCATATCTCCTGCTAAACCTTGCAAAAAAACACGGCCAAAATTATTCCTAAACAGCCAATGAAACGCAAAAACAAAAAGTAAACAATCTCACATCAAAAAAGGAGGACATGACTACTACCACATAATATTTATGCATAAGTAGTTATAATTTAAAAACATGAAGACACGCAAAAAATTTTAAAATGAAAGCTTTATACATGGCAATGATTTTTTCTCTAGTACTACCAAACTCTATTGGAAACCTCGTTTATGCCGCAGAGTCCCTCACTACTATATCCACGGAACAAACCACAAATACGGAGAAAAATTTCTCATTGACGAAAGAATCAATGATTAAGACTAGTGCAGATGATGCCGAAGTTTCGAGTACGGCGGTCAATTTAACGAGCACAGGGCTTGACTTACATGGTCCAGCTGCGACGGTACAAGGAACGTATCTACGTTTTACCGGCCTTGAATTACCGACAGACGCCAAAATCACGAATGCGTATCTTTCGTTTACGGCACGTGACGCTTCAACGGCTGCGCAATCTACAACGCTTCGTATTTCAGGGGAACTTGGAACGCAAGCTGCTTTTGCAAGTACGGTCGCTTCTTTTACAAATCGAACTTTTACAAATGCAGCAGTAAGTATGCCAACACCGACTGTCGCAGTAAATAGTGTTTTTAATACGAACGATCTTTCTTCTGTTATTAATGAAATGAGAGCTAATACGCCAGACATTGAAGATTATGTTTTTAAAATTAATGGGAGCGGCACAGGTTCATTCATCATGCGCTCTTTTGATTCCAGCGCGACAATGGCGCCAAAACTAGTGGTTGAATACACTTCTACATCAGGAGATTTTGCGGCTAGTATTACCAACACTTCTGATGATGCTGAAGAACGCGGCACAGCCAATGCTATCGACTTAAATACGGAAATGGAAATTGGCGGCTACACGTCAGCAACATTGACACCGGCCAACAAAGAAATTTCAGCCTTCCGTTTTGGCAATGTAACACTTCCTGAAAACGCAAAAATTGAAGATGCTTATTTAGAATTCACAACAAAAGCAATTGCGGCAAATCGTAGCGCTAATCTCGCAATTTCTGCAGAATTAGGCAATCCCGCGACGTATGTTAACACTGCTGGTAATATTAGCGGTCGTAATTATACGGCTTCTACAGTGCAATACGTCCAACCTTCTTTCACGACAGCATTGCAAACTGTTAGAACACCAAACTTAAAGAACATCATTGACGAAACGCGCTTAATGGGTTGGCAAAATGGGAACGCGATGGCCTTCAAGGTAGACGGTGACAACTATATCGGTAGCGTCTATCAAGGCGGTTCAACCGCAGCATATCAACCACGACTTATCATTAAGTACACGTATAGCGAAAAAGACGCCATCGCAAGTGAAGTCACAAAAGACCCAGCGTTAATGAAAAATCTATTTATCAACGAAGTTGCAAGTATGGGGACGGATAATCAGAAAGACGGCTGGATTGAAATTTTCAATAACAACGACGAAGCTGTATTTTTTGAAAAAGATATTTTCCTATCTGATGATGCTGGCAATTTAGGCAAATCCGAGTTGAAAAACCTCTACATCCCTGCAAAAGGTTACCGCGTAGTGAAAGCTGACGGGACGCAAAACAATGCTTCGGTGAACTTCACATTAGGTGACCGCGACGCAACGCTTTATTTAGCAACAAAATATGATAATACGCTTCACAAAATCGATACGTTCGCCGCGAAGAAAATGGCGTTCAATGAGACAAATGGCCGTTTTAACGATGCAGATAGCCATCTTGTTTCGTACAACGTGGGCACGTATGAGAAATCCAACAACGACGCGACACCAATTGTTCGCATCACACCTAGTCAAGCGCCTGGAATGTACAAAGAAAGTTTCAACTTGACGCTAAACACGGATGCTATCAACACGATTAAATACACACTAGACGGTTCCACACCGAGCGAAACAAATGGCACAACCTACACAAAAGCAATCACGATCGACAAAAACACCACAGTAAAAGCTTACGCCTACAACGCAAAACAAAATAGTGGCGTACAATCCTATTTCTACGCTATCCGGGAAGATGCTGAAAACATCCCACTTGCCACAAAAGAATTTAGCGTTAAAACAAGCGCGGATGACGCCAAAGTAACAGCCGCGACAGTCAATTTGACAAGTACTGGTCTTGAATTACAAGGAACATTAAGTAATGTCGCACAAGATGCTTATGTTCGTTTTGCCGATGTTGCTATTCCGGATGACGCCGTGATTAGCAAAGCATATCTTGTCTTCACAGCACGCGATGCTTCAACAACCGCAACCAATTTGACGATTTCAGGTGAACTTGGTAAAGGCGATGTTTTCACAAGCACCGTCGCTTCTTTCACGAGTCGCCAGTTCACAAACCAAACCGTGAAAACAACGACACCATCTAAAGTTGCTATTAACGATGTCTTAAATAGCGAAGACTTAACACCAGTCGTTAACGAGATGCGTGCAGCAAATCCAGACGTTAACAACCTTGTTTTCAAAATCAGTGGTGACAAAACCGGATCATACATTGCGCGTTCCTATGATTCTAGCGCTGCCATGGCTCCGAAATTAGTTTTAGAATATTACTCAGGCTCTGGTGATTTTGCTGGAAAAGTAGCAGCATACACTGATGACGCCGAAGAATATGGCACAGCAAAAGCAATAAACTTAAATGCTAATTTAAGTATCGGTGGCTATTATTCGACAACATTGACCCCTACCTACAAAGACACGTCCGCTTTCCGCTTCTTGAACGTCAACATCCCTGAAGGCGCTGAAATCGAAGACGCGTACATGGAGTTCACAACCTACAACACAAATGCCAATAAAATTAGCGCCAACATGGAAATACGTTCAGAAATTGGCAATCCTGTTGGTTACACAACAACAGCAGGCGACATCACTTCTCGTAAATACAGCAGCATGGTCGTTAAATATAGCCAACCAGCCTTTCCAACGAGTAACCAAATCGTTCGTACAGCCAACCTAAAAGACATCATTGATGAAAACCGCCTCGCCGGCTGGAAAAATGGACAAGGAATGGCCTTCCGCGTGGATGGCGACAACTATATCGGTAGTGTTTATCAAGGTGGAACTGCTCAAGCCGCCCGACTAATTATCAAATACAAAAACAACAACAAAGGAGCAAACATCACAAACGCACTTGCAACACCTGATAAAATCAAAAATGTCTACATCAACGAATTATCATCCGAAGGTACTGCCAGTTCTAAAGCAGCATGGATCGAACTTTACAATGACAACGATGTTCCTGTCGTTCTAGGAACAGGCACCTATATCACAGACAAATCAAAGACACTAGACAAATTCGAGTTTTCTAACCTTGTTATCCCAGCAAAAGGGTACCGCATCTTATATTCCGACAAAGCCCCAGAACTCGGCAATGACCATTTAAGTTTTGAAATTGGTAGTAGCGGCGACGTTATTTTATCCGCAAAAGTCGGTTCTGATATGAAAACAATCGACTCCATCAAATATACGAAACAAGCGTATAACCAATCATTCGGACGTAAACCAGACGCTAGCAAGAATCTAACGCTATTTAGCTCTGACACATTCGGCAAAACAAATAATGTCGGTCAAACAAACTACCCGCTTCAATTCAGCAAAGAACGCGGCGTATATGACACTGGCTTCACATTAAGCTTAAGCTCAAATACAGGCACAACTATCAAGTACACCCTAGACGGAAGCAATCCAACAGGAACCAAAGCACTCACCTATACAGGCCCACTCACAATTAGCAAAACAACCATCGTCAAAGCCTACGCTTATGATGCAGACGGTAATTCCGGCGTTATTTCAAGCAGTTATATCTTACGCGACAACTACAAAAACGAAATTCCAGTCGGCTACCAATGGCAATTTAAAAACACTATCACAAGTGATGAATACGCCGCAGCTATCGATGATTTTCCAATCGTATCTGTAACTAGTGATGCTACAACACTAGACGCCATTAACTACACAACCGGTACATTCGAATTCTTAGATACACACACAAACAGCAGTGGCACCAACTACTTCAGTTACTCCGGAGCTAAAAAATTCGGACAAGTCAGCGCAAGTCAATTTAACTCAGGCGTTGCTGTGAAATTCCATCGTGATTTCAACGCAAAAAAAAGCAAAATACAACTTCTTTGATCCAACACCGGGTGAAGCCTTCCCAGTCGTAGGCAAGTTCAGTAAATTAGAACTAAAAGAAGGTCAAGACGGCCCGCAAAGCGATATCTATAATCTTGGCTACAATCGTTATGACGAAGCCGTAACCGACACACTTGCCCAACAAATGAACAAGATTGCACTACACACAAAATACGTACAATACTTCTACAACGGCCAATACATGGGTGTCAAAACCATGCGCGAAGACTTTGGACAAAATATGTTTGAAGAATACTTCGGCGACAGCGATGACGACTATACAAAAATTCGTTTCCAAGATGATTATTTTGCTCCAGGAATTGTCGAAGCCGGCGACGGTGACACAGCCATTTTGACAAAAGTAAAAGCTTTAGCAACGGCGAAAAACTTGCAAGAATTCAAACGATATGTAGACATCGAAGACCTCATTAAAACACAGATTCTCTTCATGTTTGTCGATACAGAACGCGAAATTGATGCAGTCGTTTCCAATGATATTGCAAACGGAAATGGTATTAAAATGAAATTCAACATCAATGACACAGATGGCGCTTTCTTTAATAACGGTGGCACTGGAACAAGCGCATCGGCCCTGGCAGGCGGCGGTGGAACATATCGCTACAAATGGAATTCAGATGCCATATCCAGAAATGGTGCTGGCGGATTTTTCGGTAATTTCTCAGGAAACAGCACCGTCCCAACAGCCGGAAATTTAGAATTCAAAACACTTGTGAAAGACCAAGTACTACAACAAATCGGACCAACAAGTGGAGATTTCGCAGGCGCTGACGGAGCACCATTATCCGTTGCAAACGTAAGACAACTCATTTTAGACAATCAAAAAGAACTAGACGCAGCCTACAAAGTAGATGCCGCATTCATGGGCGCGCGAAGCACAATGTACAAAGACTGGCTAACATTGCAAACAAAAGTACAAAACCAAGTTCCCGATCGCGTGAAATTCTCCCTAGACATGTGGACAAAATACGGTATGGCGCACACTCTTCAAAACATCAACGTCCTAAAAACAGACACAGGCGTAACACTAGAAAATCCAAATGCCAACACCGACGTTTACTACACGACAGACGGTAGCGATCCGATGGGTGCAGACGGCGTCATCTCAAGCAAAGCCGTGAAATACACGCCAGGAACTTTTTTTAAGCAAAACAACACCACTAACAATGCGTGCCTTCACAACAAACAACTGGGGTCCAATCAGCGACAATAAAAAAGCAGCCGAAGATGCCCAAATTGAAGACACAGCAACAAAAGCCATTTCTGAACTATTCTCAAATAACAACCCAGATTCAGGTTCACTCAAAGCTACAACTGACCAAAAAGCCCTTGACGCAGCACAAAAAACCGTCGATGCAGTTCAAGACACAACAGCAAAAGCAGCATTGCAAACACAGCTAAACAGAGCCAAAGAACTTTTTGCTCATAAAACAAGTGGTAACATTACAACGAACAACTTTACAATTGGGGCAGACAGTTACGTGAAAGGAACGTACACTGGCGACGTGGCTAAGCTTGCACTCGAAGTAAATGGGACACTGTTACAAATCATCACAGCAACTGGAAGCCCGTACCAATACTACGCCAAAGGTAAAATCAATGCGGTAACGGACACAGTCTACATGATTGCCTACGATACAAAAGGCACCCAACTACAGAAAACAAAAGTCAATGTCCTAAAACCAGCAACTGGTCAACTAACACCAAACGTTTTTTATCTTGGTAAAGACAACTATGTCACAGGCCAATTTACGGGCGATATTGCCAAGATCAGCTTAACGGTAAATGGCGTTGAAGGAACAAAAATTGTCGCTTCGGCTTCAGAAATTAAATACTACGCCAACAACGTGATTCGCAATTTAACAGACATCGTGACTTTAAACGCCTACGACACAAACGGCAGCCTACTAGATAGCAAAACAATCAAGGTGGCAAAAGAAACACCATCTGTAATTACAGACGTAGCACCATTTAAGCTAGGCACAGACGGCTACATCACAGCAAACTACACAGGTGACATTGCCCGCGTAGAAATTCAAGTCAACGGCGTGGCATTACAACGCATCAATGTGACAACAGACAGCATTAAATACTACGCCAAATCACTCATCACAAAAACAACCGATGATGTCAAACTCGTAGGCTTCAACACAGCAGGCATTGCTATAAGCACCAAAACCATTCCAATCATATCTACAGGCGGAGATATTACCGTAAATCCATTCACCATCGGAGACGGCTATATCAAAGGCCAATACACAGGCGATGTAGCCAAAGTTAGCATCAGCGTCAACGGCGTGAAACAAACAACAATCACAGTTCCAGCGCCAGACTTCCAATACTACGCCAAATCACTCATCAAGAGTCAATCAGACGTCGTCACTTTATCCGCGTACAACGCAGCAGGAACAACACTTAAAACCGTGACGGTCATCATCAATAAATAGTAGGATAAACAGAGTTTGAGACATAACCTAAATAAGCAAGCGACAAGCGATCGATTTGTATCAAGCAAAATTTTTCGCCCTATCCAAGTAATTGGATGGGACTCTAAATAGACAAAAAACAACCCAATATCGAGTTGAAATTGGGTTGTTTTTGTGGTCTTTCACCAAGGCTTAGTGCCGGTATGAATTATAACGACGGATTAACCTATCGCTTATATTGGAGGCTGTAATTGCAATATTTTGCTTTGCTGCTCACGCTTTTTATTGTGGGGGTGCGAAGTTTTTTTTTTAATGGATTAACCCATCGCTTTGCTCACGCTTATATTGGGGCTGTAATTCCAATACTTTGCTTTGTTGCTCACGCTTTTTATTGTGGGGTGCGAAGTTTTTTTTAATGGATTAACCCATCGCTTTGCTCACGCTTATATTGGGGCTGTAATTCCAATACTTTGCTTTGCTGCTCACGCTTTTTATTGTGGGGGTGCGAAGTTTCTTTTTAATGGATTAACCCATCGCTTCGCTCACGCTTATATTGGGGCTGTAATTCACTTTGTTTCATACAGCCCCAACAAAACCCCCAACAGAATTGGGAGTTCTGTTGGGGGTGAAGGGGAGGTTAGGGGATTTCGAAGGCTTGATTTATGTCTAATGCCAAGGGGATGGCTGGGGATTGTTAGACTAATCAAAATGGTTTTTATATTCTGTGTTCCATGGCGATTTTGCTATTTTAAATGGCGAGACGGCTTTGGGATGGACCCTCTCGTTTACTTATCTATCATACCATATTAGTTATTTAATTCACGCATTTTCTTGCAAAAAATACGTTTTTCATCATTTTAATTCACATATTAGACACAAAAAACGTTTTAAAAATACGTCTTTTACGCGAAATGATGTTGACATTTTTAAAACAATGTGATTTTCAAAAACAAGGAAGAGCTTATTACCGCCCTTCCTTGTCTTCATTTTTTATTTTACAACTTCAATCGTTTTCGTATCTAGTACGTTACCTGCTTTGTCTAGTGCTACGATAGTTACTTCATCAGTTACGGATTTCACTTTGTCAAAAGAGTAGAACTTGAATTCGCCGTCTGTGAATGTTCCACCTTTGTAAGCTGTACCGTTTACTGTTACTTGTACTGATTTTACTTCGCCTGTATATGTTCCTGTGATGTTTTTATCTGTTCCAAGTACTAATTTGTTTGGCGTGATGGCACCTTTAATTACGTTTTCTGATTCTGGGCCAACTAGTTTAATTGTTTTCGTGTCTAGTAGTTTACCTGCTTTGTCGTATGCTTTCATTGTTACTACATCGTTTGCACTTGTAATTTTATCGAGTGCGTAGAACTTGAATTCACCGTCTGCGAATGTGCCGCCTTTGTAGTCTACACCGTTTACTGTAACTACTACATAGTGTACGTCGTCTGTATATGTTCCTGTGATGTTTTTATCACCTGGTACTGCCATTTCTAGTGGTGTAATGCTACCTTTTGTTACTACTGGTACGCCTGTTACTACTTTCAGTGTTTTCGTGTCTAGCAGTTTGCCTGCTGCGTCGTATGCATGAATCGTTACTGGGTCGGTTGTGTTCTTGATTTTGTCAAAAGCGTAGAATGTGAATGTGCCGTTTGCTACTGTTCCGCCTTTGTAAACTTTATCGCCGACTGTAACTGTTATTTTTGTTACGTCTTCCGTGTATGTTCCTGTGATGTTTTTGTCTGTTGCTAGGCTGTAAGTTGCTGGTGTGATTTTACCTGTTGTTACGACTACGAATTTCACTTTTGTTCTCGATAGTTCTTTACCGTATTTGTCATAGGCTACTGCGAATACTTCGTCGGTTTTCTTGATGTTTTTATCGTTGGCATAGAAAGTGAATGTGCCGTCTGCTTTGACTGTTCCGCCAGTGTATTCTTTGTCGTTCACGAGTAGGGAAACTTTGGCTACGCTACCTGTGAATGTTCCTGTTACATATTTGTCGCCACCGATTAGGAAGTCTGCTGGTGTGATTGTTCCGATTGTCGATGAACGCATGTCTAGTAATTGTTGTGCTTGGTCTAAATCTCTTTGTAGTTGCGCTTTTACTGTCTCATCTGTTACTGTATCAATAATTTTTTGTGCTGCATCAATAGATGGTTGGATTGTTGGGTCTTTGATTTCGTTTGACAATGGTGTATCGTTCGTGAATAACTCGTTTACTGCTTTGCGTGCTGCTTCTTGGCGTGCTTTTTCTGCATTTTTAGCATCCAAAAGTTCTTGAGCGCGATCTAGGTCTTTTTGTAGGGCCGCTTTTACTGCTTCATCTGTTACTGCATCTACTAATTTTTGAGCTGCGTCAATGGCTTCTTGTGTTGTTGAGCCTTTAATTGCGTCTGTTGATGGTTGGTTGCTGCTGAACAATTCGTTTACTGCTTTTTGGGCTGCTTCCTGGCGCGCTTTTTCTGCGGCTTCTGCTGCATTACGTGCATCTAAAAGCTCTTGAGCGCGGTCTAGGTCTTTTTGTAGTTGGGCTTTTATTGTCTCATCTGTTACTGCGTTCACTAGCTTTTGCGCTGCGTTGATGGATGCTTGTGTTGTTGTATCTTTGATTGTATCTGTTGCTGGTTTATCATTTGTAAATAGCTCGTCTACTGCTTTTTGGGCTGCTTCTTGACGTGCTTGTTCGGACATTGCGGCTGCGTTACGTGCATCTAGTAGTTCTTGCGCACGGTCTAAATCTTTTTGTAGAGCCGCTTTTACTGTTTCATCTGTTACTGCGTCTACTAATTTTTGGGCTGCATCGATGGCTTCTTGGTTCGTAACGTCTTTAATTGCGTCTGTTGATGGTTGGTCATTGTTAAATAGCTCGTTGACTGCTTTTAGTGCTGCTTCTTGACGTGCTTTTTCTGCTGCAAGTTCTGCGTTACGTGCATCTAGCAATTCTTGGGCGCGATCTAAATCTTTTTGTAGTTGCGCTTTTAGTGTTTCATCTGTTACGGCATCAACTAATTTTTGGGCTGCATCAATGGCTTCTTGGTTTGTAATGTCTTTGATTGCATCTGTGGATGGTTTATCGTTCGTGAATAGTTCGTTCACCGCTTTTAATGCTGCTTCTTGACGTGCTTTTTCTGCCGCATTTGCTGCATTACGTGCATCTAGCAATTCTTGGGCGCGGTCTAAATCTTTTTGTAGTTGCGCTTTTACTGTTTCATCTGTTACCAGGTTGATTAATCCTTGTGCGTCGTCAATCGATGCTTGCGTTGTTGTATCTTTGATTGTGTCTGTTGATGGTTGATCATTCGTGAATAGTTCATTTACTGCTTTTTGAGCGGCTGCTTGACGTTCTTTGTCTGTGCTTGCTGCGTTACGTTCATTTAGTAGTTCTTGGGCGCGGTCTAAATCTTTTTGTAGCGCTGTTTTTTCGACTGTGTCTGTTACTGCATCGACTAATTTTTGGGCTGCATCAATTTTTGCTTGCGTTGTTGTATCTTTAATTGTGTCTGTTGCTGGATCATTATTTGTGAAAAGTTCGCTTACTGCTTTTTGTGCGATTTCGACTGTTCCTGTTGTTGTAATACGTTTTGCGTCTGCTAGTACGAATGTATTTTGGATATCGTTCGTAGATGAGATAGCGCCTGCTTGTACAGTTCCGGCTTGTGCTGATGCTTGTAATACTTGGAAGGTTGCATCTTGCCATGATAGATCTGGTGTTTCTGTTTTGTTTGTTGGTTTAAATACACCGATTTCTGATAAGCCATTGAAGTTAATTGTTGTTTTTCCATAAGCCGAGAATACACGGTTAGCGCCAGTTCCGTTTGCATTTAGGTCAAGTTTGCGTGGGTCATTGATGTTAATTACTGCATTTGCTGCTGTCGTACGGAAAATATGTGCTCCAGCTGGAGATGTTGCGGATTGTTGTGCTACTAAGCTTGCGTTTGGATTTATATTTAAGGTCTGCCCTATTAGCATTAATGCTGCGGCGGACGCGTCTGTACGATTAATTGTTGTTGTAGAGCTCGTGTCGAATGTTATGTTCGCCATTGCGTATGGGAATAACTCACGAAGCGTGTTAAGATTGAATGTTGCACTTTTACCTACAGTGAAGTTAGCTGTATTTGCTGGTGCGTATAAAAGTTCCCCACCATTTGTTGTGAGATCTACTTTTGCACCGTCTTCAATTTTGAAATATGGATTTGTACCGTATATAGCGAAAGCATAGGTTGCTGTTGTATTGTGCTCACCGATGAATTCACCTGAAATTGTTACACTATTTGCTTGGACAAGTTCGTTTAGTGTTCCTAATTTGTCTACACCTTGTCCATTTACTATTTTGTTCTTCCCTGTGAAATTAGCAGCTCCATTGAGATTATAGACAAATTGTGGTCCTACGTAATCAATGTTTTCGAAATTTTGTACGACACCTTTCACACCGTCATATACTGTGAATGGCGAGTAATAATGGGTACCACGAATCGTTAAGTTTTTGATATTCATTGTCTTCATAGCGGAACCTGTATAGGCGAAAATTGTCATGTTCGCTGCATTTATGCTTACTTTACTTTCAGTTAAGGTGTGACCGTTACCGTTAATGGTAAGCGTTGTTTTCTTGTTATTAATTTGAATGCCTGCTGTCATCGTAATGTCTGCTGTTAATTCAATATTTGTAATGCCGTTATCTTGTTCAAGCACTTGTTTTAATGTTGTGAAATCGCCTACTTGTGTTGGTGCTTCTGTTGTTCCAATTTCGGAGCCTTCTGCTGCTGCACTTGTTGTTGGATAGACTGTTAACATTTGGGATAAAACTGTGACTGTTGCTAATGTTGTGAATAGGGCTTTTTTCACCTTTTTAGTAGGTAATACGTTGAATGGAATTTGTTTTTTTTGTCATGGGTTAATTTTCTCCTTTTCGATAAGAGGGGATCTTATCCTTTGAATTTTTGAGGCTTATGTTGCTTTAAAGAGGAATGATATTATATGAGGAAATTGAGATTAAGTTAGCTTTACATTGCCGCCACCTCCTTTAAGTTCGTGTTTCTCTTGGCTTAATTACAGTTTATCGCATTTTTTCGTCAAAACAGGATTTTTCCAATAAGTTTATTTTTAAA
Organism: Paenilisteria riparia FSL S10-1204; assembly: GCF_000525995.1. Classification (GTDB taxonomy): domain Bacteria; phylum Bacillota; class Bacilli; order Lactobacillales; family Listeriaceae; genus Listeria_A; species Listeria_A riparia. Next base: position 3,780 of record NZ_AODL01000010.1, on the reverse strand, counting down.
ATCAACTTTTTAGACATGTAGGGCAAATTTTAAAATTCGAGCTATAATTAGGCGCTGACGACAAGTACTGTTTCTTGTTGGATTGTTTCTACTAGTTTGGTGGAGGAAACGCCTGCTGTGTAGTCAAAGTAGACAATGTCGACGTTGCGGCGTTTGAATTCGGCTTCTAGTTTGTTGAATGTGGGGCTGCCTTTCCAATCGTTGCCGTGGAACATGACATCTACATTATGGTTGTCGATCAGTTGCAGTTTGCTTTCGTGGCTTGTTTGGGGAACGACTAGGTCGACGTATTTGAGTGCTTCGACAATTTGTTTGCGGTCTTCGAATGGGATGACTGGAGTTTTCTGCTTATATGCTTGGACAAATTCATCTGTGCTAACGCCGACGATTAAGATGTCACATTGGGACTTGGCGTTTTTTAAAATATTTAAATGGCCGATATGGAAAAGGTCGAATACGCCTGTTGTTAAACCGATACGATATTTTTTCATGCCATGCACTCCTCGTTTAATTGGATTCGTTTAGGATTGTGGGTAATGCGCTTGCTTGCGGGGGGGATTTCCATGTAGTTCTTGCCATAAACACGTTCTAGTAATTGCGGGGTTTCGCGGGGGATTTTGAATAATTGGCCTTCAAAAGTGGTTTTTGATGGGGCGTCGTACATTTCTTTGGGCATTGTTTGTTTTTTGTAGCCGTATTGGCTGCCGTAGTTGACATAAAACGGGGCGTCTTCACTTGTTTGGGTTTGCATATATTTAGTTAGTAGTTGGAAGACGATACTTGCGGGGATTGGTTTTGTTAGGCTTAAAATGGCTTTTTTCCACGGGGATAGTTGCTTTTCTTGGTTGATTTTTAGGAATAGGTAGTTTTTGATTTGTTTGATGAGCATGCCTTTTGTATGGAAACGGAATCCTGTGTTCTTTTTGGCGTTGTCTAGCGGGAAAATGTCGATGAAAATGCCTTTATGTTTAATGGAAGGCGAGGCGCTTTGTTCTTCAAAAATGGTGCCGTTCTTCTTAATTTTGATGATTGGTAAATAGTAATCGGGATCGGTCGTGCCGTAGTGAAGGAACAGGGATTCGGGAAGTTCGGTTTGGGCGATTTTCTGGAATGTTTCGAAGTCTTTGCGGGGCATTGCGATGTCAATATCGTCGTCCCAAGGGATAAATCCGTCGTGGCGAATGGCGCCAAGCAGTGTACCGCCAATAAGATAGTACGTCAAATCGTGTTTATCGCAAAGTGCTGCAACATCTACTAAAATGCTTAATTCTACTCGTTTGACTTGTTCTAAAACATTAGTCTGCATAGTAATAACCATCCATTTTCATTTTATTGTTGTTGAAAATGCTTCCGATAACATGTGCGTTCGCCGTCTGGAGCTTCTGGAGCGCCTTCTTGCTGTTTTCTTTAGATGAGTGATTGCTACGGACGAGCAAAATCGAACCGTCTACTAGTGAACAAAGTAATTGCGCATCTACTACGAGCTGAATTGGCGGCGTATCAAAGATAATTTGGTCAAAAATTTCATACAGTTCAGCGTACACTTGCTTCATTTTCTCAGAACCAAGTAATTCAGAAGGATTTGGCGGCACAACGCCTGCTGGCAAAACGTATAAGTTCTCGACTTCTGTTTCACGGATGGCTTCGTCCATTGTGACGCGATTTGTTAGTATACCAGTCAAACCGTGCGATACTGCTTTCTGGGAAGATTTTTTTCACGGTTGGTTTGCGTAAGTCACCGTCGATGAGTAATGTTTTTTTGCCTTGTTGGGCGAATACTACTGCTAGATTGGCGCAGATAAGCGATTTCCCAGAATCGGGTTCAGAAGAAGTAATCAAGATAGAGCGCATCGGCTTATCCACACTAGAAAATTCAATATTTGTTCGAATGGAGCGGAACAACTCGGAATGCGGTGATTTCGGGTTGATTTTTGCGATTAGTTTTTGCGGCTCGTCCGTTTTTTGGCGTCTATGGCTCATTTCTGATTGCTTCTTGATTTTCTTTTTTCTGCTTCTCAATCTAATTCAGCCTCTCTTTACTATTATTTTTGTCCAGGAATTTTCGCGATATTTCCGAGCAGCGGAATGCCTAACTCATCAAGAACATCTGATTCATCTTTAAACTTGGTATTAAAAATAACGCGGATAATCATGATTGCAAAACCGATAACCATCCCGCCAGCCGCTCCTCCACCGATAAAAATAACCGAGCTAGGACTTACTGGTTTTGGATTTTCAAGTGCCGTTGCTTTTGCTAAAATTTCAATGTTATTGACGTTCATCACGTTTGGTGTGATTTTGGCGAAAGACGCGGCGATTTCGTTGGCTATTTCCGCAGCTACGGCTTGATTAGGATCTGTTACACTTACGTTTATAACTTGGGAATTATGCTCGCTAGCAACCGTGATTTTACTCATTAATTGTCCTGCTGTGAAGTTACCGTCTAGGTTTCTTGCCACATCATCCAGAATACGCGGACTTTTTAGTAATGCGGTATACGTGTTAACAAGTTGAATATTAGCCTGTACTTCTGATGTTTGTAAATTGCTATTCATCTCTGTCTGGGCGGACTGTGTGACAAGAATTTGCGTTCTAGCTTCATACATCGGCGTGACTAAAAATACAAGAACTGCTCCAGCAACCATCATGCCGATGACTGCAGTAGATATGATTAACACTAAATGGCGTTTAATTATCGTGAATATTATTTTAATACTAATAGTTTCTTTCATCTTGACTCCTTCCAACGAAGCGATTTTCTTTCCATTGTTGGATTTTCTCCCGCTTCACATGATTCAAAAAGCGTAAGTTCCCAAAAAAGTACCGAGAAAACATGCGGCGCGGTTCTTGAAGAAAGCGGTAAAACCATTCTAGTCCTGCTCGTTGCATCCATTGCGGAGCGCGGTTTGTTTTGCCTGCGATAACATCGAATGTGCCACCGACTCCCATCACGAATGGTACGTCAAGGCGTTCTAAATGCTCGCTTGCCCAATATTCTTTTTGCGGGCTGGAAAAAGCTAAGAATAAGATGTCCGAGTCGCTTTCACGGATGTCATCAGCAATACTTGCAGATTCTTCTGGTGAAAAATAGCCGTTACGAAATCCGCCAAAAGACATGTCTGGGTATTTTGCGCGATAATGGGCTTCGATTTCTTCAATCACTTCTTGTGTGGCCCCTAGGAAATACGGGCGGTATTCTTTTTCGTTACAAATTTCGAGTAATGCTTCGAAAAGATCAATGCCAGTGACTCTTTCTGGGATCGGCTGGCCTAGGAATTTTCCTGCTAAAACAATCGATGAGCCGTCTGCGTTGATTAATGGGGAAGCGTTGACGATATTACGGAGCTTGATATCTTGGTGCATCAAATTGATTTTATTTGCATTAATAACGACATGTTGTGTTGGGTGACCTTTTTGAATAATATCTTCAATTCGGTTTAATGTTTCTGATAATGTTAAGCAATCCAGATTACTACCAAGTATTTGCGTTCTCACGTTTATCATCCTTTCATTTTCTTGACTTACATCCCGTTACCTTTACTCGTAAACTCTTTGAATGTACGTAGCAAAATCTTTATATTGAATAGAATGGAGCGTTTTTCTATATACTTCAAGTCTAGTGCGACCATTTCGTGGAAGTCTAAGTTATTTCTACCACTTACTTGCCATAAGCCTGTGCAACCTGGCGTAACAAGGAGTCTTTTCTTATCGTAATTGGAGTAATTAGCGTATTCTTGCAAAAGAGGGGGGCGTGGTCCAACGAAGGACATGTCGCCTTTT
>NZ_AODL01000009.1 GCF_000525995.1 Paenilisteria riparia FSL S10-1204 | reverse complement strand
CCGTTTCGAATTTTGATTCTGAATACAACTTTAAAATTAATCGTAACCGTATTTATCGCCGCTCATTAATAACTTCAAAATAATGGTATCTGTGTGTCCTCGAAGCAAATCCGAGGAAAGCTTTTTATCAGCCATGTGATCGCCTCCATGAGTATATAATACATCATATTACTATGACAGTCAAGGTAATATACTCAGCATACTAAAAAAGTGTACACCAGATAAGGCATACACTCAAAAAATTATTTTATTTCTTTCCACATTGCAATCATTTCATACGCAATGTCACGCAATAAATACACCGACATAAATTGGTCCTCTGCGTGCATAAATAGCATGGAAAAAGGAATTTCTTGGCCATCAGCTTCTTTTTGAATCAGATCGACGTGATTTTTATGGCCTTCTTTTAAAAATTCATTGGCTTCGTCGATTTTTTGGTACGCTTCTTTAAAATTTCGCTGTCTGGCACATTGCAAAGCTTCGGTGATTTTGCTCCTAGCCCCGCCGACTGTACTAATTATTTGAAAAGAGGCTAATTCCATGCTTTCCATTCATACCACCTCATTTTTGATTTGAATCATTGTCTCTAATGTTGTATCAGAACCCCCGCCGACAAAAATACGTACGTTTCCTGCCTCTAGTTCCCAACGATTTTTGATTGACCAAATTTGTAGTTCGGCTAATCCGATTTTTAATATGACTTCTTGCGTTTTTCTTGCGCCTATTTCGATTTTTTGGAAATCTTTTAGTTCTTTTTTGCGACGCGTGATGCTTGCCTCTTCATCGTGAATATAAAGCTGCACCACTTCTTGCCCTGCGACATCCGATTTATTGGCGATAGTTATGCGGAATTCGAATTGCTCGCCAGCTTCTAGTTCAGCTATAGTTAGATTTGTGCGCGTAGTCTCGATTTTTTGATATTCGAAATCACTGTAGCTCAAGCCGTAGCCGAAGTTGTAAAGTGCCGAGCCTCGTTCGTCGAAATAATCTTCTTTGTACTCGCCGACTTTTTGATTGTAGTAAACGGGAAGTTGACCGGAGGAACGCGGGATGCTTACTGGCAATTTTCCGGATGGATTCGTCATGCCAAATAGCACTTCTGCAACCGCCGTTCCGCCCTGTGCCCCTGGATACCAAGCTGTTAAAAGCGCATCGGCTTGTTCGCTAATTTCAGGAATCGCATTGGGGCGCCCTTGAACAAGCACCACCACGACTGGCTTTCCTAATGCTCTGACCGCTTGAAAAAGTTCGATTTGCGCATCCGGTAACGCGAGGTCCGCCACATCAACGTTCTCGCCCGCATCCATATTCGGCCCCTTCGAACTGACCGCACCATTATTTAAAAATTCCATATCAAAATTACGCGCACTTGACCCGCCGAGCGCAAGGACAATGACATCTGCAGAGTTCGCGAGTTGTACTGCTTTTTCAACACCGTTTATTACTTTTTCACGGACTTCGCTACCTTTTTCATAGCTGATTGTTACATTTTCAGGCGCTAAGTTTTGCAATCCTTGTAAAATTGTCACGCCATCCGTCATATTTTGTGGCGCCGTATAATCGCCGAGTTGATTGTATAATGCATCCGCATTTGGCCCAATGACCGCGATATGTTTCGCGTCACGGAGCGGCAATACGTTCTTTCGATTTTCCAGCAAACAGATTGCCTCACGCGCCGCTTGTAAATTCCAGATACGCCATGACGCCGAACGTTCGGCTACTTTTTCAGTCACATATGGCTTTTCAAATAAACCAAGTTCAAATTTCAATCGCAAAACTCTGCTAACCGCCCGGTCCACGAGCGCTTCACCCACCTCGCCAGCCGTCACGGCCGCCGCCAAGTCAGGATACACAGAATCCCACAAGCTCAAATCAACACCTGCTGTGAGACCAAGAGCTGCTGCCTTTTTCGTGTCTGGCATCAAGTTCAGCAATCGATCCAGCGCACAACCATCAGCCATCACAATACCCTCAAATCCAAGCTCATCCCGCAAAATTCCCGTCAACAAATCCGCATTCGCGTGACACGGCACACCATCAATCTCATTGTAAGCCGCCATCACACCGAGCGCATCCGTCGCAGCAACCATCGGCGGTAGGAAAATCTCGCGTAATTCCCGCATCCCAATCGACACAGGTCCCGAATTATGTCCACCAACAGGCTCACCTTGCGCCGCAAAATGTTTCAGAATCACTGCAATCTCGCCACTCTCCTGAAATCCCGTCGTAATCGACTTCGTAAATTCTGCCGCTAAGTACGGATCCTCACTGAAACACTCCTCAGCACGTCCCCATCTTGGATCCCGCATAATATCAAGCGCCGAGGCTAGCGCCAAATGCACACCCTTGTCACGAATCTCCGTCGCAATCGCAGTCGCAATTTCCCGTTGTAACTCCCGATTAAACGAAGCTCCCCGTGCCAAGTTCACCGGATACGACTCACTGTCCAGCGCCTGATGCCCATGTGGCACCTCCTCCGAAATGAGCATTGGGATTCCCAATCTTGTATTCTCCATCACGTACCGCTGCAACAAGTTCGCCACACGCGCTGAATTTTCCCGACTAATCCCATTTTCGTGATTCATCCCCGACCACGGGTCTGCCCGAAACAACCCGTAAAGCGCACCAATCCCGCCAAACGTCGTGACCTCATCCTTAAAAACAGCCGTCACATCAAAATCCTCACCGTCACGCACAAACGTATCCCAGCCATATAAGCGCTGATTCAACTGGCCGCACTTCTCCACCAACGTCATCCGTCCCAACAAATCAGCCACACGCTCCGTCACATCACACGTCGCATCCAAATAGTTCGCCATCATGTCACCCCTCTCCTAGCAACGCCAAGCCTTGCGCCAGAACCTTTTCGCCATCCATCCGGCCGTAATCCACAATCGCAATCACGCCCACCGGAATCGCCTGACCAACCGATTCGCTCACCTTGCTCTGCATATAACTGACTTGCGGCCCTAACAGAATCGCCTCAGCATTGCGCCAATTTTTCTCGAAATCCGTCTCCGAAATCGCCCAAATTTCGATATCCAAGCCCTTTTCCGCGGCTACTTTTTGCATTTTACGAACGAGTACACTTGTAGACATACCAGCGTTACACATTAACATTAGCCGTCTCATCGCTGTCCCTCCTTACGCTTTAATTCGGTCATTTACCTTCAAAAACGGTAGATATAGCAACACACAAATTCCCACTAAAAACACTTGGAAAACTGCTGCGCGCCAATCCCCACCCGTTGCCAAAAATCCAGAAGCGACAACCGGCGTCGTCCACGGTACCATCACGACAACCTCCGAAATCATATGAATCTTCGTCGCAATATACGCCAAAAGTAAACATAATGGGGTTGAAATAATGAAAGGTATCATCAAACTTAAATTATACACAATCGGCAGTCCAAAAACGACAGGTTCATTAATATTGAAAAGCCCCGGCGCAGAAGACAAAACCGCAATTTCCCGATAATCTTTCCGCTTACTCCAAATAAATATCGCAATAAGTAGCGCAATCGTATTTCCACCGCCACCCATAACACCAAAAATATCACGGAATGTCGTATTAATAATATGTGGAATCGCCGCATTGTTAGCGTAAGCTGTCATATTATCTTGCATGTTCGCGAGCAATACCGGGTCCATAATCGGTCCCAAAATCCCACTTCCCGCAATACCAATCGAATACAGCATCTGCGAAATCGTCATCAACGCCAAGAATCCAGGAACACTTGTCACCAAGAACGTCAACGGTTTTTGAATAATCGTTCCAATTAATGCATAAATATTTAGCGAGAACAACTGCGTCAACAAGAACGACACAAAGGCAAACACAAGCACCGTCAACATCGTCGGAATCAACACATTAAACGATTTAATAACCGCTGGCGGCACACTGTCACCAGAAATCTTGATTTTCAAGCGCTCGCTCTGTGAGAAACGAATAAACAATTCCGTAGACAAAAGCGCTGTCACAATCCCCACGAACATCCCAGCCGAACCAGTCAGCGCCGTTGGAATAACGCCACCAATCTCCACAGCCTTCTGCCCCCCAACCGGAATCACATCATTCGTAAGCGGAATAAAAATAACAATCAAAGCAATCGTTTGTAAAGCCGGCGCAAAAGGATTCTCAAATTGACGATTCTGCGCTAGAAAATACGAAACCGAAGCCCCGATCAAAATCGTAATAATCCCCAACGTCCCATTCACAATACTATTTCCCAGCTGCTGCCAATTAGCAAGCGTCTCCGAACTAATAACATTCGACATAAAGCCATCCGGTTTAATAATAACGTTATTAATCAACACCATAAAACCAGCTAACATGATAAATGGCAAAATCGTCGCAAACGCATCACGCATCGATTTCAAATGAATTTGATTCCCTAACTTCTGCGAAAGCCAACCCAGTTTTTCAACAAATTTCTTCATGTTGTAACCCTCCTCTTTATTATACCTCAAGTGTAGCGCTTTCTTTTTAAGAAATAAAGCTAGACTTTTTCCGCAAGAAGTCTTACCTAAAGGAAATCCACGAAAAGAAAGAAGGCCACCGCTATAAGCTGAGCCTCCTTAAAATTCGTATTAATCCCTCAAAATCGCGAACTTCTTTCAGTTGGCTCATTGTTTTAGGATCCTCTACAATATCGCTAATCAATTCATACGTTGTAGCAAGTTGCGATTGTTCCTTGTTTTTCACCGCTAACATAAACACGACTTGCGCCTTTTCCTCCTCATTCCAAAGCACTGGCGACTCACAAACACAAACCGCAATCGCTGTTCGCGCAACATCTGCTTGAATCGGATGCGGCGTTGCCAAGCCATTCCCCAAATACGTCGGCACCACTTGTTCCCGCTCAAAAATCGACGGCAAATAATCCTCGCCAACATATCCTTTTTGCATCAATAACGACGCCAATTCTTGCAAAATCTCATTTTTCGTCTGACCGACCCGTGAAACTAAAAATAAGTCCTTCGAAAACACGTTTTCCAGCTCTAATATTACTTTTCCATCCTCTGATTCTATCATCCCTTCAATAGCCCTCACATCCGCACGCGTCAAAAACGGCGATACTTGAACATACGGATGATTTTTCTGATGCAAGGGCACTGTCGCAATGACGAAATCGCAAGCTAGCGGCTCATTCTCATACGCATAAAAAGACTGCACACCAACAATGTCCAACTGCTCAGCAAAGGCGCGTCTCACCTTCGACTCCAAAAGTTGCGACGTTCCTAATCCCGACGCACACACAATAAGTACCCGTTTTTTCGCTCCAGCTTCCGCCTTATCCATCGCGTAAAGCAAATGAATCGCCAAATAACCAGCCTCCGCCTCATTCACTTCCGCGCCAAGTTCTTCCGACAAAACATCTTTCGCCGTAAGCCCCAGCTCAAAAGCTAGCGGATAATTTTGTTTCAAATTCGGCAAATACGGATTTTGAATGTTCATATGAAATTTGATCCGGTTAATCGCAGGTTTTAAATGCAAAACAAGATTGGAAACTAGCTCTTTGTCTTGCATTAACGCGTAACCGTAACGTTTTTGAATTCGTTCTAGCATTTTGCTGACCAACATATATTCACGATCATCATCCTCATCCGTTGTGATATGTTTCGCACTCAAATGTAGTAGCAAATACGATAACTCCGTCTCCGGAAACGTAACCCCTTCCTGCTCCTCAATCCCGCGAATCATCGTCTGCGCCGCCCGCAATTCCTGCATATTAAATTCAACGTTCAGCAACTCATCGGCTGCCACATAACAATCATCACGAATCCGGCAAACCGCAATGGCAATATGAATAATCAAATTCTTCAGCGCAATATCTGTCATATGAATCGCATATGTCGACACACTATCCACCACCACTTGCTGAATCCGCTCCAAATCCACATCATCAAAAAACGCCTGCTCCGTCTCACTAATTAACAAACTTGGCGACTTCCCTAATAAAAAATGTGAAAAACAAAATCGAATATTTAACTCCGTTCCCGAAATTTTAACCCCATATCCCGCTTTTTTATCCAAAGTAAGCTGAAATTCGCCCAGCTTTTTCTTCACTTCTGGAATGATAAGATTGATCGTCGATTTGCTGACATAAAGCTCATCCGCGATATCTTCCAATTTCACAAACCTGTTTTCCAGTAACAAATAGCGAATAATATAATCGACCCGATCCTCCGCAAGCATCGGCGTAATATGAAGGTTCGAGCGCTCACGAACATCAGCGAGCAACAAGTTCCGCAAAGCCATCTCATCCCGAACCACAAGCTTATAACCAACACCACGCACAGACGTAATCTCATTATTCGAGGCACTCAAAATCGGATGAAGCGCTTTAATATCATTTCGAATCGTCCTCGGATCCACCTGCAACTGATCGCCAAGCTCTTTTCCGCTAACAAAATCCATTTTTACATACAAAATCTGAATTAAATCCCGCCACCTAGGCATAGGAATCACTGCCTCACCCATCTTGAATACCTCCTTTCATCACTCGCTAATTTCCAAACCAAAATAATAACTCACTTCATAATCCCCGTTCTGATACCGTTCCTCCAGCACATACATATACTTTCCAGACTTTTGCGGCACCGTAAATTCCCAACGCCCATCGTCTCGCTCTGTTAAAGCTACTTGCTCAAACTCCCCCGAATCAAGAACCAGCAACAAATGGTCTGCTTCATTTCTTTTTCCGCATCAGAAAATAAGCTACATCCCGAGAGAACCATCAAGCTTAGAATCGCAATCACTATTTTCCTCATTTCCCAACGCCCTGCTTCCAGCTACCAAACACCAACACCTGGTACTCTTTCCGAAACATAATAACCAAAAACAGCCCAATGTTCGCAACTAAAGCAATTATCGTGAATAAGGGGATAAAAATGATTGCAGTGACTGAAATCCAAATTCCCCAAATCATCATTGCAATAATGAAAATAATCGAGAACTTGTTGTTTTTCAAAATCAGTGTCGCCGCAACTATCCTAATAATACTAAACAGCAAAAATATTTCCGTCGTAAACACAAACGAATCCATTATCCAATTTACCGTCCATGAACTGGCGAATTTCGATACTTGTTCATGAAAAGTAAAATCGACATAATTGCCCGCTAAATGGTCGATGTATCCGCTTAAATATTTCTTTGCGATTTTGCTCACAATAAAGAAAATAAGATAAATCACGATTTCAACGATCGAATAAATAATGAGTAGCCAACTGCTGATTTTTATGATAGGGTCCCTTGTTTTCATGTTTTTACTCCTTCATTTCATCTTGTACATCATTCCGATAGAAGCTGGAGCCGATTCCTCAAAACCGAATTGCTTGTAAAGTTGATCTGCTGGGGTATCTGCGAGTAAGGTGACGCACGCTGTTTTGTCAATTGCTGTATCAATATGATTCTGAATATGCGTCATGATAACTTTGCCCAGACCTTGCCCTTGCTGAGTTGGATGCACCGCGACATCAGAAACGATAAACATAATACCATCGCCGACAATTCGTCCCATTCCGATTAGTCCGTTCGTGTCATTGTGCCGCAATCCGATGAAATAGTCACTTTTTTGCAATGCTTTTGCCGATATTTCTACATCTCGAAAACTAAGTCCACAGTCCACTCGAAGTTGCACAAATTCGGATGCCGTCGGTAATTCATTCGTTATGCGATACATAATCGTCCCCCCATCTTTTACTCTGCTTCATATGTCGCTTCTATTGCCACAGTAAGGTAGTATTCTGAATTCCATATTACTTTGATTTTCATAGATTGTATCTCCATAAAACTTGCTATTAACTTTCATTATAGCATAGAATATACAGAAAAAAGCGCCAATCTATCATAATTAATGCTTCTCAAATTCATGCCGATGCACAGAGAAAAACTGCTCAAATAACTTAATATTGTCGAGTTCCGTCCATTTACAAGTCCGCAATCCATCCAAATCTAAATTATAGACCGTCCCCGCAAGCGACCCGAGTAAAAATGGAGAATGTGTTGCGATAACGAATTGACATCCTAATAACCGCGCGGCTTGATTAATCATTTCAGCTAACTTCAGCTGGTTCTCAGGAGACAATGAACTCTCTGGCTCATCCAATAAATACAGACCATCTGGCAAAATATAATCCTCATAAATCTGCATCGCCGTCTCACCATTGGAATACTTCTCTTGCGCAAATTGCCGTTTCTCAATTTGCTTTTTCATAAGATACGAACCGTTGTGATTCGCAATCGCTTCTTTCGTCATTCCTAACTTACCGCGTTCATATAAATAACCTTCGTGAAGTACCGCTTCCTGCTGAATTTTCTTAATTTCATATAGCACATCTTCACTTTTGAGATATCGGCTGTTGTCTGGAATTACAATATCGCCAGTACCATTCTCCGCGCTTTCATAGCTTATCTTGCTTTCTGCAACATACTTCATATAATAATCAACAATGCCCCACGCCTTGTTCGTTTCGGCGCCTTTCATCTCCAATTTCGTCGCTAGTAGATTGAGCAATGTCGATTTCCCCGAGCCATTGTTTCCATACAAAATCGTTACTGCATCAAGGATTAGCACCTCGCCAGACTTTCCTTTTAACACATTATACGGATAAATGTTCGGATTCCTAACTTCGTGATTAGACAACTCAAAACATCGAACATATTGCATGCTTATCACTCCTGCCTTCGAACAAAATAAAAACACATATCCAGCATAACATACGAACATGTGTTTTCATATTATTTTAATCACTTTTTATTTTATACTTCCTAATTGTTCAAAAACCTGTGCCAATTTCTCCATCGGAACTTCCGCAATCGCATCTCCAATTGATAATTCAAACGCACATCTGCCATCCGACTTCACCTGCAGATGCCCTGAACATCCGACACCAGTCTCCGTATGAATTTTCGCTAATATAGGTTCAATAACTTCTGCTGACTGATCGAAATAAACGTGAAACATGTTGGAAACAGGCACTTCCGGCAAAGTACTCACACCACTGCAAGCATTGAACCGTCCCGCCAACTCCTTCGCCGCCTCATAATACTGCCCCATTTTGCCGATTCGCTTATCAAAATAATAATCCGCCGATAAAATATAAGGATACAAGCTAATCAAGTCCCCGCCATAACGACGTTTCCAAACCTTCGCTTCCTGCACAAAATCCTCATCCCCTGCCAAAATCGCGCCAGCAATCCCGCCTAGACCTTTATAAAAAGAAACATACACACTATCGAAAAGCGCGCTGATTTCTTTGGTTGATTTTTGATAGTAAGGGGTTATTTCCCACAAACGCGCACCGTCTAAGTGTAATTGAATACCATTTTCACGGCAATATTGCGAAATTTCCTCCAGCTCTTCGAAACTTGGTAATTGTCCGCCAATTTCGCGCTGAGGTAGTTCTAGTAAAACGCAAGATACAGATGCATCTAACGCTTGAATATCTGCCAAAGTGATGATTTTATCTGCATCGCATAGCAAAATTGGCTCGATGTGTTGCAATTCTCTTAAGCCATCTTGTTCATGAATTTCCAAATGAGACAACGGATGATAGCCGATTTTCGGATTTTGCTTCCTATCTGCCCAGATTCGTAACGCGATTTGTTGCGCCATCGTGCCACTTGGGAAAAACACCGCGCCTTCTTTGCCTAATATTTTCGCTATTTTAGTTTGGAAATCCTCAATGATTGCACCAGTGCCATAAATATCGCTTTCCAAGTTTGCATCGACATTTTCAAAAGCTTCTTTTAGAACAGCAATGTTTCGCGGACTATGATTTCCTAGTTTATATGCTGTATTTTGGTATGATTTTTTTAAGTCTTGCATGCATTCATCACTCCTAGCCAATTTCTTACTTCTTAGTTTAACACAGGTTCATGTTAAAAAAACTAAATTTAGCATCATTTCAAACTTAGTAGTCTTCGCTACACATTATTACTCAGCAATAGTAATGCTTGTATCACCTGATATTTATGTTATTTTTAACTATTTCTCCACTTTCCTACCTTTGATTTGGCTTGTAGCAAATCCTACTATCGGTAAATAATTCAAGAAGAAGCTAATACGCTGACAAAAGCCGATTTTGTTTAGAATTGGTAATTCATTAATTGCTGGGATTCGAGCTAAGCCGTATACTCCTGCTGATAGAAGACTGATGATGAATAATAGTAAGTAGATGTTACTTTGCCTTGCTTTTCCTTGTTTACGGTAGAGTATGACTAGAAAGAGTGGGAATATTAGAAATCCTGCGTATCCTAGGCCTGATCCAATATTGTGAACCCATGTGGAAATAGTCCAGTTTGATTGCTCCGTATCAATGCTGAATAGCCCTGTAAATATGCAGTCTCCCACGCCATATAAACCGATAGCCAAAGCGAGCAGACTAGCCAGTATTCGAGATGTTGCTCGAAATGTTTCGTATATCGCTGGTAACGCCAAGACAAATAACACACCAGAAATCACAGACCACACTAAGAAAGCTCCACGAACAGGACTCGCCACATCGCCAAAAACACTCATTACCATAGTCATTTGATTCATTTCTGGGTAAAATAAGCCGAGAATGTACGGTGTTAGAAAATCACTTAGAACCCCTAATAGTAGAAAATAGAAACCATATTTTTTTAAAAAAAGCATTTTTAGTCCTCCAAATTTGAATTTTTGCGTAGTGAGATTTAGTTTTATTCATTGACTTTTATTGTACATGATTCTAAATAAAATTAGCTAGTATGAGTCAGTGAAATAGCGACTCATACTAGCTAAATTGATATTATTTATTTTCTACTGTTACTTTGCCGTCTTTATCTGTAGTAACGACTTTACCATTTCCATCATCAACAGTTACGCTACCATCTGGATTTACTACCCGTTTTGCGCCGTCAGACGATTCTGCCTTACCGTCGTTATCCACGCTATTTCCTTTTCCGTCATCAACAGTTACAGTACCATCTTTCTTAGCTTTAGCCTCTGCGCCGTCTGATGTTTCAGCTGAAACACCATTCTCATCAACAGTTACTTTATTACCATTTCCATCATCAACTGTTGTGCTTTCTTTTTTTGTACCAGATGTATTTTCTTTTTTTGTTTCAGTTTTTTTTAGATGAATTCGAATCATCTGTATTGTCTACATTGTTTTGCGTAGATGAACAACCTGCCAAACTCCCTATACTCAGCACGACACTTAAAAATACAATCATCCATTTTCCTTTTTTCATTTTGCGCCCTCTCCTCCGCTTTGATTATGATTTTGCTAAAAATAGTACACTGAATTCTTACATTGTTAGTAATAAATATTAATTATTTTAGCAAATTTATATAGATATCATGGCATATATCCTAATATTTGTCAAATTATGTGGTTATTACTTTTTTTTTTCATTTTTTGTTATATCGTTAGAAATCAGATTATATATAATAATAATTTCGTAGGCGTATCTTTTGTATGCGTTGGAAGTCGTTCGTAGACACGAATCCCTTCACGCGACCAAAGCGCGGAGATACAAGAACACCTGTCAGCTTGGTGCAATCGTTACCACCATTGCCACAGGTTTCTTTTTATCCCATTCACGCAATTGGCTATATCGATGCAAACCATTCAAAAAAGAGACAACACAATACGATGGCTGCCTCTTTTTATATGTTGATCATATGTTTACTATTTCTTTAGGTCATCGATATTTTTGGTTTCGATGAATTTGGATATCGTTTTCCGATTCAACGAAAGCTGGTATTTGTTTATCACCCACATCACGACTAACCCTAGATTCGCGAGTAAAATCAACCAAAATCCAATTCCTGATTTCAAATAATACTCATTCGCACCATAGTTCACGCTAAATTCCAGCACACTTTTCATCTGACTTCGTACAATAAAAAGCATGACTAATTCTCCTACTGGTACCGCCAATTGCAAAAATGCATGATACTTTTTCATCGGTTCCCAGTAGCTAGCCACTAACAATAAGATAGGTAGCAAAAACAGAGCTAATCCTAAGGTAACACCATCTGTATTCGCATTTCCAAAGACGACCTCTATCCCCGAAAAACTAGTATGTGATGAACTCGCTCCCAATTCTTTACTTAATTGATCTCGTAATATATCCCCTGAAATAAACATCGTGAAAAATAAAGCAAGAATAGAAACACTTGCCCCTACTGTTGTTCCATATTTTTGAATCCGCTGTATCCATTGTTCTGTCATCTGTTATACACCCTTCCTTTTATAAATAACTGCCTATCTCTCTTGTATACTTTGTTGCCTTTTTCTATAATGACGCCATTCCCAGATAAGGTTGCCCGCGGATAGCATGAGATACAACCATCCCGACAAACCTAGTCGAAAAGAAATAGATACCCATTCTTCATCTAGTGACCCGCTGTAATGCCGCATAAAGAGAAGTAGACATATAAGCGTACCTATATTCCCAATCAAATAGCCGATTCGAACACGCTCGACTTGCTTGATTCTCCCCTGATACAGCGGTAACGCGAGGAGCAATAGCGGAAATAGCAGCAACAAAAAGCCTATCCCATCTGCAGTGGTATACCCCTTCACACCTTCTACTTTCACGAAACCGTCGATATCTGCCTGTACTTTATAAAAATTGCCTACGAATAAGCTTAGTAGTAGCAACGCATAACTTACCATTCGTATATTTTTCTCTGTCATGTTCTTATTTCCTCCCATCATCCATCAAACTACCCCTTCTAAATTCCCTCGCCTCCTCTAATTCTTGATGCTCTTTAATCATTTTCTGTACCCAACGTGAACTGTAACCGTATTCTCGCGACAGGACATGCACATTCTTTCCATTGTATTCTTGACTGATTTTCATGCTGACTTTGTCTTTGGCGTATAAGCGGACTGGAAAATTGATTTGTTGTCCACGCAAAAGTGGGTACAGTTTCAACATGCTTTCAATTCCTACAGCCTCCACCATCTCCTTATAGACCTCCGCCAAACAGTCCTGGTGAATGCGTTGTTGTGGATACATCGTTCGTTTCACCCCTCCCTTTTGTCACCTACTTCCTTAGCTTACCAATTTTCGAATACCATTCCAAAGGCGTATTACACGAAATTTGCGTGTACTTTGACATCCTATGAAAAATCATCGCTTTTAGAGGTCTAATAATCGGACGGGAACAGCATCATGCCATAGTCTGCTTCTTCGATAATCCAGATGGTGCGATGCATCGGTTTGGTCGTCGTCAATGTGACATGAACGGTTTTCTTATACTTTGGCACCTCTTGGCGATGATGAATCGTTTGCCTTTGTGTTGTTGGCTCGATACTTAGTTCAAATACGTAGAGATAGTCGATTGGTTTTTGACTTTGTTTCAGAATCGTGAAAAGTTGCCAGAGGACGTCTTGAATTTCAAATGGAATTTCCGCATCAATAGCTCTGGTTCTATATTTCGGTGGCATTCTGTGACTCTCCCTTCGCTTTCCATGGCATAATAGCCTCGACTTTGCCATTTATTTGCCAAATCACGAGGTCATTTTCATGCGTTTCTGGATGTTGACTGATACTAGCGGTATACTCCTTATCCTCTTGTAAATATTGCATCGTTAGAAAGCTGATTTCGTGTGCGGTCATTTGTAGCTCTTGGAAGCTTTTCGCTATCTCAGGTGCCGTTTCTTCCAGAGCTAGCGTGACGGTTTCATAACCAATCTCTTCTATAGAAATAGTTAGCTGATAGCGTTGTTTCATTTGTTGTTGAAACCAACATAGATTTTCTTGCATGTTTTCACCTCTTTTTATGTTCCTTTTGGATTGGATGACACCTTTAGTTTTCTTCCAAGTCTGTGAAGCGATATAGTTTTTGATGTTGAAATAGCAAGGAATAGAGCGGACTATCCGTGTCTCCATCTGAAATGACGACCATTTTCCATGCTTCATACTGACACGTTCGGACAAAGAGTAGGTCTGGTAGCTTTTTCTGAGGAAGGTGTTGGCTATAGCTTTTGTCCAACCCTTGGCGATGTAGCAACTGCAGACGTTCTTGTATCGCTTCTTCTGAAATAATGCCTACACCCTCCAACCACAGTGTTTCTTGAAAACGTTCCTTATTGAAAATACACATGTTTTTCTCCTTTCTGCATAAAAATAGAGCCAATGCCCGTGTGAGACATTGACTCTTGAATATAATATTTATTTATAATACAGTTTGTTTCAGATAAGAGGCCACTATCCACAGTCACAGCAAAGTTCAAGACAATTTTCTTTCACAGTATTCCTTAATGTACACATAGATATCTTGGTCATTGTTTTGATACCCACCCCTGTGTCCATTTTCTATCTCCTTTTTGCTGAGTTTCAAAGCCTCAGATATGTCCCCATTTTGTATATAAGCTAGCATTTTTATTAACTCTTTATCTGGATAGTTTTCTTTTCCCAGTATTTCACTATTAAATTTGACAACGCTATACTCTATTGAGTCTAAATATTCTTTATAGCGCTCCACAATATACTTCACTATCTGTTGAGAAACATTATTAGTATCCTCCGCTTTTGCTAATACGAACGTCTCCTTCTCAATCCTGATAGATGGAGCCGTAAAAGCACCATTGGCTCTTATACTATCTTTAGAATGAATATTATCACTCATATCAAAAATTGTCCAAAATAAATTATCATACTCATAAGGTTTAATATCCATCCAAATAGTTACAGAAAGGCCATCTTTCGTTTCCTTAGTAAAAAATAGAGTACTGAGAAAAAAACCTGCTTCCACCTTATAAACATAGGACGCAATAGATTTAAATCCTTGTTTTTTTGCTATTTTTTTTAATTTCTGTTTCCTAAATTTTTTTTTACTAATTTTAATTCTGCCTTTTCCATTCTTTTGTATCACCTCTCTATACTAATTCTAGTTTGATTTCAATATTAAGTACCTTTACTTGTTCGGAAACCGTATTAAGGAAGCTCATACACTTATCAGTAACACCATGTTTAAAATGAATTTCTATGATATATTTATCAAATAAGTGCTCTTCGTACTCCGCTTTGTATTGTTCTGACTCGATAAATCCAATGTATGCATTTATTTTATCCTGTAAAGTAATTAAATGCCCATACTCATCTTCCCACTCCAGATGATCTGTAATAAGAAATAGTAAAGCATTTTCCTCCAAGCTTTTTCCCATACCATCAATCTTATCCTTTTCACTTACCGACATGGACTTTCAACTCACTTTCATTTCGGTGGTCTAACAATATCCACCTTTGTTCCAGCTGGTATCTCAAAACCACCAGTGAATATCCCTTTACCTTTACCAACTACAACCCCTCCACTATCTTGCAACTGACCAAATCCAACTTTCTGATTTGGTGTAAGCGGGGCAGTATCCGAAGACTTGAATTCGCTAATAGCTATACTTCCATCTTGTTTATCTAAACCTATTGCATCTACCCTTACCTTCGTGCCCTCTGTTGTTTTAATTGTAATCTGTTCAACCGCCTCTGTTGTTTTTGCTGCAAACTTCGGAAACTCTTGTTCTTCAAATAACTTACCTTGTGCAGCATTTTTTCTAATTTGTGGAATTTCATCGGCTGAACCAGCTACCTCACTAATAGTGGGTACTTTTCTACTAGTCAAACCTTTCATAGTAAATCCACCCGCCGCTGTCGCTGCAACAATACTACTAACTCTAGTAACATTTCGCCCAATATCTTCTCCAAATAAATCAGTCGCTATTGGTGCTACGAAATGTTCCGTTGCGAAGAACGCCCCACTACCAACGGCAACCGATGTGGCTTCTTTCCCAAGTGTCACGACAGTCGCCCTTACAACCGATGTTCCGCCTGCTTTAGCCGCCGCTATCGCTGGTCCCATTGGAATACAAGCGCCTGCCACCGTGGTTGCTACCATACCAAAGGCATCATAAGCGCCTTGATTCCCCATAAAGACAGTGTCTCTTAATGGATTAAATGCGGCTGTTGTGGCATCTCCATGTAGTCCAAAATAAATATCTTGAGAGGACTCTACTAGATTAGACGCGCCATATGCGATGGAAGCTGAGCCCGCTATTGCTGCGGTAACCACAAGCGGTGTTGCGGCTCCTGCAGTCAACACAATCGCAGCTCCTCCAATGATAACTGCCCCAACAGCGAATACAGCATTCCAAATACCATCTTCTGCTCTTTTATCAGCGGCTTCTTGTTCCAGCACTTCCCACCGCTTACCTTCATTCGTGATCGCTTGGTCTAGCGCTGTTTGATTCGCTGCCAAACTTTCTTGGGATGCTACCACTGCACCATTCAAAGCGACCGAATCTTTGTATTGTAAAAGATCCCTTGGTTGATAATGCGTCACAACAGCGCTATCTTTTGCTTGTGCTTCTGCTATGAGTCCTTTTAACGACGTCAGCATCGCATCAAAAACTGTAAAATCCTTGGTCGCGTGATCGTTCTCATATTGCCCAACCAATTGCTTTAGTTCGGATACTTGTTTAGTGGTATGTTGGTAATCATCTTGCACAGCATAGGCAGAAATATTGCTCACATTTATTATATCATAAACGCTTTGAATGACTTCTTCCAATTTCCCATGCTCGATATCAAAATTATTGGTAGACTGGCGAAAAAAGGTGAGCGTACTTTCCAATATATTCTCGTCTAGTTTCGCATGATTATCCGCATCTATCGTATTATAATAGCCATCTTTGTACAGTAGGAACTTACTCTGAATTTCTTGCACAAGCTGGCTAATACTTTGTATGATAAAGCCGTGTACTTCCCCTACATACGCCTTCATACTATCTGCCGCCTGCCCTTTTAAAGACGGAATGCCTACGATATTCGTAAAACTCTGCGATATTTCTTGTAATTGCCCACCATACGTTTGACAATTCCCATTCACATACGCGCCAACAGAGGTTACATCATCATATTTGACTAAGTAACTCATAGTCCAGCACCTGTCAGCAAGCTATTATCCAAATCAACCATGGATTGCCCCGTATCTTGTATGGTCTTAATATCTTTTTGTAATAGTGTTTTATATGTTTCTAACACTTTCTGAAAATCTTGCATTCTTTGGATATAGCCATCGAGCACCACGGAATGCGATGTTATGTCAGGTGGACTACTTTTTCCATCCAAAAAGTGATTAATCTGTCCTTTCGTGGAAGCAACCGTAGAAAAAAACACAACGGCATTAATTTGTACCATATTGGAGAACATCGTATCTAACTCCTCTCTTGTTCGTTTAGTTGTGTAGCAATTTATCTATTTCATTTCCAAGGCTATTGAGTTTGCTTCCTAGCCAGCCCATTAACCCATCATTCTCGCTTGCCTGATTTTCTAATCGAGTAATCTCATCACAGAGATGGTCATACAACTGGTCGATTTGTTGATAGTAATTTTTATAATCACTATGAAAGCCATTGCTTACAAACTGATTATACGTGGTATACTTCTTGCCTCGCCATGTATCCTCCTGTTCTCTTTCCCGATTGACTGCCTTTTGCAATTCGTCTACCGATTGTTGAATCTCATCCACTTTTTTCTTGGCGACTTTCAATCGCTCTATTTTGGCTTGGATGTTGGATTGATCACTTTGAACTTGGCATAGTTCCGCTTGTTTTCGATTCCTATCTGCTTGTAAACTAGATACATCTGCGCTCATTGTGTCACGCTCCTAATCTATGTGGTCTTTTGGTTTTGTTTATTTAATGCATAGACATCCCCTTTTGGTAGATTTGCTTGTTCTACCCACATGTTTAAATTATCTAGCATGAGTTCATTATCTTCATCTTCAAAACCATTGTGAACTACTTTGGCAATATCTTCTTTATTGAAATACAGCAGACTATCTCCCATCATCCCTTCTGGGTATAAACAGGCACCATAATCAAAATAGACTGTTTCTTGTTGAATAACAGTTGCCAAGCCGCGCGCAATAATCATGACTTTCTTTGTATTTCCTTTTACAATACAGATACTCCCTAATGGCAAAAACGCTATTTTTTCGGTTGTCATTTTTACATCTCCTAGTATTCTATTTTAATACGATTAAGTACAGCGAAAAACCATGTAGCAAACTACATGGCTCCGTTTGGCTACTATTTAAATGGAACGTATACCTTAATTTAAGCCAAAGTTACGTGATAGGTTCGCATCGTTTTCTTCCACTGCAGTGGCTGTTTTGCTTAATTGTTGTTCGATTTGATGCATCAAGTTAGAGAAATCTGTTACTTTCGGCTTCAGTTGCTGGAACTGATCATCAAACTTACGGAAAGCTTCCCCTTCCCACTCTCCACGTAGTTGTTCTTGTAGCTGTTCTAACTCTCTTAAAATTTGTTCAATATCTTGTCCTTTGCGACCATACGTTTTCGAGCGATCTCGTAATTCTGCTGGACTCATTCTAATTTGACCTGACATGTATTTCATCTCCTCTGCTTCTAATATGTAACATACATATTGTACCACACCTAATATTTCACTGTAAACGTTTTACTGGTAGTAATTGCATCCTTTTCAAATTTTCGTCCTAACAGCCTCTCATAATCCGAAACACAAAAAACAAGGCGTACCAGTCACTCCCGATACAGCCTCACTTAACCCCGAAAAAACGAATCTAAATACCTACTCCCACAAACCGCCCCACAAAGCCATTCCCATCAAAAAAATAGCATCATTTGTGATACGGTTCTCCTCGATTAATCCGAAATGCTCGATAAATTTGCTCCACTAAAACTAGCCGCATTAATTGGTGTGGTAATGTCAGCTTTCCAAAAGATAGTTTCTCGTTACTTCGCTTCAAAACAGCTTCACTAAGCCCTAGCGATCCTCCAATAACAAAAGCAACTTTACTTTTTCCATATGTCGCTAAACGATCTAAACCTTCCGCAAACTGCTCACTGCTTTTCTGTTGGCCATCTATCGCTAAAGCAATCATATGCACATCATCCGCTACTTTCGCCAAAATCCGTTCTCCTTCTTTTTGCTTCACTTGAACCATTTCAGCTTCACTCAAAATTTCAGGAGCCTTTTCATCTGGCACTTCAACTATTGTTATCTTCGCATATGCACTTAATCGTTTCGTATATTCCGCTATTCCCTGAATAAGATATTTTTCTTTGAGCTTCCCAACCGTTATAATTTGGATATTCACAATTTATTCACTCCTTACTAACAAGTTATCCACAAACTTATACACATATCCACAATTATTTTCTATATTTTGTGTCTGAACATTCGTTCCCTACCATATATATCGCTCGGCTTTTACAATATCCACACGTTATACACATGTTAGTTACATTCTCTAGTTTTTCAAATTCAGGAAAAGTTTCTTCTCCATAGATCCAATCATCTAATGCCTCTTCCACGTGCTCCTCACAACTATATGTAACACTTCTCAAAAAAATCCCTCATTTCATACTAACTGTAGTATACGCTAATAATAATTAAATTCAAGATATTTTTTATGCACAGATTTTTATTTAGTTATCCACACTTTATCCCCTAAACATAGGTAGTTATCCACAGGGATATCTTTTATTTTGTGGCAGAATATATGTTCTACACCATATAATGATACTTCTCAATTTAATTATCCACATGTTATTCACAATGGAATAAAGTTCATATTTGCAGAATTACCCCGGTAAACCTTTACTAGAGGCCATTTGTTAATTTTCTTTTTAAACTTTGTTATAAGTTTATCCACAGATTATATTTTTTGTGGATAAGTCATGCAAACAAATAGTATGCTCTAATCTTACTTAAATGATTCGGACATAACCTGCCTTCTCGATTACCATATATTGCTTACAGAATTGGCTGGGTGACATATTAAAACATGTTGACTCTTACGGATGATGTGACGTTTCAAGTTTTTAAGCTAAAAAAGCCGAGTAATGAAAGAATTCTTTCCTTCACTACTCGGCTTCTCATTATTTATTCCGCGTCGTCAGCGCCATGTATAGCTTCTGGTTCTGCGGCTTCTGTTGTTTCTGGTTCATCGGCTACGCGTGGTGCTGCTACGGTTGCGATAACTTCTTCTGCATCGGTAATCACTTCGTAATCACCGTTTTTCGGGATATCCGATATAGCGATTGTGTCGCCAATATCAAGATCTGTAATATCTAAATCAATGGTTTCTGGTAATTTGTCTGGCGTTGCTGTTACTGTAACTTCGTATAGTACTTGTTGTAAGACACCGCCAAGTTTCACGCCTTTGGATTCGCCGACTAAGTTCACGCTAACGTTGGCTTCTACTTCTTCGGACATGTTTACCGCAAGCAAATCAATATGTTCGATGTCGCCTTTTAACGGGTCAATTTGGTAATCATGTAGTAGTACATTTAGTTTTGCTCCGTCGATCGATACAGAAAATACCGAATTTCGGCCATTATCACGAACTGCTTTAATAAATGTTAAAGAGTCTACGGATATGGAGACATTGTCTGCCTTGTAACCGTAAATAACACCTGGAATTCTACCTGCATCACGGATAGACGTTATGTTCGAATGCGGTTTTGTTTCTCTTTTTTGGACCTCTAATGTTGTTGCCATAAAAAAATCACTCCACTCATTCAATTTATGTTCTACGACTCTATCATATACCCTTTGGCCAAAAAAATGAAACAAAAAGGGTTTACAATTCATGGATAAAGGTAAAGATAGGAGAAGTCTTCTTCTATGAAAAATCACCAGATGACGCTTTCAGACGTCCAAAATCTGTATCATAGCGTTTTCATAAATTTAATATAACACTTTTTTATTTTTAAGTCGTTCAAGGTTTCACAAATGAAAGTATCGTGTTATACTGTACTAGTAGATTGTATTTTTTGAAGGAGGAGTTATAAATGAAAGATCATCAAAAAATCATTTTAGTTGGGGACGGAGCGGTTGGTTCTAGTTACGCCTTTGCTTGTGTGAATTTAAACATTGGGCAAGAATTTGGGATTATTGATATAGATAAGGATAGAACGATTGGGGATGCGATTGATTTAAGTCATGCGGTACCATTCTCAGCGCCTAAAAAGATTTATTCCGCGAACTATAGCGATTGTCATGACGCGGACCTTGTTGTTGTAACAGCGGGTACTGCGCAAAAGCCTGGTGAAACGAGATTGGATCTTGTCAGCCGTAATATACGTATTATGAAAGCCATCGTGGATGAAGTTATGGCAAGTGGTTTTGACGGCATTTTCTTGATTGCGTCGAATCCGGTTGATATTTTGACATATGCGACTTGGAAATTCTCTGGTTTGCCTAAGGAACGTGTTATTGGTTCTGGTACAAGCCTTGATACTGCACGTTTCCGTATGTCGATTGCCGATTATTTGAAAGTGGATGCGCGTAATGTCCATGGTTACATTCTTGGGGAACATGGTGATACGGAATTCCCTGCTTGGAGCCATACAACTGTCGGTGGTTTGCCAATTACAGAATGGATCGAAGAAAACGAACAAGGCGCGATGGACACGATTTTCGTAAGTGTTCGTGATGCCGCTTATGAAATTATTAATAAAAAAGGCGCTACGTTCTATGGGATTGCCGCTGCACTGGCACGTATTACGAGAGCGATTCTTAATAATGAAAATGCTATTTTACCGTTATCGGTATACATGGACGGTCACTACGGTCTAAATGACGTATATATCGGTGCACCAGCCGTTGTAAACCGTAAAGGCGTTCGCCACGTCGTTGAAATGAAACTAAACGACCTTGAAAAACAACAAATGGCCGCGTCTGCTTCTACTTTAAAAAAAGTATTAGACGATGCGATGAAGGAAGTTCAATAATTCGATTTTGATGAAGCGCCGAGCTTGGATTCGGCGCTTTCTTTGTGTTTTAGGGCAGATTATGATATTTTATGGATAACGACGAAATTTTTGGAGGTAATAGAATGATTTCTACGACAACGCCGAGTATTAATGGCAAAGAGATTGTGGAGTATAAGCAAATCGTGTTTGGTGAAGTAATTACCGGGGTTAACTTTGTGAAGGACATTGGTGCGGGATTGCGGAACTTCTTTGGCGGACGCTCGGAAGGCTATGAGCAGGAGCTGATTAGCGCTCGTGAGGAAGCGATTCGAGAAATGGAAGCTCGCGCAGAACAGATTGGCGCTAACGCGGTTGTTGGCGTGGACATTGATTATGAAGTGCTCGGCGCAGACAACGGCATGTTGATGGTTACTGCTTCTGGAACTGCTGTTGTTATTTCCTAATATACAAAAATGAAGATTGTCTACGCCCCAATGTGAGGTGTAAACAATCTTCTTTTTTTATTTGTCTTTTAAGTGATGGCCTTCGATGTCAAGGGATGGCAGGATTTTGTCGAGCCATTTTGGCATGTACCATGAGCCTTTGCCGAATAGTTTCGTTAAGGCTGGAATGATGGTTAGGCGGACGACGAATGCGTCGAATAGCACGCCGAAACCGAGTGCGATGCCGATGGATTTAATCATGGCGTCTGGTGCGAAAACAAAGCTGATGAAGACGGAGAACATGATTAGGGCGGCAGCGACAATGACTGGGCCACTTTCTCTTAGGCCGGTTTTGATGGAATGCGTGTTGTCTTTGGTTAGTGTGTATTCTTCGTGAACGCGTGACATCAGGAACACTTCATAATCCATGGCGAGTCCGAACAGGATGCCGATCGTGATGACTGGCAGGAAGGCTAGAACTGGGCCGGTGGTGCTAATGCCAAATAGTTCTTTGAAAACTCCTTCTTGCGTGATAAGCGTCGTAAATCCGAGTGTTGCTGTTAGCGATAGTACGAAACCTAGTACGGCGATCAATGGAATGAGTAGCGAACGGAATACGACGGTTAGCAAAATGAATGCTAGTACGACGATAACTCCGGCAAAAACAGGAATGGCATCATTTAGTTTTTGTGACATGTCGATGTTGATGGCGCTTTGTCCTGTGACTTCCATATTGATATTGTATTTGCTGTCTGTTGTTTTGGCGTAGCTTCTTAGGTCGTGAACGAGTTGCGATGTCTTGCTATCTGTTGGACCTGTTTTTGGAATGACGGAAATGAGTGCGTAGTCGCCTGCTTTGTTTGGCATTGGTGGTGTGACGATAGCTACGTTTTTCATTTCAGAAATATGTTTGGTGACATCGGTTAGTTTCGCTGCATCCTGTTTGTCTTTGACGTTTGCCAAAATGACTAGTGGACCGTTGAAGCCTTCACCGAATTTGTCGGATAGAATATCATATGCTTTTTTTTCGGTGAAATCGTTTGGTTTGGCGCCGTTATCTGGAATTCCTAGTTCCATTGATGCGAACGGAATACTTAGACCGCCTAGAATAAGAACGGAAAGTAGGAACGCGATGAATGGCTTGCCAACAACGAATTTCGTCCAAATGTTGTCGTTTGGTTTACCAGCTTTTGTTTTTTGTGGTTTGATTTTTTTGTGTAGTAGGCCAATGAATGCTGGGATTAAGACGAGTGCGGAAAGGACCGCGAATAGGACGCTGACCGCGGAGGCTAGTCCCATGATAGTTAGGAATTCAATGCCGACTAATGATAGACCGCAAACAGCGATAATGACTGTAATCCCTGCAAAAATGACCGCGCTACCTGCTGTTCCTGTTGCTAGACCGATTGCTTTTAGATGGTCCTGCTCAGTGCGGATAATTTGGCGGTATTTAAATAGGATAAATAAGGCGTAATCGATTGCTACGGCTAGACCAATCATGACTGCTAAGGTCAATGTCACGTTTGGCATGTCGACGTAGCTTGAGACAATGGCAATGATGCCGATACTTGTTCCTAGGCTTAGTAATGCGGTGATGATTGGTAGTCCTGCTGCGATTACGGAACCGAAAGCAATGATTAGGATGACAAGTGCTACAACGATACCGATTGCTTCTGATGAGCCGCCGATTTCCATTGGAGAAATCATGACGTTCCCTGTCAACTCGGTTTGAAGATGTTTGTTGTCCATGTCTTTTAGCGCAGTTTTGACTTTATTAATCGATTTTTCGTTTACTGACATTGCGCTAACGTTGTAGTTGATGTCTGCGAAAGCCGTTGTCATGTCTGGGCTGATTGTTTTTGCTTCGTATGGATTGGCAATGCTTTCGATTTTCGTGTCTTTTTCCTTTATTTCTGCTAAAACTTTAGTGATAGACGCTTGGGCTTCTGGTGTTACAATCCCTTTATCTTGATCGCTTTTGAAAACAACGCGGATGCTCCCCTTCTGGCTATCCTGATTGAATTCTTGTTCGATTTTATCGGATGTATCTAATGATTTTAAGCCACTCATTTTGATGTCATCGGAAAAATTGATCCCTTTTATGGCTAGTACAGCCACAATAATTCCTAGTACGACGAACCATGAAATGATGGTTTTCCATTTGTGTTTAGCAAATGTTTGTCCTAATTTGTAAAGTAAATTTGCCACTTAATTTGTTTCCTCCTTCGTTTCACGGTATAATTATAAGCATACAGTGTATATTACAGGATTTTGGAGCAAAATGTAAGAATCATAATGCTAACTTTGTATAGTTAGACTACAGAAAAGAGGAAATGTCGATGAACGATAATGACTTAAGAGTGTTAAAAACGAAGAAAGCGTTATCACAAACCTTGTCTCAGATGTTGGAAAAGCAAGAGCTCTCGACGATTACGGTAAATAGTATTTGCGAGAATGCAATGGTTCATCGGACAACTTTTTATAAGCATTTTTATGATAAGTATGATTTGTTAGTGTATGTGTTGCGCGAACAGTTTCAAGGGTATTTTTCATTGGATATTAAGGAGCGAATTAACCACCCGTTTCAGTCAGCATTTTCGATTGTTTTTATTGATTTGCAGACGATATTGGATAAACAGGAGAAGGATGAAGCATTTTCGAAGACAATTGCGGATTATTTTTTAGCGGAGTTTCAGCGAGATATTGAGAGTAACATTGATAAATTAACGCTTTCGGAAGATTTTCCACCAGATTTATTGACATATATTTATGCAGCGAATATCGGCGCGATTTTGCATTGGGCACGAAATACCGATGAACCTTATGATTGGGCGCATTTGGACAAGCTATTTACAGCTGTTTTGCCCGTGAAAATTAATATTTAATCGGATATTTATAACAAATCGAAAAAAGTTAGATACGCGTGAGGGGCATCTAACTTTTTTTCGATTCATATTAAGGTAATTCATTTCCTGCTGCTAAATAAATTTCATACCATTCTTGTCTCGTTAATGTGATATCGGATGCTGCGCTGATATCTTGCAAACGTTGTGGGTTCATCGTACCAACGATTGTCTGAATCTTCGCTGGATGGCGTAAAATCCATGCTGTTGCAATGGCAGTGTTTTTAACACCTTTATCCGCGGCAATACGATCGATGACTTTGTTTAGTTCTGGGAATTTCGGATTATCTAGGAAAACACCCTCGAAAAAGCCGAATTGGAACGGTGACCAAGCTTGGATAGTGATGTCTTTTAGACGGCAATAATCTAGGATGCTACCATCGCGGTCTACGGAGCGGTCAATCGTCATGTTCACGTTAAGCCCCGCATCAATCATCCCTGTGTTAGTAATGCTTAACTGCAATTGATTCGCAACTAACTTCTGTTCTACATATTTGCTTAATAGTTCGATTTGCATCGGATTTTGGTTACTCACACCGAATTCACGCACTTTACCACTTTTCTTAAGCGACGTAAAGGCTTCTGCAACCTCTTCTGGCTCCACTAATGTATCAGGACGGTGAAGCAGTAAAATATCGATATAGTCGGTGTTTAGACGTTTTAAGATGCCATCTACCGATTCTAAAATATGCTCTTTTGAAAAATCAAACATACCTGGACGAATACCACATTTAGATTGTAAAATCATTTTTTCGCGAACCGCTGGGTTCATTCCAACCGCTTTTGCAAAAACCTCTTCTGATTTCCCGCCGCCATAAATGTCTGCATGATCGAAGAAATTAATTCCTGCATCCATCGCTGTTTGGATTACTTTTTGGGCATCGTCGTTTGACAAATCTGCCATGCGCATGCAACCTAGCGCGATTTCAGGTACTTCTAAGCCACTGTTACCAAGATTAATTTTGTTCAATGGAAAACACCTCTTTATCTTATTTGGGTGACGCTTACTTTCTTATTTTCACACGCGCTCACGCTTAAGTCAATTAATAACTCAAGAGCCACTCCCAGCCGCTGTTGCTGCACTTGCTGCCGCTGCTGCACTCGCCGCTGCCGCACGCTCAATCGCAATAAGTACATGAATCGACACCATCAAACTCTCTACTTGTTCTTTCGTCATATTTCTAGCTTGATCTTCCGTATACAAACTCAAAGCCATCGCCGTCGAAAACTCACGATTCCAGCGCAAACCAGCATCTTCTCGCATTGCTTCAATCAAATCAAAGAAAGATGCATCCAGTGTCATACTATCACGCACATACGCCAAAATGCCAAGTGTCGCGTAATGAATCGGCCGTACTTTCACACTCGCGCGGTCCAATTCCTCTGCTAATACAGTCACTTTTTTCACATGTTCCGCATCTCTATCCATGTAAATCATTGTTGATGTCGCAGCCAAAAATTGGAGGCTATCGCTCCGCCGGAACCCAGCACGATTAAATTCAGTAAAATAATACTCATTAATCTCCGTAAGCTTCTCTGGTGATAGCGGCGTATCTAATTGTGCCAGCAAAACAGCTGACGTCACATCCTCTGCACCAGTTAAAAACGGGTGCTGCTTGCGTAGACAAACATAAATTGCCTTCGCCCGCTCTGCTACACGTCGCGGATTGTCCACTCTTAGCAACAAATACGCACCAAAATACGTAAAGTTTGTTCGCTTAAATCCACTATCTATCAGTAATTCATAGTGATCAATCAAACGTTTCACTGTCGCTGCATCATTTTGCCCATTAACTTGCAAAAGTCCAGCTAGCGAAGCTCGGGTATTGCCATCTAGCGTATTGAAAAAACCGAGTTGCTTTTTAAACAAAGTTACCGTTTCTTTAAAAGCACCCGCATCAATTTCAATATTTTCACTTGTAAATAACTGCGCGATAAGAAACCGAATTCGCTTATCAACCGCCATGACACCCGATGTTTTCACAAGTTGATAATTCGACAACAAACCGCTTACAATTTTACCACTTTCAAAAGACATTTCTGACATTTTTCCACGCTCCTTAACAAGTTTAAACGCCTACTAATCAATATCGTTTTCGAATTACTTCTTCTCAATCAATAGCCATTTTATGATGCACCAAAATCAAATCTACCGTTTCATTCATTGATTCACATGCTATTATCTCTATTTCGCTACAATTATCATCGAATTCTTCTTCCAAATTAAATAATCTTTTTCGAGCATCTGCAAAACCTCACTTTGTATGTTAATTTCAGACCAAGTATAACATAAAAAACCGCAAACAACATACTGTCCGCGGTTCCATTCTCTCTTATTTATTCAGCAAACTATGCTTTCGTCCGTACGCAAAATACAAAATCAAACCGATTACAAACCAAATGCCACATGCTACCCATGTTTCTACGGATAATCGTGTAATCAAGAATATGCACATCGCAAAAGATATAATTGGCAGTACTGGATAAAATGGTGTTTTAAACCCATGATTCGTAATCGTTTTATTGCGCCGTAAAAAGATAATTCCGATTGATACCATCATGAATGCGAATAAAGTACCCATGTTCACCAATTCTGCCAGTTTGTTTAGCGGTACAACGCCCGCGAAAAACATAATAACAATCGAATAGGCCCACGTGCTTTTAATCGGAACATTCGTTTTTTCATCGATTTTTGCCATGCTTCTTGGCAACAAACCATCACGACCCATTGCATAAATCAGACGAGTTCCACCGTACAGCATAACAAGGATAACTGTAATCATACCAACGACTGCACCAAGCGAAACGATTCCTGCAATCCAATCTTGATGAATAATTTGTAATGCAAAAGCTACCGGATCAGCCACGTTCAAGTCCTGATAAGAGACTATTCCTGTTAGTACAATCGAAACGGCGATATACAAAATCGTGCATACAAGCAGTGAACCAATAATCCCAATCGGCATATTTTTCTGTGGATTTTTTACCTCTTCAGCGGCTGATGACACTGCATCAAAACCTAAATAAGCGAAGAAAACTAACGCAGCACCATTCAATACACCGCTAAACCCGAATGGCATAAAAGGCTGCCAGTTGTCTGGTTTCACATAGAACGCACCGACAAGAATGAATAACAAGATAACACTAATTTTCAAAATAACCATAAAGGCGTTTACTCGTGTCGATTCGCGAATGCCTCGTGTCAACAAGTAGGCGATAATCGCGACAATCGCAATCGCCGGAATGTTAACGTATGTGCCTGCCTCTGGATTAAACGCACCTGAAATTGCCGTCGGAATATGAATATTAAAACCTGACAGTAACGATTGGAAGTAGGAAGACCAACCACTAGCCACAGATGCCACAGCAAGACCATATTCGAGTAACAGCGCCCAACCTAATAGCCAAGCAATCAATTCCCCAAAAATAACGTAGCCGTAAGTATATGCACTCCCAGCCACAGGTACGGATGAAGAAAATTCCGAATAGCAAAGTGCTGCAAAAGCGCAAACTATGGCTGCAATAACAAACGAAATAACAATCGCTGGACCAGAATGAAGTGCCGCAATAGTTCCTGGTAAAATAAAAATTCCCGTTCCAACGATAGCCCCAACACCTAGGAAAATCAAATCCATCGCGCCAAGCGTTTTCTTTAAATGAATACTTTCACTCTTATTATGAATAAGCGATTCTAATGGTTTCTTTCTCAAAAGTGATTTTAAAAACATAATTTTAATTTAGCTCCTTAATATGTGAAATGTTAATTTTAATTCTATATACATCATACCTTTAAAGCGAATTCGCGTCAATGTGTTAAAATAAAATAATAAAAAAAAGCCAAACCTTTTATTTTCAAAGATTTGGCCTAAATTACCCCTAAAATGACCCAAATTCAGCTGCTCCACCCTGCTTCAAATAACCAGTTACTAAACCATCTCGCAGACGTCTTTCGATTTCCCTCAGCAACAAAATATAGTCAAATAATACCTCGTCTGGAATCATCAATTCACCTGACTTAATTTGCTTAAATAAATATTCTAAAATAGCGGTACATAGCGTTTGCGGAAGTTCAACAAGCTCAGAAAATGGTGTTTGAATATCAAATCGGTCTTCGCCAATCGCTTCATAAATCGTATAATCAATCTGTCCATTTTGAATTTGCTCGTGAGCTTTTAGAAAAAGGGCCAACGTTTCTTGTTCCTTCGCCTCTAAAAATCCAGGCACACGCTTGCGACGCTGATATTCCGACGTCTTCACATAATAAGTATCTCTCCAATAGGCGATAATTGATGTTCCATGCTCCTCTACAAAAC
The DNA here is from genome assembly GCF_000525995.1 of Paenilisteria riparia FSL S10-1204. Classification (GTDB taxonomy): domain Bacteria; phylum Bacillota; class Bacilli; order Lactobacillales; family Listeriaceae; genus Listeria_A; species Listeria_A riparia. The sequence continues at coordinate 29,778 of NZ_AODL01000009.1, read as the reverse complement.
GTAAAACTGCTGTAACCATATTTCTCTCTCCTCCTGTATGGTGCCATTTTCTCTATAGCTTTACCTTCCCCATCCCGTTGTTCAAACCTCTTGCGTAAGGTCCACGATGCAAGGCTTCCCGTCCGCATCCAATAGAGGTGTTAGACCACCCGCGTATCCAGCAATATGGAATAAATATTGAACGCCTGTTTCTTGGTCCACCCAAATTTCAGTAACATTCAGTTTTCCTTGTGTATAGGTTTTCTTAAATCGCTCTTCATCCATCATTTGTCCCCCCCTCATATCGGATTATCTTAAATAGACTAGTCCCCATCTACTCTATTTAACATCCCTTTTTATGTAATCCTTACCATCATTATACAATAAAAAAAGATGTTACACATTAAATTTCAAAAATTAATTTGCCATCAAAAAGGCCCCCATCTCTGGGGGCCCTAACTTTAGATGTTATTTTTCTTCCGCAACAAATGGTAATAGTGCCATTTGGCGTGAGCGTTTAATAGCAATCGTTAATTTACGTTGGTATTTAGCGCTAGTTCCAGTTACACGACGAGGAAGAATTTTTCCACGTTCGGAAACGAATTTCTTCAATAATTCTACATCTTTATAATCGATATGCGTGATACCGTTCGCAGTAAAGTAACATACCTTTTTACGACGGCGTCCGCCTCTACGTCCTCCAGCCATTAGGTTTCCCTCCTATTCAAATTAAAAATCCAATCACGTTACTTGTCTCATTTTACTTATTAGAACGGTAAATCGTCATCTGAAATGTCGATTGGCTTACCATCACTAGCAAATGGATCAGTGTTACGCGCTTGGTAACTCTGAGATTGAGGTTGTTGTTGCGTTTGTTGTCCGTAGCTATTATCGCTTTGTTGGTTGAAGCCGCCGCCATTGTTATATGACGATTGCTGTCCACCACCGTTACTGTTATTGCTGTAGCCACCGCCACCATTTGCTCCGCCGTTTGCACTACGAGGCTCTAGGAATTGGACGCTTTCAGCAAGGATTTCTGTTACATAGACACGTTTGCCATCTTGACCTTCATAATTACGTGTTTGAACTTTACCGTCAACGCCTGCTAAGCTACCTTTTTTAAGGAAGTTCGCAACGTTTTCGGCTGGTTTTCTCCAAACAACACAATTGATGAAATCTGCTTCACGTTCGCCAGCTTGGTTAGTAAAGTTACGGTTTACAGCAAGTGTAAATGTCGCAACAGCAACACCAGCAGGCGTATAACGCAATTCAGGATCTTTTGTCAGACGACCAACTAATACAACACGGTTCATCATTGTAGAACCAACCTCCTCTCGTTTTTTGTAAAAAATCCGGTCATTTCCCGGGAAATATTAAGCTTCTTCTTTGATAACGATGTGACGAATGATATCATCCGAAATTTTTGCTAAACGGTCAAATTCGTTGATAGAATCCGCAGTTGTCGCAGAAATACGAGTGATTTGGTACAAACCGTCTTTATGGTCTTCGATTTCATAAGCCAAACGACGTTTACCCCAATCCTTCGATTCGATGATTTCCGCACCATTGTCAGTTAAAATGCCGTCGAAGCGCTCAACTACAGCTTTCTTCGCCTCATCTTCAATGTTTGGACGGATAATATACATAATTTCATATGTTCTTGCCATCTCTTTACACCTCCTTGTGGTCTTAGCGGCTCTGATAAAACGCTAAAATAACGCCTTATCCCCAGCATTTTCATAGCATTTCGCGTACTTCCAAACTGGAAACGAGCAAGGAATAATTTTTAATTACTCACGATTAAATATTATATCATAGCTAATTAGCGTTCGCAACTATCTACTATAAATAAGTGCAGACTATTTCAGTCTTATTTTCTTAGTATTTTTTCCATCGCTTTACCTTTTGCTAGTTCATCGATTAATTTGTCTAAGTAGCGAATCTGTTGCATTAATTTGTCTTCGATTTCTTCGACACGATAGCCGCAAATCATACCTGTAATCAATGATGTATTAGGATTCATCGCTGGTGCTTGTGCAAAAAATGTAGCAAAATCGGTTGCCTGATCTAAAACTTGCTGTAAGGATACTTCATCATAACCTGTGAGCCAAAATATAATTTCATCTACTTCAGCTTTGGTTCGACCTTTCTTCTCAACTTTTTGTATGTACAACGGATATACATTGGCAAATGGCATCGTATAAATTTTGGGCTGTTTCATTCTGATTTCCTCCCTTTTAATTCGCATGATTGTTCTATTTTATTATGTATTTGGCGACGATGCAAAAAGCTTCAACAGATTTAATATCCATTGAGGCTTATCAAGTCGCGCCTAGTTCTTTTTTTTTCTTGCTAAATATGGCCTTAAATGAGCGCTTCATAACGTCAAAGAAACTAACCGAACTTACCATGTTGGCTGGATCGACATAGACCCTTATTGCACGCAGGACGTCTTTTGGTCTTTTTGAAGCAAATGTATAGGTGCCGTTGCGCTTTGTTTTAATGGCATAGCGAGGAATCCACTTGCCTTTTAGCATAACGGAAACGATGACTTGATCTACTTCTTCCCAAGGGATTTGGATGAACTTACGGACATCGCGCGAATTGAAAAACTCAAACCCTTTATCACCAATCAAAATTTTGCCGTAATCTGTGAGTCCTGTATACGCGGTGGCATCTATTGTTAAGTCTACCTTTGTATTAATTGATTGAACCAACTGTACTCGCTCCATTTCTTTCGCTTGTTTTGCTTATTATACCATATCTAAAACAAAAAGAGGCCAGTGTTTCATTGCACCAGCCTCTTTTTAAATCAGCTTATTTTACAGAAGTCCGATTAGGTGACCAACGATACCCACTACGAACAGTCCTAGAATGATAATGATTGGGCTGATTTTCTTCTTAAGCAACCACATACATAGGAATGTGAGTGCAACTGCTGCAAGACCTGGGATTAAGTTATCCAAGTTGTTTTGCAGAGTTGTTACTTTAATTTCGGATAATGCTAAGCCTGCTTGTTGTTGCTCTAATGCTGTTTTGATTCCTTGAGCGCCTTGTGGAAGGTGATTCCAATCAATATACGCGCCGTCATCTAGTTTAACTTTCGAGATTATAGGGGCAAACTGAATATTTACCCACCTCTGAACCAAGGCGGCGAGCACGAACATCCCGAGTATCGAGGCACCTTTTGTAATATCTTGTAGTAAGCCACCAGAAAGGTCATCAGTGATTTTAGAACCAGCTTTGTAGCCAAATTCTTGTGTATACCACATGAAGCCCCAACGAATAACGTTCCAAGCAACGAAGAATAAAATTGGTCCAAGAATATTTCCGCTTAAGGCAATAGAAGCACCTAGCGCTCCTAGCATTGGACGGATTGTAAACCAGAATACTGGGTCACCAACACCGGCTAGTGGACCCATCATACCAACTTTAACCCCTTGGATTGCCACATCATCCACTTCTGCGCCGTTTGCACGTTCTTCTTCTAGTGCAAGTGTTACACCAAGAATCGGTGACGCAATGTATGGGTGTGTATTAAAGAATTCTAAGTGACGTTTTAACGCAGATGAACGTTCTTCTTTTGATTTATATAATTTTTTAATTGCGGGAATCATGGAGAAAGCCCAGCCACCATTTTGCATACGTTCATAGTTCCAAGAACCTTGAATGAACGTAGAGCGCCATGCTACGCGTAAGCGATCTCCTTTTGTCAATTCGATTTTTTCTGCCATTCTCTTCTCCTCCTTTTTTATTAATAGTCGTTTAATATATCGCCCAGTGGATCGCGCGAGTTTCCGCCGCCACCGCCGCCATTTGAATTACCGCCACCCATTTTAGAAAGGTTAAGGTAAATAAGAGCTAGTGCAACACCTAGAGCACCAATTGCGATAAGTGTTAGTTGAGAAATTGCGGCTACAACGAAACCGATAACGAAGAACGGCCATACTTCTTTCGTTGCCATCATGTTAATAACAAGTGCATAACCTACTGCTACTACCATTCCTCCACCAATAGCCATGCCATCCGTTAACCATGCCGGCATTGCTTCTAGGAACGATTGAACGCTGTCTGCTGGAATGAATAAAAGTGCTGCTGCTGGAATTGCAATACGAATACCTTGCATACAGATTGCTCCGATATGAAGCCATTCGACGGTTCGTATATTCCCTTTTTCTGCGGCTCTGTCCATCAAGTGAACAATTGGAACTGCCAATGTACGAACGATCATAGTTAAGAAAAGTCCTGCTACTGCAAGTGGAATTGCAATTGCGATTGCGGAAGGAATACCAGAGACTCCTTGCCCACCTAAAACTAATATAATTGCTGAAGCTACTGAGGCAAGCGCGGCATCTGGTGCTACGGCTGCTCCGATATTTGCCCATCCAAGCGCGATCATTTGAAGTGTTCCGCCAAGGATGATACATGCTGTTAAGTTACCTGTTACTAATCCAATCAATGTACATGCTACAAGCGGTTGGTGAAACTGGAATTCATCTAGGATTCCTTCAATACCCGCTAGAAATGCGACAAGTACGACTAAAACTATTGATATGACAGACATAATAAACCTCCTATTTTACTTTTTTATTTTGCCTTTAGTTCTGCTTTTGCTTTTTTAAGTATGTCTTCCATGTTTGCGCTTGAGTCATTCGGAACTTTACGTACGTCAAATTTAACGCCTTTTTCTTTTAGTTTTTCGAAGGCTTCGACATCGTCTTGTCCCATTGAAAGTACTTTACTTACAACGACTTTACCGACTGAGTGAGCCATAGAACCAACGTTTACTTGTTCGATTTCTACGCCGCCTTCAATAGCGCGTAAAACATCTTGAGGATTTTCGAATAATAAAAGTGCTTTTGTGTTGCCAAAACGCGGGTCTTTGGAAATCTCAATCATTTTGCTAACTGGAATAACGTTTGCTTTAACCCCTGGTGGTGCTGCTTGCTCGATTAATTTCTTACGTAAATCATCTTTGGAAACCGCATCTGACACAACAATGATTCTTGTTGGATGCGTTGATTTTGTCCATGCTGTAGCTACTTGACCATGTAGCAATCGAGAATCGACGCGCGCTAGTACAAATTCGATTTTACCGTCACCAACTGCCGTAAGTTCTTCTGGGCCTTGTTCAGTGACTGCTTCTTCTGATTGTAACTCTTCTGGTTTGACGCGAACGCCTTCTTTAGCGGGTACTTGGATAGCTGCTGCAATTTCATGCGCAGATTCCATTGTGAAACGAGATGAGAAAGCTTCAATCAACATCGGCAAGTTCAAGCCAGCTACGATTGCCCACTTGTCTTTATGTTGTTCGTAAAGACCATTTGCCTGATTGAAAGGTGTTCCTCCCCAAAGATCGACTAAGAATAGTACTTCATCTTGGTTATCGAAGGATGCGATTGCTGCTTCCATCTTAGCTTTCAGATCTTCTGGGCCTTCGCTTGGCATCAAAGTGATTGCTTTAACGTTCTCTTGTTCTCCGAAAATCATCGTTCCGGATTGCAAAATGCCTTCAGCAAATTCACCGTGAGTTGCGAGGATAATTCCTACCATCTTTTTCCCTCCTAATATGATTCATTTATTTTTGCTGCCCGTTTTATGATATTGCAAGTTTTGTGCCAAGTTTAGTGTATTGCCGGATAGTTGATTGTGGGACAATGGTTTAGAGATGGTTATTGATGATGCGTCATTTAGTGTATTATGGATTGATACAGATAGCATAGAGTGTATATTTAGTGTATTGTTGGACAAATAAAACAGTCGTAATTATCTAACAAATTAAACGAAGACACTGCTTGGCTGCTTGTTTCGTCCTTTTTCACAGGATATTTTATCTATTCAATTTCCATTATTTTAGTGGTATTATTAAGATGTTATCATAAAATAATGAAAGCGGGAGGGAAATGTAGTATTTTAGATGTTTTTATATTAGTCGGGTAAATGGGTTAGTTTTTGTTGTCTATTGCATAGTCGCTTGATTTTGCAATAGAAGTAGCTACTGGCAGTGGTTTAATAAATGGTAGTGCTTATCCAGACTTCTTTGAAACGGATTTGACGCTATTCCGATAACCTTTTTTGTATTAGTTTTGTGTTTTTGATGATTTATATAAAGATTGGAAAATTAAATAATACTACTACTGAAATGCTCCCTACTTTAAAAGTTAAAAATGATGCTAGTCAAATCAACATTTTGTTATACTTTATAGGAACTAATTATAAAATTGTAAGGACGTGACATTTTAATGAAAAGAATACTCATTAGGTCAGGCATGCGCCCTACAGATATTTATACAGCAGAAGATATTTATTTAAAAGATAGAACGGGCTTTAACAACGGGAATTTAGCTTATCAATACAGTATTTATCGTACATTATGGAATGAAAATGTGGAAATAGATGCCGATGGATTATCATCAAATCCAAATTTAGCTGAGAGCATCAATGAGAATTATGATTTATACGTTGTTCCGTTAGCTGATGCTTTTCGGGACGATTTCCGCCAAACATTGCGTAACTATACAGAATTAATTCGTCGTTTGAAAATTCCAGTTATCGTTACTGGAGTCGGTTTGCGCGCTAATTATGAGCCACAGTTAGAGGAAGGTTTTTCATTTGATGAGGACGTGATTAATTTCGTAAAAGCGGTGCTCGAGAAATCTTCACAAATTGGTGTACGTGGCCAAATCACGGCTGATTATTTGAAGAAACTAGGTTTTAAGGAAGGTGTGGACTATCGTGTTATTGGTTGCCCTTCTCTCTATACTTTTGGTAGAGAGCTGAAAATACGGGATCTAAAATTGACGGAACAATCTTCTATCGCAATCAATGCCTCCCCAGTCTCTTCCGACATTGCGATACAGTTCTTGAATAATATGATTGAGACACATAAAGATTATCATTTCATTCCGCAGCATTTAGATGAATTTTATTTGATGTTTGCTGGTGGGCCTAGTATTACCAGTGATGCAAATGACTACCCCACTTCTACTGAGCATAAATTCTATCAAGAAGGTCGAGTTAAATATTTTACTAACATGCCCAGTTGGTATGCTTTTGCTAAAGAAATCGACTTTAGCATTGGTTCTCGTCTACATGGCAATATTATTCCAACCATCGTCGGAACACCAAATATTTCTTTTGTACAAGACGCTCGTATGCGAGAGTTAGCGGCTTATCATGGCCTCACACATATAACTATTGATGAACTAAAAAATACAAGAAGTATAGAGGAGGTTCTTAACAAAGTTGATTTGAAGTCTGCCGAAAAAGTGCAGGCTCGTAACTTTGATAGTTACCTTGACTTTCTCGATATAAATGGGCTAGAACATATTTATAAAGCGAATCGAAACAGAAAAACAGCACCATTAGATACTCTAGTTCAAACAATAGACTTCCCACAAAGCCCCAAACCCATCAACGACACTAGATTCAAAAAAAAATGCTGGCACGTATACAAGTTTCTACTAATTTATTAGAAGAACGTCAAGATTTCAAACTCAGGTACCATGTCAATCGCGTTAACTCACAGCTTGTAAACTTGAAAACATTGTACACTAACGAACGAGTAGAATTTAAGAAACAAATGGATTCACATCGAGAAATAAACAAAAAAAATAGAAACTGAGCTAACCAAAACTGAGAAGCGCTTACAACTTAGCATAGATGAAAATCGCAAAGTAAACACCCGAGTTAAGTATTACAAAGGAACCTTAAATAGAAAATCTGTAAAAGCAACACTAAAAATCGCTGATGCCTTAGCAAGTCTAAAAAACAAAGTTATAAAAGGATAAATTATACCAATAAAACACTAAAATAAAACTACATTTTCAAACCGAAAAAGCTATCAACCTCTCTCCTGATTACTAGTAGTGAGAAGAGAGATTGATAGCTTATCAATATTGCTCAGAAGTTTATAAAACGATAAGCTCCCGCATAAAAAGATACGAATTATATTCCAATTTTATTTTGATGTCTATGATCTGTCCTTGTGTTTTTGCACTAGGAAAACCCCAATACCAGTTTTCACCAGCTTGGTATGTGTTATCTCCAATGACAGGTTGTGTAAAATCGATTTGGGCGAGACTCGGCTGTTTAGCGGTTGCATATATGTGTCCATCCACTTCATATTGAATCGATGCAGGGATACGAATAGATGCGTTTCTATCTTGTAGAAAGGACATGCCTATTGCTTGGATGCTTTGAGGCTTCCCTAAGTCTAAACGAAGATGAGCAAATCCTTGAGCATCTGTATAAATTTGTTGTTGGATGGTGTAGTCGTCCCGTTTCTCTGTCCATGGAACATACGCGCGATGTTGCGTTAATCGTGTAGCAACAACGCGATCTCCCTCGTATGAGAAGCCTTCCGATTGATCTGCGAAAGTGAGTGTTTCTACTGGAAGGCCAGTCGATAGCGCGCGCATATTAATACTTGGGGTGTTTATTTTGTAGTCAGAAACACCGTCTGCAATGGTTGGCGGTAAAGTTAAGGCGCACGTATACGGAGTGCTCCGATTGCCAAATGCATCAAACGCCATGATCTCATACTGAATGCTTGCACCAGGTATAACTTGATTATCCGTAAAGGAAGTAGTTACTTTTCCTTCTTCCGCATACACATCTTTAATTTTAATACGTTTGCCATCAATTGTTCGATAAATAGCGTAACCAGTTTCTTCTCCTGTGCGCGTGATATCAAACACAATATTATTATGGTTCACTATCGTATAGTTTACAGCAGGTTTTGTTACGATTTTTTTAGGTATATAGCCTAGTTGCTGGCTTTCTACATAGGCACGATAGTATGCCTCATTATTCGTTTGACCAGCCAAAAAAGTTTCACTCATCGGCATTAAGCTATGCGCACTAAATGAAATTTGTCGCTTCACGTAAGGATCCACAACCTCCATATTTTTCATCAGTCGTGTCATATCCATTGATTTCGAACCTGACATGCTGTATGATTCTGGGTTATTCCAAAGTTCAACATTAGTAGCGCGCCCCTGCAACTTACGATCACTATTACTTACCGCAATCATGTCAGACATAGATCGATACCACGTCCCTAACTGATCAGCGGATGAACTTTCCCACCCGGCGCCATCCTGAGGCATCAGCGTGTCTAATTCCGTCTGGTCAAACACACTACGCCACATCGAGTTCCATTGAGCAACATCATTCCGCGTCGGTTGTACAAGATTAGTGTATAATAACGGGCTAGTTACAATACGCCCTTTTGGCAGTAATTCTCTCAAATGAGCTGTTACTGGCTGCAAGTAGTATTTAATCCAACGCTCCAGCGCTTCTCCTTCATATAAGTTAGCATTGTCCACTTCAAAAGGTAGATAAAAACCTTTGATTTGCGCTGCATAAGATGGACCATACAACTGTATCATTTCATCTGCAATCTGAATAGAAAAGGAGGCACTTTGTTTTAAGAACGCTTGGCTTTCTGGTGATTCAAAGTGATCGTATAGCGCTTGAAACCACGATGACTCGCTTAATTGCAACGGTAAGTAAACATCGATATTATTGTCTTTTGCGCTCTGCAATGCGTAACTTAGCTGTGATCGTTCTGTAACAGAAGACTGGTCTGTCGCTTGAAAACGTCTTGTTGGATAGTAAAATATTTGCCTCTGCGCGTCGATATAGCTGACGGAGATTTGTGGGATAAGGACGGACATATTTGCCTGAGCTAAGCTAGCCGAAATGCTTTGATATTGCGTTTTTCCCCAAGGTTGTCTGCGCTGTTTCTGTGCATCTTCTGGTGAAGCAACTAAATCTGTTCGAATAAACATTCCTGATAAGCGTGGTAGCGACTGTCCTTGTACATCCATATCTCGCATGAAAATCCCTCCTATAATTATCATTAATAACATAAAACATTTTTTCTTGGCCACTCCCGCCTACCCCCTCTTACACCAGAGCTATTAAAAAAGCGTATCCTAATAAAACATAAGATACGTGCCACCATTTCACATAGCTCCATAAAACACTTATTAGGCTGATAAAAATCACTCACATCTGTTACCATTCATCATAACATAGAGCTATACTTGCTTGCTACTAGCAAACATTTTTAATTATATAAATAATTACGTTTTTTCTCAATATATCGTTAAAGATATATTTGTTTCATTTTTTAAAAACAGATTCGAATTTTTTTTACATCATTTTATTACATTTATACCTAAGAAGCCTCGACAGGCATGGCAACTGTCGAGGCTCCAAACATAATCATAATAATGCGTCTTGTATATTGTGCATCTATTTATTGAAATCCGTTAAATTACTGCAAATCGATTTGGTAGCTGGGTAAACTTGTGTATATACATCGTATAATTGTTCGTATTTCTGTACATTTTCTTCTCGCGGTGTGAATGTCGCGTCCTTGTACTGTACGAAAATATTGCGGCATACTTCGAAATCTTCAAACCAACCATTGCCGACAGCTGCAATCATACATGCACCAACGCCTGGACCTTGTTCTACTTCTAAACGGATAATTTCTGCGTTGAAAATATCTGCCTGCATTTGCATCCAATCGGCATTTTTTGCTCCGCCGCCAACGCTGATGATTTGCTTGAATTTCTTGTTTTTTGCTTCTTCCATCAAAACTTGAGCGTCTTTCAAGCTGAAAGTAATGCCTTCTAGTACGGCGCGCGCAAAATGTTTCAATTCATGTCGTGTATCGATGCCGATGAAGCTGCCGCGAATTTTTGAATCGATGTGAGGTGTTCGCTCGCCAACGATGTACGGTGTGAAAAGCAACCCTTCACTCCCTGGTGCCACGGTATACACATCAGCCAATAATTCTGCAAAACTCAGGCCTTTGCCGAATGTATTTTTAAACCAGTTCAAGGAATTTCCCGCGGCAAGTGTTACGCCCATCGAGTAATTGGCGTTTGGAATGACGTGATTGAAGAAATGCAGTTTGCCTTTATAGTTCGATATTTCTGCTTCAAATGAGCTGAAAACACCGCTCGTACCAAGGGAAACTAGCGCATAGTCTTCGTTCACGACGCCTGCGCCAAGTGCAGCACACGCATTATCCGCACCACCGGCAAACACTTTGACTTCCCGTTGCAAGCCGAAACGTTTGGCGTAGCTAGCATTCACCACGCCAACTTGCTCTACAGACGAAACAACTGGCGGTAAAATCGACATATCGATGGCGAACTTCTCGCAAATCGCTACAGACCAGTCGCGCTTTTCGATGTCAAAAAGAGATGTTCCTGCGGCATCTGAGTACTCGCAGTGCATATTTCCAGTCAGGATGAACGCCAAATAGTCTTTTGGCAACATAATTTTGCGAACTTTTGCCCAAACTTCTGGTTTATTTTGCTGTAGCCATAGGATTTTTGGTAAGGTGAAGCCTTCTAGTACGATATTTTTCGTAATTTCGATGATTGTTTCGCCGAATGTGTCCATGATTTCTTGGCACTGTTTCGTCGTTCGCACATCATTCCATAAAATCGCCGGATACACCAATGTATCCTCGTCGCCAAGCGTCACTAACGAATGCATTTGCCCTGAAAAACTGATAGCCTCAAGCTCTGCGCCAAAATCTGTGACTTCAATGCTCAGTCTTGTCAGCACTTCTTCGCAAGCAACCACCCAATATTCAGGATGCTGCTCGGAAAAACCTGGCGCCGGTGAATCAATGTCATATTCTGCTGAAGCTTCCGCAATCACTTGCCCCGCCTTATTCATGAGAATACCTTTGAGGGAGCTCGTTCCAAGATCAATGCCTAATACATAACTCATCAGCTAAAACTCCTTCACTTAAAATAAGTAGTCGTTCAAAACAGATTTAACATATTCAATATGGCTTGATTCTAACTTAATCGTGTCACCATGTTTGTATGCATAATTAGAAAGTGACTCTAAGTCCTCTTTCCCTTCCAAAATAGCTTTACCGATGTCTGTACTTGACCATTTGCCATAACGTTCTGCAATGACATTCTCAATGAACTTGTCCTCGATTAACTTCGCAGCAACTTTCAAGCCACGAGCAAACGTATCCATTCCCGCGATGTGTGCTAGCAACAAATCTTCCATCGCAAAAGAAGAACGACGAACTTTCGCATCAAAATTAATACCACCTGGCGCAATACCACCATTTTGCAAAATTTCATACATCGCAAGCGTCACATCAAGCACATTCGTTGGGAACTCATCTGTATCCCAGCCAAGTAACATATCGCCTTGGTTAGCATCAATCGAGCCGAGCGCGCCATATTCACGTGCCACACGCAATTCATGTTCGAAAGTATGACCAGCCAAAGTCGCATGATTCGCTTCTAAGTTTAACTTAAAGTCGCCTTCTAAGCCATAGTTTTGGATAAATGCCATCGTAGTTGCTGCGTCGAAATCATATTGGTGTTTGGATGGCTCTTTTGGTTTTGGCTCAATTAAGAACTGTGGTTTATGACCGATTTTTTCTGCATAAGCAATTACCATTTTGAATAGACGCGCGATGTTGTCTTGTTCGAATTTCATGTCTGTATTTAGAAGCGTTTCGTAACCTTCACGTCCGCCCCAGAATACGTAGTTTGCGCCGCCTAGTTTCTTAGAAATGTCTAAGCCTTTCTTTACTTGTGCCGCTGCATATGCGAACACTTCCGGATCATTTGTCGAACCTGCACCATTATTAAAACGAGGGTGTGAAAACATATTTGCTGTGTTCCAAAGTAATTTGATACCAGTTTGGTCCATTTTCACTTTAATTAAATCTGTAATTTCGTCCAAATTGTTCATGAATTCTTCAATCGAATCGCCTGCTGGAGCTACGTCGATATCATGGAAACAGAAATATTCTGCGCCTAGTTTTTCAAGAATTTCAAAGAATGCTTCGACACGGTTTTTAGCCGTTTCCATCTCCGTTGCGCCAATCCAAGTACGTTCATTTGTAGGCATACCGAACGGGTCACTGCCATCTTGTGTCATTGTGTGCCAATACGCTACAGCAAAACGTAAATGTTCCTTCATTGGCTTCCCTAAAACAATCTCATCAGCGTTATAGTGACGGAATGCAAATTTGTTCTTCGTTTCTTTACCTTCAAATTGGATTTTTTCTACTTGTGGAAAATAGCTCATAATATAGCCTCCTCATAAAATTGTCGCGTTCGTTTTAATTAGTTGGTCTGTCGAACTAACTATATAAATATCATACCTCGTCTCTTCCTTTTTGTAAAGCGTTTTCACCAAAATCTCCAAATAAAAACCACGAACATACATGTCCGTAGTTTTATCGATACTTATTTTTTAAAAATGAGGTCTTGCGATTCCAACCCTAGAACTTGCCGTGCAATAAGTGCGACACCGCCAAGTAATGAAGATTCGTAAATATCGTGTTGTGTGAACTCGATTCGTGTTTCCCCTAGCGGATTTAATGCTTTATATTCCTCGAAAATTCGATTTAGCAATTCCGGAAATTGCGATAAAGAACGCGAAGATAGGAAAACTGCTTCTGGCGCGCCGTATTGTACTAAGTTATACGTTATTTGCGCAATCGCCGTAACCCATTCATCAACAACCGCTAAAACAAAACTGTCTTTACTTTTGATTAAAGCGACGAATTCTTCTACCGTTAGTTCTTGCTTGTCATTTTGCTGCGCTATTTTTTCCATGACCGCTTTTTCAGAATACAGTTCTTCTAACCGATACACTTGGCCATCCTTGAAAATGACCGAACGCCCGATTTCCCCAGCCAGTCCTTGCATACCGTGATACAGTTGCTCATTAATAATGGTGCCTACACCAATCCCGTTATGAATATTCAAAGCTAACAAGCTATTAAGCGGCTCCTCGCCCGAATAATACCAAAAATCACGAATCGAAATCGCCGTCAAATTAGCCTCATTCTCAAAACAAATCGGAACGTCCACAATTCCCTGCAACGCCTCCAATAACGAAAACGAATCAAGTTCCAAAAACGGACTATATCGAATCTCATTTTCGTGAACAGGGGCGTGCGCCGAAACAGCAATTCCTAGCAACCCGTTCATCGTATCAAAAGCAGGCAACCCAGAAATGACCTGCTGCATCATCTGAAAAACGTCTTTGATACTGCGACCAGTTAGACGCAGCGACTCTTTTTGAATAACTTCGCCGTTCATATAGTTAACCGAATACCGCAAATGCCTAGCACCCATATCAAAAGCCAGGACATAGCCGTATCGATAATTAAATTGAATCAAATTTGGTCTCCGTCCACCCGCGTTCGAAGCCTCTCCAATGCCAAGCTCCTCAATAAGCCCGTCCTCATGCAGTTCAAGAATAATAGAAGACACCGTAGATTTCTGCAAATGAACCGCGCTTGCAATCGAGCTCCTTGACGTCTGACCAGCATTAAATAGAGTTTTTAATACTAATTTTTTTATTTGTTTTCTCTCATAACATCCTGATCAGTTTTTTTAGTCATACCATACGTCCCTTTCCTACTGCCTTTTTCTAAAAGTATAACATATCGTCATGTTAAAAGTTAAAGAGAACCACCGCCTATTTCTAGTGCAGTGGTTCACATTTTTTATTTTTCCTTATAAGCAAAATAATCAAAATCAGCCGGCAAATCGTAGCCAGAGTAATCGACACTCGCCATTCCGACAAAAGCACCTGTGAAAAAACCGCCATATGACTGCACGACATAGTCATCAGATAAAATTTTGGCATCTAGTTTTGGCTTAATATCTTGCCAATTCTCGCCATCAAATGAGTAGGCGTACACATAATGGCTCTTCTCCACGCGAACTTTGAAATACACATACTCCGCACTGTCCGGAACGCTTATCGCCTCTTCTTTCAAAAAACTCGTCAAATTGCCACAATCGTTCTGAGTGACTTCAATGACCCGGCCGTTTATCTCATTCCAAGTCACGTGAATCATCGACCAGTGTTGCGAATTGTAATAATTGACCAATCCAGCCATCTGTTGGAACGTCGTTGGCTCATATTTAACCGCCGTTTCCGCTTCAAAATGAAACGCTTGCCAACGTCTTGCAACGAGCGACAACTCATGTTCATTCGCTAAAGACCCTTTCCCAATCAGCCTTAAATGACCCGGATTAGCAGAAAGCGAGCCCATTTTTTCATCAAAAGGTACACGTAACGTATTGAAATTAATATTCAACGAAGCCACATCAAAATCATCTTTTTCATCGTACGTAAGCGGGTAAACTTGCGACACCGCGTCTTTTGGCGCATCAACAAAACGACTGCCTTGTTTCCCGCCAACAATATGAGGCCAGTTATCCTTATCCCATGTCACTTTTTGAATTGCGGTTTCCCGTCCAAGCGTGCACCAGCCTCGCGGATCATGGCTCGACTCCGTATCATGATGCCAAGGACGACCCGTTAAATGCGCAAAATACCAATCACCAGCAGGCGTCTCAACTAGCGCGCCATGCCCATTTTTTTGCAAATAGTTCTCTGGTGCATCAAAAGCAGTCAAGAACACCTCACCCGGCTGCGTTTCATAAGGTCCAAACAACGTCTTCGAACGCGCCACGACTTCCTGATGTGAAAACAGCGTCCCGCCCTCCGCGCAGAAAAGGTAATAGTACCCAAATAATTTATAAATATGCGGACCTTCAACTAACTTCACATCTGTTCCGTGATAAATAATCCGTCCCGTTTCCGGCAATAAACGCGCTTCTTCCGCCGAGTATTCCGTCAGCTTAATACCGTTGAACGGATGGCGGTACTCTCGGTGATCCCACTCCATCTGAACCAAGTATTTTTTGCCATCGTCATCATGAAAAAGCGAAGCGTCAAAGCCAACACCATTTAGTTTAATCGGGTCCGTCCAAGGTCCGCGAATGTCCTTTGCCGTCGTTAAATAATTCGTAGCGTCTTTAAAAGCGCCTTCCGTTATTTTAACATCCGTATATACAAGCCAAAACTTCCCGTCCGCATACGATAAATCCGGCGCCCAAATCCCACCTGAATCCTTGTTTCCCTTCATATCAAGCAATGTTGTTGTAGATAGCGGATGCCCGATAAGCTGCCAATGAACTAAATCGGTAGACTCGTGAATCTGCACGCCTGGAAACCACTCAAACGTTGAGTTTGCGATATAATATGTGTCCTCCACTCGAATAATAGACGGATCAGCATTAAAACCTGTTAAAACTGGATTTTCAATTTGCATACCCTTTTACCTCCTATTTTTAATTATCTTTACGACTTTCGATTTCACGGCTAATTTCGAGATAACGCTCGTCAGTAATATCATATTTAGAAATAATAATCATCGCCACAATCAGCAAAATCGCTGGCAATACAGCTACAAGCCACAGAATCCCTTCCTGCGTGAATGCCGACTGCGCCTCACTGTTCGCATTGTAACCAGTAATACTAAGGACAAAACCAGGAATTACGCCACCTAAAGCCATACCAAATTTGAAAAAGAATCCGGTTAAAGCGTTTACAATACCAGAAATACGGCGTCCCGATTGAAGCTCTCCGTAAGAAATAACCTCCGGAACAAGCGCCCACATATAGCCCGTAGCAACGATAACCCCAGTCGATTTAATGAACTGCGCAATCAAAACTAGCGTCACATGATCTTGAGGATTCGGAATAAAGTATAGCGCCATCATCCCAATAACCGCAATTCCGAGAAAGACCATGAATAATTGCTTTTTACCAATCGCTTTTTTGATGGATGGAACTAAAGGTAGGAAAATAAACGCCGGAATCGAGCCTAGCGCGTTGAACCACTGCACCGAGTCAGAAGCTTTTACAACATATTGCATATAATAAGCACCGCCAGCATTCCCAATCGACATCATTGCAAAAGCAGTAATAAAGAAGAAAGCCAAGACACGTAGCGGTTTGTTTCGCTTAAATTCCGTCAGCAAATCAGAAACCTTCACCTCATCTTGTTTTTCCACTTCCATAACAACGCGTTCTTTCGTCTGCGTAAAACAGAAAATTAAAATAGCAAAGCCTACAACAGCATAAATCGTCATCGTGATGAGCCAACCACTGGCCGATGCTTTCGTATCCCATGATCCGTCAGCAGAAAACAGTTTAACCAAAACAGGCACACCGTAAGCCACAGCAAGTCCACCAAGATTCGCCAAGAACATACGCGTAGACGTCAATTTCGTAATTTCATCATTATCACGAGTCAGCGAAGCATTCAGCGCACCGTAAGGAACATTAATCCACGTATAAAGCATCGACAACCCAACATACGTAATGTAAGCATACAACAAACTTCCCGAAAAACCATTCCAAAACACAAGTATCGCGAAAATCGACAATGGCAATCCAACCAAAATTAAATAGCCCCGATACTTCCCAAACCGCGTCGTGTGCTTATCCACAATCGTCCCAACAATTGGATCCCACACCGCATCGATAATACGAACAACTAGAAACATTGTCGCCGCAGAACCAGGATTTAACCCAAAAACATTCGTGTAGAAAAATAACAAATACGTTGACACCGTGTTGTAAATTAAGTTTTGCGCCATATCCCCAGAACCAAAACCAATCCGCTGCAACCAAGACAATTTGTAAAAACCCTTTTCGCCACCTGTTTCTTCCCTTAGCATACTGTTTTCCATTAAAATTCCTCCTGAATTTAGAATGAAGTAAACGCTTTCGAAAATATTATATCATGGTTCGTTCGATGGAGCAACTTATTATTGATGATTTTTGTAAAATGGATTATTGAGTGAGAATTATCTTTTTTTTATCAGTGCTTTACAGTTAAAGAATGTTGCTAGGAAGATTACTTGAAGCTATACTAATATTAGAGGTTTTAGCTTTTTGTAGTGTGGTAAAGAGAAAGAAGGCAAAGTTTGAGGAGGTTTACATATGGTAAGTATTCTTTGGACCATTATTGTAGTTCTATTTGCGCTATGGGTAATTGGCTTAATACTACGTATCGGCGGGAAGTTGATACATCTATTGTTAGTTTTAGCTTTAGCATTGTTGGTGTGGAATTTGATCACTGGGAATGGGTGATGGAAGAGAGACCGAGAAAAATACGTATCAAAAATCTGAATCAAGATTTTTGATACGTATTTTTTATACAGGTATACAAAATATTTCAGTTTCACAAACAAAAAGTGCATATATAAGTAGCAAAAGTTATTGAGGCTCTGGAATAGGTTGTAATGCGAAAGCCAGCCTCGCTAATTAAGAATTGCACACTGCCTAAGCTATACTTAGTATGTGAAAAACA
Source organism: Paenilisteria riparia FSL S10-1204 (assembly GCF_000525995.1). Taxonomy (GTDB): domain Bacteria; phylum Bacillota; class Bacilli; order Lactobacillales; family Listeriaceae; genus Listeria_A; species Listeria_A riparia. The sequence continues at coordinate 11,603 of NZ_AODL01000009.1, read as the reverse complement.
TCCATGTCTACATCTTTTACAATCAAGGCACATTCTTATCTCTTCTTTTAATAGCAAAGTATCTCGCTATAACCATTATCAGAAAGAAAAATATTAACCATATTTTATTTCCAGTATTTATAGAATCTATGTGAAAAAAGAGAGTATACCAGTAATATCAAAAACATACCATTGATTCTAAAAATCTGCCTGAAAAACTGTCTTACTAAATATCATTGCCAACCCCATTTGGTAATAAGAGTTGTATAGATGCTAGGTGTTTTAGTAGCTTTCAATGGCTTAGCTATTAAAACAACTTAATAATCGTTACAAGTTGATACGCTCTACCCACGGAAAACGGGGCAAAATAAAGACGCAGACTGTGCTAGCTAGGTGTCTTTCATTCAGTTAAATCCTGTACTCTATCTAGGAGTTGACTTCTTTTTAGGATTCACAAACCACAAAACTATCAAAAATACATTAATAAGTATAACTATTTTTTGTTCTTCACTAAGTTATAGGCATTATATACGATTCGCTTTCATAAACAACATCAAAAGGTGCTTCTAATGTTTGGTTTTCGATTTCACTCTCGACTTCTTTGCTATTTCTACTGATTGCTATAATTTATTTACACTTATCATTTGATAGTTGTAATAATTTAGGATATCCTTTAGCTATAGAATGATGGTACATATTTAGTTATTGTATAAACTGAAATTATAACGGGGGAGAACAGTCATGAATAATTTTATCGAATCTCTATTTAAAAAGACAAAATCTACATTTCCATTTGATCATGAAGACATTGATGTTTTTGTAAATCCACCTAGAACAAGAGATAAAGCAAAAAATGATAGATTTACAGAGATAATAGCACGCCTTTATGAATATCAAAATTACAACACTGAAATTATTGATGGTTACAACGATAGCGGAGCAGACATACTTATCACGAAAAAGAATATTACAACAGCAATACAAATTAAGCACTCACACCCACTTAGTAAAACTAAAAACATCGGCGAAGATGTCTTGAATAAGCTGCTACAGGCAAAGCATATTCACAAAGCAGAGCATCTACAATTAATTACTACAACTTATTTTATTCAAAGTACTATAAAAAAAGCCGACTCTTTAAAAATAGAATTAATCGGGCGAGATAAATTATTTAATTTCATATCCAATGTATCGCCAGAATTTATAGCGGCCTTATCATATAACTATTCTATTGAAAACTTTAAAACTTGCCCGCATTGCAACAGTGGCAAAATGATTGTTGAAAATTCTTCGAAAACTAAAAGTTATTATTATCGTTGTCTAAACTGCAAAAGAACAGCTTCTATGAATTAAATACCTCACCATAAAAATTCAAGAGCGATCAAGCGTCAAGTATTGTTTGGAAGGCACTAGTGACTACAACTACACTCGACACCGATTTTCAAATTCACGCAAAAAAAAGCCCCAACAGACACGAAATCCATTGAGGCTCTAAGATGGGGTGTGAGGGTTTCGAATCCCCAATCCGCCGATTAAGAGCTATGTTTGTGGATAGGTGTTAATGTGTTTTAGTAGCTTTCAATGGCTGTCTTATGCCGTTTCCGAGAACGGCATAGCTGTTTAAAAAGCTTAATAATCGTTAAGAGTTGTTACTCTCTGCCCACGAAAAACGGGAAAAATAAAAGAGTCTGAGACAAAAGGTTCTCTGACCTAGAAAAATACGTATCAAAAATCTAAATTCAGATTTTTGATACGTATTTTTTCTTTTTTGGGCACGCGAGGCGTGCCAGTTTCCGCATATTATTAGCCATGAAGTAGAGATTGGCTTCGGTTGCTACTTTTGGAAGCCCTCGTAAACGAAAACGAGTGAACCCCAAAAGAGCCTTCACATGTCCAAAAACTGGTTCTACATCTATCTTTCGTTGCCGATAGATGGCAGAAGTAATTTCGGATGTTAGGCTTCGTCTTGCTCGATTTTTTAGTTCTTCCCAAACTGGATTATAGTAAATTTTTCGATTCTTTCCTGATTTAGCGGTTGTGCATGCTGCACGCAAAGGACAATCGGAACAGTCTTCGCATTCATAGACTTTAAAATCACGCACATACCCATAGCGATCTGTCCGATAAGCATACCGCTGAAAGTGGACCTTTCGCTGATTCGGACAAATGAAAAAATCATCCGCTGCGCGATATTCCCAGTGATCTCGATGCATCAGGTCTTTCTTATACGAGCGTTTTTGTTCTTTTCGATACATGGTATAGGGCATGATAGGCAGGCTATCGGTTTCCTCTAATAGATATTTATAATTCTCTTCTCCACCATAACCAGCGTCTGCGACGATGTAATCTGGAAGGCCTCCTATTTGCTTTTCATATGAAGATAAAAAGGGAAGGAAGCAACGTGTATCTGTGGGGCGTTGAAAAATGGCACAATGCAAGGTAAATTGATTCTCCGTGGCAATTTGAACATTATACCCTGCTTTTAATTGTCCATTTCGCATGTGATCTTCTTTCATTCGCATGAAGGTCGCATCTCTATCTGTTTTAGAAAAGCTATTTCGATCACCAAATTGTTGAAAATGCGTCTGATACTTTTGTAGCCTTGGTAAATAATCGCGTTGTAATTGTTTTTGTTGTTTGGTCCACATCCGTTTCTCTTGTTTTAAGGCTTTTTGTTCTACACTATCAGCCTCACAGAGGCTGGTATCAATGGCTTCAATCGTTTCAGAAAGCACTTGATCTAATTGCTCCAATTGCACGATTGAAAAATCTTCTTTCTCATCTTTCTCCATATCTAATGCGACTTGGCGCTTCATATCTTCGTAAAGGGTGCCGATTTTTTCTTGTAGACTTGCATGGAACCGTTCCGATGATTTTCGCCAAACAAAGCTATATTTGTTGGCGTTTGCTTCTATCTTTGTACCATCTACATATATTTTTTCACCTGAAATAAGTTGTTGTTTTAGCGCAAAGGTATGAAAAGAAATAAACATATTTTTTAACAGAGTATCAAAATGTGGAGAAATTCGGGCACGATTAATCGTGCGATAACTTGGTGCTTGTTGTCCTGCTAGCCACATCATCGGAATATTTTCTTGCGTCATAGCCGCTATTTTTCGACCAGAGGTCACGCCTTGGGAATACTCATAAAGAATGACTTTTAGCATCATTTTTGGATGATAACTTGGACGGCCTTCTGCCGTTTGCCAATTTTGAATAGTTACTTCTGGAATCTCCTCTACTTGTTGATGAATCGTTCGTGACACATGATTTTCAGGAATCATTGTTTCTAAATCCATTGGAAGAATTAATTGGTCCATGTTATAATTGATATACATAAATAGCACTCCTTTGTTGGGTTTTGGTTGGTACTTTAATTTTAACAAAGAGTGCTATTTTTGTGTACTTATTTCTATATAAAAAAAAGGAATGGAACATCCGTTGATACTAATCAACTTTTGTCCCATCCTCTTTTATTCTGTCAGTCTTTACGCTCTATTTAACAGTTGACTTCTTTTTCTTCTTTGTTTTCGTTACAATAAAAAAAATATTTCCGAGCACAACAACAACGAAAAACACCCCTAAAGAGAACCATTTCATTTTCCAGGTCAAACTGTCATATCCAAATACGTCTAATAGTATATAACAAAGTAAAAGTGTTGCAAAAGCAGTGATAGAACCCTTCCATCTGATGTATTTCATTGCCATCCCCACTTCGATATATGACTAGTAAATAAATTTACATCCCACCACGTACCGTTTTTTATGCCACTTGCCTTATAGCCCAATATTGATGCCGCAGCTGGAACAAACAAGCCGGCTACAATCGCATCTGTTGCTAGACTTATTACCCCAGCTGCAACACTTATAGACCCTATAGCCACCATTCTCGTATTTTCAACATTTAGGAGTATTTTTGCATAATTCCAATGCATTTCAACACCATTACGCCCTTTTCCACCTAACAACTGCCCTGCTATTTTAGTATTGGGATTAATGATAAGCCCATTTTCTTTGACGCTTTTGTTAGATGCGACCAAGTACTTTTGCACTACATTTTGCTGGTCCACTGTGAGCTCTTCCTTGCCCTCCTCGGAAATCACATATTGATTGTCAATAACCACAATATATTTATCAAATTCATCCATTTCCTCTGGTGTAAGCTCATCTTGTCCTATATCTGAACTAAGCAAATCTCCTCTATTTGTTGCACTTACTACTGCATCATCTTTATTAATTTCTTCCGCATGAACATCAATAGCTGGCGCCAATGACGCAACTACTAATGACACGGTCACAATAGGTATAACCAATTTCTCAGTTTTTTTATTCATCACTATTACCCCTTTTCTCTATCTTGAATTGGAATCACTATATTCTGTATATTTAGTGAATCCCTTGTGCCAATTATATCTATATATTTTAAAATACGTCTAACCATAGGGTACTTTTTTCCATGTTTTTTTCTGAAAAACAACCCCAAAGACACTAACATGACATATAATTGTATTTTTGTTGTTTTTTTACCAAGAAAAATATGTATAGCCTATTAATAGGACATTGTTATCATATAAATATTCAAAACCTTGGACAGCAACAAAACCAACCGCAGCTCCTCCTAAAACAGCCCAACCTACTGAATTACTTACCCCAAGAGCTACTAAAACTGTCGTTGTTAACGCTGATCCAGCCATAGCTCCACCAACACCAACAAGCGTAGATGTACCGCTATGCGTAGTCGCTTGGCCTAAAGTCTTACCATCATTCATTAATTATGTGTATACACAACTTTACAAATACTAAAAACCCACAGATACCTCTTTCCTAATCAGCAAAAGAGCACATCTGACAACATTGACAAACTTTTTTTAAAACAACTTGCACTTTTTTTGCACTTTCACAAACAAATTCAGACATAAAAACAGCCTCAATAGACACGAAATCCATTGAGGCTCTAAGATGGGTTGTGAGGGTTTCGAACCCCCGACCCGCTGATTAAGAGTTGAATTTGAGAATTATTATAGATGTAAATGTTGCTGTGGCTGGATTTTATTTGTGAGAATCGGTAAATTTTGTACGTCGTTTTATAAGTTTAGGATTTTTTGAGTATCCTTAAGCCAACAATTTTTCATCATAAAAAATATAGCCATCAACCTATAATTTCTTGGAAAGATTAATTTCTGTGTCTATTTTCTATTGATATATATATCTATTGCCTACCACATTCTATTTACAAATATCATGATTATCAAACTCATAAATAGTAAAAGTAAAAACCGCCTACATTTCACAGTCTAAACGGCTTTAGATTTCCAATGTCTTGCGGCTTCATAAAGATACTCTATAAAAAAGCTCCCATAACCAAATTTTTATCATCAGCATCTAACGAATCAAATAGTGCGCTATGACCTAATTCTTTTAAAGTTGCTATAGCTATAATCCTCATTGTTGTTGCGCCTAAGCCTTTCCCAGAGATTTCTCTTTCACCCATTGCAATAGCCTTCACTTCATTTAGTATATTTTCTTCCTGCAATGACCTTTCCGCAATCTCCTTTAATGTTTGATAAACTACTGATATACTAGCGGAATTTAAATATTTACAAATATCCTCGGATGTATACTGTTGTTCACTTATTTCTTTTGCTATTTTAAATGCTGATTCCATAATACCAACTCCTTGAATTGGTCCTGCCAAAGCAGAAATCAGAAGAATATGCTCCCTCAATTTTACTTTTTGCAAATTCTCCACTTTCTCGGCACCCCCAAGTGCTAATAATGGAACGTAGCCAAAACATTCGTCGTAGCTGGCTCTCCCCATTGCTCAACAGCTTCCTGATACTGCGCCAAATCAAAATACTTTTCTTTAAAATAATCACTTGCCAAATCATCGAGAAAAAATTCAAACCCTGCCGCTATTCCTTCAAAGGTTCCCATCCGATAATTTAATTTTCTCACGTATCTGTTATCTTCCCAAGTAATTATATCCCCCATACTCGTTGCAAATATAGGTATAGATACCTCACTTCTAAAATAACCTTCTTCTAAAATGTCGTGGAAATCATCAGGGTTAATGAGTTTAAGATATCCGCCTAAAAAGGTACCCATTCCAAACTCTCGCCAAATGTTCAATAATTCATCAGGGACACTTCCACTATATTTCGTACACATATCTTCTGTTACTCGATCTATCGAAATAAAGTCACTCATCACTATATGTTCCATACTATTACCTCTACCTCCCAGCTTTAAAAAACTTGCTACATTTAACTTTGTAATAGATGTCGTGGAAGCTCTAATTCCTACAGTACATTTAAAAAAGAGCCTCCACACAGCAGAAAGCTCTCTTTACTAAAATCAGGCATAACAATATTGAACTAACGCTCACTGATAAAAACTGAATTTTAGATTTCCTTATAGATATCCCCTTTTTTAACATCCCTTAAATCAAGATACACCTTAATTATTCAACTGGTCCTGCCAAAGCCGATATTAATAAGATATGTTCTTTTAATTTCACCTTTTTTAGGTTATCTACCTTTTCAGCTCCCCCAAGTGCTAATAATGGAACATAGCCAAAACATTCTTCATAGGCAGGGGTTCCGTTTTTTTCCTTAGCCTCTTGATATGGATACCATTCTAAGGCTCTATCTCTAAATTCATCTTCTTCTAAAAAACGCAGAAAATAATCAAAATTAGATGCTAAGACTTTAGTTTTCCCCCATCTATAATTAACCATTACCACATAAGTATCTCCATCAGCTTCCGTCTCTAATAAAATTAAATCTCCCATGCTCGTTGCAAATAAAGCTATTGTATTCTCGCTTCGAAGATATGACTCTGTCAGTATTTCTTTATATTCCTCAGGATTTACTATTTTTAAATATCCACCCATACAAGAACCGAAACCAAGCTCATTCCATAGTTTCATCATAGCGTTTGGAATCTTGTCAGCATACTGTGTTTTCAAGCTTTCTTCAACAGCAAGGACTGTTTTAAAGTCATCAAAAATATTTGTTTGATTCATTTTATGTCATCTCCTTTATTGCCTTAACCTCACGTTAAGTAAAGTATTATTTAGTTCCTCTTTTGTCATTGAACCTGCGACTAATCTTATTTTTTCATCAACTACATCAATCCTATATTTCCATTGAGCTCCAATGGAGGAGTTTACCCGTTTGTCACCTATCCCATCTACTTTTAATGGATTACCCCCTGCAATTTGATCAGGATTATGGAGAGCAGCCTGAGTTTCCATCCATTTTTTAGCCTGCTTTTCTGATTCATTCCAAGATAAGCCGCTACCATACAGCTCCTCAGTTTTCTTAGCAAGATTTTTTTCTCGAACGGCTTGTTGAGCCGCATCTCCTTCCAAAGCTCTTCCCTGTGCCAAATATTTTTCCCGATTCGCTAAGTACTCGCTGACCGTTAATTCATTCATTCCTTTTTCTTGGTCTGCTAACTGCCTCGCAAATTCGGCTGGGTCATGTTTTGGATTACGCTTAAAGGTAACCTCAATTTTATCAAGTCTAGCTAGCTTTGTAAATTTGGCACCTTTCCCCGCTTCTTCTGCTTTTTTTATTTCATCGACACCTTCAAAAATAAATTTGAATTCATCTGTACGTGTAGATGCTTTGATTGCTTTTGCCACTTTTCCTAGCTTTCCAAATGGGATGAAAGCCAACGCCGTGTATGCGATTGCTTCATTTTGCTCAAATGGACTAAGCTTCTCTTGCGTGGTCGGGTCAAGTCCTGTTTTCCAACGGTACATATCAAATACTGGGGTGACCATATCAATTAAGAACATAGCATTTCGCATACCTGCAAGATAGTGCGCTTGTTGCCATTTGGCGTTTTCATAGGTTGCCTGCCCATCTAATCGCCCATCCTTCGTAACGAAACCTGCCGTATTCCCTTCTGGTATGAAAGGAAGAGGTCCATCTTCGGCGGCTTTAATAAGCCTTGCGGTTTCTGCATCTTTGACTTGTTTTGCCCTAGCTTCTTCACGGGTTGTCCATTGCTTTTGTAACGCAGAACGCCATGTCATATTCAATCCCATCGTATTGAATGTGCCTGTGGCGGTTTGAAATGCTTTGTCACTGTTTATTTCGGCAAGCCCTTGGGTAATATTCGCCATCATATCCATTGCCGCATCAAAGGATGTAGCACTTGTCCTATCAAATTGGTACAATGCCTCTAATTTTTCTTGGAGTTTCTGCTTCATATCTGCAAAAATCGGAGTAATAAGTGCCATACCCACGACGTTATTGCTTAGTTTCTCGATGTCTTGTATTTGCTGGTCTAACTGCCTGATTTGTTGCTTGATTTGCTCCTCTATGACGTCTGTTGTGGCAACTTCCGATTGAAACTCGCGCGGAAAAGCTTGGTTTTGTCGAATTAATTCTTCACAAAGACAAATCATGCCTTGGGCGAGTGGGCGATAAGTCGCTACGAAATATTGTTTCGCACTGTCATAGGTCTGTCCTTGAAGTTCATGGTCTAACGCAAAGGCATCGACTGCGCGCATCAATGCTTCCATCGCTTCTATCATATCACGATATCCTGCAACCATACCATCGGACTGTGCTTCTATCTCTCCTAAAAACACTTGCAAGCTCATGATTGCTCACCACCTACCGTTAACTTTCGGCGAGCCTCATAATAGTCCGCTTCCTTGTCTAACAAAGCTTTTCGCTCTGCATTTAACTGACTTTGACGGTCTTCCATTTCCTCCATCACACGGAAATGCTGTCGCTGGTAAACATGGCGCTGGTCTTCTAAGAATACCGCCATTTTTCGGTCACGGTGCCACGCGCTCCCAATGTCTTGAAACAACCGATGATTCTGGTTATGTATATTGTCAATTTCATCTTGTAACTGCCTATGCCTTCGCAACTAACGTTCCTTAGCATATTGATTGTCTGATAGATTTCGCAAACGTTGGTTCCAACGATCGATTTCCTTCTCTTTTTCATTCATCTGCTGTCCTCACTTTCCAAAGCGTTGTAAATCCAAATCAAAACCACTACTAAGCGCTCGGTCTGCCCGCTCAAATTCTTTTGCCACAGAACGAATATGTCCCACATCCCGCGAGAAATTTTGTCCAAGTTGGCTCATTAATTGCTTGGCTTGATTAGAACTTTGCTTTGCTGCCTGATTTACTTGTAGCGTTGTTCGGCTTGCTTGGGGTACCTGTTTCTTACTCGTTCGTTGCATTGCATCTGTCACATGCCCCATCGAGGTCGCTATTTGATTAGCTCGACTATGATTACTTTTTACCTGTTTCATGTAAGCCCTCCCATTTTGTATGCTTTTATTATATCGAATAATGAAGATATTGTCAGGTAAAATTTAAGAAATACTAGAAAAACATTAATTCTGTGCATAAACAACTTTAAAAATACAAAAGCCCACATTCTCAATCGAATATAGGCACTTGTGGATATCTGCCGACACCTCTTTCCTAATAAGCAAAAGAGCATACCAGATAACATCGACAACATTTTTATATCATGCTTGCAATTTTTTGCAATTTCACAAACAAGAAAGAGCCTCCGCATATAGCGAAAACTCCTCGTACTCTAAGATGGGTTGTGAGGGTTTCGAACCCCCGACCCGCTGATTAAGAGAAACCTGTATCTTCAATGGCACCACCCTAAAGTACGTTTGGAACCAGTGTATTCCATCCTATCAATTTAACCATACCTTTTTTGGATTCTGCAATTTCCTAAGCCCAAAATATTTTTATAATATAACTAAATTTTCCACCCGAATCAAAACCATATGATGTGGGTGTCCTTATCAATTGACCACTACATATTGTACATGCTATGATATTAATGAATAAAAACAATAGGTCAGCTTCTATTGTATAGAGTCAGAACTTAGTATTAGGTATCTTTCAAATTCAACGTATTGAAAACGCTGACAATTAAAATGCAGCTTATCAAGAACATTGTCTAACTGCCTAAAAAGCTGCCTCTAATTCTAATAAAAAATGGAGATGATTATTATAGTAGAATTTATGGCAACCACAAGTTTTAATTCGCACCAAGATGGGATGAAGCATGCATCAAAAGAACAAGTTCTATCTTTACTGGGTAGTGATACGGAGTCTGAAAATATACAGAACTTATTAAGTAACATCATTGAAGCAAAATGCAATATCGCTGGGTCGGCTGAAGTAATCAAGCGATTTAATCAAATTGGAAATCAAAAAAAAGACATGAAAATCCCAATAGAAGATATATCGCTTATTGGATTCGATGAAAAGCAATTAATTCTATCTTTTAATGAGGAAGGCACCGATGATTTAGCCTTTACTGCTACAGGTATCTATTCGTTTAGTACCGACTTTTTAGATATATTATTCCATATGTCCAAATTTTCAGGGTATTGTTTTAAAATGAATGAAACTGATCTTTTACGAGAAAACCTAGAGTACCTTTTAGACAATACAACAGGGAGGACAAAGCAGTATCGCTTTATCAATGGTATTGGTAAAAATGAAGATGACATGTACCTTAGAGCAATTACCTCTGAGCAATACAGAAACTATGATAACAACATAGTTCTTTATCTAGCCTTAGTTTCGATGCACAATTATTCCAAATCAATGGCTACAAAGGTTTATATCGAAAAAGCTTATATTACAGATTCTAGCCTAGATCTAACTTTGAAGCTAGATGAGAAAATCAAATTAAATAGTGACTTTTCTATTGAGGTCGGCATTAACATTACCAATAGTGAAATTAGAGAAGGTGCCGTTTTATTCGAGTTTATTTATACTATCAATGACAATAATGGTATGAAGTCTACCGCAATCGGAGATAATGTTGTAAAGATACAACATAATAACAGATCTGAAACCGTGCATTCGAAAATGGCGAAATTGCTTGATTTAAAAATTTACACAGATGGGATAATAGATGGAATCAATGTAGCAAATTTAGCTACAAAGTTAGATGAGAATGTATTATTTTCTATTTTTAATAAGTTCTCGCGTTCAAAAGCTCTCGAAAAAGCCACTAAATCTAAACTGGAACAGCTTCATAAAGATGAGATAGCTAGCAATACTTTAAACATCATAGAACTCTTTGATAAATTAGAGAAGCTAAATACATCTGTTGACGATAAAACCTATCTACAAAAAAAGTTTAATGATTTTATAACTAAAGGTTTTAAATAAGCCCCTCTCATTGTATTAGGAAAGCATCCCCAGACTTGATTAAATGTCTTGGGATGCTTTCAGTTAAGTCGTGCTTCTCATTCTCTCCCGAACTCCACTTTTCTTTCGCACACTTTTTCTCTTTTGCAACCGACATGCAAGCGAATTTTTTTTGCTCCGACATGCTTCTTATTCTCTCCCGAGCTTCGCTTTTCTTTCGCACACTTTTTCTCTTTTGCAACCGACATGCAAGCGAATTTTTTTTGCTCCGACATGCTTCTTATTCTCTCCTGAGCTTCGCTTTTCTTTCGCATACTTTTTTCTCTTTTGCAACCGACATGCAAGCGAATTTTTTTTGCTCCGACATGCTTCTTATTCTCTCCTGAGCTTCGCTTTTCTTTCGCATACTTTTTCTCTTTTGCAACCGACATGCAAGCGAATTTTTTTGCTCCGACATGCT
>NZ_AODL01000008.1 GCF_000525995.1 Paenilisteria riparia FSL S10-1204 | reverse complement strand
ATATATTTTATATTATTAATTATATTTATTTTTCGATGTGATTGTAAACTAATTACATTGAAAACTTTATAGGCTGGTTTAATCTGAGATGTGCTACACTAAAATTATTTAGTAAAATTAGTTGATAAATTTTACTAAATAAATTATAATAAACGCAAGAGGTTCTATTTTGAATGTGGAGGTATGGGGAAATGGATTTTTCGAAATTGAAAGCCGATTTTGCGCGGGTATTTCATCGGGAAGATGGTGCGTTGTTTTTTGCGCCGGGTCGGATTAATTTGATTGGGGAACACACGGATTATAATGGTGGACATGTTTTTCCGTGTGCGATTACGCTTGGAACGTATGCAGTGGCGGCGAAGCGGGATGATACGCAAGTTCGTTTGATATCGCTTAATTTTGAGGATTTGGGAATTATTTCGTTTGATTTGGCGGATTTGGAGTATCGGAAAAGCGATAATTGGACGAATTATCCGAAAGGAATGATTAAGTTCTTGAAAGAGGCAGGGCACGGAATTGATTCGGGGATGGATGTGCTTTTTTATGGGAACATTCCGAATGGTGCTGGGCTGTCGTCGTCGGCTTCGATTGAGCTTTTGACGGGGGTTATTTTGCAGGGGTTGTACGGGTTGGAGTTGGCTGAGTTGGAGCTGATTTTGACTGGGAAGAAGGTTGAGAATGAATTTATCGGCGTGAACTCGGGGATTATGGATCAGTTTGCGATTGGTAAGGGTCAGAAGGATATGGCGATTTTGTTAGATTGTAATACGCTGGATTATGAGATGGTGCCGGTGAAATTGGCGGGCTACACGATTGTGATTATGAATACAAATAAGCGGCGGGAATTGGCGGATTCGAAATACAATGAGCGGCGCAGTGAATGTGAGCAAGCGTTAGCGGAATTGCAGCAGGAGTTAGCGATTAAGTCGCTTGGTGAGCTTGACATGGAGACGTTTAATAAGTACCAACATTTGATATCTAGTGAGACGTTGGTGAGACGAGCGCGTCATGCAGTAAGTGAAAATGTCCGCACGTTACAGGCTACGAAAGCGCTTAAAAATGAGGATTTAATGACTTTCGGCAAATTAATTAATGAATCTCACATGTCTTTACGTGACGATTATCATGTAACTGGGGTAGAATTAGATATGCTAGCAGAAACAGCTTGGGAGCAGATGGGCGTTTTAGGTGCTCGAATGACAGGAGCTGGTTTCGGTGGATGTGCAATCGCGATAGTGGAAACGGCTCACGTAGATGCTTTTATTGACAATGTCGGTCAAGCTTACGTGCAAAGAATTGGCTATCCAGCAGCGTTTTATATTGCAAATATTAGTGATGGAGCGAAAGCCATCAAGGAGGAATAGTATATGAGTATTTTAGTATTGGGTGGCGCGGGTTATGTTGGCTCGCATGCAGTGGATCAATTGGTAGACAAGGGTTACAAAGTAGCGGTTGTTGATAATTTACAGACGGGTCATGTGGAATCGTTGCATAAAGATGCAGTTTTTTATCAAGGGGATATTCGTGATAAAGCGTTTATGCAAGACGTATTTAAGAAGGAAAACATTGAAGGTGTGATTCATTTTGCGGCGAATTCGTTAGTTGGTGAGTCGGTTGAAATGCCTTTGGAGTACTTTAATAATAACGTGTATGGCACGCAAGTAACATTGGAAGTGATGGAAGAGTTTGGCGTGAAGAACATCGTCTTTTCTTCATCTGCAGCGACTTACGGCGAACCTGAGATTATCCCGATTACAGAGGATGCGCCGACCAATCCTGAAAGTCCTTATGGTGAAACGAAACTCATGATGGAGAAAATTTTAAAATGGTGCGATAAGGCGTATGATACGCGTTTTGTAGCGTTGCGTTATTTCAATGTGGCGGGTGCGAAGTTCGATGGTTCGATTGGTGAAGACCATAACCCAGAGTCGCATTTAGTACCGATTATTTTACAAACGGCATTGGGTCAACGTTCAGAACTATCGATTTTTGGTGATGATTATCCGACAGAAGATGGTACGTGTATTCGTGATTATGTCCATGTAGTTGACCTAATTGATGCGCATATTTTAGCATTGGAATACTTGAAGAACGGCGGCGAAAGCAATATTTTCAATTTGGGGAGTAGCCAAGGTTTTTCAGTGAAGGAAATGTTGGAGGCAGCGCGGAACGTGACGGGCAAAGAAATTCCTGCGAAAATCGTGCCAAGACGTGCAGGAGACCCAAGTACGCTGATTGCTTCTAGTGATAAGGCACAACAAGTTTTGAAATGGAATCCGCAATTTACGGATGTGAATAAAATTATTGAGGACGCCTGGAACTGGCATTCTAAAAATCCGAATGGCTACTCGAACTAAAAACCTACGAGGTGTAAAAAATGATAGTAGATCAGTTTGTTGATATAGCAATAGAAAATGGAGAAATCGGCGCGTTGGATCGTGTGTATGTGACGAATCGGTTGTTAGATTTGCTTGGCTGGTCGGAAAAGCGTGCGGTGGCAGGGAATGTTGCCGCGAATCGCTTGTCTTTACTGGATCGGCTGACGGAATTAGCGATAGAATCGGGCGCGATTGGGGAGACTTTGGCGGAACAGGAGATCTGGCAAAGCAAGGTGATGGATTTGTTCATGCCAATGCCGTCACAATTAAATACGGAATTTTGGGAATTATATAAACAGTCTCCGAGAAAAGCAACGGATTATTTTTATGCGGTGAGTAAGGAAAGTGATTATATTAAGACGCGAAGCATTGCTAAAAATATTGAATATCGGGTGAAAACGGAGTATGGCGAGTTGGAAATGACGATTAACTTGTCCAAACCGGAGAAAGATCCGAAGCAGATTGCGATGGCGAAATCGGAGCAGGAAGTGAGTTATCCGCTTTGTGCGCTTTGTGTGGAGAATGAAGGATATGCGGGACGGCTAGATTTCCCAGCGCGAACGAATCACAGAATTATTCGGATGCGAGTATGTGATGAGGATTGGGGATTGCAGTATTCTCCGTACGCGTATTATGATGAGCATTGTATTTTCTTGTCGGCGGAGCATCGGCCGATGGTGATTAATCGCGGTACGTTTGAACGGTTAGTTGGAATTACAGCGCAGTTTCCGGATTATTTTGTGGGATCGAATGCGGATTTGCCGATTGTTGGTGGATCGATTTTGTCACATGATCATTATCAAGGTGGTGCGCATACGTTTGCCATGGCGAAAGCGCCTGTACATAAGGAGTTTCCGAAGTATCATTGGGCGGAGTTTCCGGATGTGACGGTGGAAATTGTGAAGTGGCCGATGTCGGTGATTCGATTGAGGTCGGCGAGTGCGACGGAGATTGTTACTGCCGCGGATTCAATTTTGCAAAAATGGATAGGGTATTCGGATGACTCGGTGGACATTTTGGCGTATAGTGGTGAGGAACGGCATAATACGATTACGCCGATTGCTAGTTGTCGGGACGTTGACGGCGAGCGGGTGTTTGAGTTGGCGCTAGTGTTACGGAATAATCGGCGGACGACGGAGCATCCTGACGGGTTGTTTCATCCGCACGCGACGCTACATCATATTAAGAAGGAGAACATTGGCTTGATTGAGGTTATGGGGTTAGCGGTGCTGCCGCCGCGATTGAAACCTGAGCTTGAGGAGGTTGCGCGTTATTTGATGGATCAGCCGAATGCGATGGCGGATTATCATTTGGAATGGGCGGACCAGTTGAAGGTGATAGGTGGCTTTGATGCGGAGACGGTGATGGAATTTCTGCGACAGGAAGTCGGGAAGGTGTTCTGTCAAGTGCTGACGGATGCTGGTGTGTTTAAGGACACGGAGACGGGAATACAGGCGTTTAAGCGGTTCATCGAGACTGTAATAGGAACGGAGGATGCAAAATGAAGGTAACGGAACGGGAATTTGGCATGCTGGATGGCCAAGTAGTGACGGAATTTTGTTTGGAAAATGATAACGGTGTGCGTGTAAAGGCGCTGGATTACGGCGGGATTGTGACGGAAACTTGGGCGCCGGATGCGACGGATAATTTTACGAACGTATCGCTGGGCTTTAAGACATTGGATGAATATTTGGAGCATTCGCCTTATTTTGGAGCGCTTGTTGGACGGATTGCGGGCCGGATTGAGAAGGCGCGATTCGAACTGGATGGGAAAGTCTATGAGCTTACGAAAAATGAGGGCGAGAATCAGCTACACGGTGGACCGAATAATTTTAGCAAAACGATTTGGGATGCGGCAAGTTTGGAAAGGGACGACGAGGTCGGTGTTGTCTTTTCGATGACGAGTCCTGATGGGCACAATGGTTATCCGGGAAATTTGGATGTGCGCGTGACGTACACGCTGAACAATGCGAATGAGTGGAAAATTAAATACGAAGCGGCAAGTGATGCAACAACGGTTTTCAATCCGACCAATCATATTTATTTTAATTTGGCAGGCGATGCGGCAAAAACGGTGCTAGATCAGACGTTGCAAGTTCGTAGTGATCGCATTGTTGCTCTGCGTGAAGACTCGATTCCAACGGGTGAACTAATGGACGTCGCGGGAACGGCATTTGACTTGCGCGAGCCAAGACCGATTCGTGATGGTGCAACGAGTGAACATCCACAAAATATCATTATCAAAAATGGCTATGACCACGCGTTCGTGCTAAATCATGCGCCAAATCAGGTTGATGCGCGGTTAGTTGATCCGCAAAGTGGTCGCGTCGTAGAGATGGAAACTGATTGTGATTCCGTGGTCATCTATTCTGGCAATCAGCTGTCTGGAAAATTTGCTATAGATGGTACGCTAGTTCCGAAATACGCTGGTGTGACAATGGAAACGCAAGGCTTGCCAGATGCAATGAATCATGATGATTTTGGATGTGTTGTACTTAAAAAAGGTGAGACATTCCTTTCAGAAACAGTTTTTCGATTTACAACAGTATAGGCAGAATTCCAAGGCTAGGAATGTGATGTTCCCAGCCTTTTCCTATGGTAAATAAATGAAAATGGACGTGTTGTGGAATACCTGATAAAATGAAGGTATGCTTCACGAAATGCTAACAGAGGAGCGTGTTGATGTGGCAACGATTAAGGATATTGCAAAGCAAGCAGGTGTCTCGATTGCGACCGTATCGAGGGTTCTCAACTATGATGAAACTTTGTCGGTCGGAGATGATACGAAGAAGCGAATTTTTGAGGCTGCAGAACAACTTTCTTATACAAAGCATAAACGCAAACAACAGAAGAAAAATGCCAAGATAGCTATTGTGCACTGGTATTCGGAAAAAGAAGAGCTAGATGATTTATATTATTTATCAATCCGTGTCGGGGCGGAACGCAAAGCAGAAGAAGAAGGTTATCAAGTGTTGCGCGTTTTTTCAAGATATACCAGATCAAAGTTTGCCCAATGTGGAAGGTATTATCGCTATTGGAAAGTTTAGCCAGGATCAAATTAGAGCTTTGACCGATTGGAATGCTAATATTTGTTTTGTTGACTCAGATCAATCAGTACAGAAGTATGATTCGGTCGTCGTTGATTTTCAACAAGCCACCGTTTCTGTGCTTGATTATTTGATTGAAAAGGGACACCGAAACATTGGCATTCTCACTGGAGAAGAACAGTTTAGTGATGAATCGGCTAATATTATCGACACAAGATGGCTGGCATTCCGCGATTATATGAAACGTAAAGGCTTATATGAAAAGAAATACTGTTTTTCAGGAAAGTTTTCTGTTAAAACAGGGTATGAATTAATGACAAAGGCGATTAACGAACTTGGCGAGGACTTGCCGACTGCTTTTTTTGCGGCGAATGATTCGCTAGCGATTGGCTGTTTGCGGGCGTTACAGGAGCAGGGAATTGCGGTTCCTGAACGGGTGAACGTGATTGGTTTGAATGATGTGAGTGTTTCTAAATATGTTTTTCCGCCGTTAAGCACGGTGAAAGTATATACAGAATTGATGGGCGAGACGGGTGTGGAACTTTTGCAAGAAAGGTTGCTCGCGGGTCGCTCGATTACAAAAAAAGTAACGCTATCTACGGATTTAGTCATTCGGGACAGCAGTTTGTGAGAGGAGCAGGAGAATTATGGGATGGAAAGAGGAATACAAGAAATGGATGGCAAATGATGCACTTGAGGGTAGCTTGAAGGAAGCGTTACATGCAGAAAAAGACGAGAAAACGCTTGAGGACAGCTTTTATCGTAATATGGAATTCGGAACGGCGGGCATGCGTGGTGTGCTAGGTGCTGGAACGAACCGGATGAATATTTATACGATTCGGAAGGCTTCGGAGGGCTTGGCTCGTTATGTTGCGGAAAACGGTGAAGAGGCGAAGAAACGCGGCGTCGTTATTGCGTATGATTGCCGACATATGTCACCAGAATTTGCGTATGAATCTGCGCGTGTTTTAGGGCACCACGGCATCAAGAGTTACGTGTTTGAAACATTGCGTCCAACACCAGAATTGTCTTTTGCTGTGCGTTATTTGAATACGTATAGCGGCATTGTGATTACGGCCAGCCATAACCCAGCGGAGTACAATGGTTACAAAGTCTATGGCGATGATGGCGGGCAAATGGCGCCACACGCGGCGGGTGCAGTAACGCGTTATATCGATGCAATTGATGATATTTTCTCCGTCCAAGTAGCGGATAAAGAGGCGCTAATCGCAGACGGCATGCTAGAAGTCATCAGCGAGAAAGTCGACACACCATACTTAGAAAAAGTAAAAACAGTTGTTGTAAACAATGATTTAGTAACAAATCACGGCAAAGATTTGAAAATTGTTTTCACACCGCTTCACGGAACTGGCGGGATGCTTGGCTTGAAAGCATTGGAAAGCGTTGGGTTTACAAACGTCATCCAAGTCGAAGAACAGTTCGTTCCTGATCCAAATTTCTCGACGGTGAAGTCACCGAACCCAGAAAACCGTGCAGCATTTGAAGTCGCGATTGGCTATGGGGAGAAATATGACGCGGATATTCTTGTCGGAACAGACCCTGACGCTGACCGTCTTGGCGTTGTAGTTCGCACCAAATCAGGGCAATACGATGTCCTAAGCGGGAACCAAATAGGCGCGCTAATTTTGCATTATTTATTGAAACAAAAGAAAGCGCAAAATGAACTACCACAAAACGCAGCAGTCTTGAAATCCATCGTAACATCTGATTTAGGAACGGTTATTGCGAACCATTTTGATGTGAAAATGATTGAAGTTCTGACTGGTTTCAAATTTATCGCCGAACAAATTCATCAATTTGAAACAACGGGTTCCAATACCTTCGAATTTGGTTTTGAAGAAAGTAATGGTTTTATGGTGAAGCCGTTCACACGTGATAAAGACGCGATTCAAGCGCTACTTGCCATTTGTGAAGTGACGCTGGACAGCAAACAAGCCGGCAAAACATTAGCAGAAGACCTCGAAGAAATTTACGAGCAATTTGGCTATTTTAAAGAGGATTTAGTATCGTTAACGATGAGCGGAAAAGATGGCTCGGAGCAAATTGAGAATATCATGAAATCGTTCCGCGCAGCACTTCCGGAGCACATGGGTGGCGAAGCGATTACGAAAGTGGAAGACTATCAATTAAGCGAACGCCGAGATATCACGGCTGGCACAATCGAAACAATCGATATGTCCAAATCCAATGTTATCAAATGCTTCCTAGCAGACGGTTCATGGTTCGCCCTACGTCCATCTGGCACAGAGCCAAAAATCAAATTCTATTTCAGCATCAAAGGCCAAACAGAAAACGAAGCAACCGAAAAATTAGAACGTGTTCGCGACGGATTAATGAAAACCGTTGAGAAATAAGCGCAGAAAAAGGATTTTCCGTCACTGGAAAATCCTTTTTTCTCTATAAATCGAAGTATTGACTGAGTACTTTGGATGCATCAGCAATCAATTGATCGTCATACGTAGCATCTTCTTTGTCTTTTTTCGAGAAAATAACCCAGACTAGTGGTTCTCTATCTTTGGCATCTGAATAAATAACGGCGATATCATTTCGTGTTCCGTAAGAGCCCGCGCCGGTTTTGTCGCCAACTATGTAATCTTTTGGGATACCAGCTCGAATTAGTTTACCTCCTGTCGTGTTTTCAATAAGTGTTTGCTTGAAGTAATCTAACTGTTTTGGTTGTAAGTTTCCTTGCCTCGTTAGAAATGCCAAGTTTTTAGAGAATGCTTCTGGAGTGCTTGTGTCGCGAGGGTCTCCAGGGACGGCTACATTTAGTTCCGTTTCGTAGCGGTCGGCGTTTGTTGTTTCATCTTTGATTTTACGGAGTTCGTCTTGGAAACCTTTAGGACCGTTTAGCGCGTTGAATAACAAATTTCCAGCGGTGTTATCGCTGTATGCAACGGCTGCATGAATAATTTCTTTGATTGTCATGCCGCTTTCCACATGTTTTTCGGTGACTGGGGAGTAGTCCACTAAGTCCTCTTTTTTGAAGAATACGCGTTTTTCTAGTTGCTGTTCGGTTAGATTTTTCAGTAGCACACCGCTTGCGATGGCTTTATACGTGGATACATAAGCGAAACGTTCCTGTGCGTTGTACTGGAGTGTGTGGCTGGTTTTCGGATTGACTGCATAGACGCCTAATGTCGATCCGTATTTTTTTTCTAACTGCTTTAGAGCTTCTTTTGCTTGTGTGGTTTTACTTTTTTTTGTGTGGGCTTTGATTCAGCGGTTGTTGGGGTGCAAGCAATTAATAAGCCTATGAGCATTGTCACAATAAAGCTGAGACTGATTTTCTTCATTTTCCTCTCTCCTCTATAAAAAATGTGGTGCATTGCTTACTATACGGGTAAGCTCTAAAGATTTTATAAAGAAAAGTATAGAATTTTTTTAAAAATGATGAATTTATTACTCTTTTAAACGATATCTTTAAATATGATTATTCGCATATTCAATCGTTTCTTTGCGCCGTTTCGTAAGTTCTGCGGTCACAAATTGTTCGTCGAGATACGCGGATAGTTCCAAACTGAATTTCATTTTCCGGATTCCGGTTTGCTTGCGGTTGGTACGAATAAAAAATACGCCGAGCTCAAAAAACAAATAGGAGAGGTAAAAATTATTGTTTTGCCGTTTACAGCAGTCGATGCCTAGGTGAATGTATTCGATTGCCGTTAAATTATCGCCAGAAAAGCCGTAACAAAGCGCCACATGATGATAAATGGCGGGGATGAGTTCGCTTGAAAAGTCGCGTTTATTTAAGAATAGTAAACAGTGATTTAATTGTTGTAGCGCGGCGATTTCATTGTTAGTGGCGTAGTAAGCTGGGGCGAGATAACTGCTGATTAATGCTTGCATCACGTCGGTTTTTGATAATGTTAAAGCTTGTTCTAATGCGCTGATACCAGCCGTGTTATTTTTCTTATATTTTAGTTCGCAGATGCCGAGATAAAAATAATAGTAGCTTTCTTGTGCGTTAATTTCGAATGTTGCTAATGTCTTTTTGTGTAGATGGGTGTAGAGCGTTTCGTAGTCGTGTTGGATGTACAAATCATGTAATTCTTTTTTGAGTTGGATGAGCGGTGAGTCGAGTTGGGATTGGGCGAGTAGGAAATCGACTGTGATACCAAGTTTCTGGCAAATGTTGTGGATGATTAGGACACTTGGAATTTCTAGTCCTTGTTCGACGCGGCTGAGTAAGCTTTGGGAACAGATGCCTTCTGCGAGTTGTTTTTGGGTGAGTTCTTGGTCAATTCGCAGTTGTTTGATGCTTTTACCGAGTGCGTTAGACAATTAGTGGCACCTCCTTTGTTTGAAATATGCGGATAGTCATTTGAAAGATAGCGCATTCTTCTTTAGTATAAAGCCAAACGAAGAAAATTCAAGTGGCATGCATTGCGTGAAGGAGGTATCAGGATGACGGAACAATGGTTGCTGTTGAATCAGCCGAACTTAGACCCAGCGATAAACATGGCGATGGATGAGAAATTAACGGATTGGCACCGAGCTGGGAAAATTCCGCCTGTTTTGCGTTTTTATGGTTGGACGCCGGCTGGGCTTTCGGTGGGGTATTTTCAACGAACGAAGGGCAAAATTAATATGGATGCGGTGAAGCAATACGGCTTTGAGCTGGTTCGCAGGCCTACGGGAGGCCAGGCGGTGTTGCATGATGATGAATTGACGTACAGTTTTGTGATTTCTGAGGAACATAAGGCGATTCCACCAACGATCAAAGCGGCGCACAAGCTGATTTCGGAAGGTTTGATTGCGGGCTTGGCGAAATTGGGAATTGAGGCGAATTGTGCGATTCCTGATGAGAAAAAAACGGGGGGCGGGACGGCGATTTGTTTTGAGGAGCCTTCGTGGTACGAGATTACGATGGAGGGCCGCAAAATTATCGGTAGTGCGCAGGCTAGGAATCAAGGTATTTTGCTGCAACACGGGTCGATTCCGTTGCGGATAAACGTGACGGAGCTGTTTGACTTATTTATTTTTGATAATGAGCGGGTGAAAGAGCGGATGGTGCGGACGTTTGGAAACAAGGCGGCGGGTATTTTTGATTTGATTAATCGGGAAATACCGCTGGATGAGATGAAAAAGGCATTTCAAGACGGGTTTTCGGAAGTTTTTGATGTGTCGTTTGTGGACTATGTGTTGTCGGAGGCAGAATGGGACGAAGTTCGCGAATTGGCTGATTCGAAGTTTCGTGAGGACAGCTATTTATTTTCACGATGAAGAAGGGACGAGAAAAATGGAGAAGAAGCGGGAACATGTAAGGAAGCCGGATTGGCTGAAAATCAAGATTAGTAATAGTGAAAGCTTCAAAGCAGTGAAAAATAAATTTACGGGAAAATCGCTTACACACGGTATGTGAGGAGGCGAAATGTCCTAATATTCAGGAATGTTTCGGTGAGCGAAAAACGGCTACATTTATGATTCTCGGAGATATTTGTACGCGGGCGTGCCGGTTTTGTGCGGTTACGACGGGAGCGCCGACGCATTTGGATTTAGGTGAGCCTAAGCGCGTAGCGGACTCGGTAGCTACGATGGGGCTTCGTCATGTCGTGATTACGGCTGTTGCTCGGGATGATTTGGCTGATGGTGGTTCGCAAGTTTTTGCTAATACGGTGAATGCGATTCGGTATCGGATGCCACAAACGACGGTGGAAGTTTTGCCTTCGGATATGAAAGGTGATTATGATAGTTTGAAAACGTTGTTGGATGCGAAGCCGGACATTTTTAATCATAATATTGAGACGGTGCGGAGATTGACACCAAGTGTGCGGCATCGCGCGACGTATGATCGTTCTTTGGAGTTACTGCAACGCGTGAAAGATATGGAACCGGACATGCCGACGAAATCGAGCATTATGGTAGGTTTGGGTGAAACGCGAGAAGAGTTACTGGAAACAATGGATGATTTGCTGGCGCATGGCGTGGAAATTTTGACGATTGGGCAGTATTTGCAGCCTTCGAAAAAGCATTATCCAGTGGCACGTTACTATGACCCGCGCGAATTCCGTGAGCTAAAGCGCATTGCTCGTAAGAAAGGTTTTATTCACTGCGAATCTGGCCCAATGGTGCGCTCGAGTTATCATGCGGATGAACAAGTGAATGCTGCAGCAAAACAAAGAAGACTAGATGCAGAAAAAGCGCAAAATTAAAGAGAAATCCTCATGTTCCTTGGAATGTGAGTTTTTTTGTAATAAAAATGAAACGCCCGGCTGATTTCTTTTCTTAGGTTTTCAGTTCGGAGTATGATAAAATAAGAGAGTAGAAGAAGACGATGAAGGGGCAACGAGTTTATGCTTCTTTTTTAATAGAAAGGTTGGGTTTTGATGGCAGCGAATCATCTGCAATTAGTAATTATTACGGGTATGAGTGGTGCGGGAAAGACTGTTGCAATGCAATCACTAGAGGATTTAGGTTATTTCTGTGTTGATAATTTACCGCCGAGTTTACTGCCGAAATTCTGGGAACTGATGAAGGAATCTGGCAAAATGAACAAAATCGCACTCGTTATGGATTTGCGTGGCCGCGAGTTTTTCGATTCGATTCAAACCGCGTTGGATGAGCTGGACAACACCTCATTTATTACGACAAAAATGCTTTTCTTGGATGCAGACGATCAAGTGTTGGTTTCGCGTTATAAAGAAACGCGCCGCCATCATCCGCTGGAGCCAAATGGTTCGGTGTTAGAAGGTATCAGACAGGAACGTGAATTGCTAGAAGATTTGAAAGGCCGTTCGCAGCTTGTTATTAATACGTCGACATTGGCGCCGCGCGAGCTTCGTGACCGGATTAATAATGAGTTTCAAACAAGTGACCGTGAAATTTTCAATGTACAGGTAATGTCTTTCGGATTTAAATATGGCTTGCCGATTGATGCTGATTTAGTGTTTGATGTGCGTTTTTTGCCGAACCCGCACTACATTGATAAGATGCGTCCGCTGACTGGGCTTGATAGAGATGTGTATAATTACGTGATGAAATGGCCGGAGACGGAGACGTTTCTTAATAAACTGATGGACATGTTGCTATTTACATTGCCGTTTTATAAGCGTGAAGGGAAGACCCAACTTGTTATTGCAATTGGTTGTACGGGCGGGCAACACCGTTCTGTGGCACTGTCGGAATACGTTGGTAACAATCTGAAAACCAAATATGAAACGCAAATATCGCACCGAGATATGAAACGTAGAAAGGGAAAATGAGATGACGACGACGCAAAAGCCGAAAGTGGTCGTGATTGGCGGCGGGACAGGACTGCCAGTCATCCTCCGAGGCTTGAAAAAACAACCGATTGATTTGACGGCGATTGTCACGGTCGCTGATGACGGCGGAAGTTCAGGTAAAATTCGCGAACAAATGGATGTATTGCCGCCAGGTGATATTAGAAATGTTATGGTGGCGCTGTCGAATACGGACCCGCGAATGGAAGCGCTAATGCAATATCGTTTTAAAGTAGAAGGTGATTTATCGGGACACGTGATTGGTAATTTAATTTTGACGGCTTTGTCGCAGTTGAATGATAGTTATGTAGAAGCGATTGAAGTGTTGAGTAAAGCGATGCGGATTCGTGGAAAAGTCATTCCTGCAACGGACAAGCCGCTCATCTTGAATGCGATTATGGAAGATGGTTCGCTTGTACAAGGAGAGTCAGTCATTCCGATGCAAGGTCAGCCGATTGATCGCGTGTTCATTACGCCAGAGGACGTGAAGGCTCTGCCTGCTGCGATTGAGGCGATTCATGATGCGGATTTGATTGTGCTTGGACCGGGAAGCTTATACACGAGTATTTTGCCGAGTTTGCTTGTACAAGATTTACAAGATGCTATTTTTGAAAGTAAGGCTTATAAAGTGTATATTTGCAATATCTTGACCCAAGTTGGAGAAACTGATTTCTTCACGGATGCGGATCATGCACAGGTGATTTTGAATCATGTTGGGCGGCCGATTATTGATGCGATGATGATTAATACCGCTGAGGTGCCGCGCCACTTGATGTTCCCTGACGACGTGTTGCAGGTGAGCCAAGATTTTGAGAAAGATAAGAAGTTAAATATTAATGTCATTGCTGGCGATCTGCTTTCCACAGAAGGCGGACTCGTACGACATGCCGCAGATAAAGTGACAAATACATTATTACAGATTCTAATGAATTTGAAAGAAAAGGAATGAGGGTCTATGTCCTTTGCCTCGGAAACAAAGAAAGAACTAACCAATTTAGATATATCAGACACGGACGCAAAAGTAGAACTGTCCGCATTTATCCGCATGAACGGAGCGGTTTCATTTTCTAACCAAATGATGATGGTGGACGTCCAAACCGAAAATGCAGCCATCGCGCGCCGCATGTACCGACTTTTAAAAGAGCTATACCAAGTCCCAATCGAACTACTCGTACGCAAAAAAATGAAGCTCAAGAAGAATAATGTCTACATCGTGCGTCTAAAAGTAAAGGCAAAGGAAATCCTTGCCGATTTGGCGATTTTAAACGACGGTATTTTTCAAAAAGCGATTGATTCTGCGTTAATAAAAACGAAAAGTGCGCGCCGGGCGTATCTTCGCGGAGCTTTTTTGGCCAGTGGATCAGTGAACAATCCGGAAACGTCGTCGTATCATTTGGAGATTAATTCAGTGTATGACGAGCATAATGAGGCGATTTGTAGCCTGATGAACAGTTTCAAGCTGAACGCGCGAACGCTAGAGCGCCGAAACGGCTACATTACCTATTTGAAAGAAGCGGAGAAAATCACAGAATTCCTCAACATAATTGGGGCCACCGGAGCTTTGCTTCATTTTGAAGATGTGCGGATTATGCGCGATATGCGAAATTCGGTGAATCGGCTTGTGAATTGTGAAACCGCAAACCTGAACAAAACAATCAACGCGGCGGTGCGCCAAATCGACAATATTAAGTTCATCTCTGCATCAGTCGGACTAGAAGCACTGCCGGGGAAACTACGCGAAATCGCCGAACTGCGCATCACACACGAAGACGTCACACTAAAAGAACTAGGCGAAATGCTATCCAGCGGACCGATTAGCAAATCTGGCATCAACCACCGTTTGCGCAAATTAGACCAAATTGCCGATCGATTACGAAGTGGCGAATCTCCGTCACAATTAGGCTTAAAAGCACCATCAAAATAAGTAATTATATTAAGAAAAGGATGCGATCAAACCATGTCAAAATTGTTTTCTAACGTATAAAACGAAAAATCTTACTTTGAAAAATCGAGTTGCGATGTCACCGATGTGTATGTATTCGGTAGAAACGGACGACGGAGTAGCAAATGACTTTCATTTGGCTCACTACGTTTCCCGTGCCGCAGGACAAGTTGGCTTAATTGTATTGGAAGCAACAGCCGTTCAAGCGGTTGGCCGAATTTCTCATGGCGATTTAGGCTTGTGGGAAGACGCGCAAATTCCAGCATTGAAGCGAATTGTAGACGGCGTACATTACCACGGCGCAGCAGTCGGAATTCAATTAGCACACGCAGGACGTAAAGCAGTTTTAGACGTAGATCCAGTGGCACCAAGCGCTGTTCCGTTTGACGATGATAGCAAGAAGCCGCACGAATTAACGGCAACAGAAATTGAAGAAGTAGTTGCTGACTTCCAAAAAGCAGCGATTCGCGCAAAAGAAGCAGGTTTCGATGTCATCGAAGTCCACGCAGCACATGGCTATTTATTACATGAATTCCTATCCCCAATCTCGAATTTACGAGATGACGAATACGGCGGTCCAGCAGGAAACCGTTATCGCGTCGTAAGTGACGTCATCAAAGCAATCCGCGAAGTTTGGGACGGCCCACTTTTCGTACGCGTTTCCGCAAGCGATTTTGCACATGGCGGTCTGACGGTAGACGACTACATCCCATTCGCTAAATGGATGAAAGCAGATGGCGCTGATTTGTTAGATGTCAGCAGTGGCGGCCTAGTCAACGTTGCACCAAAAGTATACCCAGGCTACCAAGTCCCATTTGCTGAAAAAATCCGCATGGGAGCAGGAATCGCAACCGGCGCAGTAGGACTAATCACAACCGGCGCCCAAGCAGAAGAAATTCTTCAAAATGACCGCGCTGATTTGATATTCCTAGGCCGCGAGCTATTACGCGATCCATATTGGGCAAGAACAGCCGCGAAAGATGTACGAGATTCGGTGGAAGCGCCGAAGCAGTATGAGCGTGGTTGGTAATTAGAGAGGTAGAACAAAGTCTAGTATTCCGAGATTGGAATGGAATGCTAGGCTTTTTTTATGTTTGAAATGTATTGTATGTTATACTATTGATATAAATCTTCAAGTCTAACGCATCTAAAGGAGTGAGGCAAATGTCAAATCTAAACAATTTATTTACAGGCCCAATAGTTGCCCATGAAATAAAAAATAGAGAATAAAACAGGGTATACCATTTCGCAGCTATCTCTACTAAGCGGTAATCAGAAGAAAAAAAGGTGCTAATTTTCAAACTGGTGAAAAAAGAAGTTTATATCTACCAGCCTCAGATTCGGACGCTTGCGAATTAGAGTTTATAGTAGACAATCAAGCATATTCCTTTGCGCTACAAGAGAAAATAGACATACGCAATCAAGTACCGATTATCGTAGAAATTGTCGGAGATAGCCCGGCAAACTTAAAAATAGAAACCTATCGTGAAAAACAAGAAGTTCCAGAAGGCAAAGTGGTGTGGAAAGATTCTAAAGTCATTTGGGGAACCGCGATAGTTTTTGCAATCGTTATTGTTGTATGGCTTGTGAATATACTCTGAATAAAAGCAGGTCAATATATAGATTTCTGATTGAGCTTATTTAAGGGTGTCAAAATTGGCATCTTGAATAGGCTCATTTTTTTCTAAAAGATTATCATATAGTACAATGTTTCGTAGGTGCTTATTTCTGAGGAATTGTGATTATTAAGCAACTCCTCATGCGCGATTTTTGCAGTTGGGTACTTACTCAAAAAATCATTCGTGAGCACATAGTTATTTCCAAACTAGCATAGAGGCGATAAGAGGTTCCTACTTCCATCTTTTTGTAGTAGTCTTGCAGAATCGGCTTACCATTTAGCAGTACATCGGTTCCCTCACTTTCTAGTACGGCAATTTGATTTTTAATATTGAGTTTTTGCGTTGTGTCTTTGTGAATTTTTTTGATAGAAACAGCGCTCATTGTCTCGGTTTCTTGGTTCTGCTTGATTGCCGTAACAATTATCAGTGAATCTTTTTCCAATGCAGCTTGGCTTGTTGCTAATGTGTCGTACTTCTGGCTTACAGATACAGCTTTGAGACGGTTTGATTTTGAGCTTTCTGGTTTTTCATCGGAACATCCACTTAAAATAAAAGGTAACGCAATGCTTATGGCCAACCATTTTTTCATAATAAAGGAGTGCTACCATGAAAAAAATAAAATTAGTAATACCTCTCTTTATTTGTATGCTATTGGTCGCTTGTGAAGAAGAGAAAGCGAATACAAAAGACAATGAACTAAGTGCGAGTGTGCATGCGTCAACGGAAGATATTAGCTATAAACAAGCAGTTGCAGAAGCGGATTTAATAGTCGAAGTAAGTATCCAAAAAATGCAAGGTGTTATCGAAGGCGGGAATAACATTATTGCAAAAACCAAATTTGAAGGTCAGATTAATAACGTTTACGCAGGCTCGAAGAAAGCTAAAGATACTATATCTATTCTCCAAGAAGGTAAAGATGGGATGGAAATAGAAAATTATCCTTTGTTTAATCCAGGTGAAAATTATATTTTAATGCTGATGGATTCAGGTGACGGAAAAACTTATTGGATAAAAGGGCAGTTAAACGGAACGTATTTGATAGAGGATAAAAGTACATTGAAATTCGGTAAACAAGAAGTCACTTTGCCTGAAAAGAAAGATATAAGGGATGTTGAAGCTAGCATAATAGTAAAACAAAAAGAAACAGGCGGGAACTCGCAAATATTAGACACAGCGAAGTTTAAAAAGCAGATTCAGAATGATGTAGAGTAATTGTTTTTAAGGAAAGCAAACCACTAGATAGGAATTCTGCGAAGAAGGGAGGATAGAATTGCTAACTTTTCAAGAAAATTTTATATTACTCCTCATTTATTTACTTATTTTTTATTTGATGTGGAGAGATTATAAAAAAAGGATATACCTCTTTTCATCAATTTTAATTACGGGTAATTTTGTATTTGCTATTTGGAAAGCCTTGGATTATGGGCGACTTCTTGATGAAAAAATTCTAATCAAAAATCAAGTAGCCATCAGTGTGATTACTTGGGGAAATTTAATTTTAGCCTCACTTTTATTGCTATTTGCAGTATACATAGCGATAAAAAAAGAATTCAAATAATTGATATAGAAAAATAAATCTTTAAATGAAACTGTTCTTAAATTGAAATTCTGAATTAGTATACTTTACTTTATTTCAGTGTGCAGAGAAACACGGCGAAATTATGTTATGTTTATTAATAAAAAATAACAAGGAAAACGTTTAAGACTGTAAAAAGGCCTTTTAGGACTAAAATGGTTCCCATCCCCTTTTCTATGATATGCTTAATGTGTTGTTATCATAACTATACGAGGAGGAACTATCTATGAAAAAAGTAATCACTATATTGGCAATAGGTACGATGAGTTTGTCAGCCTTTATTCCACTTGCTCACGCAGAAGCCCAAGTGGTCGTTCCAAATGAAATGGAGCAATCTGAGATTAAAGAAAACGATGCTTTACCAGAATCACTTGTTGAAGGATTAGATAAATATGTGGAATTTACGGGGGATAAGTACATTCTAAATATTCCTGCAGATGTAAAATCAACGTATTCTGTAGAAGAAATTATGGCTGTACAAACACAAATTGACGAAAGTAATAGTTTTCTAAGTGTGGCAGAGGCAGGTTCTCATATATATGTAGATGAGGCTGCTAAAACGACCAATTTTCTGATCACTGATTCAGAGGTTCTAAAGGCGGCGGGGCAAAAGCCAATGCTAAGAGCTGCTGGTGTAACAAAAGTAGTGAGATATTGGTGGGGCATGAAAATTTATTTGAGTAAGACATTTTTAAACTACAGTGGTGGATCATTAACTGGTATGGCTGGATACATGGTTAGCAAGCTACCCTTAAAACATCCATTTGCACTGTTAGCTGCTGGAGCAATGGGTGCTATAGGTGTCTTTGGGACTAGCGCGAAGCATGGATACGTTATCAGGATAACAGGAATTAGTACAGCAGCTACAGTCACTGGGATTTGGAGACAGTAATGAAGAAATATGATGTGATAGAATTTCTAGTTATTTTATTCATTATATCTATATGGTCGTATTTAATATTTGTAGTGGGTATTGTATCTAATACAGTAGGTGTTATACTGACAATAATATTATCAATATTGATCTATATTGTAGTGAAAGTAACTGAGAAAAAACGACGGAAATAAAATACTATGATGGCAACATGAATTAAAATAGTTATCAAAATAAAAGTAACAATTTCTATGAAACCAACACTTGATAATATGGTGCTGGTTTCTTTTAATGGGTTTCTTAAACTTGGAAATAAGAGGCTTAATTGGAGAAGCAACGCACTTAGGAATAAAAATCGAGCGTTTAAGACAAATTTGGTTTCTTACCCACTTTTTATGTTAGTATAAAAATAGCAAAAGAAGTAAAAATCCTGCAAGCATTGAAATTCCTAATCTACTATTGCAAACTAAAAGAAAGTTTCATATAATTTAGGAGATTCATACTCACACAAGGAGACCAGTATGCAAGAAATCCAAACTTATTTTATATCTGCATTTCTAGGGTGTAGCGTACAAGTCATTTCATTAATGATGGGTATTCAGATTCTTACTAGAGGGGCATTTACCAAGATAAATCTAGTAATTCTGTATATTGTTTTAATTATAGAAAGTATGACACTGCTATACTACATTCAGTACTTCTCGCTTATATTTACACTTGGAATACTTGTATTTGCTTTGCGGTTCAAGAAAATTCGTTGGATATTGGCGATTGGTTTACCATTTGTTTGTGTAGCCTATCTGGTCGTGGTTGATTATATCGTTAACATTACGACAATTCTCGTATTCTCTTCCACAAGTCAAGCTACTATTGCGAATCCGAATATTTATTATGTGGTATACATATTAGCTTTATTAGTAGCCTATCTACTATACAAGCTGACCGCCCGAATTATTTTTAACAGGAAAATCAAAGGAATAAGCACTGCAAATAAGAAATGGTTGATAGTCGTCCTGATATTAACAATCGTAATGGTATACCTATTCATTTATTTAGAGTCTAGCTATGGATTCCCTAATGAACTCGTATACATTAACGGCGCTTTATTTTTCATTTATTTTTTGTCAGCGATTATCATCTTCTTATTAATTCTTAAAGCAAGTGAAAGACAGGCTGAAATCAGGAATCAGGACTTAAAAATGCAGCAACTTAAGAAATATACAGCATCCATAGAGAAAATCTATGATGAAATGAACGTATTTCGACACGATTATATTAATATTTTGGCAAGTCTAAATGGTTATATTGAGAAGGCCAATCAACAGGATTTACAGACGTATTTTGAAAAAACTATCAAGCCATTGAGCAACCATATTACAAATAAAGAGACCGGAGGCACCAAAGAATGATGAATATCGGCACTATCTTTAACACCAGCACAGCTTTTATCTGGATCACACTTATTGCGATAATCTGTATTATTTTATTTATCAGCATCTTATTCCTAATGCGAAAACGAACGAAAATATCCAAAACGCAACGCTACTATATTTTCCTAGCAATCGGCATTATCGTTGTAACCGCAGTGATATTACAATTAACGATTTACATGTCAAATACATATGAGTTTCCAAAAGCTGTTTTATACACAACAGAAGTGCTTTTTGTCGCCTACTTGGCGATTATTTGCCTGGTTTTGGTGAAAGTGTACCGCGCGAATTTGAGAGAGGCTGAGAAACGGAATCAAGAAGAACAAATGGCTCAGCTACAACGTTATGTTACGAATGTGGAGCAGTTGCAGCATGAGGTTGTTCATTTCCAGCAAAATTATGTTGATGTGCTATCGAATCTCGAAACTTTGATTGCCAATGGTCAAATGGAAGAATTGGCGACGTATTTTGATGAAAATATTTTACCAGTGAACAAAAGCATGGTGGATAATAAATACAAGTTGTCGCAGATTAAGAATATGCACGTGTTGGAACTAAAAGGCTTACTTGCGGCGAAAATGATGCGTGCTCAAGAACTGAAAATTGATGCGCAGTTGGAAATTGTGGAACCGATTGAAAGCTTGGAAATGTATAAAGTCGAGTTGTGCCAGGTTGTCGGGATATTGCTTGATAATGCGATTGAGGCGAGCGCTGGAACGACGGCTGCTTTTATGAAAGTGGCATTTGTGAAGAACGAGAACACGGTGACGATGCTTGTGCAGAATAGCGTACCTGATGAAATGCCTGAAATCCACCAAATGTTTGAAAAAGGCTTTTCGACAAAAGGTGAGAATCGTGGGTTGGGGTTGGCGATTGTTGATGAGATCGTTAATAAAAACGCTTCGGTTGTGTTGGATACGCAGATTTTGGATGATGGGACGTTTATGCAGGGACTTATTATAAGGCAGTAGGTGGAGAAATTATGTTAACATTTGCGTTTGGTTTTGTAGTCGTTGGTGTATGTCAGATGTTTTTACTAGTTTTTTGGTGCCAACATACTGGCGAGAAAGTCTCTATCAACATTAACAGTTGTTTTAGTAGGGATTGTTTTAGCTGTTGTAGGATTGATTCTGTTAGCAAAGATTCAATATTTTTCGATGGTATTTGTGATTGTTATCCTGATTTTTATTTTTAGATTTAAAAAAAAATTGGTTGGGCTACAGCGATTGTATCACCTATTTTGGCAATGTTAGCAATGATTATGAGCGATTATCTTATCATTTTTACAATGAATTTGCTCAATAAGAACTATGAAGATTTTTTGCTTAATCATTCTATTTTGTTTGTATTAATTTTGATTCCTTCAACATTTGGATTTTCTTTTGCTATAAATAGATTTGTTCCTAAAATAAGGGAGAATTATCTCTTGATTGTTTTATTGGTTTTAACTATTATTCTGTTTTACATCTTTATTTATGCAGGCTCATTGTATCACTTCCCTAAGGCCATTACTTCTATATACACATTAATCTTCGCAACGTTTATATTGGCAATCGCTCTAACTTTTATAATCATAACGAAGATAAGCCAAAAACAATTAGAAATTCAGAAACAACAACTTGAGCTAGCGCAACTAGAAGAATATACAACGCGGATGGAAAGTTTGTATGCAAGCATGAATATGTTCCGTCATGATTACGTCAACATTTTGGCGAGTTTGCATGGTTATATCGAAAAAGCCGATCAAGAGCTACTCGAAAAATATTTCAATGAAGTAATCGTACCTTTAAAAAATAGAAATCAGATAAAGTGAGTAAACGGAGGCTAAATCATGGGCCCAATCATAGTCTTTTTTATTGGAGGGGTGTTGCAATTATTAGGAATAACTGTAGTCGCCAATTTGTTAGCTAATAAAATTCTACCTGTGAAAACAATTTTATTCGCAACACTATTTATGAGCTTAGGTATTATTTTTCTTAATAGTATTCAATATTTCACAATCATATATACTACAGCAGTCCTAGTATTTTTCCTTAAACGTAGAGGAGGTACATGGATAATCTCATTTGTAGCTCCAATGTTATCTTTTATAGTGATAGTCATTGCTGATTATTTAGTAAGCTGGATGGTGGGCGAAGGTCTAGGTTTTTATTTACATGATTATAATAATGTCTATCTCAATTTTGTCTTTTTGATTCCTAATTTTGTTTGTGCCTATTTGATAGGAGCACTGATTTATTGGATTTTATATAAAAGAAACTTCCAAGGCGTATTGAACCGTAACGGATTTGTTATTGTCGCACTTATGGCAATGACCATGGCGATTACATATCTATTTATCTATCTTGAAGGTGCACTAGGATTCCCTAGAGGACTGACTACTATTTATCTGATCTTATTTGTTACTTTCTTTATCACGATCTCCATAGTTTTTTTGATTATGGATAGAATCAGGAAAGAACGTGATAAACATCAAAAACAAGCTACAGAATTAGCACAGCTTCGTGACTATACAGAGCGTTTAGAAAAGCTATATACTAATATGAACACATTCCGACATGACTATATCAATATATTGGCTAGTCTGCACGGATATATCGTACAAGGAGATAGGGCGTTGCTAGATGCCTATTTTGAAGAAGCACTCAAACCTTTAAAACAAGACACACCAAAATAGGAGTTTTAAAATGGATAATCAAATATTAGCTATCATAATCGTAGTCGTGCAAATATATTGTATTGCATTCTTCACTAATATCCTAGCAAGCAGGATTTTTTCGTTACAATTTTTGCTTGTTTTCGATCTGTTTTTAGCTACAATAGGCACAATTTTATTTGTAACGATTGGTTATTTCGCATTAGTTTTTATATTATTAAGTTTAGTAGTAGCGCTCAAAGTAAAAGGAAAAAGTTTCTTTATTGCGCTTATCACCCCCTTGACGACCATTTTATTATTAGTCATAATCAGTTATTGTATAGACGTATTTACCGTCAGTTTCCTCCATATGGATACAGCTCTGAGTGAAAATGGTATTGCATTTAATATGATATATTTTGTTGCTCTAATCTTTCTCGCATACTCGGCTAGTGTCATTCTGGAGCATTTATTTAGGACTAAAATTTATAAACGAATAAATAAAGCGAACGGCATCATGCTTATAGTTGCCTTGCTAGTTATCGTTGTGACTATGTATGTGTTCATTTATATCGAATCATTATACAATTTCCCAATTGCCATCATTCGATTTAACGGCATTCTATTCGCAACATTTTTTATACAACTGCTCATTATC
Source organism: Paenilisteria riparia FSL S10-1204 (assembly GCF_000525995.1). Lineage (GTDB taxonomy): Bacteria > Bacillota > Bacilli > Lactobacillales > Listeriaceae > Listeria_A > Listeria_A riparia. Next base: position 61,511 of record NZ_AODL01000008.1, on the reverse strand, counting down.
ACATTAATCATTACGAGAATAAATAAGAATTTGATGGAAGCAGACAAGAAGCGAATTCAAAGTGAGCAATTAAAAAGATACATCACTTCTATTGAGACAATTTCTATGGACATGAGCCAATTCAAACACGACTACATCAACATCCTATCAAGTCTACACGGCTATATAGAACAGGGCGATACATTACAATTAAAAACCTATTTCAAAAACACAATCACACCACTAAAAACCAACTTAACCAGCAATCAAGACCAACTAGCAACTCTGCAAAAAATCAATAACCTAACATTCCGAGCCACACTAAACACCCTGTTCACTAAAGCTAAACAAAAACGAATAGACCTCCACCTAGAAATCACCGACCATCTTCAAATGACCGATGAGCAATGCACAACCATCGAAATCCAACTTGCAGAACTAATCAATCAGCATCAAAACACGAAATTAAAGCTTAATCTAACACCATCTGGGATAGAAAGGATGTCAAGCGAATGATTCCAATTTACATTTGTGAAGATGACATGATGCAGCGGAAAGAAATTGCATCTTATATAGAAGACTATATCAAAATCGAACATAAAGACATGCACATTCAACTAAAAACAGAAAGCCCAGAAAAATTGCTCGAATCCATTCAGAAAAAACGCGAACCAGGGTTATATTTCCTCGATGTTGCCTTAAAAACACAATCTATAAACGGTTTCGAACTAGCAAAAGAAATTCGCAAAAACGATCCCCGAGGATTCATTGTTTTCATTACATCGCACTCAGAAATGAGCTATTTAACGTTCACCTACAAAATCGAAGCAATGGACTACATCATCAAAGACGACTACAAAAATATCCAAAGACGCGTTATCGATTGCATTCAAAGCGTAACTAAACGCGTCAAAAATAACGATAAACAAGGCAAATATTTAACGATAAAAACCGACGATCGCATTCTACACGAACCACTAGAAAATATATTGTTTATCGAAACATCATCGCGTGCTCATCGAATCATCCTGCATAGCAAAAAGCGCAAAATCGAATTTTACGGTAAAATTAAAGAAATCGCAGCCAAACTAGACCAGCGTTTCATTAGAACCCACCGTTCTTTCCTCGTAAATAAAGACCACATCAAAGAAGTTGACCTAGCCAAAGGTATCGTTTACATGAACAATGGACAAAAATGCCTCCTCTCAACAAGAATGCGAAAAAATTTAGAATAAAAGCAAACCAAGAAGCTGAAAATAAAGCAGTTTTCTTGGTTATTTTTATGTTGAAAAGCTATTTAAAGTTATGGATGTAACTAAAAAAAGAGCGGTTTTTTGCGTTCACTTACAAAAACGCGACGTTTACGAACGATTGCGTCAGAAACCGCTTTTCTATCGTATAATTGGTTTATGAAAGTAAGGCTTACGGAGATGAGCCAGAGAATCACACTATTAGACACTGAAAGGACTAGATTACGGTATGATGAAACCATTTATTCCAGTAGGATTGGCTAGCACACAATCATACTCCTTTTTCCAAAAGGAAATTATGCGTGATCAGCAGTTCTTTAGCCCCGTCTTGGCTAAAATTAATTTGGTGGACCGTAATAGTGAAGATTCTAAATGGGATCGTCTCATGTTAGCGGTATTTTCTGAGCTTGATCGCTACTATATAAATAATCAAGACCACTATATGGAGGGTTTTCCTATTTCCAACAATGAGCCAAAATATAAAATGTTAATCACATATCGTGGCTACATCTATTTTTTGGACAGCATTACAAAGCATGTTGGCATTAGTGATAATCGCTTCTTAGTAGGACTTAACCGCGACAAGTTGTATATGATTGCTTATCGGGATGAGGCACTTTATAGTAAGCCGCTGAGAGGGAAGACGAGTCTTCTTTCTCAAGACGGCGTAGTAACGCGAAACATAGAGAAGGTTTTAGATATGAATGAAATACCGAATGATAAGGTAGAAATTGCAGAGTTTGTTAATTCGGACAGAGTTAGTGAAATTTCACTAGTCTCTGTCTGGGAATTAGCACTCGGTGAATAGGGAGGCGAATGGTATGTTTAGTTTGACCGTCCCCAATATGGCAACAAAGATTACCAAAACGATTTTTCGCGATAGAGAAGTCGACGAAGATAGATTCGCTATTGTAAAGTATGGCGTGGAAATATTTTTAGTAAACGTGACGAAGGGTATCATCGTATACTCAGCCGCTGCCTTGCTCGGGATGCTTTGGCAGACGTTGGTTGTACATCTTTCATACTTGATGATTCGTAGGCACTCTTTTGGTCTGCATGCGAAGACGAGTTTGGGTTGCACAATAACAAGCGTTGTAATGTTCGTGATATTACCTTATTTTGTGAAGGATGTTCAATTGTCGGAGTGGATGATCATGCTTATAAGTAGCCTGATTTTACTGAATATTGCAATATTTGCACCTTCGGATACTGAAAATATGCCGCTTTTTAATGCTCAAAAAAGACACAATTTGAGGCGAAAATCGATAATCAACACCTTTTTTGTATTGCTGATTATGCTTTTGATACCTTTTGGAGAAGTGAAAACGTTGATTTTATTAGGATCTACTTTACAAACATTGATGATCAATCCTTGTTTGTATAGATTACTTGGTAGGAGGTATGATAATTATGAGTTTAGTTGAGAAATATACAAAACGAATTTCAGATAAGATTATCTGCGAGACAGAAGTCTACGCATCAAATTTGGCTAGAAAATCTACAAAAAAAGCCTGCTCGGTATTTATTTATGAACCCGAAATACCAAAAGCTCTACTAAAAGAAATTAAATAGCCATTGCATTTGTCAAATGGAGTATTTTCAACTATAATTTAGTTAAAATACTCTACTTTTACAGGGGGACATATGGATATTGATACATTAGTTGGCGGCGTTGTTCAAATCATTAGTTTTATAATAGGTATTCAAGTCATAGCAAGAGTAAGTTTTTCGTGGAAATTAAGGATTTGGCTTTCTGTGTTATTATCATTGAGTGCAATACCACTATTTATTTTTGCCGAGTATATTTCGGTGCCCTATATAATGCTTGTACTTTTGGTAGTATTGTATCGAGCTAGCAGAAGTATTAAGCTTTCTATTACTAGTCTAGTAGTTACTTTTATTTGCTCCATCATTGCGGATGCATTGAAAAGCCAAACTTTAATATTAATTAAATATCTTTCTGGTGTTTCACTGGATAAGAATATTCTAATTAGCTACGCTATATTTTTCATATATGTGTGTGTTATATTTAAGTTGGTAGATATAGTGCTTAATAAAATTAATCGTGATATTATTTATCAAAGTAGATACATGCTATTGATTATAGGTATCAGTTCTTTAACTCTTATGTTATTTTATTTCTATATTTTCGAAGGGTCTAAGGAAGGTTTTACAGATACTATTCTTCAAGAAAATGCTATTGTATTTTTGGTATATACGATTATTATGACAGCCACTTTAACAGTTGTTATTAAGACTGCTGTTAGAAGTGCCAAAGTCGAAGCGCAAGCTCTCCAAATGCGGCAACTTCAGGAATATGTTGGGGCGCTGGAAGCTTTGCAGAAGGATGTTCGTGTTTTTAGGCATGATTATGTTAATATTTTGTCGGGGATTAATGGGTTTATCACGAATGAAGATATGGATGGGTTGCGGGTTTATTTTAGGACGAAGGTCATTCCGATGAATTCGGATATGGAAATCAATATTTCGAAACTGGCGACTTTACATAACTTAGAAGTAATTGAATTGAAGGGCTTGTTTGCGACGAAACTGATTCGGGCGCAGGAGCTGGGTGTGAATGCACAGGTGGAAGTGTATAAGAAAATCGACCAGATAAATATGGATAGTATTGATTTGTGTCGCGCAGTGGGAATTTTATTGGATAACGCGATTGAGGCGGTCATGGACACTAAAGATCCGACGATTCGTGTTGCAATTATTCAGAAAAAAGATGCTATTGTACTTATTTTTGCTAATAATTTACCAGAGAATTCTCCGCCTGTCCATCAATTCTTTGATGAAGGTTTTTCGACGAAGGGTGAGAATCGCGGACTTGGTTTGTCAACTTTGAAAAAGACGTTGAAGAAATATCCGAATGTATCTCTAGACACGAAAGTAACGCAACACGGGTTCGTGCAGGAACTTGAAATCGGCTAACTTGGAGAGGGTGAGGAGATGATTGAGGTTTTTATCTGTGAGGATGAAGATAACCAAAGAGCAGAAATTGTGAAATATGTCGAAAGCTACATTATGATTGAAGAATTTGACATGCAACTTGCTTTGGCCACAGGTGATCCTGAAGAACTATTATCTTACGTGCAATTGAGTGGCGAGGGTATGGGACTTTACTTTTTAGATGTAGACTTGAAACATGCGCATTTGGATGGTTTATCTTTAGCGCAACAAATTCGAGAATACGATCCTAGAGGGTTTATCGTTTTTATCACAACACACGCGGAACTGAGTTACCTCACTTTTACATACAAAGTAGAAGCGATGGATTATATTATCAAGGACGATTTCGACAAAGTGCGTAATCGAATTTTTGATTGTTTAAAAAGCGTTGAAGAAAGAGTGAGCCGGGAACGCAAAGATGTCGGGAAGTTTTTTACGTTTCGTTCTGGTGAAAAAGTGGTGCATGAGTTGTATGACGACATTTTATTTTTGGAAACAACGGGAAATGCGCGTCGTGTTACGTTGCACGGGAAGGAACGGCAACTCGAATTTTATGGTAGCTTGAAAGAATTGGATGAGCAGTTTGATGAGGATTATTTTTTCAGAACGCATAAGTCGTTTATTGTGAATCTGGATAGAATAAAAGTAGTTGATTTTAAAACGCGGACTATTACGATGGTAAATGGTGCGGAATGTCTGGTTTCTATGCGTAAAGTGAAGGAATTGAAAGAACGGATTAGCCAGCGTAAGGAAAGTGAACATAAATAAAACTCCCGTATTGTCTCTTAAGTGCAGAGATGGTACGGGAGTTTGTCGCTTATTTCAAGCCAGCTTTATTTACTACGATATCATCAATTAGGCCGTATTCTTTTGCTTCAGCAGCCGTCATGAAGTTGTCACGATCTGTGTCACGAGCGATGACTTCAATTGGTTGGCCAGTGCGTTCTGCCATAATCGTGTTCATACGTTCTTTAATTTTTAGAATGTGGCGAGCAGCGATTTCGATTTCAGTCGCTTGACCTTGCGCACCGCCAAGTGGTTGGTGAATCATGATTTCTGCGTTTGGAAGCGCGAAACGTTTGCCTTCCGCACCAGCTGTTAATAAGAAAGATCCCATAGAAGCAGCCATACCCATTGCAATCGTTTGAACGTCCGCTTTCACAAAGTTCATTGTGTCATAAATCGCCATACCCGCGGAAATACTTCCACCTGGTGAATTGATGTAAAGGAAAATATCTTTCTCTGGATCTTGCGCATCAAGGAATAGCAATTGCGACACGATAGAATTCGCTACGTTATCGTCGATTGCACTACCTAACATAATGATGCGGTCCTTAAGTAAGCGGGAATAGATGTCATAAGCACGTTCCCCACGACTTGTTTGCTCGATTACTGTTGGAATTAAATTCATAATTAAAACGCCTCCTGTTTACCTAATTTCATTGAAAAAAGCCTAACTCTTTAGCTTTTTGTTGCCTACTTGATGCTTCTATATTACACGAATGGTCAAACAAGGTCAAACGAAAGGCTCGCACAAAAATTGCCTGTAAGATAAAGCTTGTATAATTGGGCTTTTTCCGCTATAATTATTGTTTGTGAGTGTCAATTAACTCGCCCTCGTGGTGCAAAGGATAGCACGTGAGATTCCGGTTCTTAAAATGGGGGTTCGATTCCCTCCGAGGGCATAAATGAGTAAATGAAGAAGTCGTTAAACTGTGGGTAACTTGTTGGTATGGCAAGGGTTACGAGTATTTTAACGACTTTTTGTTTTGCGTAGTATTGCGAGGATTTTTCAATCTTTTGTGGCAGATATTTTTCTTGAGAAGTAGATTTTTTTATATTCAATTCTAGTCTATTCGCTCCAATGCTATCGAATGTCCCTTGTTGCACATGCGAAAAATTATGAGCTTATATTTAGTAGTAATAGGATTGAGCCTAAAAATTATTGATTGGAAATTTATCAATTAGAGTTAGCAAATTATGACTATGTCAATTTAAGAAAATTGAATCTACTAAGCGAAAATAAAGGAAATGATCTTAATTGATGAAATAACTCAAATGAACACTGAAGAAGAGAAGATGTTGTCGGAGTATTGGGTGGCTTTTCCTAAATGCACCAATATGGATTAATATTTCTTTTATTGAGCTAGAACAAGTAGCAGTTTTTAACCTAGACACTAGTTTAAGATTTAGAAAACCAATATTGTTGAGAAATAGCAAGGGTGGAGATATACCGTTTAAAGTGATTTGTTAATTTTGTTTGAGCTTATCAATAGTTTGATAGATTTAGAGAAGTCGCTTAATTTTCCTATCATTATAAGTGAATAACATCTTTTTTTGAGAAAACGGTTATACATTTTTGAAAGCTATTTTCTTGGTGATATAAAAATGTAATGATTGGAGGTGGAAAGATGAACAAGAAAATGTTGCTATTGGGGATAGTAGTTATGATTACAATATTTGGATATTTTATCTATAAAGTTAGTTTTAGTAATTCAAATTACAAATGGTCAGGTCATAATCATGAATGGGAGGCTAAATATGAGATATCAAGAAATTCTGCAAAAAATATGTACTCGGGCACATTAAACTGGATTGGCGATGTGGACAAAGAAAAAACTTTGTTCATATACCATATTGATACTTTTTTTGATGGGAAAAAGGTTGATTTATCCGAAATAAACAGTGATTATCATAAGGATCTTCCTTTTGCCGAATTTCACCAAAACGTAGAGAAAGATACTAAGATAAAGATAATTATTTTTGGGGAAATAGGCGAGAAGGGTTTCACTGAAGAGTTATCATTAAGTAGGGGGGAGTAAGAGACCATGAAAAAATTTTTGATAGGAATTATGCTCATGTTTGCACTAATGATGTTGATACCGATTAACACACATGCCAGTAACTCTAATACAGACATGGATATAACTATTAGAGAGATTGAAGAGAGTTTGTTGACATACTTTGATGACCGTGGGTTGGATTATGAGATTGGTTCCGCAGAAATGAGTGATTATTTATATAAACAGTTGAGTGAAGGGGCTGATAGAGAATTAATGGAGCTTGATAATTATGAGGATGTTTTAGCGTATGCAACAGAATATATATACCAAGAGACTTCTGGTGAATCAATAGAGGATATGCAAGAAACAACACTGCGTGATATTAAAGATGATGTGGATAAAGAATTACATACGCAGAGTGTGTATTTCGAAAAACTTTCTCCAATGTTACTAAAAGCATCTAGTTATAATAGGACTGCTGCTGTTAATTACGCCTTGAAATATGCGCTAAATAATAATAAGTCGTACAAATATTATGGTGGTAGCGGTGGAGATTGTACTAATTTTGTTTCTCAAGCAATCTATGCTGGTGGAATACGTGGCACAAGCACTGGATATCCCTTGTATAAAACTTGGTCTAGCACATTAACACAGAAAGGACGATCAGACAGTCCAGCATGGATTAATGCTAATGAGTTTAGATTATATTGGCAGATGAAAAAATCTAATGTAACGGCATATTCCACAAAAGCAGATTTATCAAAGAGAGCTAATTTGGGTGATGTCATTAATTATTCAAATAAAAAAAACTGGACGCTCTTGGCACAACTGCATAGTGACTGGTAAATCCGGTAGTACACTTTATATTTCGCAACATAGCATAGGTAGAAAAAATAATAATTGGAATAATATCTCTGTGGATACCAAGGTTAACAAATTAAGTTTGATTAAGTTCTGATAAATGTCATATTTCTTAAAAGCAACCATCCAAAACCACTTATCTGGCGTGATGATTGCTTTTTTGCTATGATAAATTGCGAAAGAGGTGAGGTCATGAAATTAGGCTATGCATGTATTAATATGTCGATGCCATCGAAATTCAAATCGTGTCGGCTGAAAACAGTGGAGGAACAGGGGCTTGAAAAGGTCAAGGAGATTGCTGTACATAATTTAGCGGAAGTCATTCGCGTCCTAGAGTGGAATATCGCACATGACATTTACTTTTTCCGGATGTCGAGTGATCTGATTCCTTTTGCGTCGCATCCGATTATGACGTGGGAGTGGCAACGGGATGCGGACATTTTGGCGTTAACTGCTGAAATTAGTCGGTTGCGGGAGCTTCACGATATGCGGTTGTCGATGCATCCAGGGCAATACACGATTATTAATTCGCCGCGCGAGGATGTTGTGGAGAAGGCGATTGCAGAGCTGACGTATCATCAGCAACTTCTGGATTTAGTCGGAGGCACAGACATGATTTTGCATATTGGTGGTGCTTACGGGGACAAAAAATCTGCAAGTGAGCGCTTTATTTATGCATATAACGGCTTATCAGAGGATATTAAGCGGCTTTTACGGCTTGAAAATGACGACAAGACATATACGGCGATGGATGTGTTGGGAATTGCCAAGGCAACAGGCGCAACCGTTTGCTTTGATATTCATCATCATAATTGTAATCATGAACCGAATGCGGACGTGACGCAAATTGTGACGGATGTCTTCAAAACGTGGGAAATGACACCAAAAATGCACATTAGTTCTGGAAAAACTGGGCCAACAGATCGGTCGCATCACGATTTGATTCACGAAGCTGATTTTCAGTATTTAATGGGCTTACTTGCTGGTCGGGATGCGGATATTATGTTTGAGGCAAAGCAAAAGGAGAAATCGGTTTTGATCTTGCGAGAGGCAATGAAATGATAGTTTACGTATGGAGAAAGTCGTGATAAAATAAGGTGAATTGAATATTGGAGGTGGTAGCGATGAAGAAAAGAACCCGTGCAGAGGAACTAGTTTTTACGCGTAATAAAATTTTGACAACAGCTCGAGATCTTTTCATGGAGAAGGGCTATCGTTCGGTTTCTACTCGTGACATTGCGGCCAAGTGCCAGATGACACAACCCGCTCTATATCACCATTTCAAAGATAAGGAAACGCTATATATTGAGGTTGTTCGGCAGTTGACAATTGAAATTCAAGCCGACATGATACCTATCGAAAAAACAGACAGTGCACCACAAGTACAGCTAAAAGCGATGCTAACAATGCTTATTGAAAAGCATCCTACTAACATTTTAATGATGATTCATGATATACTGAATGAATTGAGCCCGGAGAACCAATTTCTTATGTTTCAACTGTGGCAAACAAGTTATTTAGACCCGTTTAATCGTCTATTTAAAGCAATCTCTGACAAGGGAATGCTTCGAGAGGGTATTACAAGTGAAGCAGCAGCGCGCTATTGTTTGTCAACGATTAGTCCGATTTTTGCTTCGAGTAGCCCTTTTCGCAAAGGTTCTATGGCTAATCGGTTAGACGAGTTAATCGATTTTATGATGTTTGGTATTTGTAAAAAAGAGGTATAATTTAAGTGTCTCTTTTTTTAAATAAATATTTATCAAGTGATAAGTGAAAAAATAGGGGGAATTAAAATGAGTCACTCGGTTTTTAGTAAAATTGCCAATGCAGTTGGCGGAAAGAAAGGCCGGTTTATAACACTGGCTGTATGGATTTTGTTAGTCATTGCTTTACAATTATTTTTACCAAAAGCTGCGGATTATAAAGATGATGCGGCGCCTGATCTTGCGGCATCGGAGCCTTCTGTTGTAGCGCAAAAAGTGATGGATGAACAGTTTCCATCTGGTGAAGGCACGCCAGCTTTGATTACGTGGTATCGTAGCACTGGACTTACGAACGCTGATTTAGCACAGATTCAGCAATTTTCGAAGGAGTTAGAACAGAATCCGATAAAGCATCAAAAAACAGCAGTTCCTTATGATAAAATGCCGCTTCCAGTGTTGAAAAAACAAGTCTCTGAGGACGGAACAACCTTTATTCAGACAGTATTAATGGATTCATCGGCAACTTCCGATCAATTAAAAGACAGTTTTACGGAGCTGGAAAAAACGGCAAATATGACTTTTTCAGACAAGCCATTTAAACAAGATGTTGCAAGTAAAGACACACTGGTAGCGCGGACAACGGGGCCAGCAGGGATTAGTGTGGATGCTACTGAATTATTCAGTGACGCGGACGTATCGTTGCTCATTGGAACTGTATTACTTGTTTTGGTTTTCTTATTAGTTATTTATCGCTCGCCAATATTAGCACTTATCCCACTTATTGCAGTCGGTTTCGCGTATTTGGCAGTGACGCCGATTCTAGGATTACTCGGTCAAGAAGGCATTATCACATACGGGTCACAAGGACTCTCAATCATGACCGTACTTTTGTTTGGTGCCGGAACGGATTACTGCTTGTTCCTCATTGCGAGATTCCGAAGCCAACTTCACCATGACGAAAATCGCTATACTGCTTTCAAAAAAGCTTTTGGAAACACTGCTGGGGCAATCGCTTTGAGCGGCTTCACCGTGATGGCAGCACTTCTCATTCTACTTGTCGCCAAATACGGTTCGATTCATAATTTTGCGGTACCATTTAGTTTATCTATTTTAATCATGATGATTTCATCCTTAACACTAGTGCCAGCCTTACTTGGCATCTTCGGGCGCATTTCCTTCTGGCCGTTTGTACCAAGAACGGAAGCTATGGCCAAAGAGCATGCCGCTAAAAAAGGAAAAAAGGTCAAGATTCATCGCGAAAACCGATTTTGGCACCGTGTTGGTGAAATTTCAGCGAACCATCCAATTAAGACATTTGTCATCACGCTCCTTATTTTAGGTGGATGTGCCTTGTTCGCAACACAAGTCAAATACACGTATGACACACTATCCACTTTTCCAAAAGATATGCCGTCGCGTGAAGGTTTTACACTAATTAGCGACCACTTCGGCGCCGGGCAATTAGCGCCAATGAGCCTTATCGTCAAAACAAACGGTGAGAAAACAGCGATGCGCGAAAATCTGCAAAAAACAGATGGTATCGAAACTGTCTCGGTAGGTATTCCAAGCGCGAAAAATCCGGATTACACCATGTACACCATCCAGCTCGCAGATAATCCATATAGCAACGAAGCGATGGATCTTATTCCAGACATCCGAGACACTGCGCAAACGACTATGTCCGATGCAGGCTTGTCCAAAAATAATGTTTGGATTGCTGGACAAACAGCGACGCAATACGATTCGCGTGCTGTAACAAAAGAGGACGAAGCCTTAATTATCCCGCTTGTCATCGGTCTAATCGCCTTGCTACTGCTCGCGTACTTGCGTTCCGTTACAGCAATGATCTATCTCGTGGCAACCGTGCTACTGTCCTTCTTTAGCGCACTCGGGTTAGGCTGGATTATTATTCACTACATCATGGGTGCCGAAGCAATCGCAGGTCTGATTCCGATTTATGCATTCGTGTTCATCGTCGCACTCGGCGAAGACTACAACATTTTCATGATCTCAAGCATTTGGAAAAAAAGTCGCGAGCTTCCACTGCACGAAGCAATCGCAGAAGGAGTCGGACAAACTGGTGGCGTCATCACATCCGCAGGTCTTATCCTAGCAGGAACATTCGCCGTCCTAACGACACTGCCGATTCAGTTGCTTGTCCAATTTGGTCTTATCACAGCAATCGGCGTTCTACTCGACACGTTCATTGTCCGCCCATTCCTTGTTCCAGCCATTACTATGCTATGTGGCAAATGGGCGTTTTGGCCAGGAAAAGGGCATAATCAAGAGCATAAATAAAAAAAGGCTTGTATCCCCATAAAAAAAGTATATAATGGAGATATTGAAAAACGGAGGTGGGCATAATGATGAACATCGTGGATATGCACTGCGACGCACTTTACAAGCTACAAGCAGGCGTTGGAAAAGTTACATTTCAAGATTCTGAGGAGCTAGATGTGAACTTCGAAAAAATGATTGCTGGCGGTGTGAAAATGCAGGCCTTCGCTATTTTTTTAGATCCAACAACACCGGTAGAACAGAAATGGAAAAAAGCCATCGAGCAAGTCAATATTTATAAACAACATATTCTGCACCGCAATGGTGTAATCAAGCCACTTCGCCAATGGTCAGACGTTGCGCTCGTTCCAGAAGAGAAAATCGCGGCATTCCTAACATTGGAAAGTGTCGAGCCAATTGGTACAGACTTACGAAAACTAGACCAAATGCTCGATTACGGCGTACTATCTGTTGGCTTAACTTGGAATAATGCCAACTTAGCAGCAGATGGCATCGAAGAATCACGCGGAGCAGGATTGACCGACTTTGGAAAAGCAATCGTTGCAAAACTCAATGATCGTAAAGTTTTTACCGACGTATCGCATTTAAGTGAAAAAGCGTTTTGGGACGTAATGGAACTGGCGGATTATCCGATTGCAAGCCATTCTAATGCCAAAGCAGTTTGCCCGCATCATCGCAATTTATCGGACGAACAAATCAAGGCGCTACTTGAAAAAGACGCAATGATCCACCTTGTTTTTTATCCATTGTTTACGAAGGAGACGGCAGACACTGTTTATATAGAAGATTTAATCGATCATATCAAACACATTTGCGACCTTGGCGGTGTAAAAAACATCGGTTTCGGCTCTGATTTCGACGGCATTCCTTATCATATAGAAGGTTTGGAAGATTGTTCGAAATACCCAACCCTAATCACCGAATTACGAAAACACTTCACAGAACAAGAAATCAAAGGCTTTTGCTACGATAATTTTGTTAATCACTTACCTAAATAAAAATGGGCACTTCTCTGAATTTTGGAGAGGTGCTTTAATTTGGGTCTTTTGAACTTGGGGTGTCGTGTTATAATAGAAGGGACGAGTACGTAAAACTAGGAGGAGTAATCCATGAGATTAGAGTCTAATTTTGTCCAAAAGCAGCAGCAGACGCAATCGATGAAGCTCGCGATGACACAGCAATTATCGCAATCCATCGCAATGTTGCAGTTTAATATGGAAGATTTGACGGCTTTTTTAGAAGAGAAGGCGCTTGAGAATCCTCTTATTGAAATTGTTCCAGGCGTGGACATGGCTCCTGATTACACAACGATACGTAAAAATAATAACGCGACAGGGACGGACGCCACGGATTGGTTGGAGCAAATCGCGGATACAACAATGACGCTGGCCGACGCTTTGAAAGAGCAAATGCAGTTTTTAGATATGACCAGTCAGCAGAAGCTGATTTTATTGTTCTTAATTGAAAGCCTAGATGACAATGGCTATTTGCAGACTGATGTGGATGTCGTTGCTTCGGCGCTCCTTTCCTCAGAAGGCGATGTGCTGGAAATGCTAGAAGTATTGCAAGGCTTTGAACCAGCTGGTGTGGGCGCTAGAGACGCGAAGGAATGTATTTTATTACAAATAGAACGGAAAGAAGACGCCCCGCTTCATGCTTACGACGTGATTCGCGATTACTTCGAAGACTTTGCGAATAAACGCTGGAAAAGAATAGCGGACGATTTAAACATGAATGTGCTTGCGATTCAAGATATTGCTGATTTTGTCGTCACACTAAATCCAAAACCAGGCGCAGAATTCGAATCAGACCGCGTACAATATGTCGTGCCAGATTTGATTTTGCATCAGGTGGGCAATGAATTACAAGTATCGGTTGCCAAGCAATTTTTGCCTCGAATGCAATTTCAAGAAGCCTATTTTCAAATGATGCAGGCGACGCAAGAAAAAGATGTAGCCGCATTTTTGAAAGACAAAGCCGGCGAATTCGACTGGCTCAAAAAGGGCTTAGAACAGCGAGAAAGTACGATTGGGCGCGTTGGTGAAGCGATTGTACGCCATCAGAAGGATTTCTTCTTACACGAAGGCAAGCATTTGCAACCGCTGACGCTAAAAGAAATTGCCGAAGAAATCGACGTCCACGAATCCACAGTAAGCCGCGCGGTAAACGGCAAGTACATGGAAACGGCGCACGGCGTCTACGAACTGAAATATTTCTTCTCATCCAGTCTCACCAAGAAAGCAACCGAAGAATCGGACGCAGGCGATGTCTCCAGCCAAAGCATCAAGAACCTCATTCAGCAATTTGTCAGCAACGAAAATAAATTAAAACCACTTTCCGATCAAAAAATCGTAGAAATGCTAGACGAACAAGATATCCAAGTTTCTAGGCGCGCAATTGCGAAATATCGCGGGGAACTAAATATCCCATCATCATCAAAAAGGAAACGTTTCGCTTAACCTCTTGACTACAACGCAAGAGGTTAAGCTTGTGTTTTTATTGTTCATGTTTTAACGCACTCATTCCGTGGAACTAGTAGAGTGGCCTGTTTGATAGTGTTAAAAAATCATGAATTTTTCTTTAAATTACTGCTTAACACTTGAATTTCCAAGCAATCACTGGTAGAATACTTGTTGTAGGGTAATGAAATAACTGCTTGTGTTACGGCAAGTGCTTTACGGAAGAGACGGGTTAGTTTAGAAACGATAAGATGGCTGAATGGCCACAATAGTTACTAGCAAAGACTTAGATCTCTTGTTTTTTTAGTTTTATCGGGACATCTTATGACTAAGCGGGTCAAGAAGAGTCCAAGAAGGTTAGGAGACTTTGAAATGTCAGATATCATTAACATTCAAAAGAAATTGTTACCCGACATGCTTCTAGTTATGCAGAAGCGCTATCAAATTCTACGCTCTATCTATTTTGCGGAGCCAGTTGGCAGACGAACATTAGCTCAAATGCTTGGGATGAGTGAACGAGTGCTACGCGGTGAAGTGGAATTTTTGAAAGCGCAGGGGTTGATTGGCATTGCTCCTTCTGGAATGACAGTTACGAAGGACGGCCTGGTTGTATTTCGTGAATTGGAATCCGTAATGAATCAACTAACAGGAATACATACAATGGAAGACCGACTACGCGAGAAGCTGAAAATCAAAGCGTGTTTTGTCGTTCAAGGTGATAGCGATGTGACACCGTGGGTCCAAGAAGAAATGGGACGCGTGGCATTGGCACAACTCGATATATCATTAACGGAAAACAAGAATATTATTGCAGTAATGGGCGGTTCAACAATGGCAACGCTGGCCGAAATGATGACTCCCGATTTTGCAGCAGGGCGTGAATTGCTCTTTGTTCCAGGGCGAGGCGGACTTGGTGAGGACCTGAATAATCAGGCGAACACGATTTGCGATCGCATGGCAACAAAGACGAATAGTAAGCACCGCATGTTTTACGTACCAGAGCAGCTTGGTGAAGAAGCGTATCAATCACTTCTGAAAGAACCAGCTATTCAAGAAGGACTGCGACTCGTTCAATCGGCGAATGCCATTTTGCACGGGATTGGTGATGCGATGACAATGGCAGAACGCCGTCACACCAACGCCGAAACCATGCAGAAAATCACAGACAGACAAGCTGTAGGTGAAGCATTTGGCTACTATTTCAACGAACAAGGAGAAGTCGTCTATAAAGTCCCGACATTTGGTTTACAATTTGAAGACCTACCGAAGATTCCAAACATCATCGCGCTTGCAGGAGGCACTTCAAAAGCCAAAGCAATCAAATCGTATATGAAAACCGCTCCGGCACATACGATTTTAGTAACAGACGAGGGAGCCGCAACGATGCTTTTAAAAGGGGAAAACACCCTTTTGAAATAAAAAAATTTCATTATTTTCAAGGAGGAAATTGACTTATGACAGTTAAAGTTGGTATTAATGGTTTTGGACGTATCGGACGTCTAGCATTCCGTCGTATTCAAAATGTGGAAGGTATTGAAGTTGTTGCAATCAATGACTTAACAGACGCTAAAATGTTAGCTCACCTGTTGAAATATGATACTACTCAAGGTCGTTTCGATGGCGATGTTGAAGTACATGATGGTTATTTCAACGTGAACGGCAAAGAAGTTAAAGTTTTAGCTAACCGTAACCCTGAAGAATTACCATGGGGCGAACTAGGTGTAGATATCGTTCTTGAGTGTACTGGTTTCTTCACTGCGAAAGAAAAAGCAGAACTACACATCAAAGCTGGTGCTAAAAAAAGTTGTTATCTCAGCTCCTGCATCTGGCGACATGAAAACAATCGTATACAACGTAAACCATGATACTTTAGACGGAACTGAAACAGTTATTTCTGGTGCTTCATGTACTACTAACTGCTTAGCTCCAATGGCTAAAGTTTTAGAAGACAAATTTGGTATTGAACAAGGTCTTATGACTACAATCCACGCTTACACAGGTGACCAAATGACTCTTGACGGTCCTCACCCAGGTGGAGACTTCCGTCGTGCGCGCGCTGCTGCAGAAAACATCGTTCCTAACACTACTGGTGCTGCTAAAGCTATCGGTCTTGTATTGCCAACACTTGTTGGTAAATTAGACGGTGCTGCTCAACGTGTTCCAGTTGCAACTGGTTCATTAACTGAATTAGTAACTGTTCTTAAAAAAGACGTTACTGTTGAAGAAGTGAACGCTGCAATGGAAGCTGCAAGCGATAAAGATACTTTCGGTTACACAAATGATCCAATCGTTTCTTCTGATATCCAAGGAATCACTTTCGGTTCTTTATTCGACGAAACTCAAACAAAAGTTCTTTCTGTTGGTGGCAAACAATTAGTTAAAACTGTTGCTTGGTACGACAATGAAATGAGCTACACTGCACAATTAGTTCGTACACTTGAATATTTTGCTAAAATTGCTAAATAAGATTGCAAAGAACTAAATAATAAACAAATAAGCGGGGACAGGTTTTTTGTTTCCGCTTTTTATTTGAAAGCTATGGAGGAATTTTATTATGGCTAAAAAAGTTGTGACTGACTTAGACTTAAATGACAAAAAAGTTCTAGTACGCGTTGACTTTAACGTTCCGATGAAAGACGGTAAAATTACCAACGATAACCGCATCGTGGCGGCATTACCAACCATCCAATATATCCTTGAACAAAACGGTAAAGCAATTCTTTTCTCTCACTTAGGTAAAGTGAAGACAGAAGAAGACAAAGCAGACAAATCATTACGTCCAGTTGCTGAACGTTTGAGCGAATTATTAGGTAAAGAAGTAAAATTCGTACCTGTAACTCGTGGTCCAGAACTTGAAGGCGCGATTAACGAAATGAAAGACGGCGACGTTATTTTATTCGAAAACACGCGTTTTGAAGACATCGACGGCAAGAAAGAAAGCAAAAACGATCCTGAACTAGGTAAATACTGGGCTTCTTTAGGTGATGTTTTTGTAAATGATGCATTCGGAACAGCCCATCGTGCGCATGCTTCTAACGTTGGAATCGCTTCTAACCTAGAATCAGCAGCAGGCTTTCTAATGGAAAAAGAAATTAAATTCATCGGCGGCGTTGTCGATAACCCAGAACGTCCACTTGTTGCTATCCTTGGTGGAGCAAAAGTATCCGACAAAATCGGTGTTATCGAAAACCTAATCGAAAAAGCAGACAAATTACTAATCGGCGGCGGAATGGCATACACATTCTTCAAAGCACAAGGTAAAGAAGTCGGCATTTCTCTTTTAGAAAAAGACAAAATCGATCTTGCGAAGAGCTTACTTGAAAAAGCAGGCGACAAATTAGTACTTCCAATCGACAATGTTGTTTCTCATGAATTCAGTAATGATGCACCATTCCACACAGTTGATTCGAACCACATCCCAGCTGACGAAGAAGGCTTGGACATCGGACCTGCAACAGTGGAACTTTTCACAAAAGAATTGCAAGGCGCGAAAACGGTTGTTTGGAACGGTCCTATGGGCGTGTTCGAAATGAGCAACTTTGCAAAAGGCACTATCGGTGTTTGTGAAGCAATCGCAAACCTTGACGGCGCAACTACAATCATTGGCGGTGGCGATAGTGCTGCAGCAGCGATGGACCTTGGTTACGCTGACAAATTCACACACATCTCAACTGGTGGCGGAGCTTCATTAGAATACCTAGAAGGCAAGAAACTTCCAGGCGTTGAATCTATTAGCGACAAATAATCCATAGAGCGAAAATAGGAAGGGTGAAGAAAAAAATGCGTAAACCTATCATTGCAGGAAACTGGAAAATGAACAAAACAGCTGCAAAAGCTGCACAATTTGCTGAGGACGTAAAATCTAAGGTTCCAAGTAAAGACGCTGTTGATTCTGTAATCGCAGCACCAGCTTTATTTTTAAAAGAACTAGTTCACTTAACAGAAGGAACAAATCTTAAAATTGCAGCACAAAATACTTATTTCGAAGACGAAGGTGCTTTCACTGGTGAAATTAGCCCGTTCGCGGTTGCGGATTTAGGCGTTTCTTACGTTGTTATCGGTCACTCTGAACGTCGTGAGTATTTCCACGAAACAGATGAAGACATTAACAAAAAAGCACACGCAATTTTCAAACACGGCATGACACCAATCATTTGCTGTGGTGAAACGCTAGAACAACGCGAAGCTGGCCAAACAAACGAATGGGTTAGCGGCCAAATCCGTGCAGCACTTAAAGGCTTGACAGAAGAGCAAGTTTCTAAAGCAGTTATCGCTTATGAGCCAATCTGGGCTATCGGGACTGGTAAATCTTCTACAAGTAAAGATGCTAACGACACATGTGCTGTTGTTCGTCAAACCGTTGCAGAAGTTGTTTCTAAAGAAGCAGCAGACGCAGTTCGTATTCAATACGGCGGCAGTGTCAAACCTGAAAATATTGCTGAATACATGGCAGAATCCGACATTGATGGAGCTTTAGTTGGTGGCGCAAGCCTTGAGCCAGCGTCTTTCTTGGCCCTATTGGAGGCAGTGAAATAAATGACGAAATCACCTGTAGCTATTATCATTCTTGACGGCTTCGGTTTACGTAACGAAACGGTTGGGAATGCAGTAGCATTAGCTAATAAACCGAACTTTGATCGCTACTGGGCAGAGTTTCCGCATGGTCAACTGAAAGCAGCTGGTCTTGACGTAGGTCTTCCAGAAGGTCAAATGGGTAACTCAGAAGTTGGTCATACGAATATCGGCGCTGGACGCATTGTTTACCAAAGTTTAACGCGTATTGATAAAGCCATCAAAGAAGGCGAATTCGCAGAAAATGAAGCGCTAAACAACGCGTTCACGCACACAAAAACAAATAACTCCGATCTTCACCTGTTCGGTTTGCTATCAGACGGTGGCGTGCACAGTCACATCAACCATCTTGTCGCATTACTTGAAACAGCGAAGAACAAAGGTGTCAAAAACGTTTACATCCATGCTTTCCTTGATGGACGCGACGTGGCACCACAATCGGCTGTAGGCTATCTTGAGACGCTACAAAAAGCAATCGCTGACTTGAACTACGGCGCAATTGCAACTGTTTCAGGACGCTTCTACGCAATGGACCGCGACAAACGCTGGGAACGCGTAGAAAAAGCTTACAACGCAATCGTGAAAGGCGAAGGCGCACAGTTTGAAGATCCGATTAAATTGGTCGAAGCTTCTTACGCAGATGGCAAAAACGACGAGTTTGTTGTTCCAGCCATCATTGCTAAAGACGGCAAACCAGTAGCAACGGTAAAAGATAACGACGCTGTTATTTTCTTCAACTTCCGTCCTGACCGCGCGATTCAACTTTCAAATGCCTTCACGGATACAGAATGGGAACATTTTGACCGTGGTGACAAACATCCGAAAAATGTGAAATTCGTTACGATGACGCTTTATAACCCAAGCATTATTGCTGAAGTTGCTTTCGCGCCAATCGAAATGAAAAACGTTATCGGAGAAGTTTTATCAAACGAAGGATTATCTCAATTGCGTATTGCTGAAACCGAGAAGTATCCGCACGTTACCTTCTTTATGAACGGTGGGCGTAACGAAGAATTCCCTGGTGAAAGCCGCATTTTAATCAATTCCCCGAAAGTCGAAACATATGACTTGCAACCTGAAATGAGTGCTTATGAAGTAACAGACGCGCTAGTTGAAGATATCAAAAACGATAAACACGATGCGATTATCTTAAACTTTGCAAATCCTGATATGGTAGGTCACTCTGGTATGGTTGAACCAACAATCAAAGCGATTGAAGCTGTAGACGAAAACCTTGGACGCGTTGTTGATCTTATTTTAGAAAAAGGCGGTTCTGCGATTATTTTCGCTGATCACGGTAACTCGGAAACGATGACAACACCAGAAGGCAAACCACACACAGCGCATACAACCGTACCAGTTCCAGTCATTGTTACGAAAAAAGGCGTTACATTACGCGAAGGCGGTCGCTTAGCCGATGTAGCCCCAACAATGCTTGATCTTTTAGGTGTGAAACAGCCAGCCGAAATGACAGGCGAAAGTTTAATTCAAAAATAACATGGTCCTGCTTTGCGTTTTTGCGAAAACAAGGCTAAAATAAGAAGGTAAGCAACCGGTAATTCGGTCACTTCCTTACAAAAATTCATTTTTAGAGGAGAGTTATAATTATGTCAATTATTACTGAAGTATATGCACGCGAAGTTCTTGATTCCCGTGGTAACCCAACAATCGAAGTGGAAGTTTACACAGAAACAGGCGCATTTGGTCGCGCATTAGTTCCAAGTGGCGCATCTACTGGTGAATACGAAGCAGTAGAATTACGCGATGGCGATTCAAGCCGTTACCTAGGTAAAGGTGTTTTGAAAGCTGTTGAAAATGTAAATGACATTATTGCAGACAAAATTATCGGCTTTGACGTAACAGACCAAATCGGTTTAGATCAAGCAATGATCGAGCTTGACGGAACTGAAAACAAAGGTAAATTAGGCGCTAACGCAATTCTAGGTGTATCTTTGGCAGCGGCACGTGCAGCAGCAGAAGAATTAGGCTTAGAGTTATACGAATACATTGGCGGAGTTAACGCTAAAGTATTGCCAGTACCAATGATGAACATCGTTAACGGCGGCGAACATGCTGACAATAACGTAGACATTCAAGAATTCATGGTTATGCCAGTAGGAGCTAAAACTTTCTCTGAAGCATTACGTATGGGTGCTGAAATTCTACACAACCTTAAATCAGTTCTTAAAGGCAAAGGTCTAAATACTGGTGTTGGTGATGAAGGTGGATTCGCTCCTGACCTTAAATCTAACGAAGAAGCGTTAGAAACAATCATCGAAGCAATCAAAAAAGCTGGTTACACTCCAGGCGAACAAGTTAAGTTGGCAATGGATGCTGCATCTTCTGAGTTCTATAACCGCGAAACTGGTAATTATGAACTTAAAGGTGAAGGCGTAACTCGTACTTCTGAAGAAATGGTTGCTTGGTACGAAGAGCTAGTAAACAAATACCCAATCATCTCTATTGAAGATGGTTTAGACGAAAACGACTGGAAAGGTCACAAACTATTGACAGAACGCATTGGCGACCGCGTACAATTAGTTGGTGATGACTTGTTCGTTACAAACACGAAGAAACTTAAAGAAGGAATTGACAATGGCATCGCTAACTCAATCCTAATCAAAGTTAACCAAATCGGTACGCTTACTGAAACATTAGACGCTATCGAAATGGCTAAACGCGCTGGTTACACAGCAGTTGTTTCCCACCGTTCTGGTGAAACAGAAGACAGCACAATCGCTGACATCGCTGTTGCAACAAACGCTGGCCAAATCAAAACAGGTGCTCCAACTCGTACAGACCGTGTTGCTAAATACAACCAATTGCTACGTATTGAAGATAACCTAGGTAACTTAGCTCAATACCACGGCGACGATACTTTCTACAACTTGAAAAAATAATTGTTGCTTGTAATGACACCCCGGAGTTTTCTGGGGTGTTTTTTTGCGTTCAGGAAGCCAACATCGTCATTTTCTGCTATAATGACTTTACGCAAAGGTCGGGTGGTAGCGATGAAAGTATATGTGAATGGAATAGAACTCTCGTATCATATTTATGGCAATGGTGAACCGCTTGTTTTGTTGCATGGCAATGGGCAGAGTCATGGTGCGCTGAAACGCCAAATCGACTTTTTTCGCAAAAGATACCAGGTGATTGCCGTAGATTCACGTGGTCATGGCAAGTCCGAGCTTGGGTTTCGACCGCTTGATTTTAAAGTGATGGCGCTAGACATTCTATGTTTATTAGATTTTTTTAAAAATTGATACGTATCGCATTATCGGGTATAGTGATGGTGGGATTATTGCGCTAGAAATGGCGATATATCAACCGAAGCGGCAGAAACAGATGGTCGTGATTGGAACGAACTATGATGCACGCCAAATTAAATGGTGGGCTAATGTTTTTAGTGTCGCTGGTTATTTCTTTGCTTCACTTTTGACACCGCTTAGTTTCTTTTTTAGGCGGATTAAGGCGCAGATGGGATTGATGATTTTTTATCCGCATATTAAAGAAGAGGAGCTGGCGAATATTTCGGCTCCAATGTTGGCGATTATTGGAGAATATGATGTGGTTTCCAAAGCCGACACGAAAAAAATGGTCGATTTGGTACAGCGCGGGGAGATGGCTGTGATTCATAATGGTACGCATTTTTTGATTCGGCAGAAACCGCGAGAATTGCACGATATTATTGCCTCCTTTTTTGACAAAGATGTGACATAAACATAGGGAGAAAGTAGTGAAAATGTGTTTTTCTTTGGATTGCGTGAAAATAACATTGACACCCAAACCGTTCCGCGTTATCATATGTCTATTGTATAAATTACTGACCCCAAAAACAGAGATTGTGAAACGTGCTGAAGCCTTTTATAGCAAGGGTTTTCAGTGGCTGAATCAAAAGCTGGTAATTTGTACGTTAATGGCGTACAATGAGGGCAAGTTAAGGAAGATGGAGGAGTGCAATTAATCATGAGTACGGATCGTAGCTTTCTTATAAAAGCAGGCAGTCGTGCTGTTCTATTACTGCATGGATTTGCAGGAACGACAGAGGATGTTAGAGAATTAGGGGAGTATCTAGCAGAGAACGGTTATACGGTATATGCGCCAAATTATCGCGGTCATGGCGAAGAACCAGCTATTTTTCTAAAAACCACACCAGATATGTGGTACGAAGATGCAACGGCTGGCTATAAGTATTTACAAGACCAAGGATATCATGAAATTGCAATCGTGGGTGCCGCAATGGGTGGCGTTTTTGCGCTGAAAATGGCAGAAACATTCGCGCCTAAGGCTATTGCTCCATTATGTGCGAACGTGAACCGTAAGATGCGATACATTCCAGTAGAGAATTATTTATTAAAGAGTATGAGAAAAGATGGCATTGCAGAGCAAGACGCTCAAGTAATGCTTACTAATTATGCGCCCGAAATCGATAAGATGGCAGATGCCCGCTCGGAATTCTACAAAACAGTAGCAAGTGAGATTGAGCGCATTGAAGTGCCGACGATGATTGGCCAAGGTTGTCGAGATGAAGAAATTGCAGCAGATGATGCGAATTATATTTTCAAAAATATTCATTCTGATGACAAACAGCTTTGCTTCTACGCTGGATCAGGACATGATATTACGAACGATTGTGAGAAAGACATTTTAGGTGAAGACTTAGTGTATTTCTTAGATGATTTGATGTGGCTAGAGCAAGAAGTAATGTAGAAATAATAGGGAGACGCCTGATGTAGGTGTTTCTCTTTTTTATTGTGATAAAGCAAAATCGCCCACATATTTACGTTGAGTAGGGCGATTTTGTTACTTTATGTTCCAGACTAGGCCTTTTTATCTTATTTTGCTAAGAGGTAATCATTGTTGCTGTACATTCGTTTTGCTACATATAAGAAAATCAGGGCGAATATAAGGTTAGAAGCAATTGTGGCCAATAAATGCGTCCAAATGAATTGGTCGTAAATCATTTCGCGTAGCAAGAAAGAGATGTTTGCCAGTGGAATGAAGAACATGGTTGTTGTTGTTTGGCTCAGGCTCACGAACATGGTCACGAAAGCTGGAACTATAGCCAACATCATGAGCGGGCTTTGATAGCTATTGGCTTCTTTCATCGATTTTGCAAAAATGGCTGTGATGGCTTGAAGACTGACGATGAGAGCTGCAAAGGAAGCCATTGCAAGGAGTGCCACGAAAAACAGTCCGAATGGGTTACTCATGGCGTCAAGTGCTTTCCGCAAATGCTCGGTTCCGAAAAAAATGACAAGTAATGTGGCGGCAAGAGCAACGGTTGCTGTGAATAGGCTGACGGTCATTGCGACAGACCATTTACCAAACAATAAAGTTGAGCGTTTCACTGGTGTAACAAGCAGAGCGTCGATGATTTTCTTATCTTTTTCGCCTGCAAAAAGTTCAGAAACGACTGGGTAAGCGCCAATTGTTACGCCGAGGCAAAGCAACATTGGCAGGACGATAGTTAACATCATTCGCGAAATGTCGGTTTCTTCTGTGCTACTAGATAAGGGCTTGATTTGGACTTGTATTGCGTTTAATGTTTGAATAGGAACGTTGGCTTTCTCTAAGCGGTTGGAAACAATGCTTTTATCGAGTGCACCGAGTTGTGTACTAATGTCGGTAACGGCTGCACTGGCGTTTTTATCGGATGAGTCGCTGTAAATAATAACCGATGTCGCGTCGCCTTTTTTTAGTTTGCTAAGTGCGTCTTGTTCGGCTTCCATGGCGATAAGCGCGTCTCCAGATGAAGCGGTTTGCTTAGGGCTGCTGACTTTTTGGAATGTTATATCTTTGTCTTGCTGTTCTAAAGCGTGTAAGAGTTCGGGATCTGCGGATTTGTTAACGGCTACGGTGATGCTGTTGTCAGGATTGTGACTCATCATGTTTTCATAAAATAAGATGAGCCCGACAAAGATGAGCATTGGTAGGAAAACAACGAGTAGAAAAGTTCTTTTATCACGCATGATTTCGAGCATTTCTTTTTTATAAATGTGTCCGAATTGGCTTTTTTTAAGCATACATATCACCTCGCACGATGTTTGACATGAAGATATAATTTAAATCGTTCGTACCTTCTCTGGCGTACAGAGCTTCCGCGGTTCCGGCATAGAGAAGCTGTCCTTGGTGCATCAAAATGAGATCGTTCGATAAGCTTTCTACTTCGTCCATGATATGACTGGAAAAGATAATTGTTTTTCCTTCTTGCTGTAGCTGCCGCGTGAAATCACGGAACACATTGGCGCTCGTAATGTCTAAACCAGTCGTCGGCTCGTCAAAAAGGATTACCGAGGGATCATGAATAACGGCTCTAGCAATTGCCACTTTTTGACGCATACCACGGGAAAAACCGCCAACAGTTCGGTCGAGTTCTTTGCGCATGCCAAAGCGGAGAGCGAGGTCATCAATTCGCTTTTTCAATGTGTGTTTAGGTAAACCGTAAAGGCCTCCAAAATATAATAAATTTTCACGTGCTGTTAGACGGTCATAAAGCCCAGTTTCACCGCCGAATAGGACGCCGATATGGCTTTTTACTTCTTCGGCTTGTATTTTATTGTCATAACCAGCAACGGTTATTTTTCCTTCATCCTGGGTCACCAATGTCGCGATGCTACGCAAAATAGTCGTTTTCCCAGCGCCGTTTTCACCTACTAAACCTACAATACGGCCTTTATCAACATGGAATGAGACGTGATCAACTGCGGTTGTCGATTTTTTGCGATCGCGGAATTTTTTGGTGACGTTTTGTACTTCAATCATGTGTGTTCCTCCTTTTGCTTTTCTTGATGTCTTTATCATAGCGCAAAATGGTGAAAATAGAAGGAGTTTGTCGTTAAGGGGGGGAATTTCGTCGCGAAAAGGGTGTTTTTCGTTTAGAGTTTGTTTATAATGGATGAATAAGGGGTGAAAAAGATGCTAACTGTTGGAATTGTTGACGATAATCCGTTAGATTTAGATAAACTAGAGTTAATTGTCGGTAAAGTGGCAACCGTGGAATTACAACTAAAGGCGAACAATGCGGAAGAAGTCTATGCGTTCATTCAGGAAACGCCAGTGGACCTGCTTATTACAGATATTGAAATGCCAGGAATGTCAGGCTATCAGCTAGCAGATTTTATTCACCTAAATAACATGAACACAAGCGTGATTTTTGTTACTGCCAAAAGCGGCTATGCTGTGCATGCTTTCGAGCTTAATGTGCATGATTATATTTTGAAGCCTTACAATCAGGAACGACTAGTCCAAAGCATCGAACGTTTTACCGATAAAAAAGAGGCTGGTAAAATTACGGGGCGGCTTTTCATTCGTTCTGGCGGCGATTTGGTCATTATTCCGAAAGATGAAATTATTTTTTTGGAACGGACGGGGCGTACGACGACCATACATACGACAAAAGATGTTTTTGAGTCGTATCAATCACTCGGCGAATTAGAAGGAGACATCCGCGAAAGCATGTTCATCCGCTCGCATCGCTCGTTTCTCATTAATTTACAATATGTCAAGCGCTTCACCGAATACTCGAAAAAATCATTTGAAGTCGTGTTCGAAGGCACCTCACAAAAAGCCCTTGTCACGAAAGAAAAACTGAAATATTTACAAGAAAACTATTTTTAAGAAGGAGCTAACTCGATGCGATTGATTTTGACTGTTCTGATTTTAGCATATACTATCGCGTGTTTGTATTTGGAGGCGCATGCCATTTTACAAGTGGTATCTGTAGTCCTTGGCGTGGCTGCGTTAGCTATTGCTATGAGAATTCGCACGGTGAATCTTTGGCTGGCGGGCATTGCGGTCATCGGCTTACTACTTGCACTGATTTACGACGCGAGTTTGGCAGGTTGGGCGCTCCTTTTTTTGTTCCTCGTTGCGCAATATCAATTAGGACAGCTCGAACAAACCAATCAGCAGCTGACCAGCAAAAGTGACCATTTACAAAACTTCGTGGCTCTCCTTCAAAAAGAGCGCCATAAAAATTATGCGAGTCGTACAAACGATGCTGCATTCCAACTTGCCAAAAATGAACGACCGGATATCGCGGCATGGCTGGTCACAACAGATCAGCAATTGAAGCTAGCGAACCTAACATTCAAAACGGACTTGCAAAGCGCAATATCTGACCTACCATTCCAAGAAGATGAGCTACTTGCATTGTTAACCGCTATCATGGCCAACGCCAAACAAGCAGCCTCCCAAGTTGACAATGGCTGGATTTCACTACGCCTCCAACTGCAAAGCGGCCTTTTCTTATTTGAAATCAGCAATGCCTCCAACATGCCTAATCAAGCGGTTATGGATAATCTATTCGCAAGACCGAAATCCACAAGTGGCACCGCGGCCATTAAATATTACATAACAAAAGCACACGGCATTATTGACTACCGCTTCGACCAAACCCAATTTAAACTACGATTAAAGATTCCTGCGATAAAGAAATGAGGAAAACCAATGGATAAACCAAAACAACAGCTCAGTATTGAAGTGGCGCGGCTTTACTATCAATCCGACTACAGCCAACAAGAAATCGCCAGCCAACTCGGTATTTCCCGCCCAACCGTTTCACGACTTTTACAATTTGCTAAAGAGAGCGGTTTTGTGGAAATTAAGGTGAATGATCCGTTCGCTGATTTAAATGCACTCGAAACTGCGCTAAAAGCCAAGTACAATCTGAGGGAAGCCCATGTTGTCTTTTCACCAACGACGGAATACCCGGCAATAACCGACTACTTGAGCAAAAAAGCGGCAGAATACCTTGAAGAAACAGTAACAAATGGTGATATCCTTGGTGTCAGCTGGGGAACAACGATGTACGAAATTGCCAAAAAAATGAGCCCACAAAACGTACGCGGCGTCGAAGTCATCCAATTAAAAGGTGGCATCAGCCATTCTAAAGTTAATACGTACGCCTCTGAAACGATTTCCCTATTCGCCGAAAACTTCCAAACAATGCCGCGCCATTTACCACTTCCTGTTATTTTCGACAACGCGACGGTGAAGCAAATGGTGGAGCAAGATCGGCACATTCACCACATCATCGAAATGGGCAAACAAGCTAATATCGCTGTGTTTACAGTAGGAACGGTCCGCGATGAAGCTTTACTTTTCCGACTCGGTTATTTTGCCGAAGAAGAAAAAACTTTGCTAAAAGAAAACGGTGTTGGCGACATCTGCTCTCGTTTTTATGACAAAGACGGCAATATTTGCAGTACCGAAATAGACGCCCGCACAATTGGTATTGAACTAGATTCACTTAAACAAAAAGAACATTCGATTCTAGTAGCTGGTGGTGCAAGAAAGGTTGCAGCAATTCACGGCGCCTTGCAAGGAGAATACGCCAATGTTCTCATCACAGACCAATTCACTGCAAAAGAGTTGACACAATCTTGAACACAATTTCATACATCTCTTTACAAATGTTCAATTATATATTATGATAAACTCAAATAAACGAAAAGCGAGGAGATTTAATCATGACAAATATCGCCCAAATGATTGACCACACAGCTTTAAAACCAGAAACAACAAAGGAAATGATTCTAAAATTAACAGCAGAAGCCAAGCAATTTGGTTTTGCATCCGTCTGTGTAAACCCTACATGGATTGAGCTAGCACACGAACAATTGGCAGGAACAGACGTGGATGTATGTACTGTTATCGGCTTCCCACTAGGCGCTAACACGAGTGATACAAAAGCATTTGAAGCAACAGATGCTATCCAAAAAGGCGCAACAGAAGTAGATATGGTAATTAATATCGGCGCTCTAAAAGACAAAAACGACGCACTTGTTGAAGCGGACATTAAGGCCGTTGTCGATGCAGCAAAAGGCAAAGCATTGGTAAAAGTAATTATCGAAACATGTCTTCTAACAGACGAAGAAAAAGAACGTGCCTGTCGTCTTGCCGTAGCTGCAGGAACAGACTTCGTTAAAACATCAACAGGATTCTCAACAGGAGGCGCAACAGCAGAAGACATCGCTTTAATGCGTCGCACAGTTGGCCCAGACATCGGCGTGAAGGCATCTGGTGGAATCCGCACAAAAGAAGATGTTGATAAAATGGTTGAAGCAGGCGCAACACGTATCGGTGCCAGCGCTGGCGTATCGATTGTTTCAGGAAATGAAGCAAATCCGAAAGATAACTATTAACAAAATCATCGAAATGTGGCATGATGGAGGAGAAGTAATTTTTCCTGTGAAAAGAGGCGAGCCACATTGGGTGCAACAATTCGAGATATTGCAGAAAAAACCGGTGTTTCGATTACAACGATTTCCCAGATTCTAAATGGAAAAGGAAGCCGTTTTAGCGAAGCGACGCGAAATAAAGTGTTCCAAACCGCAAAAGAATTAGCCTATAAACCGAACTTTTTTGCGAAAAATATGGTGACTAATCGGACGAATACAATTGGTATGATTGTTCCTGAAGTGACGGATCCATTTTTTTCGCAGATGGTGAAAGGTGCAGAGGACTATTTGAATGCGCATGATTATATGATTTTGTTATGTAATTCTTCGCAAGACAGTACGCGTGAGGATTTATACGTGGAGGAGCTTTTGCATCGGGCTGTGGACGGTTTGATTATTGCAAGTCCGAATATTTTGGCGTCAAACGTGTTCACACAATTGGAAGCAATGCGTAAACCATACATTTTGTTAGACCGCAAACGGCATCATCGTGAAGAAGGCAATATTTATATTGACGATTATGAAGGCGGATACATGGCGACCGAACACCTTGTATCACTCGGCCACCGTAAAATTGGCATTATCAGTTCAGATGATTCTTTTTACTCTGTAGAAGAACGTTTGCAAGGGTATCAGGCATGTTTGAAAAAGCATCATCTGACAATATCGTCGGATTGGATTATGGAAGGCGATCAGACAATGACTGGTGGCTACAACGCTACAAAAAAAATTGCTCGAAACTACAGATATCACTGCATTATTCGTTACAAATGACCAAATGGCAGTCGGGGCTTATCGCGCCGCACTGGAACTCGGTATTTCTATCCCAGATGACCTCTCTATCGTTGGTTTTGATGACATCGAACTTGCAGAATATATGGCACCAACACTCACTACCGTTCGCCAACCAATCTATGCCATAGGTCAAACTGCTGCCGACTATTTATTGAAAGCCATCCAAAATCCAAATGAAAAAATCGCAAATAAAAAAAATGCCTTTAGAGCTAATCGTCCGAGAAAGTGCTCGGAAATTGGCAAATAAAGCAACATATAAATGAAACAAGGATGCTACCAAGTGAAGTCTCATGAAACATTTGGTAGCTAAGCATAGAGGAAAACACTTTTCTTCTTAGGAATTACATGCTATACTTACTTCGGTAAACCGTTTTACTTTTTTAGAATTACAATGTAAACGTTTGCTAAAGGTGTGTCACGTTTAGTAAACCGTTTTACTATCATTCAAATATTGGGGGATTACACAATGAAATATCTTATCGGAATTGTTGGTTTAATCGTTGTTCTTGGAATTGCTTGGCTTGCGAGTAATGATCGTAGGAAAGTTAAAGTTAAGCCGATTATAATTATGATTGTACTGCAATTTATTTTAGGATTTATTTTGCTGAATACAAGTGTTGGAAATTGGCTTATTGGTGGTATTGCTGATGGGTTTGGCAAATTACTAGACTATGCAGCAGAAGGGGTTAATTTTGTATTTGGTGGTATTGTAAACCCAGGACAGATGACGTTCTTCTTAAGTGTTTTACTACCAATCGTCTTTATTTCCGCGCTTATCGGGATTTTACAACACTGGCGAATTTTGCCGTTTATTATTAAATATATCGGTTTAGCATTGAGTAAAGTGAACGGAATGGGGAAATTAGAATCATATAATGCCGTTGCTTCTGCGATTCTTGGCCAGTCCGAAGTTTTTATCTCTGTGAAAAAAGAACTTGGCTTGTTGCCGAAACATCGCTTGTATACGCTTTGTGCTTCTGCTATGTCAACTGTTTCGATGAGCATTGTCGGGTCATATATGGTACTCTTAAAACCAGAGTATGTCGTAACAGCCCTTGTTTTAAACCTATTCGGCGGGTTCATTATTGCATCCGTCATTAATCCATATGAAGTCACAGAGCAAGAAGATATTTTAGAAGTCAAAGAAGAAGCGAAGCAAAGCTTTTTCGAAGTATTGGGCGAATACATCATGGACGGTTTCAAAGTGGCTGTCACTGTTGCAGCTATGCTGATTGGTTTTGTAGCTATTATCGCGATGATTAATGCGATTTTCAGTGGTATTTTTGGACTTTCCTTCCAAGAATTACTTGGTTATGTTTTTGCACCATTCGCATTTCTTGTCGGTGTTCCGTGGGATGAAGCTGTTAAAGCCGGAAGCATTATGGCTACAAAAATGGTATCCAATGAATTCGTAGCGATGAACGATTTAGCATCAGGGAACTTCCATTTCTCAGGAAGAACAACCGCTATTGTCTCTGTATTCCTTGTATCCTTTGCGAACTTCTCATCCATCGGCATTATCGCTGGAGCAGTCAAAAGCTTAAATGATAAACAAGGCGTTGTCGTTGCTCGTTTTGGCTTGAAGCTATTATTCGGTGCTACATTAGTTAGTTTCTTAACTGCCACAATCGTTGGCTTAATCTATTAAGGAGGTTTTTAAAAAATGGTATTTAAAAGAATTCACGTTGTAGTTATGGACTCGGTAGGTATTGGGGGAAGCGCCAGACGCAGCGCAATTTGATGATTTTGACGTTGATACATTAGGGCATATCGCTCGCGAAAAAGGTGGATTGAAACTGCCCAATATGGCGATGCTAGGTTTATCGAACATCCGTGAAATCGAAGGCGTACCAGTCGCTGACAAACCACAAGCTTATTATACAAAAATGCAAGAAGCATCCGCTGGAAAAGATACGATGACAGGGCATTGGGAAATCATGGGGTTATACATTGACACACCATTCCGCGTTTTCCCTGATGGTTTCCCAGACGAACTCATTCAAAAAATTGAAGACTTCTCTGGACGTAAAGTAATCGGTAACAAACCAGCCAGCGGTACTGAAATCATGGAAGAGCTTGGCGAAGAACAATTGGAAACAGGCGCGTTGATTGTTTACACATCTGCTGATTCTGTTTTACAAATCGCAGCAAACGAAGAAATTATTCCATTAGAAGAACTATACCGCATTTGCGAATATTGCCGTGACATCACACGTGACGAACCATATATGCTTGGTCGTATCATCGCGCGACCTTTTGTCGGCAAATCAAAAGAAACGTTCGAACGCACATCCAATCGTCACGACTACGCACTAAAACCATTTGACAAAACAGTCATGGACCACTTAAAAGACGGCGGACTAGACTCTATCGCTATCGGCAAAATTTCCGATATTTTTGATGGAGAAGGCGTAACAAGAGCTATTCGTACAAAATCAAACATGGATGGCATGGACAAATTCATTGATTTACTAACAGAAGACTTCCACGGCATGAGTTTCTTAAATCTCGTAGACTTCGACGCCCTATTCGGCCACCGTCGCGATCCAATTGGTTATGGCAATGCCTTAGAAGAATTCGACGCACGCTTGCCAGAAGTTTTTGCAAATATGAAAGAAGACGATTTGCTACTAATTACAGCAGATCACGGAAACGACCCAACATACCGCGGCACCGACCACACACGCGAATACGTGCCACTTTTAGCTTATTCGAAACAATTCAAAGGCGGCGGCAAAGAAATCGATCTGCGTAAAACATTCTCAGACTTAGGCGCAACAGTCGCAGCGAATTTTAACGTGAAAATGCCTGAATACGGCGAAAGCTTCCTAAACGACTTAAAATAAAAAAGGATTGGTGAACTAAAAATGAGAATGGTAGACGTAATTTCAAAAAAGCGTGACGGTAAAGAACTAACAACCGAGGAAATTCAATTCGTTGTAGATGGCTACACGGAAGGCAAGATTCCTGATTATCAAGTCAGCGCCTTAGCAATGGCAATCTTTTTTCAAGATATGACGGATCGTGAGCGTGCAGATTTAACGATGGCAATGGTGAATTCTGGCGAAACAATTGACTTGTCCGCAATCGAGGGCATTAAGGTCGATAAACACTCAACAGGAGGCGTCGGCGATACAACAACGCTCGTATTAGCACCACTTGTTGCGGCGCTTGACGTTCCCGTTGCTAAAATGTCAGGACGCGGATTAGGCCACACTGGCGGAACAATCGACAAACTAGAAGCAATTGAAGGTTTCCACGTCGAAATCACGAAAGATCAATTTATCGACCTTGTAAACCGCGACAAAGTAGCCGTTATCGGACAATCAGGCAACTTAACGCCAGCCGATAAAAAACTATATGCCTTGCGTGACGTAACAGGAACGGTCAACTCGATTCCACTGATTGCAAGTTCGATTATGAGTAAGAAAATCGCAGCGGGCGCAGATGCTATCGTCCTAGACGTAAAAACGGGTGCCGGTGCATTCATGAAAACTGACGAGGATGCAGAGAACTTGGCACACGCGATGGTACGTATCGGAAATAACGTTGGTCGCCAAACAATGGCTGTCATTTCAGATATGTCCCAACCACTAGGTTTTGCCATTGGGAATGCTTTAGAAGTGCAAGAAGCCATTGATACATTAAAAGGCGAAGGGCCGGAAGACTTAACAGAATTAGTTTTAATTTTGGGCAGTCAAATGGTTGTTCTTGCGAAAAAAGCGAAAGACTTGGATGAAGCGCGCGACATGTTGAAAGAAGTCATGGCAAATGGAAAAGCTTTAGCGAAATTCAAAGACTTCCTGAACAATCAGGGCGGCGACGGCTCCATCGTGGATGATCCAAGCAAATTACCACAAGCCAAATTCAAAATCGACGTTCCAGCCAAAGAAAGTGGCGTTGTATCTGAAATCGTGGCAGACGAAATCGGAATCGCTGCAATGCTTCTAGGCGCTGGTCGTGCGACGAAAGAAGACGAAATCGATCTTGCTGTTGGCATTATGCTACGCAAAAAAGTAGGCGATAAAGTCGAAGCAGGTGAACCACTTGTAACGATTTATGCGAACAAAGAAGACGTGAAAGCTGTCGAAGAAAAAATCTATGCTAATATCAAAATAAGAGATCACGCTGACGCACCAAAATTAATCCATACTATTATTACTGAATAAAATAAGAAAGAGGAAGTGTTTGGGATTGTGTTACCCATTCGCTTCCTCGTTTGTTTATACAATATAAAAAATAATACAATCATCACTCTGCGCCACTTTGTTGAAGAAAGCCCGCAAAGCATGGAAATTAAGCAATAAATCTTTATCGAATTGTTCTTTTTTTGTGCGCCAATTTATCCCGTATAGCCCACTTTTTTTCAATTCTTTAAAGTTATACATGGCAGTGAATTGCTCTTCTGATATGCTAAACAAGGCGTCTTTTGCCATGCGAACTTGTTCTGGATAAATAAAATGTACTGTCGCCAAAGCATCTCGAATATAATTCTCTGCTCGAAGCGGTACGATATATCCCCAAGGCGCAGCCCCATTATGTTTCTTCCCACAAAAAATGTAATGAAGAACCTCCCAATATTCATCTAACGATAACAACATGGGCATTGTGAAAACGGATTCATCCCCTGCTTTAATTTCCCGCATTCCTGGTTCGTCAATGTAATAATAGTAACCATGTCTCTTCATCTCTTTATTTCTCCTTCCTAGTAAAACTTCACTGCGATAAAGTATATTATGCGTAATTTTAGTTGATTTGTCAACGAAATGCTTAATAGTGTAATTTTGTAGTTGATAGTGGTATTATTAAGAACAAATGTTTCTGTTTATAAAATTAGGGTAACAAATAAAATGCTTAATTATGAAAGGGAAGTGACCCATGATACGCTTTGAAAAAGTAACGAAACAATATCAAAACGGCGAACATGCAGTCAATAATGTAGACTTGAATATTAAAGACGGCGAATTTTTTGTTTTTATCGGTCCTAGTGGCTGTGGAAAAACAACCACTTTAAAGATGATTAACCGTCTTATTCCGTTGACTACAGGAACTATTTATATTGACGAAAAACGTATTAGCGACTATAACATTCACGAACTGCGCTGGAACATTGGCTACGTACTACAGCAAATTGCGCTTTTTCCGCATATGACGATTGAGGAGAACATCGCGATTGTGCCAGAATTAAAGAAATGGGATAAAGATAAGATTCATCAGCGAATT
Source organism: Paenilisteria riparia FSL S10-1204 (assembly GCF_000525995.1). Lineage (GTDB taxonomy): Bacteria > Bacillota > Bacilli > Lactobacillales > Listeriaceae > Listeria_A > Listeria_A riparia. The sequence continues at coordinate 26,449 of NZ_AODL01000008.1, read as the reverse complement.
ACCGAATTGCTAGATAGCGTTGGTTTAGATGCAGAAAGTTATCGTAATCGTAAGCCTGCGGAGCTTTCTGGTGGGGAGCAGCAACGCGTTGGTGTAGTTCGTGCCCTAGCAGCTGATCCCGAAATTATCTTGATGGATGAACCATTTAGCGCGCTTGACCCAATCAGCCGCCAGAAACTGCAACAAGACATGATTGTATTACAACGTAAAATTAAGAAAACCATCGTTTTTGTTACGCATGATATGCAAGAAGCCATGATGCTAGGCGACCGAATTTGTATCATGAAGGACGGCGAAGTGGTACAATGCGACACGCCAAACGAAATTTTAAAAAACCCAGCCAACGAATTTGTGCAAAACTTCTTAGAATCTGGTAACGTGAACAAACACGTTCTATCTTCTAAGTTCATCGTGCGCGATATGATAGACCAAGGTTATTTTGACGCGCAGAAAGTTGATGGCGAAGCAGATTTTGCAGAAACAGTTGCCGTCGAAGTCTTGTTACAACAATTATCTAGTCAAACGGTAGTATCGGTAGAACGAGATGGTAAAGCGGTGGGGCTGATTACACAACAGCACATTATTCAATTTTTGGCGAACCAGCTAGCAAGGGAAGGTGAACGCGTATGAGCAAGCTAATCGACACGTTTCAGGTGCGACAAGACGCTTTATGGGCTGCATTAGTCCAGCATATTGAATTATCCTTCGTGTCCTTATTTATCGCTGTATTCATCGCTGTGCCACTTGGGATTTATTTAACCAACCATAAACGCGCTGCAGAACCAATTATTCAAGTCACAGCGATTTTACAAACGATTCCGTCACTGGCGTTACTTGGTTTGTTAATTCCGCTTGTTGGGATTGGAACTTTTCCAGCCATTATTGCGCTTGTCATCTATGCATTGCTGCCAATTTTGCGAAATACATATACAGGGATTAAAGAAATTGATCCAGTATTAATTGAAGCAGCACAAGCCATGGGGATGAACCGTTGGAAACAATTGTACAAAGTGCAATTACCGCTCGCTATGCCAGTTATTATGGCCGGGATTCGTACAGCTATGGTATTAATCATTGGAACGGCAACACTCGCAGCCTTAATCGGAGCCGGCGGACTTGGGGACTTAATTTTGCTAGGAATCGATCGTAACGATAATAGTCTTATCTTGCTCGGAGCCATTCCAGCAGCACTACTCGCAATCTTATTCGACGTTATTTTGCGCTACATGGAAAAAGCGTCGTTCAAACGCACATTAATCACGATTACAGGGGCGCTAGTTATAACTGCGAGCGTCATCATCGTCCCATACTTTACCCAGCCTCAAAAAGAACTAGTCATCGCCGGGAAGCTCGGTTCAGAACCTGAAATTTTAATCAATATGTACAAACAACTCATCGAAAACGACACTGATCTAAAAGTAACCGTCAAACCGAACTTAGGAAAGACTAGCTTCGTATTTAACGCGTTAAAATCAGGTGATGTAGATATTTATCCAGAGTTTACTGGAACCGTCTTAGAAACCTTCTTAAAAGTCCCTGCTAAGAGCCACGATCCAAAAGAAGTATACGAACAAGCCCGCGCAGGTCTTGCAAAAGAAGATAACATGACGTTCCTAAAACCAATGAAATACAACAACACATACGCCGTCGCAGTTTCCAATGAATTTTCCAAAGCGTACAATCTTGAAACGATTTCGGACCTACAATCTGTACAAAACGCTGTCAAAGCAGGATTTACACTGGAATTCACCGACCGTGACGATGGTTATAAAGGGTTGCAGAAGCTCTACAAACTGAATTTCGATTCACTGAAAACAATGGAGCCCAAATTGCGCTACACCGCTTTGAAAGCAGGTGACATCAACACATTGGATGCCTACTCCACAGATAGCGAAATTGCGCAGTATAAGTTAAAAGTATTAAAAGACGATAAACAATTATTCCCACCATATCAAGGTGCACCGCTAATGCTAACATCAACCATCAAGAAATACCCAGAAATAAAGGCACCACTTGAGAAATTAGCCAATAAAATCACTGACCAAGAGATGAGTGAAATGAACTACGAAGTCAACGTCAAAGGCAAATCCGCCGAAGAAGTTGCCAAATCGTATTTACAAAAAGAAGGACTAATTAAATAACATAAAAATAAGCTAGGACGGTGTTTATAAACACTACCTAGCTTATTTTTAATACTAATATCCGGTTTCTACTGAAGCGTTCACAATATACATCAAGTCGTTCTTATCCGCTTTGTCAGCAAGGAAAATACCGCTCGTTGTTAGCATTCCGCCCGCCATAATTTCTACAGTCACGGTGCCATAAGGAATAATCGCCTTAATCGCATCATGATCTAGTAACTCAGCATCACAAGGCAAGGCCAACTTCACATTAACTACCATATTGTTCAAGTCGCCATCCGGAAGAAAAGCCTCGATACCTGGCATCGAATTCGTAAAAATCGCATGGCGAACTGCTCGAACAGCTGCTTTCGTAATATCTTGACCATGCACATCCACACCGAATCCTGTTTGAATAAATACAATCTTCTCCATCCAATCACACTCCTATTTAAAAAATGCGAAGCCTGGTCGTTCTTTTGCATACTGCTCTAATACGTTCATCCAAATCTTGCCTTCTGGATCATCGCCAGCCGACAATGCAGCAGCCATCTGACGTCGCTGTGCCTCCCCAAGCTCAGCTTCAATCATTTGTCCAGCTTCCGTCAAAAAGACGCATCGCACCCGTTTATCCAATTCAGAAGGTTCAATCGTGATGTATCCCTTTTCCTTCAGCTCTAACAATGGCTGATGTAACGCTTGCTTCGAAACTTCCAGCAAAGTCAGCAACTCATTCATTTTAATGCCTGGAGAACGCGCCACAAAAAAATAAAAATTCGATGATGCGTCCGCGTAATACCATACTTACCAATGAGTCTGTCTGCCGTTTCCACAAACGTCTTGTACGCGAAATAAAATAGAGCGATCTGCTGATTTAATCGATCCTCTTTATCCATAAACTATCCCCTTTTACAAAAGATAAATTTAGTATAGCACAAATTATGAAAAGTAGGAATGTGTGATAAAAAATCATCATAAGGGTATGAATTAACCCATTCACGGGTATAGTTTCATAAAGGAGTGATGAAACATGGGAAATAAATATACACGAATCTTAGTCGCGCTGGACGGTTCCAAGCAAGCCGAAATCGCCTTTTTAAAAGCAGTAGAACTAGCCAAAGCAACTGGTGCCAAACTTGGTATCGCAAGTATCGTTGATGTTCGCTCATTCTCACCGAACCTATCTTATGACGGCGTACTCGAACAATTGGCTACCGAAGAAGCAACCGCCAGACTCGCAGAATACAAAGAACTAGCCGAAAAAGCTGAGGTCGCAAGCGTAACCACTTTCTTAGAATCTGGCAATCCAAAAACATTACTAGCCCGCGACATTCCAGATGAATTCGGCGCCAACGTACTTATTTGCGGAGCAACAGGCCTTAATCGTATTGAAAAAATCGTTCTCGGAAGCGTCTCAGCCTACGTTTTACAACATGCCATATGTGACGTATTAGTAGTTCGCGAAAAATAAGAAGAGAGGTGGATATCACAAGTAAATCGGCGACAAGCGTTCGCATTGTTGAGGCTATTCGAAAAAACGGAGTTACAGCCTCAATATGCCTACGACTTTACAAGTAGGCATTCCATCAGGATTCAGACGGCGAGTTCCAAGCTGTTCTGTTACACTAACGTTACGCTTAACTTCTCGCATGGTCGGGGATACGACTCCCTCCCTTCCGACTGTTCGAAGTACTGGGTTACAGTCCCAATATAAGCGTGAACAACTTGAACGGTCATTCCTTTCCAAAACCCCTGAATTCAAACGCTTTCGCTCGATTTGTGTAAAGCCGAGTCTATCTCTTACCCGTTATAATTGGTAAGATAGTCTTCGGCTTTATTTGGTATTCCTTAGAGACTCTATTTATTAATGTGTGATCTCTAAGTTTTTCATTTTTTCTGGTTCGTGTTTGTAGCGGAATGTGAATTGGAAAACGATAGCTAGAACAAGCGTGTAAGCTGCGAAAATTAGCCAGATCATTGTCCAATCCTTCACGCCATCCACTGTAAAGTAATCGACAACCATACCACTCAGAATTGCGCCCACATAGGCACCGACTCCGTTTACCATCGTCATAAATAAGCCTTGCGCACTTGCCCGAATATCTTTGCTCACTTCTTGCTCCACAAAAATCGCGCCAGAAATGTTGAAAAAATCAAAAGCACAGCCATAAACAATCATAGATAACAGCAATAATACGGTACCAAACGGCGTCGGATCACCGAAAGCGAATAATCCAAAACGCAATGTCCAAGCAATCATACTCACCAACATGACTGTTTTAATACCATATCGCTTCAAAAAGAATGGGATAGCCAGAATAAACACAACCTCGGCCATTTGCGAAACCGATAATAAAATTGATGGATACTTCACAACTAAACTATCCGCGAACATAGGATTCAAGCCAAAGTCATGTAAGAATGGGTTACCAAACGTATTCGTAATTTGCAAGACCGCACCAAGCAACATTGCAAACAAGAAAAACACTGCCATTTTTGGCTTTTTTAAAAAGAACGAAGGCATCGAGTCCAAGCATACTAACCCAGCCTTGATTTTTCTTTTTGTTTGCAGTTGGAATGGAGGGCATCGTTAGGGAATAAAGCGCTAACAATAAAGAGGCACCAGCGGCAATATAAAGCTGTACGTTGCTAAGCTCGAATTGGCCAAGACTGATTGTCCACATTGCGATAATAAAACCAACCGTACCAAAAACACGAATTGGCGGGAAATTAGTAACCGTATCAAGATTTGCTTTTTCCAAACAGAAATAAGAAACTGTATTAGAAAGCGCTAGCGTCGGCATAAAGAACATTGCGTTCACCAACATCACCCAAAACATCACTGTCGGGTCACTCACAGACGCCGCATAAAATAGAGCACCAGCACAAATCAAGTGACACGCCGTATACAAATAATTCGCTTTAATCCACTTATCCGCAATAATCCCCATCAATGTCGGCATAATCACCGCGGCAATTCCTTTCGAACTATAAACAATCCCAACCTCCACGCCCGAAAAACCGAGCGTGTTTAACATATATGAGCCGAGAGTGATGAGCCAGCTCCCCCAAATGAAATACTGTAAAAACGACATAAAACGAAGACGCGTTTTAATCCCCATGATGTTTCTCCCTCCAAAATTATACAAACTTATTTTTATTTTGATAAAAAGTAGTTAATCAGAAACGTTCAATAATTTCCGCAACAAGTTTTAAGAAAGTAGCTTTTACACGTTCGGCAGTTTCGATAACTTCGTCGTGGCTTAGTGGTTGGTCAAGAATGCCGCAAGCCATATTCGTTAAGCAAGAGATACCAACAGTTTCAATCCCAGAATGGCGGGCAATTAGAGCTTCTGGAACGGTAGACATTCCAACTGCATCAGCACCAAAACCGCGAATCATTCGAATCTCCGCAGGCGTTTCATATGTCGGACCAGTCCACCAAGCGTAAACACCTTCACGCAAAGTTACATTTTGTGCTTTAGCAACGTCTTTCACGATGCCGCGCAAACGCTTACTATAAACTTCCGAAACATCTAAGAAACGTACGCCAAGTTCGGGATTGTTCGGCCCCATCAATGGATTGTTAGCCGTCAAGTTAATATGATCGGTAATCAACATTAAATCACCAGGATTAAAGTCGACATTCACCGCGCCACAAGCATTCGTAATAATTAATTTCTCTACACCAAGGGCTCTCATAACACGAACAGGGAAAGTAACTTCATCAAGCGGAAAGCCTTCATAATAATGGAACCGGCCTTTCATTGCAACGATTTGTTTGCCGCCAATTGTACCGATAACAAGTTCATTCGCATGTCCAACAGCACCCGATTTTGCAAAATGAGGAATGTCGTTATAAGGGATATGAATCGCATCCTCAATCGTATCCGCAAATGGCCCAAGCCCAGAACCTAAAATAATACCGATAGTAGGTTTGACCGCCGTTAATGACTCAATATACGTTAATGCCTCGTTAATGTGTTTTATTTCATGCATGTTAATATCCTCCTTGTAATAAATAATTGATTTGTAAAACGCTTTCATAAGTAATTTTAGCATGAATAAATCCGAAAGTAAATAACTTTTTTTTCGTTTTGGTAAAAAGAGTTTGAAATTGCTTTTTTGGCGGGCATTTGATACATTTTTACTATACAAGAGGGGGTTATGGCGATGGTCAGCAATATGTTGGAGTCGTTCCGAACTACACAAAATTCGAAAATTAAGAAGCTAAAAACATTATATAATCTGATTCGCAAACAAGAAGGTATCACCGTTGAGGAGCTACTTGCGCAAACCGGTATGAAGCCGGCAACGTGTGCGCGCTTACTTGATGAATTAAGTAGAAATCGTCTTATTAACAGTAATCAGCTTGGCGTTTCGACGGGAGGACGCAAGCCGATTTTATATCGAATTAATCCAGAGCAAGCCTACTTAATTGGCATAGAAGTGACGGATATTTATTCAACAATTGTTTTATCCGATTTGAATTTAAAAGAAATAGGCCATAAAAAAATCCAGATGGGTGAAGAAAAATCGATTTATAAACGATTAGATATGTTTGTCGAACAAATATTGGATTTGCTGCAGGAACACGATAAATCAGTGGCCGATATTTTAGGCGTGGGAATTTCGGTGGATGACCTTTTTGATCAGGTGAATGATACGGAAGTACGGCGGGAGGATATTGAAAGCTACTTGAAGACGCAGATTCCGACATATATCATGGTTGGCAGTGGAGTAAACTTCGCAGCGTTGGCCGAGTATCGCTTGCATTACTCGCAAACGAGTGAACGCTTTTTATTTACGACTGGCGACATGGAAATACGGAGCGCGAAAATCGAGTCGGGCGTGATGAATTCAGATCAAGGCGGTATGACAAACGCATTTGGACATACAATCATTGATACGAATGGTTCCCGTTGCTATTGTGGCTCATATGGTTGCCTGCACACATACAGCTCACTTCCAGCAATTAAAGCCGAAATCCAGCAAAAACTAAAACGTGGCGAACCATCTTTACTATCCGAGCTAACCGATAATCCTGATACGCTGGACTATTTCACGATTTTCCAAGCATTAGAACAAGGCGATGCGATGTGCGAAGTTATTTTAAAAAATGCGGCGTATTACTACGGCATCGCGTTATCGAATTTAATTTTGACAACACAACCAGATACCGTCGTTTGCGGCGGTACGCTTGTCCCGAAAGCAACTTTTTTTTGAAAATGTGAAACGTACTGTGGAGGATAGGTTGCAAGCATTCCCAAAAATAAAGACGACGATTTATCCAGCGAAAGAATCGTATGAAATTGTGGCCCAAGGTGCTGGTGGAATGGTTTTAGAGCGATTTTTGAGCGAATGAAAAAACTAGACGGGAGATTTTCCTGCCTAGTCTTTTGCTAGTGATACTTCGTTTTTATCACCTGGATATTCGTATAGAAACCAGACGATTTTTTTCTGGATATCGGGATTAGCGAATAGCGTTCGGTGATCGTATTCTTCGCCTTTATAGTAGCTTTCTAAGTATGCTTTTGCCTCGTTTTTGAAAATCAGACGAGAGCCAAATGCACTTAAGACGGGGACAATGTCATCGGAGAAACTGCCGTCGTCAATATTGCTAGCTATCGAAAGGACGAGTAAATCTGGATTAATTTTGGAACGGTTTTTTTCATATTTTTGCAAGAGCGGGGTTGCTTTTGGAACGTCAGTGAATGATAAATCGCCTTTATTGTCGTCGGGATCTAAGTCATTGTACGGTGAACCAATGGCTACAAGGCGTTCTAAAGTCGGCGCTGTTTTGGCATATTTCTGTATATAGGTCGACAACACGAGGCCACCATTAGAATGACCAACACCATCAAACGCGACGAATTTATACTTCTTCTGCAAGTCTTCCATCGCTAGTCTTAGCCAAACCGCTTGCTGTGTAATGCTTGCATCAACACTATCTGCAAAACCTATTTGAACAATCGGATGTAGCGCTTTTTTAGTAAAAGTTCCGTGATAAGTTAGCGCACCATCTGTTCCAATATGAAGCTTAATACGCTCGTTGGACGTGTGATAATCATCTATAAGAACATCGCTAAAACCGTCAAATGTATCTGTACTTCCGCCAGTTCCATGAACAAGAATAAGCGCGGTTTGCGAAGAGAGATTAGGCAAGTTTTTCATGTCTTGCTCTGTAATTTTGTTCGTACTGCAACCATTAAGCAAGAAGGTGAGTAGAACAATGATTATGGCGGTTTTTTTCACGGGCGATAAGTCCTTTCTTGATACGTACTATGTAAAGTCTAGCATAGAAGAGGCCACGCTACAACTAAATATTTGGCATGCTATTGTGATTTTTTCCATTATGTGGTATTATCGAAATTGAAGCGCCAGCCTTTAACTCATCTATATATAAGGGAGAAAAATAATGGAAAGAAAAGATAATTTAGATTTGCTAAGATGTATTTCAATTTTAATGGTTATTATGATTCATGTGTCTGCGCTATACTTAATTGCTAATGCACCAAAGATGAATACGAATTTTGATATTGCTAATTTCTACGATTCCATATCAAGAACGGCGGTTCCGTTATTTGTTCTTCTAAGTGGTTATTTTACATTACGAAAAAGAAAAAAAATTGGTGACATATTTCAAAAAAATTACACTAGGTCTTATTGTACCAACGATTATTTGGATGATTTTATATGAGTTTTTTGAATGTATGGAGCACGGTGGCTGGGGTGGCTTTATTGTTTTCATAAGTAATGGTGGTTTATGGGGGGCATTTAATAATTTGTTTTTCCATGATTTAGGAAGGCATTTATGGTTTATGCCGATGTTTATTGGTTTGCAGATTCTTGCACCAATATTAATAGCGATACGAATCAGAATGGGAGAGATTGTTTTTTTTTATTACTAGGCGTGTTTCTTTTTTGGCATTTGGTATTTTAGAGGCGTTATTGTCATTTAGCGGAACGGATATGATTATCGCGAATCTCTTTAATACTTTTGTATATATAGGTTACTTTATTATTGGATATAGCTTGCCTAACACTATTTTTCTAAGGATGAAGAGAGTTATTTGGTTTGGCCTTTTTGTAGTGAGTTCTGTCACAATTTATTTATGCACGGGGTGGGCGGTAGGACATCGGAACACCATTAATTTTAAGCCATTGTATTTCTATGATTATTTATCTATCCTTGTGGTAATTGCCGCGATTTCTTTATTTATGTTATTTATGAAGATTGATGTAAGAAACAGAGTATTGCAGAATGTATCACGATCTATAACACCACATATTTTCTTTATTTATTTTGTGCATCTGATTGTGTTGCGTTATGTTACCAAATTCTTTGCTGAGATGATTCCAGTGGAAAATCACTTAGCCTGGGCGATTCCAGTGATGAGTATTATTATCTTTCTTATTTCATACTTGATTGCTGTTCTATTTGGTGGTATAAAAGGATTATTTATCAGAAAGAAACCATCTGAGTTTAAGTTACCGGAATCTCCGGCTGGTGGAATATAAAAAAGAGTTTGAGCGCCATCAATCTGGATGAATGCTCAAACTCTTTCTTATTTCACTGTCACATAAATCGTTTTTTCAGTAGTTAAGCCATAGAAATTCGAAGCGGTGTACGTTATGAAATATTTTCCGGGTAAATTTGTATTTAAATCACTGGCCTTCACATGAAGGAAAATCCGGATGTCACCTGCAAGCTCATCAAAAGCCGACACATTTTTTATGAAATCAAAATCAGTACCGCGCGTAATAGTCGTATCTTGTGCTTCGATAATTGGCTTAGCAACGACATTTACTTCAACTCGGCGTTCTTTCCAACGACCATCTGGGGCAATAGCGCGGTAGGTCACGTGGTAAGTTCCAACTTTGCTTGTATCGACATCGTTTTCGGTTACTAGAATCGAAGGGGTTAAATCGATATGGTTATCATCGTCGTAAGCAGTTAACGAAATTGGTGGCATCATCGGATCGAAAAAGGTGTTTTTCTCAACGAAATAGCGATGGGCATGCAAAGAAATCCCTTTGATGCGGTCGCTTCCGGAAATTAATAATTCGGATTTTTGAGGAATTGTTTTTGCTTTGACATTGCGATGCGCGAGGCTAGTTGGAAGTAATAGTAGGACGGCGGATGTAACGAGGGCTGTTGTGGTTAATTTTTTATACATGTTTGTTTTCACTCCTAGTAATCTTATAATAGTATTATACAGTGAGACTGGATGAAAAGGTGTTAAATAGTGCACATGAATACGTACTATTTGTGTATTTTTTGTCACAAATAAAAGAGGCCAAACAGTAAAATGCTAGGCCTCTTTTAGCATACTTATTTATTTTTGAAGAAAAGTGGTAAATGTTCTTTGTGTGCTTCTAGTAATTCGTCAAGCAAGACACGTGCATCGGTATCACTTGGTACTAGAGGGTTTACGGTTAGTGCTAGCAATGCTTTATCGTAGTCGCCAGTCACTGCTGCTTCGGCTGTTAGGCGTTCTACTGTTTTGATTTGTTGGATGATGCCATTGATTGCAACAGGAAGGTGACCGCTTGCTAGTGGAATGGGACCTTGACGTGTAATCACGCAGTTTGTTTCAATCGCAGAATCTGGATCGATGTCCAAAATGGCACCGTTGTTTCGTGTATTTACAATTTGAATATCGCGTTTATCATTGTAAATCGAGTTAATCAAGTTACAAGCAGCTTCACTATAATAAGCACCGCCACGCTGTTCCAATTGTTTTGGTTTTTCCGCTAAATCAACATCTTTGTACAGCTCGAAAAGTTCTGCTTCTACGCGTTTTACGACTTCTGCACGTGTACCGTGTTTTTCGTAGGCAGCTTGTTGATCTTCCAGTTGTGTACGTGTTTGCCAGTAGTAGCGCAAGTAGTCGATTGGAATCATGTTTAAAGTACGTAAGAACGTTGCGTCCCAACCAGTGGCATTAATGTTTTTCAAAGTAGAACCAGATTCGCCTTCTGTCATTTTTGTAACGACTTCAGCAGTTACATCTTCGCCATCTTTATAAACTGTTTTTGCAAAAACCATATGATTTAAGCCGACAAATTCTACGTAAATTTCGCTGTGGTCAACGCCTAGAATATCCGCAATATTTTTCTCGATGCCAATTGGGCCGTTACATAAGCCGACAACTTTTTTGATATTGCTGTAACGAAGAACGGCTTCTGTTACCATTCCAGCAGGGTTCGCGAAGTTGATTAACCATGCTTTAGGGCATAGACGCTCCATATCTTTACAAATGTCTAAAATAACGGGAATTGTGCGGAAACCTTTAAACATACCACCAGGGCCGTTTGTTTCTTGTCCGACAACACCATGAGAATTCGGAATACGTTCGTCTTTCACACGCGCATCTAATTGACCAACGCGTAATTGTGTTGTAACGAAATCAGCATCTTTTAGCGCTTCTTCACGATCCATTGTTAAATGAATCTCGATATCCGCACCAGCTTTTTCAACCATGCGTTTCGCTAAGTTACCAACGATTTCTAATTTCTCTTTACCGGCAGGAACGTCTACAAGCCAGATTTCACGGACGGGTAATTCATTTTGACGTTTGATAAAACCTTCAATTAATTCGGGAGTATAGCTTGAGCCGCCACCAATTGTAGCGATTTTGATACCTTTAGACATCAATATTTCCTCCAATAGAATAGATTTGAACTCACGACAAGTTCACAATTTGCTTTACGCTTTCTTCCTCCATAGTATAGGACGAAAATGAAAAAATAGCTACGATTTAATGATTATTTGGTAAGGATTTTTGAAGATGGAATTTGTTACTTTTGTGTAACGGGTTGTCACATGTGTGTTAAACATGATAAAATATCGGTATAAAGCTGGATTAGGAGGCATTGTTATATGCTTTTTTTAGACAAAACAATCGAACTAAACGATACAGAAATGACAATTTACCACTATGTAGTTGGCAATTTGGACACGGTCATTTATATGCGGATACGAGATTTAGCCGATGCAACACATGTTAGCACAACGACGATTTTAAGATTTTGTCGGAAGTTTGGGTGTAACGGTTTTTCTGAGTTTCGTGTGAAGTTGCAAATGTATGCGCAGAATCGGACGAAAATAAGTGTGGACATGTCGGATGAGACAACGTATATTGATTTTCTAAAACGCACAGCTCAACCTGAATTCAAGGCCAATATTGCTCAATCTGCGAAAATTTTACGCGATGCGGAGTTAGTTTTATTTGTTGGCATCGGGGCATCCGGAATTATCGCTGAATATGGCGCGCTCTATTTCTCCTCTTTGTTCACGTTGGCGCTACACATCGAAGATCCGCTGAACCACCCATTTTACCACTTGTCTAGCAAAATATCCGACAAAATCTGTCTCATCGCGATCTCCGTGTCAGGCGAAAATGAAGATCTCATTAAATACATTCACCAACTAAAAACCCAGAAATGCAAAATTATCACCATCACCAACAGCGCAAAATCAACAATGGCAAAACTGTCCGATGCTAACATCCCATACTACATCAACAAAGAAATGTACCAAGAAGCCGACATCACATCCCAACTCCCAGCCGTTTATACAATCGAATGCATTGCTCGCGAAATCAGAACCCAGATAGACCGCGAAGAAAAATAGGGAAAACCATGAGAAAAATGCCTTGCGCACTGTGTTAGAATAGATGTATACCATTTTTTAGGGGGACTGAATCATGATAACAGAAGAACAAAAACAAATCGTAAAATCAACGGCGCCACTTTTGAAAGAACATGGGAAAGAAATTACATCTATCTTTTACAAAAAAATGTTCGCAGCACATCCGGAGTTATTAAATTATTTCAACATGACTAACCAAGAAATCGGCACACAACCACTGGCACTAGCCAACACGGTCTATTTAGCAGCCGAAAATATCGAGCGATTAGAAGTTCTCCTACCACAAGTCAAAACAATCGCGCATAAACATAGAAGTCTGACAATTAAAGCAGAGCACTATCCAATCGTTGGCGAATATTTACTAAAAGGAATCGCAGAATATCTCGGTGATGCAGCCACACCAGAAATCCTAGATGCATGGGGCGCAGCTTATGGTATCATCGCTGACATTTTCATCGAAGTAGAACAAGAAATGTACGATGCACTCGGTGATACGCGAAACCAAGATTTTATACCGTTCAAAATTACCGATAAACAAGATGTCACGCCAAATATCTTCACTTTGAATTTGATGCGTGATGATGGTGGTGAACTGCTTGATTTTAGCCCTGGCCAATACATATCCCTACGTGTAAAAATGGACCAGCTTTTCCATAATCGCCAGTACAGCCTAACAAAAGCGTTCAATAATAAATACTATCAAGTCGCAATCAAACGCGAAAATGAACATGAACCAGCAGGCGTTGTTTCCAATCATATTTATGAAAACTTTCAAATCGGTGATACAATTCTTGCAACTTTACCAGCAGGCGATTTCACGCTAAACACTACGAATAATCAGCACACATTCATCGCAGGAGGAATCGGGATCACGCCAATAGCAGCAATGGTTGACAGCTTCACCAAACCAGAGGGACTAGAACTCATTCATTGCGTGCGCTCCGAAGAATACGCCGCCTTCTCCAAAGACTTTCAAACACAACTTGGCGGCCACTACCACCAATTCGCTGGCAAAAAACTAACAAAAGCAGACATCGAAAAACTTGTTCCATCAGGCTCTGCCATTTATTTATGCGGACCAGTGCCTTTCATGCAAGAAGTCGAAGCATTACTACTAGAACTAGGTCACGAGCAAAAAAACATCCACTTCGAAGCTTTCCAACCAGCACTCAGCCTAATAAAATAAACTGAAATACCTGCTTAGCTATCCCGTTGAGCAGGTATTTTTTGTTTATAAATCATTAAATTTATTTTTTTCTAAATACTTAGTGAAATGTTGCCGCATAAGAAGTATAATAGAACCTATCAATTAAAAAAGGAGCTGAAGAATTTGAAAGCAATTTTAACAGTAATAGGTAAAGATAAAGTGGGCATTATATCTGGCGTGACCGGTGAACTAAGCGCGCTTGAAATCAACATTCTCGACGTATCCCAAACCATTATGGACGGATATTTCACAATGATGATGATGCTAGATATCACAACGACCCAACCATTCGACGAAATAAAAAGCCACCTTGCAAAAAAAGGCGAAGAATTAGGCGTTAAAATCAGCATCCAACGCGAAGAAATTTTCAATTCAATGCATAAATTATAAGAGGAGGTGCCGCTCATATGGAAACAAAGCAAATATTAGAAACAATCCGCATGATTGAAGAAGAAAAGCTGGATATCCGAACGATTACAATGGGAATCTCACTGCTCGATTGCATAGACAGCGACGGGGAAAAAGCGCGCGCAAACATCTACAAAAAAATCACTACATACGCCGCAAAATTAGTCGAAACCGGCGAACAAATCGAATCCGAATACGGCATTCCAATTATCAATAAACGTATTTCCGTCACACCAATTGCCATCATTGCCGGCGCATCAGACGACAAAGATTACGTTGCGTTCGCCAAAACATTGGATGAAGCAGCACGAACAGTGGGTGTCAATTTTATCGGTGGTTTTTCAGCACTAGTCGAAAAAGGGTACACAAAAGGCGACAAAATACTGATTCAGTCGATCCCAGAAGCATTAGCACAAACAGAGCATGTATGTTCATCTGTTAACATTGGCTCCACACGCACAGGAATAAACATGGATGCCGTTCGCGACATGGGCGAAGTCATCAAACAAACCGCAGAACTAACAGCAGACACACAAGGATTAGGTTGCGCAAAATTAGTCGTTTTTGCTAACGCAGTAGAAGATAATCCCTTCATGGCAGGCGCTTTCCATGGCGTTGGCGAGGCCGATTGCGTTATCAATGTAGGCGTCAGCGGCCCAGGTGTCGTAAAACGCGCCATCGAAAAAGTAAAAGGAGAGAGCTTCGATAAAGTCGCCGAAATGGTCAAACAAACCGCCTTCAAAATTACACGCATGGGTGAACTAGTAGGACAAGTTGCGTCCGAACGACTCGGCGTCCCATTCGGTATCGTCGACCTCTCCTTAGCACCAACACCAGCCGTTGGAGATTCCGTGGCACACATACTAGAAGAAATGGGCTTAGAAATGGTCGGTACCCACGGCACAACCGCAGCACTAGCGCTCCTAAATGACGCAGTGAAAAAAGGCGGCGTCATGGCATGCGGACACGTCGGCGGACTAAGTGGCGCCTTCATCCCAGTCTCCGAAGACATCGGCATGATCGAAGCCGTCAACGCAGGCGCACTCAATCTCGAAAAACTAGAAGCAATGACCGCCATCTGTTCCGTAGGACTAGACATGATTGCGATACCAGGCGACACGCCAGCAACGACAATCGCCGCAATGATCGCCGACGAAGCAGCGATTGGTGTCATCAACAACAAAACAACCGCTGTTCGCATCATCCCAGCCAAAGGCACAAAAGTAGGCGACACGGTCGAATTCGGCGGACTACTAGGAACAGCCCCCGTCATGAAAATCAACCAAAACTCATCCGCAGATTTCATCGCACGCGGCGGCCGAATCCCAGCCCCAATCCATTCCTTCAAGAACTAATCACAAGAGCGAGGACGCGCATCAACCATCCTCGCTCTATTTTTACCAAGCAAATACATTGCACCCTGATTTACAATGGTTCATAATAGAACTACTCTAAAATGAACTAAAAAAAGAAAAGAGGTGCACCATGCCATCCCTACAGCAAACTGGCGATATCATCAAAGCCATCGTCAGCATTAACAACGCCCTCAGCCAAATCACCAAACAACACGAATCCGAACTTGGCGTCACATTCCACCAACTAGCAATCATCAACACAATTCAATTCCACCAAGGCGGCACGCTAAAACAAGTCATCGACCAACTATCCCTATCCAAAAGCACCGCCAGCACCCAAGTCGACCAGCTCGTAACAAAAGGCTACATCAAGCGCGAATTTTCCAAGAAAGACCGTCGCGAAACAAGTCTTACACTCACCAATAAAGGCATCGAACTTGCCCAACAAAGCATCGAGATCCTCCCATTTTATCAAACCACCCAAGAACAACTCGCAACCCAATCCTCAGAAACCATCGAAGCTATCACAGAAACATTAACCCAAGTACTAACCCAACTACAACATCTAAAAGGAGAGAAAAAATGATTCCCATCCTAACGCCCATTTTTATCGTAATCGTTGCCCTCATGCACTTTTACATTATGTATTTCGAAATGTTCGCCTTTACAAAACCAAGAACACTCAAAACCTTTAACATCACAAAAGAAAAAGCTGAGAACGCCAAAGAACTCGCAGCCAATCAAGGCCTATACAATGGCTTCCTAGCAGCCGGCCTCGTCTGGAGTGTCCTTTACCCCGCCCCCCCAAATTGGCTTACAAATCGCACTTTTCTTCTTAAGTTGTGTCGTCATCGCAGCATTATACGGCGCCGCTACAGTGTCCAAGCGAATTTTCTTCGCACAAGGCATCCCAGCAATCATCGCACTCATACTAACGATTATTTCTATATAGATGAAAACGACGCGACACACAAGTTACGTCGTTTTTCGTTCTACAAGTGTAAATTCCAAATGCTGTAAGGGCTCATTCTTATCATCTAACCGATTCGAAATAATCCGAAACGCATTTTCCGCCTGCAAATCAATCGGATAATGAATCGTCGTCATATCAAACAAGCGCGCCACATTATTCGTATCATCAAACCCGACAACCGCAACATCCTCAGGAATCCGAATCCCAATTCGCCGCGCCTCCGCAATAAACCCAGAAGCCAAATAATCCGTCGGGCACAAAATCGCATCTGCCTTCACATCTTGCGCCAACCACCAGTGCGCAATCTCCTCGCCATGCGTAATCCGTCCCTTATTATAAAAATGCTCCATCTCATTCGGATTAAGCTCATACTTCTCACAAAAATCAGCAAAAGCCCGCATCCGCCCACGCGTATTTTTCCCCGACATTCGCCCGTAAATATTCACAATTCGGCGATATCCTTGCGCGTACAAATGCTCCAATCCCAACATATACCCATCATACTGATCCATAAAAACCGAAGCCACTTTCTGCAACTCCACCCGTTCCCACGTCACAATCGGCCCATATTTCGCATATTTCTCAATCACATCCCAAGGACTGAGCCGCAAAACAAACACAAGCGCATCCAACTGCTTATGACGCAACATCTCAAGCGCCTCCAGTTCCCGCTCCTTACTCCCATTCGTCACGAAAACCGTCACATTATATCCATCCTCCTGCGCCGCCATTGAAAAACTCCGCAGAAAAACCCCCATCGAATTATCAAAAGTCAAAGCCACGATACCAAGCATCATTGTTTTGCCCTTTTTCAAAGAAACCGCGTTACGATTCGGTGCATAATCGAGCTGATCTACAATTTCCTGCACCCGCGCCCGCGTTTCATCACTCACATAACCGCGTCCACTCACAACCCGCGAAACCGTCGCCGCAGAAACCCCAGCCAGTTTTGCAATATCTTGAATATTTGCCATCGAAACCATCACCTCTTCCTTAATTAGTATACCGCAAAAACCAAAATAAAAAAGTTTTGAATTAATCCTTGACCTGTAATGCATTACATAGAATACAATAAAGAAGAGCAAGAGAAACCGCTTTATAAAATTTCTTGGAGGTATGTATACATGAGTAAAGGCGTAAAAATCGTTACCATTGGTGGAGGATCAAGCTACACTCCAGAACTAGTAGAAGGGTTCATTAAACGTTTTGACGAATTACCAATCAGAGAATTATGGCTAGTAGACATCGAAGCAGGCCGTGAAAAATTAGAAATCGTTGGCGCAATGGCGAAACGTATGGTAAAAGCAGCAGGTATTGACTGCGAAGTACATTTAACACTTGATCGTCGCGAAGCATTAAAAGACGCTGATTTCGTAACAACACAATTCCGCGTAGGTCTTCTTGACGCACGTATTAAAGACGAAAGCATTCCGTTAAGCCACGGCATTATTGGACAAGAAACAAACGGTGCAGGCGGTATGTTCAAAGCCTTCCGTACAATTCCAGTTATTCTAGGAATCGTAGAAGATATGAAAGAACTATGCCCGAACGCTTGGCTTATCAACTTTACAAACCCAGCTGGAATGGTAACCGAAGCCGTTCTTCGCTACGGAAAATGGGACAAAGTTATCGGTCTATGTAACGTTCCAATCGGCGCAATCAAGAGCGCATCAGACGTCCTGAAAAAACCAGAAGAAGATTTATTTTTCAAATTCGCTGGAATCAACCACTTACACTGGCACCGCATTTTTGACAAAGACGGCACAGAACTAACAGAACAAGTTATCGATGGCCTTTACGCACCAGATGCAAACCCAGAAAAAGTAGTAGAAAACATCAAAAACATGCGCTTCCTATATGAACAAGTTCGCAATCTAAAAATGCTACCATGTCCATATCACCGCTATTACTACATGACTGACAATATGCTTGAAGAAGAACTAGAAGCCTTCAAAACAGAAGGAAGCCGTGGCCAAGTTGTAAAACGTTTAGAAGAAAGCTTATTCGAGCTTTACAAAGATCCAAACCTAGACCACAAACCAGAAGAATTAGCAAAACGCGGCGGAGCACATTACAGCGACGCAGCATGCGAAATCATCAACTCCATCTACAATAACAAAGGCACAATGATGGTCGTTTCCACACGTAATAACGGAGCGATTGACGATGTTCCTTATGATAGCGCCATTGAAATCACAAGTGTTATCCGCGCTCACGGTGCAGAACCAGTCAACTTCGGAAAGTTCCCGCCAGCACAACGCGGCTTGCTACAAGTGATGAAAGCAATGGAAGAGTTAACAATTGAAGCAGCGGTAACTGGCAATTACGACACAGCCTTACAAGCCTTCACGTTAAATCCATTAGTTCCAAGTGGCGATATCGCGCAAACAGTCCTTGATGAATTATTAGAAGCACACAAAGAACACCTACCACAATTCTTCACAAAAGTAGAAGCATAAAATATCTTAAGCACGCAGGGATGAAATCTGTGTGCTTTTTTTGCAACAAAATTTCGTACAAAATAGCGAGTTTGTGAAATTAAATTCCTGAATATAATAAATCGAAAAAAATAAAAGTCTATACATAGCAAGTGTGTACAGCTTTTTTTTGCGTTTACACAAGTTTCATTTATGTGTGTAAACGTTTTACTTTCACAAGGGAAGCTTGTTGTATGAAGCGCTTCCACGTTTTTTTAATGTATTTGAAAGTTGGCACGCTTTTTGCATTATAGTTAAGTGAATCCATAAAACCTTAATTTGAAAACGGGAGGAGGAAATCCCTAGCACTTCAAAGGTCGAATGGAGGTTGTTCGCATTCAAATACTTTAGAAGCTGACATAAATCAGATAATCCCAAGTTTTACGAACGAATCAAAAAAGGGTATAAGTTCACGGGATTGT
The DNA here is from genome assembly GCF_000525995.1 of Paenilisteria riparia FSL S10-1204. GTDB lineage: Bacteria > Bacillota > Bacilli > Lactobacillales > Listeriaceae > Listeria_A > Listeria_A riparia. The sequence continues at coordinate 6,830 of NZ_AODL01000008.1, read as the reverse complement.
TCGACGAATGCCGATAAACCATAATAAGCTTCAAAATAGGGAGGATAATTATGAACGGACTAACTAATTTTTTAGAAAAGTATTTCGTACCAGTTGCAGCTAAAATCGGCTCGCAAAAACATTTAGTCGCGCTTCGTGATGCATTCATTTCAACGATGCCTATCACAATGGCCGGCTCAATCGCAGTTCTTTTGAACGCATTTTTTAGAGATTTTCCAACGTCATGGGGTTGGACGGGCTTTGTTGAAGCCATGCAACCACTAATCGGAGTGAATGGATATGTTTGGGCGGCGACACTTGCAATCGTTTCCTTAGTATTCTCAGTGTCACTAGGTTACAACTTATCGAAGGTCTATGAAGTTGACCGCTTAGCGGGTGCACTTGTTTCACTTGCAGCATTCGTTATGAACTTGTCACAAACAGTAGCAGTAGATCCAATCAAAAATGCAATTTTAGCAGCTCATCCAAAAGCAGACGTTTCAATGATTCAACCAGTTTGGGGATTCCTTGACCTTAATCAAGTGAACGGTACTGGCTTGTTTACAGCAATGTTATTCGGTTTTATTTCTACTATTATTTATGCCAAATTAATGCGCGCTAACATTACAATCAAAATGCCTGATTCAGTGCCGCCAGCAGTAAGTAAAGCATTTGCCGCTATCATTCCTGCACTAGTTGCACTTTATATCTGTGCGATCATCGACTGGTCGTTCGTTAAAATCACTGGCTTTGATGTTATCACTTGGATTTCTAAAACAATTCAAGAGCCATTACTTGCCTTGTCACAAGGTTACGGTGCGGTATTATTAGTAACATTCTTAGTTCAATTACTATGGTTCTTCGGTATTCATGGACCAAACGTACTTGCTCCAGTGCTAGAATCACTTTGGGGTACAGCACAACTTAACAACATTAACGAAGCTGCAAAAGGTGTTGCAGGTTCAGACCTTCCATACCAATGGGTTCGTGGTTCATTCGACGCTTACGTATGGATGGGTGGTTCAGGTGGTACATTGGTACTTATCATTGCACTACTTATGTTCTCGAAACGAGCGGATTCCCGAACAGTTGCGAAACTGTCACTCGGGCCTGGTATATTCAACATCAATGAACCGATCATGTTCGGTCTACCGATCGTGCTTAACTCTATCTATCTAATTCCATTTATCATTGCACCAATGGTTATGGTTACAATCGCTTACTTTGCAACAGCATGGGGTCTCGTAGCCCCAGTCAAAATTGCAGTAGTTTGGGTAATGCCACCGCTTCTAAACTCATTCCTGGCAACCGGGGGAGACTGGATGGCACCCGTCATATCCTTAATAAACATGATTATAGCCTTCTTAATCTGGGTACCTTTCGTTATTACAGCAAACAAGGTAGGTATACCAGAAGAGGAAATGAAAGCTTAAATTGCTCAAGCGGAACGACAGACGCTCAGCCTTGTCGTCTCCGCTCGAGTTCGGTAGCACAGAATAGGTTTTATAGACTTATCTCGTGCTTCCAATTTTAGTCCGGTGCTATTCTTAGCGATAGGCCGGGCCATTATGTGCATCTGTGTTTAGATGATATTCTTTACACTCCACACGCCAAACAAGTATAATAAAGGTAATATTGAAGGAGGTAATGAAAATGATCGTAATTAGTAGTCCTATGAAACGTGATTTTTTTGTAGAAACATTGGAGAAATATAATGAAAATGGTGTCACTTTTAAAAAGGTAGACGAAAAAGGGATTAAATTATATTTCGAAACAACAGCTGAAGATGAAGAAGCTGCTGCAAGAATTGCAAAAGACGTTATGAAAGCAACGGATATTGGCGCTGTTCTTTACTTTCAGGTTACTGTGGAGTAGATGATGAGAAGTGCAGCAAACGGACTATTTATAATGAGCCTTGGCTTAATCATCATCGTATTCAGCCCGACATTAGGCGGTACATCAACGAATTTGCCAATGATGCTTACTGGTGTTTTAGTAGTTATTTTAGGCGCGCTAATGGTATTTTTGAAGAAGAAAAAAGATAAGAAATCCTAAAGGGAGATGGCAATATGAACGTTTCCAAAAAGCTATACATCTCGCAAAAAGAGTGTTTTCATACAATCGCTAAGTCAGTTATCTACGACGTGAAACAAGCGACAGGAAAAAATCTACCTATGCAAAAACTACAAGGGCTGAAGTATCGCCGGAAAATGTCCAACGGTGCCACAGTTGAAACAAAGATTACAGAATTTCAATTTCCAAATGTATATCAATTCGAAACAACAAGTCGCGTGAACTTACATCGGACAACTTATACAGTTACCGAAATTAGCGACCATGTTTGCGAAGTCACATACAAAGAAGAGATTGAAGCTGAGAAGTGGATGCAGAAAATGAACAATATGTTGGTAGGTACCATTTTCGCGTTTTTGAGGAAAAAAAGGGTAACACGTTTGTTGAAAGCCATGGAAGCGTCCGTGATTACAGCAAGCAAATAAAAGGGGTCATTAGGCGGTATTACCCCAATAATTGTGGTATCCCAAGTGCCATCAATAAGAAATATCGCTTTTTGATATAGAGTAAGAGCAGTGAGGCATGTCTCACTGCTCTTACTCGTTCCTATTGGATTCTTTATATCACTGTAGTATAATATCTTAGAAGAAGTACGAGAAAATTCAGAGCTATTGCTTATAGAGGAGAATTTTATTATGACTGCACCAAAAAAAAGAAAGCAACTCAAGCATCCATATCTAGTGAGGTCGCTTCGAACGCTAGGCTTTGGACTTATACTATCCGTTTTTTTACATATCTTACTCGACGCCTCATTGAGTGGTTTTAATATATCTGACACATTTGAAATGATTAAAACCTATCCAATCCCATTTTTGCTGGGCATTTTAGTATTGTTACTCGTTTATTTATTCTTAATTTCACTTATTGGTAACCTATGGGCCAGTACGACAATACTCGTAGGAACCTCCATCGTTGTCGCATTTGCAAACAATCAGAAGTTTTTAGAACGAGGCGAACCGCTCTACCCGCAAGAATTTGAAATGATTACCCAATGGCGTTTCATGCTTTCCATGCTCTCTACCTGGCTTGTCATTCTATTATTCATTGGAATCGCCGTAATTATTGCTATTGCATGGGTTTTAGATCGTTATTCACGTAAAGTATCCGCTAAATATTATGGTCGCGACTTTAAATATTGGGACCGCAAAACACTTATAATTCGCGCAGTCGGACTCGTGTTCAGCGGCGTTCTACTGTTCTCTTTAACTAATTTTCAAAGCTCAGATAACTGGCTCCGCAAAGCTTACAATATTGATGCTCAATGGAAAGACGTGGACCCAAAAGAAAGCTACCAACAATATGGTTTCGTTGGTGGCCTTATCTACAGCGCAACAGCAAACATTATGGACAAACCAGCGGGCTACAGTGAAGCAAAAATGAAGCAGATTACTGAGAAATATGATAAAATCGCCGATGAAATTAATCAAAAACGTCAAAATAAACCAATGGACGATGTCAATATTGTTTATGTTATGAGTGAAAGTTTTAGCGATCCAAATCGGCTAAACGGTGTTGCAACATCCTCAGACCCGATTCCAGAAACCCGCAAAATCATGGAGAAATACCCATCAGGTTATAGCCTTTCACAAGGATACGGAGGAGGCACCGCAAACATTGAATTTGAAGCACTAACAGGGCTTTCCATGTATAACATTAATCCACAAATTACATCACCTTACCAAATGTTCCTATATCAAAAAGAAAAGTTCCCATCATTAGTCAGCTCACTCGAACAAAATAACTATAAAACTATCGCGATTCACCCATTCAAGCCATCATTTTACCGCCGAACAGACGTATACAACGCGTTACAGTTCGACAAATTCATCAGCCGGGACGAGATGGTGCATACAAAGAAATTGGATGATAGCGAATATATATCTGACGCATCAGCCTACCAAGAAACACTGGACCAACTAAAAGCAAGCGACAAATCAATGTTTATACACCTTGTCACCATGCAAAATCACATGACTTACTGGGATAAATACACAAATACCATTGCAGTAGAAGGCGTTCCCGAAGAAAACAAACAAACTGTTCAAACTTATCTACAAGGCATTAAGTACTCCGACGATGCACTAAAAGACTTCATCACCCAGCTAAAACATTTAAACAAGAAAACAATGGTTGTTTTTTGGGGAGATCATCTGCCAAGCGTTTTCCCAGAAGAAATCGTCAATCAGAACACAGAACGAACGATGCACGAAACACCAATGTTCATGTACGCCAATTTTGACTTACCGAAAAAAGACTACGGCACCATCAGCCCAATCTATTTTGCACCAAAAATGCTAGAACTAACAAACAGTAAAGTATCGCCTTACTATGCATTGCTAACCGAAATGAGTCAACAAGTCCAAGGCTTGGAAAAGAATGTATTAATTGACAATCACAACAAAACAATCATCGAAGACCAATTGTCCACCAAAGCCAAAGAGTACTTAGCAGACTACAAAATGGTGCAATACGACCTCATAAGCGGTAAAAGCTACGCAAAAACAAGCATGTTTAAGGATAGGTAAGGGGAGTGTTTTGAAATGAACGCAACATACAAACAAATCGTCGAAGCCTACTTCACCGGCTGGATTTCTCGAAATAAACATCAAATGATTATAAAACGAAGAAAAAGACCAGTTTGATGCTGTGAGTATCATTGCTTTCAAAAACAATAAAATCAATTCCGTAGAAGAATTCGAAACCTCCGCAAAACATGAATATCCATACTAATAGGAAGTGCGATTACAGATTATCGCATTTCCTTTTATGTACGCAAAAAAAAGAGTACTCATAAATGAGCACTCTTTTCTAAGTCAGCTAAAATTACGCTTTTTCAACGTTAGCAGCTTGAGGTCCACGTTGACCTTCTTCTACGTCAAAAGTAACTTTTTGACCTTCGTCTAAAGATTTGAAGCCTTCACCTTGGATAGCGCTGAAATGTACGAATACATCGTCACCGTTTTCGCGTTCGATAAAGCCAAAACCTTTTTCACCGTTAAACCATTTTACTGTACCTGTTTCCATATCAAAATTCCTCCTCGTGCACACTGGCACATAATATTACTATTCCTGCTTAGCGGTACGAAGTGGAAAGTTATTCACTAATCATTTCTTCACCAACAAAAATAAGTCTAGTTAAATATACCATGGTTTTTCAAATAAAGCAAACAAATAACCTTTTTCCCTCCAAAAAAGATCTTTAGACAGTTGCAGCAGGTTATGAGTATCAGCTAAATGTCGCATTTTCTCTAAACTCTGATTCACAAACCTCCCTATGAGTGTGTTTCAGTTAACCATAATATAAGTGCAACCTTAAATTTTCAAAGGTAAAAAGACGATAACCTTCATTATATGCAAAAACCTCGCGAAAGAATGGCGAATTATGCTATACTTTAGAAAGCGCTTAATGTTTTTGGAGTAACAATAATTGGGAGGCCACAGAAATGCTTAATGAACAACAAATCACTAAATTACTTGAACGCATCATTGACCCAGTCTTAGAAGCAACATTATTAGAAACAGACGGGATAATAGAAGTTAGTGCAACAGAAGCAGGCACAACACTAGAAATTGCACTAGCAGATCCAGAACAACAAACAGAAGAATTCACTACGAACATCACGGACCTACTAAGCCAATTCGGACACGAAGAAATCCACTTAGAACTAAGCTACCTCCCAACATCAAAAGTTGAAAAAATAATAGAGGGAAGAAACAACATCCTATCCCCAGAAAGCAAAACACAATTTATCGCAATAGCCAGTGGCAAAGGCGGTGTCGGCAAATCGACCATCGCAGCCAACCTAGCAGTATCACTAAGACGCCTAGGAAAAAAAGTCGGTTTACTAGACGCAGACATATATGGCTTCAGCCTTCCAGTTCTACTAGGCACATCCGAAAGCCCAACAACCAAAGACGAGAAAATCATTCCAGTCACTACATATGGTATCCAACTAGTCTCCATGGAATCTTTCGTTGACGAAGGCGAACCAGTTATTTGGCGTGGCCCGATGTTAGGAAAAATGATAAAGATGTTCCTAGAAGACGTTAAATGGGACGCTCCGGACTACTTAATCATTGACCTTCCACCAGGGACTGGCGATGTAGCTCTAGACATCCACACACTATTACCATCCTGCAACGAAATCATCGTAACTACACCACATCACGCAGCAGCCACCGTAGCATCCCGAGCTGGCATCATGGCACAAAAAAATAACCACCATATTTTAGGCGTTATAGAGAATTTATCCTACTATTTATCCGAATCAGGCGAAAAAATATATTTATTCGGACAAGGAGGCGGAGAAAAAGTAGCCCGGACTCTAAAAACAGAACTATTAATAACCTTCCCAATTGAGCAACCCGAACAAAACAAGAATGGCTATTTATCAGGCATATACGAAGAAAACACACCGCTAGGTAAACATTTCCTAACCCTAGCAAAAAAAATAAATCAAACATTTATAATAAAAATATGCAAAAAAGTATTGACGAATAGATAAATAGTTGGTATATTTATAAACGTTGCTGATGCACATGATGCAAACCGCAACATATTAAGATTGCTCTTTGAAAACTGAACAAAAAACAAAGATAAAGCCAAGAAAACAGCAATGTTTTCAGGTAAGAATCGCAGGGCGGAAATAGAAAGCTATTTCCAAACAAACAACTAGTAAAATTATTTGCTAGCGAAGTCAATTTGACGCAAGGATCTTATTCACGGTGTTGAATAAGTATTCAAACGAACTTTTAAAGAGAGTTTGATCCTGGCTCAG
>NZ_AODL01000007.1 GCF_000525995.1 Paenilisteria riparia FSL S10-1204 | reverse complement strand
TCCTTGCGTCAAATTGACTTCGCTAGCAAATAATTTTACTAGTTGTTTGTTTGGAAATAGCTTTCTATTTCCGCCCTGCGATTCTTACCTGAAAACATTGCTGTTTTCTTGGTTTTATCTTTGTTTTTCGTTCAGTTTTCAAAGGTCATATAGAAGCGCTAAATCTTTTTAGCAGCAACTCTTATATCTTACACTTCGCAGCAATTGTTGTCAAGTATTTTTTTTCAAAAAAAATTTATTTGACCCTCTTGTTGTTTTATTTATTTGCTGGAACGTTTACTAATATATCACGTTTTTAAGACCTTGGCAAGTGTATTTGACAAAAAAAGTTCACATTTTGAAAAAAGATTTTTTTAAATGGTTTTTTATGGAGAAAAATCGTGTTTCTGCATGGTGGCAAAAACACGATTTCGTTGGTTAGTCTCTTGGTTTCATTGTTGGGAATAATAGGACGTCGCGGATGGATGGTGCGTTGGTTAGTAGCATTACTAGACGGTCCATTCCGATTCCTAGTCCTCCAGTTGGTGGCAAGCCATATTCTAAGGCTTCTAGGAACTCTTCGTCCATGTTATGTGCTTCGTCATTGCCATGTTCGCGTTCTGAGACTTGTGCTAGGAAGCGTTGGCGTTGATCGATTGGGTCATTTAGCTCTGAGAAGGCATTACCATGTTCGCGGCCTACGATGAATACTTCAAAGCGGTCTGTGAAACGGCTGTCTTCTTTATTTGTTTTGGCTAGTGGTGAGATTTCGATTGGGTGACCGTAAATGAACGTTGGTTGGATAAGTTTTTCTTCGACGAATACTTCGAAAAATTCATTTAGGACGTGGCCGTAAGTCATGTGTTCTGTGATTGGTACGTTATGCTCTTTGGCAAGTGCGCGGGCTTCTTCTGTTGTTTTGACGTTCCAGAAGTCTACGCCTGTGTATTGTTTTACTGCATCTACCATATGTAGACGGGTCCAGTTTGGTGTTAGGTCGATTTGGTCTTCGCCGTATGTGATGACTGTTGTGCCGTGTAGTTTCTGACATACTGTGGAGACTAGGCCTTCGACTAGTTCCATGATGTCTTCGAAGTTCTCGAATGCTGCGTATGTTTCTAGCATCGTGAATTCTGGGTTATGGCGGGTTGATACGCCTTCGTTACGGAATACGCGACCAATTTCGTATACTTTGTCCATGCCACCAACGATCAGGCGTTTTAGATGCAGTTCTAGGGCGATACGCAAATAGAGTTCCATATCAAGCGCATTATGGTGCGTGATGAATGGTTTTGCGGCTGCTCCGCCGGCTACTGTGTGCAGTACTGGCGTTTCTACTTCTAGGTAGCCAATGTTGTCTAAATAGTTTCGCGTGTATTGCATAATTTTACTGCGCATTACGAAGCGTTGTTGGCTTTCTGCGTTCGTGATTAGGTCTAGGTAACGTTGACGGTAACGTTGTTCAACGTCTTTTAGGCCGTGGAATTTGTCTGGTAATGGACGTAGGGATTTGCTTAGCATTGTGAATTCTGTGGCTTTTACGGATAGTTCGCCTGTGTTTGTTAGGAAAATCGTGCCCGTAACGCCGACAATGTCTCCTAGGTCTGCTAGTTTGAATAAGTCATATGCTTCTTCGCCTACGCCGTCTTTGCGGATATATATTTGAACTTGGTGGAAACGATCTTGGATATGTGTGAAGCCTACTTTTCCTTTGACACGTTTTGTCATGATACGTCCTGCAACTGATACTTCGATTGCTGCTTCTTCTAATTCTTCTTTCGTTTTGCCTTCGTATTGGCTAACGATTTCTTCTGGGCTAATCGTCCGGGCGAATTTGCCACCGAATGGATCGATTCCTTCTGCTCGTAATGTATCTAGTTTTTCACGACGCACGATTAGCTGGTCGTTTAGTTCTTCATGATTCTCATGGGACATATTTGACACTCCTATTCTTTTCTAGTTCTACAGATAGTTTCATTATACGCTCTTTCGGGTTTGTTTTTCTAGTTTTATTTGAAAAAAGTTGCCTCAAAATGCAATGAGACAACTCTGATATTATTGTTTAGCTAAGTTCTTCTCTTCGTACTGATCAACAAAGCCTCGTAAAATGCCTTCCATTTCTGTGTACTCGGTTGCTTGGTTTGCGGCAACTTTAGCACGGGTGCTTCCACGGGCGCCTTTGAGGTAGTATGCTGCGTGTTGGCGGAATTCGCGAACGGCGATGTTTTCACCTTTTAATGAGATAAGGCGTTGTAAATGTAGTAATGCTGTTTCGATTTTTTCGCGTGGTTCTGGTTCTGGGAGTAGTTCACCTGTTTCCAGATAGTGAACGGTGCGGTAGATCATCCACGGGTTCCCTAGTGCAGCGCGGCCAATCATAACTCCGTCTGCGCCTGTTTGTTCAAGAATTGCTTTGGCGTCTTCAGGTGTTTGGACGTCTCCGTTTGCCATGAATGGGATGGAGATGTTCTTCTTCACTTCGGCTAGGACGTTCCAGTCAGCTTTTCCTTCGTACATTTGAACGCGGGTACGGCCATGCATTGCGACTGCACTTGCTCCAGCGCGTTCAGCTGCTTGGGCATTTTCGATGGCAAATACGTGCTCATCATCCCAACCAATACGCATTTTTACGGTTACTGGTTTATCGACAGCGTCTACTACTGCGGAAACCATGTCGTATACTTTATTTGGATCAAGAAGCCATTTGGCACCGGCCTCGCACTTGATGATTTTGTTGACTGGACAACCCATGTTGATGTCGATAATGTCAGCTGCTGTGTTTGCTGCAACGAACTTGGCGGCTTCGACTAATGTTTGTTTCTCACCGCCAAAAATTTGTAGGCTCAGCGGTTTTTCTTTTTCGTCAATGTAGAGCATGTCGAGTGTTTTGGCGTTACGGTAAGCAATCCCCTTATCGCTTATCATTTCACAGCAGACTAGACCTGCGCCGAACTCTTTGACGGTTAGGCGGAACGCAGAGTTTGAAATTCCGGCCATCGGTGCGACGACGACTCTGTTTTTAATTGGTACATTGCCAATTTTCCACATAGCTAAATCCTTCTTTCTTGAAATAGAATAACCGCTCGAGACTGCGGCTTGATTTCTCCTTTTAAAACAATATTGTTATGTTAACACATCTCGCCCAAAGCGCAAGTGCCAAATTTACCACTCTAGCTTGATTTTGGTTTTATGGATGCCTTGGTCTTGCAAAACTTCTTTTTGTAAAAGTGGAGCTGCGACGTCTGGCGCGATTTCTTGAAGCGGAATCATGACGAAGGCGCGCTCGGTCATTCTTGGATGTGGGAGGTCTAGGCTTGGACTTCGATGTTCAATGTCATCATATAGAAGTAAGTCGATATCGATAAGACGCGGGCCCCAGCGAATGAGGCGTACGCGACCTAGTTCTGTTTCAATGTTTAGGCCTGTTTGCAAGAGTGTTTCTTGGTCTAGTGTTGTCTCTAGGGCTACCGCGATGTTTAGGAACGCCTCTTGGTCTTCGAAGCCTACTGGGTCGGTTTCGTAAACACTGGAAACGTGGGTGATTTTGATGTTTTCGGTTTGATTTAGTAATTTTAGAGCGTTTTCGAGATTTTCTTGGCGATTTCCGATATTTGTTCCGATGGATAGGTATGCGTTAGGCATGGTTGGACGTCCTTGTGATTTCGACAGCCACGGAATGGTAATGACCGGGAATCGGTGGGTTCGGTTTGGTCACGTTGACAGTGATTTCTTTGATGAGCGGATAATCATGCAAAACGGTGGATGCGATTGTTTCGGCTAGTGCTTCGATTAGCTTGAATTGTTTTTGTTGGGCGATTTCTTTGACGGTTTCGTATACTTCTGCGTAGCTTACTGTATCGGTTACTTCGTCGGATTTCCCGGCTTTTTCTGTGGATACGCCAAGTGTTAATGAGATGATGAAAGTTTGACCTAGTGTGTTTTCTTCCGGCAAAACGCCGTGATATCCGTAAAATGTTAGTTCATTTAAGTATATTTTGTCCATTTTTAAAATTCCTCCTTAGTTATGTGGGGCTTCCGTGTTGCCGAGAATGGCATCTGTCATCGTGATCATGCGTTGGATCGGTTTGACATCGTGGACGCGGAAAATTGTGCAACCTTTTGTTTGACCGTATACGACCGTCGCGCCAGTGCCTTCCATTCGTTCATCTACTGGTAAATCAAGAACGAGCCCGATAGTGGATTTGCGGCTTGTGCCTAGCAGGACTTCGTGACCCATTGCAACTAGCTCATCGATTCGGCGAAGAACTTCTAAATTTTGCGCCGGTGTTTTTACGAAGCCAAAACCGGGATCTAAAAGAATATGGTGATTTGGGACTCCGGCATTTTTGACAATTTCGATGCTTTCTTGTAGATCCTCTTTGACGTTTGCCATGAAATTCGTGTAATAACGGTCGGTTCGGTTATGCATGAGAATAATTGGTGCACCGAACGTGGCAGCGATTTGTGCAATTTTCGGATCACGTTTTGCGCCCCATTGGTCGTTGATAATGTCAGCACCCGCTTGAACCGCGGCTAGCGCGACTTCTGATTTCCACGTGTCAATAGAAATCCAAATATCTGGAAGTGTTTCTCTAACGGTTCGAATCGCTGGAATAACACGTTCGATTTCCTCATCGATTGGAATTTCACGATAACCAGGACGCGTTGATTCACCACCAATATCAATAATCGCCGCGCCATCATTCGCCATTTCAATCGCTTTTGCTTTAATTTGCTCTTGCGTTATGTAGTTTCCACCATCCGAGAATGAGTCCGGAGTGATATTTAAAATCCCCATCACCATTGTTGGATGTTCCTTCAACCAAGTTTTCCTCAATCAAGTCCACCCCTTTTTAAAATCAGTATATCATGAATTGTATTTTTTTCGGTCAGCTATGCTTTCAAGCACAACAAAAAACCAGCGCGGAAAAGGGAGTAACCGCGCTGGTCAAAAAGGGAGTGTTAAGTTTTCATTTTAAAAAGGGAAAAAATGAAACTTAGTTTTGCTTGTTGTTAGCTTATGTTTATATAATAAACCACCAAAACAAGATTCTACTGAGTTTTTTGTTAGAATTTGATTAGAAAATGAAAAGCTGAACACGCCCGTTAGCCCTGACAGAAACTGGAGCGGCCGCAGGAAAAGTCCTCTTTTGACTTTTTCGGAGGGTGTGAAGTTTCCGAAGGGCTGGCGTGTGAAGCTGGATCCGGAGGCGCCCAACACGACGCCAAGCTCTGCAAATACAAACATTGTTTCCCATCGCCATACCCCGAATTGGATTACACACTCACTTCGTTCATATGCATATTGAGGTTCTAAATGTGACGCCACACTCTGTAGATACAAACATCGTTCCCCATCACAATACCCAGAAATGAATTACACACTCACTTCATTCCACCACATATCGAGGCTCCGACTCCATCCCATCACTATTCACCGTCACAACTGCAAACTTCTCCCCAGCCTTCTTCTTAGCAACAGCACTCTTCCTCTCAGTCGCGGCTACACTAACAACCTTAACTCTCTTATCTCCATTTATCCGATAAACCCGATACCCAATAACATCCGCCGCACGATTGGCATACCATGTAATATTATCACCTACGCGCTTTACATTTGTTGGTGCTTTAGGTACGTCTTTTTTCACTGTGCTGTCGTTTGTTAGTTTAGCCGTTACTACTAGCCGATTCGGGTGTGTTCGCCGCTCGTAATCAAATGTGCCGGTACAGGTAATCAGATTGAGCAAGCGATCCCTCGATGAGCCGAAAATCTTGTCAATCGGTGCTTTCTCAGCAGGATAACTTTTTTTTACTCTGAACGGAAAACGTCAATTTCCTACCCGTCTTATCTGTTAGAAAAATTTTATCTCCAGCTTGTAATTCCTTTAGATAGAAAAATACGCCAGGACCTTTCTTACTGTCGACATGACCCGCGATGACTGCTTTCCCTTGACTTCCCGGCTTGTAGCCCGGCTTGTACCAACCTGTTTGGATGGTGTTGTTCGGCACTTCCATCTGGCCGTCTGCTGTTTTTCCAACTTGTATCACTGCTGTGTCGACTTGAATTGCGGGTATTTCAATCCGAACTGGGGTGATGCCTGTCTGTTCTTTTTGCTTCTCGGTTCGGATGGCATCGATTTCTCGTTGTTGTTTCGCGTAAATTGGGAATTCGGAGATTTGGCTTACGATTTTGCCTTTTGCGGGTTGTTCGTCGTGTTTGACTTGTATCTTTGGCTCGTCTTCGGTTGCAAAAGGGTGAATCGCGAATGCCAAAATGATGATTGCAACGATTGCAGTGATACTTGTTAGAAAAATTTTCATCGATTTCACCTCATTTTTTTAACGGTGTTGTTGCTTTTGTTGACGGAAAATGATGAATCCTGCTCCTGCGAGAATGATGGCGCTAAGTCCAATCCAAAGAGCAAGGCTGTGATTCGTTTGTTCGCCACCGCCCATTCCTGTGTTTGGCATGCTTGTTGGCATTTTGTCACTAAATTTATCAGGGAATTGGGTAACTATTGCTCCACCTAAGTTCTCGCCGATTCCTGACATTAGTTTGTAGCCCTCGCGATAAGAAGCGTATGACCCAGCATAGTCGCCAGAAACGTATTTATTGAATGTGTCTGTTACTGTTGTTTCATGTTGCGTTACCGCTGCGATGGCATCTTTAGCTGGAAGGTTACCGTCTGTGGCCGTTGCTAGGAAATTACCGAAATCATTAGCGAATGTATTGGTAAGACGTGTTGTATCTTTTTGTTCGTTGTCTGTGTTTTTGGCTGCAGTTGCTGCCGCTAAGTCCGCTTGAGCGTTGATATGATTCGTAGTCCAGAGTTTTTCGAACTGATTGCCTGCGTCGGCACCATAGATTGAAGTGAACGCTGCTTTGAATGCTGCTGTATTTTGGTCTTGTGCCCAGTTAACATAGTCGTAGTCTGGGTCGCCGTCATAGCCTTTTTCCATACTTAGTGTGGCTAAAGCGAAATGCTCGCTTCCAAGCATCGTTAGTGCAGAACGTAAGTCGGCAGCAGCTGTATCCGGTTTTGTATTTTCAAATTTATCTGGATTTTGTGCTACGATAGCTCCTGAAATTGCTTTACCGGCACCAAAAATTTGTTCAAAACCCGCTAAATATGTTTTATAAGCGCCTTCGTAATCTTTTGCTACGTATTTGTCAAATACTTGTTGGACATCCGCTTCATGTTCGGCAAGTGCTTGTTTTGCGCCTGCTTCTGGTAGTTTACCGCCTGTAGCAGTGGAAAGGAAGGCCGCCATATCGTTGACAAATTTATCTACTTCTTTTGTCGCTGCGTCTTGTGCTGCTTTGTCCCCGTCTTTTACAGCTTGGGCATAGTCATCAGTCGCAGCGTTATGTGGTGCAAAGATAGCTTCGAATTGTTTTCCGCCTTCTTCACCATATATAGATGCGATAGCTGGTTCCATATCTTTCGCATTTTGGTCTAGCGCTTTTGCTGCTTCTGGTGCTGCTTTGTTGCCGTCGTATGTTTTTATCATCGTGTCCACAGCTAATGCATAGTGTTCTGATAATAAGTAATCGAATGTTGCCCGCAAATCAGATGCAGGCGTTTTAACTGTTGGCGCTGTTTCCGCCGCATATGCCCCTGTTACCGGTGAAACTATCAATGCCAAACCTAATACTGGTGTTAACCATTTTTTCATTTTCATTTTTCCCACTCCTTTTGATTTGTTTTACATATAGCTTACGAGACAAAATTAAGAATGGATCACTTTTTTTAAAAAAAATTATATTTTCTGATCCAAAACAGGTTTCTATTCGTTAGTTTCTATAGAAGGACTTTTTCCTCGGTAATATGCTATTCTATACTTACCTTGGGGAAAGGGAGGATGAATATGCCTGAAAATGACACTGACCTTTATAATCGTATTGGGCAGGGTGACAAGTTGGCGCTTGAGAAACTCTATAATCAATATCATAAATTAGTGTTTTCTTTTGCGTACCGAATGACGGGGAATAAGGAGCTGGCTGAGGAAGTTGTGCAAGAGGTTTTTATGAAGTTGTGGGTAAAACATGGTTTGTATGATTCTGCAAAGGGCAAATTCGCATCATGGTTATTAACAGTGACGCGAAATCTCAGCATCGATCTCATGCGCAAGCAAAAAGAAGTTCCTTATGAATTGCAGGAAGAACGAGAAAAACTTGAGGATGGCGAACCTACGCCAGATGAAATATTGGAATGGAAGGAGAAAAAAGAGATTTTGAAGCAAGCTATCGGACATTTAAAGGAAAATCAGCAGGAAATGATTCACTTGTTTTATTTTAACGGCTATTCTCAGCAGAAAATTGCAGATCATTTCGGCATACCGCTTGGAACGGTGAAGGGAAGGCTAAGACTGGCTTTGCAACATTTGCGAACTGCACTAGACAGCAATGGAGAGAGGAGGGATTTAGATGAGCGAGCGCGATTATAGTGCACAAATTTTGGATTATATCAACAATGATTTAAGTAAGGAAGCGCGGTTGGAGTTTGAAGCGGCGATGGAACGGTCGCCGGAACTTAAGGCGGAAGTGCAGGAGCTTGAAGCTTTGATGGCTGATTTGCCTTACTTGTCTGAATCCGTAACTCCTCCTGAGAACATGAAGGAACGGGTGCTAGGCAATGTGTTTGCGCAGGAGCAAGAGACGGCGGCGCCACACAATAGCGTGGAGGAAATCGTGAATATAGTGCCTAAACGAAAACGACGCTGGGTTATTCCGAGTTTAGTCGCTGCACTAATCATTTCTCTGGCGGGCAATTTCTACGTGATTGCGACGCGCGACCAAGATACGAAACAGGCAACGGAAGATACAGACATCACGAAAACATCGAAGGCTTTGCAAGCATCTGACAATGTGACGGCCACTGCTACGGCTTCGTTAATTCAAAAAGGATCGCAAAACACGCTAGTTATTCAAGCGCAAAATTTAAGCCGATTGAACGGAGCTGAGTGCTATCAGGTTTGGCTGTTATTTGATGGCAAACCAACGCGAGCAGGGACTTTCATAGCAAACGACGATGGTCACGGCGGTGTAATTCACTCTATCCCAACGGATACAAAGTTTGATACAGTAGCTATAACAATCGAGCCCGATAATGACAGCCAAACACCAAAAGGACCCATTATTTTAAGCACAAGTTTATAAATAAGAAAGGCGCCGCGGCGCTTTTTTTTATTGTAAAAACCAATCCGTGCCTCCAAACTTCAGCGCGTCGACAAATGCCCCGGTCCTAGGAAAGGATTAACCCCTCACTTCATTCACGCTTATATTGGAGCTGTAACTCGTTGCACGTCGAACAGTTCCAACAACTGGGCGTTTATCGGCGCGCTGAAAGACTAAAAAAACCAACGCGTTGGTGGCACGTTGGTTTCTTCTTTCCATCACGAGGAAGTAATGGAAATCGACTTATTATTGTGGTCTTACAAGTACTATAATAACCACTATTCGCGAAATTACGCTGTGGCGAGCGTTAAAAATTCATGAGATTACTCGAAATTGTATAATGCTGTGCTTAAATAACGTTCACCGTTACTTGCCACGATAGCTAATACCTTTTTACCTGCACCAAGTTCTTTGGCAAGATTTAACGCGGCGTAGATTGTTGCTCCTGAAGAAATTCCGACTAGAATCCCTTCTTTTTTCGCTACTTCGCGCGCTGTTTCAAGAGCATCTTCACTGGAAACTTGGATAATGTCATCGTATACTTTCGTGTCCAATGTGTCTGGAATAAAGCCTGCACCAATTCCTTGAATTTTATGAGGTGATGGTGCACTTCCTGAGAGTACTGCAGATTCGGTTGGTTCTAAGGCATAAATTTTGATGTCAGGATAGTTCTTCTTAAGTACGTGCCCTGCGCCTGATACGGTTCCGCCTGTTCCAACGCCTGCTATGAAAGCATCGAGGCCATCTTTGCCGAATGCTTCGACGATTTCCGGGCCTGTTGTGCGTTCGTGGACTGCTGGATTGGATGGGTTATGGAATTGCTGTGGGACAAAATAGCCATGTTCTTTTGCAAGTTCTTCGGCTTTGGCGATTGCACCTTTCATACCGTCAGGGCCTGGAGTTAGGACTAATTCTGCACCATATGCTTGAAGTAACTTGCGGCGTTCCAAGCTCATCGTTTCCGGCATCACAAAAATGGCACGGTATCCTTTGGCTGCGGCAACCATCGCAAGGCCAATTCCTGTATTCCCACTTGTCGGTTCGATAATTGTGTCACCTGATTTCAGGGCTCCAGATTGTTCGGCGTCTTCAATCATCGCATTTGCAATACGGTCTTTCACGCTACCACCGGGATTTTGGAATTCTAATTTTACATAAACGTCTGCGCTTCCGCTCTCTGGAAGTCTATTTAATTTCACGATTGGTGTTTTGCCGATTAAGTCTGTAATTGAGTTTGCAATTGTCATTTTCTCAACACTCCTTCAATACTATTTCTTTCACTTTAATCAATTCCGACCTACTTTGTCAAATATAAAAGACGATTCAAACACTGAACCGCCTTTTAAAAATCAATTTGCTTCTTCGTAAAATTTCTCTAGTTCGGATTCTTCGAAGTGATATTTGTTGCGGCAGAAGTGGCATTCAGCCTCTGCGCCGTGGTCTTCTTCAATCATTTGGCGGATTTCTTCTTTGCCTAGTGAGATAATCGCGTTGCCGAATCGTTCTTTGGAACAGTTACATTCGAAAGCGACTGGCATCTTTTCGAGGATTTGAAGATTGTCTTCGCCGCCTGCAAGTCTCGCCAAAATTTGTTCTGGTGTTTCACCCGCGTCGATAAGTCGGGAAATCGTCGGGCAGTCTTTTAGGTTTTTCTCGATTTCATCGATGATTGCGTCGTCTGCGCCTGGTAGTAGCTGCAACATGAAACCGCCGGCTGCTTCGATTGTATCGTCTGGGTTTACGAGTACGCCTACTCCGAGTGATGAATTGATTTGTTCTGACTTCGCAAGGTAATACGTGAAATCTTCGCCGACTTCTCCGGATACGATGGGAACTTGCCCTGTGAAATTAGTACGGAAACCGATATCTTTGACGACAGATAGCGTTCCCTCTGTTCCAACACCGCGACGGACGTCTAGTTTGCCAAATTCGTTTAGTTCGCTGAAATGGACGTGTGGATTCGTTACGTAACCACGGACTTGCCCTTGTGTATTGCTATCCGTGATAATTGGACCGATTGGACCATTTGCTTCAATTTTGACGGTCACCTTTTGGTCCTCTTTTTGCATTGCGCCTAGGAAAAGTGTTGCTGTCATGGATCTTCCTAATGCGGCTGATGAAATGGACCATGTGTCGTGGCGACGTTGCGCTTCGCCTATCGTTTCAGTTGTTATTGCAGCGTAAACACGAACCAGTCCGCCATACGCTAAGCCTTTTACTAAATAATCGCTCATTCGTGATTAACTCCTTTATTGGTTATTGATTGCGTTCAAATAAAATGCGTAAACCTTTTAATGTTAAAAATGGGTCTACTTTATCTGTTATTTCTGATTTGCCACTGATTAATCTGGCAAGACCTCCTGTTGCAACAACGATTGGTTCTGTGGATGTCTCTTGCTTCATTACCTTGACAATGCCTTCATATTGGCCGATAAAACCATAATAAATACCTGATTGCATCGAGTTGACAGTACTTTTGCCGATGACTTTCGGGGCTTCTGTAACGTCCACGCGTGGCAATTTAGCCGCACGATTGTATAGCGCCTCCGTTGAAATCATGATACCCGGCGCAATTGCCCCACCATGATAACGCGATTTTTCGTCAATATAGCAAAATGTCGTCGCCGTTCCAAAATCAACAATGATAGCTGGCGCACCGTATTCTTCAATGACAGCAACAGCATTCACAATTCGGTCCGCCCCGACTTCACGCGGATTCTCGACTTGGAGGTTTAGCCCCGTTTTAATACCAGGACCAACGATTAGCGGCTCAATTTCAAAGTATTTAAAGCACATGGCTTCAAGTGAGTGCATAATCGGTGGAACAACAGAAGAAATGATAATTCCCTCGATTGCCTTTGATGAAATCCCACCATATTGAAAAAAATCTAAAACCATCATGCCAAGCTCATCTGACGTTCGGTGACGATCCGTTGCCATGCGCCAGTGCTTCAGTAATTTCTTATCTTCATAAACACCGATAGTAATATTCGTATTGCCGACATCGACCACTAAAATCAACTTCGCCACCATCCTTTTTGCGATTTTTCTAGAGTATCATAACACGTATTTTGTGAAAAGCCGAGTAATTTGTCTTATTTTGACCAATAAGATGAAAAGCTGAAACGGCTCGTCCAGCTCTGAAAAAAACTGGAGCGGCCGCAGTAAAAAGCCTCTCTTGCTTTTTATGGAGGGCGTGAAGTTTTCGAAGAGCTAGCCGTTGAAGTTGGATCCACTGAAAAGCTGAAAGAGCCCGTCTAACCCTGAAAGAAACTGGAGCAGCCGCAGGAAAAGTCTTCTTTTGACTTTTTCGGAGGGTGTAAAGTTTCCGAACACGCACAAATGGAACGCAGTCTCATTTCATTCAACTGCATATTGAGGTTCTAACTCAGCTAAGTACGCTTCATAAGAACCACAACAAAAAACCAGCACACAACAAACATGTACTGGCTCAAAAATCTTACTTATTCACCTTTTTTATCATCATTCGGTGTTTTTTCAGCATCTGGAGCTTCTTCAGTCACAACTTCTTTCGGCGCTTCTGATTCTGCTTCCTTCTCTGCTTTTTCTTCTTTATTCGCATAATCCCAAATCTTATCATTCTTCGCTTCTTCAACCATTTCCTTCTTCTCTTCTTCAAAAGACTTTGGTGCTATTTCATCTTTCTCTGATGGGAATTCAGACATTTGTTGATCAGCGTCCATTTCAGATGGCATTACACCATCTTCATACAATGATCGGATTTGGCGTGCATCTAGTGTTTCAACCTCCAGAAGCGTTTCAGCAATCAATGTATGTTGCGCTCTGTGCTCTAAAATAATATTCTTCGCGCGGTCGTAACAATATCGGATTAAGCTTTGCACTTCCGTATCGATTTCGTAGGCAATCTTATCAGAATAATTCTTGCCATTGCCAAAATCGCGGCCCATAAAGACTTGGTCATTACCAGATGCAAATTGAAGTGGACCAATTTTATCACTCATACCCCATTCGGTTACCATCCGGCGCGCAATTTGTGTCGCACGTTCGAAGTCATTACTTGCTCCTGTTGTTACTTCACCAAATTCGATTTCTTCTGCTACACGTCCACCTAATAAACCAGTGATACGGTCCATCAATTCAGCTTTCGTCATCAAGAAACGATCTTCTTTTGGTAGCATAACGGCATAGCCGCCTGCTTGTCCCCGTGGTACGATTGTTACTTTATGGACTACTTCTGCTTCATCAAGTACCATTCCGACGATTACGTGACCACTTTCATGATACGCAACGGTACGGCGTTCTTTAACAGAAATAACTCGGTTTTTCTTTAGCCGGGCCAGCGATAACGCGATCGCTTGCTTCGTCTAGGTCTTTCATATCAATTTCTTTCTTGTCGGAACGTGCTGCAACGAGTGCGGCTTCATTCAACAAGTTCTCTAAATCGGCACCAGAGAATCCTGGCGTACGTTGTGCGATTGCTTTTAAGTCTACACTCTTCGCAAGTGGTTTGTTACGTGCGTGAACTTGTAGTACAGCTTCACGTCCTTTAACATCTGGGCGGTCCACCATAATCTGACGGTCAAAACGGCCTGGACGTAGTAACGCTGGGTCAAGTACGTCAGCACGGTTAGTCGCTGCAATAATGATGATTCCTTCGTTACCGCCGAAACCATCCATTTCTACTAGCAATTGGTTCAATGTTTGTTCGCGTTCGTCATGTCCGCCGCCCATTCCTGCGCCACGTTGACGACCAACTGCGTCAATTTCATCGATAAAGATAATACACGGTGCGTTTTTCTTCGCATTTTCAAAAAGGTCACGAACACGGCTTGCACCGACACCGACAAACATTTCTACGAAGTCCGAACCACTGATAGAGAAGAACGGTACGCCTGCTTCACCAGCTACTGCACGAGCAAGTAATGTTTTACCTGTCCCTGGAGGACCTACAAGTAAGACCCCTTTCGGAATACGTGCGCCAAGTTCAGCAAATTTGCGCGGATCTTTTAAGAATTCCACGACTTCCACTAATTCTTGTTTCTCTTCGTCTGCTCCGGCTACATCAGTGAAGCGGACTTTCTTCTTGTCGTCGTTATAAAGTTTGGCTTTACTTTTACCAAAGTTCATAACTCGACCGCCACCGCCGCCACCTTGTGCTTGGCTCATCAAGAAGAAGAACAAGATGAAAATAATAACGAATGGAATGATGGAAGTGAAGAACGTAATCCAACCACTGTTTTGTTTGGCAGGAACGACTGTCATTTTCACATCGTGGTCATCTGCTAACTTGTCCATTTGTGTTAGCAATTGATCACTGTTAATCGCATAAGTCGTGAATTTCGTTGTTGTTTGGTCTTTGCCGACTTTGCTATCTGTTTTTACTGCGTCTTTTAATTCTCCGTCGATGACGTAAACACTACGATCTGGCTGAATGGAGAATGACTTGACTTGATCATCACCCATTTTCGAGATGAACTCATCGTAACTAATTTCTTTCGATGTTTCACTATTGTTGTTGAATGTGGCCACAATCCCTATAATCACCAGGAAAATGATAACGTAAAATATGGCATTTCTAAAAAAGCGGTTCATTCCTTACCTCCTCCCACGTAAGAGCTTAGACTAGTTTCTTCACATCTTAAAAATCGGGCGTAACTTGCTGCTCCCTTTCTTTGTGCAAAAACGAATCCGGCTTTTGTTCCCCTTACGAAGACTTTCTATTAAATAAAAGCATGGTTTATTATAATTCCTCAAATAGGCATATTGAGCTAAAAACTAAGACTAATGATAGCATACCGAACGGCAATTTCCCAATGATTTGCATGTTGCGGGTGAGGTTTTTTTGCGGCAGGAAAAAATTAGCGCGTCCTTACTACATTAGCTACTGTTTTCTATATGTTAACAAACTTATTTCAATTTGTGAACTAAATTAGTCCGCATAGATTTCTGGCTTCAGCACGCCGATGTAAGGCAGATTGCGATAACGCTCTGCGAAGTCAAGGCCATAGCCAACAACGAATTCATTTGGCACAACAAAACCGACATAATCTGCGTCAATTTCTACGTTGCGTCCTTCTGGTTTATCAAGCAGTGTTACAAGTTTTACGGATTTGGCTTTGCGGTATTTCAGTAGGTCAACTAAATAGCTCAATGTGCGTCCGCTATCAATGATATCTTCAATAATTAATACGTCGCGTCCTTCTACAGATGTGTTTAAATCTTTAATAATTTTCACTTCTCCTGTAGAGACAGTGCCGTTACCATAACTCGATACGTCCATGAAATCCATTTCTAAGTGCGTGTCGACGCGCTTTAACAAATCAGTCATGAACGGTGTCGCACCTTTAAGAACACCAATGACCAATGGAAAACGCCCTTCGTACTCCGCCGTCAGTTCTTTGCCTAACTCGGCAATTTTATCCTGAATTTCTTCTTCGCTAATCAACACTTTTTGAATTTCGTTGTGCATGTTTTTGTTTCCTCCTAAATTACGATGATATCTTATAATATATTGCTTTGTTTCACGACTTGGTTTGACTTGATACGTAGAAGCTTGAACACCTGGAATCCATAAAATTTCACCTGAATAGTCCGTCACAATCGGCCATGTATCACGCTCATGTTTGGGAATTTTGGCATCGATGAAAATCGATTTGAGCTTGCGTGTCCCTCCTGTTGTTTTCATGCGATCACCGTTCATCCGCCCTCTAATAATTAGTGGTAGCTGGATATCTGCTTGATTCACGATAACACCATTAAGCCCTGCTGTTTGAACAACGGAACTCTTTGTCTTCAAACGAATCTCAGCTCCGTCTAGCAATGTGACGCGGTCACCATCATATAACTGATGATAAAATTCTTGCGCTTTGCTAATTGTCTCTGTTAAAAACGCCAATTCTTCGTAAGCACGTCGCACAGTAAGTCCATTTGGCAAATGAAGTATTCCAGATGGATTAGTTTCTTTATTTAGGCGCATAATTTGGTCGATATGTCCTGCTGATATAAGTGAGACATTGTCTTTAAACAGATATTTCAATAGTAAATGAATTGTGCGGCGTTGTAAAGGTTGGGCTAGTTTCTTCCACTCTGTGAGTGACAATTTCACTTCCTTCTCACCATAGGTCACCATTCTTAACATGGCTTGCTCTGACAATTGATTCAAAAACTGAAAATCCGCCGTCGTTTCTTCGGAAAATCGTAAAAATTGCTCATGGACACTCCCATTTTCCTGTTTCATAAAGGGCAATAAGGCCTTGCGGTATCGGTTTCGCGTGTAGCTATCTTCTTGATTGCTGGCGTCTTCTAAATACGGCACTTCTTCTGTATCACAAAACGCAACAACTTCCTCTTTTGTAATTGGTAAAAAAGGACGAACCAGCTTTCCATGTGCAAAATCGCGCTTGGCTTGCATCCCGAGCCACCCTAAATCCGAACTACCCCGCACTAAACGCATGAGGATTGTCTCCATTTGGTCATCGGCATGATGCGCTAAAACAAGTTTTTGACAATGGTATTTGCGCATTAATCCTCGGAAGAAGGTGTAGCGGTACTTGCGCGCAGTTTCCTCAATTCCGGCTTTCTCTTGTTCTGCTAGATGCCTGATGTCTAATTGCGTTGTTTCGAAGCGAATTCCATATGTATCGCAAACATCGGCAACAAGCTGCTCTTCGTCCACTGATTCTGCACGCAAGCCATGATTGATGTGCGCCACTGTCATCGCGTGCCTCGGAACTATCGCAGTTTGGATTAAAAAATGAAGAAGCGCCATGGAATCGGCCCCGCCCGAAACACCGACGAGTAGCTGATCTTTTTCATGAATAAGTTGGTGCTTCTTAATAAACGCCAATACCTTTTCCCGAGTATTCATGTGCTTCCCTCTTTCATTCATTAAATCAGGCAAAAAAAGGAGTTGTACCTAAGCCAAGTAAATCAGACTTTAGTTGACTTTGAACAGCTCCTTATTATTCGCTATTTATGATTAGCTACGTTTCGCGCCACGGCCGCCACGTTTAGACTCCGTTTGACGTTTCAGTGTAGATAAACGGTCTTCGCTATCTTTTAAGAATTTAGACATTTTATCTTCAAAATTCTCTGGACGTACTGGTTCCGCAGCTTTTTTATTGTATTTAGGTTTGCGAGGTCCGTTATTGTAACTTCTCTCAGGTCTTTCTGGACGTGCTGGTTGATCTACAGCTTTACGAATAGACAAACCAATCTTGCCATCATCGCCAACATTCATGACTTTTACAGTAACTTCATCGCCAACTGTTAAAATATCATTGATGTCTTTTACGTAGTTATCAGCAACCTCACTAATATGCACAAGACCAGTCTTGCCACCCTCTAATTCAACAAACGCCCCAAAATTCGTAATCCCAGAAATCTTCCCTTGTAACTTGTTGCCTACTTCAATCGACATAAAACAATGCTTCCTCCTTAAAATTTCACTCTATCGTTAATTATAGCTCATATAAAAAGAGTGTCAATTACACGAACCTGCATTTCGCAAATTAATTGGACGACTCTTTCTTCTTCTCGTTATCGTCTGGAATATTGAAAATGATTTCCCCCTTCTCAGAAAGGAAATACTCACTCCTAGCCAGCTTTGCGATGTAGTCATCATCATGTAATTTGTTAATCGTGCTCTTTAGTTCTTTCTGTTCTTTCGCTACGGCAAGTGATTTCTTGTTTAATTCAACTTTCTCATTCTCTTTGGCATGAAGTAAACTCACTTGTTGCGAGTATACGTACACTAAACCACCCGTAACAATAACGATAGCTACTGCAATTATTAGTAGTCTCCGAAACAAGGCAACTCTTCTGCGTGAGCGTTGTTTCTTCATGACAGTTTCGTTCTGTACATAGCGATTATTGATTCTCGCGACATTACGTTGTTCTTTCTTCACACGTCACCCCTCATTTCTTTCGTACTAAAACCTTCGCCAGCCTCATTTTGTTGGTTAGCTTTCATACCTATTAAAAACGCCAATTTGAAAATGGGTTCTCACTTAAAATCATACCAATATTTCAGGTTTTTGTCCATCGCTATCCTATGATTTTGCAAAGTTTTTTGATTTGTTTTTGAACTATTTAGTTGCCATTTTCATTTTTTTATGATTCAACTGCTTTTATTACCCTTAAAAAATCGGTTGGCTCGTGTAATATATCACTAGATTTGTATACAAAATCGCTCTGTTTTACTATCAAAAAATGCTTGCATGAATTTTTTCCAATACAAGCATTTTCCGTATTATTATTTATTCACTGTTTTTTTGAATTCAAATTTCTCCATCCAACCTTTTTTACGTTTTAGGTTCAAATAGCCAATGATGGAGAATGTTAGTGCTCCTAGGAAATCGACAAATAAATCTTCCATTGTATCGGAAACTGCTGCGCTTCCAGCGAGTTTTGTCCCGTCTTCAAGCATTGTTTTTTGCATATTCATGCCAAACCAATTGTCCGCGGTGAACTCGTAGAATTCCCAGACTACACCTAGTGTTACGGCGAAGCAAAGAGCGAATAGGGCAACAAATGCTGGACTTAAATTCATCGTTACATGCTCGTCTTCATTTAGGAATTGCACGACCGAGAAACCAAGTGCTCCAAGCATTGCACCACTAAATGTATGCAAAACTGTATCCCAGTTTGGTATCAAATAGTAGAAACTGCGAACCTCGCCAAGGTAAATCGCGCAATACAAGAAAATGATAAAAATCAGATACATATTTCCCGGAATTTCAAATTTAAAGCGGCGACCCACGATAGAAGGTAGAAACATTGCTACGAGCCTAGCACACACTGGCTGACCATTAAGGCATAGTCGCTACGTGTTGGGTCTCCTTCTGGCGTTCCTGTCGCCGGTGTTGTTAGCAAGTTATAGATTGAGAATAATAATGACACTAATAATGACACAAAAATAAAGATGGCGATAATTTTTGTCCAATTCCATTTTTTCATAAATGTTGTACACTCCCTTTTTTTACAATTCATATGTTATTTACCCATTATAGAGATTTTCAATGCAAAAAGGAAGTTTTATCTGAAACAATTTATAAATCGATGAGGTTTTTCTTGATAGCATATTTCACGATGTCGGCTCGGGATTCTAAATCGAGTTTGTTCATGATATTAGCTTTGTGTGTTTCAACAGTCTTGACGGAGATACATAGTTTGGTGGCAATCTCTTTGTTGCCGTAGCCAAGGGCGATAAGTGGCAATACCTCTTGTTCGCGATTGGAGAGTTGGACATAGGAATCACTTACTTCACCGCTCGTGTTTTGCTGCAGGAACTGGCGAACAAGTGCAGTGGTGACTTTGGGATAGATATACATTTCGCCTTGATGAAGGGCTCGTATAGCATCGAGTAGCTCGTCGTCCTTGGCATTTTTCAAGATATAGCCAGATGCGCCTAGTTTTAGTGCACGAAATAGATATTCTTCATCGTCGTGCATCGTTAAAATGAGCACTTTTGTTTCTGGAAAGTTATCTTTGATTCTTTTTGTTGTAACGAGGCCGTTTTCGCCTGGAGGCATGCTCAGATCCATTAAAATGACGTCTGGCTGGTGGCGCTCGGTTTCCAGATATGCTTCAAGGCCGTCTGCTGCATCGCCAACGACCGTCATATCTTCTTGTGAATTAATCATAAAGGACAAGCCGCTTCGGACAACCGCGTGATCGTCTACTACGAGTACCTTAATCATGTTGTTTCTCCCCTTTGTGTTCAATTGGAATGCGAACGAGCACTTTGGTTCCTTGGTGTGGTGCGGATCGTAATTCGAAGTCGCCGTGTAAAAGTTCCACTCGTTCTTTCATGTTCAGTAGGCCCAAGCCACTTCCTTGCGCTGTGAAATGGTCTGGTGAAAAACCTAAGCCTTGATCATTGATTTCGAGAACAATGCTTTGTTTTGTTTTGAAAAGATAGACTTCAATCTCGTCCACGTCTGCGTACTTGGCAGCATTGGTTAGTGCTTCTTGAGTAACACGGTAAAGCATTGTCTCAACACTTGCCGAAAAACGTGTACCGTATAATTCAGAAACAAAAACCACATGTACTCCAAAAAGCTGTTCATAGCGCTTGAAATACGCTTTTAAGGCCGCAAAAATTCCGAGATCATCGAGGGATGATGGGCGTAATTCGACTGCCATATTGCGCACGTCTTCAAGAATTGTTGCTAGCATGGAGTCCATCTCAGAAATGCTGGCGTCATAATCTTCTTGCTTTGTCATGTATTTGATTTTGCGAAGCTCAATGAGTGTGCTGTAAAGACCTTGCGCCAAGCCGTCATGTAGTTCACGAGACAGACGTTTGCGTTCGCTCTCTTGAGCATTGATGATGTACTCAGTCATTGTTTTTAGTTTTAGAATTTGTTCGGTGTATTGTTGCTGAGTAAGGTTTCGTAGTAATAAGACACTGATTTGTTTGGCGTCGTCAATAGCTGTGTAGCTGGCGCTAAATGGAATATGTTCGCCATCTTTTGCTTGTAGATATAGTTGAAACGCTTCCTTGTCCGTCCGCTCACGCAAAGAACAGCCTAGGCAGGTGCGTTCTTCCGAGGCCGACATGTAGCCACTGCAACCATTGCAGAACTCGCTTACATTCAAATCATATCGTTCTAAAAGTTTGACGGCCGCGGGATTTGAAGCAATAATTTCACTTTTATTATGTAGTAAAAAAACTGCGTCGCTCATTTGGTTGTAGGCCTTCATCAGTAAGTCTGCGGTTAATTCCATTTCCATCATTCCTTTACGGCTAGTAAGCTTGGTTCCATTTTGTTTGCGATAACTTGAAAATCAGTGATCAGAGCTTCTTTTAGTTGGGTGACTTTGCGATTACCTCCAAGCATCACAGCAATCACTGCGCCTTCGGATAGAATCGGAACAGCGATAATACTGGCCAAATTTTCAGTAAGAGCAATTGGATATTCTTGGATTGGTGCTTGGCGCTCCGTTTTAAGATCTTCGGCGATGATTGGTCTTCCAGTACGCCACACAATACCAGCAATTCCTTTGCCAACTTGAAGGACGATTTTTTGGTAGCGGTTGTTTCGATTGCCTGCAACGTATTTCCAACGTATTTCTTTTTGGTTTCCAGTCGCGATAGCCGTTGCAATACCTACAAAGTCGAGCCCCAGTTGGAGACGAATATCGATAAGTTCACTTGCTATATCTTGTTCGGTCATTAGTGTGTCATTCCTTTCTTCATTACTTATTTAGAATAACACGGAGCGAGGTCATTTGGGAATATGTGAAAGGTTTCATTTATGCCCAATCGAGACATTTCTTTTTGAAAAAGGTCTGGTGTGGCTTTGCCTTGAAAAATGACACCGTCCCACTGCTGATTAGTTAAGACCCGCGTAGTTATATCGTCGTAACGCTGGTCAGGGCTGGTGAGTTCAGGTACGACATAGATATGCGCGCCTTGTTCGGTGTAATCATAAATCGTAGCGAAATCTGCAGCTAATGTAGTGGCTATGATGATGCGTTTGCCAAATAGCGGCTTTTCTTCAAACCAAGATGTGGCTTGGCGTTCAGTAACAATTTCTCCTAGCAAAATAATAGCTGGGTTCGCCATCGTTGTTTTGGCAAGCTGTTGCTCGATGTTTTGTAACGTTCCTGTCAAAACTTGTTGGCGTCCTAGTGTTCCCCATTCGATAATCGCGACAGGAAGTTCGGTGAGCGTCTCGTTTTTGCTAATGTTTTCGCAGATTCGCGGCAGATTCTCGATGCCCATATAAAAAGCGAGTGTCCCGCCGAGCGCTAAATGACTTAAGTCTTGTTCTGCGAGTTGACCGTTTCGTCCGTGACCAGTTGCAAATGCGACATGAGCGTTATGTTCGCGGTGCGTTAAGGGAATTCCCGCATAGATTGCCGCGGCTGAGGCTGCCGTAATGCCTGGTACAACATCGTACGTAAGCTCGGCTTCAGATATCGCGCGCATTTCTTCGCCAACCCGTCCGAATATCGCTGGGTCGCCGCCTTTTAGACGGACAACCTTGTTTCCTTGTTTGGCGTACGCGATGATCGTTTCGTTAATTTGCTCTTGACGCATCGTGTGGTGTTTCGGTAATTTGCCACAGTAGATGAGCGTCGCGTCGCGTTTCGCATGATGAAGCAGAATCGGATTGACAAGGCGGTCGTAAATAATGACATCGGCGGTTTGCAAGTGACGCTGGCCTTTTTGAGTTAAGAGTCCCGGGTCGCCTGGACCAGCGCCGATAAGGTAAACGTTTGTCATCATTCAGTAACCAAGAAGATTTGGCCGTTTTCGACGACGGTTTCGTATGTTTGAACGCAGCCTTCGTCAGGAGCGGCGACTTCTCCTGTTGTTAGCGAAATTTTATAGTCATGTAACGGGCAAAATACGTGCGTGCCTGAAACGGTGCCTTCTGCTAGTGGGCCGTTCTTGTGCGGGCAGCGGTTTTCGATGGCTTTAATGCTGTCATCGGAAAGGCGAAACAGCGCAATCGCAGTATTGTTAAATTGGACTTCGCGCCCGATTAGTGGCGTTAGGCTTGCCATGTCAGCAATATATGTTTTTTTCATCGCAAAATCACACTCTTTCTACGTGATATAGTTTTTTGTTTTTTCTTCGTCTTGCAAAACTTGTTTCCATGGGTCGTCGCGACCTTCGAGTGCTTCGTCGAGCGATGCTTTTAGTTGCGCCTGTTCGGTTGGGTCCAAGATGATATCGCGAACGTGGTCAAAGCCCATCCGTTCTAGCCAAGGTGCGGTACGTTCCATGTAGACACCAGTTTCGCGGTAATATTGAACGTAGGCGCTGCAAATGTCTAGGACTTCTTGTTCGGTGGCGACAGTAGTCAGAAGTTGCGCTTCTTTGATTTCGGTTCCACCGTTACCGCCGATGTAGATTTGGAAGCCGTTCTCGACGCCGATGATGCCGTAGTCTTTGACGCCGGATTCGACGCAGCTTCTCGGACACGCGGAGACGCCCATTTTGAATTTATGTGGTGTGTCTACGAATTCGAAGCGCCGTTCTAATGCTTCGCCGAGCGCGAGGGAATCTTGGGTTCCGAAACGGCAGAACTTCGCACCGACGCATGATTTGACGGTACGCAATGTTTTTCCGTAGGCAAAGCCGGAACGCATGTCGAGTTCTTCCCAAATTTTCGGCAAGTCTTCTTTTTTGACGCCATATAAGCCAATTCGTTGCCCACCTGTGAGTTTTAAAAGTGGAATATCGTATTTTTCAGCGACTTTGGCGATTTTGATTAGTTGTTGCGGATCGGTTTTGCCGGCGTACATTCTTGGAATAACGGAGTATGTGCCGTCATTCTGGATGTTTGCATGCAATCTTTCATTGACGTAGCGACTTTCTGGTTCGTCTTGGTGGTCGTGCGGCCAAACCATGTTGAGGTAGTAATTGAGTGCTGGACGGCATTTCGAGCAGCCTTCTGGGTTGCGGAAGCCGAGTACGTGTCGGACTTCTTTGGCGTTTTGCAGTGATTTCGCACGAATTTGGATGATAAGTTGGTCGCGTGATAGGTCGGTACATCCGCAAATGCCTGCTGGTGCTGCGTTTACGAAGTCATCGCCTAGCGTGTGTTCTAGAATTTCGCCGATAATTGGTTTACATTTTCCGCAAGAACCGCCTGCTTTTGTGTGCGCAGTAACTTCGCCGATAGTTGTTAGCCCTTTTTCGGTAATGGCGCTTACGATGTCTCCTTTGCAAACACCGTTACAGCCACATACGGACTCGTCGTCTGGCATTTCTGCGATGTTGGTCGCTTCTGATTCGCCTGCCTTGTGAAGGAGGGAAACGAGCGTGAAATCATCGATCGCTTCTTCTTTTTTGAGCACGTTGTAGAGGCGATTTCCTTCTGTTGTGTCACCGTAAAGCACGACGCCTACTAGTTTGCCGTCTTTTACGAAGATTTTTTTATATTTGTTATCGATGCTGTTGAAAATGGTGACGCCTTTGACTTCGGCGTTTTCTTTGATGCTGCCTGCTGAGAATAGGTCGCAGCCGGATACTTTGAGTTGGGTGAACATTTTGCTACCTTGATAGCCTGGTGTTTCGATGTCGCACAGATGGTCGGCGAGGACTTTGCCTTGTTCGTAAAGCGGTGCTACAAGGCCGTATGCGATGCCATTATGCTCCGCGCATTCCCCTACTGCAAAAATATCTGGGTCGGCTGTGGTCATAAAATCGTCGACTACGATACCGCGCCCCGTCGGTAAATTGGCGTGTTGTGCTAGTTCGATTTCCGGCTTAATTCCGATGGCCATCACAACTAAATCCGTCTCAATCTGCGAGCCGTCCTTGAAGGCTAGGCCTGTTACGCGTGATTTTCCAAGGATTTTGGAAGTTGCTTTTTGCATCAGGAATTTCATGCCCTGCGCTTCTAGGTCGGCTTTTAGAAGTTCGCCTGCTTTGGCGTCAAGTTGAGTTTCCATCAACCAGTCTGCGAGATGGACAACCGTCACATCCATGCCTTGATCAAGAAGTCCTCGTGCTGCTTCCAAGCCAAGTAAACCACCGCCAATAACGGTAGCTCGTTCGTATTTTTGGGAGATTTCGATCATTTTTTCTGTGTCGTCGATTGTTCGGAATCCTAGAACACCTTCTAGGTCTGCGCCTGGAATTGGCAGAATGAAGGCTCTGGAACCTGTCGCCAAAATGAGGCGGTCGTAGGAAAGATTGCGTTTTGTTGTGGTGATGATTTTCGCTTGGCGGTCGATGAGTACTGCTTTTTCGTTTGTATGTAGTGTGATTTGATTGCCTGCATACCAGGTTTCGTCGTTTAGAATGATTTCGGATTGAGTCATTTTGTTTTGTAGAATATTTGAAAGCATGATGCGGTTGTAGTTCGGATAGGGCTCGTCGCCAATGATGGTGATGTTGTATTTATCTGGATTGCGGTCGAGAATCTCTTCAATCGTGCGCACGCCTGCCATTCCATTACCGATCATGACTAGATTTTGTTTTTGCATGGTATTCTCCTCCTAGTTTTTGTGAATATATGAACAAACAACTATACAAATAGATGAATTCATTATAGGAGGACTGGACGGATTTGGGTATTGGGGAAAACACTGAAAAAAAGAGACCGCTTGAGTTGGGTCTCTGGGTTTTGCTTATTGGATGTAGGTTTCTCGAACATTTTTATGATGAACAAGCAACTGATACCTGCTAAAGGGATGCTTATCATCAACCATAAGATTGTTCTTGGAAAAATTTCGTAATAATAGTACATGAAAACAGTTAGCCAGATGAATAATACGGTATATTTCAAAAAACGTTTCATAATGTGTTCCCTCTTTAGCTGGAGTTATTTTTAAAACTCTGTGCTTTGTTCGATTTTTTCGCGGATGGCTTTTGTTTTGGCTGGGTCGTTGCCGTTTGTGGAAATTGCGAGTAGGTAGTCTGATTTCTGGATGGTGGCCATGTTGTAAAAATTGGACCTTTCCTTGTTGGAGCAGTCGTTTATGAGTTGGTGCGGGGCCACGTCTTTGGTGATTTGTTTATTAGTTTCTTGGTTGTCCGTGCAACAGAAAATGAGGAAGGCGTCTTGGATGTGCTCTGGTTTGTACTCGGATTGGATATGGGTGATTGGCATTTGCGCGATTTCGGGTGTGCATGTTGGGGCAACGATGGTGATGTTTGCGCCAGTGTTTAGAAGGCCTTGTGCTTTGCGGGTCGCGATTTTGCCGCCGCCGATTATGGTGATGTTTTTGCCTGTGAGTTGTAGTGAAACTGGGTAGCCGCTGTTCATTTTATGACCTCGGTTATTTTGCGGAGGACGGCAGTGATCATTGCGGTATCTAGGTCTAGGCTATCTGCTTCGTGCCACTGTGTTCCGCTAATTTCGGTAATCCCAGCGCGGATTTTGTCGACGAGCTGGCCTTGAAAAAGGAAATAGGGCATCCAGTGGACGTTTTCGTATTTGGCGGCGAGTTCGGTTGCGATGGTGCGGTAGTTCGGTTCGCCATGAAGCATGCCGAGTGCGACGGGGAGTTGTAGTTGGGTTGCAATCGAGGCCGTGACGGTTTGCATTTGGGTCCTCGGTTCTGCGTAGGATGCGCTTCCGTGGGCGATGACAAGGATGGCGGCGTCTAGGTCGGGACGGGTGGCTTTGATTTTTGCTGCGGCAACTGCGGCGACTTCTTGCTCAGCGCCGAACGTGTCTGCGATTCGGAAAACTACGTCGGGATGCTGTTTTTTTAGTTGCGCGACTTGGTCGGGGATGTCTTTGGTGGCGTGCATCGCTGGGAATAAAAGCATTGGTACGACGGTGATTTCTTTGGCGCCTGCTGCGATGATTGATTCGCCGACGATGGCCATTGTTTCGTCTTCTTTTTCTAGGAAAGCGATTTTTTGACAGGATTCTGGGCGGTTTTGCATAATTTGGTCTACAAAATGGCGGAACTCGCGGTTTTTCTCGGGTAGGCGGCTTCCGTGGGCAACGTACATGATGGCTTTCATTGGTTTTCCTCCTCTTAGATGCGAAAAAAGAGCTTGAAATGGTTACCCGCTCCAAACTCGATTATTCGTTTATTCTTCTTCTTTGCGTTCTTCTTTTAAGATTGTGTACATTTCGGTTGCAACTTCTTTGCGCGCGTTTTCTTCGAGACGGTCAATTCGTGCGGTGACGGTTTTTTGACCGAATTTGATGATTAGTTCGTCGCCTTCTTTGACGTTCGTGCCTGGTTTGGCTACTGTGCCGTTGACGGAAATGCGCCCTTTTTCAGCGACTTCTTTGGCAACGGTACGCCGTTTGATGAGTCTTGATACTTTTAAAAATTTATCTAAACGCATTGATACTGCCATGATACATCCATCCTTTTTTGGAAAATTTAATTCTATCTTCGCACGGTTAGGCTGAAATTGCAACTATCGCCGGCGGATTTTAGTTGTTAGCCAGAGCAATTTGGAGCCAAATGGCATGAAGACAAGATCGCGTTTGGTGAGTAAATTGAATTTGATTAGGCAATAGAAAAAAAATAATGCCTCCGATTAGCGCGCCGAATAAGGCCTGAACTGCGCTGCCGATGCGGTTTGTGAGTGGCCAAAAGGTTTCCCATGCGACAGGAACGATGATCATTACTAAAAAGGCTAACATTGCCCAGCCAATCATGTTTTTGCGAATGAATGGAATGGGAAGTTGGCGTTTTAGCAGGATGTAGCAAATGATGAGTATCGCGCCG
Source organism: Paenilisteria riparia FSL S10-1204 (assembly GCF_000525995.1). Lineage (GTDB taxonomy): Bacteria > Bacillota > Bacilli > Lactobacillales > Listeriaceae > Listeria_A > Listeria_A riparia. Next base: position 553,009 of record NZ_AODL01000007.1, on the reverse strand, counting down.
AGGCCAATGACGGTGGACCAAGATGCGCCGTATGTGGCGAAACGCGGAACTAGGATGGCATTCGTTGCTAGTTTGACGATTAGCCCACTGCAAACGGCGACGGCGGGGCCAGTCATGTTGCCAAAGCCTTGCAGAATGCTACTCATAGAGACGATTAGTGAGCTTAGAAATAAGGACAGAATGAATACTTGCAAAACGCCTGTGCCTGATGCTGTTTCGAAAAGCATTTGGTTGGTTGGACGCATAATTGCGATTAAACCAAGTGTTGCAGCGCCGGAAAGCAAAATGGTGAGCTTGATGATTAGTAGAACGGAACGGCGTAATTCTCTTGTTTCTCCGCGTGCTTTAGCGGCTGTAATCATTGGCACAATGGCGAGCGCGAGACCCATACACAATACCAAACCAAGTTGTAGCAGTGGTTGCCCACGATCATAAATCCCTTTTAGTTCTTTGGCGGCTGTTGCATCAATTCCGGATGAGCGCATGAGACGGTAGACTTGGAAGGAATCTAGTAATTGGAACAAAATGAGCATCGCGCTTGTTGTGCAGACCGCGATGCTTTGCGCCAAGAATTGCTTGGTGAACGCCCAACTGGCCCATTTTTTCGTGAACACGATTTTTTCAGGTTTTTTACGCCAATAAAAATAAAGTAGTGTTCCAAAAGCGCCAAGTCCGCCGATAACCGCACCACTCATTGCCACGGCTCCGGTCATGTATAAGTTCCAGCCTAGTGCCACAGCTCCAGTTGCTCCCGCGATAATGATAACTACGCGCACGAGTTGTTCAATCGTTTGTGATACTGCGGTTGGCATCATTTGCTCATGTCCTTGAAAAAAACCACGCAAACTCGCTAAAAACGGCATGAGCAAAAAGGCGAAACTGATGACGCGAATTAATATTGTCAGGTGGTAATCCCCCATAACGCGAGCGATGAAGTCAGCACCAAAGAAAATTAGCAGGAAGAAAACAACCCCAACACCAAACATAACTTGTAACGAAAATTGAAAAATAGCTTCTCGCTTTGTGACATCTTTTTCTTCTGCGATCATTCGCGACACAATAACGGGAAATCCTACAAGCGCAAGCGTCATCGCAATCCCGTAAATCGGATATACTTGTTGAAAAATATAAAATCCGATATCGCCAACCATATTTTGAAAAGGAATGCGATAAACCGCACTTAGTATTTTAGAAAGCAGTGACGCAAGTGTTAGCCAAACAGCGCCTTGCATGAGGTTCTTAATCGTCTTTTGAGCCATTTTGCGTCACCCTTTCGCTTTATTCTGCTTCTGTTGAAACAGTTTCTTTTTTCGCTTCAGAAAGCTTATCTGTTAAGGTTTTTAGTTCGTATAACCATTCTTGAAGCGGCTTTCTGCCAACGTTTACTGTGATTTTAAGTTGTTGTCCATCCATGCCTACGCCGATTGCACGGCCATATTCGCTGATAACTTGCATGACCTTGTCACCACGCATATTTTTCGTGCCTTCTTCGGAGAACAGGATGGTGATTTTCGTACCTTCTTGTTTTAAAGACTCGATTCCAACACGCATCGCGTACACTTTTAACTCGGTAATCGAGAATAAATATTCCAATTGCTCTGGGTATTCACCAAAACGGTCCATCATGTCAGAGCGTAGTTCTTCTAAATCTTCCATATCAAAAACCGTTCGGAACCGTTTGTACATTTCGATTTTTTGGCGTCCGTCTTGGATGTAATGTTCCGGAATGTAAGCATCAACTGTAATATCAATTTCGACTGGGGCGATTTTTTCATGCTCATCTTTTGGTTGACGCGCGGCGATGGCTTCTTGCAACATTTGCGAATACAAGTCAAAACCGACAGAGTCGATAAAGCCATGTTGTTGCGACCCTAAGATGTTACCCGCACCACGAATGGAAAGATCACGCATCGCGATTTTAAATCCGGAGCCAAGTTCGGTGAATTCTTTGATAGCTTGCAACCTTTTCTCCGCCTCTTCCCGCAAAATTTTATCCTTCTGATACATGAAGTAGGCATAGGCAATCCGGTTCCAACGCCCGACACGACCGCGTAATTGGTACAGTTGGGAAAGTCCCATGTGATCTGCGTTTTGAACAAAAAGAGTGTTTACGTTTGGTATATCAACACCCGTTTCGATAATAGTCGTCGTCACGAGTACGTCAAATTCGCCTTCAAGGAAGCTCAAAATTACAGATTCCAGCTCCGTTTCTGTCATTTGACCATGTGCCACGGCAACACGAGCATCCGGAACAAGCATCTTAATTTCATCTGCTTTTTGTAAAATCGAATCCACACGATTATGCAAGAAGAAAACTTGTCCGTCACGCGCCAATTCTCGTTCAATGGCTTCTCGTACCAGCACGTTATTCTGCTCCACAACATAAGTTTGCACAGGGAAACGGTTAGCAGGCGGCGTCTCGATAACTGATAAATCACGCACACCAAGCATCGACATATGCAGCGTCCGCGGAATCGGAGTCGCCGTCAATGTCAACACGTCAATTTTAGAGCGCATTTGTTTGATTTTCTCTTTATGGGTGACGCCGAATCGTTGTTCTTCGTCGATAATCAAGAAGCCCAAATCATGATATTCCACGTCTTTGGAAAGCAGGCGATGCGTTCCGACTACAATGTCAATGTGGCCTGACTTCAAGCCTTTGATTGTTTCATTTTGCTGTTTTCGCGTTCGGAAACGGCTCAGTAAGCCAACTTCGATTGGGAATCCTTGGAATCGTTCTTTCATTGTTTCGTAATGCTGTTGCGCTAAAATCGTCGTTGGCACTAGGAATGCGACTTGTTTGCCGTCCATCATTGCCTTAAATGCTGCACGTAGCGCAACTTCGGTTTTTCCGTAACCAACATCCCCAACAAGTAAACGATCCATTGGACGTTCGCGCTCCATGTCTTTTTTGATTTCCATGATAGAACGAACTTGGTCTTCTGTCGCTTGATACGGAAACGCGTCTTCGAATTCGCGCATCATTTCACCATCAGGGCTAAAGCCATAACCGCGCTCTGCCTCACGCTCTGCATACAGCTTGATCAAATCATCCGCAATATCTTGCACAGAAGCTTGAACCCGCGTTTTCACACGTTTCCATTCAGCGCCACCGAGCTTGTTTAATTTCGGTGCCTTGCCTTCTGAGCCAACATATTTCTGCACTAATTCGAGTTGTTCCACAGGAATAAAGAGCTTGTCCTCACCTTGATACACGAGCAGCAAATAATCTTTGTGAACACCGTTAATATCCAGCGTCTCCATCCCAACATAGCGCGCAATCCCGTGATTCACATGGACAACATAATCGCCAACCTTAAGCTCCGAATAACTCTGAATCCGTTCTGCATTCGACAATTTCTGCCGCTTCTTCGGTTTCTGTTGTTTCTTATTGAACAGCTCCGTTTCACTAATGAAAACAACCTTGGAAAGCGGCAATTCAAAACCATTCTGGAAACTTCCCAGCACAAATTGCGTCTGTCCAAATTTCGGAACTTCCGATTCGTCTTTCAAAATAACACTTTCCATCTCATAATCAGCTAGTGTCTGCTTCATTTTTTCTGCACGTTCAAGTGACGGTGCCAAAACAACCACCGCATAATTATTCTTTGCCCAGCTATCCATCTCTGTTTTCAACACATTCATTTGCCCGTGGAACTGCTGCATTTGCTTGTAAACAATGTTCGTCATTTTAGCAATACGCACATTGCTCGGCGTTTTTTGGAACAGCGATAAATAAATACGCGACAACGTATCTTTTTCTAGCAACGAGCGGAAATTATGACTCATCTTCGTATCACGAACCGTTTCCAGACGTTCTAGCGTCTCTGTTTGCCACTCCGCTTCTTCTTTTTCTAAACGCTCATCGGTTTCTTGAATACGCGCAAACTCATCGAATAGCAGAATCGAATCTTGCGGGACATAATCCAGTAACGACGCTGGATCAGGATAACTCATACCAATATATTTGAAAAACATATCTGGTTTTTGCCCGTCACGAAGCAATTCCAAATCGCCTTCTAAATTCTCCACCAATTGTTGTTTGTCACTATCATTCGCCATTTGTTTCAGCGTCTCTGCTAAACGTTTTTCAATCCGTTTCACCAAATCAGGGAAAAATGCCGGTTCCAGTAGAATTTCCGTCGCTGGAGACAGTCGAAACTCCTCCACATTTTCAATCGAGCGTTGCGAGTCCACGTCAAAGAAACGTAACGAATCCACTTCCGTATCAAATAATTCCATCCGGATAGGGTGTTCCTCCGTAATTGGGTAAATGTCAATAATCCCACCACGAATACTGAATTCTCCCGGCGTGTTAACCATATCACTTTTCGTGTAACCCATTGTTAAAAGCTGTTGGCGTAACTCATTCGGATTAATCTCTGTGCCCTGAATCAACGAAATATTGTACTTTTGCCAAATCGAAACTGGCGGTAAAATTTTGCGAAGCCCTGAAACTGGAACAATGACGATTCCTGGGTTTTTAGACAGCAGAAATTGTAGTACCTCCACACGTTGCCCACGTAATTCCGGGCTTGAGATACTAAGTTCTGATGAAATTAATTCATCCGCCGGGTATAAGAACAGTCTGTCGCTATCTAATAAAGATGACAAATCATCATATAATTTCTGCGCATGGTATAAATTATGTGTTACAAAGACGACCGGGCGCTGCGTTCCTCCCTCTACAACACTGGCAAATAATGCTCGACTTGACCCAGAAAGCCCCGTAACTAACTGTGATTTTCCTTTTTCATCGAGCTCCTTTAATACGCCGCGAATTTCTTTTTGTTCGTATATAAGTTGCTGTAATCCCTTCACACTAAAAGGCCTCCTTTTATCTGAATATTCCATCTAAATTTCTCGCCGAAAAAAGACGGCTTATTTATTTCACATTAAAATTGTTCATAACATCTTGAAAACTCTTTCCTGGCCATGCTTCGATAGCATCTGCGCTCTGCTTAATTGCCGCGATAATATCTGGCTGTTCCGCTTTCGGAAAATCGCCGAGTACATAGTTAATCACATCACCATTTACAGGCCGATCCACGCCAACACGAATGCGGTTAAACTCTTGTGTTTTCAAATGTTGAATAAGCGATTTCATACCATTATGCCCGCCAGCTCCACCTTTTTGACGCAGGCGAATTTTCCCGGTCGGCAGATCTAAATCGTCATACACAATAAGCACGTCTTCTACTGGAATATCGTAATAGTCCATTAGCGGGCGCACGCATTCTCCTGATAAATTCATAAACGTTAATGGTTTCACAAGTAAGACTTTTTCGCCGTTCACGACGATGTTACTTATCATCCCGTTAAATTTCGATTTCTTCCAAGGCGTTTGGTGACGAAAGCTAAGCTCATCAACGACCATAAAGCCCACGTTATGCCTTGTTCGTTCGTATTTCTTGCCCGGATTACCGAGGCCAACTATCATTTTCATAATTACTCTCCTCAACGAATTAAACCACTTCATCAATGAAATGGTTGTTCGCACTATGCGTTTTGTTGATTATACCATGATTTCGCCGTGTAAGAAAGCGACTACTGCTTTTAAACTGGGAATTTTTCTAAATTCTAAAAAATTGAATAGACTTTACAATAAATACGTCTACACGACTTCAAACGTTTGACATACCAATAACAAATCTGGCGTGAATGTACGGCCATATTGCCCTAACTCCCACGTGAAAAACCGCTCGTGTGCGCTGTACCAATAATCATAGCTTAAATCGCCTTCGCCCTCTGATTTCGCGAATGCTTCGGTGACTTCGTTCATTTTGATAAGTTCTACTTTGGTATATTTGATGATAACAAGCGGGTCGTTCCTGCCATCTAGCACGATTTCATAGTCATTTACTTTCGGAATTGGCTCGTTTTCGATTTCATGTATGCAATATGCCGCGCAAGTACCTGTTTTTAACCCCTTACCGACAAGATTCCCTAGTCTATCGGCCATTTCTTCCGTCCCATCGCCGAACATCCATGCGGGCGGGGTTGGCTCTAGTGGCAAATTATTTTTTCGGGCGTAGGCTTGCCAGAAGTTTTTTACGGTTGCTGATGTCATGTTTTTTCCTCCTAATTTAGCGAAAAAAGATGTTTTTCCTATGAAGTTCAGGTCAAACATCTTTTTAGGTTATTTTGAAATGCGTGCTATTTTCTCATACAGCTTGTTCAAAGCGCGTCGTACTGCCTAAAATCATCCGCGCTGACATCTTGTATCTTTGTTGTAGGCACATCATGATGCGACCATAAAAAAGCTTCTTTTCATCGTCTTACCTTTTCATGTTATATTTTTAAAACAAGAAAAACCGTTTTTGCGAGGGAACTGTGTAATCATCCGCCACGATAATATCATTTTTAAGTACTTTTATAGCATTGTCTTTGAGTTCTTGCACTTGGTTTGCTCCGATTTTCTTGACTAGGCGTTCTTCGATTTCCTTGTGTAGCAATGGTCTGCGCGTTGTGTCATGCGCGTCTGTTGCCAGGAAATGCACCAACTGGTTTTCTAGCAAAATTTCGCTTGATTTCTTCGACTTCTTACCGAATTTCCCTTCCAAACTTGACCACGTAAGTTGTGCCAAAGCGCCATGAGAAACGAATTCATAGAGGCGTTCTGGATTTTCCATAATCTCGAAATTCCGCTCTGGATGTGCGATGACAGGGACATAGCCTGCCATTTGTAAGTCGTAAAATAATTGCTCTGTAAACACAGGAATACTTTGCGTTGGAAACTCAATAAGCGCGTAACGACTGCCAGCAAGGGAGGCCAAATCGCCGTTTTTTAGGCCCTCAATGATTTCACCGTGCAGTCTGATTTCCTGACCAACATGAACCGTTATATTAATATCGTTATCTTTTATCGCTGCATTTAGATCTGCTACATGTTCCACCACAGAAGGACGCAGATTAAAATAATCGCCTTTTAAATGGTGGGGCGTTGCAATAATGTCTGTAAATCCTTCTGCCTCTGCTTGTTGCGCCATGGCAAGACTGGCCGTCTCCGTCTTTGGTCCATCATCCACTTGATTTAAAATATGACAATGTATATCAATCATGCTTTTCATTCCTTCTACTGGCTTATTTTTGTAGACTAGAACTATCTATTTCCGCATAGTTTGCAAAGAATTCTTGCAAAGCTGCTTTAATTTTCCCAGTTCCACCGATTTCATCACTCTCTAAGTTTACTGGCATTACTGGTTCATGTAAACTCATACGCAATAAAAACCAACCGTTACCAAAAGAGCCCTCTGTGTTAACTCTTACGCCCTCTTGATTTGCCGGTTCTATCGCCAAGCCGTCCGTCTTTTCAACAAAAGCTTCAAAGTCTTTCAAAACTGCCAGACCGTATGTCTTAAAATTTTCGGCCAAAATACTCAAGCGTATCTCATCATTGTCTGCCGGTACTTGTAAATCACGCGTTAAGTCCGCTAAATCTTTGCCTTCCTTACGCAGTTTTGCATAGCGCATTAAAATTTTCGCAATTAAGTACGCGCCGTCGTCTAAGAAATAGTTCTCCTTCAAAGCCGCATGACCACTTACTTCAATCGCAATCTCGCTTTGCGTTCCCGCCTCATTCAGGCGAATCGCTTCATTAATCACGTTTCTATAGCCTCGTTTAAAGCGATGTTGCTTCCCACCAAGATTCGCAATAAAATGCTCCAAATGCGTAGAAGTCGTCGAATCTGTCACAATTGTCGTTCCCGGATGCTCTTCCAAAACAATCGCCGAAATCACTGCAATTAGCGGATTCCGATTCAAACTTTCGCCATCCTTATCTACAATCGCCGCACGATCCACATCCGTATCAAAAATAACACCCAAATCCGCCTTGTTCGTCGCAACAGCCTCTTTCAAGCTCGCCATTGCTTCGTTATTATCCGGATTCGGAATATGATTCGGGAAATTCCCATCAGGATCTAAAAATTGGCTTCCCGTAATGTCCGCGCCAAGTTCCGCCAACACATCCGTCGCAAAAAAGCCACCAGCGCCATTTCCTGCATCCACTACGATATGGCTTCCAGCAAGCGGTCTTTCATAATTCGTCGCATCATCAATACCCACGCGAATTTTGCCGACCAAATCAGCCGCATAATCCTGTAAAAGCGGTTTTTCCGTCACACTTCCCGCCACTTTCGCAACAAAAACCTGCCCTGCATTCTCCACAATATAATCAATATCCTCATGTTCCGCCCCGCCATCACGCGTAAACAGTTTCAAACCATTATAAAAATAAGGCAAATGACTCGCCGTAATCATAATCGCTGCATCACACTTGTACCCATCATACTGCGTTGCCATAAACATCGCTGGCGTCGTCGCCAAACCAACATCCACAACATCCAATCCCGAGCGCGTCAAACTCGCCGTCAAAACATCCTTAATGCGTCCCGCCGACAACCGACTATCATGCCCAATTGCCACCCTCGCTTTGTCGCTAGCGCCCTTCACATCTCGCAACCATGCCGCAAAACCAGTCGCAATCGCAGCCACATGCTCATCCGTTAATGTCACCTGATACTTATCCGTTTCAATCGCAATACCTCTAATGTCCGAACCATTTTGCAAATCTTTCAAAGTCATAAATTCATTCCTCCATTTTTGATATGTATATCTTCCCATTGTATCAAAAAACGCTTCCAATAGCGATTCCTGTTTCGTATCAATTTTGTAAATCGAGTTGCTTACCGAGCCGCCACTTCATTTCACCAACCACACTATCTGGCGCCAACACTTGCATCATCGGTCCAAACGACAAAATCTGAATAACCAGTTCTGTCAAATCCCCACGCGGACAATAAATTTCCAGTTCAAACACATTTTCCCGCTCCGTTCGAAACGCCTTCTTCTTATAATCCGCAAAATGAATCAGCGCCCGATCCACTGCATTCCGATGATTCACCACATGGCACCGCACAACAACAGCCTCCATCCCATGCTCCGGCAATTCCCGTACCATCAAGTCTCCCAACTCCACATCCAAAATTTTCGCCAAATTCAGCGTAAACGGCTGCATATCAACTTTTCGAAAACAAAGTAAACGAAACTTATCATTCTTCTGTGAAAACTCCAAACGCACCGGCAAAAAAGTCCCCGTCAACGCCTTCTGATCCCGCACCTGATACACCAATGCCAACTCACACTTCTCCTCCAAGGCCCGCAAAATAACACCAAAACGCGTCCGATACCCCCGGCTCCAAATACATATCCCCGCCCTGAAACCCATCAAAACACCAAATCGCATCCAAATCAAACAGCGGCTCATAATCCGCCAGCTCCCACTCCAAACCAGCAATCTCATCATCCGTCAAAAACAGCCCCATCCGCGCATCCCGCAAAACCGTTTTTAACCAACGTTTCTCAAGCACGCCCTGCACAGGAATCCAATCATGCCTCAAAATCGGCGCAAACATCCCGTCCCCGCGCTCCTCCAACAAATGCCACTGCTCCGTTAACTGCGGTAACAAATGCAAACCACTCTCATCAAATCCCAGCTCCCGTACAATCTCCGCCATTTCCCCCTTTGACATTGGCCGTTTCTGCGCCAAAATCTCCAGAATCACACGGTAATACATCCCGTAAATCTCATTAAATATCTCCAACCATCGTCCCCTCCTCAAAATAAAGCCGATACATATCCGCCAACTCCTCATAAAACTGCCGTTCCCAAGCATCATCCTGCGCATCAATTTTTTCAATCCGTCCAATAAACGTTCGTAAAAATGGTTTCATCCCGTTCAAATCATACGTCGCAATCGCATACACAAACCGATTCGCCGTCACCCGTTTCAGCGTCCCGTGCCGCCCCTCATTCCGAATCCGCTCCAACATATAACTCTCCTGCACCTCATCAATACAAAGCGTCACGCGCAACTCATGCACCACTCGCCGATCAAATCCCGCACTCCACATAAACTTGCGAACCTCATCAAAATGCGACACATCCACCTCAAAATCCGTTGCAACCTCATCCAGCTCTACAAACTCAATCTGATCCAACCGATGAAACGCAAAAAACTGCCCCCGTTTCGATTTCCCGACCACATACCGCCGTCCCGACTGCGCACTCACCAACAACTTCACCGGCATAAACCGTACCGCGCGCTCCCGTCCATAAAGCGACAACAACACCCACCGCTCCGCACGAATCGCCTCCAACAGATCCAAGCACACCTGCTCCTCCAACACATGCATCACGAAATAATGTTTATAACTAAACACAGAATCAAGCGCCTGCTCCTGCTGCAACAAATAATGCCCCAACACACCAAGCGGCGCCATCTCCTTAAAGAACTGCAACGCCATCTTCGCCCGGTCCGACAACACAACACCAGCCACCCGCGAGAAATAAACCTCCCGCCCGCGCGACTCCCGCTGCAACACACCAAGCTCCACATACTCCGCCAATTTTTTCCGTAACGTCAACGCCTCAATCAAAAATCCATCCGCAAAACACGACAAATAATCCGCATCAATCCGCGCCAACGCCTGGTTCACCGAATACGCCTTGCCCATCTGAAAAATATCCATCAACACAAAATGCAAAAACACATCATTTTTCGTAAAACTCTTCGCCTGCCATACCGCAAACATCGGATTTTCCGTAATCCCATTCGGATCAATAAACAATCGCAACGCCTTGCCGCTCCCCTGTTGTTCTACATCCACGTATTCCCGCAAATAACTCTCCACCCGCCGACGCACATTATCGTAACTACGCCCACTTTTCTCCGTAAAATCCTCACGTTGCTTAAACCCATACACATAAAATTCCCGTACATAATTCCGAATCACCGCGAAATTTTTGATCAACTCATTAAACGATTTTGCCATGTTGCCCTCCGTTCGCACCTTTTTTTATAAGATAAATTGGCGCACATTCTCTATACTAAAACCATAAACGAGAAACGAGGAAAAAACAATGTTCACTTACTATGAAAAAAAACGAAACAGCAAAACCAATTAAAATCTGGCTACCAGACCAATCAGCAATTGAAACAGGATGTCTTGACCAAGCACGCGCTATCGTCAACTTACCGTTCGTCTTCAAATGGCTAGCACTCATGCCTGACACCCATCTTGGCGCAGGTATGCCGATTGGCGGCGTTCTTGCCACAGAAAACACCATTGTCCCTTACGCAGTTGGCATGGACATCGGATGCGGCATGTGTTACATCCAAACCGACATTCACGAAAGCGAAATTCCCAAGAACTTCATCAAAAGCATCGTCAACGAAACACTAGCCACCATCCCAGTCGGCAAAGCCCGTCATAAAGAGCCACAACAATCTGAGGTTTTAGACATGGCCATCGCCCAACACAAACACTACGAACTCCTACCAAACGGCATCGAACTCATCGAAAACGCCTACTATCAAGTCGGCACACTCGGCGGCGGCAATCATTTTATCGAATACCAAAAAGACGAAAACGGCTACATCGGCATCATGCTCCACTCCGGAAGCCGTCACCTAGGCGCTCAAATCTGTCAGAACTTCCAAAAAATCGCCGTCGCCCTGAACAAACAATGGTACAGCGACACACCAGACAAGAACCCGCTTGCCTTCTTGCCAACCAACTCACCAGAAGGCATCGCTTACATCAAATGGATGAACCTAGCACTCGACTACGCCTTCGAAAACCGCGAAACAATGCTAGAAGCAAGCATGACCATCGTCACCAAACACACCCAGAAAAAACTAGGTCGAACACCAGAATTCACCGACCGCATCAACTGCCATCACAACTACGCATCCCTAGAACACCACTACGGCAAAAACGTCTGGATCCATCGTAAAGGCGCCACTCGCGCAAGAAAAGGCGAACTCGGCATTATTCCAGGAGCAATGGGCGCAACAAGCTATCTCGTTCGCGGACTTGGCAATCCCGAAAGCTTCCACTCCTCCTCGCACGGCGCTGGACGTAATTTCTCCAGAACCCGCGCAAAAGAGAACTTCCCAATGGACGAAGTACTCCAAGACCTAAGCGCCAACAACATCACGATCGGCAAGAAAAACCTCCTAGACGTCGCCGAAGAAAGCCGTTTCGCATACAAAAACATCGACGAAGTCATGCAAAACCAAACCGAACTCGTCGAACCAATCAAAACCTTAACAACACTCGGCGTTGTGAAGGGATAAATAAAAACCGAGATTCCTCGCTACGAAGAATTTCGGTTTTTATACAACATGAAATATTTTTTACATTTTCCAACTGTAAGATATTGCATTTATTTTGTGATACGTTATACTTACATATAAAGGGAGGATGATAAAATGTTGTATTTAGCTGCAATTTTAATTTTTGTAGGTATATTAACAATTTTTACAAGAGAATCAAGCTTTAAAAAGGGAATGTCATTATTTCTAGCAATCGGTATGGTTGCGCTTATTTTAGCGGGGTGTGGCGGTTCTGAGGATGACTTGACGAAAGAGACACCGACGCAACAAGAGAAGAAGACGCCGAAACTAAACATCAAGGCAGAAAAGGCATTTACATCGGCGGAAAATGGGACCGTCACAATTACTGGGAAAACAAAACCTAACGCGGAATTAACGCTAACTCCAAGTGGGCAAGTAGCATTAACAACGACTGCGAACGATCAAGGGGAATTTTCATTCACGTTAAATGATATACAAAACGACGGAACCGCAGTGCTCACATCTAATTGGGAAGGTCAAGATAAGTCCAAGGAGCTTACATATACAGCCAACGAGACTTACATCGCAAAAATAGAACAAGAAAAGAAAGTCGCCGAAGCTAAACGCATCGAGGCAGAGAAGAAAGAACAAGCCCGCGTTGCCGAAGAACAGAAAAAAGAAGCCGCTCGTGTCGCAGAAGAAGCACGCAAGGCAGAGGAAGCACGTAAAGCAGAAGAAAAACGCGTCGCTGATGCAAAAGCAGAACAAGAAAGACAAGCACAGGCTGCAGAAGAAGCAAGAAAAAAACAAGAAGCTGAGGCTGCACGAAAAAAATCAGCTCAAGCCGAAGAAGAACAGCCTTCGAACGAACAAGGCCAAATGGTATACATCACAGCGACTGGAAAACGATATCATTTTGATCCAAACTGTCGCGGTCTGAATAATTCCAACGGCGAAACCCAAGTAACACTTGCCGAAGCACAATCGCAAGGTCTGACAAAATGTAAATGGGAATAGAAGAGAAGCGAGATACAATTTTGAAATCCAAATTGTATCTCGCTTCTTTTCTTTCTTAATAACTCAATGCTCGTCTCGACAATGCATTAAACGCCCTATTAAAAGCAGTTTTACTCATTTTTGCATTCTTTTTGTTGGTCCACGGGTCGTTGTAGTAGTAATTTCCGCTATCGTATCCTGTAAGAACAACGCAGTGTATATTAAATCCGCTAAGTTTACCCCAGGCGGCTATTGGTTTGCCTGAGCGCAATTTCGCTTCTAATGTTGCATTGGATGCCCCTGTTAAATTAACTGCTGAGCCGGCGTATTTTTTCATGAGGTTCATTAAGGCTGGTGGGTAAATGGTGTATCCCGACTTCGTGTAGGGATTTCCAACATAGCCTTTGTTCGGATTGCTAGAATGGCGCGGCATTTCTCTTGCTAACTTCATTTTATCTACCTTCGCGCCTTTGTATCTCAAAACCATGGTCACCGCTACAATCTCGCATCCTGTCGGTAATTGTGGCCTTTGTGCGATGAGCGGGACGTTTAGCAAAACTTTCGCTGTCGGTTTCACCGGCTTGGCTGGCGTGACAGCTTTTGTTGTTAAATAATTGCCAGACACAAATGACTTCTTCCCCTTAAAAGAAATTTGATGCCATTTTCCAGTTTTTGCGACGCTGCTCACTTTTGCGCCTTTTGTTAGCCACCCAACAGCTTTGTAGTTAGTTCCAGGTCCGGACCTTACTGTCAGATTCGCGGTTGTGTAGTACGTAGTTGCCGCCGCAACTTTGGCTATGCTAATCGTACAAATAAGTAATACGAGCACTAGGCCAATTAGCCATTTTGCTCGCATCTGTCGGTTTATTATCACGATTGTAGCCCCCCATATTATTAAACTATATTACCTTGTTTAATACCCCAAAAAAGAGACTAATAGTCGCCGATCAGTCTCTTTTTTTACTAAATCACGGTGTGTCTTCTAGTGTCCAATTGATTGTCGTTCCATATTCTTGATTGGCACGCGCCACGCCTGGACGGACATTTAATACTAATTCCGAAGCATCCGCCTCATTGAAATTAATTTCCGTTAATCCTAGCGAACCGCTCGCGTTACTAAATACTTCAGTTGCCGTGCCGTTTAATGGTGTCAAAACAGTATTTTCACCGTTATACTGTCTTAAAAATAAACTATCTTTCAGCTCTTTTCCATCCGCCGTTGCAAATGGAGTCATCATCTGTGCTGTTAGCTTCCAGTTTGTTGCCACTTTCCGCGTATCCTCGACGGTTAACATCACGTCATCTTCTGGTGTTAAGAACTGTTGTTTCGAACTAATTTTAGCAGTTCCGAATGAGATTTCCGGGGTTGCTGACTTGAATTGCAGCGTTCCAGCAAGAACTGTCACCGTAATTTCATGTTCTAAGTCGCCAATTTTCAATGTTACTTTGTACTCTCCAGGTGTTGCTGTAATCGCCTCGGCGCCAATGATTTCTACCGTGTTTGTCACATCAGCACCAGTTTCGATAGCGTACGCTTGCACATTTGCCATATCTAGCACCATCGCCTTAAGCGCGGCTGGATTTGCAGGTACATCTGTTGTTAAAACGGCAAAATTAGTTCCGTGTAAGAAGTAGTCATCGTTTTTGATTGAACTATCGTCTTGTACAAAAACGGGAATCGTGATGTCCGCGCTGTTACCTGCTTTATCAGTCAATGTTACTGTCGCTGTCGTGTAGCCGATTTTAGAAACGTCTGGTGTATTTGTAAGCGCGTAACTGATATTATCATCACCATTTCCTGCATTATCGGCCACATTTTCTACTAAATCACGCGGGTTTGTTGTAAAATCATCGCCCAATGTGATAAATTGTCTAATCGGGTCTGCCGTTGGTGCCGTTGTATCTGCGACTGTTTCTTGATTCGAAGCCACACTCACATTTCCAGCAGCATCTTTTGCCACGGCATAGTAGATTTTGTTCGGCATTAGTGGACGTTTATCCTCAGGAATCGCGATGTTGAACGCACCAGCACCATTCGCCACACCACTTACAAAAATACTATCATCCGCTGCATCATAAATCGTCACTTCCGCCCCAGCCTCTGCTTGCCCGCTAAAAGTCGCATCCACATCTTTAATCGCCGCTAAAACTGGCGCATCAGGAGCTGTTTCATCTTGAACAACCGTCCAATCCATATTATCCCTACCATTTAAAAACGCATACACTTGTACCGTATTGCCCGCCGTCAAAAACTGACCTGCCGGCAACTCATAGCGGTAATTCCCATCATTGTCTGCAATCACGTGGAATTTTGTCGTTTTGTCATCTTCGTTTGGCGAGTTAAGCGTACCCGTCGGAATCGCCGGATCACCAGAAAGTTGCACCGATGCACCTGGATTCGCCTTTCCAGTAATGACATGGCTATTCTCGTTCGCCACTTTATCACTCAAACTTCCAATCGTCACATCCACATCTGGAATTCCTTCAAAAAGTACCCGCTTGAAATTTTGCGTTCTAAAGTTTGTTGCAAAACTGTCTCGAATCGCTGCCGAAACAGAGTGACCCGAAGCAGCAGTTACGTTTGCCGCACTATAAGTTACCTTCACGTTGAACATTGGATTCCAAGTGAAATCAGAATTGTCATCTAAACCATCCGTCCAAGTTTTCGCGTTCCAAGCTTGAATCGACTGAACATCGACATCAAGGTTTCCTGTCATCCGCAACAGTCGTGCTCCCGTCGCTGGATTCGTATTATTAAATTTAATATCAACACGTTTCGCATTCGCAAATTGGAATTTCGACGTGCCACGCAGATAAACTAAGTTTTTTGCCCCCGTTCCATCCGAGCTAACATCGAATACGCCATTTTTACCAATCAAAATTGTACCTGTTCCTGTGCTAAAAATATCTTGCGTCGAAGTCCCTGTATCCGTTGCTTCCAACTTGAACTCTGCATCATCGCTTACATTCAGAACTCCAGCACCATAAATATAAAACGGGCTACCGTAATACATCGCACCTCGCGCCTTAATATCTACTTTTGCATTATTGGAAACGTTGAATTGTCCAGCGTTCATCCAAATCCCACCAACTGCCGTCCTACCAGCCGCCGGAACCGCATTGTCCATTTTAAGCGTCGCGCCATTTCGAACATTAATATTCCCATAACTAAAAATACCAGAAAGCGTAGAATCTGCAACTGTAGCATTCGTTCCAGATGTATAAATATCCAAAACCGAATTCTCCGCAATGTCTACTGTTCCACCAGAAAAGATATACATCGCGCCACTAGACTCATTTGTCACTTTCACGTCCGCACCTTCAAGGATATTCATATCACCAACCGCAAACGTCGTCTGATTGGCTAGCGTTGTGTAACTCACGCCATCAAAAGGACTCACATAACTATTCGTCTGCGCAAAAGAAGACTTTCCAGAAATCTTAGTCGTTGTCGCTGGCGCATGAATCGCTTGAGACCCACGGTAATTTACATTATTATAAACAATCGTGTTCGTCGCATTCGTTCCACCAGCTGAATTATCCGTATAAAAGCCATAATAATTTTTTCCATACGTATTCAAATCATTGAATGTAACCACTTTTGGCAACGAGTACGTGTCATATGGCGCGTAGGACTGGTTTCTAAAATCAATCGTATGCCCATTCCCATTTACCGTCAACGGTCGTTCCGGCATCCTTTGATAGTAAGCAGTCGTATTCGTCGCACTTGCATCCGCCGTAGAGAACGTCGCATAATTAATATCCGCTAAAACATTAATTGTCGCTATATCCTTACTCATCATCGCATTGTGGAACTCCGTCAACGTACTTACATTTGCGACACTCGCGTCATCGATATTCGCCCGAATTACCGGTAATTCCACAGTTTTTGTCGCTGCATCTGGTATCGTCACAGCTTCCGTCGGTTTCTCCACCTCAGAAGGCTCCGCGGTTTCCTGCTCCACCGTCACACGAAGTACATTCGACTTAATCTCATTCCCATCAGCGTCATGTTGCACAGCCTCAAACTCATAATTATTCGCCTTCTCAGCCACTAAAATTAAATCAAAACTACGTTCCGCCACATCCTGATTCCATGTCACACGCGCAATCCCAGTTTCCACATCAAACATAAGCGTCCCTGCGTTCACCGCTTCATTACGCATTCTTGTTTCCTCAACATCAAGAACCATCCCCATAGGAATCACAATTTCCACAAAGTCCTCTGCCTCACTAGGCGGATTATCCGATGCACGAAGCCCCGCCCCCGACTCGTCTAACAATTTCAAACTAAACTGGCGATTTTCCGTCTGTTTCGGCTTATCTACAACAAGCGACAGTCCCGCCCCAGCCGAAACCCCAGTCCCAAACCAGTTATTCAGTCCTGCACTATTTATCGGCCCAATCATTATCATCATCACGACTAATAACATCACAAATGGCATCTTCTTCATGTATAAAACTCCTCTCCTATATCAAAAGGCAAGTTTATTAACGTATCATCTCTTCATATACCTCTATCATACATGCCCGACCACCCAGATCAGCCATATTATCAAAAATTTCACGCCACTTGAAATAAATGATTCCATAAAAAAAGATGCCTCCCAAATGGGATAACACCTTTTCATACCTCTTATAAATCTGGATCTTTCTTAAAATTCAAATGGAAATCATTATCCTCAAAATAAGGCTCCAATACAAATCCTTTCGCCCGAATCGCCTTCACTAAAGCCGGAATCGCATCCAATGTATCTTTCGTTTCATGTACTAAAATAACTGGTGAGATTTTATGAAAACCATCCAACTCCTTATTTACAAAGGCAACTGTGTCTTGCGGTTTTCCTTTATGTTTCCAATCATTACTATCAATATTCCAATCCAGCAGACGAAACTTGTCTGCCTTTGCTTTTTGTACCTGATCATTGTTTAAATAAGTACTGCCGTATGGCGCGCGAATCAGCCCAACTTTTTTACCGACAATATCGCTGATTAGCTTCGATTCCTGCTCCATCTCTGGAATAAACTGTCCTTGTTTATATAATTTATTCGCATCATGTGACATACTGTGTAATCCAATACTATCGCCATTCTGCACCGCTTGTTTAATATCAGCCTTGTACTCATCTTTCACATTATTGCCTACGAAAAAAAATGTCGCTTTCACATTCAGCTTCTTCAAAGCCTCAATAATTTGTTTTAAGTACTCCGTCGGTCCATCATCAATTGTAAGGTAGGCTGTTTTTTGATTTTTATCTATCTTCTTGGGACTTTCCGCTTCTGCTTTAGCTTCTTTTTCTTTTTCTATCTTTGCTTCTTTTTCAGCCTCTTGTTTCTTTTTCGTGACTAGGCTGTGCTCCTTTGCCTGCTCTACCTCTTTTTCTTTTTGTTGCTGAAAGAAAAGAGCCCCAACAACGCCTAAGCACACTAAAACTAGCAAAATTGACAACATAATTACTACATTTCTTTTCATCTTCGTACCTCCATTCTTGTTGCTTAATCTCACGACTTATCATCACTCAAAAATTTCTTAATGGCAGCCTGATTTTTATCCAAATCCATTTCCAAAACAGCGCCAGCACCAGGATATGTCTTTCCTTCATAACTACCATTCGTTGGAACTGTCAGTGAATCCAAGCCCGTAGGTGGGTGAAAGTACATTTCCTGTCCCATATTAACGAGCAATTTAGTTGGGATATTCGTTGAGATATTCCCTTTTATAAGCCCAAGTAATGATGGGATTTCCGTAATGCCGATATTCGAAATACCTTGCTTCATAACACTCTGTACGACTTGTTGCTGCCTTTTTACACGTCCAAAATCACTTTGCGCATCATATCTAAATCGCGAATAGGCAAGCAATGTCTTTCCATCCATTTGTTGCTTCCCGGAATGAATCGTCATTCCAATATTTTTAGACATCTCACTATCCGACGTTATTGTAACACCATCTGGAAATGCTGTATCAATAATTTTTGCAAAACCACTAAAGTCAGTCACTAGGTAATAATCCGTCTTTATATCAAAATTCTGCTGAATCGTTTCACGTAACAATTCGACTCCACCGTATGAGTAAGCGGCATTCAATTTTTGTTTTCCTCTATTTGGAATATCTACATAAGAATCCCTCATAAGCGAGACAACTTTCGGCTTTTTCGCTTTTGAATCATAATGTAAAATAAGAATCGAGTCTGAACGCCCTTGATCTGAACCACGCGAATCGCTTCCTAGCAATAGCACGTTGAAATCGTCTAACTTAGGATCTTTCGTTGACTTAAAGTTCTCACCTTTGGCAGATGAAAAGTCCGCGTTTACGGAGTGTAGTGCTTGGTAATATTGCACACAATAGAATACTATGCAGCCAAGAATCACTAGGAATACAACAATAAGGATTTTTGAAATAGGTTTAAGTTTCCTTGATTTTTTTTCGTTTCAGTCGTGGCATACACTTCACTTCTTTCCATTCTATTTTGAGATATAACTTTATAGTAACAGCCCTACATAAAGAAACCCCCAAACCAAGTTAAGTTTTTTTTTAAAGAAAAGACCCAAGTCGTCAATGAACCATGAAAAAATCGTTATTTAAAATACAAAAAAGCCTACCTCAACATAATGTCAAGATAAGCTTCCCTTCAAAATTTATTCAATTCCCACTTGGTAGCTTCTTTTAGAAATTAACACGATTTTTGGACACAATAAAAGAAGAGCCCAAAACATTAAAGGTAGTCAAACTACTGTCTGTTTCAATCTCTTCTAGTGTACTTTGATGATTTAAAAGTTTTTACTTTTTCCCAATAGCTGGATAAGTGCTTAAATAAATATTACTGCCTAATTCTAAGAAAAGCTCGTTTTCCAATGGAATGTCATTAATCACACCATGAATGATATGATTAATCAAATTCGCATGTTCTTTTATAAGAGGGCCATGCGCATCTGGTGTTGGCATGATAATAAGATGAGACTCATAGTCATACTTACTATACAAATACTTATTCAATCCTACTAACTGCTGAAAACCATAATCCCTAATTCCTGTATAAAAATAGAACTTTTTATTTTCAACTGTCACGGGATAGCTGGAAATCAAACCAGGAAAATCTTTCACTTTCTTCTCAAAGCTTGCATCACTATTAAAAAATAGCTTTCTTCCACTTTCTCCATATGGCGCTGTTGATATTCTTAAATCAGGGACCATTCCGAAAACCTTTGTAACATAGGGGTTTATTAGACCATACAGTGTGGATCCTACGCCCCCCTTGGAACTTCCAATAAATATGACTTCTTCATAATTGTGTTTACAAATAAATTGCGAAAGTTTATCATTAAAACTCCGTATAATCAATTCCCCATGATCAAACATATACCAACCATAGAGTTGTGAATAATAATCCTCAATAAAAAAGAAATCCAGTTGAGTAAATTGTTCAGAAAGCTTGTGGAAATGATAGTAGGTATGCGTCTCTTGAATAGACTCTGGACTTACCATTCCAGCAACAATTTTATTTGCGTATTCTTCATTAAATCTGGTGAAAGCTCCTTGAAACACAACAATAAGTGTATTCGAGCCTCTTTTTATGTGTTTTCCTTCAAAACGAATAGTTATTTCGTTTACCTCCTTAGATAGAAATACTAGATGAAATATTACATTCTTATCTTACCACAATAATGTAAAAGAAGGAATACCATTTCGCTTATAACTTACTCCAGTGAACTAAATATCTTCACATAATGACTGAACCTATCAGCATCCCTAGCGCAACTAGAGCAAGCCCTGCTGAGTATGTAACTACTTGATACAACACAACTTTCTGCCACTTTCTTGCTGCGTGAAGTTGAATACTTTCCAATTTAAACGTTGAAAAAGTCGTAAATGCCCCTAAAAATCCAGTTGTTGCGAGTAAATTCCAATCATTTCCTAATCGAAGTTGTACGACAACGCCCAGAACGAATGCTCCGCTCAAGTTAATAACTAAAGTCGCAATCGGAAAGTCCCGTTTCACACGACGTTTTATCCAAGTCGACAAAGCGTATCGCGCGTTAGCCCCTAAAAAGGCGCCAATTGCAATGGAAATCACATCTAGCCACATCACACATCGCCCTCCTTCACAGCTTCTCGCTTCCGCATAAACCGTCGTTCGCCCAGCCTAAATCCTAGCCAAGCCAACAAATTTCCCACTAAAAAACTAAGCCCTACATATGTAACCGCTGAAATCGTATGCCCCGACTCAAATAACCGCACTGCCTCCAAAGTAAACGTCGAAAAAGTCGTATAAGCACCTAAAAAACCTGTTCCAATCGCCACGACCAAGTCCGTATTTAATATCGTCAACCGAAACAAATACGTCGTCAAATAAGCCAGCACAAAGCACCCACTCAAATTCACAATCAGTGTCCCTAACGGAAAATCAGCACCCCAAAAAACACCAACTCCCATGCCAACAAAATAACGGCACAGCGCCCCAAGCACGCCCGCCGTTCCAATCATTAAAAACCGTTTCATCCGCGACGTCCCCTCATTTCCTTTTCAAATCAGCAAAACTAATCCGTTCTAAATCGTGTGCCTCAAACCAATCCCGAACCCGTGAATCACACAACGTCTCAAGCTCACGACAACGCGGCGTCGTCATCGAAGAATTGTCCAACACAAACTGATCCAAAAAGCCAGCATCAAAATGCATCTCAATCACCTTCGACGTATCCTGCTTAAGCAACGCAAAATCATCCCGCAAGAAATGCTCCACATGCGTCCCCGTCTCAATAAACGGCAAACCATTAACTTCTAGCAACAATCCCGTCTCCAAATACCCTGGCAATGGCGGCCAAAATTTGTCCCCGCTATATTTAAGCGTCGTATGAATCCCATATTCCAACGCAATATCATAAAATGCCTGATCCACCGTCTCGTCCCCAACCGCATGGCAATCAATATGCTCAGGATAATACCCTAACAACTCGCGAAACCTCTCCATCTGAGCAATCGTCTCCCGTCGCACCTCATCATACACGAAATGCCCTTGCCCACTCCGATAATACGCCGACCGATGAAAATTCCCGTCCGCATCCACCATCGAAGGAATTTTTGCAGCATCGGAACAAGGTTTTCCTAATAAGAAGTTTGTGTGCTGTCCGATGAACAAGTCTGGGCAAGCCACGCGCGAAATGTTCACCGCATGCTCCGCCGCGTCCAGATTAGGCATCAACAACGTCGAACTAACAATCCCGTTCAAATACGCCTCCATCACGCCATAATTGATTCCTTTTGACATTCCGAAATCGTCCGCATTCACAATTACTTTTTGTCCCATTTTAGCAACCTCCATTCCAAACACCGCTTCCCTATTATGATATACTAATTTTAAAAATAAAGGAAATGGGGAATCATTATGAATATCATTGTATATTGTGGTGCAAACAAAGGCAATAATCCCGTCTACGAACAAGCCACCATCGCAGTTGGTGAATGGATTGCTAGAAACAATAACACACTCGTATACGGCGGCGGTAGCTCCGGGCTCATGGGTATTTTAGCAGATACCGTTATTGCATCAGGTGGCAAGGCAATCGGCATCATCCCGGCCTTTCTACAAGAACGCGAACTAGCCCATCCCCACTTGACCGAGCTAATCGTCGTGGACACAATGGATGAGCGCAAACAAAAAATGCTTGACCTCGGAAACGCCTGCATCGCATTGCCCGGCGGCCCCGGAACTCTTGAAGAAATAACAGAAGTCGTCTCATGGTCCCGACTCGGCCAGAACAACAATCCTTGCATTTTCTACAACGAAAACGACTACTACAGACCAATCCAACAATTCTACGACAACATGGTCCAAAATGACTTTCTAACCGCAGAAGACCGTAGCAAAATCTTATTTTCTAACTCTGTTGACGAAATCCATTCGTTCATCACAGACTATGTACCTCCAGTCATACGTACATATTAAAAAAATGCCTCATAGAGCAGCGTTATGCTTTACGAGGCATTTATTATTTACAGTTCCCCAGCAACAACATTACCGTGGAAAATGGTAGCTTTTCGTGTCGAACGTCGAGCAACCAATTCTGCCGTACAACTCGCATCCACTAAAACAAAATTCGCATCATCGCCCACCTTTGGCCAAACTTGATTACCGTTTTTATCCAGCGGTGTGACGCCATCCGTAATCAAACCTAGCGTTTGCGCCAATCTGTCCTCCGTCACGCGCCCCGTAATCTCACCAAGCCTACCGATTCGTTCCAATAAATCAGCATTACCATACGGCGACCAGCAATCATACACATTATCGCAACCAACATGCACCGTCACACCGGCTCCTTCCAAATCATTAATCGGCGGCATCTGCCCACCAATTGGCACACTAGTAACAATAGCAACACGCTCCGTCGCAAGCTCCCCAAAAAGTTCAGCCTTCTCTGCTCCATCAAAATCGCCCAACGCAAACGCATGACTCACCGCCACCCGTCCCTGTAATCGAGACGCTTTCACAAGCTCTAAAAATTTCCAAAATGTCGCTTTTCCAACTTCACCTCTATCGTGCACATGGATATCAACACCCGCATTTTCCGCCACAGCCAGCTCAAACATTGTTTCCAACGACCGCTCCACATCTCCGTCCACATTTCCAGGATCAACCCCACCAATCAAAGTTGCTCCACTGCGCAATGCGTCTCGCACAAGCGTTACACTGTCCGACCGTAGTAAACCATGTTGCGGAAATGCCACTAGCTCTGACTCCAATTTCCCACTATATCCTTGCAAAACCTCCTGAATTGTCTCCAAATATTTCAAACCCGCTCGCGGATGCACATCTATATGCGACCGAAACATCGTCGCTCCATTCCGAAGCTCCATATCAATCAGTTTTCTCGCCCTATCCGCCATCCCAACAGGCAAAGCCGCTAACTCGTCTGTCTCCAAAGTAAACCGTTCTACAATTGATTGCACTGGCGTCACAGCACTCCACGGCGCGCCAAGTTTCGTTTTATCTAAATGGATATGTTTCTCCACAAACGATGGCACAATAAGATACGCGTTCGCATTTTTCACAGGTAAATCTGCTTTATCTACTGTTCCTGCTTTTTGTATCTCCGCTACTTCTCCATCACGCACGAATAAATCAAAAAGATCAGTCTCCGTCCCAACAACACGTCCATCATCCCACGCAAAACCAGTCTCCAAACGCGCATTAGTCAACCAGTACTCCATCCAAATCACCCCTACACTATTTTCAAAAAGCCTATCATACTCAGCATGATTTTCCCACTAACTCTAAACTAAAAAATACCCCTTCACAAGCAACCTTAAAAAATAAGGTTCACCGCAAAAGGGTATTTCCATGCCATCTTATCTCATCTGCTTGCGAATCCCATTAAACAACAGCAAACAAGCAATCCCTTGGAAAATAAAGAATCCACCGAGAATTAAGCCAACTGTCACAGCAACAATTGCTGAGCTAAATAGGGAAATAATCGCGATAATCGCTCCAATAATACCGATAATCAATACGAAAATCCAGCCCTTAGAACCTTTCACCGAGAATGCCATCATGATATTTAGAATCGCCGAAGCAAGTACCCAAATAACAAAAATCAACACGATAAATTTCTCACCGATGTTATTGTTAATCAAAATAATCAAACCAGCAATCAACGAAATCGCTCCGTCAAGCAAAATCCAATTTGATATTTTCAACACTTTGCGTCCCTTGAAATACGAAATAATTTCATTCAAACCATTCAACAATAGTACAATTCCAATGACAAACGTAAACGCAGCAAGCGATGTACCTGGATTAAACACGAAATAAAGTCCTAACCCAATCATGACAATCGCCATTACTAAAATAAAATACACATAAAACTTACGCATCGTTCTCATCCTCCTTCGTTAGCAATTTTGCAAAAACTTTCGCTACCTTACTATACCCTAAAGAAGCCCTATAAATCCAATTTTAAGAAGGAATTAAAACATTTTGCCTACATAAAAAAACCAAGTAGCCACTGACCACTTGGTTTTGCACAATTATTTAGTTCCTAAGAATGGGCCATATGCGTTGGCGAATGCATTATTATAACTTACACCAGCGCTGTTTTTACCTGCATCCCAGTTTGCTGACCATGTCATGATGCCTTTAAGCGGAGTTCCCGCCGTTTTTAGCATATTGAATGCGTCGTATACGTTTTGTGGATTGATGACATAGCCAGTTGCTGCCGCATCATTGTTCGATGGCAAGCCAATCACTAATTTATCCGCAGGAATTTGAAGATAACCCCGCGTACCGTGAATAAGCGAATCCGCCATGTAATACAGGAATTCTTTTTTCAATGCATCATTGTTTTGGGCGATCCATTGGTTCGTTTCGTCCACCCAAACACCGTCGCCACCTTGGTTATAAAATTGAGGCGCGATATAGTCATAGTAACCAGTTAGTGACGTGATATAGCTTTGATACGCCGCACCTGGTTTCAAATATGGGAACTCCGGAGCCATTGTGATTAGGAAGTTCTTGCCTTCCGCCGCATAGTGATTCTTCACAATTTTTAGAGCTGCAGGAATCACTGTTTGGTTGTTGCCAGCCGTAATCGCCGTTTGCTCAAGGTCAATATCCAGCCCGTCAAAACCGTACGTTTCCACTTGGCGAATAATTTCGTTTGCAAAAGCCTGCTCATCGCCAGTTTGCAGTTGTACGTGACCATCAGCACCACCAAGCGCTAGCACAACACTGCGTCCCTGTTTATTTAAAGCTGCCACTTGCGCGCGAAACTCACTATCTGTAAGTCCGACTGGTTTGAACGTTGGGATTCGATTTACGCCGTCACCCTTCATGAAAGAAACCGGAACAACATTGTAAGCCGAATTAACATCTTTTAGCGCGATATCTGCCGAAGTACCTTGTTTGTAACCATCTTTACCCGTGGATTTCCAACTGTGCCAATAACCAACTAGAACTTGTTTTCCTTGAATGCTAGGCATTGCTGACGCATCATCGACCACTGCTTGAGCCTGTGTACCTCCCGTTAAAGACACACCCAGTGCCACCGCTGCCGTTAAAACTCCACCTGCTACCCATTTTTTCGTGTTCTTCCATTCAACCATTCGTAAATCCCCCTCATTGTTTACGCTTTCACCAAGCGCTCTACTTTTGCCAAAATTACTGACATTAAGCAAATACCCTGCTAAAACAATGCAAAACCTCGAAAAAAATTGGTTCAAAATGTCATGTGTATAGACCAATCCAGATAATTAACCGCAATTGTCAACGCTTTCAAGACTATCCATTGTGTTTAGATTATAACAAAAATAAAATTGGGCTTTTTTTAGACAAAGAGGTATTTCTAAATTCGGCTTTTCAGTAAACTACATGATTGTTGGTTTATTTGATATGAATTCAGAATAAAAAGAAGCCAGACGCGTTCAGTGCCATTCCTTTGTTTGCAAATCATCATTTTCCATGTATACTATTATTTATGCAGGCTTATTGTCCTATTAACATACAGATTTTATAAACTAAAATGAAAAAGGTGGATTCTTGTATGATAGTCATTGACCCATCCGGTGTTGCGTTAGTCTTACTCTACATGATTATGCTCGTGGTACTATTTATAATCAGCAAGATAAGAAAAAAAACGTGTTATTTCTATTGATTTTTTTGTTCAGGCAACTTTTACTTTATACCTAATGATGTTGGTAAAATATACATTATTGCCGATACGTCTTTTTGATGACTTAGATGTTTCTAATGCTACATATTTTCAATTAAGCCCCCTAACGTCCATTTTGTTTTACTTGCAAAACCTAGATGTACCCGTTTATGTAATACAATTGTTTGGAAATCTCGTTTTATTACTACCATTCGCGATTTATTTAAATATCAAGAAACAACGTTCACTCATGTTTAATATCATCACACCCATTATTATCTCCCTCTCAATCGAAACACTACAATTGCTCATTGATTTCATCACACAGTTTCCTAATAAAATTTTTGATGTGGATGACTTATTACTGAATGTCGCTGGATTTCTAATTGGCGCATTACTATCTAAGTACGCTCGAGCAATTATTGGTTCTCTCAAGCTTAGGTTACAATAAAAAAACGAATAAAGATAACAGAGCGCTCCTGAAATAGTACAAGCCCTAAGTTATTTTTCACATACAAAAGAGCGTAAACCTTTCTCACCAAAGGACTTACGCTCTTCTCATTTTATAACTCTTTCCCGTTTGTCTCAATCACTTTCTTATACCAATAAAAACTATCTTTCGGAATCCGCGTCATTGGTGCGTCGTCCGAAATATCACGATCTACATAGACGAAACCGTAACGTTTTTGGTAGCCGTTTAACCAGCTTAATAGATCTGTGAACGACCAAGTACAGTAGCCAAGCATGTCTACGCCATCATTGATTGCTGCTTGAATCGCGCCCACATGTGAGCTCAAATAGTCAATCCGGTACGCATCATGTACTTCGCCATCTTCTAATTTATCAAAAGCTCCCAAGCCGTTTTCCGTAATCAAAATTGGTAATTGGTAACGGCTATCAATACGACGAAGCGCAATGTGTAGGCCGTCAGGGTCGATTGTCCAATCCCAATCCGTTGTTTTCACATATGGGTTTTTCACTTTTTTATACAAGCCAGGAATCCCTGTTTCTTCAGAAGTTCCTTTTTTACCAGTCGTGTTGAATGTGTTGCTTTGACCAACGCCGTCTAATGGGTTATGCGCCGCTGTTGCTGATTGGTAGTAGTTCAAGCCCATGAAATCTGGTTTTGCAGAGGCTAGAAGTTCCATGTCGCCTGGCTCCACAGTCGGTGCCAAGTCGTTTTCCTCCAAATAGCGCCAAACTGCTTTAGGGTATACGCCCCATGCATAAATATCCATCCAGAAATGGCTGTTCAAATCTTCCGCGTTCTCCGCAGCAAGCACGTTTTTCGGATCAGTATCCACTGGATAAAACGGCGTGTACGCAAAACTTGGTCCAATTTTTCCGTCTTTTACGATTTCGTGGAACGCATTGATAACACTCGCATTCGCCAAATTCGCAATATGGTTTACTTGATACATACGCTTGTCATCCGTTACTTTCGGTGGGTGTAGCGCCATCGAATAACCTAATGACACGAAGATGTTCTGTTCATTTAGGGAAACCCAATACTTCACGCGGTCACCATAACGCTTGAACAAGGCCACGGAATAGTTCGTGAAGTCTTCAATCACTTTACGCGACTCCCAACCACCATACTCGTCCATCAACGCTTGTGGAATATCCCAATGATACAGCGTTACAAGAGGCTCGATGCCATATTTCAATAACTCATCAATCAAGTTATCATAAAACTGTAACCCCGCCTCGTTTACTTCCCCTTTACCAGTCGGGAAAATACGACTCCAAGCAATCGAAAAACGGTATGCTTTCAGTCCCGCATCCGCCATCAATTTCACGTCTTCTTTATAACGATTGTAATGATCTACCGCCACATCACCATTCGTACCTTCATACGTCGTTCCAGGAATTTTTACAAAATTATCCCAAACAGATGGACCTTTACCGTCCGCATCCCAAGCACCTTCAATTTGATAGGCCGCTGATGCAGATCCCCACAAGAAATCTTTCGGAAAAGCTTGATCTTGTTTATGTTCCATTATTAAAACCTCCAATTAGGTAAACTCTTTACCTCTTTATTTTAAAGTATAATCTTTTAAATTGAAAGCAAGAAGTCGCATTTTTTCTAACTGCTATGGTTTTTCATGTGTTCGTTCTTCTATAATAAATGATAAGGATTTGTCGGCGCTACATATTGTCCATATCTATGGACAGAGATTGATAATGTAAGCGAATACAATTCCTATATACTATATGCAAGAGGTGAGGAACTTGATATTTAGCTCTAAAGAAAATCTTTTAATCAATCACTTGAATTTTGAAGAGTTTCTTTCCGCGAAATATTTATCTAAGAAATTATACGTTTCCTCCAAAACGATTTACCGGATTGTTAAGCGAATAAATGAAGTTTCCTTGAAAGATTATCAGATATCTCTTGTTGACTCTGAAATCGGAAAAGGCTATAAACTGAACGATTTTTTCCTAAATAAAGATATTTATTCGGTTATTCCACTAAAGGAGGAACACGGTTTATGCGATGAAGTACTGTCACTACTTTTCAAGCACCCAAAAAAAGCCGTTCGCAAAAATCTGTCCAACCATGACTACTTAAGCGAGAGTTCCAAAGTACGACAAATGAAAAAGCTTAGCGAGATTGTCAGCCAATTCGACTTAAAACTACATTACAATCAAGATTTCATTTGGCTCAGCGGTAAAGAAATTGCCATTCGTAAAGCAATCAACAGCCTACTACTCCAAATAAATAAAAGCAACAGTCTTGGTGAATTAACTATCGAAATCAACGCTATTGACAAACATTTTATTGACAGTCAAATCGCCGTTATCGAAGAAAAAATGGACGAGTACATTAATTATCCGTACGATGTCTCCTTGTACACCCATATTTTCATGTTGATTAAGCGCTACCGAGACGGTAAAGTGCACTACCTAGAAAGTCAAGATCCACTGGAACACGACGAAAAACAAATCATGAACAACAACCTAGAAATGAAAGAAGTCGCAGAAAAAATCATTAAAAACGTTACGACCTATCTTGGGACACCATTAAATGAACTGGAAACTTATTTTCTTTTTCAAAATCTGTATTCCATTAATGTTCAAAAACGAGAAAGCAGTCATATCGACAAAAAGCTGGCGCAGGAAATTACAACAAAATATATCGTCGAATTTTTCGGGGTTAGCGATATTAGCATGCTACCTTCCCAAAAATCGCTGTATGAAGACCTAAATCAGCATATTCTGCCTATGCTCAGTCGCCTACGCCTAGGTATTAGCATCGAAAACAACATGCTGGATGAAGTCATATCAACCTATCAAGAAACCTATTTGAAAGTACAAGCAGCCTCCATCAAAATCAACAAAGAACTCGCATTCGAAAAGAAAATCAACAATTCCGAAATGGGCTACATTACACTTTACTTCGAAAAATACAAAATCAAACAAAAAGAGCGTAAAAACTTGCTACTTGTCTGCTCAACTGGCGTCGGAACTTCCGAACTCTTAAAAATTCGCGTCGAAAAACACTACCCAGACCTAAACATAGTTGCCACAATGAGTCAGAGACAGGTCCGAAAAAATCATGCTTTTATCACAGAAAACATCGATTTGATTTTTTCAACTATTCGGGTTCCATTACAGATCGGTAAAATACCTATTTTAAATATCGGACCACTATTAACAGAAAAAGACATAAAGACAATTGATTACTTTCTAAAGGAGATGGATTAAATGGAAATGCTTGAACTAGAAACCATTGTTCATAAAAACTTACTACAAATTAACTCAACAGCAACAAGTAAAGCAGAAATCTTAGAAGAACTCGGCGAACGGCTACAAAAAGAAGGTTTTATAACGAATAAGAAGATGTTTTTAGATGATGTCTACTTGCGTGAAACCGAGGGGGAAACTGGTATCGGTGAAGGCATTGCAATCCCCCACGGTAAATCTAAAGCCGTGAAGGAGACCACCGTTGCTATCGCCACACTACAACACGAAATTGAGTGGGAAACATTAGATGGAGATGGCGTGGAGGTGGTTATTTTATTCGCAGTAAGAGATACCGATGCCAATACCACTCATATTTTACTGCTTCAAAAAATCGCCATTTTACTAGCGGACGAAACGTTTATCGCAAGCATTAAACAGGTGCAAACGATAGATGATTTGTATACATTAATCACTAAATCTTAAAGGAGAGATTATTATGTTAATCAGCGGAAAAAAAAAATTCTCGGAGTAGCTAACAAACACGGTTTTGCAGTACCAGCCTTTAATGCAGGCTCTGGCCAATTATTAAATGCAGTCATGGAAGCATGCGAAGAAACACAGTCACCAGTAATGATTGCGATTCACCCAGATGAACTCAATTTTCTAACAGACAGTTTTGTCGACCAAGTCAAATTCCTAGCGAACCATAGCAAAGTTCCAGTCTGCATCCATTTAGACCACGGCGCCAGTTATGAACAAGTCATCCATGCTATCCAATTAGGTTTCACGTCCGTGATGATTGATGCCTCCCACTTACCATACGAAGAAAACATCGTCATCACGCAGAAAGTCGTCGCAGCAGCTCATCCAGTAGGTGTTTCCGTCGAGGCAGAACTCGGAACTATCGGCGACACAGGGAATACCGTCGAAGGAGGCGTATCCGAAATCATTTACACCGATCCAGAAGTAGCTCAAGATTTCATCACCCGCACAGAAGTAGATAGTCTAGCCGTTGCAATCGGAACAGCACATGGCATCTATCCAAAAAACATGGATCCAAAATTGCGCCTAGACATTTTAGAAGATATCGCAAGTCGCGTTGACATCCCGCTCGTTCTACATGGCGGCTCCAGCAACCCCGATACCGAAATCAAAAAAGCAGTAACCATGGGTATTAACAAAATCAATATTTCCAGCGATATAAAAATCGTATTTGCAAACAAACTGCGCGCTATTTTAAACGAAGGCAACGATGAAATTCGCGAACCAAACGTCCTATTCCCGCCTTGCATGGAAGAAACAAAGAAAGTCGCCATCGAAAAAATACACCTTTTCCAATCAAACGATAAAATCAAATTTTATTAGACGAAAGGAGCCATTCACTATGAAAATCGTTGGAATTGCAGCTTGTACAGCAGGAATTGCGCATACATATATTGCCAAGGAAAAGCTGATTAAAGCTGGTGTCTCAAGAGGTCATGAAGTCATTATCGAAACACAAGGCCTCTCAGGAACCCAAAACGCACTTACCGACAAGGAAATCCAAGAAGCAGACGTCGTAGTCATTGCCGCAGATATCAAAATTAGTGGCCGTGACCGCTTCACTGGCAAAAAAGTAATTGAAGTCCCAACCGGGCTTGTCGTCAAATCCCCAACCAAACTCGTCGAAAAACTAGAAGAACTAAAAGTTTAAATCAAAATAGGAGGTAATTTTGATGGAAGTGTTGAAAAACTTAGGATTTAAAAAACACTTAATGACAGCTATTTCTTTCTTTTTACCCATTGTTGTAGCATCTGGTTTCTTATTAGCTATTGGAAACATGACTGGTGGCTCTGTAATCGTGCATTTTAAAGATGGTTTTTCATTTGCTGATACGATGACCACGATGGGCGGCTACGGCTTACAACTCCTACCAATGATTGTATCTACCGCTATTGCCTACTCTATTGCAGATAAACCAGGAATCGCGCCAGGCCTCATTGTCGGAATGGTCGCAAGCGGGATTGGCGCAGGATTTCTAGGCGGGCTTGCAGGTGGCTACATTGCTGGAATCGTCGTTGTCCTCATTACTATCTACATTAAAGTACCCAGCTGGATGCAAGGCTTAATGCCAACACTTGTCATTCCATTTCTAAGTTCCTTCATCGCCGGATTAATCATGTATTACATCGTCGGTACCCCAATCAACTGGTTTACTGGCCTGATTACTGATTATCTAGGCAATCTGAACACCTCTTCACTCTTTATTTATGGGGCAATTATTGGCATTCTATCCTCGATTGACTATGGCGGTGCGATTAACAAAGTCGTGTTCGCATTCGTTTTTGCTCTGTTCTCAGAAGGTATTTACGAACCAATCACCGTGCTAATTCTAGCTTCAATGGTAACACCGTTCGGCCTCACAATGGCATTTTTCATTGGAAAAATTGTGAAGAAAAACATTTTCAACCGTCAAGAAATTGAGACATTAAAAACCGCATTCCCAATGGGCGTTTGCCAAATTACAGAAGGTTGCTTCCCAATCGTGTTAAATGATTTGGTGCGCAACATTATCGCCACAGGTATCGGCGGTGCAATCGGTGGAGGCTTAAGCATGCTATGGGGCGCCGATAGCCACATTCCCGCATCCGGAATGTTTGCCATCCCAACAATGACTCACCCATGGGCTTTCGTCGCCGCATTACTTATAGGCTCATTCGCAACCGCTGTTTCCATCCTCATCCTGAAAAAACGCGTAGATCCAAATGCAGAAGTTGTCATCGAGGAAAAAGAAGAAGCCGATATTTCATGGGATGACCTTAAAATAAGCTAAACGGAGGTAAAAATTCATGAACACCTATAAAAAACGCGTGCAACAATTCTTCCTAGACTCGCAAATCGCACTAACGAAAGATGAATTAGCAAATATTGATTATGCGGATTTCGGCTTAAATAACATCGAAATCGAAGCCCTAAATCTCATCGTCTATATCAATAATAATCGCTACTGTGCCAAAGAAATGGTGCTCCTACCAGGCCAAACATGCCCAGAACATCACCATCCAGACAGAAACGGTCAGCCTGGTAAACAAGAAACATTCCGCTGCCGCAAAGGAAAAGTATACCTGTATGTAGAGGGCCCAGAAAAAGAAGTCGGTATTTCGAGCAAAATCCCTGCTGGAAAGGAAGCTTTCTACACTGCAAAACACGAAATCATACTCCATCCCGGCGCCCAATACACCATCGATCCCAACATAAAACACTGGTTCCAAGCTGGAGAAGAAGGTGCTATTATTTCTGAATTCTCCTCA
Organism: Paenilisteria riparia FSL S10-1204; assembly: GCF_000525995.1. Lineage (GTDB taxonomy): Bacteria > Bacillota > Bacilli > Lactobacillales > Listeriaceae > Listeria_A > Listeria_A riparia. The sequence goes on along the minus strand of NZ_AODL01000007.1, from coordinate 519,251 downwards.
CCTAGTGATGATGCCAGCGATATTTTTACAGATCCAAACATCATAAGGTCTTGAGATTGGGACAAAACTCAAGATAGAGCAAAATCGCCTAGCAACACACGAATCTCTACAGCAAAAAGGCGAAGTACAAAGTTACTTCGCCTTTTCTATATTTATTTCCCGGGAAATACTATGCTTTAATATCATCATATTTCTCTGGTTTGCGCTCGAACTCAGCTTTAGCAAATGGACAAGTCGCAACAATTTTCTTACCTTCAGCTCGCATTGTATCAGCTACTTTTTCAACAAGTTCAGACGCGATGCCTTGACCACGAAGGCTCTCATCTACAAATGTATGGTCTAAAATAACAAGCGAGTCCCCACTCGGAACCCACGTTACTTCTGCAATTAACTTCCCGTTCTCATCTTCTTTGAAAAAACGATTCTCACCTTTAACAAATTCCATCATCAACAACCTCCTATTTCACTTGATACTTAAGTGCGCCACTTGGACAGCGATGAATGACTTCTTTTACTTTTTCTGGTGATGCATTATCTGGAACTATCCACGGTTTACGACTCGTATCAAATACAGCTGGGTCACCTTTTACACATTCTGCCGCATGCGCGCAAATAGTCGTATTAAAATAAACATTGATTTCCTTACCCCGATACTCACGGTAACCCTTCTCTATCCAATCACTCATCTTGTCACCTATCCTTCCAAAACATATTTATTGATAGCATGCGCAACGCCACTTTCATTGTTGGATAATGTGATAAAATCGGACATATCTTTAATTTTATCAATCGCATTATCCATTGCAACGCCAACACCTGCGTATTCAATCATTGTTGAATCGTTCTCTTGGTCTCCGATGCACATAACTTCACTTTGTTGAATGCCAAGTTTCTTCGCTAAACGTTCCACAGCGCTACCTTTACTAGCCTCTGGATTCAAAACTTCCAAGAAATACGGTGAGCTACGAACTAAATTGTATTTTTCACCAAAAGCAGTTGGAATTTTGGCAATGGCTGGTTCTAGGATTTCTGTTTCATCAATGAACATGACTTTCGATGCCATCACATCTTTCGGAATTTCTTCTACCGGCACATAAAATAGTGGTGTATTCGTCATATGTGCTTCATAAACTGTGTATTTACCAATATCACGATTCGGTGTGTACAAATTATTTACATCATTATAATGCATATGCAACCCAATTTCACGACTCATATTATAAATATCCACAACATGATCATAATCAAGCGTTAAATGCGAAATGACTTCTTTCGTAAATGTATCTTGCACCATCGCTCCATTGAAGGTAATAACGTAATCACCTTCACGTTTTAATTCCAAATCCGTCAAATACTGCTGGACACCAGTAAGCGGACGGCCTGTACATAGAACTACTTTCACGCCTTTTGCCTTTGCTTGATGAATTGCCATATGAACTTCTGGTGTAATTTCGTGTTTATCATTCAGTAACGTACCATCAATATCAATCGCAACTAATTTTATCATTTGTTTAGACTCCTTCAACTATTCCCTCTAAATGAGAGATATCATTTGCCTTCATTACGCGGAATTCTCCGTCCTCATACTCAACAACTGTAATTCCTGTGTTCAATAAATGCGGTGTTTCCTCGCGATGCGACTGCAGATCAGCACCATCTAAAGCTACAAAAATCAATACACGCAAAGCCATTCCGTGTGATACAACTAGAATATTGCCTTCTGGCTGTTCATCTAAAATCTGCTCTACAGCTTTTTTTGTGCGTTCTTTCACTTGATGGTATGTCTCGCCTTTACTGACTTCCGCTGTATAATACTCTGGATTTTCCAACATCATCTCGTATTCCACACCATAATTTTTCAAAATATCGACAAAAAGTTCACCTTCCCAAATACCGAAACTCATCTCACGAAGTCCGTCAAGCGTCCTCACTTCCAAGTCGCGATCTCCAAGAATATAACCTGTCGTATCCATTGTTCGCTTACTAGGGCTAGAATAAACAGCCGAAAAGTCTACATCTCGTAGTGCTTCTCCAGTTGCAATAGCACCCTCAATCCCTTCTGTAATTAGAGGTGAATCACCCCAACCCTGCATTCTTCTAGCCAAATTCCATTCCGTCTTACCATGTCTTACAAAATAAAAAGTGCGTTTACTCAAAGTATTGCCTCCTCGAAATATTAGCTTTCCACTTAAAATTGTACCACTATTTCGCCGAAAATTAAATGAAGTTCCGCACTTTTAACCAGTTTTCACATAGTTTAGGCCACATTCTAGCCTCTTGATTATGCAGCGCCAAGCCCAATCCATGCTCCCCCTGTTCAAACGTATGTAGCGAATGGGGAACGTTATGCCTTTGAAGCGCCGCCGCAAAAATAAAACTATTATGCACCGATACTGAATCATCGTTTTCCGTATGCCACAAAAATGTCGGTGGCGTATAATTCGATACATGTAGCTCGTTTGAAAGCTCCAAGATTTGCTGCTTCGTTGGTTTTTCACCTAGAAGATTATATCTACTGTCACTATGCGTTGGTTCTCGCATTGTAATGAGTGGATACCCCAAAACCAACACATCAGGTCTCGTACTATACTGCTGCATCGGATTATCCGCACCTGGCAACCCATCCTCAAAATGAGTCGCTAACGTCGATGCCAAATGCCCCCCCGCCGAGAAGCCAAGTACACCAACACGCGCTGGGTCAATTCCCCATTCTTCTGCATGATGTCGCACTGTCCGTATCGCCCATTTTGCATCTTCTAACGGTACTGGATGTTTGTACGGTGCAACACGATAATGAACCACAAATGCTGCAATACCAATACTATTCAGCCATTCTGCAACGGGTTTCCCTTCATGCTCAGCCCGCATTTTATAAGACCCACCAGGAAAAATTAACATCGCTGGGACATAACGCTTACTCGAGATCAAAAACTTTTCTAAACTAGGGCAATTTTCATTAGCAACGCCACCATTTTGAATTTCTTTCAATTTGTTTTCACCACCTATGATTATGTTATCTCCATCATAATCGAGATAGCGTCTTTTAGCTAATAATTAGATGTCCGTGTCAAGTTCTGTTAAATGCGCTTCAATCTCTGCACGACGTCCTTCCAAAGCTGGCGGTAGTTCCACATACGTGCCTCGCTCTTTCTCAAAATCTGTCTTAAATCCTGGTCCATCCGTCGCAAGCTCAATCAAAATACCGTTTTCCTCTCTGAAATAGAGCGAATGGAAATAATGACGATCTACAAAGCCAGAATTCGGATATCCTAAATCCTGTATATATTCCACCCATTCACGCAACTCCGCATCATCTTCCACACGAAACGCCACATGATGTACACTTCCGATACCTTCGACAGCATGCTCATCCTTAAAGTTTCCTTCTAATTGAACTTCCGCCCCGTTACCACCTTCTCCAACTTGAAAAACAGTAACTAGCTTTTCATCGTCCTCAAACGCACCCATACGATCAAATCCAAGCACTTTCGACAATACACGATCCGTCTTCTCCTTTTTCAATGTAGAAAATAGAACAGGTCCTAATCCAATTATCGCAAACCTACTTGGAACAGGGCTTCCTTCCCAAGGCGTCCCACCAGCAACACCTTCATTTCGACGATCCGAAATTAATTGAACAGACAGGCCATCTACATCTTCGAAATCCAATACATTCCGGTCAAACTGCTCATAAATATCACTATGTTTCACGTGAAACATTGTTAAACGTTCTGCCCAATAAGCCAACGCCTCATCACTTGGTACCCGCAAACCAACTCGCGCAATCGAATTGTAACCTTTATTGCCCCGAATCGCATTAGGAATTTCAAAAAAAAGTAAGTGTCGTACCCGGATTTCCAATTTCATCTGCATAATATAGATGATACGTATAAGGACTATCTTGATTCACCGTCTTCTTCACTAATCGTAACCCTAGTATCTTCGTATAAAAATCAAAATTCGCCCGTGCATTTCCGGTAATCATCGAAATATGGTGTAATCCCTTTAACTGCATAATTAACACTCCTTAGCCATCCAATTTTTTTAATAACTCTAGTAACTGTTTTTGCTCGGCACGAGTCAACTTATCAAATTGCGATTGCTGAAACGCCTCCTGCACTGGAACATTCTCCGCATAACACTGGCGCCCTAATTCCGTCAGCGCGATATATTTTTCCTTGCCTTGTTTCCTCCTGCAAATAAGTCCTTGCGCCTCAAGCTTTGCTAACAATTGCGTGATGTTTCCCTTCGTCACAACAAGCCGATCAGCCAAAGCCTTCTGCGTGCTCTCCTCCGTTGCACCAAGCTGCGCAATGACATCAAATTGAGCCATCGAAAGGTTCGTCTTTTTCAAATTTTGGTTCGTCAGCTTAATATTACGGTTGTAAAAACGACTAATTCGAAACCATAAAAGCACGCCTAATCGTTGTTCTTTTTTCACCATCCCGATTCACTCCTTTAGTTGTAAACTATAAAAAAAGCAAGGATTCACGATTTTTTTGTAATTCGTTCTAAGTACTCAACGATACTTGCCGTACGACTAACATCCCAAATTCCACACATCGCACCATACCACATACCATCCAGCGCCACACTTAACAAATCTGCCTGAATTTCACCGATTTCCGGCACAAGCTTTGCAAATTCCCGTTCGTACACACTTTGCCAAACTTTCTTCGCCTCATCATCCGAAACCAAGACTTCCATCGACGCCGCATGGATTTTCACAAGTTCTGCATCATTCAGCTGACGCAAATTCCCATATAAAAAAGCATGGACATGACGTAAATCATCATTTTCTGGCAATTTATCAAATTCTGCAGCAATTGTTTGTTCATATTCTACCACCGTAAACTCCGTCACAGCTCGCATTAAATCCTGCTTATTCTTGAAATAATGGAAAATCGCTGGCTTTGTGATACCTACGACCTCTGCAATTTTGGCAAGACTTAGCTTTTGAATCCCTTCTGCTTGAATCACTTGTATAGCTGCATTCACTAACTCTTGCTTTTTCATCTGACCTCGCCCACTTTCCGCATTTATTCCCACTATGACTAATGTAAACCAAAGCGCCCCAAGACGCAAGCAAACATAAAAAAATAGACATATCTGGCAGGAAACTATAATCCATCTACCAAAAATAGTCTCTTAAACATAATGATTGTACGGCAAAAAAGCGCCTCTGTCAAAATTACAGAAAAGCGCTTTAACCGTGTTACGCTAAATCTTCACCATTTGTATCAATCACTTTTTTATACCAGAAAAATGAGTCTTTGCGAGATCTTGCGAGTGTGCCGTTTCCTTCGTCGTCTTGGTCTACATAAATGAAGCCGTAACGTTTAGACATTTCACTTGTAGAGGCGCTGATTAGATCGATTGGACCCCAGCTTGTATAACCGATTAAGTCTACGCCATCTGCAATCGCTTCTTTCATCTGCTCGATATGTTTGCGCAAATAATCAATACGATACGGGTCGTGAATCGCGCCGTCAGCTTCCACTGTATCATACGCACCCAAACCATTTTCCACGATGAAAAGTGGTACTTGATAGCGGTCGTATAACGTGTTCAATGTCACGCGCAAGCCAACTGGGTCAATTTGCCAACCCCAGTCTGAGCTTTCTAGGTATTCATTTTTCACGCCACCCATGAAATTACCTCCCGTTTCATCACGGTTTGGATCAGCGGAAACGGAAAGCGTCATGTAGTAGCTAAACGACAAGTAATCCACTGGATATTCTTGGAGCAACTCAAGATCGCCATCTTCCATTTTGATTGTGATATTGTTTTCTGCGAAGTAACGTTTGATGAAACCTGGATAGTAACCACCAACTTGGACGTCCGTGAAGAATAGGTTCATTTGGTTTTGGTGTTGCGCCAAGAGAATATCCTCAGGGTTGTTCGTTGCTGGGTACGTTTCCATACGCGCTAACATACAACCGATTTCGAAATCCGGATTGATTTCATGGCCTAATTTGACAACTTTTGAACTTGCAACGAATTGATGGTGTGCCGCTTGATAAGATACTTCTAGCGGGTTTTCCACACGATCAACAACCACGCCACCGCCAGTGTATGGGCTAATAGCGATGACATTAATTTCATTGAAAGTAAGCCAATATTTCACTTTATCTTTGTAGCGTTTCATCACCGTTTCCGCATAACGCACATAATGATCGATAACCTCGCGGCTCGCCCAACCATTATATTTCTGTGTCAAACCAAGCGGCGTTTCATAATGCGACAAGGTCACAAGCGGCTCAATATCATACTTCACCAACTCATCAATCACATTATCGTAAAATTTCAACCCAGCTTCATTCGGCGTTAAATCATCACCATTCGGAAAGATCCGCGCCCAATTAAACGACAACCGAAACGTCTTAAATCCCATCTCCGCAAATAAAGCAATATCCTCTTTATAATGGTGATAAAAATCAACCCCGTCACGCTTTGGAAAACGAGCCTTTGATTTCCCCGCCAAAATTTCTTCAATCTCTTCTGATGTTACGTCTAACGCGTGCCCATTTCCACGCTCATCTTTCGGAACAAACTTCACCATATCCGCCGTAGACAAACCCTTACCGTCTAGGTCAAATCCACCCTCTACTTGATTGGCTGCCGTTGCACCGCCCCATAAAAATCCTTCTGGAAATTGTTTTTTAATTTCAGTCATTTGTTCGTTCGCTCCTCTCGAATCTTGTTTACTTTTTAAGTATAGTTCATGTAATGCATTACAGAGCAAGAGAAATTTTTATTTTTTTCATGTGGAGCGTTTTCTGCACTTCTTTAAGCATAAGATAGCCATCTGTTTCTAAATATGGAATTGGCAGTAATGAGTTGATACCAATAAAAAGGCTAAATATTTTGATGAACAGAAAATCAGAACTTACTAAAGCACCCATTGCGATATTGACAACTGCTGGCATTAGCAAGACAAGGCTTTTTTTAAATAGACTCCAGCCATTGCCTTCTTCATACGTGACAAAACAGTGAATCACAATCGGAGAAATGGCGACTTTTTTGATTTTGATAAAGAAAAAATTCCCGATAACAACTTTACCTATCTTGCCTCCAAAAAGCAGGACAAAAAATATATGCACACACTCATGTAAGACAAGAACGATTATCCAACTTTTATAAATTTCTAAAATCATTCTTTTGATCCTTATAGTTCAGCAATAATAGCGTCGCGATAAACATTGCTAGCGAAATCCCCATAGTAGGAAGCAACATGATAAAACCCGCCTCACTACCTACAATTAGCTGATTCCACAGGAAACATATAGGCACACTCAATAAATAATCGATCATTAAAATCAAATAGAGTAGCCGCTTATTCTTTCGTGGTTGGAAGTTCAGATTAGACATATCATTTATGAATCCATTAACCAAACTAAAAGATTTTCGTCCAAAGGTCAGAATCAAAGCCGCTATGACGGTGGATAGAATGACTGATATCGAAAGTATTAGTAGCAATTTCTCTTTGTATAAGGATAATTGAATAGCCTGGTTCACATAATTGGATGCATATTGATAGCTTGGACCATGTGCTTCTAAATAATTTAGTAATTCCACTGGTTTTTTTTGTCGTTGTTTCTATGAATATACTTACAAAATGAGGGTCTTCATATCCTTGTTTTTGCAAATTGGATAGCATGTCGTTTAATTGGGCTGTGTTTTTATCGCTCACCTCTGTCGCTCCGTATTGCTGCATCTGATTTGAATACGAAATCGCTGCTACTGGTGAGTTAACAATCCCAACAATCTTAAATGGAGCACCGTTTATCACAACTCGCTCGCCAATTATCGATGCCTCAGCTTTTGAATCATAGTTGAAAAACTTCTCTAATTGGGCAAATGATAGCGCGATTTCATTTTTATTATCCTCAGGTAAACGTCCTTTGACTAATTTGGTATTGGAAACCGGGAAAGAGTTTTCGTAATTAGACGAACTTGTTATTATTTTTGGTAGGGCCAGTAATTCGAGTTTAGCGTTATCCAACGTCAGCTCGTTCATATAGCTTTGGTCTATTACATACATATGATTGATATATTTCTTGGTTTTTTAATGTCTGAAGCTCCTCTACAGAAAGCAGATTTGGTTCTTGAAACTTGGCCGTAGCCTCATTCTCGGTCATGATAGTATCGAAGTATCTAGAGTAATTCTCACCAATATCTAATATTTCAAAATATTGATCACTTGCCAATGCTTTCTCCATAGGAACGGAATATAAGATAGTATTGGAAACAATAATTGTTAGCAGACTTGTTAGCACAAGGATAAAAAACAACATTAGTCTATTAAATTTTGATTTAAGTAGGTACAAAAAGATTTTCCGATTTAAGACGAATTTCTTTTTCAAAACTTCAACAGGAGACGCATCTAATTCGACGGACGGCGAAACTTCTACTTGCCCTTGATGAATCGAAATCGTTTTATCCGAAAAAGTTTCTAATCGATTATCATGGCTAACTAAAAAAATGACTTTACTCTTTGACAACTCCATTAACGCATCCATCAAAATTTCCGTAGAACGATTATCTAAATTGTTAGTAGGCTCGTCTAAAATGAGCACGGCTGTATCTAATGCTAAAGTCCGGACCAATTCTATCTTAACGAACTCACCGCCGCTCATTGTTTGAATATCCTTATCCAAATGGTAGGCATCGATAGAAAAAAGGTTGCAATACTTCTCAACTAGCTGCGTATTTATTTCAGGAAATGCTAAATATTTTCTTGCTGTGATTTTATATTTCCAATTTTTTTGCGCGAAGTAAGCGATGTCTCGCGTTTGGGGCTGCTTATTTTTTAATTCATTTTCAATAAAAGTTGTCTTGCCCCCACCGTTACTCCCTGTAATTATATAGATTCCTGGTTTTCTTATCGAAAAAATGCTAAATGCGTTTGTCTTATTCATAGTGTCACCTTTCTAATGCTATATTTAACAGCTTTCGGGATTACAATGTAGGCGATGATATAAAAAATTGTCGCCATGCCTATAATACTTGTAATAAGAAATGAGCGGGCTAATACCCACAGAATTCCCATATCAATTGCCAAAATAATGATAGAAAACCGTTTGAAATTTGCAATGGCATATGTCTTTTTCCTGAATTTCATGATATCTTTTTCGTCGTATCCATAAAAAACTAATGTGCTGTAGCTATTTCTATAATTCGCCTCGTACATATACAGTAAAATGAATAATACAAGCAATAACATACCTGTAAAAAGCAATACTTTTTTTTATTAACGTGAGGGAGCTACTGTACTGATTAATTTCTGCGTTTAGCATTTCTGGTTCGTAGCCTTTAATTTGTATCTTTTTTGCATACAATTTATTAGCTGCCAGAAAGTCGTAAAATGAGTCGCCGTTCTTTAATTCCACTCGAGCCTCCGTTAACAATGTGTAATCTTGCTTAATTGCAGATAGGACTTGCGAGTATAGTGTTGGACTGAATTCCATTTCCATTTGGTTATCTGGTAGCATTGCGCTATATTTGACGTCATACCCTAAAGTTTTCATTTTCGCTAAGGCATCATCGGTCAACATTACGTTTTCTGGTACATGTAGCAAGGGGTTTTTATTATTTTTGAAGTGTAGGATTAATTCTACGTCTTCACTGAGTTTTAAATCGGCTCTTAACTTGGCCATCATTAGCGCCTTAACATCGATAAACTCTTTAGACTCTGGATTGTACAGTTCCAAGAAAAATAGGTTTTTGTATGTATTACTTTTTAGCTTTATTGCTTGTTCAAGATATTCATCCTCGCTGATACGTTTTTCTTCGGTAAAAAATTTACTTTTATTAAATTTAGTTGCTGATTGCACGAGTAGCGTATTAATAGACTCGTTATTGTCGTATAAAGAGGAATTGCTACTATAAAGCGTCGCCAACTGGTATGTCCCTTTCTTATTAATTGGCTTTGTTACTTCGTTATCATTCACCAAGAGTATGCCTAAACAAATCGCAAATAGCGTCGTACAAAGAAAATAAAACGCATAAAGAAAATATGTTTTTCTAGGTTTTAATTTGATTTCACGCTCTACTTCGTTTTCTTTATCAAAATGAATTCCGCGAGTTATGAGTTCTTCTGACTCATCATAAATTTTGCTATTCTTGATGATTAACTTTTTTTTCGTATGCTGTGAATCGATCATCGTGCGTTATTAGCAGTATCTTTTTCGTTTTGCGCTTTTTGATTAAATAATTTGCTTTACTTTTTTCAAAAAACTTATCGTATCTAAATCGTTGGATGGCTCATCGAGAATAAGAAGTTCTTGCTCTGATAACACTACTCTCAATAAATTCACTAGCCTTTTTTCGCCGCCACTTAAATATTTACTTTTCTTAGCTAGCAAATATTCTAATTCATGACTTTTTAAAAAAGTAATAACTGTTTCTTCTGAAAGCACATTCATTGTAATATTGGTTAGGACAGTCTCATGTTGCAGTATTTGATTATCATCTTGTTTCATCATACTGCATATGCTTCTATTCTCTTTTAGTATTTCTTTTGCTAATGTTGTTTTCCCCGCTCCATTTGCGCCAACAATTATATATACACCATTTTGAATGATATGCATCTTATATCCCTCTTTTTCCAGATGAATGAAAAGCCTTGTTGCTCGTTTCTATAGTACAAATAAATCTACAAGCATTTGAGACTGAACGTTTTTGTTTGTATTTTTTATTAATTTATAGGAATATTTATCTTTGCCGTTGGTAGAGTGTGCGAAAAATTCACCGTAATACGTATTATTTTTCGAAGTGTATCCGTTATTGTATGCCAAGATATAATTCCCGTTGTTTTTCTTGTAATATATACTATATCTTGTTTTTACTGTTCCTGATTTTTGATTTACGCCATAATAAACTTTGCCACTAGTCCAATGTTTTTTAGTTTCAATTGCTGAAGCACTTTGGTTTTTTTGATACGTGTTGTTCCACTGATAACTAGCATCAACTCCCCGAACTGTATATCTAGCTTGAATAGTCGAAACTGCCAGCGATGCTACTGCAACAATCAAACTAGCCACTGCAAGTATTACTACCCAAGTTACTCTCGTTTTCTTCAAGTTAACCCCTCCTATATGCCTACTTTTCACCCATATGTGAAAATATTAACATAATAGAAAAGAAATTGCAATCTATTTCAGAAAATATACCTATCTAAAAAGACATCTATTCAAAATAGAAAACACAACTATCTTTGATTATACTTTAGATGGTAATCTTATCAAACTCGCAAAAAAATGGCTGCCCTACAAAAAAGCGATACAAAACCTATATTACAAGTTTCATATCGCTATTTGCTATACTTATTTTTTATTTTGATAAAGTAGTGTAAAACTACCCAATACTATCAGGGATAGCCCCCATAGTAACGCATCTAACGGCGTGTCATCGCCAGTTTTTGGCAAGATATCTGGCGTATCGTCCGAATCAATCACTGTCTTTGTAGGTACAACGATTATTGGATTAGTTGGATTCTTTGGTGTTGGTACTGGTGGTACTGGAGCTGGCGGTGTTGGTACCGGTGGCACTGGTGTTGGTGGTGTCGGCACTGGCGGTGTTGGAACCGGCGGCACTGGAGCTGGCGGTGTTGGTACAAAAATGTTTGTAAAATTATAACCGTCTTGCGTTGTTGTATAGTGCGCTACAGGCTCTTCCTTCAGTGTATACACATACTCGTTTCCATCAGCATCTAATTTTGGTAAGTCCGAAAAAGAATATGACCAATCGTCGTCAGCGGTAACTTTTTTCGAATCTAGTAAAACACCATTTTGATATAAATCAATTGCGATGCTTTCTGGACGCTGACCAGCGATATTATCATTATCCATCCATGTTTTTTGTCCTGAAACAGATGTGCTTTGGGCGTTATCTTTTTCCAGAGTAATTGCCTTTGTATCACCATTATTAATTGTAAATGATACTGGGTTTTTATCTAGTAAATAACCAGCTGGTGCCTTCGTTTCAACAAATGAGTAATTACCTGATTGAAGTACACCAGTCCGCACGATACCATTCTCATCTGTTGTTAAGTCTTTAAGTACTGTATTTCCATTCTCATCTACGAGATTGAAAACTGCACCTGCAAGAGCTGCTTTTGTATTTGTATCCTTTTTCACCAATATAGCACTATTAGCAACAGTCGTTGTAACGCTATCACTATAGATATCCGTTCCTGCGTATGCAATGTATGCTTTATTGATAATTTTATCATTTGCTCTAGCATTAGGATTCGCATAGCTCACTGCAAATTTCACATCTGTAGACTCACCCATGTTTAAATCTTTCAGCAGTGTATAGGTAACTGTGTTTGTTGTGGCATCGTAAACACCGTTTGATAGATACTGCGAGTCAAGTTGGGTCGTTTTATTGTATTTTGTATAGTCCGGTAGCGGATCTACAATCTTAGTTCCAGCTGGTATTGTACCATATTGATTGCTTAATGAAAGACTGTAAACTAAGCTACTGTCCGAAGTCGCAATAACAGGTTTATCAACATTTTTCGTTAATTGTGTATAGTTGTAATCTTCAGTATCTAACGCGATTGCTGAATCTGCAGATTTAATTATAGCATCATCACTCGTTAAATCGACATGATTATATCTAACACCGAATTCAGACGAAGTCATAGCATCGTCTACTTTTTCTGCATACATAACTACATAACTATCATCTGGTGTTAATTCTCCGAAATCAATAGAAAAACCTGTAGATGTTATGCTAATTTTATCTGCAAAATTACTTGTTACATATTCCCAAGCATTTGGTAAACCATCGTCTCCCCAACCAGTTACTTTAGCAATTCTAAAATGCTGGCTCGGCGTGTTGTCCCCTGATGCTGGAACATATTTTTGTGGATTAGCTAATTGTGTATTTTGCGGTGTTGTATCTACAATTTTAGCATTAGTAATGTGTCGTTGACTATAGTTTACTAAAATAGCAAATACGTTGGCAGATGGATCATCTTTACTCATGAGTGCTACATTAACACCATCAATTAATTTGTGAGATTGCACACTTCTTTTTTCCAATAGAGGCAAACCTGGGTTGTCTGTACGGATTTGCGAAGTTGCGGAATCATTACTAACGTTTTCTGAACCTTTAAATAAGGTACTTGAGAAAGACACAGTTGATGGAAATGATGTATCTGCACTAGAAATACGAGGCGCTTTAAATTTTACTGTAAATGTTTGACCTGCTGCGCTCTCTTGGTCAATTTTGGTATGATCATAGTTCACTTTCAAAATATAGTTACCGTTTTCATCTTCTTGCAACGGGTTATCCTCTAAATAGAAAGGTGCATCAATATATAGCTGATTCACTATGTCTTGTTTGTTGGCAACAATAAACTTTGGAATTTGGACATTAATATATCCATCTTCATCCAGATGTCCTGACGATGATGCTAATGTTACCGTAAGTTCTACCTGCTGTCTGGAACTTATGTTTTCTGGTGCCGTTATTGTTGTACCTGGGTCGTCTCCTGCAGCTGCACTAGCGTTCTTTGGCATAAGGATCAGTAATTGGCTGATAACTAAACTTACTACTAGTACTGAAAAAACGATTTTTCTTATATTCTTCATTCACTTTCCCCCTCAAATTTATGCTATCTTTATTTCGACACATCATGTATTCTAACACTTCCAATTTTTTTGTATAGGATAATTTGTTTGCTTTTACTAAACTTTTGTGTCGAAAATTCAAACTTTTTAGTAGATATGCATAAAAATAGAGATGCTAGACTGGAATATTTGTCCTAGCATCTCTATCAATTGGGTAATTTGACCCCTATTCTAATTCTGTACCGTTACTTTCAATTACTTTTTTGTACCAGAAAAATGATTTTTTCTTAGAGCGCTCTAGTGTACCGTTCCCTTGATTATCACGATCAACATAGATGAAGCCATAACGCTTTTTCATTTCGCCAGATCCTGCACTTACAAGATCGATACAGCCCCAAGGCGTATAGCCAATCAAGTCTACACCGTCTTCAATCGCTTCGCCCATTTCGCGTACGTGTTCACGCAAGTAGTCGATGCGATAGTCATCATTTATAGAGCCATCCGCCTCCACTGTATCTACTGCACCGAGACCATTTTCAACAACGAAAAGTGGCTTTTGATAGCGGTCGTAAATTGCATTCATAGTGATGCGTAGTCCTAATGGATCAATTTGCCAGCCCCATTCACTTGCATCTAAATGCGGATTGCGTAATGTCGCGAATACATTGCCTTCTGTTTCTTTCATAACTTCTGGATCGGCACTTGTTAGACGGGAAGAATAGTAACTAAATGCCACATAATCTACTGTGTGATTTTTTAGAACGTCTAAATCGCCTTCTTCCACTACAAGATTAATGTTATTTTCTTTGAAGAAACGTTTGCTATAGCTTGGGTAGTAACCGCGCGCTTGTACGTCGATGAAGAAATAGCCTTCGCGGTCCGCTTGCATGGCTTTCCATACGTCTTTTGGATCGCACGAGAACGCATAAGTTGCACCTGCCGCTAACATACAGCCGACTTGATTTTCAGGGTCGATTTCATGTGCCATTTTTGTAGCTTTTGCAGACGCCACTAATTGGTGATGCGCTGCTTGGTATTTCGCTTGCTCTGGGTTTGCCTCACCCGTCACATCCATACCACCACCGAAGAATGGCAAATGCAGAATCATGTTGATTTCATTAAATGTCATCCAATATTTCACTTTTCCTTTATAACGATTGAAAATAACCTCACAGAAATTCAAATAAAAATCAATGCAACGGCGATCTTTCCAGCACCGTACTTCTTGAAAAGTTCTACCGGCGTATCAAAATGGTTAATCGTCACAACAGGCTCGATGCCATATTTATGGCACTCATCAAACAAACGATCATAGAACTCCAAACCTTTTTCGTTTGGCGTCGCATCATCGCCATTTGGGAAAATACGTGGCCAAGCAATTGATGTACGGAATGATTTAAAGCCCATTTCTGCTAATAATTTAATATCCTCTTCGTAACGATGATAGAAATCAATAGACTCATGGCTTGGATAATAATCATATTCTGTTGCCAAAGCTTTCGTCGGATTTAGTGCCGCTTCCCAACGACCACCTTCCACAGACGGTAAAATATCGACTGGTGATAAACCTTTACCATCTTCTAAATAAGCGCCCTCACATTGATTGGCAGCAACCGCGCCGCCCCATAAAAATCCTTCTGGAAATGGTGATTTTGTCATAATAATTTTTCTCCTCTCAAATTAAAGTGCTACATTTGTTCCTTAAAATTCGGGTAATAACGAGGCTGCATCTTTGTCTAAAATGACTGTGATAGACGGGTGCAACTGTAATATTGAAGACGGTATCGCATTTGTAATCTCGCCGAAAAAGGCTTGTTTCACAATTTCAGCTTTATGCTTACCGTTTGCAAACATAATAATATTTCGCGCTTGCATCACGGCTTTAGGTCCCATAGTTACGTAAAAATCCGGTACCTTCGTAGCATCGCCACCAACCTCACCTAGCAAAACTTCGCGCATTTCTGGTGTCGTGGGAACAGCAACTGTCTCATCATGAACTTGCGTCGTATTCGGCAGGTTCCCACAAAAATGTCCATCCGCGCCGATACCAAGCAAGATAACATCCAGTCCACCATCAGCTTTGAGCCTAGCATCATGCGTTTCATAGTTATTTTCATCCAATACGTGAATTCGCTCCTCAGGAATTTCTGCAGGCCTAAAAAACGATTTCGCTAAATTGCTAATAGTAACGCCAAGCTCATTAGTCCCTTTAAACGGAATTTCGTCAAAATTGTAATAGTGAACATTATCAAAATACGGTTTGCCTTTCACCTGAGGAACAAGCTGCTCATACATACGCATTGGCGTATTGCCAGCCGTGATAGACATATTAACACGTTTATTTTGGTACATATACCCGAGTAAGTGCTGCCCTGCAACCGTACTCATTTCTTCATAAGAATCTGTGATTATGAATTTCATGATTATCAACTCCCGATATAATTTAAAAGTTCATTTCTTTGCCCGCTCCTTACTAACAGGCCTATTCGACATACCAACAACAAAACAACCCAAACCAACACCAATACCATCACGCTTTTAAAAACGCCCTAGCCTTGCCGTCAGTTCAGGTTATGCCTGGTCGTACCAGTAACAATCCATCAATTGATTGCCTATTCACTTGTTCTATTTCGCTCCGTCACGCGGTGTATATGAAGCGTCAGATACACGCGTTCATCTTTTGTTAGTGTCGCATGATGTGCTTTTTGCAAGTACGCATCGATTTTCGCTGTACAAGCAAAGCTCTCTGGGTACTTCATTTGCACTTGATCAAACAGAAAGTCATCTCCCGAATCTACAATCTCATTTCGCAAAAGCCGCTGCGCAAAATACTGCAAATGCGTAACAAAACGCGTGTAATTAAGCGACGACTCATCCAAAACAACATTAAAATGGTACGTCACAATGTTCAACACGTCTTGTACTACTTGTGTCATGTCGACCGTTGTCTTCATAGCCTGGCCGTCTTGGCGTGCATTCACAATGTGAAGCGCAATAAACCCAGCCTCATCCTCACCAAGCTGAACACCTAGTCGCGCGCGAATGATTTCGAGTGCTTTAAGTCCAATCGCAAATTCGTCCTTGTAAAACTTCTTCACTTCCCACAACATCACATTGCGAATCGACATGCCCTTCTCATGGCGTGTAATCGCAAAACTGATATGATCAGTGAGCGTTAAATATACATTGTCACTAATTTTTACATTCAAAATTTTCCTTCGCATAATTCACAATCTCATCAGCAATCTCTAAGTGTACAGCTGGAATCTCACCTAGCAAATCCATTAATTTCTCAGACAGTTCGTCCGTCTCTAGGACAAAAACCTTCTCAATCACTGTATCTTCAATAACATCATCCGGCTTCTTCTGAAACCCAACACCTTTGCCCATGATAACAAGCTCATGACCCTGCTCGTTTACCGCCAGAGCAACATTATTATTTATCGCTTTAACAATCCTCATTAGAGCCTCCTCGCTTTCATGGACGAAAAAAAAATACCAATATCAAACGTTGCAAACGCAAAAAATATACGTCCCCCGCCGATGTTGGTAATGCCTGATCGAATCAGTAACAATCCTCTTCTCGAAGATTAGTATAGCACTTTTTCGAAAGCGCTGTCAATAGAATGTTCTAAATTTTATTCCAAGCTTTCTGTCTTACCATACAAATAAGAAAGTTCTCTCAATGTATCACTTACAATCTCTTCCATAGCAACATAATTCACGGCTTCATCTCGCGGAATAATTCGCCCAATTCGCAACCATTTTTTCGGGTTTTCTAAAAACTTATCGAACCGCTCTCGAACCTCACAATTTTCCAAATAATCCTGCAGGCAAACATAATTATCCACTTCATCTTCGTATGATGTCCACACTTGATACTGGCGCACATCGATACTCCATTCTCGAACCCAGTATGGCAAGTAATCGACCCAACGTACATGATCCTCAAAGCTCGTCACCGAATCCGCACTCCGATAGGCATGCCATTCCAAGTAAATCCGAAAATTATTCTTGTTCAACAAAATCGCAACCATGCTTGCCGAATCTTGCCGCGAAACACCTTTATAATATGCCCAAAAATGCGACCGAACCTGCCAACCATTCGTCCAACTTTCCACTTTTGGCTTTCCAAAACCAACTGTTTTCTGCTGACATAATGCCGCAAATGCCTTCCAAACATCCCATCGCGCCTTATATTCCACCTTCACACTTTCCACCAAAGTTGGCTGAAATTCTTTCATTTGACGAAACTGAAAATAATCCCGATCAAAAAGCGCAAAATCTGCATCGCTAAATTGCATGACAATCTGCCTCCTTCACATATGTACAAAAGAGGACTGAACACTTACGTTCAAGTCCCCCCATTCACTTACTTATTTGGCAGGTGCGGTAATCACTTCCACGCCACCCATATAACCTTGCAATACTTTTGGAATCGCTACAGAACCATCCTCCAACTGATAGTTCTCCAAAATAGCGGCAACCGTACGTCCAATCGCTAGACCAGAACCGTTCAATGTATGCACAAATTCAGGTTTAGCGCCTGGCTCACGACGGAAACGAATGTTGGCACGGCGCGCTTGGAACGCCTCGAAATTACTGCAAGAAGAAATCTCGCGGTAGCTGTCACCACTTGGAATCCACACTTCGATGTCGTATTTCTTCGCAGCAGTAAATCCTAAATCAGCAGTACACATGCTTAGCACACGATACGGCAATTCAAGACGGCGCAGCACATCTTCCGCATTATCCGTCAATGCCTCAAGCGCTGCATACGAATCCTCAGGTTTCACGAACTGTACCATTTCCACCTTATTAAATTGATGCTGGCGAATCAAACCGCGCGTATCACGACCCGCAGAACCCGCTTCAGAACGGAAACATGCACTGTATGCCGTGTATTTTTGCGGCAAATCATCAGCACTCATAATTTGATCACGATGGTAGTTCGTCACAGGTACTTCTGCCGTTGGGATTAAGAAATAGTCCTCTTTTTCAATCAAGAACGCATCCTCTTCGAATTTAGGCAACTGCCCTGTCCCTGTCATACTGTCACGATTCACCATGTACGGAGGCAACATTTCATCATACCCATGCTCCATCGCATGCAAATCCATCATAAAATTAATCAGCGCCCGCTCAAGTCTAGCCCCCAATTTCTTATAAAAAACAAATCGACTACCCGCGACTTTCGCAGCATTCTCAAAATCTAAAATTCCTAAATCCGTTCCTAAATCCCAATGCGCTTTTGGCTCAAAATCAAATGTGCGAACCTCGCCCCACTTGCGAACCTCCACGTTATCGTCTTCCGTTTCACCAATCGGCGTAGATTCATGTGGAATATTCGGAATCGCTAACAAAATATTACGTAACTTCTCATCAATCTCGTTCAACTCAATATCAAACGTCTTGATACGGTCACCAACGACACGCATTTCTTCTATTTTGGCGTCCGCATTTTGTTTCTCCCGCTTTAATTGCGCAATTTCTTGAGAAACTTCATTACGCTGACTTTTCAACGTTTCCACTTCAATAATCAATGTTCGACGACGCTTATCCAACTCACCAAACTTCTCGAATTCACCAAGGTCTTCCCCACGATGCGACAGTTTCTTCTTCACACCTTCAAAATCCTCACGCAAAACTTTTACATCTAACATCTCAATTCCTCCTCACAAAATGATAATCATTGTTTTGGTTCAAGTTTGAGTTCTATGTTTTGCGTAGAGCAAGTAATTTAAACCACTGGATGATTAACGCGCCGCATTCGCTCTGCCTTATATTTGGGCTCTAAGAAAGCAAAGTACGCTTTCTAAGAGCCCAAACAAAAAGACCCCCAAATCTCTCCCCAAATAAAATACATGGAAAGGGACGGAAGTACCGCGTTGCCACCCTAATTGAGTCTGAGATTTCTCCCATACTCCAGCTTAATTTCAGAATATAACGGCTCACACCGAAGTGGATTACTCACATTTCCCCCACTCACTCCAAGATGGATTCACAAAAGCGCCTTTACTGATTCGCACCACCCATCAGCTCTCTGCACAAAGCGACTTTCACTACTATTTCTTGTCTACATTTTAATTCGTTATTTAAAGCTATTCTAACCCATAACTAGCCAATTAGCAAGTAAATATTCCAACAAAACATTATGTGTTATTCTAGCAAAAAATCAAATAAATAAACAAAATCATAAACCCGAACATCCGTGCTATAATAGATGGACAGACAGGTTTATGATGTGGTTGGCGGCCTATTTTCAAAGAAAGTAGGTGATGCCATGTTATTCGTGGTTATCCCTAGAAAGGATAAAGCATGACTGTGTTTGAATCATTAACACTGGCAATTGCACTTGCAGGGCTAGTCGTTATGATAATGAACAGTAAAGATAACAGTAAGAAATAAAAAACCACTCCTAAGCTCGACAGCTGAGTGGCGTTTGATAGAAACACAGGCTGTCACCATCTTAAATGGTGTTTGTATTTGGAAGTTATGTTAGCCGCATGACTTCCTTATTTGCACCTTCATTATAACATCTCTTTTTCCCACACGCAAATCCTCTTTTATAGTTTGTGAAATTTAAGTCTGCTTGGTGGACAAACTGTCTCGAATTTGCTATAAATAGGTTGGACGTAAATCCATTGAAATTCCATTTAGGAGTGGTCGTGTGATTCTGTTAATCGATAATTATGACTCATTTACATACAATTTGTATCAATATTTATTAGAGCTCGGCAAAGAGGTCAAGATTGTGAAAAATAATCAGATAACCTTAGCCGAAGTTTGTGAAATTAATCCCGAATCGATTGTTATTTCTCCAGGACCCGGCACACCCGACGAGGCAGGAATGAGCCTTGCTATTATCCGCGAATTTAGCGGTAAAATCCCGATTTTAGGAATTTGTCTTGGTCACCAAGCTATTGTTCAGGCATTCGGCGGAGAAATCGTTCGCGCACCTGAACCTGTCCATGGCAAAGTCTCCACTATTTTAACCAATCAAAAAGGCGTGTTTAACAATCTAAACGCGCATTTTTCCGTGGCCAGATACCACTCTTTAATTGCCGCCGAATCCAATTTTCCAACAGCTCTCGAAATCACTGCAAAAACGGCAGACGACCTTATCATGGCAGTCCGTCATCGCGAGTTTTTAGTGGAAGGTGTACAGTTTCATCCAGAGGCGATTCTTTCCGAATATGGGCATGAAATTCTGGGTAACTTTGTAAAATTAACGGAACGGAGCTACGAAAATGAAAATGCAGTTCGATTTTAACGGAAAAACGCAACTATTCTCCTCTCCAGAAGCCATTATTCAGACCAATAATATAGAAGCAGTAACCGAGCGAATGCAACAAGTCGAACAGGCTATTGATCTTGGTTATTATGTTGCGGGCTACGTTGGATATGAGGCAGCGCCAGCCTTCAATAAGCATCTCCAAACTTTCGCACCGGGAAAAATGCCGTTGTTATGGTTCGGTGTGTTTAGAGAAATGCGTGAGGTTGCGCAATCGGAAGTGCCTTTGCTTCAGCCGCCAAAGCTTGATTGGCAACCGACAACCGATTATGCGTCCTACGCAAAAGGAATTCGTTTTATTCGAGACCAAATCGCAGCTGGAAATACATATCAGGCCAACTATACGATTCGCTTGGAGAGTGCCTTTGCCGAAGATGATGAGAACTTCTATGAGCAATTAAAAGTGGCGCAGCAAGCGGATTATTCAGCGTACCTTTCTACTGGCAGGTTTCATATTTTATCCGCATCGCCTGAGCTTTTCTTCCATTGGAAAGACGGCGTGATTAAGACGAAACCGATGAAAGGGACTGCTAGACGTGGTATGACGCAAAGTGATGATGCAAAGGTGCGCGATTGGCTCAGTACATCGGCTAAGAACCAAGCAGAAAATGTGATGATTGTTGATTTATTGCGCAATGATCTTGGTCAAATTGCAAAACCTGGAACGGTAAAAGTGCCGCATCTTTTTGATGTGGAGCGATATCCGACGGTCTGGCAAATGACTTCAACGGTAACCGCGGAAACGTTGTCCGATATTCATTTGACGGCAATTTTTGAGGCCTTATTTCCATGCGGATCGATTACAGGTGCGCCGAAGGTAAAAACGATGGAACTTATTACGGAAGCGGAGACTTCGCCACGTAACGTGTATTGTGGAGCAATTGGCTATGTGACACCTGATAAGGAAGCTATTTTTAATGTTCCGATTCGAACTGTCGTTGTTGATACGGAAGAAAAGACAGCGGAATATGGTGTCGGTGGCGGGATTGTTTGGGATTCACGGAGTGGCGCTGAATATGAAGAAGTTCAAGCCAAGGCTGCGCTTCTGACTACCTATCTACCTAAATTCGAACTATTGGAAAGTTTGCGATTAGAAAACGGACACTATTCGCGCACAGACCTTCACTTGCAACGCATCGAAAATAGCGCAAATTACTTTGGTTTCACGTGGAACATTCACGCCGCAAAACAAGCATTAGCAACGTTTGCCAAAAAACACCCTAATGATATTTGGAAAGTTCGCCTCCTCGTGCAAAAAAATGGAACAGCAACCGTTGAAGGTTCGCTAATCATTTCTGACCCAATCATGTGGACAGCGCATTTCGCGGATAAATCGGTCAACAGTACTAATCCGTTTCTTTATCACAAAACAACGCATCGAACTATGTATGAAAAACGTCGACGTATGGATTATGACGAAACACTTTTATGGAATGAACGCGGTGAAATCACAGAATTTATTAATGGCAATCTTGTCGCTGAGATTGACGGCGAACTAGTTACCCCTGCACAATCATCAGGACTACTCGGTGGCGTCATGCGCCAAACTTTGCTCGCAGATGGCACCATAAACGAGCGCGTACTACATCGCAACGACTTGCTTCAAGCTACGAAAATCTGGCTAACTAACAGCGTTCGCGGCTGGGTTCCAATCGATTTACATTGAATGAAGAAATACTAGCCAAACATTCATCAATTTCTCATTTTATTCACAGCAGGTTTTCGCTTGCAGCC
This sequence comes from Paenilisteria riparia FSL S10-1204, assembly GCF_000525995.1. Classification (GTDB taxonomy): domain Bacteria; phylum Bacillota; class Bacilli; order Lactobacillales; family Listeriaceae; genus Listeria_A; species Listeria_A riparia. The sequence continues at coordinate 496,640 of NZ_AODL01000007.1, read as the reverse complement.
GTTATTATATAACCATAAGCTAACAACAAACGATATTTCATTCTTTTCCCCCTTTTTTGAATGAGATTCGTAAAACTCCCTTTTTGACCAGTGTGGTTACTCCCTTTTCCACGCTGGTTTTTTTATGCAATTTTTAAAGTTGACTTATTTCATCGGAATACTTATAATTAACGAAAAAAGCTACAAAAAGAGGAGGAACATCATGCATTTTACAAAGAAGGGCTGGATTGCATTATCACTTACAGGACTTGCTTTGCTGGCCGCATGTGGCAATGTTTCAGGAGAAAGCAAGGACAACGCAAACGAACCAGTGAAATTTCTGGAAACAGGGGAACTGCTCACATTAAACACGACCGCTGAAGAAGATTTCGTTAGTTTCACCGCGCAAAATCAAGTTTTTGAAGGACTTTATACATTAGATAAAAAGGATAACTTTGTGCCCGGCGTCGCTGCAAGTATGCCCGAAATCAACTCCGATCAGACGGAATATACAATCAAGTTGCGAAAAGACGCCAAATGGTCTGATGGTTCCCAAGTGACCGCCGACGATTTCGTCTACGCATGGCGTCGCGCCGTTGACCCAAAGACAGCGCCAAGCTACGCTGCTCTTTTCAAAGATTCCATTAAAAATGCCACAGAAATTCACGAAGGTAAACTGCCCGCTTCAGAGCTCGGCGTTGTCGCACCCGATGCAGAGACCTTAAAAATCACGCTGAAAAAACCCGTACCTTACTTCATCTCGTTACTTTCATTCGAAACCTTCTTCCCACAAAAACAAGCATTCGTGGAGAAACAAGGCGATAAATACGGCACAGACGCCAAGCACACACTATACAACGGCCCATTCGTGATGCAAAGCTGGGATGGTAACACCTCAAAAAATTGGACTTACGCGAAAAATCCAGAATACTGGGATAAAAAGAGCGTAGATGTCGATAAAATATCCGTACAAGTCGCCAAAGACATCAATGCAGGCGTTAATTTATACAACACAAAAGAAGCCGACCGTGCACCACTTTCTGGCGAATATGCCAAGCAGTACAAAGATCGCGCTGACTTTTTGACTGAAAAAGATTCACTTGTTAGTTATTTGCGGTTCAATCAAAAACGAGATGGCAAAGCAACACCACTCGCAAACAACGCACTGCGCCACGCGCTTAACCTAGCAGTCGACAAAGAAGCATTAACATCTGAAATCTTAGGCGATGGTTCATTCCCTGCTAACGGACTGCTTCCTAAAGACTTCGTACAAAATCCTAAAACAGGAGCAGACTTCCGCACTGACAGCGGGGACCACCTATTGTGTAACAAAACCGAAGCTAGTAAATATCTCGCACAAGCAAAAAAAGAGCTCCGGACTGACACCATTACACTTGAACTTCTAGGCGATGACCAAGACACGACCAAAACGATTTTTACCTTCCTGAAAAATCAATTTGAAACAAATTTACCCGGTGTAACAATTAACATCAAAACCATGCCCGCAAAAAGCGCCACTGAGCTAACACGATCCAGCGATTACGATATGTCGCTAGCAGCTTGGATGCCCGATTTCAAAGACCCATGGACATATAGTAGTCTATTCCTATCCGATTACTACAATAACAGCATGCACTACAATAGCCCGAAATACGACCAACTTGTCAAGTCCACCGACACAACACTAGCAACAGACGCCTCGGCACGTTGGAACGCATTCATAGCATCTGAAAAAGTCCTACTGGACGATGACGCTGCAATTTTGCCATTGTACCAACATCAAGTTGCTGTCCTTCAAAATCCAGACATCACCGGCGTTCAAAAACACACTTTTGGTTCACCATACAGCTATAAATTTATCCAAATGAGTAAGAACTAAGCAAGAACTAATCATAATGTTACACAATTCACATTGGGTTTTAGCATAAATTCGTTATTATAAGTTCATAGCTAAACAACAAGTAATCTCAGGTCAGTTACCCTTTTGGCCTGTACTTGGTAGCTCTCTTTTTTAACTGGTATGGTTAATGCCTTTTCCATACCAGTTTTTCTATGCAAAAAAAGCAGCAAACCACAAACTCCTTTGTCAAGTTAAGTGTGACTCCTGCTTCATTAATCGAGCATTTTCAGCTGATTCATTTCGTATATAATCCTGCCTTTAGAAATTCACAACGCGACCGTAGCCTGCAATGTATTTTTTCCAATACCCGCTTGAGATTGTGTCATATTTCACGCCATTGTTTTGAGCGTTAATCATTTTGCCGCTACCTACATAAATTCCTACATGTGCAATACCGCTTCCGTAGTTAAAGAATACTAAATCACCAGCTTTTAGTTGGTTAGCTTTTACTTTTGTGGATGCGTTATATTGTTCTTTAGCCGTTCGTGGAATAGCTTTGTTGATAGATTGTTTGAAGACATAGCTTGTATAACCGGAGCAGTCGAATGATGTTGGACCAGTTGCGCCCCATTTGTATTTCTTACCTAAGTGCTTCTTCGCTTCGTTGTTAAGTGCTGTGAATGTTTGTGCCTTGTATGGTGCTAGGCATTTTCCCGATACATATCCCACTTTACCTTTATATGTAATACGGTACCAATTATTTGCCGTTTTGCCTGTGAAAATCACTGTCGTTCCTGCCTTGTAATAACCGATAATGGCATACTTCACGCTATCCCCTGTGCGAATATTGCTCTCTACCGTTGTCGTCATTTTATAAGTCGTCGCTGCATCTCCAGTCTTCGGTAATACTGAAACCCCTACTGCCAGAACCATTACCAGCATCAAAAAAATAACCCCATTACGAAACTTAACTGTCAATATTTGCACTCCCTTTTCCCCATTTGAGACACATCATACCAATCGAACATTACAGGACTAAGTCAATCCAACGACAATCCCTTTAAATCCCGATGTTATTTTTCATCAAATTCTAATGTTCCTCACAGCAAAATTTTTTCTGCAACGTTTATTATGTATTTATAAGCTAACAACAAGCAAATAATTTTCATACTTTCCCTTAAGAATGAAAATCCCAAACTCCCTTTTTGACCATCGCGGTTACTCCCTTTTCCGCGATGGTTTTTTATTTGGATTTTATAAAATGATATGGCTACTAGAAAATTTTAATTTCACTATTGAAACCGTTTGCAAGATATGGTATATTGATTTTGTTATGAATTTCATGTATCTCTTAAAAGGATTGTTACCGTTTATTCGGGCATAACCTAAGTAGACTGGAAATTGCGTATTTGTGCTTTTTCCTAAATCTATTTGGGTTATTTTTTTGTATTGATTTCCACAGCTTCCCTCAGCTGTCGAGATAAATTTTAACAAAAAAGGAGCAGAAGAATGAAAAAGCAAATGTTAAAAATTTTAATGGTAGTTTGCGGCTTATTGTTGGTCGTGGGTTGTAGCAACACAAGTACGAGCGCAGATTCAAAAGACACAACAAAAAAAGATGGGACAGTTACTTTTTATGTGGTAAGGCACGGGAAAACCATGCTTAATACGACGGATCGTGTGCAAGGTTGGTCTGATGCAGTATTAACGCCGGCTGGGGAAGAAGTTGTAAAGAATGCTGGGAAAGGTCTAAAAAACGTAAAATTTGGTTCGGCTTATAGTAGCGATAGTGGTCGCGCGATTCAGACAGCAGATCTTATTTTAAAAGAAAATAAAAAATCATCCGGCACTGAACTGAAAACGGATGCTCGTTTCCGCGAGTTCAATTTTGGTAGTTATGAAGGTGATTTAAACCACAATATGTGGACAGATATTGCGAAAAGCCAAGGAAAAACACTAGAGGAATGGCAAAAAGCAGGTATTTCACCGAAAGATTTTGCGAACAGTGTAGCAGCTCTGGATAAAAATCGTGTAGAAGAGGGCAGCAATTGGCCTGCGGAAGATTATGCGACAATTACAGCCCGTTTGCAAGATGGTCTGGATGACATTTCGAAAACAGAAAGCAAAAAAGGGGATCACAATGTTCTTCTTGTATCGCATGGCTTGAGTATTGGCGCGCTGCTAGATACGATTTCTCCTGGATATAAATTACCTGAAGGCGGATTAAAAAAATGCAAGCGTTACTAAAATTGAGTATAAAGATGGTAAATATACAATTACTGATGTGAATGATATGAGCTACGTAGAAAATGGTGCGAAAGAGAAATAAACAAATAACTGTGAAGCTTGTTATCCAATGAAAAGGAGTAGCAAGCTTTTTAATTTTCATTAAATTCTCATCTCAGTCACAGGATAATCTCTCATTATCTCGTTATAATAAGGTCATAAGTTAACAAATTAAATTTTCATTCTTTCCCCTGAGAACGAAAATCCAAACTCCCTTTTTTGACCAACGTGGTTTCCTCCCTTTTACCCACGTTGGTTTTTTTGTTGGGCTAAAGTGAGTTACAGGACCAATATAAGTGTGAACGAAGTGAGGGGTTAATCCTTGCCGACTGTTCGACGCCACACTTCTTTACCAAACGCTTTCTCCCGATTTGCGTGAATCGGAGTGTATGTCTTACCCATTTAAAAAATCTATATTTAATACTTGTTTTTGCATTAAAATAAGAGCCTGTATCGAAATACGGGGCTCTTTTCTACATATATTTAGTTGAACCAGCCTTTGATGCCGTCCGTGATGTAGTCCCAAATGCCACTGAAGAAGTCGCCGATGCTGTAGAGTGCTAGCATGAACCAGTTAGCATTGTCAACATCGTCTTTGGTTACGACGTTGATGGTATCTATTTTATTGCCATCGACGTAGCCCAGTGTGTCACCGTCTTTTAGTTGGACAGTCATTGTGCCGACTTTGGTGTCTTTTTTGACTGGGGCATCTAGTGTTTTCTTGTCGATTGTGACTTGTTCGTCTAGTTTAGGTTCTGTGGTTGTTTTCGGTACTACTAGTTTTACTGCGTCTTTAGTCATCAGAGCTACGGTGTCTTCTTTGCCTTTATTTACTTTTGGCGGTCTCTTTGATTGTTGCGTTGGCTTTGCGAACTTCCATGACTTTGAAATTATTGAATGCGAAATCGAGCATTTTGTTAGTTTCGTTGAAGCGTGTTTTGTCGTGGGCGCTCGTTCCGCCGTTTGCGTGCATGACTACGGTGATGACGCGCATGCCATCTTGTACTGCAGTTGCTGTAAGACATTGACCTGCGTAATCAGTTGTTCCGGTTTTCAAGCCGTCAACGCCAGCTCGGGCGTAAATCAAGCCTGGTAATAGCCAATTCCAGTTCGTCATGTCGATTTGGTCGCTGGTACCTGCGCGGAACTTCATTTTTGGAATGCTAGATGTCTTGAGCACATCTGGGTAGTCTTGGATGATATGTTGGGCAAGTTTCGCTACGCCGCGTGCTGTCATTTGATTCTCGTCGGTTGCACTTCCGACTTGCTGCTTACCTTTTAAATCGGCATTGTTAAGGCCTGTGACGTTGACAAATTTGTGTTCGCCAAGTTTTAACTCATCTGCTTTTTTGTTCATCATGTCTACAAATTTGGCTTCTGATCCTGCTATTTTTTCAGCGATAGCGATTGCTGCTCCGTTCGCGGAATAAATAGCCATAGCTTGGTAAAGTTCCTCTACTGTATACTGCTCGCCGCGTCGTAATGGTACGTTGGATAACGAGCGGTCTTGCGAAATTTCATAAGCATAATCGGAAATAGTTACTTTATCATCCCATGCGATTTTTCCTTTGGCTACTGCTTCAGAAAGTAAGTATTCGTCCATCATCTTGGTCATGGATGCGATGCCCATCAGTTGATCTGGGTTTTTGCCGTATAAAATCTTGCCGGTGCTTTCTTCAATTGTGATGGCTGCGTTGGCGTTAACTGTTGGTGGCGTTACTGCTGCGTCCGCCGTTACTGGCCCGTGTACTAAACTACTCATTGCTAAGGTTGCTGCTAAAAAGACAACACCTATTTTCGAAAAAATTCTCACCTTACCGCTCCTTTATGTGTATCTTGTTTATTGTTTAACTTTCAAGCTCCCTTAGTTTGCCTTGAAAGATACTTTCCTTTAGACATACCTTATTATTCTATCATGAATTAAATGACTCGTATAGGAACTTTAGTCATGAATTATCGGCAGTAAAATATGGGATGGATGTGCTTCGTCGTGCAAAATGGTTTGATTCGCAATGACGCTTTCGGTTGTATTGATAAAACTCGCGCCAGTGTTAGGGTTAGCGTCGAATCGTGGGAAGTTGCTAGATGAAATTTCGACACGAATGGCGTGGCCTTTTAGGAAAACGTTACTTGTAGACCAAAGATTAATCGTATATTTATGCACATTCTGTTGTACTTGATCTCCGTGCTGTTTGGACGCGCGGATGATTCCTTCTGTGAGGTTGAATGCCGTACCGTCGGGTAGAACGTCGATTAGTTTTGCAGTGAAGTCGGTGTTGATGGCGTCCGTTTTTGCCCAAAGTACGACTTCGACCGGTCCAGTCACTTCAATGTTTTCGGTTAGCGGCTCGCTCGTGTAGCACAGGATGTCTTCGCGTAATTCTAATTCGCGCTGATCGCGTGGTCCGTCCGCTTGAATCGCTTTGTGCAAAGTTCCGCCGCCGTGTGAAGGAACGGGATTTTCAGGGTCATATGCAAAATTATCCGTGGGTTCTGTGGCTTTTGGTCGTTTGAAATCAGCGGTGCCGTCACCATTTCGTGTGTTGGCGTTGCCGTTACTATGGAAGTAGAGTGGCGTAAAATTCGTGTTTTCTAGTGGCCAATTCTTCGCGCCTTGCCATTTGTTAATACCCATTGTAAAAATTTGAATTGGCGCTGTGTGCGGTAATGACTCGCCTTTTAGCCAATGATTGAACCACTCAAGATGGCGTGTGTGCATGTTTGCTTCGCCCCAAGCGTTGGCAGCCGTTCCGAAATCGCGATCACCAATCATCGAGATGAAATTACCGTGTGTCCAAGGGCCAATAACAAGTTTGTCTCCGAGACCTTGGCGGTGTCCGCCTAAGAAGTTGGCGATTGTTTTGTCTAGGAAGCAATCATACCAACCGCCGATGTGAAGACCTGGCGTTTTTACTTTGTCGTAGTTGTCTTTGACGCTCGTATTTTTCCAATGTGGGTGATCTAGTGGATAATCGAGAATTTCCGTGAAATATGGCATCGCACCAGTGTTTTTGATTGGTGGCCAAGCGTTGATTGGCTTGTATTTGTACCATTCTCCAAGGTTATCTATGTCATTTGCAAGTTGTTCGAATGCGGCTTCTCGCTCTTTCGAATCTGTGATATGGCGCATGATTAAATCTGGGAGAATTGACTCGATGCTCCACGACGCCCATGCGCCCAATTCAAGTGTACCATCGTGATCATTAAAGACATCCGTCATATTATTTTGCGACATCGTTGGGACAATGACTTTCAGACTTGGCGGCTCAGCCATCGCGGCTAACAATTGCGTATAACCGTAGTACGACAAGCCAAACATTCCCACTTTGCCGTTTGCTTGTGGCAGTTTCGCGGCCCATTCCACTGTATCATAGCCGTCATTCGCTTCATTTATGTAAGGAATGAACTCACCTTCTGACGCATAACGCCCGCGCACATCTTGCACCACAACAATATATCCATTCTCTGCCAACACATCTGGCCGTAAAAAATGCAATCCAAAAATCTTACTGTAAGGAAGTCTCGTTAGTAAAACTGGAAATTCACCGTCCTCATCTGGTCGATAAACATCTGCATACAACGTCACACCATCGCGCATTTTTGCGGGAACATCTTTTTCAATTTTAATTTTACAATGTTTCACGTGAAACAACCTCCTTTTAATTCTATACCTTATTGTTTCGTATATGCAGCTAGGAGTCAAGAAAAGCGCAAAAAAAAACCGGAGTAATTTTTACTCCAGTTTAGGCGAATAACGCAACACTTGCCGTCATAATCATAATCGTTACTAATTTATAACTTTCATTTATTAAAATCAGACGGAATGGCTTCATTTCGAACATATAGTTCTTAATTGCGGACAGAATTGCGATGCCTGCAATGAGAAGACCGCCGAGATAAACCCCTAGAGCTAAATGAATTAAGACGAAGCTAACGAGCAAGGCTACTGCCATTTCCACAACGACCGTCACAATCATTGAGACCATCGGCGAGCTTTTCTGCAGTGTTTCCTCGCTTATTCCGACTGCTTTCATCCATATTTTCCCGAAAAATACAGTGTACCATAAAGCCCCGACCGCGAATGCTACGAGACCAGCTAATAATGCAATAATGATGTTCATAAAATATCCCCCTTCTTTGTGTCAAATCTAATCGTAGCACATTTAGAGGATATTTAACACTATATGAGTTGATTATATACCATACATAACTATTCTAACTCATGCAAAATTAAATCTAGTGGTACTGGTCCAGCAATACCAATGAAGACGAAATCGGTTGTGCCCGTGTTCTTCATACCATGTTTCTCTCCTGGTCTAGCAACGCAAATCATACCTTTGGAAATCTCAACAGATTCGCCACATTCAGGGTAGTATGTGCCAGAATCGCCTTCGATACAAATCCAAATATCGTCTGCTTGTTTATGAGAATGAAAATAAAGTTCTTGTCCTGGTTTTAAACACCAAACGGCTCCTACGGTTTGCCCTGTTTCGTAAAAAACGGTTTTCTTCGCTTGCTCATCATCGAAAGACCTGATTTCATTTACATCAAAAATACGTTCTTTGTAATCGTGTACTTTTTTCGCAAACATCATTTGCTACAACTCCTCTCGAATTTGTGAATGTTATCACAATATTTATTTTACATCGACTTGGAGGAGAAAGCTTTGTTCTTTTCTGCTAGTTTTGTAGTAGGAATTTATCTAAAGGGTCTAAAAATAAATGTGAACTGGGGTGAATTGTCAGACGATATGGCTAGGTACGCGATTTTTTTGTGTATTTTCACTAAATGAGGAGGTGCGCGAGGTTTTTTTCGGGTAAGGTGTGTTTTCTTCTTTATGTAAATCGTGAGAAAGTGTTTGGTAAGGAAGTTTGGCGGCGAACAGTCGGTAAGGATTAACCCCTCGCTTTGCTCACGCTTATATCGGGCCTGTAATTCACTTTGTTCATACAGGCCCAACAAAAGGGAGTTAAGGAGTCACTGCTGTTATCTACTATATTTATCTTAACGGACAGACATGAATTTTATAAGATGAAAGTGTGAAATTTTTGTTACTAAAGTAGTGATTGGTAAAGTTCTTGGATTTCTGTCGTGTTTGTTGGTCGTGGATTGCCTCCTGTACAGACGTCTGCGAGGGCATCTTTGGACAGGGCTTCGATATCTTGTTCTTTTACGCCTACTTCGCTTAGTGTTGCTGGTATACCAACGTCTCTGGAAAGCTGGGAAACTGCGTCGATAGCTGCTTTTCGTGCTTCTTCGATGGACATTGTTTCGGTGTTGGGAACGCCCATAGCACGCGCGATATCGCGGTATTTGTCGCCGGTGTGTGCTGCGTTGTAGGTCATGACTGTTGGCAGGATTATCGCATTGGCGACACCGTGTGGCGTGTCATACCAAGCGCCGAGTGGATGTGCCATACCATGTACTAGACCTAGGCCAACATTGGAGAATCCCATTCCCGCGATGTATTGACCTAATGCCATTTTTTCGCGACCAGCGGGGTCTTCGTTCACTGAATCACGTAAGGAACCAGCAATGATTTCGATAGCTTTTATGTGTAGCATATCTGTCATTTCCCAAGCTGCGTTCGTGATGTAGCCTTCGATAGCGTGTGTCAACGCGTCCATTCCTGTGGCAGCACAAAGTGATTTTGGCATGGACATCATCATATCGCTGTCAACGAACGCCACAAGCGGGATATCGTGAGGGTCTACACAAACGAACTTGCGCTGTTGCTCTTCATCCGTGATAACATAATTAATTGTGACTTCTGCTGCAGTCCCTGATGTCGTCGGTACTGCAAAAATTGGTACACACGGCTCCGTCGTATTTGCTACACCTTCCAAGCTCCGCACATCGGCAAAGCTTGGATTTGTCGCGATAATTCCGATTGCTTTCGCGGTATCAATCGGGGACCCACCACCAATTGCGATGATGTAGTCCGCGCCCGATTCATGGAAAGCCGCCAGTCCCGATTTTACAACAGCGATTGTTGGATTTGGAACGGAGCCGTCAAAAATGTCGTACGACACTGACTCTGCGTCAAGTAGTGCCGTGACTTTTGCGACGATGCCGTGTTCTACTAGTGGTCGGTCTGTGACGATAAATGCTTTTTGAAAAGCCGATTTTTGCGCTTCTTCGGTGATTTTTTCGATGCAGCGGGCTCCGAAATAAGAAGTTTGGTTTAAAATCATTCTGTTATACATTGAATTCTTCCTCCTCGATAATCGTGTTTTCTTTGCCATAGCGTTCTTCTTCAATTTCTTTCAGTGTCTTGCCGCGTGTTTCAGGTGCTAAGACAAGGCCGATAATTAGGTGGATGACTAGGAAGGCAATCATGACCATTCCTGCTGCTTTGAATCCTAGGAACGTAATCATTGCTGGGACGACGAGTGAAATCAAGCCGACGCCAATCCTTACTGATCCGAACATGAGTCCCTGCACCATCGCCCGATATTGTGTTTTAAAAAGTTCGCCAGCCCATAATCCGTAAAATGCTTGTGCGCCAAATCCGGCTGCAACGCCCCACAAGATGATGAATAGTAGTAGTTCTGTCATACCCATGGAACCAAATGTTAGGATTGCCCAAGCGACGATTCCCATGACTGCTCCGATACCAAATAGTAATTTACGGTTTACTTTATCACCTAGTTTAATGAATACGAAGAATGTTGAGAGAATCGTGAATACCCATAGCGTGCCTTGTAACAGATTGGCATGTGCTGAGGATAGTCCGCCGACAACTTGGTAAATGTATGGCATGAAGTAACCCATGACGCCAGCTACTAAGTTCCAGAAGAAATAGATTCCCATGACTAGAATAATAGCAGTTCGGTTTGCTTTGATTGTAAATAGCTCCTTGATGGAAACTTTTTTACCCTTATTCTCAAGTTTTGCGTCTTCTTTTTTCTGATCAACCCATACGGCAGATTCGCTGATTTGTTGTTGCATCACCCAAGTGATTAAAGCGATTACAAACAGCATACCAAAAATAATTCGGCTTCCGAGTAGGCCAAGTGGCGCTAGTAAAACGGCTAGAAATAGCATGACTGCGGGACCTACCGACCAAGCGAGTTGCCCGTAACCGACATGTGCGGCTCTGTTTTTTGCTGGAGCTTCTTCGGCGATGTATGTCCAAGCTGCTGGAATCGCTGCTCCAACGGCAATCCCTGTTACGATATAGCCTGTTAGCAACATCCCAAAGTTCATTGATAGCGCTATCAACAATACGCCAATCATGTAAACGATTAAATCATATTTGTAGATGAACTTACGTCCGTACTTATCTACGAGTGCCCCGCCTATGAAAGCGCCGACTGCGGAACCAAATCCATTCGCACTAACGGCTCCGAGTAATCCTACTGATGCGTCTGATAAGTTTAAGTAATTGACCCATAATGTCAAACCGCCAGCCCCTGCAACTATAGAACCTGCTTCTAAGAAATTCGACATCGACACAGTTAGAGTTGCTTTTAAGCTTCCCTTTTTCGCGTTTGCCATGTTTTTTCCTCCTTTAAATTATGCAAGATAGAAAACTTCCGTTAAACTTTTTGAGACTGGGCTATTGTCGCTGTTCGTGTCCATCAGCGGTTCCATATATGCCCACCACTTTTTGCAAATGTCTGTCGCTGCTATTTTCTCGTATTTTTCTTTATTTTCAACTTCTAAGTATGCGAACAGAACGTGTGTATTGTCATCGAGAAAAATCGAATAATTATGAGCACCATGGGCCTTCAATGCTTGCTCCATTTCTGGCCACAAATCATCGTGTCGCGCTTTGTATTCTTCGGCAAAACCATCTTTTAAGTACATGATTGATGCGATTCTTTCCATTTTGATGTCTCCTCCTTTATTTTGCGGGGAAACTTGGATTGTGCTTCCCCGCTTGTTTGCTTACTTCACGCCAATTTGTAGGTATCCAGATTTGGCAGTAACACCAAATGCGTCCGCCAAGTCTTGCAGTTGCTGATCAGTGATTGTTTGTTTAACGCCACCTTGAGCTTGAACGAGTGTGTAGACTTCCGCCGCTTTTTCAGCCGTTTCAATCAAGCCGAACACTTCATCCATTGAACTTCCAGCACCAAAAATACCGTGATGTGGCCAAATCACCAATCGGAAATCGCGCATTTTCGCAGCTGTTGCCATACCAATCGCGTCAGTCCCAGGAACCATCCATGGCAAAATGCCGACGCCTTCTGGGAAAACGACGATACATTCCGTGCACATTTGCCATAGAGTACGTGTGAAATCGCGTTCATCTAGGGAATGTGTGAATGTCATTGCGATAATATTTGTTGCATGATTATGCATAATAATTCGGTGGTTCGAATCGATTTTTAGTCGTTCGATATGACTCATGAAATGAGCTGGTAGCTCGCTTGTCGGTACGCCGCCATCTGTCAAGCCCCATAATAGTTCGACGCTTTTACCCGTTTGCGCGACACGTATAATGCCGAGATTCACATCTGGTTCGTCGATAACATTTTTGAAGTATTTTCCGGAACCTGTTACGATAAAATATTTACCTGCCAGTTCGGTTGCATCGAAAATCATTGGTATTGTGCGGATAACTTGATTTGGATTGACAAACTCACTAACTTCTTGTTCGGTTAGCAAATAACTAATGTTCCCGCCGTTTCGTTCATCCCAACCAAGGCGATATAGATTTGCCGTTACTTTCATCATTTCTTGTACGAATGGTGCTTTTATTACTTCATTCATCACTTTTTGCCCCCTTATTAACGTTTCAACAATGTATTTTCTTCGTATTTCTTTACTTCTTCTAACCACACTTCACGAACTGGTACATTTTGCGCTTCGCAATAATAATCCCAAACCGCGGCAAACGGGAAGTCTTTCAGTTCTTCTGTTAGCGCCAAACGTGTCGTGTAGTCACCTTCTAGCTCAATTTTTTTCAAGTATTCAGTTGGTTCAAGCATTGCTTTTAAGAGCGCTTTAATCGTGTTGCGTGTACCGATAACCCATGCTGCGACGCGGTTAATCGTAGCATCGAAGAAATCCAAGCCGATATTCGTTTTGCCGAGTAGGTCATTGCGAACTAACTCGCGGCCGATTTCCTGTAACTCGTCGTCCATAATCACCACATGATCGCTATCCCAACGAACCGGACGGCTAACGTGTAGCAAAATACCATCACTAAACAATGACAAGGACGACAACTTATTCGAAATTACTTCTGTCGGGTGGAAATGGCCCGCATCCAGACACACCAACTTGTTACGCGTAATACCATAACCCATATAAAATTCGTGCGAACCCACCGTATATGCTTCTGCGCCGAGTCCAAACAACTTACTTTCCACCGCATCCAGCGTATATTTCTTATCCAAATCTTCCGCGAAAATCTCATCCAATGACTCCATCAAACGCTTACGTGGTGCCAAATGATCAATCGGATTATCTTTAAAACCATCAGGAACCCAAAAATTATTGACCGATGTTTGTCCTAATTCTTCACCAAAGTACGCCGCAACTTTCCGTGCTCGTTTACCATGTTCAATCCAGAAATCGCGAATTTTCTTGTCTGGATGGCTCAGCGTGAATCCATCTTCGGAATTCGGATGGGAGAAAAATGTCGGATTAAAATCTAGTCCTAATCCTTGCTCTTTCGCCCAAGCAACCCATTTTTCATAATGTTTTGGCTCAATTTCGTCAAGATCTATTTTTTCGTCTGTATCAATATACATCGCGTGCAAATTCACTTTATGTTTGCCGGGAATAAGTGAAAAGCTTTTTCTAAATCCGCGCGTAATTGTTCTGGCGTATGCGCTGCGCCTGGGTAGTTTCCCGTCACCGAAATGCCTCCAGTCAGCTCTTGGTCTGGGTTCATGAAACCGGCAACGTCATCACCTTGCCAGCAATGCATAGAAATTTTGATGTTAGCTAATTTTTTTAAAACATCGTCTGTGTTTACGCCATATTTCGCATAGGCTGCCTTGGCCCACTCGTATTGCTGCTGTAATTGTTCGTTACTCATTTTAAAACGCCTCCTGAAATGGTTTGGTATTTTGCTTTTACTACCGAAAAACTGTTGCTATTACTTGGTTTATATGTAGTTATTGGAACGGATTTGCGAATAATTTCTCGAATTTCCATCATATTTCGCGCCTCGCCACTCGCAATGAACTGTACCGCCAAATTCCCAAGACCCGTAGCTTCCGTTGGACCCGCGTGAACCATAATTCCTGTCAGATCCGCGGTCAATTGATTCAGCATAGCGATGTTCGCGCCACCACCAATAATGTGCAGATGCCGTATCGTTTTCCCCGTCAATGCTTGCAATTGCTCGATTTGCAACGCATATTGAACCGCCAAACTATCATAAATAACGCGTGCTAATTTCCCCGGTGTTTGTGGGGCTTCTTGTTTTGTCTCCGTACAATAAGCTTGAATCTCGGCAATCATGTTTTCTGGGTTTAAGAACCGGTGGTCATCGACGGGAATCAGCACTGCGAAAGGTTCTTCGTGTGTCGCTAATTCGGCAAGTTCTGCATAACTATACGCATAATTTTGCATCCTCGCGACTTCCTGAATAAGCCACAATCCCATGATGTTTTTCAAAAAGCGGAAAGTATCGTAGGCGCCCCATTCGTTCGTGTAATTCGCAGCAAAAGCCTCTCGTGTATTAATCGGATTCGGCAATTCCGCACCCAACAAAGACCACGTCCCGCTCGACAAAAACGCCCAATCATCGCCAACACCTGGTGCACCAAGAACCGCTGAAGCCGTGTCATGCGTCGCAACGACTACTACATCACAATCCGGCAAATCATATTTCTCATGTAAATCGCGACTAACCTTCCCAAGCAACTGCCCCGGTTTCGCAAACGACGCAAACTGCCCCGCATTCAATCCCACAACATCCAACAATTCTCCGTCAAATTCCCTCGTACAAAGGTTCAACATTTGCGTAGAAGAAGCATTCGTCACCTCCGTCACGCGCTCCCCAGTCAACAAATATCCTAAATAATCAGGAACCATCATCACGCTCTCCGCCTGCCTCTTAAGCTCCGCATCCTCTACAAACAACTGATACAACGAATTAAACTGTAAAAACTGAATACCCGTCTTCTCGTATATATCCGCAGCAGGAATCCGCTTCAAAACAGCATCCATCGCCTGGTTCGTTCGCGTATCACGATAACTAACCACTTCTTGTAACCGCTTCCCTTCAGGACCCACTAAACAATAATCCACCGCCCACGTATCAATTCCAAGCGTGCATTCCGCCACACCAGACTGTTTCAACTTCTCCAGTCCAACAAGAATATTTGTGAATATATGATCAATATCCCATAAATCGACACCATCGACCTGCGAAAATCCATTTTGGAAACGATGCACTTCCGTCAGCACTATTTTCCCATCAACCAGCTCGCCTAACAACAAACGACCACTTGAAGCACCAACATCCACAGCTACATGTTTCATCCTCCCAACCTCCTTCATGTCTTTCATTTATAAGACAAGAATAAACCAAAACAAACATTAAGTCAACATTTTTATTTGCATTTATGTTGTTTTTTATTGTTTTATGTGGGGTTCATGATAAAACTTGCTTGTAAATATTTCTTTGTTTACAATAAAGAAGACAAGGATGTGATGAAATTGCTAGCTTTTGAGCGAAAAGATAAAATACTATCGGAAATCAAGAAAAATAAAAAAAGTTCACGTCTCCCAACTTGCCAAAACATTCAACGTATCAGAAGAAACGATTCGCCGTGATTTGGACAAACTGGAGAAAGAAGGCATTGTCGATCGCAGCTATGGCGGTGCAACACTTAGTCAGCACACCAATGAAGATCTCCCATATGCCACAAGAAACATCATCAATGTCGAAGAAAAGAAGAATATCGCAACAAAAACAACCTCATTAATCACATCTGGAGACTCACTAATCGCCGATACAAGCTCTACTGTCTTCGAATCACTTAATCTTCTAGCGCGCGAAAAAGAGAATCTCACCATCATTACTAACTCTATCACAGCCGTGGACCTGCTCTCTAATTTCAAAGTCCACCTCATTCTCACAGGCGGCACACTGCGCACAAAATCTAACTCCCTTGTTGGTTCAGACGCCGCAAATACAATTAGTCGCTACTACGTCGATTATGCGATTATAAGCTGCAAAGGCCTCTCCATGGAAAACGGCATCACCGACTCCAACGAACCC
Source organism: Paenilisteria riparia FSL S10-1204 (assembly GCF_000525995.1). Lineage (GTDB taxonomy): Bacteria > Bacillota > Bacilli > Lactobacillales > Listeriaceae > Listeria_A > Listeria_A riparia. The sequence continues at coordinate 480,342 of NZ_AODL01000007.1, read as the reverse complement.
GAAGCCGAAGTCAAAAATCACATGTTAAAACGCGCCAATAAAGTCATCCTAGTAGCCGACTCCTCCAAATTCGACAGAAATGCATTCATCAAAATCGTCGATATTTCGGAAATTGACTACTTGATTACAGACAAAGAACCATCCCATGAATGGAAACAGTTTTTGAAAGAAAAAGATGTGACATTGATTTATTAGACGTACCAAAAAACAGAAAACCTGCGCAGGTTTTCTGTTTTTGCATTAAAAATCCTTCAATTTTTCCTCAGTTGGTACCATATGGCCTCGATAATTCTCAATTTTAAAATCGAGCCGTTCCAACGCTTCTTGCATCACATCAATCCGCTCTTTCAACTCATTTCGCTGTTCTTTCAACAAGTTGATCCGCGTATCAATTGTAGCGTCACCCATCCGAAACAGCGCCAAATACTCAATCAACGCTTCCACAGAAAGCCCTGCATGGCGCATGTACCGGCTAAATTCCAACCAACGCAAGTCCTCATCATCAATCTGCCGCACACCATTATGATTGCGCTCAATTGGCGGGATTAAGCCAATCCGTTCATAATAGCGAATCGTATCTGCCGAAACTCCCGTGCGTTCACTCGCTTCTTTTATATTCATTGGTATTTCAGCTCCCTTACAAACTATTATGCAACACAACAATGCCTTTTGTCCTCGGATTATGCATTTCTTCCGTCAAATAACGCGCGGCCTCTTTACCAATCGTCGTTGAATAATCAATGAATGGCAATTCACTCACTTGCTTCCACCCATTTTTCTCACGCTTCAAATACACTGGTATCGACACATCCGCGCTATCCTTATACGTAAACTGATAAATCATGATATCCTCTTTCTTCAAGACCGCAAAATAGTAAGCGCCATCATTCTGAATTGCTTCCAACGACAAATTCGGCGAATACTTGGGAATCTCCTCTTTTACTATCGCGAGCGCCGCTTCATTCGGCTTCATTTCCGAGCGTATATTACTACCCGCCTCCACGCTACAACCTGCCAATAGGAACATTGCTAGTACAACAAATAGCCAACCTTTTCGTCCCATACCTTACCTCCCGTAAATCTCTTTTGCAATAGTAAATGCCGACCACGCTTTTGGCCAACCAGCATAGAAAGCAATATGCGTGATAATTTCCACAATCTCACTTTCCATAATACCATTCTCCCTACCTTTTTCCAAATGCGAGCGTAATTGTTCAAAATCTCCACCTGATACTAAGACAGAAATCGTAACAACACTGCGATCCCGCGCGCTCAGTTCATTTTCTCGTGACCATACTTCTCCAAACAAAACATCATCATTTAACTCCGCAAACCTAGGCGCAAAATCTCCCAATCGATCACGCCCAGCCGTCTGTTTTTTCGCTGTCATTGGTATCATCTCCTCATGTCTAACTTTAACACTTGGAGTCCACCTCAACGCAAGCAATTTTATAAAAAAATCCTACTAACAAAAAAAAGCCGCGCCCAGCTTTACGCCAGACACGGCTTTTTCGTTTTACATCAGGTGATTCATATGTCCAATTTCCATAACCCAGTAAGAGCCCATTACAACGACAATTGCGATGAAAGCTGCGAACAGGATGTTACCGACTTGGATACGTGCATTTTTACCTTCCGTCATGTGCATGAACATGAGTAGTTGCAGTGCTGCTTGAATGAACGCGAAGATAAAGATAACTGTTACGATTACTGATTTATCTAGCGTAGATTCGAAGACAACCCAGACAGCTAGCAATGTTAACGCGATTGATAAGGCAAAACCAATGATATGTTTCCACGGAATGCCTTCTTCGACATGCGCAGTATTTGCTTTGTTTTTCGCCATATTAATTCACCATCCCTAACAGATAGACACCTGTGAAGATAAAAATCCACACAACGTCTAGGAAATGCCAATAAAGGCTTGAAATGAAGACTTTAGAAGCTGCTTGAGCCGTCAAGCCTCTCATTTTAATTTGAATCAGAATAAATGAGATCCAGAACAAACCAATCGTTACGTGGAGACCATGGGTTCCAAGTAAAACGAAGAATGCAGACCAGTAAGACCCAACTTTCAATGTCACGCCTTCCATTACATAATGAGCGAACTCATAAATTTCAAAACCTACGAATCCAGCACCAAAAAGTAATGTAATAATGGAGTACATCATTAGACGCTTCACGTTTCCTTTACGCATCTCACCAATCGCAAGACCACATGTGAAACTACTTGTTAAAAGTAAAAATGTCATAATTAGGACGAGCGGTAACTCGAACATTTCGGACGGTGGATGACCCGCATTTGAGCCACCACTGTACATTACAAAATAAGTTGCAAAAAGCGTACCGAATAAAGCAATTTCGGCGCCTAGGAAAATCCAGAAGCCCAAAATGTTTAAACTACCTTGTTCGGATTGATACTCTAACGGAAGGCTGGAGTTTTCTTTTATAGGTTCCATGGGTTACCCTCCTTTATGCCAGTTTTAAATTCACGTGCCGCTTGTTCTTCGGTAGCAATAATTTCAGGAACTTCCACATGATACCCATCGTCTTTCTTAAAGGAACGATATGCCATACATGCCAGCATTCCAAGACCACCGATAATTCCAAGCCAATACCAATAGAAAACTAAACCAAAACCAGCAGTGAATAAGCACACTGACATCACAAAGCCTAGTAGTGTATTGTTCGGCATATGAATATGTTTATAATCTTTGCCATCATCATACGTTTCGCCGCGCTGTTTTTTCTCCCAGAAATCGTCTAAGTCGTTCCATTCTGGCAATTTAGCGAAATTATATTTTGGTGGTACAGCGGATGAAGTCGCCCACTCTAGTGTACGTGCATCCCATGGATCACCAGTCGTTTCACGTTTAGAGTTCTTATGACTATAAACGATGTTCCAGCAAAGAATTAGGAAAGCTGCTCCCATTAGGAACGCACCAACCGTTGAAATAAAGTTAAGTGTAGTCCAGCCGTCACCTTGTACATATGTGTGAATACGACGTGGCATGCCATCAAGACCTAGGAAGTATTGCGGGAAGAAACATACGTTAAATCCAATCACAAATACCCAGAAGAACCATTTGCCGATTTTTTCATTCAAACGATACCCAATGATTTTTGGATACCAATAAATCAAACCAGCGAAACATGAGAATACTGTTCCGGCAATTAGCACATAGTGGAAATGCGATACTAGGAAATACGTGTTGTGATATTGATAATCGGCTGCTGCCATCGCAAGCATAACCCCTGTAACCCCACCAATAACAAAGTTCGGTATAAACGCTAACGACCAAAGCATCGGTGTGGTGAATGATATTCGCCCTTTGTACATTGTAAAGAGCCAGTTAAATATCTTAATCCCCGTCGGTATCGCAATCATCATTGTCGTAATTGAGAAGAATGAGTTAACTGCTGCGCCTGAACCCATCGTGAAGAAGTGATGGACCCAAACTAAGAAACTTAGCAAGGAAATGACAACAACTGCCGCAACCATTGCTGGGTAACCAAATAGTTTTTTCTTGGAGAAAGTAGAAATGACTTCCGAGAAAATACCGAATGCCGGCAAAATAACAATATATACCTCAGGATGCCCCCAAACCCAGAAAAGGTTGGCCCACATCATCGGAATACCGCCATTTGCTAGCGTAAAGAATGCCGTTCCAAACAAACGGTCAAATGTCATTAAAGCAAGCGCCACAGTAAGCACTGGGAACGCAAAAACAATAATTAAACACGTGATTAACGATGTCCAAGTGAACATTGGCATTTTCATCAGTGTCATGCCTTTCGTTCGCATCCGGAGAATTGTAACCATAAAGTTAATACCCGTCATCAGCGTACCAATACCGGCTATCTGAACCCCGAGTAAGTAGAAGTTAATCCCATAACCGGGACTAAATTCCTCGGCTAACGGTGCATAGTTTGTCCAACCTGCTGCTGGGCTACCACCGATTACGAAGGAAATGTTAAAGAGCATTGCCCCCATAAAGAATGTCCAAAAACTTAAATTATTCAAGAATGGGAATGCAACGTCGCGCGCTCCAATTTGAAGCGGTACGGCGATGTTCATTAAACCAATAACAAACGGCATTGCCATAAATAAAATCATAATTGTTCCGTGAGTTGTAAATACCTCATTGTAATGCTGAGCATCCAAAAACTCCATGCCTGGCATTGCAAGTTGCGTTCGCATCATTAATGCATCTACTCCACCACGGAAAAACATCAATACTGCTGCCAAAAGATACATGATCCCAAGGCGCTTGTGGTCAACGGAAGCAATCCATTCTGTGAAAAGCCACTTCCATTTCTTTGTATAAGTTAGTAACACGACGATACCAATACTGACTAGAGCAATTGAAATTTGGGCTCCTAAAATCAGTGGGTCGCCGGTGATGATAAATTCATCTAAACTCATGTTGAAATACCCCCCTTTTTAGTGTCCCGATTTGTCGTGATCTTTCGCCTCATCGGTATTGATTTCCTTGCCTAGTTTCTTCATTTCTTCATCGTAATGCTTATTTTGCTTATAACTAGTACCATTTTTGATAATCATTGGCTCCATATCCATCTGCTCGAAACGTGGATTCGTAATCGTAACAGGACGCGGTGGCAAGATTGGTTTCGTCGTTCGTATATCTTTGGCATGCGGATCGTGTGGATTCGTTAATTCAAATCCATAGCGCTTATACGCATAGAAAACATATTCTGGATCCGCTGCTGGGTCAACAAAGGCCATATGCGTTCCCGCGTAAGATTGTTCTTTCACATTACCAGGTAATAATAATTTATCATAGCGATCTTGCGATAATGTTGGTGAATCAACTTTTGTTTTTAACGCCCATTTCTTGAAGTCTGCTGGTTTTTGTGCAACAACATTGAATGTTTGTCCTGCAAAACCTTCTCCATTAAAGTTCGAGTTGCGTCCTTTAAAAATACCTGTTTCGTCGGCTTGCAAATACAAATCCATCGTCATACCACTCATCGCGTACTTCTGTCCACCAAGTTGTGGTACCCAGAAACTCGTCATCGAGTCAGCCGCGGTAAGCTTGAATAACACCGGTCGATTCGTTGGAATATGTACATAATTCACAGTTTCAATCGACTGATCTGGATAACTAAAGAACCATTTCCAGTTTGCGCTAGTCGCATAAATAACAATTGGGTCTTTGTGAGAAGTAACTTCTGGCGCCTTTTCGTTCGCATAAATCGTCTTAACAGTAGGAATCGCTAAGGCAATAACAATAGCAACCGGAATTAACGTCCATAAAATTTCTAATTTGGTACTACCATGCATGTTTGGTTCGTAGTTGGAATGATCTTTTCTCTCGCGGTATTTCGTAATCATAATCACGAATAACACGAAAATCGTTAATACAATAATCAGCATAAAGATAATCGAATAAATGATTAAATCGCTTTGACTTTGCGCTACTGGACCTTTTGGGTCTAGTACCGTCAAATCACCACAGCCGCTAAGAAGTCCGACAAAGACTAACGAGACTGTAAGTAGTAATGACTTGAGCATTTTTGACACCCGAATCCCCTTCTTTCCTTTTGATGTTTGTGTTGCTGTGTATTTTTGCGCAAAAATACAAACGTAACCATCTTAGATCCCCATCTAAAATGATCCTCCCTAATTGCATACTCTCGGATTTATGTATCGCAATATAAACAACTAGATAGTGAATATTTTTCACAATCTCACTAAACGCTCATTCGTGAAATTATGAATTTGAAACTGCATGTGCATACTCGTGTATCATTATAACTTATTTGTAATGGAGATTCAAAACATCCACACTAGTTATTTTTTTCACAAACTCAAGTAATAATTTTTACATGTTTATACACCAGAAAAATCGATTTGCTCTACACTATTTTTTGGTATTAAAACCCTTTAGTAGCAACATTTTCTAGTTGTGCGGTGTATCTCAATTATTGTCAATCTACCCAGTTTCTTTGGATCCGCAAGTGCTTTCTTTGCTCGAAAAAATGCTACAAAAAGCTTGTTTGGCACTTCAAATACCAGACAAGCTTTCGAAAATTAATTACTTTCTAAGTCATGCACGAACAATCCACTAAGCAGCTTCGGTTCAAACCATGTCGATTTCGGCGGCATAATCTCGCCCGCATCCGCCACATCAAGCAAATTATCCATCGTCGGCGGGTACATCGAGAACGCAATCGTATATTTTCTAGTATCCACTAACTGTTCCAGCTCACCAAGACCGCGAATTCCACCGACAAAATTAATACGGTCATCGCGGCGGATGTCCTCGATTCCGAATAGTGGTGTCAAAACTTGGTCTGCCAAGATGGAAACATCGAGACTCGCAATGACGCCGTCACCAGCAAATTCTGGCTTTACTTTCAAGCCGTACCATGAACCATCCAAATACATTCCGAACGTGTTTGGCGTCGCCGGTTTATAAGCCTCTTTACCAACTTTTTCTACATCAAATTTTGCAGCTATTTGGTCTAAGAAATCAGTCGCAATCGGTACGTCAACTACACGGTTGTAATCGAGGATTTCCAGTTGATCTTGCGGAAACAACACGGATAAGAAAAAATTGAATTCCGCGTCTGCACTTGCCTCTGGATGCTCCGCACGGCGTCTCAAGCCAACCTTCACCGCAGATTCCGTCCGATGGTGTCCATCCGCAATATAAAGCGCAGGAATCGCCTCAAACGCCTCCGTGAGCGCATTTACCACATCCGTATCATCCACCGTCCAAATCCTATGTGTCACATCATGAAAACTCTTAAAATCATACACCGGATCATGCTTACTAATCCAAGCATCCACAACCTCATTCACCGTCGCGTCTGACCGATACGTCAAGAAAATCGGACTCGTATTCGCATCCGTCACATCCACATGGCGAATCCGATCCAGCTCCTTCTCCTCACGCGTCAACTCATGTTTCTTAATCGCACCACTCACATAATCATCAATCGCCGTACACGTCACAAGTCCAGTCTGAGGTCGTCCATTCATTACTAGCTGATACAAGTACAGTTCCGGCTTAGCATCCTTAGCAAGCCACCCTTTATCCTGAAATTCCGCCAAGTTCGACGCAGCCTTTTGATAAACCGAAATATCATACGGCGACACATCTTTCGCCAAATCAATTTCCGCCTTATCAATATGTAAAAACGACAACGGATTCGCATTACCGAGTACCCGCGCCTCCTCCGTATTCAACACATCATACGGCAATGATGCCACATCTTTCGCTACATCCACGCTTGGCCGAATCGCTTTAAAACCTCTAATCTTAACCACAAAAACCCCTCCTTGTTTTATGAAAATAGCCACGACAGAACTACCCATCGCAGCTATTCATTTCTCTTTTAATACGCCGTTACACCAGCAGGTTCAATCACACGAACCCGAATCACACCCGGAATCGCACTCAGATGCTCCTCAACAGCCGATAAATTGGCTTGTGTACCTTTCTCCATATCAATCAGCGTATACGCGTAGTCGTCCTTACTACGATTCGTCATATCCAAAATATTGATTGACCCTTTCGCGAGCTCCGTTGTAACCTGACCGACCATATTCGGTACATTATGATGGAAAACAGCAAGACGCGGATGCCCATTATAAGGCATATCCACATTTGGAAAATTCACTGAGTTCTTAATACTACCAGTCTCCAAGAAGTATGCCAATTCCTTCGCAGCCATTTTAGCACAGTTTGTTTCAGCCTCTTCCGTCGAAGCCCCTAAATGCGGCAAAACTTCTACATTCGGATGCTTTACAAATGCTTCCGTCGCAAAATCCGTGATATATCTGCGCAATTGACCCGCGTTAAGCGCATCGACCATCGCGTCCTCTTTCACCAATTCCCCACGCGAAAAGTTTAATAAAACCGCATTTGGTTTTAGCAACTGCAACGTTTCCCGATTGAACATACCAGCCGTGCCATCCGTTAACGGCACATGCACCGTCAAATAATCACACGTAGCCAAAACCTCCTCAATCGTCATCGCCCGTTCCACTTCCTTGGCAATCCGCCACGCCGTGTCCACCGAAACGTATGGATCATAGCCAACAACATCCATGCCAAGCGCCAACGCATCATTCGCCACAAGCGCACCAATTGCACCTAAGCCAATGATACCAAGTCGTTTTCCGGCAATTTCAGTACCAGCGAATTGCTTCTTCCCAGCTTCTACTTTCTTTTCCAAATTATCACCATCAAGCGTCTTCACCCATTCCGAACCTTCCAAAATCGGCCGCGCGCCCATAAATAAACTCGCTAACACCAGTTCTTTCACCGCGTTTGCATTCGCTCCGGGCGTGTTAAAAACCACAATTCCGCGATCCGAACAAGCTCCAACAGGAATGTTATTCACTCCCGCACCAGCCCTAGCAACAGCTTTAACACTGTCCGGAAAATCAAAATCATGCAAATCATAACTACGCAACAAAATACCATCCGGAGCCTGATTTCCGTCAATTAAATATTTTTCCACATCGAACTTACGTAATCCTTCCTTCGCAATCGCATTGAAAGTCTGAATATTAAACATGTACTTCTCCCCCTTTATGAGTAGCTGCAAATTGATCCATCAGAGCAGTGAGCGCTTGTACGCCGTCATATGGAAACGCGTTGTAGATACTTGCTCGCATTCCTCCAACCGAACGATGCCCCTTCAAATTTTCAAAATGAAGTTGCTCTGCTTCTTGAATAAATAATTTATCTAAATCAGCCGAACCCGTTACAAACGGTACATTTGTGAGCGATCGATCCGCCTTGTTAACAGGAGACGAGAACATCGAAGACGCATCCAAATAATCATATAAAAGACCCGCTTTCTTCCTATTCAGCGCTTCTATTCCCGCAACACCGCCTTGCGCTCTAATCCACTCAAACACCAATTTCGACACATAAATCGCAAAAGTAGCTGGCGTATTATACATCGAGCTATTCTTCGCCTGGACAGCATAATCAAGCATAGATGGTAATCCAGCGACATTTCCAATCAAATCCTCTCGAACAATAACGATCGTAAGACCAGCTGGCCCAATGTTTTTCTGAGCACCAGCATAAATCAAACCGAATTTACTTACATCGTACACACTCGACAAAATATTGGAAGACATATCCGCAACAAGCGGCACATCACCAGTTTCAGGAGGAGTAAAAATTGCCGTACCCTCAATGGTATTATTCGTCGTAATATGCAAATAAGCCGCATCCGATGGCACACGCGGTATCTCTGGAATATAACTGAAATTCTTATCCTTCGATGAGGCCAGAACCTCAATATCACCAATTTTAGCCGCTTCCTCCATCGCTTTTTCAGACCACGAACCAGTATTCACAAAATAAGCTTTTTTCCCGCCCATCAAGTTCATTGGAACCATTGTGAACTGAAGGCTTGCCCCACCTTGTAAAAATAAAATTTTGTAATTTTCGGGAATGTTCATTAATTCACGCAATAATGACTCTGCTTCCCCTAAGATTTCCTCAAACAAATCTGATCGATGACTTAATTCCATTACTGACATTCCTGAACCCTTGTACGATAATAGCTCCTTTTGCACCTGTTCTAAAACTGGCACTGGCAAAATCGCAGGTCCTGCTGAAAAATTATACGCCCTCTCCACACATCATCTCTCCTGTTCCCATCGTATTTCCAACCTTTAACTACATCTTTACCACTTGGTTTTAATACAACTTACTGTAACGAGCCTAAATAAGTGCTGCGAAAAGCTTATTCTATGATTGTTATACATATCTCATTCCCACTTCCAGCTGAATCAAACCATAGAATAAATACGTACTCTTAACACTTGGATACATTATATCAGAAAATACGAATATTTTCAGACTAATTGTACTCATTGTTGTTGTTTTTATTGAAAAACCTAAAAAGAAAGCGATTATTTAGCTTATCTGAGCGTTTAAAAAAAATAAAAAAACAAGACTTCTTTTTATATAAAAATCTCGTTTTTCATCTATTCACATATCTAAAATATAGCTATTATCATACGCACAATTTGTAACACAATAAGAATAGCTAAAATTGATAGAACGATTTTCCATTGTTTGCTCATATTTATGCAACCTCCTCAAATTATTTCCCGGGTAATAATCTCCTCCCTCTAAAAACAAACAAATAAATCACCAAGAAAATCACCAATGTCACAATCGACCAGCGATACATCAAGGCATAATTATAATGTGCCGCGATAAAACTCAATCCAAAGCTTCCCAGCGCCATGCCAACATCCATCCCCGATAGAAACGTCCCATTCGCAATTCCCTTTTTATCTGGTGCCGCACGATCCACAGCTAAAGCTTGCAAGGACGGCTGAACCATCCCATATCCAAGTCCAAAGAACAAGGAAGATCCGAACAGACTCCACGCGCCCATCGCCATCGACAACCACCACAGACCGATTCCCATCAGTAAAATCCCAGGGATAATTACCACGCGATGCCCTTTTAAATCATAAAGACGCCCCGCGAAAACACGACTTACTAATACCATAATTGCTTGCCCAACAAAGAAAATCCAAACCATTTTGACATGTAACTCCAAGCCATAAATCATCATAAACGTCTGAATTCCGCCTAAGGGAAAAGCCATCAACATACAAAGTAAAGCAGGCAATAACGCTCCCTTATCAAAAAGCTGCATCTTATGCTTCACAGCCCGCGCCTCTTTTGGCATCCTCAATCTCGTCACTAATAGAAAAACCAGCACCATCAACACAATCGAAAAACCAATCAAGAAATTAAACGAAAACTGATTCATCAAAATAATCGCGATAATCGGCGCAAGCGACATACCAAGCGCTGTCGTCAAACCATAAAAGCCAATCCCTTCACCCGTCCGATTTGGCGGCACTAACGTCGAAACCCCAGTTGCAATCGAAGTCGTCGTAATCCCCCAACCAACACCATGAAAAAGCCGCAACACTAACAGCGCCGAAACCACCGTGGACCAATAAAAATTCACCGTAACCGCAATCAATACAAAAAAGCCTACTAAAATCATAATTTTTGCACCAAAACGATCATTTAGCCCACCCGCAATGACGCGCATAAACAACGCAACCAGCGAAAACAAACCTACAGCAAGACTAGCCTGCGTCTCCGTCCCACCCAATTTAATAATTTGCGCAGGTAATGTTGGCATAAAAATCTGAAATCCAATATATAAAAACAAACTTGCAATCAATAATATAACATAATCCTTCGTCCATAACTTCGCCTTCAAAAAATCCCTTCTCACTCTAAATTATTTTCAATCCGCGCTAAAATATTTACAAACACCGCTAATTCTTGTTTTGTCAGCCCTTTATAAAAATTTCCGCACGTTTCTTCTACAACATTCCGAATCAACTGCACTTTCTGCTTGCCTTCCACAGACAGAGACAGCAATGTGATCCGCCGATCTTTCGCATCCACCGCTTTATCAATCAGGTTTTTACGAAGAAGAACGTCGATAATTCGGTTCACAGTTGGCGCGTCCTTCTCAGCAAATTCCGCTACATGCCGTTGTGAAATCGGCGCTTTTTGATCAATCACATTTAACACCGACCACTGCTCAGGCGTCACCTCAAATCGCTCCAATCCGTGTTGTAGTGCAAGACTCGCCTTCTTAGCTACCACATTTGTCCGAAACGTCATTTCATCATAAAATTCACGCACCACAGCTACCCCCCAAAAAAATAATTGTCATGACAACTATATCATAAAAAAAGATATGATAACAGCAAATTCCGCTATCATATCTTAAAATGAATCTTATTTTTCACTGTCTAAAGCAAATTTACCAACAATCGCAGCTACGATACCGCCAACGATTGGCGCTACAATGAACACCCACAGTTGAGATAAAGCTTCACCGCCAGCAAATAGAGCTGGAGCAATACTACGAGCTGGGTTAACAGAAGTTCCTGTCAATGGAATACCTAGCAAGTGAATTAGAACTAATGTCAAGCCGATTACTAGACCAGCAAAAGCAGGATTTCCTTTTTTACCAGTAACGACGATAATAACTAAAACAAATACGAAAGTTAAAATTGCTTCCACAAGAAATGCGCCGCCAGCACCGATATTTCCGAATCCGTTTTGGCCTAGATTTTTTGTTGACATGTCTGATAGGTTTAGGAATGATAACAATGTAGCAGTACCAACGATAGCACCTACTACTTGAGCTACGATGTAACCTACTAATTCGCTTCCTGAAATACGTTTGTTCAAGAACAATGCAATAGAAACAGCTGGGTTGACATGGCATCCAGAAATAGTTCCAATGCTATAGGCCATCGCAACGATTGACAAACCAAATGCCATCGCAATACCTAGCGTTCCGATTCCTTCGATTCCGCCGCCTAATACAGCAGTCCCTGTACCGAATAAGACCAAAACGAAAGTTCCGATAAATTCAGCAAATAATTTCTTACTCATGTGTGTTTTCCTCCTTTTTATTTTTTTTTACGCACTTACTATATATACCGCGAAACAGACTAATTGTAAACCCTTATTTTAGTAAGATACTATACAGAAAAGGTTATTGTTAACAGGATTGACAAATTAAAACGCTTCCTTTAACTTAAATACTAAGACTATAAAAAAACCTGTTTCACGTGAAACAATCTGAAACTGAAAAGGAGACTACAAATGGCTATTGTTCAATTAAAATCAACGAACCCCGACTTCTCCTTCCTAATTAAGAAAAATCCCGATTCTGGAATGATTTTACGACAAGTTCGAAAAGGCGTCGCATATGGTTGGTACGGTACGCCTGACACGTATAATGTTTATTTTAAAGATGCGGATAACGAAATATCTTATAGGAAAGAACGAGAGGAAAGCTTCGAATATCTTAATCTAACCCGCTATAATTCAACAATTTTCCCGTTAAATGCCTTGAATGAGTTCTTTTCTTTAAAAGAACTTGACGCGCGAGATAGCGAAGGTTATGTACACCAGTTCCATATCAACATGTTACACATTCATCGGATTCATTATGTCGCTTTCTTTCAAAAATACATGACAGATTACACTTTTGAAGTGGAGCATCTTGCTGATGACAATTGGTCGGTAACCATTTCCACACGTACGAGTCTTTACGAGTTGCTACACATTGCTAATTTATTTTGTCTGTTTTTTGCTGGATTTAGTCGTGAACATCTTGATATTACTGATGATTTATTGACAAAATACATTAGAAGCGTGCAAATTACTGACCCACCGTTCTATATTCGAAACTTATTTGTGCATAATTTCTTAAAGAATCGGCGCACATTTAATCGCTTCAAAGAGCAACTAGAAAACACGAATCGCTATCAAATTACTTTTGATTTCGGTGGTACCGCGACGCAAAGACGGAATTTCATTGCTGAAAGTCTGCTTTTTGATAAGATAATGGTGGATGTTGGTTGTGGTGAAGGGTTTTACGCCATACCATTTGCTGAGAAAACGAAGCTAGATTATTATGCAATTGATATTGATGCTGAAATGTTGCGGATTATCGCTAAGAAAGCGGAGAAAAAAGCGCTGAACAATATTATCACATACCAATCACTGGACGCGTTCCTAGACAACGCCCCAACGGAAAAAGTAGATGTGATTTTGACTGAAGTTATTGAACATATGCCAAAAAATCACGCCAAACGACTTATTCGACAAATCATTCATGCACTTGATTTTGACACGTTTATCATTACGACACCGAATAGTGAATTCAATGTTTTCTATGGTTTAGAAGGTTTCCGCCACGATGATCACGATTGGGAAATGAGCACCGTAGAATTCCAAGAATGGCTCACGAACGTAACGAAAAGTACCGATGTAACGGTTGAATTTCAAGCCATTGGCGATGCAGTAAACGGCATTCACACAACACAAGGTGCCATTTTAAGAAAGAAGGAGGTTTGATTGATGGAACTAAAAACACAAGTCCACACGATTTTCATGCTCGTCGGCCCTACAGAATGCGGGAAATCAACATTTGCCCAAAACATACTATTACCAAAACTCGCGTTCACAGCTCCCGACAAAAACTTCTATTCCAACGTCCAATACTTGTCCTCCGATTCGATTCGCCAAGAAATTCTCGGCAAGGATTACGACAAGTATTCCCAAATCATGTTGGAATCCAGCGAGCAAACATTTGAATTCCTATTCAAAAAACTAGATTTGGTCACAAAATTCCCAATCAACGCCGAATTTGTCATTTTAGATACTACAGGACTTGCCACTGACTTCCGCGAAAAAGTACGTGAAATAGCAAAACAAAATAATTATAACTTGGAAATCATCCTCTTTGACTACCGAAATCGCGATGACTATTATGCAAGTGAACGCTCTAAAAAAATCATTTCAAACCATGTAACACGACTGAAAAAGGAAATTTTGCCGACGATTTCACGCGAAAACTACAAACAAATTCATCGTATTCGCACAAAAAACACAACATCTGATGCTATTACCATCACAATTACGAATAAAAGCGATTTCCTAGATACATTGCTTCCGACAGCTGAGAACTACACTATGATTGGCGATGTTCACGAATGCGTGGATGAATTTAAACTTTTGCTTCAGAAACTGGGCTGCCAAATCGACGGAAATACAATCACACACAGTCCTCAAAAAATCGTCTTGGTCGGAGATTGGATTGATAAAGGTAAGAGAACGCGAGAAATCACGGAATTTCTTCATGAAAACCAGCAATATTTCTTATTTGTGCTTGGAAATCATGAAAATTTTGTGCATAAATATATTTTAGGTGAAATCAAAGGCGCAAATCAGGAAATTGTCGATAACTACTTCGACTCCATTCCAGATTTAGTCCGAGATCCAGCACTTTTTGCGAAATTTGAGGAACTTTTCCAACTAGCACAGCCATTTTATCGCTATATAGGTGAAGATAACGCTTCTTTTTATGTAACACACTCCCCTTGTAAAAATAAGTATATTGGGAAATTAGATGCCAATTCTATGCGCCACCAGCGAAACTTCCATCTTGATCGCACG
Organism: Paenilisteria riparia FSL S10-1204; assembly: GCF_000525995.1. Lineage (GTDB taxonomy): Bacteria > Bacillota > Bacilli > Lactobacillales > Listeriaceae > Listeria_A > Listeria_A riparia. Next base: position 465,319 of record NZ_AODL01000007.1, on the reverse strand, counting down.
AAACCAGTACAAGAACAACTTTCATTTTTAGAAAACGACGCAGTGCATAATTATCCATACCACATATTTGGTCATGTCGCTGCAAAACAAGCTTTTCGCATCAAAAATAAACTACACATCGACACAGGTTGCGCACATGGAAACACGTTAACCTCAGTAACAATCAGATATCGCAAAACCATCTATCATTCCGTAAAATCGGAAAATAACCAACTTACAGGCGAATTACCGACCTTATTCAAACAAGAAAAAACGGTTTCACTTGCTGAATTGGATACCGAATCACTACGCCGCCTCCATTACATCAGCAGAAACAACGTTAATTTTATCTCAGGAACAATGTCTCCCGCACCAAAAGACTTAGAAACAAACAATTTAGAATCACTCGAACAAGGATTAAAATATTTCGCTAATAAAAATGTATCCAGTGTTATTTTACAACCTAAATATATGGGTTCCCGCTGTAATATTTATTTGCATAAAAATACAAAATCATGTTTCGCGATTAGCCGAAATGGCTTTAAAATAACACATATTGACTTGTCGCCAGTTTATGTATCTTTACATCAACGGTTTGGCGAATATATGACACAAAACAACATTCAAATGCTTATCTTAGACGGCGAACTACTCCCATGGCAAGCGCTTGGCAAAGAGCTCATTGAAAAACAATTCCAACCTATCGAAACCGCAATAGAAACTGAACTCCAATTTCTACAAAACAACGGTTTTGAAAATGCCTTAGCCCAATTAATTGAGACATACGACGCTTCCGACTTTGCTGAAGATCAAAATCAACTTTCCAAAAAGCAACTCATCGACAAGTATAGTTCGCGTTTGTATCAGAATTTCAAGCCCTTACAACAAGTCAAACAATATCTCATGCCACTTTCGGAACACGAAAAAGCATTACAAACATATAAAGAGCAACTGAATATTTATGCAACAGAAGCGGAACTAGACTACAAGCCATTTTCTATCTTAAAAATAATTTTCAACGATGGTACCGAGCAAATTCCAAACTGGTCGACATCGGAAATATATCGCTTTTTAAATGACGATGACTATGTGTTGCTTGATTTGACGAAACCAGATTACCTTGAAACAGCCGAAGCGTATTTTCACACCATCACAACAACGAACAAAATGGAAGGTATCGTCATCAAGCCTGAACAACTGCAAAAGCACACAGCTCCATACATGAAAGTCCGTAATATGGACTACTTAACACTTATTTACGGCTACGATTTCCAATTTCCACACAAATTTGCAAAACTCATTAAACAGAAAAATATCAACAAAAAACTACGGACCTCCATCAATGAATGGCATTTTGGTACTAAACTGTTAGAAACCAAATTTGCCGACATATCAGATACAAACAAAACCTTCCAAGAAATCGCAGCAAATCTACTATTCGAAGTAGAACAAGAGCAAAAAATTGATCCACGCCTATAATGTTCCACGTGAAACATCAAAAAAGGACGAATCAGGCCGATGCTTATCGTAGCATCTCCTAATTCGTCCTTTATTTTACCCTTTAACAGGTTTAATCACGATATAACGATATGGTTCGCGACCTTCTGAATGTGTTTCCACACGTGTATCTTCGCTTAAAATTGCATGAATTGTTTTTCGTTCAAACGAAGGCATTGGTTCTAAATGAACAACTCGGCGTGTTTTCACTGTTTTATCAGCCATTTTCTTAGCTAGTAAAGCCAGTGTTTCATAGCGACGATCACGGTAGTCGCCAACATTAACAGTCACATTTTTGTACTGGTCTGTATCTTTATTGGCGATGAGTTGTGTTAAATATTGCAGTGCGTTCAGTGTTTGACCGTGTTTTCCAATCAGCAGTCCTAAATTGTTACCCGACACTTGAATGCTGACTTCTTTTCCTTGTTCAGAGACATCGACGGTTACTTCCGCCCCCATTTTCGTAGCCACATCAATCACGTATTGGACTGCAGTTTCGATGGAATTATTTTTCTCAATCACTTTAACCATTGCTAGTCTTGAGCCAATCCCGAAGATACCTTTTTTGCCTGCATCCATGATTTCCACGTCTACTTTTTCCCGCGTTGTGCCTAAGTCCTTCAACGCGTTTTGAATTGCTTCTTCAACGGTTTGGCCTTGCGCAGTTATATCTCTCACTTTCTCTTCTTACCTCCCTTTTTCGATGCTGTCATGGTTGCTGCTTTCTTTTTAAGCTTTTCTTCTTCCCTCTTAGCTTCTTCTAAGGCCGCGGCTTCGCGCTTCGCCTTGAATGGATTGTTGATTAACATAGTTTGGAAAATCGTGAAGATATTTCCGACTACCCAGTAAAGTGCTAGTGCGGATGGTAAGCTAATACCTGCTACTAAAATCATCACTGGCATGAAATAAATAATCATATTCATTGATTTATTTTGTTGTGTTTGACCCATCATAGATAATTTAGAAGAAATAAACGTCGTCAGGGCCGCTAAAATAGGTAAAACAAAGTATGGATCTTTGTCTCCCAATGTCATCCATAGGAAATCTTGCGTCTTAATTTCTGCGGTCCGACTAATAGCTTGATAGAAGCCAAGTAGAATCGGCATTTGGATTAGTAAAGGTAAACATCCCATCATTGGATTGGCATTGTTTTCTTGATACAAACGCATTGTTTCTTGTTGCAGTTTTTGCTGTGTTTCGCGATCTTTTGATTTGTACTTTTCTTGTAGTTCTTTGATTTGTGGTTGCAATGACGTCATTGCTTTCTGGCTCTTTAGTTGCTTAATCATTAGTGGCATGATAAGAAGTCTGATAACAACGGTTGTCATAATGATTCCCATCGCATAGTTGCCGCCGAATAAATTAGCAAACCATATAATGACTTCGGATAAAGGATAAACGATGTAATGACTCCAAAATCCCGTTGACTCTGATGTAATTGGTGATGTTGAAACACCGCAACCTGCTAAAATAGCTACGAGTCCAATCATTAGTCCTGCAAATAGTAACTTCTTCTTCCATTTCATTTTCTTCTTCAAATAGTGCTACCTCCACTCTCCGCCTGTATTATTCCCACAAAATTATCGCTTCTGACCTTGCTTCAAAACTCTTGCAAGTTTCAAAACATGCATCAAACTCTTCTTAATTTCATGAAAATCCATATTGGCCGCCGGTTTTCTGGCGATAATAATATAGTCATGACCTGGAACGATTTGTTCATTCAGTTCATGAAAGGTTTGTCTAATACGCCGTTTAATGTGATTACGTACGACAGCGTTTCCAATTTTTTTACTTACAGAAAGTCCAATTCGAAAATGCGCCAAATCTTCCCTCTTTAATATGTAAACAACGAACTGGCGATTTGCAAACGATTTTCCTTTTTTAAAAACGCGTTGAAATTCATCATCTTTCTTAATACGATATGCTTTTTTCATAAAATCTCCATCTTCAATCAAAATTAATAGGCATCCCTGTTAATCCATCAATAACTTATTTAGGAACATACTGATGGATTAACGGTTTACTCCGACGTAGTTTCTTTGCTGACCATTAGCGCTTCAACAAAAAAAAACCACTGAGTCTTTTTCAGTGGTCTACGCAGATAAAACTTTTCTTCCTTTACGACGACGACTTGCTAAAACTCTACGTCCGTTTTTAGAACTCATACGTTGACGGAAACCATGTACTTTTTTTTCTTTTACGCTTGCTTGGTTGGTATGTTCTTTTCATTAGTTACACCTCCTATAAAAAGGCCTAATACAAATTCACTCGTATAGACAGTCTTAGATATTGTACAGAAATATATAGAATTTGTCAATATACTTTACTAAAAAGCAAATATAAAAACTCCATCTTTCATAATATCATATTTCGTATGTGAAATATACCCAAAACTGTAACAAAAATAAAATAGTTTCCTTACTGTGGATAATTACTAGTTAACTAAGATAAGTGAACAAATATACTGTTTTTGTGGATAACTTTAAAGATTTTACGAAAGTTATTCACAATTAGGGCATAGTTAACCACAGGAAGATGTGGATAAGTCAATTTCACTAATTTTTTTGTACAGTTCTAGTTCACAAGTTATGCACAAGTTCATATCTTGTGGACATCTTTTTTCCACATCCGCACAACTTTGTGGATAGAATTTGAAATCCCTTGCGATTGTGCTGATTTTCTGATATTATATCAATTGTCGAATAGAAAAATATTTGGGGATAACATTATTTATCCACAGTTAACTTTAGCTTTGTGGATAACTTCTAAACAACCCCTGTATAACTTTATCCACGGCTTTATAATTCTGTGGATAACTTTTACGTTTATTTAAAAAAGGGGGGAAAAAAAGTGCAGACAATTGAAGATATATGGAAAGAAGCCTTGCGAATTGTTAAACAAAATATGAGCAAACCTAGTTTCGATACTTGGATGAAATCAACCACTGCGCATTCGCTTGAAGGCAGCACCTTTATCGTTACTGCACCAAATAATTTTGTTCGAGATTGGCTTGAAAAAAGCTATTCGCAGTTCATATCCAATATTTTGCAAGAAATTACGGGCGAAAATTTCGAAGTTCGCTTTATTGATGGGGAAAAAGATGAAGTATTTGATAACTATATTCCACCAAAACCTCGCAATTTGGATGATGATATAGATGAAGAAAATTCCAAACACATGCTAAATCCACGTTATGTTTTTGATACATTCGTTATTGGATCAGGAAATAGATTCGCCCATGCAGCCTCACTTGCTGTAGCCGAAGCGCCTGCAAAGGCTTATAATCCGCTATTCATTTATGGTGGTGTCGGACTTGGAAAAACGCATTTAATGCATGCTATTGGTCATTATGTATTGGAACACAAAACAAATGCAAAAGTCATGTACCTTTCTAGTGAGAAGTTTACCAATGAATTCATTAACTCTATTCGTGAAAATAAAGCTGAGGACTTTCGAAATAAGTATAGAAATGTTGATGTTCTTCTTATCGATGATATTCAATTTTTAGCTGGAAAAGAAGGAACACAAGAAGAGTTTTTCCATACGTTCAACACGCTTTATGATGAGCAAAAGCAGATTATTATTTCAAGTGACCGCCCGCCAAAAGAGATTCCAACACTGGAAGACCGCTTGCGTTCGCGTTTTGAGTGGGGTTTGATTACAGATATTACGCCACCTGATTTAGAAACTCGAATTGCCATTTTGCGCAAAAAAGCTAAAGCAGATGGGCTTGATATTCCTAACGAGGTAATGCTTTACATTGCGAATCAAATCGATTCCAACATTCGTGAACTGGAAGGCGCACTAATTCGCGTTGTCGCTTACTCTTCACTTGTAAACAAAGACATCAACGCTAACTTAGCGGCTGAGGCCCTAAAAGACATCATTCCGAATTCAAAATCCCACGTGATTCGAATTCCTGATATTCAAGAAGCAGTCGGTGAATATTATCACGTTCGTTTAGAAGACTTCAAAGCAAAAAAACGCACGAAAAGCATTGCTTATCCAAGACAAATCGCAATGTACCTATCCCGCGAGCTAACCGATGCCTCTCTACCAAAAATAGGCGACGAATTCGGCGGACGTGATCACACAACGGTCATCCATGCCCATGAAAAAATATCGCAACTACTAAAAAGCGATCAAAATCTTTAAAAATGACCTAGCCGAGATTGAAAAGAATCTGAGAAAACCACAGAATTTATTTTAAAATAGAATACCAAAGAAGTCCGTTAAATACTTAAATAAACAGAAGCGTCCGTAGTAAAAATCCTCTTTTGATTTTTGCAGCGGGCGTGAAGTTTCTAAAGAGTAGGTTTTTAATATAGGACGCCACAAAACCAAGCATTTATTATTGTGCATTTTGTGGATAACCGGAACAAGTTATTAACAAGTTATTAACATGTGGAAAACTTTCGGAGAGCTAACTTCAACTATACTTATCCACAAATCCACAGCGCCTATTACTATTACTACGATTTTTTATTAATTAATTAAACATATTCGCTAAGAAATGCTATACTTAGAAAAAGAAATTAAAAATGGGGGGTTTTCTCATGAAATTTGTAATTCAGCGCGACCGTCTTGTTCAAGCGGTGAACGAAGTAACACGTGCTATTTCTTCACGAACAACGATTCCAATTTTGACTGGGATTAAAATTACTGTAAATGATGAAGGTGTAACGCTTACTGGGAGTGACTCGGATATTTCGATTGAAGCTTTCATTCCTCTTATTGAAAATGATGAAGTTTTGGTCGAGGTTCAAACTTTTGGTGGTATTGTATTGCAAGCTCGTTACTTTGGTGATATTGTTCGTCGTTTACCTGATGAAAATGTGGAAATAGAAGTAACGACTAACTATCAAACTAATATTCGGTCTGGCCAAGCATCATTTAACTTGATTGGACTTGATCCCGCAGAATATCCGAAATTACCAGAAGTTAGCGCTGGAAAAAGTATTCAAATCCCGATTTCTGTACTTAAAAACATTATTCGTCAAACTGTTTTTGCTGTTTCGGCGATTGAAGTTCGTCCTGTTTTAACGGGTGTGAACTGGATTATTAAAAACAATGTTCTAACCGCAGTAGCAACGGATAGTCATCGTCTTGCATTGCGCGAAATTCCACTAGCAACAGCAATCGATGAGGAATACAATATCGTAATTCCTGGTAAAAGTTTGTCAGAGCTAAATAAAATTTTGGATGAAGGTACAGATTCTATTGAAATGGTACTGGCCAACAACCAAATTCTGTTTAAATTAAAAGATTTACTTTTCTATTCGCGTCTTTTGGAAGGCAGTTATCCTGATACTTCTCGTCTTATTCCAACTGAAACGAAATCTGATTTAGTTATAAATGCCAAATCATTCTTACAAGCGATTGATCGTGCGTCCTTACTTGCTCGTGAAAATCGAAATAACGTAATCAAATTGATGACATTGGAAAATGGCCAAGTAGAAGTTTCCTCTAATTCACCAGAAGTCGGAAATGTTTCCGAAAAAGTGTTTAGTCAAAGCTTCACTGGTGAGGAGCTGAAAATTTCATTCAACGGGAAATACATGATGGATGCGTTGCGTGCTTTCGATGGCGCGGATATTCAAATTTCTTTCTCTGGAACAATGCGACCGTTTGTATTGCGTCCGAAAGATGCGGAAAACCCTAATGAAATTCTACAACTGATTACACCGGTTCGTACGTATTAATCTAAAATTTGCCTGCCTAATGAGAATTGGGCGGGTTTTGTTGTGTACATAGCATTACATGGTTTGTGTAAGGAGGGTGAACAATGGCCAATATTAAAGACATGACAACAGGAAATCCGACAAAAATTATTTTTTATTTTGCGATGCCGATGCTGATTGGAAATCTATTTCAGCAATTTTATACGATGGTTGACGCGATGATTGTTGGAAAATTTGTTGGTGTGAACGCTCTGGCTGCTGTTGGGGCTACAAATGCGTTGAACTTTTTCATTATTTCGTTAGTGATTGGTTTGATGAGCGGAGTTTCGGTTGTTGTGGCACAATATTTTGGTTTTCAGGATTACCATCGTTTGAAACAAGTTATTGCAACGACTAGTATCATGATTGGATTGGTTTCAGTTGTCTTGACGATCATTGGGATTGTCCTTGCCAAACCGTTGCTACTTTTATTGCAAACACCAAAAGAAATAATAGATGATTCTGTGCTTTTTATGACGACTTTGTTTATTGGTATTTTACCGATGGGGCTTTATAACGGGATTTCGGCTATTTTAAGGGCACTTGGGAACTCGATTACGCCGCTTTATTTTCTTATTATTTCATCCTTGTTGAATATTGCGCTTAGCTTTCTTTTTGTAGTTGGACTTGATTTAGGAGTCGCTGGTGCAGCTTGGGCAACCGTTGTGAGTCAGTTGGTTTCGGCTATTTTATGTATTATTTATGGGTATCGGCATGTGCCTTATATGCGTTTGAAAAAGAAGGATTTACATTTTGATCGCGCGATTTTCAAGGAGATTTTCCGAATTGCGTTGCCTTCTGCGTTGCAAGGTTCGTTTATTTCGATTGGAAATATGGCGATTCAAGGCTTGATTAATAGTTTCGGTGCGACTGTTGTTGCGGCTTACACGGCGGCAAGTCGGATTGACTCACTTACATATCAGCCTGGTATTGCCTTTGGTGCAGCGTCTTCGATGTTTGCTGGTCAAAATATGGGAGCTGGAAAAATTGATCGTGTTAAAGAAGGCTTTTGGTCTGGGATAAAAGTCGTGACAGTTGTCAGTTTGACGCTTACTGTACTAGTACAGATTTTTGCGCATCAGTTTTTAACGTTGTTTTTGGATAGCTCGGCGACGGAAGCTTTGACCATCGGAACAGGCTACTTGAAAATTGTGTCATTATTCTATGTTGTTGTCGGAATTTTGTTCGTCGTTCGGGAAACGTTACGTGGAACTGGTGATGCGATTGTGCCGCTTTGGATGGGCATTTTTGAACTGGCTTCTAGGCTTGCGATTGGTTTCATTTTGTCACAATTCTTAGGTTATATGGGCTTATGGTGGGCGACACCGGTTGCTTGGGTTAGTGCGACAATGCTTGGCTTGTGGCGATATAAATCGGGCCGTTGGATGCGCAAAGCTGTTATCAAGAAAGATGTATAGTAGAATAGATATTAGAGTTAAGATAAAGGAGTAGAATATAGATGTTTGTAAGAAAATTAAAACCTGAAAAATGGGAAGCAGCTTCAGAATTAAGTGTTTTTCGTGAACAAAAGCCGTTTGTAGACTCGGTTGCTGACTCTTTAATGTGGAGTCATGACGAGCCTGCGGATTCAAATCTTGTATTCACGCCGTATGGAATTTATTCAGAGGACCAACTTGTTGGTTTTATTATGTATACATTTGAAAATGACTCGAAGGACAATCATTGGATTTCGGGCTTCTTAGTCGATAAAGATTATCAACACCAAGGAATTGGACGCCGTGCTTTGGAGCAATTGGTGGACTTTGTTTTTGTAAAAAATCCGGAAAGCATCGAAGTAAAAGTTGCCGTGACACCTGAAAACACGATTGCAAAAAACTTATTTTTGTCTATCGGTTTTAAAGATGCCGGTTGGAAGCAAGGAACGAAGGAAGTTTTGTGCTTTAAAAATAAAAATCCGCTCAGAAGCCCCATATTTATTTATAAACCAAAATAATATCCCCCTACTTGGTTTTGCAAAAATAAGCTAAAAAACGCATATATAAATAATTTCGTTGTGTTCTGCCTGATTTTCGAGTAAAATAGAAGAATAGGGCTTATTAAGATTGGACGTGAAAAAATTGGCGGATAGTATTAAAATTAATACCGAATTTATAACACTTGGACAACTGCTTCAAATGATGGATGTTATCTCATCTGGTGGCATGGCAAAGGCATTTTTAAGTGAGAATGTTGTGTATATTAACGGGGAAGAAGATAATCGTCGCGGTCGTAAGTTGCGAAATGGCGATGTTGTTTTAGTTCCAGGTGAGGGCAAAGTCCAAATCCAACAAGGCTGATTAAAGAGGGATAAGGGGTTATATGCATTTAGAGAACTTAGTTTTGCGACATTTTCGGAATTATGAAGAACAGGAACTTTCATTCGATAACAATGTCAATGTTTTTTTAGGAGAGAACGCGCAAGGAAAAACAAATTTGTTAGAGGCGATTTTAATCCTAGCGGTGGCTAAATCGCACCGAACACCGAATGACAAGGACTTTATTAGCTGGGATGCTGAATCGGCCAAGATTGAAGGTCGCGTGGAGAAACATGGACAATCGGTTCCACTGGAATTAACACTGACGCAAAAAGGCAAGAAAGCGAAAGTAAATCATTTAGAACAGAAGAAGCTAAGCCAATATGTCGGGAATTTGAATGTGGTCATGTTCGCACCAGAAGATTTGTCGCTCGTAAAAGGCGCTCCTGGTGTTAGAAGACGTTTTATTAACATGGAAATCGGTCAAATGCAGCCAGTTTATTTACACGATTTAAGTCAGTATCAACGAATTTTGCAACAACGCAATCATTTTTTAAAGCAAGCGCAGATAAAGCGGAAGTCAGATCCGACGATGTGGCAGATTTTGACGGAGCAGTTTATCGAAGTAGCTGTGAAGTTGACGAAGCGGCGCACGGATTTTATTGAGAGGCTAGAACAATTCGCTGTTCCGATTCATTTTAAGATTTCACGTGAATTGGAGCATTTGAAATTAGAATACAAGCCATCTGTTGAGCTAGAAGGTGCAAACCCAGAAGAATGGCAAGCCAATTTATATAAGAAAATGGAATCCATTGCTCAAAGAGAAATCGATCGAGGTGTCACGCTAATCGGCCCACACCGAGATGATCTCTTCTTTTACGTTAATGGGCAAAATGTACAAGTGTTTGGTTCGCAAGGACAGCAACGCACGACGGCGCTTTCGGTTAAGCTTGCAGAAATTGATTTGATTTTTGAGGAGACGGGTGAGTATCCGGTTTTGCTGTTGGATGATGTACTTAGTGAGTTGGATGATTTCCGACAATCGCATTTATTGGCGGCAATTCAAGGGAAAGTGCAGACATTTGTGACGACGACAAGCACGGATGGCATCGACCATGAGACGATTAATAGTGCGACGACATTTTTAGTCGATAAAGGTACGGTAACGAAGCAATAGCGCCGAATTTGGCGTCATAATAGATTTAATGAAAAAGAAAGCGCGGTGGAATGTTAGGATGACTGAGGAAAATATGACGAATGTGCATGAAAGTGCGGCTGAATATAGTGACGATCAGATTCAAGTTTTAGAAGGTCTCGAAGCGGTTCGTAAAAGACCGGGGATGTATATTGGTTCGACTAGTCAACGTGGCTTACATCATCTAGTTTGGGAAATTGTTGATAATAGTATTGATGAGGCGCTGGCTGGATTTTGTACGGAAATTGAAGTAACGATTGAGAAGGATAATAGCATCACGGTTAAAGATAATGGTCGTGGAATCCCAACTGGTATCAATGAAAAAGTGGGACGCCCAACGGTTGAAGTTATCTTTACGGTGCTTCATGCTGGCGGTAAGTTCGGCGGCGGCGGGTACAAGGTTTCTGGCGGTCTGCATGGTGTTGGTGCGTCAGTTGTTAATGCCTTGTCTACAAGCCTAGAAGTACAAGTTCACCGTGACGGAAAGCAATATTACCAACGTTTTGAACAAGGTAATGTAGTAATGGACTTGGAAGAACGTGGTGAATCTGATTATCGCGGAACGATTGTTCATTTCACACCTGATCCAGAAATTTTTAAAGAAACGACAGAGTTTGAGTATGACACGCTTAGAACGCGTACAAGAGAGCTTGCTTTCTTGAACCGTGGTTTGAAAATATCGATTGAAGATAAACGTGCAGAACATGAGCAACGCCAAGATTACCATTATGAAGGCGGAATCAAGTCGTACGTAGAGCATTTAAACCGTTCTAAAGAGGTTATTCATGAAGAGCCGATTTACATTGAAGGCGAACGTGAAGGCATCATGGTTGAGGTTTCGATGCAATATAATACAGGTTTTGCGAGCAATATCATTTCGTTTGCGAATAATATCCACACGTATGAAGGTGGAACGCATGAATCTGGCTTTAAAACAGCATTGACGCGTGTTATTAATGATTATGCACGACGCAATAAGTTGTTTAAAGATAATGATGATAACTTGTCTGGGGAAGATGTGCGTGAAGGTTTGACAGCAATCATTTCAATCAAGCATCCTGATCCACAATTCGAAGGACAAACGAAAACGAAACTTGGGAACTCGGAAGCACGTACCATTACCGATAAGCTATTCTCAGCTGCTTTAGATAAGTTCTTAATGGAAAACCCTACGGTAGCGAAGAAAATTGTTGAGAAGGGTGTTGTAGCGAGTCGTGCTCGTCTTGCTGCGAAACGTGCACGTGAAGTCGCACGGAAATCCAGTGGACTCGAAATTTCTAGTTTACCTGGTAAATTAGCCGATTGTTCGTCTCGAAATCCTGAAATAAGCGAACTGTACATCGTTGAGGGTGATTCAGCCGGTGGTTCTGCAAAACAAGGTCGTGATCGTTTATTCCAAGCGATACTTCCAATTCGTGGTAAAATTCTGAACGTGGAAAAGGCTCGCTTAGATAAAATTTTGGCGAACGAGGAAATTAGAACCATTTTTACAGCGATGGGAACTGGTTTTGGTGGCGATTTTGATGTGGCAAAAGCGCGTTATCATAAATTGATTATCATGACCGATGCCGATGTGGATGGTGCACATATTCGTACGCTTCTATTAACATTGTTTTATCGTTATATGCGACCGCTTGTAGATGCCGGCTATATCTATATTGCCCAGCCACCACTTTATCAAATAAAGCATGGTAAAATGCAAGAGTATGTTTATAGTGACAATCAATTAGAAGACTACTTGGCGACTTTAGAAGCTGATACAAAATATAGTATTCAACGTTATAAAGGTTTGGGTGAGATGAATCCAGAGCAATTATGGGATACAACGATGAACCCAGAACATAGGACATTGCTTCAGGTAGGTATTGAAGATGCGATTGATGCGGATGAAACTTTTGAAATGCTGATGGGTGATAATGTAGAACCACGACGCAAATTCATTGAAGAAAACGCACAATACGTGAAAAATTTAGACGTGTAAGCTCATAAAAATAAATAATATTTCCCGGGAAATAAACGCAATATGATTATTTCCCGGGAAATACATACGGTTTGTAATTTGAAGGAGGTTTCTTAAAAAATGTCAGAAACACCAGAATCAAGAATAACGGAAGTAAATTTAAATAAAGAAATGCGTACTTCTTTTCTAGATTATGCAATGAGTGTTATTGTTGCTCGTGCACTTCCAGATGTTAGAGATGGCTTGAAACCTGTTCACCGTCGTATTTTATATGCGATGAATGATCTTGGGATGACGTCTGATAAAGCGTATAAGAAATCTGCACGTATTGTTGGGGAAGTTATCGGTAAGTACCACCCACATGGTGATACGGCGGTTTACTTCACGATGGTTCGGATGGCGCAAGATTTTAGTTATCGGAATATGCTTGTTGATGGACATGGTAACTTCGGGTCTGTCGATGGAGACATGGCGGCTGCGATGCGTTATACAGAAGCTAGAATGTCGAAGATTTCGATGGAACTTTTGCGTGATATAAATAAAGATACGATTGATTATGTTGATAACTATGATGGTTCGGAGCGGGAACCTAATATTTTACCAGCGCGTTTCCCGAACTTGCTTGTCAATGGTTCTTCAGGGATTGCGGTTGGTATGGCTACAAATATTCCTACGCATCATCTTGGTGAGGTTATTGATGGGGTGCTTGCGCTTAGTCATAATCCAGATATTGAGATTCGTGAGTTGATGGAACATATCCCAGGTCCTGATTTTCCAACTGCTGGGATGATTATGGGACGTTCTGGAATTCGTCGTGCTTATGAAACGGGGCGTGGATCGATTACGCTTCGTGCTCGTGTAGAGATTGAGACGAAGAATAATGGGAAAGAAACAATCGTTATTACAGAATTGCCGTACCAAGTCAATAAAGCTCGCTTGTTAGAACGAATTGCGGAACTTGCTCGTGAGAAGAAAATTGATGGTATTACTTCTGCCAATGATGAATCTGACCGTACTGGTATGCGTATGGTTATTGAAGTTCGCCGAGATGTTAGCGCTAGTGTTATTATTAATAATCTGTATAAAATGACAGCTCTGCAAACGACTTTTGGTATTAATATGCTTGCTTTGGTTAATAATCATCCGAAAGTGCTGAACTTAAAAGAAATTCTATACCATTATTTAGAACATCAAAAAATCGTTATCCGTCGTCGTACGGAATTTGAACTGCGTAAAGCGGAAGCTCGTGCGCATATTTTAGAAGGTTTGCGTATTGCACTAGATAATATTGACGCAGTAATAAAACTAATTCGGGCATCAAAAACGGCAGATATTGCCAAAGAAGGTTTGATGACACAATTTAGTCTTTCTGATAAACAAGCTCAGGCGATTTTAGATATGCGTTTGCAACGTCTAACTGGTTTGGAACGCGATAAAATTGAGGATGAGTTTAATAGCTTGATGGCTTTAATCACAGACCTGAAAGAAATTTTAGCGGACGATGAGCGTATTTTGGAGGTTATTCGTGAGGAATTGACGGAGATCAAAGAGAAATATGCAGACAAGCGCCGTACGGAAATTTTGGCGGGTGATTTGGTAAGTTTGGAAGATGAAGATTTAATTCCAGAAGAAGAAGTTGCGATTACGCTTACGAACAAAGGTTATATCAAGCGTTTGCCACTTTCTACTTATCGTAGCCAGCGTCGCGGTGGTCGTGGTGTGCAAGGTATGTCAACGCATGAAGATGATTTTGTAGAGCATCTTGTGGCGACGAGTACGCATGATACGTTGCTGTTCTTTACGAATACGGGGAAGGTTTATCGTGCGAAGGGATATGAAATTCCGGAGTACAGCCGAACTGCGAAAGGTATTCCGATTATTAACTTGCTCGGTATTGAGAGTCAAGAGAAGGTCAATGCGGTAATTAACTTGCGTGATTTCACGGATGATCAATATTTGTTCTTTACAACGAAACTTGGTGTTGTGAAGCGTAGTACGTTGACACAATTTGCGAAGATTCGTCAAAGCGGCTTGCGTGCTGTGGAACTTCGTGAAAATGATGAGCTGATTTCTGTGCAAATGACGGATGGCAGCAAGAAAATCATTATTGGAACGAAATTTGGTCAGTCGATTTACTTTGAGGAAACCGATATTCGCGTAATGGGTCGTACGGCTGCCGGTGTGCGTGGTATTCGGTTGCGTGAAGAGGATGAAGTTATTGGTATGGAAATCCTTGAAGACGACGAGAAGGTGCTTGTAGTGACCGAGAAGGGTTATGGGAAACAAACACTTGCCGAGAATTATCCGCTTCGCAATCGTGGTGGTATGGGTGTTAAAACCGTTACAATCACGGAAAAAAACGGAAATCTTGTCGCTCTGAAAACTGTTACTGGTGAAGAGGACTTGATGTTAATGACGATTGGCGGCGTTCTGATTCGCTTCTCTGTCGGTGATATTTCGCAAACTGGTCGTAGTGCAATGGGTGTGAAACTGATTCGCTTAGATGATGAAGAACGCGTTGCAACGGTGGCGAAAGTGCCGAAAGAGGAAGAAGATGAATTTGTGGATGATGAGACTGAGGGCAATGAAGTTGTTAAAACAGTCGAGAATCCAGAAACCGATAATGGAGAAACAACAGAAGAATAATATATGAGAAATCCTGTGAATGAGTTTGCAGGGTTTCTTTTTTTGCGTCGCTAAGATTTTTCTTGTGGATAAATAAAGAAATTATTCCAAAACTATTGTTATTCACATGTGGATAAGTTAAAATAAAAGGTATGATATTTTTAAAATCGAAAAAGTTCTGGATATGTGGATAACATTTCTGGATAACTTTATATACAGACCAACATTATTAGCTTTGGTGAAAGCGGAGCAAATGTTGATGATACGCACAGGTCATGTGCCAAAATTTATTCGATTGGGAAATCGGGCTTGTTTTTGTGAGCGGATTTTTCTAGGAAGGTGGGTAAAGAATGGAATTTGATACAATTGCTGCGATCTCAACACCGCCAGGCGAGGGAGCCATTGCTATTATTCGTTTGAGCGGTGATGAGGCGATTCAGATAGCGGATCGTATTTTTTATGCGCAAAAATCGTTAGGGGACGTGGAAAGCCATACGATTCATTATGGTCATATTGTGGATCCGAGTACGGGTGAGACGGTTGAGGAGGTCATGGTGACTGTGATGCGGGCGCCGCGCACGTTTACACGGGAAGATGTGGTCGAGATTAATGCACATGGTGGGATTGTTTCGGTGAATAGGGTGTTGCAACTTTTGCTGCGAAATGGTGCGAAATTGGCGGAACCTGGGGAGTTTACGAAACGAGCCTTTTTGAATGGACGGATTGATTTGTCGCAAGCGGAAGCTGTGATGGATTTGATTCGAGCGAAGACGGATCGTGCGATGGGTGTGGCGTTGCAGCAGATGGACGGGAATTTGTCGCGGTTGATTCGCAGTTTGAGGCAGGAAATTTTAGATGCGCTGGCTCAGGTTGAGGTGAACATTGATTATCCAGAATATGATGATGTGGAAGAGATGACGCAACGGATGCTCGTGGAGAAAGCGCAATTGGTGCGTGCTTCGGTGGAGCAGTTGTTGTTGACGGCGCAACAGGGTAAAATTCTGCGTGAGGGGCTGGCGACGGCGATTATTGGTCGGCCGAATGTCGGGAAATCGTCTTTGCTTAATCAGTTGATTCAAGAGGAGAAGGCGATCGTGACGGATATTGCGGGGACGACACGGGACATTATTGAGGAGTATGTGAATGTTCGTGGTGTGCCGTTGCGCTTGATTGATACGGCCGGAATTCGCGAGACGGAAGATATTGTTGAAAAAATAGGCGTGGAACGATCGCGCAAAGCTTTACAGGAAGCGGATTTTATTTTGTTGGTACTAAATCAGCATGAGCCGTTGAGCGTGGAGGATGAGGCGTTGTTTGAAGCGGTCGCGGGTCAGAATTTCGTGGTTGTTTTGAATAAGACGGATTTGGCGCAGAATATTGATGTAGCACGGGTTAGACAGCTTGCTGGTGAGAATCCGGTAGTCGAGACTTCGCTTGTGAATGAGGCTGGAATTGCGGAATTGGAGCTGGCGATTAAGGAATTGTTTTTTGCTGGTGGGATTGATGCAGGGGACGCGACGTATGTTTCGAATGCGCGTCACATTGCGCTTTTGCATGAGGCAATTCAGGCGATTGATGCGGTGATTGAGGGTGTTGAGGCTGGTATGCCGGTCGATATCGTGCAGATTGATATGACGCGAGCTTGGGATTTACTTGGAGAAATTATCGGTGAGTCGGTGCAGGATGAATTGCTCGACCAGTTGTTTAACCAATTTTGTTTAGGAAAGTGATGTGTTCAAAAATGCAAACTTATGATGCGGGAAGCTATGATGTTATTGTTGTTGGTGCGGGTCATGCTGGCGTTGAGGCTGGTCTTGCGAGTGCTCGAATTGGTGCAAAAACATTGATGCTTACGATTAATTTAGATATGGTGGCGTTCATGCCTTGTAATCCTTCTGTCGGTGGCCCGGCCAAGGGCGTTGTAGTGAGGGAAATTGATGCGTTGGGCGGCGAAATGGGTCGTAATACGGATAAAACGCACATTCAAATGCGGATGTTAAATACCGGAAAAGGCCCTGCTGTTCGTGCTTTGCGTGCGCAATCAGATAAATGGGATTATCAACACGAAATGAAGCATACGATTGAAAAAGAAGAACATTTGACGTTGCGTCAAGGGCTTGTGGATCGCCTTGTCATTGAGGATGGCGTTTGTAAAGGTGTTATTACGAATAGCGGCGCGATTTATCATGCCAAAACGGTTGTACTAACGACAGGAACTTTTTCACGTGGGGAGATTATTGTTGGGGAACTACGTTATTCAAGTGGTCCGAACAATCAGCAACCTTCTATTAAGCTTTCGGAGCATTTGGAGGAACTTGGTTTTGAGCTACGTCGCTTCAAAACAGGTACGCCGCCACGTGTGAAATCGAGTTCAATTGATTATTCGAAAACGGAAATTCAGCCGGGGGATGATGTTCCACGTGCTTTTAGTTATGAAACGGTAGACTTTATTATGGATCAGTTGCCTTGTTGGTTAACGTATACGAATGAAGCGACGCACCAAATTATAGAGAAGAACTTGCATCGTTCGCCAATGTTCACGGCTACGAAAAAAGGAACGGGCGCGCGTTATTGTCCTTCGATTGAGGATAAAATTGTTCGTTTTAGTGATAAGCCGCGCCATCAAATTTTCTTGGAACCTGAAGGTCGTAATACGGAGGAAGTTTATGTGCAAGGGTTGTCGACGAGTTTGCCTGAAGATGTGCAACGTGAGATGTTAACGACGATTCCTGGACTTGAAAATGTAGAAATGATGCGCGTTGGTTATGCGATTGAATATGATGCGGTAATGCCAGATCAGTTGTGGCCATCGTTAGAAACAAAACGTGTGGAAAATTTGTATACGGCGGGACAATTGAATGGAACAAGTGGTTATGAAGAAGCTGCAGGACAAGGATTGATGGCTGGTATTAATGCGGCGCGTCGTGCTTCTGGTAAGGAACCAATTGTTCTTGGTCGCGATGAAGCGTATATTGGCGTTTTGATTGATGACCTAGTGACGAAGGGGACGGAAGAGCCTTATCGTTTGCTGACGTCTCGCGCAGAGTATCGGTTGTTGTTACGCCATGATAATGCGGATTTGCGTTTGACGGAGATTGGCCATGAGATTGGTCTGATTAGTGATGAACGTTACGCGCGATTTGTGGCGAAACGAGAAGCGATTGCGGCGGAGAAAGAACGTCTGAAAACAACGCGGATTAAGCCAACTGCGGAAGTTCAGAAGATGCTTGTTGATATGGGCAGTACAGAGCTGAAAGATGGTGTATTGGCGGCAGATTTCTTACGTAGACCTGAGATTACGTATGATATTTTGATGGAAATTGTTTCACGTGAAACATCGCTTACGCTTGATATTGAGGAACAAGTGGAAATTCAGATTAAGTATGAAGGTTATATTGAGAAATCATTGAATCAAGTGGAAAAAATGAAGCGGATGGAAGATAAGAAAATCCCTGAAAACATTGATTACGATGCGATTGGCAGTTTGGCGACGGAAGCTTTGGAGAAATTGAAGAAGATTCAGCCGCTATCGATTGCCCAAGCTAGTCGTATTTCAGGCGTGAATCCAGCTGATATTTCTATTTTGTTAGTGTATATTGAACAAGGAAAAATCGCAAAAGTAAAGTGAGGGAAAAATGTGAATCCAGAACAGTTTAGAGAACAGTTATTGCAACAAGGTATCGCTTTATCGGATGAGCAAATGGTGCAATTTGACGCGTATTTCAAGATGCTCGTAGAATGGAATGAAAAGATGAATTTGACGGCAATTACGGATCGTGATGAAGTGTATTTGAAACATTTTTATGATTCGATTTCAGCGGCTTTTTATGTGGATTTCAAAGAGATTGGAACGGTTTGTGATGTCGGTGCTGGCGCTGGATTTCCCAGTATCCCAATTAAGATTTGTTTCCCGCATTTAGATGTGACGATTGTTGATTCTTTGCAAAAACGGATTACTTTTTTAGATGCATTGGCAGCTGAATTAGGATTGGATCGGGTTCATTTCCATCATGCGAGAGCTGAAGAGTTTGGACAAAATAAGGCATTTCGCGGGACATTTGATCTTGTGACGGCACGTGCTGTGGCGAGAATGAGTGTGCTGACAGAGCTTTGTTTGCCACTTGCTAAAAAGAACGGTTTTTTCCTTGCGATGAAAGGGATGCAGGCAGAGCAGGAGCTCAAAGTTGGCGCGAAAGCCATCGCAACACTTGGCGGTAAAGTGAAAGATCATTTTGCTTTTTCGCTTCCGGTTGAGGACAGTGAGCGGAACTTATATTTGATTGAGAAAGTGAAGGAAACGCCAAATAAATATCCACGTAAGGCTGGAACGCCAAACAAGCAACCAATCGAATGATGACTCAGCGTGCCGACAAACGCCCATCTCCGTCGTTAAAAGTTCCGTTCCGATGCTCTCGTACTCAAGTACGCTCCGCGTTGTTGGAACTGTTCGACGTGTAACGAGTTACAGTTCCAATATAAGCGTGAACGAAGTGAAGGGTTAGTCCATGCCTAGGATATGGGCATTTGTCGGCACGCTGAGGTTTGGAGATACGGACAGGTTATTTTTTTTAAAATATAATTTTTCTATAGTCTTGATATATTTATGGGGGATTTTCTGCTAGAATGGACAGTAGATTTAACTAATTAGAAGGGATGATAGGAATGCCTTTTTCGCGTTTGTTCGGAAAGAAAGATAAGG
Source organism: Paenilisteria riparia FSL S10-1204 (assembly GCF_000525995.1). Classification (GTDB taxonomy): domain Bacteria; phylum Bacillota; class Bacilli; order Lactobacillales; family Listeriaceae; genus Listeria_A; species Listeria_A riparia. The sequence continues at coordinate 445,389 of NZ_AODL01000007.1, read as the reverse complement.
AATACATTGAGATTGAGACGGAAGAAATTGTGGAGGACTTCATGCAGAAAATCGTGGAACTTCCTATTGCAGCTATCATTCCGAATCGCTTTCAGCCAAGAACTGTGTTCGATGCATCCAAAATTGAAGAATTGGCAAGAACAATTAGGATTCACGGCGTTATTCAGCCAATAGTTGTACGTGAATACGAGCCTGAAAAATATGAAATTATTGCTGGTGAACGTAGATTTCGCGCGGTTTCTTCGCTAGAATGGGAGCATATTCCGGCAATTATCCAAAGTTTAACGGATGATGAAGTCGCGGCGATTGCTCTGATTGAGAACTTGCAACGTGAGGAATTAACACCCATTGAAGAGGCTAAAGCGTATCAAAGTTTGCTAGATATGCAAGGAATTACGCAAGAAGCGCTGGCGCAACGTGTTGGTAAAAGCCAATCTGCGGTCGCTAATAAATTACGTTTATTACGATTGCCCGAATCGATTCAGCAAGCGGTTTTAGATAAGCAAATTTCTGAACGTCATGCGCGATCGTTGTTAGTTTTAGAAGAGGAAGAGCAACAATTAGCCGTGTTGGCGAAGATTGTGGAAAATAAATGGAATGTGAAGGAAACGGAGCAACATATCGCCTCTCTTCATGCCAAACCTGAACCAAAGAAAGCAAAACCGCAACGTAAAGCGATTAGTCGTGATGTTCGGATTGCTGTGAATACGATTAAGCAGTCGATCACGATGGTGAAGGATAATGGAATGGATCTTCAAATGGAAGAAGAAGAGTCGGATGATTTTTATCAGATTACGATTCAAATTCCAAAGCAGTCGAAGAAATAAGAATAAGGCTATTTCACAAACAATGTGTGGTAGCCTTTTTTGTAGTTAATTTATGTGAAAATAGTAACGAAAAATCGCTACATAAAATATAGAACTTCTCCTTGACTTTCCTGTAAGCGTTTTATATACTGTAGTTAGTTGCTAGAGAATTGAGATAAGCGACTCCTAATTTGTAGGAGTGCGCTTTTTTTGTGCTCTAAAAACAGAAAAATTTACCATTTTTGGTGAAAAAGCAGATCGGAAGGGGTTATTTTAGCATGGTTTTATCAACAGCTTTATCTCGTGAGAAAATCGTAGAGGCAATGGAAGGTTTGGTTGGAGGCGCTAATGTTGTGACAGATGGAGAGACGTTGCAACACGCGAGTATTGACCGTTATCGCAAGTATGAGGATATTTCGGGGATTTTTACGCAACCGATTCCTGCTGCGATTGTGAAGGCTAGAAATACGGATGATATTGCGAATGTATTGAAGTTTTGTAATGAGAATGGGGTTAATTGTATTCCACGGACTGGGAATTCGGCGCTTGAGAGTATGTTGGAATCGGTGAAGCCGAATCATATCGTTTTGGATGGCTCTGGATTGAATAAGGTAATCAAAATTGATGAATATAATATGCAAGTGACGTGTGAAGCGGGTGTGGTATTAGAAGACATCGAGAACTTGCTACGTGAAAAAGGTTTAACAACGGGACATTCGCCGCAGTCAAAACCGCTAGCGCAAATGGGCGGTCTTGTGGCAACGCGTAGTACAGGGCAATTCTCTACACTTTATGGTGGTATTGAAGACATGATTGTTGGACTTGAAGCGGTGTTTCCAAATGGAGAAGTGACGCGGATTAAAAATGTGCCAAGACGCGCGGCTGGTCCTGATATTCGCCATGTTGTGGTCGGTAATGAAGGGGCGCTGTGCTACATTACGGAAGTTACGGTGAAAATTTTTAAATATAAGCCGGAGAATCATCGTTTTTATGGTTATACGCTGGATGATATGTCGGTTGGATTTGAGATTTTGCGTGAGGTGATGGTGGAGGGTTACAAGCCTTCGATTGCGCGACTTTATGATGTGGCGGATGCTGCGGGACATTTCTCTCATTTCCAAAAGGATAAATGCGTTCTGATTTTCATGGCGGAAGGTCCTGCGGGAATTACGGAAGCGACGGGTGCTGGAATTGAAAAAATCGTGGCGAAATACAAACAATGTGAACAGGTGAAAAGCCAGTTAATTGCGGATTGGTTCGCGAATTTGAATTGGTTCCCCGAGCAGGTTGCAGAAGAGCGTGAAGAAATCGTAGCTACGAAAAATATGGGATTCACGACCGAAATTGCGGCAGATTGGGGCAATATTAACGCGATTTATGAGTCTGCTTGTCGCCGTGTGAAGGCGGAAGTGCCTGATGTGACTTGGGTTGGTGGGCATTCATCGCATAGTTATATCAACGGGACGAATCTTTATTTCGTATATTATTACGATTTGAACTGTGAGCCTACAGAGGAAATTCATAAATATCATAATCCGATTAACAAAATTATCGTGGAGGAATCGCTGAAACATGGTGGTACGATGGTGCATCATCATGGCGTCGGAAAAGCGCGCGCGCCGTGGATTAAAGATGAGTATGGTTCTTCGTTCTATATTTTGAAAACGTTGAAGCAAGCATTTGATCCGAATAACGTGATGAACGCTGGAAGCATTATTCCGCTTGAGTTTTTGGATTAAAGCAAGGTAAGATGGTGTTTCAATTCTTCTCGACTAGGAGGATTGAAACACTATTGAAAGTAGGGGAATTAGAATGAGAGAAAATATGTTAGATTTGCTAGCGGATAATCCGATTATTGCCGCGGTTAAGGACGAAGATGGGCTTCAAAAAGTAGTGCAATCCAATTGTCATCTGGTTTTTATTTTGTTCGGGAATATTTGTAATATTGGTCAAATTGTGGCGCAAGTGAAAGCAGCGGGCAAAGTGGCTTTTGTAGATATTGATTTGGTGGAAGGTACGTCGAATCGGGAAATTGTTGTTGATTTTATGCGTAAAAACACGGAAACGGACGGCATTATTAGTTCGAAACCATCGATTGTTCGGTCTGCTAAAATGAAAGGTTTCTATACGATTCATCGCTTTTTCTTGATTGATTCTATGTCATATCATAATTTACCAAAACAAGTGGCTGCCTCTAAAACAGATTGTGTGGAGATTTTGCCAGGATGTATGCCTAAAGTTCTTGGTTGGGTGCAAGATGCGATTTCACAACCAATCATTGCAAGCGGTCTTGTGTGTGATAAAGAAGATGTTTTAACGGCGTTACAAGCTGGTGCTGTAGCGATTTCGTCAACAAGTCCAGATGTGTGGGATAATATCTAATTTAATTTTAAAAAATGATAGTAGTAAAAAGACAATTTTAACTAAATAATGTAAGCGTTTTCGAATGATTAGGGGGCAGACGATGAAAAAGACAAAATTTAATCGCTGGTTTATCATCGCAATCATTGGTATGACTGGCGGAATGAGCTTTGAATTACCTTATTTGAAATATAATTATCAAGTGCCAATGGAATCGCTGATGGGGCTTAGTGCCACGCAGGTTGGTTTTATTATGAGTGTATATGGGACTGCGGCAATGATATTGTATGCGCCGAGTGGGATTATCGCGGATAAATTCTCTCACAAAAAATTAATTACGTTCTCGATGTTAGTGACGGGTGGTTTGGCGTTTGTTATGGCGTTGTATCCGCCATATTGGATGTTGCTTGTGATTCAAGTGTTGCTGGCGATTACGACAGTATTGTTTATGTGGTCGGCAACGGTGAAGGCTGTGGCAATTTTAGGAACGTCTGATGAGCAAGGAAGTTTACTCGGTTTTGCGGAAGGAATGCGGGGATTTGGTGCGCTTGTGACGGCGTTTTTGACGTTATGGATGTTCCAGATGTTTGGCGCAGACTCGAATCCGAATAGTTTGAAAGCGGTTATGATAACGTATGGTGTTTTTTATATTGTATTTGGGATTTTGTGTTGGTTTGTTGTTCCTGAAGAGACGAAGCAAGCTCGCGCAAGTATTCCAAAAACGGAGAAAGTGACGGTCAAGGATATTGTGACGGTACTTAAAAAACGGACGACATGGTATTGTAGTTTGATTATTATGGGCGTGTATACGATTTTTGCGGTGCTTAGTTATACGACGAGTTATTTGATTGATATTTTTGCGATGCCGGTTGTGATGGCGACGTTTATCGGGATGATTCGGAATCAGGTTTTCCGGACTATTAGTGGTCCTGTGGGCGCGATTGTTTCGGCTAAGACGCGGTTGAAATCGCCGACGAAGATTATTTTTATTGGTGGTATTGTGACATTTGCTGGGTTGATTTGTTTAATTGTGATTCCGGCGAGTAAGAATATTATTTTCGTGATGATTGGACTTGTGTTGTTGCTTGCGTTCTTTAACTATGTGTCGCGTGGAATGTATTTTGCGACGATTGGCGAGGCTGGTACACCGAGTAAAACGATGGGAACGACGATTGGTGTGGCTTCTTTGATTGGTTTTTTGCCGGATGTGTTTATTTATCCGTTGATTGGAAGTTGGCAGGATACGCTAGAAGCAACGCAGGCTTATCGCAATATGTGGATTTTAGGGCTTGTTGCGACGGGAATGGCACTCGTTTTTTGTATGTTATTGATGCGTGATATTAAGAAAAATAAGGCGGCTGTAATGGCTGCTACAGAGACTGTTTAAGGAGGAAGATAAGATGAATATTCAAGATTTTCAAATGGACTTCTTTTCTTTGAAGGGCAAAAATGCGATTGTGACGGGTGGCAATTCTGGATTGGGGCAAGCTTTTTCGTTGGCGCTGGCTAAAGCAGGGGCGAACCTTTTTATTCCGAGTATTGTGGCGGATGATGGCACGACGGAGCGGTTGATTGAAGAGGTTGGGAGCACGATGGTGTTTATGGAGGCGGATATTACGAAGGAAGGCGTGCCGAAGCAGATTATTGAAAACTGTGTGGAGGCGCTGGGATCGGTAGATATTTTGGTGAATTGTGCGGGGATTTGTAAGTTGGCGGAGGTGCAGGAGTTTGGGCGTGCGCAGTGGGACCCGATGATTCAGATTAACTTGACGGCGGCTTTTGAGTTGAGTTACGAGGCTGCACAAAAGATGATTCCGCAACGGAGTGGCAAAATTATTAATATTTGTTCGCTGTTTTCGTTTCTTGGTGGGCAGTGGTCACCAGCGTATGCGGCTACGAAACACGGGATTGCGGGCTTGACAAAGGCGTATTGTGATGAGTTGGCGCAGTATAATATTCAGGTGAACGGGATTGCGCCAGGGTATTACGCTACGGAGATTACGACGGCGACGCGGAGCAATCCGGAAACGAATCAGCGTGTGTTGGATCATATTCCGGCGAATCGTTGGGGTGAGACGCAGGATTTGATGGGAACGACAGTATTTTTGGCGAGCCGAGCTTCGGATTACGTGAACGGGCATTTGCTTGTTGTAGACGGCGGCTACTTGGTTCGTTAAATTGCAAAATTTGATAAGAGAGAAAGGTCTAGGACTATGACGAAAAAATACATTATGGGAATCGATGGTGGTTCGCAAAGCTCAAAAGTAGTTATTTTTGATTTGGATGGGGACATAGTTTGTGAGGGAAAATGTGCGTTGCAGCCAATGCATATGCAGGAGCCTGGGGTTGTGGAACATCCGAATGATGATTTGTGGGATTCGCTGATTGTGGCGAGCAAGGAAGCGATGGATTATTTCCCGGGAAATAAGGAAGATATTATTGGACTGGGACTTTGTACGATTCGTTTTTGTCGGGCATTGTTGAAGCGTGACGGGAGTCTTGCGGAACCAGTGCTGAGTTGGATGGATGCGCGGGTTTCGAAGCCTTATGAGCATGTGAATCCGGAGGTGGCGTATGTGACGACGACTTCAGGGTATATAACGCATCGTTTGACGGGGAATTTTGTGGATACGGCGGCGAATTATCAAGGGCAATGGCCGATTGATACGGATACGTGGGAATGGGACGAGAATCCGGATGTGATGCAGCAACTTTCACGCGAGATGTTGTTTGATTTGAAAATGCCGGGTGATGTTTTGGGGACGGTGACGAAGGCGGCGGCGGATGCGACGGGGATTCCTGAGGGGATTCCGGTGATTGCGACGGCGAATGATAAGGCGGTTGAGGCGCTTGGTTCGGGATTGCTGGCAGAGAAAACAGCGCTAGTTTCGCTTGGGACGTATATTGCTGCGATGATGCCAGGGCTAGAGAATCCACGAGATACGACGGCTTTTTGGACTAATTTTGCATCGACGCCACATCAATATTTGTATGAAAGCAACGGGATTAGACGAGGCATGTGGACGGTCAGCTGGTTGAAGGAACTTTTAGGTGACGACATTATGTTGAAGGCGCATCAGGACGGGCATTCTGTTGAAGAGTTTTTGAATCGCGAAGCGCAACATGTACCGGCAGGTTCAGATGGCTTAATGACAGTGCTTGACTGGCTAGCACCTAGTGATGCACCTTATCGTAAAGGAATCATGATCGGCTTTGATGCAAGACATGGCAGGGCGCACATGTACCGCTCCATTTTAGAAGCGATTGCTTTAACCATGAAAAACCGCGTAGATGACATGTGTGCCGAACTAGGCGTACCTTTGGAAAACTTGATTATATCTGGCGGTGGTTCTAACAGTACTTTGCTTATGCAAATTTTTGCAGATGTTTTCGGCGTACCAACATTGCGAACAGAAGTAAACGGCTCGGCAAGCTTGGGTGCAGCGATTTGTGTAGCGGTGGCGCTCGGTATTTATCCAACCTATGAAGCAGCAACACATAAAATGGTCCGAACGCGGGATCAATTCCAGCCAAACCAAGAGAACCAAACACTGTACCATCGCATCAATCAAGAAGTATACAAGGACATTACAAAAAGTACAGATACGATTCTTAAAAAAGCAGCGGGAATATTTCAATAGAACGGGTATGTCTGTTTTACAAGATGCTATTTTTAACGCTTTCTCCCAGTCTAGTTTCTATGCTAGACTGGTTTTTTAGGGTTAATGATGGATGCATTTAGGTCAGAGGCTAACTAAATAATTAAGAACCTAGGTAAGAAAATGTAAATGTGGCATGTAAATTTCTAAATTAAAAAATGACAAAAAGCATCTTCCTCCATTTTATAAAAATCGAAGTGCGAGATATAAAACTAGTAATCCAATAACGAACAATACCGTTTTGATTAAAAATTTCTTGCTAGTTAGCTTGTGACCAAGTATGTCATCAAGAATAGCAACAATATAAACGCAACCTAAACCAATGAAAGCCGCGTATGTCCCACCGATAGCTAATAAGATAAGCAGTCCAATAATTAAAATAGCATATAAAAAATTTTGTATAATTCATAATAAATGAAATGCCCCTATCATTCTGTAATTCACAATATATATAATAACACAAAAAATGGTACTTATGGCAATATGTTAGGCTACTATTTCTTTGGCGATTGAATAAGCCCTTTGATGCTTATCACTGTCATTCAGGCTTTTTCTAGTTTCAAATATGACAATAAAAAACAATATTGGCGCAAATAAAAAGAAAATAAGGCTTTCTCACACATGGAAGGTGCATTTTTCTATAAAAACCGATACAATAAAGATAGAACGATAGGTAAAGGAGGAGAGCAGTGCGCCAAGCGTGCGACTGCGAATAATATGGCGAAAATAATTTTTGTAAGAGACGAACAAGATGAATTTCAAGCATATGATTTCCTACACAGTTTGATTACCGAACAACCTTTAATGTCGACCCTTTTATTGCAAGGTTTACTGCAATTAGAAAAGGCTGAAACGCGAAAATTAACAACTGGACGACAAATTTTACCAGAAGTTCATTTAACAATTGGTAAAAATCAATCATATTCACTACAAACGAACAAAATCGAGACTTCCATTGATCAACCAATTCAAGAAATGAAAGTCCATTTTAAAGATAAGAATTGCAGATTTCTTTATTTTACGGCTTTTTCCGACTCAGAAACGTATTATTGTTTCGTAAAAGGCTATTTTAAAGACCGCAATCCATTTAACGACAAAATGAGCGCGTATCGTGAAGAAGTGAAGCGCATTTTCTTGCGTCGCTCTGAAGCGAGACTTAGTATTGGTAAGGACGATTACGAATTCGAAACGCTAAAAGACTTAGCTTGGGAAAATGAGGATATTGTTCACTATTTAGGCAGTTTCTCGGCACGTCTAGGACAGTTTATCTTCGCAAAACGAGTTAAAAAGAGATGGTCACAACTTGATTTAGCTTGAAATCTGATTTATCGCCACTTGTTATTTCCAGATTAGAGGCGGGAGATCCAGACATGTCTGTGCGCATGTATCAAAAAGCATGTGAGGTCTTAGATGTAAAGACGGATTATGCAGACGATCATTTAACAATCGAATAATGACAGTATTAGAAAATGGTCTCTGTATCACAGAAGCCATTTTTTAAATTTCCAAATAAGAACATATATTCTCTTTTACTTGACTTTGCTTTTGAAAACCGGTAAAATTAAAGGTTCACGTAATGAAGGTAAAAGGGGGAAACTTTTTGAACGCAACAGCACAAGAAAAACAAGAATTTAATACGATACCAATTGTTACGGCTTTCTTAATTGCAGGATTTATAGGCTTGTTTAGTGAAACAGCTTTAAATATGGCACTTACAGATTTAATTCGCGTATTTAACGTGAGTTCAGCAACAATTCAGTGGTTAACGACAGGATATTTATTGACACTGGGGATTTTAGTTCCTGTATCAGGCTTACTATTACAATGGTTTACAACGCGGAAGTTATTTTTTGCGTCCGTAGGTTTTTCAATTGTCGGAACATTTATCGCGGCAATTGCGCCAGATTTTGGAGTATTAATGGTTGCTCGGGTTATTCAAGCAATTGGAACTGGCTTATTGTTACCACTAATGTTTAACACGATTTTGGTGATTTTTCCAGAGCATAAACGTGGCTCGGCAATGGGACTTATCGGCTTAGTTATCATGTTTGCACCAGCAGTAGGGCCAACAATTTCTGGATTAATTATTGAGAACTTAACGTGGAACTGGATTTTCTGGATTGCGTTACCATTTCTAGTTTTCTCACTATTGTTTGGTTTACGTTTTATGAAGAATGTGTCGGAAGTGACGAAGCCGCGGATTGATATTTTATCGATTATTCTATCGACGCTTGGGTTTGGTGGAATCGTGTATGGTTTCAGTAGTGCCGGCGAAAGTGGTTGGGGCAGCGCGCTTGTGATTACGACGATGATTATCGGTCTTATCAGCCTAGCGTTATTCACATGGCGCCAATTAACGATGGATCAGCCAATGATGGATTTGCGGGTCTTTAAGTTCCCAATGTTCACGCTCGGCTTACTTATTGTTTTCATCGCATTCATGATTATTTTGTCAACGATGATTCTATTACCACTTTATTTGCAAACAGGACTGGCTTTAGCGGCGTTTTCTGCAGGATTAGTACTTTTACCGGGTGGAGTTATTAACGGCTTGATGTCACCGGTTACAGGGCGTTTATTCGATGCCTTCGGTGCTCGCGTACTTGTTATTCCAGGCTTTATCGTGGCAGTTGTTTCGCTGTTCTTCCTAACACGAATTACGCTAGATACATCCGCAGTAACTATCGTTGTTTTGCACAGCGCACTAATGATCGGCGTATGTATGATTATGATGCCAGCACAAACCAACGGCCTAAACCAACTACCACCAAAAATGTATCCAGATGGTACGGCGGTTATGAACACATTGCAACAAGTATCAGGAGCAATTGGTACAGCAGTGGCAATCACGATTATGTCGGCCGGTCAAAAAGCATACATGGCAACAGTAACGAATCCAGGTCCACAAGACTTGGCGGCATCACTTGTCGAAGGTTCACGTCAAGCCTTTACTTTCGGACTAGTCATGGCGATTATCGGTTTAGTAATCTCATTATTTATTCGTAAAAAAGCATAAAAATTAGCCGTGCCTAGGAAATCTGGACGCGGCTTTTGACTACTATCAAATTTATTTTCGCATAAAGTAAGACTAAACCTTATTTTTTTGATAGAATAGAGTAAAAGGATCGTGGCAAAACTATTAATAGGTGAGGGTTGGTGAAATAGATTGAGCAAAGTGATTGCATTGGCAAATCAAAAGGGTGGCGTGGGCAAGACGACGACATCTGTTAACTTAAGTTCAAGTCTTGCGTTTTTAGGTAATAAGGTTCTGCTTGTAGATATCGATCCGCAGGGGAACGCATCGAGCGGAGTTGGCATTAATAAAGGTGAGATTGAGCATTGTGTTTATGATGTGCTAGTTGATGATGTTGCCCTTAAAGATGTAATCAAGCCAACAGCCATGGAAACGTTAGAAGTGGTACCTGCTACAATTCAACTTGCTGGAGCAGAGGTCGAACTTGTCCCCGCAATTTCACGTGAAATTCGACTTAAAAAAGCGATTGATTCGGTACGTGATAACTATGATTATATTATTATCGATTGTCCGCCGTCTTTAGGCCTGCTTACGCTTAACGCGCTTACTGCATCTGATACGGTTTTGATTCCAGTTCAATGTGAGTACTACGCGCTAGAAGGTTTAAGCCAGTTGCTGAATACGATTCGAATCGTTCAGAAACATTTGAACGAAGATTTACAAATTGAAGGTGTTCTGCTAACAATGCTTGATGCTAGAACGAATTTGGGCATCCAAGTCATTGATGAAGTGAAGAAATACTTCCAAAATAAAGTGTTCGAAACAATTATTCCGCGCAACATTCGTTTAAGTGAAGCGCCGAGTCACGGCAAGCCGATTCTTTTATACGATGCGAAATCACGCGGAGCTGAAGTCTATTTAGATCTTGCAAAGGAAGTGACTGCTCATGGCTAAGGGATTAGGAAAAGGGATTAGCGCGCTGTTCAACAATGTCGATCAAAACGAGGAAGCCGTGCAAAACATTCCTGTGAGTGAAATCCGTCCAAATCCGTATCAACCACGTAAAACATTTGACCCTACAGCACTTCGCGAATTACGCGATTCTATCAAGCTTCACGGCATTTTGCAACCAGTCATTCTGCGAAAATCCGAAGCACAAGGTTACGAGTTAGTTGTCGGTGAACGCCGATTCCGAGCTGCTAAAGAGGCTGGTCTTGAAGAAATTCCAGCAGTTGTGCGTGATTTAGATGACCGTGAAATGATGGAACTAGCTGTTTTGGAGAACTTGCAACGCGAAGACTTATCGGTGCTAGAAGAAGCTGAATCCTATGACTTACTAATGAAAAACCTAGATATGACCCAAGCTAAATTAGCCGATCGTTTAGGAAAAAGCCGTCCATACATCGCCAATATGGTTCGTCTATTATCTCTACCAGCAGAAGTACAAGTGATGCTTCGCGATGGCTCACTATCGATGGGACATGCCCGCGCACTACTAGGTTTAAAAAACAAGAAAAACATCAAACCAGTCGCTAAAAAGGCTGTCACAGAAAGCTTTACAGTGCGTCAATTGGAGAAACTAGTTGCCGATATAAATGACAATGTTTCACGTGAAACACCCAAGAAACAAGAGAAAATCCCAGTTTTTATCAAAGAAAGTGAATCCCAACTACGTGATAAATTTGGTACAGCAGTATCGATTAAACGCCGCGATAACAAAGGGAAAATCGAGATTGAGTTTTTATCAGATGATGACTTAGATCGGATTTTAGATATTTTAGAAATTCAGTTTGACGAGGACTAAGTGATATGGAACAAAATTTTGGATTGAATGATATTGTAGAAATGAAGAAGCCGCATCCATGTGGAACAAACCGTTGGCGCATTATTCGATTAGGAATGGACATTCGGATTAAGTGTGAGGGGTGTGGACACAGCGTGATGATTCCAAGACGCGAATTCACGAAGAAGGTGAAGCGAATTTTGGAGAAGGCCGAAGAGTGATAAATGAAAAAATACGTTGCATGAGTGGTTTGGGTACTCGTGCAACGTATTTTTATATTTGAAAGTCAATGTCTACTATTTTCCGCCAAACAAGTCTTTCACATTATTTACAATATTACCTACATCGCCAAGTGATTCTGTAATATTTGCATTTTCTTTTACTTGATCGATGACGCCACCAGCTTGCTCGCTAATTTGACCAGTAATTTCTTCGGGATTGATTTGTTCTGTTAAGTTTTGTGCTTGCTCTGTAAGATCTGTTGCGCCTCCAGTTACTTGATCGACAACATCACCTGCGCCCCCAAGTAAATCTGTTACTTTCTCTGTTGCCATGTCCTTCAAGAAATCGAATAAAGCCATCTAAATCATCTCCTTTTTTTGCTATTTTCATACGCTTCGTTTCAAAAAGAGTACGCAAAAAGACCTTACGTAAAAAACGTAAGGTCTCGCAAACAATGATTACATTGCTAGTAAAGCCGGGGTTTCCCCGTACTGACGACTCTACTATTACTGCTACTCCCCTTATCGGGAACGAGAATATGAATTACTTGTAGAATACCATAGTTTTATGGTGTACGCAAGGTCATCCTTATTTTAGTGTTAAAATTAAAAGAGATATTGGCTTTACAAGAGTTAACAGTTGTTTTCCTAGTATATGTTTTGTAAACTAGAGTTAGTATTACTTTATAATAATTATAAAAAACGGAGGTATGATATCAGATGAGTAAAAAATTGACAACGAATCAAGGTGTTACAATCGGTGATAACCAGAATTCGATGACGGCGGGACATCGCGGACCTACTTTGTTAGAAGATTACGTGTTAATTGAGAAGTTGGCGCATTTTGATCGTGAACGTGTTCCTGAACGTGTTGTACATGCTCGTGGAACTGGAGCACATGGTGTTTTCACAGTGAAGAATAGTATGAAGAAATATACAAAAGCGGGATTCTTACAAAAAGAAGGACAACAAACCGAAGTCTTTGCTCGTTTTTCTACAGTTATTCATGGCTTACATTCTCCTGAAACATTGCGTGATCCGCGTGGCTTTGCCGTGAAATTTTATACAGAAGAGGGAAATTACGATTTTGTTGGTAATAACTTGCCTGTATTCTTTATTCGCGATGCTATTAAGTTCCCGGATGTTATTCATTCACTGAAACCAGATCCAAGCACAAACATGCAAGATGCTAATCGGTATTGGGATTTTATCAGCTTGACTCCTGAAGCTACAACTATGATTACATATTTATTCAGTGACGAAGGAACGCCAGCTTCATACCGCCAAATTCGTGGTTCTAGTGTTCACGCGTTCAAATGGACAAATGAAGAGGGCAAAACAGTTTATATCAAAATGCGTTGGGTGCCAAAAGCGGGTATCGTGAATCTATCTACGGATCAAGCGTCACAAATCCAAGCAAAAGAATTCAGCCATGCGACTCGCGATCTTCATGAAGCGATTGAAAACGGCGATTTCCCTGAGTGGGACTTGTTTATTCAAGTACTTGACCCAGCGGACATTGATAAATTTGATTTCAATCCACTAGATGCAACGAAAGATTGGTTTGAAGATGTTTTCCCATATGAACATGTTGGTACAATGGTGCTTAACCGCAATCCTGAGAACGTGTTTGCCGAAACTGAATCAGTTGGTTTCAACCCAGGCGTATTAGTACCAGGAATCTTGCCTTCAGAAGACCGCTTATTACAAGGTCGCCTGTTCTCTTATTCCGATACACAACGTCACCGCGTTGGCCCGAACTACTTGCAACTACCAATCAATAGCCCGAAAAAGGAAGTTCACAATAACCAACGTGACGGTGCGATGCCATTCAAGCAACAAATGAGCTCGATTAACTACGAGCCAAATAGCTATGATACAGAGCCAAAACAAGATCCACGCTATGTAGAAGACGAGCAAGACTTAATCGCTGGAAAAGTTGGGCGTTTGGAGCAAGAAAAACCGAATAACTTCGGCCATGCGCGTGAAGTTTGGAATCGTTACTCTGATGCTGAACGTGATGCATTGGTAAATAACATTGTTGGCGATTGGGAAGGGGTTCGCGAGGATATTAAAGTTCGCAACCTACGCAATTTCTATCAAGTAGAACCAGTTTTCGCTGAACGTGTAGCAAAAGGTACTGGCGTAGACTTAGAAAAACATATTGCTGACTTAAAATAAGCTATTATCAAAACCGGTGAGGTGTACGCTTCATCGGTTTTTTTGTGTGGAAGATAGGGAATAGGGAAGCAAAGGCAAAGGGGTGAGGCAGATGCGATTCATGAAAGATCATATTTTGATGATTATTATTATCATTATCGGCTTACTATTTATTATTATCCCCGTGATGATGCAAAGTATCGACAATGAGTTGACAATTGACGGCATGTATAACTTTATTGGCTCCTTTTTTGGAATTATTGGGGCTGTTATGTTAGCATTTAGCGAAACAAAGCAACAAAATCGTGTATTACGTGAAGAAATTGAACTAAATGCTCGCAAAGAACGCGAAATCCAAGCAGAATTTCTATATAAAGAACTGCTTTTTCAAAAAATCGAGCGGACGTATGGACTGCTGAATACTGCAATTTATAAAAACGAGGAAATTATGAGCTTCATTAAAGACACTGGGCAGGTACTAGAAAGCGAGAAAATTCGAGAGCGACTCATCGAAAATCGTAATGACACAGAGAAGTATATACATGATATTGAATTAATGGGCATTTATTTCCCAGCTAATATGGAACAGGTGCAAGGGATTGTGAGTGTGTTCAATTATAGCAATAAGTATTTAAGTGCAATGGAGCATGAATTATTAGTAGGAGATACTAAAGGATTTAGGAAGGAACTGAATAATTATAATACAGTAGTGAAGCGTTTAGTGAAAGTGATGGACGAGTTGTCGATTGATATGATGGAAAGTATGAACACAGAAATTAACAAACTCAATAATATTGGGAGTAAAGTGTGAAGTTTTTAGGCATTTGTTAAATTCTTGTGTCTTTTTATTGGAAAAACCTTTATAATAGATAGAGATGTAGACAAAATTTAGTCTTAATAAAATGAGGAAAGTGTTGACGCTTTTCGATCAAAGGAGTTCATTTAAATGGCATTAACGGCAGGTATCGTTGGTCTTCCAAACGTTGGTAAATCAACACTTTTTAACGCAATTACAAAATCCAAAGTAGAGGCAGCAAACTACCCGTTCGCGACAATTGAACCGAATATGGGCGTTGTTGAAGTTCCAGATTCACGTTTAAATAAGTTAACGGAGCTTGTGAAGCCTAAGAAAACAGTGCCTACAACGTTTGAATTTACGGATATTGCAGGTATCGTGAAGGGCGCGAGTAAAGGAGAAGGACTTGGAAATCAATTCCTATCACATATTCGTCAAGTGGACGCGATTTGTCACGTGACACGTTGTTTTGAAGATGAGAATATCACGCATGTGGAAGGGCGCATTGATCCACTAGATGATATCGCGGTTATCAATTTGGAACTTATTTTAGCAGATTTAGAGACGGTGGATAAGCGTATTAGCCGTGTAGAGAAATTAGCGACCAAACAAAAAGATAAAGATGCGATTGCGGAATACAATGTTCTTGTGAAATTGAAAGAAAGCCTAGAGAATGACAAACCAGCGCGTTCTGTAGAATTCAATGAAGACGAGGACAAAATTGTACGCGGACTATTTTTACTGACGCGCAAACCAGTTTTGTATGTTGCCAATGTGAGTGAAGATGAAGTTGGTGATCCAGATAACAATAAATACGTACAGCAAGTGCGCGAATTGGCCGCTGATGAAGGTTCAGAGGTCATTGTGATTTGTGCACGTGCGGAAGAAGAAATTGCTGAGTTGGATGAGGAAGACAAAGCAGAATTCTTAGAGGCGCTAGGCATTGAAGAGTCTGGTTTGGATCAATTGATTCGCGCGGCATATTCTTTATTAGGCCTGTCTACGTATTTCACAGCAGGCGTTCAAGAAGTTCGTGCTTGGACATTCCGCAATGGTATGAAGGCACCAGCGTGTGCGGGAGTCATTCATACTGATTTCGAACGTGGATTTATTCGTGCCGAAGTAGTTTCATATGATGATTTGTTAGAGCATGGTTCTGAACAAGCTGCAAAAGTAGCAGGAAGATTACGCTCAGAAGGAAAAGAGTACGTGATGAAAGATGGAGATGTCGTTCATTTCCTATTCAACGTATAATACAGAAACAGGCTACTATATCAACAAATGTTGGTACGGTAGCCTGTTTTTTGGTAACTATTTGATATTGAAAAGAAAGTCTATAATAATATCACCAATGCGGCGATTTTCTCCTTGGTAAGGGAAGGAGTGAATTTGAATCGCAGGATTAAAGTTAAGTTCAATAATCGCATGTGGTCCTTCAGGGATTGTTTCACGTGAAACAATGATATCGACGCCACAAATGTTGGAGTCTACAACCTTCGCGGCTTTAATGGCTAGTTCTTGATAGTAGGGGTGGATTTTGTCTGTTACGTCTATACTATCACCACCAGTACTAATATTCGAATTCTCACGAAGGTAAACGAGCTGGCCTTTTGCTGGAATATCAGACATTTCATAGCCTTGCATCGAAAGCATCAGTGTTTCTTCTGGGCCTTTTAGAATTTTTTCGAGTGGTTTAAGATGGTCTGTACCGCGTAATGGGTCAAGGTTTTTTTCATCGATTAGTTCTGAAATGGTATGAACGCCATCGCCAGTTACGTTTGCTGGGACACGTTTTAAGATACCAGCAATTTTTCCATCGATTACGAGGAAGCGGTATTCGTCGCCAGGGATGTAAGTTTCAATAATAATAGAAGAATCATAGCTAAAAGCAATTTTTAGAGCCTCTTCGAAGTTTTCCTTGGTGTAGGCGTCTTTGAAAATGCTGATTCCAAGTCCGAAGTTGGTTGATTTCGGCTTCACTACGATAGCTTGGTCTGCGAATTTCGCGAAACTATTACGGGCAGCTGCTATATCAGAGAAGTCTTGTCCGCGTGGAACTGCGATGCCATTTTCAGCTAGAATTTCTTTGGTTACGACTTTGTTTTCCATAATTAAAGCGCTGATGTAGCTGTCGCGCGATGTTTTTGTGGCTTGTTTGATATATTCCACATGGTTTTTTTTTCTGCAGTCGGAAGAAATTCTCGGCGCGATCAAGAATATCGATTGCAAGGCCTTTCGTGACTGCTGACTTTAGAACGATTTGTGTGGAAAGTTCCATATCTTCGTAGCCGATGAGCTTGTAGGCATTTTGTAAACTTCCATCTAAATAGGCCTTTGCTTGTTGCATGTGGAAAGGGACGTAGCCTGCGCTATTTGCTAGTATTTGGGCCGCGATTGTTTTGTCGGGATGCTGGGCAATGTCTCGTTGTTCTGCTAACAAGTGCAGAAGTGTGCCGTTTTGCGTTAAGGTTGCTACTTTTTCCATGGAAGTAAGTAATTTATTAGCTGCTTCGTCAAAACTAATTTCCGTGCCATCGACGTATATATTAGGCTTTGTAAGGCCGTCTATGGCGATTTGATCTTCGTTTAAGTCGGATTGTTCTTGATGTGTTTTATCAAATGGTTTGCTATCATTTAAAAGACCGGTGATGAGCAAGAGTTGTGTGAAGTGAAGCATTTCTTTTGTGATACCGTTCGGATCAAACGGGTTTAAATCGAATGAACGGATTTCGATGTATTCGACACCAGCTTCAGCGAGACCTGCAAGTGATTGATCAGTGTGTGAATTCTTAAGTCGAATTGGGTTGTATAATTCGCGCATGCTGTCGATTTTGCCGCTGTCAATCCATGTTTGAATGCTTGCTATATATTGCTCGAAGCTTTCATAATTAACATGAAGAGACGCTTTATTTTTATAACCAACGTGGCTATTGCGCAGAGAAATGCCGTTTTTCAAAGCTAAGTCAGATGTTTCACGTGAAACTTCGTTGGCTGCGGGGCTGTTTAAAAAACCCGGTAAATAAAGTGGGCTTGCTCCAGTTAAATAAAGTAAGAACCAGCGATTTTGCATGAAAAACTTTGCCACTTTAAGATAAATCTGATTTTTGAATTCTTGAAGAGACGATTTACAATCAAGTTCAACGCGTAACGCTTCTAGCAACTCATCAGAGAATGAGAAGTTATAGTGAATGCCTGAAAATAGTTGAATTTTCTTTCCGTATTCGCGGGCAAGGTGTTCACGATATAGTCTGCTGGCTGATTGAGGGTCTTGGTAAACTGCAATAGGGATATCCTCTTCATCGGGAAGCATTGGCGGGTTACTGTTGGGCCATAAATATTCATCGCGAACCCGGTCAGATACGATGTTTTGCAGGTTTTCCAAGGAATTGTACACGGCATCGACAGAGTTGCTGACGGGAGTAATCATTTCAATTTGACTTTCTGAGAAATCGGTTTTGATGTATGGATTTTCTTCTTTTAAGCCAAAAATGGGAGGATGTGGTGTCAAAGCTAAGTTCCCGTTCTTATCTACACGCACGTTTTCTTTTTCAAGCCCGAAATTACCATCGAACAGCATTTTTTTAAGCTCGTTATTTTCTTCTATTATTGTTATCAAGTTGTTATTTTTACATAACATGGTTTCACCTTCTTGTAGTCCTATTTGTAACATAGACTTATCTTACAATAATTAAGGTCAATAGTATAGAAAAGGGTTTTGGAATATGTATATTTCATTAGAAATTTTTTTTGAAACAAAAACGAAATGTTTGTAATGTGATTCTTTACTTTCATGTGGGACGTCCGTTATAATAGGTAATATGAGGTAGGTATTGTCGAATTAAACAAGATGAGGGCGATGGTCTAATGCTATTTGAAGAACATAAATTAAGCGAAGTGCATATATTATTTTGATGGGGTTAGGAATGCAAGTGGGTTATTTATTGAAGAGTAAGAGTTGCAGGCGCGACCAAGGGAGCACTATTTGTGTTTGGAGGAATACGTGAATGATAATTGAGAATGTGTCAAAGAAAATTGAGGGAAATCTTGTTTTGGAGAATATTACGCTTGAGTTGAAGCCTGGTGAGATTACAGCTTTGATTGGCCGAAATGGTGTGGGGAAGACGACGCTGTTTTCGCTAATTGCAGGGCTCTATCTGGCGGACGAGGGACGGGTACTTATGGATGGTGCTGACTTACGCAAGAACCCGGCGCTGAAGAAGCATATTTTCTTTCTTCAAGACAATATGAACTATTTTAATCCATATAGTGTGAAATCGGTCGTGAAAATATACAAAAATGTGTATGCCACTTTTGATGAAGCTTTTTTTGATAGTTTGATGGAGCGTTTTGAATTGCCAAAAAATGTGAAGGTGCTTACTTTTTCGAAAGGTCGGAAAGCGTTATTTTTCATGATTTTGGCGTTTGCTTTGGATGTTCGTTATTTGCTTTTGGATGAGCCGATGGAAGGGCTGGATGTCATTGTGAAGAAGCAATTGTTGCAGTTTATTTTGGAGACTGTGGTAGAGCGACATACGAGCGTATTGATTGCATCGCATCGGTTGGATGAATTGGAAATGGTGGCGGATCGGGTTGTGGTTTTGAAAGGCACGAAGATTGAACTGGATTATTATTTGGAAACATTGCGAGATACGGCTTTAAAAATACAAGTTGCATTTAAAACGAAGCGTGTTCCACCGTTTGTGAAACAAGAATCACAATTGTTAAGTCGAGATGGACGGATTTTCACATTGTTAATAACCAGTCAGGCGGATGAGTTTGTGAATAAATTGAAAGCGGAAGAGCCGATTCTTTATCAGGAGATGGCGATTACGATTGAGGATATTTTCAGGGTTCGATTAGCAGACGACAAGGTAGATTACTACGAGATATGAGGTGAGAGTGTTGTTTAATAAGCATATTTGGTTGAAGGAGTTTCGTAGTGTACGTTGGGTATTGTTAGTGCTGATGGCCATGTTTTTGTATGCGCAAACCGGGGGATTATATTCAGATACGCGCATATGGGAAGAGCAATATAATTATTTTCAGTCGGATAGTTTTAGCAAAGACCAGGAGCAAAGTGCTGATGATGTTAAACTGAAACCGGAGGATGTGAAGCAAAGTTTAACGTTGAATTATTTTACTACTGGTTTTCCGGGGGAACATTATCAGACGCAGTATACGATGTCACAGTCTTATTTTGCGCTTAGTGTTCTGGTTGCATTACTTGGTTTAGCGGTGGTTGCTTGGGAGCGCTATACGCGAAAAGATCATTTTACATTGGTGACTCCTTTTAAACGAGTGCATATTATTGGTACAAAAATCTTATTAGGTGCGCTTGGTATTATTGTGTCGTATGGTATTAGCTTGTGGCTTGGATTGAGGCATATGTTTAGCGTTATTCCGAGCGAATATATCGATTTAGATACGAAAAAGGTTTATTTAGGCTTGATTGGGAATTTAGGGACGTTTTTGCTGATTTTTCTATTTGCTGTGTTTCTTGGAACTGTTATGGGAGAATTGTTGTCAACCGTTGTTGCGATTGGCGTTATCGCGATTATGCCTAGTTATGTTTATACGACTTGGATGGTATTTATGCAGACAGTGAATCCGAATATTGATATATCGAAATTGGCGAATTGGACGTCTTATATGAATGTTTTTATTATTTTTGGGAATAGTGATTTTGAGTATGGGCCGTTTGTGGTGCAGATGATTCTGATTGGATTGTTGATTGTCGGCGCTATCTTTTTCTATCATAGGTACTCGGTAGAGAGTAACGGGAAGATTTTCGTTTTTCCGTATATGCGAATTCCGAGTGCATTGTTGATATCTTTTGGCGGCGCGATTTTATTGATTAATTTCTGGGTGAATGGAAGATATGACTCGACGAATGCATTAACGCTTACAGAACTGTCCATATTTAGTGTTATTGCGTTCTTAGGATGTTTAGCAGTGTGTTATGCGGTGTTGTATCGAAATGCTTGGATGCGAAAATAGGAGGGACTTCATGCGAGAAAAGGGGCTTTGGTATAAGGAATGGCGCGGAATTCGTTGGATGGTTCCGTGTGTTCTTTTAGTGTTTTTATTGGCTTTTATGGTTGGGTTTGTGAATGAGGCTAATAGTTGGAAGGAAAGCAATGCGTATTACCATTCGGCGGAGTTCCTAGATTCGCAAAAGGTGGATGCGGATTTTGCGATGACGGATAAGGAGATTAGGGATGATTTGACAGTGCGCTATTTGGCGTATGAGACGAAACTAGCACATAAGGATCAGTATACATATTTCTTTCTTGGCTTTACAGTTGGTGTTCCATTTACGCTGACTTTGATTTTTTCGGTGGTTTTAGGGGCTTGTTTGGTGATTTTGGAGCGCTATACGCGAGCGAATAATTTTACGGCGCTGTTGCCGTATTCGAAAAAGGCCATTTTGGGTGTGAAGGTGTTGCTTGGGGGTCTTGTGATTACGGTGGGCTATTTCGTGAGTTTAGGACTAGGTTTGCTGTATTTCGTAACGCAAGTTCCAGCGGAGTTCGTTGATTTCGACCTGCAAAAATTATGGATGGATATTTTGGGTTCGTGGCTGGCATATTTGATTTTGTTTTTAGTACCAGTTGTGGCGGGGTATTTGAGTGGAACGGCGCTCGGCGGGATTTTATTGACAATCGGTGCGTTTTTGTTGCCAAGCGCGGTTTTGCAGTTTGCGATGAATGTGCATCAGTATTTATATGATGGGAAGACGGGTCAACTTAGTTACTGGAGTGATTATTTCCGCGTGTTTGAGCCGTTTGGGTTTGTTCGATCTGCTTATGTGCCACTAGTTTTTCAATTGTTGATTTTGTGTGGATTGGTTTTAGTTGGCTTATGGGCGGTTGTGCGGGAATCACTGGAGACGAATGGACGGTTGTTTGTGTATCCGAAAATGCGTTTCTGGATGCTGATTATCGGTAGTTTGATTGTCGGGATGTTGGTGGCGGATATGATTCAAACATTTGCGAAATTGTCCGATTTGCTGGGATTCTTGTTATTTATCGCAATTTTTATTATGGTAACGGGGATTTGTATTTGGAATGGGGCGCGATTTATTTTTGTAAAGCGTTTGTAAATTTATGCTTCTTCTCGGTGCTTAATTAGGTTATAATGGAGATAAGTATGTTTGAGGGAGGATTTAATCGGTGACAACAGAAGCAGAAACAGTGAAGCCGCAAATTGACGAGATGAAGTCAGATTTGACGAAGCGCAATTTGCAATATGTGCAAGAAGTTGAGAAGCATCTTCGTGAGTTGGGACAGTATGGTGAGGAACAGCAGGCGAATATGATTTATGAAATGACGGAGAAAATACTTGAGAATCAGAAACAAGGTGTGACAGCTCGGAAATTATTCGATGTGACGCCTACAGAATATGTAAAAGCTTTGACAGTGAAGGCTGCGCCAGTTGGTGAAACGGCTGGTAAGTGGTGGATTGCGTTAGATGGCGGTTTGCTCGTACTTGGTGCGATGATGCTAATTAGTGGTGTGAGCGCGATTTTCCAAGGGCAAACGCTTGGCTTGGCAGTGTTGTTCGTTACATTCCTTGTCGGTGGTGCGGCCATGATGGTATTGCGTAAGTATGCTGGTGCTATGCGCCAAGGCGAAAAGGGTGGAACGTGGAAGTATCTTGTGATAGCGATGGTTGTTATTCTGGTTTGGATGACGATTATGACGGTTGTGCAAGTGATTGTTCCGGCGAAATGGAATATTGCTCTAGATCCGTATCCAACTGTTATTGCGGGTGCAGTGATTCTTGCGCTACGTTTCTACTTGAAGAAAAAGAAAAATATCCCGAATTTATAAGGGAATTGGGTGCTGTTCTGTGATGGACAGCATCTTTTGTTAGGCGCGGAGTTTTTTTAGAAATAGAAGGAGGAACTTAGAATGGTGGAGAAACTAAAGATTTTCAATGTGGAGCATCAGCAAATTGGGACGGCGAGCCGCGACGATGTGCATCATAAGGGTTTGTGGCACGAAACATTTCATTGTTGGTTTGTTTCGGAGGATTTGACGGAGATTTTTATTCAATATCGCAGCGACAAGAAGAAGGACTTTGCGGGGCTTTATGATATAACGGCAGCGGGGCATTTGACGCAGGATGAGACGGTGCTGGACGGGATTCGTGAGGTAAAAGAGGAGTTAGGTGTTGCGGTTACTTTTGATGATTTGGTGCCGCTTGGCGTGATTGCCACGAGTTATGTGACGGCTGGCTTTGTGGATCGCGAGTTTTGCCATGTATTTTTGTATAAGTTTGCGGGAACTTTGGCTGATTTTGATTTGCAAGAGGAAGAAGTAGGCGGAATGGTGACGGCTAATTTGCAGGAATTTCGGGCTTTCTTTAAAGGGGAAGCGGATGCGTTGCGTGTTCGTGGATTTAAATTGGGTGTGGAAGAACCTGTGGATGAGATGGTTGGCATGCGCCAGTTTACGTTGGAAGAGAATAATTATTATGGGAAATTGATTGACGCGATGGAGCTTCGGGGAATATTGTGAGTTTATTTCCCGGGAAATAATTCACCTTGACAATTTTGACGGATAATATTTAAACTGTAAAAAAACATGGAGTTAACGTATACTCAATTTATAGTATCTGTAGAAATGTTTGGTCGCAATGGTTGTATGGGTGAATATTTTTTGAAAGGATGAGTTGTGAATGTTTCCTTATGAAGTGGTGAGTAAGTTTACGGAGACGGAATTGCATTTATATCGATACATAATGGATAATCCTGAAAAGGTAATGTATATGCGGGTGCGGGAGTTGGCGGATGAGACGCATGTGTCGGCGGCTTCGATTGTGAGGTTTACGAGGAAACTGGGGTATGACGGGTTTTCGGAGTTTAAGGTGCAGCTGAAACAGGCTTCTAAGGAAAAGGGCAAGAAGAAGACGGCGGATACGATTGAGGTTTTGGAGGAGTTTTTTGAACGGACGTTGCGTCGGGACTATGATGAGATTCTCGATAAGGCTGTGGATGTGATTGATGACGCGCAGCTGGTCGTGTTTGTGGGAATTGGGACGTCGGGTATTTTGGCGGAGTATGGGTCGCGCTTTTTTTTCGAATTTGCAGAAGCGGACGTTTTATATTAAGGACCCGTTTTATCCGAACGCGGCGCAGCAATTTGATAATGCGGTGATGGTTATTTTGTCGGTTTCGGGTGAGACGCCGCAGGTCATTATTCAGGCGCAGAACATGAAGCAGTATGGTAGCAAGATCATTAGTATTACAAACTCAAGCAAAAATACATTGGCGGGCTTGTCGGATATTAATATTCCGTATTATGTCACGCAGGAAATGATTCATGAAACGAATATTACGACGCAAATTCCGGTTTTATTCTTGCTGGAAGCGATGGCGAAGAAGACGTATAATAGGCATCAAATATGAAAACAAGGCGGAAAGCTCCGATTCAGGAATTTTCCGCCTTGTTTTTTATATTTTAGTTAACAATAAGTGGTGATATGCTGCGCCTAGAAGGCCGGCTTGGTTTTTGTGGGAGACGAGTTCGAGTTCGGTATCGCGAAGGCCGAAGAAGGCCATGTGATGTTTTAGCTCGTCTAGGAAGGTTGGTCGATCTGTGATACCGCCGCCGATGAAGATATGGCTTGGATCGAAGCAGTAAATCAGATTGTACAAACCGCTACAAAGACCTGTGTAGAAGTCGTGAATCAATTTTTCAGCGATAGGGTCATGATTGTCGTACGCCGCAAAAATTTCTTCGCCTGTGACTTCCTGAAGCGCCTTGCCAGTATGTGCGGCGTATTGGCGACGCAAAACGAGCATGGTTGTTGTTTGGTTCATCGTGTAGCGGCCAGGTTCGAAACTGCCTGGACGGTCGCTAAAAAGGTAGCCGAATTCGCCAGCGCGGAATTTAGAGCCGCTGTACAGCTTGCCGTCGATGAAAATGCCGCCGCCGATACCTGTTCCGACGGTCATACATAGAAAATTATCTAGGTCTTGTGCGCCGCCGACCCATTTTTCGCAAAGGGCAACGCAGTTCGCGTCGTTTTCTACAGTGACGGGAAGACCTGTTTTTTCTTCTAGGTATTCGCGAAGTGGAAAGTTATCGAAAGCGCGGATGGCACCGCCCATCGTGATGAAGCCAGTTTTTGGGTTGATGTAGCCGGGCGCGCTGATTGCAATGCCCGCTACATCATGTTTTTCGTATAATCTGAAATTCCTGCTAATATTAGTTCGCCATCAAAATCAGGAATTGTCATTTTTTCATGTTGGATAATGGTGCCTTCGCTTGAAACGAGTCCCATTTTTAAGGTTGTTCCACCAATATCAAATGCTGCCAGGTTTTTCAAATTTTTTCAACTCCTATTTTTCAGTAGCTATTGCTGATTCTGTCGCGTTTGCGTCCATTTGTGCGTCACTTGCGGCTACTTTATTAGATACAAGAACGAACGGTAGGTAACACAAGGTTGCAACGCCTAGGCAGAGCAGACCGACAAGTAATGCGAGCCAATTTCCTCCGGTACCAAGGAACGGAATGAGTGGACCTGGTGTTGTCCAAGGTACTTGATAGGCCACTGGCGGAATGATTTTGAAGTGAATGAAGAAGTAACCGATTAATGTGTTGATTGCTGGAACAAAGATGAACGGAATAACCATAATCGGATTCAGCACGATTGGAAGACCGAAAATAACCGGTTCATTGATGTTGAAAAGACCTGGTGCAATCGAAAGTTTCGCAATATCGCGGTGATCGGCACGTTTAGAAGCAATGAAAATCGCAATCAAAAGACCGAGCGTCATACCAGAACCACCATAGTTCGCAAAAGCGTCATTTAGACCTGCCCAAGTTGTTGGGTAAGGCGCGCCCCATGCAGAACCGTGTGAGGCTACATAGTTTAAGTTTGCTAAGTTAGGCTCTGTGAAAATGGTGTCACGAATCGCAGCAATCGTATTTGGTCCGTGAATACCAAGAACCCATAGTAAGTTGGAAATAAAACCAAGTAATAGTACAGAATAAATATTCGTACCCATGTCTTTTAGTGGTGATTGAATCACTGTATAAACAAGGTCATGCAAACCTTCTGGAGCGATTAATGTGATTAAATAGTTCAAAACAGAGAACAAGATCATAACTAAGATAACTGGAATCAATACTTTAAAAGAACGAGAAACTGCTGGTGGAACTTGAGCTGGCATTTTGATTGTAAGTCTAGGCGCACGTGCAAGACGGCTGAAGACTTCCCCTGTAATAATACCAACGATTAGAGCTACGAAAAGACCTTGGGCTCCTAAGAATTTTGTAGTCATGTATGCTTGGTTATCGACAACTAAGTAAGGCGTGTAGATGATGAAGAACGAGCCTATCGCTGTCAAACCACATAATAAATCATCTTGCTGGAAGAAAATTGCTAAATTACGTGCTACTAAAAATGTAATAAGAATGGCCATAATGTTGGTTGAACCTTGTAATACTGGCGCAAAAATCGCTTGAGCCTCCGCAAGATTCGGGAATATTTTACCTAAGAATAAGATTTTTGCGATAAATCCGTCTGGACTAAGTACCGCGAAGTTAATTAATAGGATGATAGAGCCCGCCATAATTAATGGGAAAACTAAAATAAAAGCATCACGAATGGCAGCAATGTGCCGCTGTGAATTCAGCTTATTGGCAACCGGTACAAGCGCTTTCTCCATCCCATGTTCAAATTTTGTCATTAAACTCATTGTATAAACCCCTTTCTAAATTGAAAAGCCGAATTGAAAAGCCGAAAGAGCCCGTTTAGCCCTGAAAGAAACTGGAGCGGCCGCAGAAAAAGTCCTCTTTTGACTTTTTTGGAGGGCGTGAAGTTTCCGAAGGGCTGGCTCTTGAGGCTGGATCCGGAGGCGCCGAACAAGACGCCAAATCCTTACATGCCCAAACACCCACTAACCTCCCAATCCCAAGTCATTCTAAGCTCACTGTCATAAGAACCACTAATGGATTACATACTCACTTCGTTCCTATGCATATTGAGGCTCTAATTCAGCAAAGCACGCTTCATAAGAACCACAACAAACCCAGTTTTGTTAACGCTTTCTCTTCAACCAAACCATATTCACCAGACGTGCTTCAAGCCATGCCCGGTGAACCCTATTTTTACTCGTTAATCAAATTTGCCCCATTTTCTTTAATTGTTTTTTGATACCAATAGAAACTATCTTTCTTATAGCGGGCTAATTCTTTCTCATCATTTTCATCACGGTCCACATAAACGAAACCGTAACGTTTTTGATAGCCGTTTAACCAGCTTAGTAAATCGGTGAACGACCATGTGCAGTAGCCTAGCATTTCCACGCCGTCTGTGATTGCTTCTTGAATGGCAATCGAGTGAGCGCGGATGTAGTCGATGCGGTACTCGTCATGGATCTCGTTTCCTTCTTCTAATGTATCATATTCGCCAAGACCGTTCTCAGTAATAAGTATCGGTAAACGGTAGCGGCTTGCGATACGGCGAAGGCCAACGCGTAAACCAGTTGGGTCAATATCCCAATCCCAGTTCGTTTTTTCTAAATATGGATTATTAACGTGACGGTAAACGCCAGGAAGTCCGCTTTCTTGTGTGGAACCTTTTTCACCGGTTGTGTTCATTTTACCAACGCCAACGCCATCTAGCGGGTTCGCCGCGTTTGTCATTGTGCGGTAGTAGTTCACGCCCATAAAGTCTGGTTTTCCTTTTTTTAGAAGTTCTGTGTCGCCTGGCTCTAAGTCTGGTGCGAAACCGTTGTCTTCTAGCCAGTTCCAGACAGCGATTGGGTATTCGCCCCAAGTGTAGACGTCCATCCAAAGGTGCGCGTTGAATTCTTCGCTGTTGTCAGCTGCTAACGCGTTCTCTGGTTTGCCATCAATCGCATAGTTCGGACCATATGCAAAACTTGGACCGATTTTGCCGTCCATGCCTAGTTCGCGGAATTTTGCGATTGCTGAGGCGTTGGAAAGGTTAGCGATGTGGTTGGCTTGGAACATCCGTTTGTCGTCAGTAAGACCTGGCGGGTGAAGTGCCAATTTGTAGCCATGCGAGATGAAAACATTTTGTTCGTTCAAAGTTACCCAGTATTTCACGCGGTCGCCATAGCGTTTGAAGCAAACTTCGGCGTAATCGGTGAAATCTTGAATGATGCGACGAGATTCCCAGCCGCCATATTCGTCTTGAATCGCTTGCGGAATATCCCAGTGGTAAAGCGTGATAACAGGTGTAATGTTATGAGCTACCAATTCGTCAACAAGTGCGTCGTAGAAAGCTAAACCAGCTTCATTTACTTCGCCATGACCTTTCGGGAAAATACGACTCCAAGCAATCGAGAAGCGATAAGCCTTCAATCCTTGTTCTGCCATTAGCGCAACGTCTTCTTTGAAGCGGTGATAATGATCGACTGCCACATCACCATTTGTTCCTTTAAAAGTTTTGCCGGGAATGCGAACAAATTCATCCCAAACTGATGGACCTTTACCTTCTGTGTCCCAAGCGCCTTCGACTTGATATGCTGCGGACGCTGAACCCCAAAGGAAATCTTTTGGGAAAGGCTTTAATGTTTTGTGTTGCATAATGCACCTCCGAAAAATTAAAAACGCTGATTTTGTCTTCTTGTTTATGGTTTAAATGTAAACGGTTTCGAGGTGAAAGTAAATATTATTTGGCGATTCGGGTCAATGTTTCAGTGGGTTGGAATATGTTTCAGGGGTGGAACGTAGTGTTTCATAGCGGGGAGCTTTGCTGAGTTAGAACCTAAATATGCAGTTGAATGAAATGAAACTGCCTTCCTTTCGGAGTATTGTGATGGGAGACAATGTTTTGTTTGCAGAGTATGGCGTCACATTTGGTGCCTCCGGATCTAGCTTCACGGGCTAGCTCCTCGAAAACTTCACGCCCTCCATAAAAATCAAAAGAGGATTTTTATTGCGGCCGCTCCAGTTTTTTTCGGAGCTGAACGAGCCCGTTCAGCTTTTCAAGTTGGGAGACTCCCTCTATTTACAAATCAAACGTATGTTCGTATAATAAGTGGTAAGGAGGTGTTTTGGAGATTTTTACTGTGTGTAAATAGGTTTTTTGTGAATTGTGTGTGAATATTGATTTATTCGAAAAAAAGAATTGTTTTTCAGTATAAAATATGTTACTTTAAAAGTTGGTGAACATTTTCACCTAAGGGAGAGCTAGAAAAAATACGAAAAACAGAGGAGTTTTTGCATGAAGATGTGGCTGAAAAAAGGGTTGTTAGTCTGGATGGTTATTGCTTTGGTAGTTTCGACTTTACCGGCATTTGAACCGCGGGCTGAGGAAGTCAAGGGAGATGTTGTTCCAACGCCGAAAACGACGGTGCAAGCGAAACCGGTTGAGTTGGTTGAGGAACGTACGGAGAATGAGATTGTTTATGATAATCAGAATGGGACGTTTACGAAACAGATTTTCACGGAGCCTGTGAATGTGAAGGAAGATGGCGAGTGGGAACGGGTGTCGAACGATTTGGTGACGACGGAAGATAATGTTATCGAAGCGGAACGTACTGAAATTAAGGCAAGTTTTTTACCGAAGATGGAAGACGGGAAGTATAGTGTTTTTGGCGAAGGGAATGAAGCGATTGCGTTTCGTTTTGAATCTGCTGAGGGCGAGAAGGAACTGACTGCCGTAAAGGACGTGGAATCAAGCGTTGACGGTAATGAAGTGCGATTTAAAGATGTTTTGCCGAACACGGATTTGCGGAATTTGCATTTTAACACGTCTGTGAAAGAAGACATTGTTGTTAATGAATATAATGGATTTAATATGTATAATTTCCGATTAGACACGAAGCTGAAAGTTGAGCAGTTGGAGGATGGTTCGATTACGTTTACGAACCGTAAGGGCAAGGTAGTATTTGAACTGCCAAAACCGGTGATGTCGGACTCGAATGTGGACGAGAAGTCTGGTAATGCGGCGAGTTCGGATGCGGTGGAATTCAAATT
The DNA here is from genome assembly GCF_000525995.1 of Paenilisteria riparia FSL S10-1204. Lineage (GTDB taxonomy): Bacteria > Bacillota > Bacilli > Lactobacillales > Listeriaceae > Listeria_A > Listeria_A riparia. The sequence goes on along the minus strand of NZ_AODL01000007.1, from coordinate 415,666 downwards.
GGAGGCTTTGACGAGTACGGCTTATGCGCTACAAGTGGTTGCTGATGCGGACTGGTTGAAAGCGGAAAATCGTGAATATCCGGTGTATATTGATCCGAGTGTGCAGTTAAAGAAAGTGACGGATGCTCATATTGCGAGTGCTTATCCGACGACGAATTATTCGGGAAGTAAATTGTGGGACGCGGGACAAGGTGAGTATACGTTATCTGTTGGTCAATATGACGGCACGACAGGGATTAACTACGCGTACATTAAGCCGGATGTGTCATCTTTAGCGAAGGCATCGATTGAGTCCGCGACGTTCAAGGCGTATGCGACATGGCATTACTACCCATCTACGCCGAACTTGGTGAAACTGGATGAGGTCAAGGGTGCGTGGACGCCGGGCGCGATTACGTGGAATAATAAACCGACAGCGACGAATATTGCGCAAACGAACGTTGGCCGGGATCAGTGGGCTAGTTTTAACGTGAAGGATACGGTGCAGGCGTGGGCGCAGGGCACGCGGGTGAACTATGGCTTCATGATGCATACGACGAACACGCAAGGTTTTTGGAAGAAGTTCACCGCGACGGAAACGGGTAAAAATGTGCCGTATTTGGAAGTGACGTATTCGTATGCGCAACCTGCCAAAGCGACGGTGAAAACGACATCGAATGGTCCGGGGACTGGCACGGGGTATATGGATTTGACGTGGAACGCGGTGCCGGGTGCTACTGGCTACAAAGTGATTTTGTCCAACGGGTATAATTATCAGCAGTTCCCTGTTGGAAACGTCACATCTTGGACTTCGAAAGGAAAGGGTATTTTTCCGACGCAAGCGGAGATTGATGAGGGAGAATTTGATTTCCATACCGATGGCAAGGGTGTAGAATTTGCGAATGATCCGCGGGAACTCTATGAGAATGGCTATCAAGCTGGCAGTACTTTTGGATTACGAAACCAGCTGAAATATATAGTGCGGATTGTGGCGACGTTCCCAGGTGGAGACAGCCCGACATCGGATATTACGGATGTGTACATGCCGATAGAGACGCCAGCAGCACCGACTGGGAAAGCCTATGCCAATTTGGCGGGGACGAATACCGGTTATGTGCAAGTGAATTGGGCGCCTGTTGCAAATGCAGAAGGTTACATCGTGACAATGTTTGACGGGAAAAAAGATGTCGAATTTGATGTTGGAAATAAGACGACTTGGACGACGCAGAATAAAGGACTTTGGCCAACGAATGCAGAGATTGCAGCAGGTGGCTGGGAGCTTCATACGGATGGAAAAGGCGCGGAATTAGCGCAAGACCCGTCGCCGGTATATAAGAACTCGGGCGGAACGCTAGGTCATTTGAAAACATACGCTTTCCGAGTAAAAGCTTATACGAAGACGGGCAAACAGGCGGCTAGTGCGATTTCGGGTATTTACAAGCCAACGATTCCGCAAGTCGGTTCGCAACAAGGGATGGTGGATTATTGGACATCGATTCCTGTTATTGGCGGCGAAGTGAATGCGACGAATGGGAATTTCTTGTTTAGTGAGACGGATTTTGAATTAGAAGGACGCGGGCCAAGTATTAATATTAGCCGTACTTTTAATAGCCAGAATGACCAGGTTGGTCTTTTTGGGAAAGGTTGGACGAGTACGCTGGAAACGCGTGTGGCGGAGCAACCGAATGGTGATGTGATTTTGTTTGAATCGGATAACAAAACGCAGCTATTTACGAAAAATGACACGAAATATGAGGCGCCTGCTGGTGTTTATAGCGAGTTATCGAAGACTGCAAATGGCTTTTTGCTAGTGGAGCAGGACAAGTCGGAAGTGGCGTTTAATGCTGTGGGGCAGTTGTTGTCGGAGAAGGATCAGAACGGCAATACGTTAACGTACATGTATACTAGCGGTAAATTGACGAGCATGAAGGATGCGTCGGGTCGCACGGTGAGCTTTGGTTATGCGAGTGGCGGAGCGCAGATTACGAAGGTTTCAGGGCCGGAAAGTCGTGATGTGACGTTTAGCTATGATGCGCAGAAGCAGTTGACGATGTCGACAACGCCGCGCGGGAAGCAGTATCGTTATGGCTACACGGATGGCTTGCTGACGGCGATTTATGATCCAAAACATACGGATGAGAAGCCATACAAGACGGCTTATGAATATACGGATAAGAAACTTGTGAAAGTGACGGATCCAGTTGGAAAAGCGACGATGCTGAGCTATGCGCCTGAGAAGCGCGAGGCGACGCTTGTGAACGCGAAGGGTAAGAAGACGGTTTATACCTATAATCAGGCGGGAAACCCCGAGAAAGTGGTTGTAGACGCGGATGGCTTGAAGTTAACTACGACGACGAGCTACGAGGCGAATAACCTAATCAAAGAAGTGAGTCCGAAAGGGCAAGAAGAGACGTATACGTATGACGCAGACGGAAATGTGACGTCGGTGACTGATCCTTATGGAACGGAGAAATACGCGTATAACGAGAATAATGATGTGATTTCTGCAACAGATACGGAGAATCGCGAAACAACGACAGCGTATAGTGGCGCTGATGCAGTATCGGAAACCATTCAGACGGAAGCCAATATGTCTTCTGTGACGCAATATGATGCTTACGGGAATCCGATAAGTGGCAGTGGTGATTTGTCAGCTGCTGGGAATTTATTATTGAATAATGGTTTCGAAGGCGGCGCAACTCTCCCAAACTGGAAGATGCTTCAAAGCAACACAACGGGCGGTTTAAGTTTTGATAGTAGCGAAAAAGGACCTGGTAGTTTGGGCGGCAGTGGTGCTCTCAAAATTTCGAGTGAAGGAGCGAGTACGGAGAAAGGTTACACAGCAGCGACGCAATATGTGGATGTGGAGCCAAATACGACGTACACGTTGAGCGCGACTATTAAAACAGCGAATATGACGAATTCAGATGCTTTCCTAATGGCACGCTTGCAGACAGCAGCAAGTAAAGATGTTACGGATGGCAATGTGTGGAACTCGAACCGTGCGGCTACCATGCAAGGAAATCGTAACTGGTTGAAGCGCCAAATGACATTTACAACAACGAAAGAAACCAATAAAGTTTTGATATATCTTATGAGCGAGCAAATGGCTGGAGCAAAAGGAAAAGGCACAGTCTGGTATGATAACGTGCAACTTGAAAAAGGAAGTACTGCGTCGAGCTACAACCCACTTGTTAACAACAGCGTGGAGAATAGCACCGAACTAACGGCAGATGGCTGGGTGCGTGCTGGCAACACTAGCCTAACGGCGATGCGCATCACTGACACAGAAGCATTCAGCGGCGACAGTTCCGTCCAACATGAACGTAAAGCAACGACAGAAGAAAATGCTTTCCTAAGACAAACTGTCACTTTAAATCAAACAACCGCAAAAGCAGTAACGATTACCGGCATGTCCAAATCGGAGAACGCCAAAGCCAGCGGTACAAGCAAACTGAGCGATGACTACGCGTTATGGGCCGATGTCCGCTATACAGACGGTACAAATGAATACGTACGCGCACGATTCCCACTAGGAACCAACGATTGGAACCGAAGTGCAGTTGTTGTGAAACCAACGAAGCCAATCCAAACCATCCGCGTATCCACCATGTTCCAAAACAGCGCGACAGGAAAAGCTTGGTTTGACGATGTACGGATTCTAGATGGCGAAGTAATGACAAAAAACACCTACGATTCAAACGGCAATTACGTGGTCGCTTCCTACGATGAAGAAAACCGCAAAACGGCCTTCACATATGACGTCTACGGCAACAAGCTGACAGAAACCGATGAAAAAGGCAACACGAAGAAATTAGAGTACAACGCGGATAATCAACTGACAAAAACAACACTAGCAAACGGTACGGCGGTTGCTTATAAGTATGATGATAATGGCAATAGTATAGAGCAGTCATTAAATTATGGTGAGAAAAAGAAAACCTATAATTACACTTACAATGTCGACAACCAATTAACATCATTTACGACACCGCTAGGAACTAAAACCACTTATGATTTTGATTTGAATTCAAATATTAGTCATATTACGATGCCAAATGGCAATGAGATTGACTTAGGGTATGACACAGCAGATAGGAACAATATTGTCAGATGGAACGGCGAGGTTGCATATCAGTATCAGTTTGATGCTAGTGGTAATGAGACCAAAATGGATGATGGCATAAACGACATTACTAGAGCTAAAACATACGATAATGCTAATCGCTTAGTGAAGCAAGAAGAGCGCGGGAGTCTAGTAGAAAGAATATATAAAGAGAAGGCGGATTCAGAGGATAAGAGCCTTGGACAAGCTATCAAAGAGATAAATGTAACTCATGGTAGCTATCAGTACAAGGCATCCTATATTTATAACTCACTGGATCAAAATACTAGGGTTAATGTCAGTAATAAGAGTTATTACTTTGATTTCGATGAATTTTCAAATGTATCAAATATAATTAGTGGAAATGGTGTTGGAACTAATTTTAATTACGATACTACGCAAAAAGTTACAGAAGTGCAGATAGGAACAAGATTGGGAAATTCACTTTTTGAAGAGTCTTATACGTATGACAATACAGGCAATAGAATTGGAATTGATAATAAACAAAAAGGGAAAACAATTTATGAGTATGATGAAATTAACCAATTGACACAGGAAAGCACATCAAATGGCACGGTTAAAGAATATATTTATGATGGTTTTGGTAATAGAGAACAGGTGAAAGATTCCAGTGGTTTATTATCGCAGAAAGCCAGTTACAATGAAAATAATCAACTAATCAAGTGGAATGATAAGTCCATTCTTTACGATGCTAATGGTAATCGAATTGAAGATGAACGCTTTCAGTATACTTGGAATGCGGCAGATCAACTGATATCAGTGACAAAAAGAGGGGAAAGCACTCCTTTTGTTACTTACAAGTATGATGATAGGGATCGTCGAATAGAGAAGAATGTAGGTGGGAAGAAGACCAAATATTATTACGAACAAGATAGTATAAATCTGTTGTATGAAACGGATGAAAATGATATTGTAACAGTTCAATATATCTATAATGCTAGTGGCTATAGATTAGCAATGAAGGCTGCTAACAAAACTTTGTTTTATCAGTACAATGCTCATGGGGATGTAATTTTATTAACGGATGAAGATGGAGAAGTAGTCGCTGAGTATGAGTATGATGCCTGGGGCAATATTCTTCTGTCCAATGAAAAATCAGCAGAGGCAAAACTGAATAAGTTTGGTTATGCAGGATATATGTATGATGAAGAACTATCATCTTATTACTTGATTGCTAGATATTATAATCCAATGCAAGGGGTATTCCTTTCTAGAGATTCCTATTCAGGTAATGATGATGAACCAGAATCCATGAATAGTTATAACTACACTCATAACAACCCGATAAAGCATATCGATCCTGATGGCAATTTCATCTTTTTGGCACCTGCGGTGTACTATATAGCAACTGCAGGAGTTTTAGTTATTGGTGGTAGTTATTATGGCGCTAAATCTTTAAAAGCAGCTCGCAATATATGGAAAAATAAAAGTCAGCGTAAAAAAACGCATCTGTCTATTGCAGATGAGTACGGTATCCCAAAAGCTTTACAAAGAGACGGCGGTAAAAGTGTAGACTTAGGAGTTTTTAATCAAAGGGTAAAAGGTTCAAAACAGGCTTATAAAGCTAAAAATGGATGGACTGTTGAACGAGATCGCGGTAAAGGTAATAGCCATGGAGGGAGTCATTGGAAGTTGAAAGATAAAAAAGGAAAAGCTAAAGCGACTTTGGATAAGGGTGGAAAGATACTCAGGAAACCATCCAAACAAAAATAGCATAAAGGATTTATGTGCAGATGGATTGATCATGGGGAGGAGCAAAGTAAGTGTCCAATAGTTATGATTTTGCAAAAAAAATTTAACTTTACGGGTATAGAAAATATTAAAGACATTCTTGAAGATGGCGAAGGTTTTGTAGACTCGTTAGTAGAACTGAATCAAAATAAGTGGTTTATTATTGATTTTCTGCCTGAAAGAATGGAGAATACGTATATTTTTGACAGCTATTTTGATATTTACCATACAAAATTTGATCGGCGAAGAAATAAAGAATACTTGGCTTACGAGCATAAATTTCTTCAAGCAATACTGAAAATTGTCGGATATAGTGATGAGACATATATAATCAGCCCTGAATTATATAAAGAATATGGACAAGTTCCCTTTAAATTACCGGTTTCAGACAGGGGTGAAGTATACTTGGGCGGTGTTCGCAATGCAAGCCTCACTTTTCGAATAAAATCTATGGCGCAACTAAAACGGCAAAAAACAGAAAAACAAGTGAATTTGCGAGACTTATTAAAAAAAGGATTACGAGGTCAAGCAGAGGTGACTATTTTTATATGTGATATGAAATTAATGTTGTCTGTTTCAGTGATGCATGTAGCTTGTTTGATGGAACAGCGGAATGAGCTTATGGATAAAGTAGTAAGTACAGAGGGATTATATATTAGAATACCTGAAGAGGGTAGCTTTTAATAATTACTCAATATCTACGATGATAAGTAAGAGTAATGTTCTGTGGGTTTAAAGTATCGGTAGAGCTATCAAACGAAGTAATATAAATCATTTTGAGGATTTGTATTACTTCACTACATAAAATTTGGAATATATTTAAAAGAGTTTAATCTGGGGCAGTAGTATCAAGATGAAACATCATATTATAAAGTCAGGATGTCAATATACATACAGAGATGCTGCTACAAGCTTAATCAAAGAATTGAATACAATCAGGCAAATGTGTATGTAGAAGATATATCTCCGTTTCTGTCGGATGATCTAGTATTAAGCCGTTTAAAAACTGTGTCGAGTTTCGGAAAAGAATATCTATCCGATAATATTGATTTTCAATGGTTATATGGATATGTATCTTCCATAAATCCAGAGTTATTTGGTAAGTTAGAAGACTATGATGAAATAGAGCAAGGAGGGCGATTATTTATAAAACGAGCCTTAGAAAAAGAACCAAAAAATATTTTTTTGCAAATGCTTGAGAAAGGAGCAGAGCCACACGATAAATACTCTAAGTGGAAATATGATAGACATAATGATTTAGAGAAATATTTCAAAAATTTTTTCCAAGGATGTTCACTATATGATGAGTATTTTTCAGAAATAGACAATCAATCACATTGAAAATCACTACTATAAGAGAAGAACGGATAACATTTTGCAAGTGATTTAATAATTATAGGTATGTTTAATTGTAGACAATCGCACGAAAAAAGGAGAGTGCCACCAGGAATGGATATAGTAAAAAAATAGCGAGTATGGATAATAACTATAAAATGAATAGAAGTATCTATATACATCCTGAAAATATAAAAAAGATGTTAAGTTCTGAAAAGGAAGTATTAGACTTATTAATTACACCATTTTTAATAGGGGAAAGAGACCAAGAGGTATATGAATTACTGTACTATAGAACTTATAGTGAGGTTATAAATGACGGAGAGAGTGAAACAATAACATATGATTCTGGTAAACTTCTTCCAGCCGAGATAACATCTCGCATATTCCCAGGAGCATACATTAATAAGAATGACATTGCTTTTTTTAATGAATTTTGGGGTTCATACTTTAACGCCATGGAAAAAATGAAATTTAATGATGATGCAACAGCTACGACATTATTGAAAAAAGGAGCACAGATATTTTATGAAGTCGTCTAGTTTACATTGTCTTTATGAGAAGTAATTAGAACATGAGATACCTTAAGTATGTTCTCCTCGCGGGAGGGGGACATGCTATACATACTCGCCAAGATAAAAACTTAGTGCATAGAAAGGGGGAAATATGACACCTGAAAACATAAAAAAATGAATGCTAAAGAGTTACAAAAAAAATTTAAAAAAATACTACAGATGAAGAGATGCGAATATTCCTTGAACCAGTACAAGACACTTCATAGAACCGGAGAGAATCAAACTGAAACAAGTATATTCAGAGTTAAAAGCTTACAGAAGCTAGGTTAATTTGCGATTGTGTTGTTACAAAATATCATGATTTTCATTTAGTCTGGAGTTCCCTCTAAGCGATGGTAAGTATACGTATACATGGGATACAGCAGACCAACTCATAGCTATCACGAAAAAAGATGAGACAACCCCATTCGCAACCTACAAATACGATGACGATAATCGCCGCATTGAAAAAACAGTGAATGGACAAACAACCAAGTATTACTACGATGGCGATAGTATTTACGTTCTGTATGAAACAGATGGCGCAGGAACAGTTCAACGCCAATATGTTTATTCGGATAGTAACGTTCGTATGGCAATGAAAGTTGGTACAAAAACAGTATTCTATCACTACAACGCGCATGGCGATGTGGTTGCCCTGACGAATGAAGCAGGCGACACGATAGCAGAATACAGCTACGACGCATGGGGTAACGTGCTAAAAGCTACCGAGACGACCAATGAAGCCAAACAAAGCCCATTTGGCTATGCTGGCTATACGTACGACAAAGAAATTGGTATGTATTACTTGATGGCTCGCTACTATGAACCAGAACAAGGTATTTTTATAAGTGTCGATCCAGATCCAGGTGATGAAGATGACCCATTGACGATGAATAGCTACAACTATGCCAACAACAACGCAGTGATGCATATCGATCCAGATGGGCATTGGGTATGGCTGGCGATTAATGCGGGATTTGCAGCATATGATGGCTATAAAGCTTATAAGAAGACAAAGAGTTGGAAAAAAGCTGGAATAGCAGCAGCAAAAGGAGCTCTTGGTGGGGGTAAATTTAAACTAGCAAAAAAAGCTCTTAGAGGAGCTAAAAAAATTATACCGGTTTGCCAAACCAAAAAATTATACACCAAAAGGCGCGGGAAGAAGAGGCGCTTTCAGAGCCGCTAAAAGAAAATTTGGAATACCTATGTCGCAACATCCAACTAGTGTTAAACCTGACAAAAAACAGGCAGGGTAAAGGAATACCGGGACGAGACTATACATTTGGAAAAGGTAAGCGAAAGAGAGTTATTAGAGACCATTCTGGCGGACATAGGTATAAAGATGATCCTTCGCAAAATAGAGGGCCTCATTTTAATGGTAAGAATGGTCGTCATTATGACTATTTTGGAAGGTTGGCATGGTAATTATGAGTAAAGTATGGACTGAACTTAAGAAAAATGGACTAAATTCAGAGCTGAATTGTGTAGCGATAAATGGTATTGAAATGGAAATCGGTCAACAAAACTATCAAAGGTATTGTATAGAAATACTAAGTGATATTTTACCTGGGAAATCTGATATGAGTTACTTCGCTTTAATAGTTGAAGAGATAGAATTCCCCACACGTGTAGATCGTTATAAAAAGATTTGGAGTAAAAATAAAGATGTTATTAATAGTATGGAGTGTAGCTTATCTCAAGAATATGCAGAGGAAATAGATGGGGTAACTTTCTTTTATGGAGTTGTTGAAATTAAGGATGATATATCCAAAAATATAATGAGCATAATTAATGGAATCCCAGATGCTATAGTCTTTGGTGAAATGACAAAATTGGAAAATTTAGATATACCAGCTATATTTCAAGATGAGTTTATAAAAGTGGATAGTGATGATACTTTTACACAACGTGATTATCCAATTTATTTTCAGATGATGGATTCTGGATTTGAAATATGCCTTTATGTTTTTCTTGCTATTCCTTTTTCATTAAATATAGAAGGGAATGTTGAAATAGATACGGAAAGATTGAAAGTTGAACTGAAAGAAATCGAGAATGAAAATTGGACAATCGATGGAAAGAAGGTTTTTATCTTCAGTATTCATGATAATAGGTTTGGAATAGTGGGAGATGGAACTACCGTACCAGATTTCTTTTGGATGATAGGTTGCATTGAAGAAGGTGGGCTCTGGGTAGATTTGTCTAGTGGGAATCATTGTGTCTATGAACAAACAGATCAAGGAATATTTTTGCTATTTGACGAGATAGGGAGTTTTGTGGAGGCGTGTGAGAGTTAATAAGGTTTATAAAGCCTTCACGGCTTCTCTAAAGAAACTCTACGGTGCTCCATCACTAAAAGCTTGCCAAAGCCAATTAGACTCTTTTTGCCAACAGTGGGGTAAGTACCCAGGTGCCATCGATGTTTGGGTGCGGAATTTTAAACATGTGGAACAATTATTTGATTATGGCAGCGCCATCCGTAAAATCATGTATACCACAAATGCCGTGGAAAGTGTTCATGCGAGCTTTCGCAAAGTCACGAAGAAAGGCGCCTTCCCGCAAGAAAACGCCTTACTCAAAGTCCTGTATTTACGCGTCAAGGAACTGCACGCGAAGTGGGCAGAGGGACATATCCAAAACTGGTCACTCGTCATGAACCAACTTCTTCTTTTGGATTCTCTTAAGAATCGTGTGTCGCATTACATTTCTATTTCTTAATTACACACTTTTCTTGACAAACCCCTGGTTTCATTAGTTACGGTTTCTCTTTTTATCTTAGCAACAGTTGCATATGTAGCGACTAAAATACTTTTTTGGACAGAGTTATAGCAAAACACCCCAACCGTCAGATTTTTGGTCTAACTTTTGAGGTGCACATCAAATACAAGATACCTGCTTTTTATTGCATAGTTTTTTCTTCAACTGCTCTAAGTAACAAGATTTCTCTGGTGGCGCTATATTAGTCTAAATTCACCCAAATACTTTTTACTTCCGTGTAATTATTCAATGCGTAAGATCCCATTTCACGGCCAATTCCAGATTCTTTGTATCCGCCAAATGGTGAAGCAGCATCGAAAGCATTATAGCAATTTATCCAAACAGTTCCGGCTTTCAATTTCTCGGCAACGCTATGAGCAGTCCGTACATTCTCTGTCCAAATTCCAGCTGCTAGTCCGTAATCTGTTGCATTAGAGCGCGTGATAACTTCGTCTACTGTATCGAAGGGTAATACTGCCACGACTGGGCCGAAAATTTCTTCTTTGGCAATGGTCATATCGTCGGTTACATCAGTTAAAATAGTTGGTTCTACAAAATAGCCTTTTTCAAAAGGAGCAGATCCCCCAGTTAGGACAGTTGCCCCTTCACTTTGACCTAATGCGATATAATTTAATACGCGTTCTTGTTGTTTCTTAGATACTAAAGGTCCCATAGTAGTTTCAGGATCTAAACCAGGGCCTTGTTTTATCTGTTTTGCTTGTGTTACGAGTTCAGAAACGACTTTATCAAAAATACTTCTATGCACAAAAAGACGTGAGCCTGCACAACAAACTTGACCTTGATTAAACATAATTCCGCTTAGTGCACCAGGAATAGCGCGAGATAGGTCAGCATCAGGGAAAATAATATTCGGTGATTTCCCACCTAGTTCAAGTGTCACGCGCTTGAGTGCATCGGAAGCTTGGCTCATAATGTGTTTTCCGACTTTAGTAGAACCTGTGAAGGCTATTTTATCGATATCTGGATGTGCGACAAGTTCTTCGCCAGTTGCAGCGGCGCCTGTGACAATATTTAAAACACCATCTGGAAATCCTGCTTCTTGAGCTAATTTGGCTAAATAAAGTGCCGACAGTGGCGTTTGCTCCGCTGGTTTAAGTACAACCGTACACCCAGTTGCCAAGGCTGCTCCAAGTTTCCAAGCGGCCATGAGTAGAGGGAAATTCCACGGAATAATTTGTCCGATGACGCCAATAGGCTCATGCCGTGTATAATTTAGAAATTCACCTGTTACAGGAATATTTTGGCCTGAAATTTTACCTGCCCAACCTGCATAGTAACGAAAATGTTCAATCGCCAAAGGAACATCGGCATTTCGTGTTTCTAAAATAGGTTTTCCATTATCCAAAGCCTCAAGTTGGGCCAATTCTTCTGCATTCTCTTCCATTAGTTCTACTAGTTTATTAATTATCTTCCCGCGTTCAGCGCCGCTTATTTTTGACCAGTCACCAACTTCAAAAGCGCGACGAGCAGCTTTTACTGCGTTATCAATATCAGTTTTTCCGCCTTCTTCAATCTGAGTAATCATTTCCCCTGTTGCGGGATTTAGCGTTTCAAATGTTTTGCCTGAAACAGAGGGCACCCATTTACCATCGATAAAAAGTTTTTGAGGTGCGTCCAAAAAGTCTAGTACTTTTTGGGATAGTGTTATATTTACTGTGTTCTCCATAAAATAGCCTCCTTTTATAAATTAGTGTTAGAAAAACTGAGAAGCTAGTCCTAACAATTTTAATGATAGCAATTTTCAGGCGAAATAGCTGTGACTAAAAAAAGAAATTTATGTTATTAAATAACATAAAGATAACGCTTTCCATTAGCTAAAAATTTTTATATTAGGTGGAATAAATAAGTGTGACAAAAGCATATCAAATTATTGAGAACACTCTCTTGTGTGATAAAGGAGGACAAAATGCCAAATAACATCCATCAAAATCTGTTAATAGCCTTCCAAAACGCGGATTTAGAAACCATCGATGCTCTACTAATCGAGCTAAACAATTCAGAGAAAGAAAAACAAATACTGCTAGAGTTCGTAGACTCCACCGACAGAGACGTCCAATCTTTCGTATATTCAAAACTGTACGATCATGATGGAAATGATGTCATCCAAGCGGCTGTCAAAGGCTTGCAAAACGAAGATGAAATCGTCAGAATTAGTGCAATCGAAATCATCGGCAAGCAACAAGTTTTTGAACAGTTGCCAGCTCTTATTAACAGTCTCACTGATTCAGACGAACTTGTTCGATGCTATGCCGCAGAAACAATCGTTTTGCTCGGGGCTGGCTTGAAAGACCAGCTCGTCATGCAAGCAAAAGCTGAACAAGACGAGGTAGCGCGCACGGGGCTTTATTACGCGCTTTATTCGCTAGGCGCGACTGAATACTTAACGGCACTTTTGGAGCTCCTAGACAGCGAATCACACGTCGTGGTTATACGAACCATTCACCATCTGATGGACATCATGAACGCGGCTAACAAAGATGCCATTTTATCAGCACTTCACAACTTGAAAAACCGGGAACTTCCAGTCTCGATAAAAGAGGTTTTGAATGAATATCTAGACTAAGCTACGCGTTCAATAAATGCCTTCAAGTCGTTCGCAATCACCTCGGCAGAATCCTGTTCATGGTTTTGATAGTAAACTTGAGGCTGGCCACTCCTCATACACAAAAAATCACCAGTTCCATCTTCCGCAATCACAACAAAAGCTTCAGGTAACCCAGATTCCCGCGCGATTTTCGTATTTCTCACAATATCATCAAATGTTTTTCGCAAATTCCGCTTATCTTTCACAGGATAAAACAGCCACTCGCCAAATTCAGGTGCATTCACCAGCTGAAAAAGCTCTTTATATTGTGAATCAAGCTGAACACCCAGAAGCTGCTCGGCGTCCACCAAATCTTGAGGCAAAACACCAGTTTTACAAGTAACACTTAAATCAGCATATTTTTTCATTTTCAACATCCTTTCAGTGATACAACGATTTTACCATAAGGAGTGAGTACAATTGAACATGAATCAAATTCAACTAACGCAATCGCAATTCTACATACATAGCCCAAATGGCGGTTTTGTAGCTACTTATACTATCCAAAATGAGAAAATTAACATATCATTTGGAAATCAGAATCTCTCTTTGGCATATATATTTGACTATCCTCAACTCAAAATATACAATGCTATTCTGACTGAGAATAACGAGGTGTATCTAATTATTGATGGGTTTTCAGAAACGGAAACGCTGGCAATTCTTTTTTTGAGCGAAACGGCTTGTGCGCGCGATATAGTAGGGCATGGATTTACTGATTTTAAAGTCATTGATGGGCAAGCATACCTGCTTTATCATGAGGAAGGCTTGTTTCACGAGAACGGTGACAACGCTTTGAATGGCTACAGCAGGCATGTATTACTGAAATGGAATCCTGCGGAGAACAAGATGGAGCAAGTGCTGCCGGACATATTTCTCGAACTAATCGTAGATGCGAACTCGTTTTGTGCGGATGAAAAAGGGAACTTGTATATCTTTTATTATGGGGATTTTGAAGAGGAGTGCGGAAAATTTTGCTTGAAATATCAGATGCAAACGAAGCGAGGCGAATTTTATCCGGTTTCTGAGTATTATGGTGCTTCGTTCTACCAAAATAATCACTTATTCGCGTGGGATGGCAAAGGGATCGCCGAGTTTAATGAACAGTTGGAAAGGCTGGACTATTCGCTCATCGACACGGAAGGCTATACTGGAGTTAGCGCGGTGTATCATGAGATGGTTTTTATGAAGCGTGATTTCTGCGATGTTTACCGGCAACTCGCATAGCTTGCCAATCCCCGCCGTTTCACCTATAATGTTAACCTACTAAACAATAAAGGATGGGAACTAAATATGGAAGAAAATGTTTTCGAACGGATGGCAGAGAAGTATGATTCGCCGGATCGGATTGCGCTTGCGAATATTGTGGCGAACAGGGTGAAAGAGGAATTGCTTGATGCGGAAGACAAAACGCTGATTGACTACGGTAGCGGCACTGGTTTGGTTGGTTTGCAGCTTGCGGAACTTGTGAAATCTGCTACGCTCATAGATTCTTCTGAAAACATGGTCAAGATTATCCGTGAAAAAATCGCTAATCATCCTATCACGAATGTTGAAACATTGGTTGCTGATTTCACGACAGATACGCTAAATCTAAAAGCTGATATCATCGTCGTTTCGCTCGTTCTGCTCCATATTCCCGATACAAAAACGATTCTCAAAAGCCTCTACGAAACGCTGAACAAAGGCGGTCGGCTAATCATTATCGATTTCGAAAAAAATCCCAATGTTAGTCATCCAAAAGTACACAATGGCTTCGATTTTGAAGCATTAACGGCCTTGCTTACGGATACAGGTTTTGAGTCGACGGACATTCAAGTTTTCCACCATGGCAAGCAGGTTTTCATGAAGCAAGATGCATCACTTTTCATTGCGGTGAGTGAAAAATAATAGTCAAATAGGTTCTATGGTAAGCGCCAATATTGGTTGTTTACTCGGGAGCCTATTTTTTTATGAAACAATGGTTTGTATAGTTTTACCTTTAATTTGTCTATATAATCCAAATCTATCTATGTTAGAATAATTTTGAAAGCGCTTTTTTAGTGAGTTAACTCGAATAAACAGAGAATTTGGTGAAGGAAGTTTTAGAAAATGAGGAAAAGGGGTTTTTGCATGCGTAAAAAAAGCTTTATTGCCGCGATTGTTGTTGCTTTGTGTATCAGTTTGGTACCGATGTTTGCTTTGCCGTCGCGGGCTGTTCAGGCGGAGGAAAGCACGAATAAGAATTTCATGATTTATTATCGGGCTTGGCGGGATGTGGAGATGAAAGGGGTTAACACGAGTCTGCCGGACGAGAATTGGATTAGTATGAGTGATATTCCGTATGGGATAAACATTGTGAACGTGTTTAGTTATGTGCCACCTGGTCAGGAGGAGTTGGCAAAACCGTTTTTTGATAAGTTAAAAGCGGAATATGAGCCGGAATTGCATGCGCGGGGCGTGAAGTTGATTCGTGGTTTTGATTATTCGAAATTGCTGGCTATTCCTTATGCGGGGGATTTCCCGACGGAGCAGGAATTTGATAGTTATGCGAAGGCTTTGCTGGATGAGCTAATGATACCGTGGGGTTTGGATGGCTTGGATATCGATATGGAAACGTATCCAACTGCAGACGAGGTGAAGATTTCTGACGGTGTCGTGAAGGCGTTGTCGAAATATATTGGTCCAAAAGCCAACAATGGCACGCTCTTTTTGTATGACACGAATGCGCAAAATATGAATCCGTTCAAAAATGTGAGTGATAGTTTTGATTTGCTTGCGTATCAGCAGTATGGCAGTGGGCCGAGCAGGACGGAAATGGCGGCGAATGCTTATGCGCCGTACTTGCCGAAGTCGCAATTTTTGCCGGGGCTTACTTTTCCAGAGGAGCAGGATCGGAATCGGTGGTATGATACGCGGCTTCCGTATGAGGATTCGAACATTTATCAAGTCGCAAAGCATGTTCGGGAGAATGACTTGGCGGGAATGTTCTTGTACGCCTTCGATCGTGATGGAAAAACCTACAATGAGCCTGACATAAACAGTGTTTCACCTTCGAACCTTCTGTGGACAAAAACGGCGATTTTAGAAGTGAACGGTTATTTTGTTGATACTGCAAAAGCGTTGGCAAAACACCATTTACAGCGGATCAAGTACAGCAGAAATCTGACGAGTGAACAAGTAGTGGAAGTGGAAAGTGCTATCGATAAGGCGACGAACTTGTATGAGGTGAATGTTGCGATTCTAGGTGCGAATTTCGAAACAGCGCTAAACCCAAGCTACGACCCAATTTTAGAGCAAAAACTAACATCGATTTACCTCACATCAGCATTCAGCGCGCTCGACGAAGCTAACGCGATTCTATCTAAAGTCAAAACGAGCCCTGCGGACATCGAGGCATTGAAAAACACCAAGGAAGCTTTAGAAAACCTTATTGGCGGGAAGAAGTATTCGGAATCTGAAGTGAATCAAGCCGTGGAGGAACTTTTAAACAGCATCGCGGCTGTTCCAAAACCAGTGACAGTGAGCTATCAAGACGCTGATGGACAAAAACTAACGGAGGATGTGCAACTTACGGGCAAATTTGGAGGTAGCTATAAAGCACCGCAAAAAGATATTCCGAATTATACATTGCAAGAAGTGAAGGGGCTAGAGCGTGGCACGTTTACGGAAACAGGACAAAGCGTTACGTATATTTATGCGAAACCCGTACCGAAACCAGCGCCGGCCGTTGACAATGATCAGCCCGCCGTTGAAGAAGTAAAAGCAAAGCCAGCACCAGTAGTGAAAAATACAGAAGAGACTTCAAAACTTCCACAAACAGGGGATAAAGCTTCGAGTGAATGGCCTGTAGTTGTTGGAGCATTGGCGATTTTGACATCGCTTGTTGTGTTGCGTAGAAAAGGTATGTAAAGCAAATAGGTTCTACAGTAGTAAGCTTGGCTGTTACTGTAGAACCTATTTTAATGCCAATTTGTGAATTTTAGCATCTCTAGTTCGCAACAAGATGTGATTTGAGTCTTTTTCAGTCCTGTAATATCCATAAAACTTCGTAAGGTGAAAGCATTACTTTGCCAGAAACCCGCTGTTCATTGAGCAGGTTCACACCGTTTAACGGAATTTCTTTCGTGATTTCATCGCAGGTAACATTAATAATTCCGTAAATGCATTCGTCTGCTGATTTTCTTCGCAAAGCAAAAACTTCGGAACCTAGATTTAAGATTTCCTGCTTAGAAAATGGCGAAAATGCTGGATGTGCGCGCCTGATTTGAATCAAATTTGTTAATGATGTAAAGATTTTGTTGCGGTATGGGTCTGATTCAAGTTGGGACGTGAGCTGGTTAATTTCTAGTTTTTCACGGTTGATACGGCGGTTAATGCCTGATTTTTCGTAGCCAGCGATGTCGTTTTTGGAGCCTAGCAGGGAATGGTAGTAAATCGCTGGGACGCCTTGGAACATAAGTAAAATGCTATGTGCGGCGATGATTTTCTGGATGACGAGTTGGTCTGTTGTGTCTTCTTCAGGGTTCTTTAAGGCCTCGCCGTAGTTGATGTTGAGTTCGTAAACGGATTGTGTGCCGTCGGGATTGTCTTTATAGGAAATTTTGACCACCGTTTTGTACTGTTTTTTGAACCAGATTGTCGATTTCTTGCTCGGATAGCAGGCCAGTTGCTGGGCGCATGCCGATGCCGTCGTGGCTTGCTAGGAAGTTGAAATATGTCGCTGTTTCTGAAATCGGTGCGATGCTTTTTGCCCATTTGGAAAGCTGCTCGGAATTGTGGCAGGTCATTGTGTGCAAAACAAGGGGTGGTAACGGGAACTGGTAGACCATGTTGGCTTCGTTTTCGCCGTTTCCGAAGTAGCTAATATTCTCTTCGTGTGGCACATTTGTTTCGGTGATAATCTGCAAATTCGGATAGAGCTCGTCAATTAACAAACGCCAAAGTGAGATGATTTCATGGGTTTGTTCTAAGTGCATGCAAGTTGTGCCAGAAGTTTTCCACAAAAATCCGATGGCGTCTAGCCGAATACTCGTGGCACCTTGGGATGCATAAAATAGAAGCACGTCAGTCAAGGCGGCAAGGCAATCAATGTTTTGAACGTTCAAATCTACTTGGTCTTCGCTAAATGTTGTCCAAAGTTCTCTGCCATTTTCGTAGGTGTGGAATAGCGGGGAGGTTCTTGGACGGATAACGTTACGGTAGTCGAATGTCTCCTCTTTTTTAATGAAAAAATGGTCGTAGTGTTTGAACCAGTCGCTTGATTTTGAAATGTGATTAGCGACAAAATCCAGCATGACGCGAAAGTCTGTAGACATTGCTTGGACATCACTCCAGTCGCCAAGTTTTTCATCGATGGTTTTATAATCAGTTACCGAAAAGCCGTCATCGGATGTGTACGGGAAAATAGGCAAGAGATGGACATCGGTAATGGTGTCAGATGCGTGTTGGTTTAGAAATGCGTGTAGTGTTTGTAATGGTGCCTTGCCTTCTTCAAAAATGCTGTCGCCGTAAGCAATAAGGTAAATATTTTTTTCAGATATGGGCGCGATTGATTTTCTGGAAGCACCGATGTATGGCTGAATGCACAGGTCTATTTTTTTTAGATAGGATGGTTGATAGGCGTCTTGATAAATCTTTTTTAGTTTTGCTTCTAGTTCTGTACGCAATTTATTTTCCTCCTAGTAAAATTGTAACGAAGCCTTTTGGCGGAATGTGAATGGATTCGTCTTCGATTTTGGCGATTTTTTCTTTCGGCTAGTGAAACGAGCCAGCTGGAGTCGCTCAGTGAAGTGGTTAGGCGAACTTTTTCATCGTTTTCGGTTGGGTTAAATAGGCGGATGATAGTGCCTTCGCCGTCCCATGCTTGTTTGCAGGTGCTCATGAAGATGTTTGGGTTGTCGATTTCGAAAAGGGATGTGTGTGCTGGCAGTTGTTGTACGGGATAATCAATCTCGAAACGCTCTAACCGTTCTTCAAATGTATTTAGTGACTGCAACTGATATGTCGCGATATGGCCTTCAAAAGCGTTGGACTGTGCGAAAAGATCGCGTGCGTTCAGTGCCTTATCTTGCATGTAAACAGCGTATTCGAAAACCATTTCTTCAAGCATTTGCCCGTCCGGTGTTGGCACGGCTTTGTTATTGATACCTGAAGCTCGGCCAGGACGCCACATTAAATCGTCTTTTCCTAACAAACCGTTACTTCGGAAAAGGGTCAGAGCGATTTCCGCTGATGCTGGTAAAACTTCATATTCTTTCATACCACCAACGAGTAGCGCAACCGTTTTCTGGGATTCGGACACGGCGACAATGTTTTCTAGCGGATAAATCGGGACGGGTGCTTCAACAAATCCGTCTTCGCGCCAGTTGTTTAAATAAGGATTGGTCACGCTGCGTTTCATCAAGCTATAGCCTTGATCGGCATAAGAAAACTGAGGTTTTTCGACATTTGTTTTAATCAATGCTCTTACGCGGTGATCTTTGATATGATTATCAATTTTATGGCGAATACGAGCAAATTCCTCCCCATCAATTAACTCAATCTCTGTTAAAATTTCAAAGGCTTCTGTGCGGTTTTTCGCGATTCTAGCATCTAAATCTTTTGGAATCGTTGCAGTGTGTTTTAGGGTCATTTTGCTGTATAGATCGCTTTTTTCAACGGTTTGCAGATTGGTTGATGTGATATAAATCGTTTCGTCATCGGCGAGTGGTGAGAAGTCAAAGGAATCACCAGCGTCTGCCACATTTTCGAATTGAATAAGGTTTTTAATGTGATTCTGTGTTTTCTTATTCAAAAGATTGATTTTTCCATCATCAAATTGGACGCTAATATTGTCGTTTTCGATTTGAGATGTAGCAGTTGTAGCTAGGTAATTCATGGCTGCATCGGTTGGCTTAATTTGTACGGTTGTATATCCTAGTGCAGGGATCTCCTTGTTTTGTAAAAAAACTTCTGTGCGATAATAGGATGGGACGGCAACTTCTTTTTCACCGTTTGCAGTGACAATAATTTTGCGACCGCCATCAAGTTCTTCTTGGTGAACGACGCTAAATGGAACTTCCTCACCGTTTGCAGTCATTTTGAAGGTTTTTTCTGCGGTAAACACGACAAGTTTTGCGACGTTTTGCGCGACGATAGGGTTCGTATGAAATAATACTGCGATGTTTTCATTTTCCGAGTCATTGCTGATTGCTTTGGCGATTTGCTTTTTCAAAAGGTTAATGAGATCGTCTGTCATCCGCAGAGCGCTCGTAAGTCTGACCACAATGTCATGGTTCGCATCATCAGAATTGGAGGCACCGATACCGTTATGCGCGTGGCTATCAAAGAGTTTCTTCCAAATGATGTCCAGCCAAGGTTGCGGGTATTCAAGCCCAGCGTCTTTTGCGATAATTGCAAGCGGTTCTAAGATATTCACGATTTTGTTTTCGACGATGTAATTCAGTCGTTTTATATCGTAACGCTCGGAACGGCACGTATTGTGAATCCGCGATTTTTGACAAGCAAGCAGTTCGCCGCTAATTTCATTCGGGAAGGGATTGTTCGCCCATGCGTCCTTCATAAACGTTTCATAGTCAGAAAGCACAAATGTGTAGCCTAAATTCATCGCGTTCAGTTCTTCAATAATTTCAGGAAAGTCTTTGCGGACAAGCACTTGATCGCCGCCAGCCGGCAGAAGTAAGACATCCGTATGTGTATTCATCGCAGCAAGCTTATCTAAAATAGGCAAAAGTCGCGTCTCGACATAATTTTTCTCACTACTTAAAAATTTCCCAGGACCATACCCGAAGAAAATATTATTCGTTGGAATCGACTGATTATCCGGTGAAGTCCAGTTGAAGTGGAGGTCCGTTTTCACTTGGTCATTGTAAACGCCACGTTGGAAAATGCTGTGGGCCATGTTGAAAGACTTATAAATAGCAGGAAGATAAGCATGCTGGCCAAAAATATCAGGTGAGTAACCGATGCTCATACTATGTCCAAACGCCTCACCCATTTTGTAGCCATAAAGCAAGTTGCGAATAACTGCTTCTGTTTTTACTAGGAGAGAATCGGTTTGAGTGTACCAAGGACCAACAAATAGTTTGCGGTCTTGGATGAGCTTTTCCACGCGTGCTTTATTTTGCGGACGGATGTCTAAATATCTCTCTATCACAGACATTTGACCGTCGAAGGAGTAACTCGTGAACGATTCTTTTGTTTCTAAAACGTCGAGTAGATAATCCAGATTTCGAATTAATAAAATATTGGAATCTTCAATCGTAAAATACCATTCGTGATCCCAATGAGAGTGTGCCACAACGTGAACTATTTTGTTTTTATTCATCATACCTAACCTCTTTCAAGTTGCAGACGCCGCGGATGTAGACCTAGCGTCTGCTTGCTTTTTTTTTCGATTTACTTGTTTTTCTTTTCTTTTCTGCGTATTAAAGCGTAACGAACGAAAATGTTGGCAAAAGTTATAAAGGCAATACCGACGATGAGACCAATCGCATACGCCCAGAAGTTCTCAACAAGTGGCCAACCCCAGATGGCTGGAAGTGGAAGCCATTGAACGGCGCCGAGAGATACAGCTGTTACCGCCCCGAGAGATGCCCCGATCATATTAATCGGAATCGTGATAAGCGGATTTTGTAGCATAAATGGAATCGCACCTTCTCCAATAGCGATAAAACCAAGGAAAATAGAAGTTGTACCTGCTACACGTAAATTAGCATCGAACACACGGCGTTTCACTATATATTTGTCTAAAACAGTAGCCAAGCCAATACCGATTGGTGGGATAACAATGGCTAAAACACGAGCTGTTAGCGGGAAAATACCGTCTGCTGCAAGGCCAATCGCAATAGCCCCAGCAGCCTTGTTGACTGGTCCGCCTAAATCAAACGCTGTGAGACAGGCAATGATAGTGGAAAGTACAACATCACTAGCGTTCTTGTTTTGAATAATAAGATCTTGTAGCCAAGCATTTAAGCCACCAAACACAGGATCAACTACGTAATAATTAGCGAAGAAAATGACAAGAACGGTTATTCCTGGAATGAGAAACATCGGTTTCATGGCTTGCAAATTTTTGTGCAGGTGGATTTTTTCGTTTAGGAATTTGGCAACGAATCCAGCAACAATACCGAGAATCAAAGCTCCAAAAAAACCAGACGGAATTCCGCCATCAACGCTCCAAAAGGTGTAGTGCAACCCAGCGGCAAAAGCTCCGCCGATAAAACCAGGGGCAAGGCCAGGACGATCCGCAATAGAATAAGCTAGGAAGGCCGCAAAAACAGGATACATGAATTTCATAATCATATTTCCGTATAGACCGAGATAATGGAAAATAACAACGAGATGGTTAGAGTTAGTTGCAAATTCTGGATTCGCAATGACTTTTTGCAGACCAAACGCTGCTGCGCCAAGTTGGGCGATTCCAATCATCAAACCTCCAGCAACGATAACGGGAAGCATGTACGAAATCCCCGTGAGAACCCCACGATAAATTTGCGAGAAGAAGCTGCTTTTGCCACTGTCAGAAGAGGTTCCGCCATTGTCATCAGCGCTAACACGACCATCAGGTTTGCTTAATACGGTTTCAATCATTTCCTTCCCATTTCGAAGTGGATCGGCAACACGCCGTTGAATAAAAGGCATGCCGTTAAAGCGATGCTTGTCTTTTGCCGCAATATCTGTCGCAAAAATAACAGCCTCCGCACCTTGCAAAACTTCGGGCGTAATGCGATTTTCAATGCCGTTCGCGCCTTGTTTTTCGACAATGACTTGGATGCCGAGTTCTTTTCCTGCTTGTTCGAGGGCTTCTGCGGCCATATATGTGTGAGCAATACCCGCCGCGCAGGCTGTAATCGCAACGATTTTTCTGGAATATTGTTGTTCTGTACTTTCTTTTTGTGCACTATCTAGGACGTTCATAAATTCAGTGACACTCGTGGCTTGTTGGATGCTTGTTATAAATGATTCGTCAAGTAACCGCTTACTTAATTCTGCTAAAAGTTCTAAGTGTGTAGATCCAGCCTCCGCTTCCGGGATGGCAAGCAAGAAGATGTATTTCACTTTGTTTGTGGGATCAATACTTTTCCAGTTTTCGATAGGCTGGTTTAACCGTGCAAAAGCAAACGTGGCTTTTTGGACGGCTTTCGATTTACCATGTGGAATTGCAAAACCTTTTTCTAAGCCTGTTTCAGAGATATTTTCACGTTCTAAAACCGCTTTTTTGAATTCTACTTTATCATTTACAGCTCCTTGCTTATACAAAGCATCAATTAAAGCATCGAAAACTTCTTCTTTCATACGCCAGTCTTGATTTAAAAAGACGAGTTGTTCCGATGTTATTTGGCTTAATTTCAACGCTATCCGCTCCTTTATTTGTAATCGTTTACCTAGGTTGCTTTTACTATAGCATATTTTATTTTTTATAAAAGTACGAAAAACGTATAATTGTACGGCAGATGTATCCGTTTTCTTTCAATTCATGTATACTAAGTTGTAGGGAATTGAATATATGGAGGGGAAATCATGTCGTCCATCTCGCTTTATCGTTTATTTGCAAAGAAAATAGAGCTTTTAAGCCCAGCAGAAAAACAAGTTTTTTTCTATATTGATAATCATATTTCAGATGTTGAGAAGATGACACTCGTCTCACTTGCTGAAACAACGAATGTTAGTACTACCACCGTGATTCGAATGTGCCACAAACTCAAGCTATCAGGTTTTTCCGAACTTAAATTTTTACTGCAACCTTCGAAAACGGGACCAGAAAGTCATTCAGAAGACTACGCGATGACTTTTTTAGAAACGATTCGTTCGGGTGTAGGCCAGCTTCCGAGGAAAGAAATTGAGCAGTTGGCTACACGAATCGTCTATGCGTCTAAGATTTATATTGCTTGTCTTGGTATGACAAAAACCCTCGGTGAATATTTTTCCAAAAGCCTTGTGACATCTAAGAAGAATGTGGTATTTACGTACGATTCTTTTATTATTGATATTCTTCCTCAAATTGTGGAGAGAGATGATTTAATTATTATCATTTCAGAGAGTGGCAATACAGCAAATACGCTGTCGCTGGCGGAACATTTGAAGTATAACCTGTCGAATGTGGTGGCAATAGTGAACAATCCGAACGCACTTATTTCTCAATATGTAGAAACAGTGATATACGCTTCGAGCGAGGAATTTGATGGAGATGTATTCAAACATCACCATGCCCCGCTATTAATTGTAATTGATTTGATTTTGAATATTTTTGAAAAGAAGAAGTAAGCGGTGGACAAATAGTTATAAACCTAGTATCATGAAATCATATTAGAAACGAAAAGAGGTGAGTAATCCATGAAATTCTCGATAGCGCGTTTGAAGTTAGTAAGCAATTTATGCAGTATCATCCGTGCCGTTTTTTCCATTATGTCAGTTACAGGGTACAAGTCTGCCCAATTTCAGTAACTGAATATCGGAAAATAAGAGAAGCATGGATTCCCACGTTGAAATAAAGAAGATAAGAAGCTTGGGCATTTGTCTCGAATTCTGAGTAAGGCGTTTTGTAACGTTTTATTTGCCAGGATACCGAGAAGTTGCTCAAGCTTTTTTGCTATACAAAAAAACATTGTTTCACGTGAAACATTAGTGAGTTAAAAGCTTGCGTGGCAATGTATTGCGGCTGAAATGCTTCTCGGATAATGAAGAGGAGTAGAAATGATGACGATTGTAGCTTTAAATAATGTAACGAAACGGTTTACAGGTGATTTGATTTTAGAAAAAATTAATTTGCAAGTGGAAGAGGGCGAGCGGATTGGTTTAATTGGGCGCAATGGCGAAGGTAAAAGTACGATTTTGAAGATTATCGCACGGCTTGAGACAGTGGATGATGGGATTGTTTCTGTGAAAAGAAGCGCGACAGTAGGCTTATTAAATCAAATGCCCAACATGTTGGGAAATGCTGTTGTTCGCGATTATTTACGGACCGCATTTGCCAATGTGCTGGCTTTACAGGTGGAATTAACTGAGCTTGAGCAGCGAATGACGACGGATATGAGCGAGCGACTGTTGACACAATATGGCGAGAAACAGGCGCGGTTCATTGATTTAGGTGGTTATAATTTAGATACAAATATGGATAAAATTTTGCATGGGCTAGGAATTTCGCATTTAGCTAAGAAGTCTTGGGAACAGCTTAGTGGTGGGGAGCGAACGAAGGTATCGCTTGCCAAAATGTTGTTAGAAGAGCCTGATTTGTTGTTACTGGATGAGCCAACGAATCATTTGGATTTACAAGCCGTGGATTGGTTGACACAGTTTTTGCGAGCGTATAAAGGGACGGTTCTTGTGGTATCGCATGATCGCTACTTTTTAGATGAGGTCGTGCAAAAAATTGTGGAGCTAGAAAACAAGGAATTGATTACGTACCATACAAATTTCTCAGGTTATTTAGTAGAGCGAGAAGAACGGCTGCTGAAGGAGTTCCACGATTACAAGGACCAACAAAAGAAAATTAAGAAGATGCAGCAAGCGATAAAAAGGCTGCGTCAATGGGCGATGGAGGCAAATCCACCGAATGATGCATTGTTTCGACGTGCAAAAAATATGGAGAAGGCGCTAGCCCGCATTGATGTACTGAAAAAACCAGCATTGGAACAGAAAAATATGCGTTTAGAGTTTGAAGAATCGAAGCGTAGTGGGGAAGATGTCGTGATTTTTGATGCGGTCTGGAAGAAGTTCGGGGATCGTGTTTTGTTTGATGGGGTTGATTGTCATATAAGGCAGAAAGAGCGGGTTGCGATTGTCGGCAATAATGGCGCGGGAAAATCGACGTTTCTCAAGATGATACTAGGTGAGGTGACCCCAGATGTTGGAACGGTGCATGTTGGGCCGAGTGTGGACATTGCTTACTTGTCGCAACATATGGATGTGGGTGATGAGAATCAGACAGTGTTGGAGGCATTTCGCGATAAGGTTGCTGTTGTTGAAGGCGACGCGAGGAATATGCTAGCAACGTTCTTATTCTATGGTGAGATGGTGTTCCGAAAAGTGGCTAACTTGAGTGGTGGAGAGCGTATGCGGCTTAGTTTGGCGCAGTTTATGAATCAGCCAGTAAATACGTTGCTACTGGATGAACCGACAAACCATTTGGATATTGCGTCACGAGAAGTGTTAGAAGAAGCGTTACGTAATTTTGAGGGAACGATTATTACAATTTCGCATGACCGTTTTTTCATGAATCAGATTTGTAATCGCACACTCTGGCTGGAAAATGGAGAAATAGTGTCGTATGGCGGGAATTATTCCTACGCATCGAAAAAACGAAAAGCAATTGTTTCACGTGAAACATAAGGTCTATATACCTATTAGTGAAACAATATAAAAAGGGAGGCAAACTCCTTTCATATCAAAATATAACTATGTATTTATGCATGATAGTGTAAAAGTCAAATTCGTTCAGAAAAAACTGATAATTATCGAACTCTTGACATAAGCTGATATTTCTTGTAGCATTTATACAATTAGCAAAATCTATCGGCGAATCAGGCGATGATTTCGGAGTAGTTTTTTCTATGATAAAAGAGTTCCGGAGTTTCGAATGTGATGCCAAATTAAATTTAAGGAGTGTTGCGACCCATGTGGGAGACTAAGTTTGCAAAAGAAGGTCTTACTTTTGATGATGTATTGTTGGTACCGGCTAAATCGGATGTACTGCCAAATGAAGTAAGTTTGAAAGTGGAAATGACGCCAACACTTAAGTTGAATGTGCCGATTTTCAGTGCAGGTATGGATACAATTACGGAGGCGAAAATGGCGATTGCGATTGCGCGCCAAGGCGGTATCGGGGTTATCCATAAGAACATGACAGCAGATCAACAAGCAGAAGAGATTGAGAAGGTGAAACGTTCGGAAAGTGGTGTTATCATCGATCCCTTCTATTTAACGCCAGATCATAAAGTATTAGACGCGGAGCATTTGATGGCGAAGTACCGTATTTCAGGTGTGCCGATTGTCAATAATGAAGAAG
This sequence comes from Paenilisteria riparia FSL S10-1204, assembly GCF_000525995.1. Taxonomy (GTDB): domain Bacteria; phylum Bacillota; class Bacilli; order Lactobacillales; family Listeriaceae; genus Listeria_A; species Listeria_A riparia. The sequence continues at coordinate 388,589 of NZ_AODL01000007.1, read as the reverse complement.
ATCGAATTCTCGTTGGGATTTTGACCAATCGTGATTTGCGTTTTATTACAGACTATTCGATTGTGATTTCGGATGTGATGACGAAAGATAATCTTGTCACTGCGCCAGTTGGTACGACCTTAAAGCAAGCTGAGAACATCCTACAAAAGCACCGTATTGAAAAGCTTCCAATTGTGGACGATAACGGTGTTTTAAAAGGTCTCATTACAATTAAAGATATTGAAAAAGTGATAGAATTCCCGAATTCAGCGAAAGATTCTCACGGTCGTCTGCTTGTTGCAGCGGCGGTTGGCGTGACACATGATACGCTATATCGTGCGGAGAAACTGATTAAAGCTGGTACGGATGCTATCGTAATTGATACGGCACACGGGCATTCTCAAGGTGTTTTAAATAAAATTGCCGAAATTCGTGCGGCATTCCCAGAGGTCAATATCGTGGCCGGAAATGTGGCGACGGCAGCAGCTACGCGTGAACTCTTTGATGTTGGAGTAGATATTGTAAAAGTTGGTATTGGGCCTGGTTCGATTTGTACAACACGTGTTGTTGCTGGTGTTGGTGTTCCTCAAATTACAGCGATTTATGATTGCGCGACAGTGGCTCGCGAATATGGCAAGACGATTATTGCAGATGGTGGAATCAAGTATTCTGGAGATATTGTGAAGGCAATTGCTTCTGGCGGTCACGCGGTTATGCTCGGTAGTATGTTTGCTGGAACAGACGAAAGTCCTGGCGAAACAGAGATTTTCCAAGGCCGCCGTTTCAAAACGTATCGTGGTATGGGAAGCTTGGCTGCAATGGAGAAAGGCTCTAAAGATCGTTATTTCCAAGCAGACGCGAAGAAGCTAGTTCCAGAAGGTATCGAGGGTCGTGTTCCTTACAAAGGTTCCGTTGCTGACGTGCTTTTCCAACTAATCGGTGGAATTCGTTCTGGTATGGGTTACTGCGGTTCACCTGATTTACGCCATTTACGCGAAGAAGCACAGTTCATTCGTATGACTGGTGCAGGTTTACGTGAGTCACATCCACATGATGTACAAATTACAAAAGAAGCGCCAAACTATAGTATTTCCTAAAATAAAGTGAGACTGTTTACACTACGGTGTAGGCAGTTTTTTTTGTCCAATCATAAAATTCATAATTTCGACAAACAATAGCATATAAAAGTATACGAAATGTAAGAAATTTTAGCATATTTTATCCTAATACATTATGTAAAAGGGATTTTTTTATATAGTTAACAGATTATTCACTCGCAAAAACAATATCGATGTATAAAAAATCACTTTTTTCGGCTGGATAACTATAGAATTTAACTGTTTTTGGAATAAAATACAGAGTCTGAGATACCTAGTAAATACCTTCTTTGCAACATTAATTCGGGTGTGATAGAATTTGAAATCGTAAAAGAAAAATACCAAAAATAAGAAAATCATTAAGGAGGCGCCATAATTTCTTCTGTGTATAAATATAAGTAATGATTTATATTTAACGCGTATAAAACGATTCTATCAATAATATAAAAGACGGGGAGACAAGTAATGAAAAATAAACAAAAATACTTAATCGTGTTGATGACTTTAGTAATGATTTTACAGTTGGTTAGTTCGGCGATTATTTCGCCAAAAGTTGCTGCTGCAGCTAATTCTACAGATAGTATTAAAACATCGATTTCAGTGCCGACAGGTGAAATTACAAATCGTGAGAGCGTGACGTTGCAAATCAATATTTCAGGAAGTGCGGGTGCTTTTACAGCGTCTAACGGGGACGTGAAAGTGACTGTTCCTAAAGATATTGTGTATGATGCTTCTGATTTCACGACGAAATTGGTCGTTCCGTTACCTTTTAAACTGGAAAATGTGACGACAGATTCAGATAACTATGTACTAACTTTTTCTATAGACACTTCAATGATTGATTCGAATGATGCTTTTAACGGTGTTTTCCAAGTGAAATTTGGTGCACCGATTTTGACCATTGGTGATGCGCATCATGACACGCAAACTTTTACAGTAGCTTATGCAGGGAAAAGTGATGCAGTGACTGTCGATGTTGTGAAGAAGACACCAATCGTTAAATCCGTTTTTGATAAATGGTATAAAGGTGACTTAGATGAGAACAATGTAGCGATTTTAAATACGAAAACGCCTACGAATAATAGATTTCAGTTAGTTGTGAATTATAGACAATCGCAACTAAATAATGTTGTTGTGTCGGACACGTTGCCAGAAGGTACATCATTAATTGCCTCTAACCCGAACTCGGCCATTACTGGAGATCGAATGACGGTAGACAATATTCGTATCTTGAAGGCGAAGACATTTGACGCGGACGGCACTGCTACTAGCTTTGAATATGTGACGGATAAGTTTGCAGATAAAATTAGTTATGATGCTAGTACGCGACATTTTGAAGTAGCTTTAGGAGATATGGCACCTACGGATACTTATTTTATTGAGTATGCTTTGGATGTAGATGATGTGAATATGGGCGACCAAGCTAATACGGCGACTTTCACGTCTTCAAATATGGCTACGATTACGAAGGTTTTCCCAGTGAAAGTGAGCGATTACTACGGAACTAGCTATGTTCTAAGCAAGAGCGTGGATAAGCAAGTAATTAACTATGATGAAAATACATTGACATACACGCTAAAATTGACGTTGCTTGATGGCGCGGATATTCCTGCAGGCACGGTGATTACAGACCCGCTTGATTCGAAAATTCATGTGACATCGATTCTTGATTATGACAAAACGCGTTTCGATATTAAAGTCGAAGATAGCAAAGTGACGATTACGACGCTGGTTGATATTGTTAAAGACGATTCGGTGCAGTGGAGCTTCCAAGCCAATGTAGAGCAATTGAAAGTTGGCGAAAGCTTGCCGAACTCGGCATACATGGAAGTGTATAACAATACGATTCAGTCTAACTCGGTGACGACTAAGAAATATGACGGCCGTGTGGAGATTGTGAAGACGGATAATTTCGGGAAACCTGTTGCGGGTGCGCAATATCAAGTGAAAGATAGTACGGGTGCTGTTGTTTTCCAAGGTACGACGGATGCGGACGGTAAACTAGTGACGAGTGCGATGAATTTAGGAACGTACACGGTGACGGAAGTTGTGGCACCGGAAGGGTATGTTTTGGATAGCACACCGATTACTGTGGCGGTAACGGACAGTGATACGACGCCGATTGTGACGCAGACGGTGAATAAACTGCAAACGGGTTCGGTCGAGTTAACGAAAGTGGATAGCGCGAATCATGATATTTTATTAGAAGGTGCTACGTTTAGCCTTTTAGACAATACGGGAGCTGTTTTACAGACCGGTTTGACGACAGACAAGGATGGTAAATTAATTGTTTCGGACTTGAAACCAGGGAAGTATAGCTTAGTTGAGACGGCAGCGCCAGAAGGCTATATGTTGGATGAGACGCCGGTTGCTTTTGAGATTGTGAAGGGTGCGAATACGACGCCAGTTCGTGTGGAGAAAGCTAATACGTTGAAAACGGGTGCGGTTGAGCTTACGAAAGTGGACAGTATGAACCATGATACGGTTTTAGAAGGAGCAGTTTTCAGTCTGCTAGATAATACGGGAGCTGTTTTGCAGAGTGGTTTGACGACGGATGCGGATGGTAAGTTGATTGTTTCGGACTTGAAACCAGGGAAGTATAGTCTGGTTGAGACGACAGCGCCAGAGGGCTATGTGCTAGATGAGACGCCAGTTACTTTTGAAATCGTAAAAGGTGCGAATACAGAGGCAGTTCGTTTAGAAAAAGAGAATACACTGAAAACAGGTTCGGTGGAATTGACGAAAGTGGACAGTGCAAATCATAATATTGTTTTAGAAGGAGCAGTTTTCAGCCTGCTAGATGATACAGGAGCTGTGCTGCAAAACGGTTTGACAACGGATGCGGATGGTAAGTTGGCTGTTTCGGACTTGAAACCAGGAACGTATAGTTTGGTCGAAACAGCGGCACCAGCCGGTTATGACTTAGATAGTTCGCCAGTTACTTTTGAAATTTTGAAGGGTGAGAATAGCGAGCCGGTTCGTGTGGAGAAGGAAAATACAATGACTCCTCAGCCAGTGCCACCGCTAGATCCGGTTAATCCAGTTACGCCTGTTGTTCCAATTGCCCCGGTAACGCCGATTAAACCGAATGACCCGAACAGTCCAGTGAAGCCAGTTACGCCGCCAGCTCCAGTGGTTCCTGCGGATGTAACACCAGTATCAGATAGCAATTTACCGGTTACTGGTGACGAACTTCCACTCGACTTTGTAGGTCTTGGTTTATTGCTTATCGCGATGGGCTCCTTATTCCTATATAGAACGAAGAAAACAAGATAAAACACGAGGGTATCAGTGAATGAATTTTTGCTGGTACTCTTTTTTGTTGCGAAATAGTGCTTGAAAATGATTTTTTGCTAGGTGGGAAGGTCTTAAAAAAACGTATTTGGCGAAAAGACTTCTTTTGTTTTGCGAAAAACGGTATACTGAAGAGATAGAAAATGTTTGTACGGGACATAAAGGTAGGTGTTGGTAAGTGATTGAGCAATATTGGAGCAGGTCACAGCAAGTTTTACAGGAGAGTTTCGGGTACTCGACGTTTCGGGATGGACAAGAGGACGTGTTGCGGAACTTATTTGCGCGTAAGGATACGTTAGCGATTATGCCAACGGGAGGCGGGAAGTCGCTTTGTTATCAGATTCCTGCACTTGTTTTTGATGGGTTGACGATTGTGGTTTCGCCGCTCATTTCATTGATGAAAGATCAGGTCGATGCGCTAAATGAGCAGGGGATTGCGGCGACTTATATTAATAGTACGTTGACGGGAAATGAGATTGATAATCGGCTCTGGGATGCGGAAAATGGGGCGGTAAAATTGCTTTATGTGGCTCCGGAACGTTTGGATACGGCAAGTTTTCAACGATTGGTAGATACGACGGATATTGCGTTGTTTGCCATTGATGAGGCGCATTGTATTTCACATTGGGGGCATGATTTCCGTCCGAGTTATTTGACGCTGTGCGATACGCTGGATCGGATTCATCCGCGTCCGTTGATTATTGCGTTAACGGCAACGGCGACGCCAACGGTCTCGGAAGATATTATGAAATTGCTCGATATTCATTCGGACAACATTGTGCAGACTGGTTTTGCGCGAGAGAATTTAGCATTTCAGGTTGTGAAAGGGCAAGATCGCGATCGTTATTTGCTCGATTATGTGAAAACAAACGGTGAACAGTCGGGAATCGTGTATGCGGCGACGCGTAAAGAGGTCGAGCGGCTATATGAGATGCTGACGAAGCAAGGGATTCCGACGGGGAAATATCATGGTGGGATGTCTGATAATCAGCGGAATGATTGGCAGGAGAAGTTTCTATATGATGATGTGCGTGTGATGGTTGCAACGAATGCGTTTGGTATGGGGATTAATAAGTCCAATGTGCGCTACGTGATTCATTATAATTTACCGCGAAATATTGAGGCGTACTATCAGGAAGCGGGACGTGCTGGGCGTGACGGTGTCGCAAGTGATTGTATTTTGCTTTTCGGCCCGCAAGACACGCATATTCAGCATTTCTTGATTGATCAGTCGGAAATGGATGAGGAACGCAAACAACATGAATATGCCAAACTACGTCAAATGGCGGGCTACGGCTACACGGAAATTTGTTTGCAGAAATACATTGTGCAATATTTCGGCGAGGAAGGCGAGAACTGTGGACGTTGCGGGAACTGCTTGGACACGCGGGAAGCGCAAGATATTACAGTCGAAGCCCAACAAGTTTTTTCATGTGTTAAACGAATGCAAGAACGGTTCGGCAAAGTGATGGTGGCCAAAGTTTTGACAGGCTCTAAAGACCAGAAGGTGCAGCAGTGGCATTTCGAGGAGCTTTCGACGCACGGCTTGATGAAGGACCGCTCGCAAAAAGATGTTTTGCAACTGATTGATTATTTGGCGGCTGAGAAGTATTTGAGCTACACGGACAGCCAATTCCCGTCGTTGAAACTGACAAATGAGGCGGTTGCAGTTTTGCGAGGGGAAGAGAAAGTGACGCGGAAAACCGCTCGTAAAGTTACGAAAGTGGCGATTAATGTTGATGAAGGCTTGTTCGGCGAATTGCGTGAGGTGCGCCGTGAATTGGCGTCCAGACACAAAGTACCGCCATATATCATCTTCTCCGATGAAACATTGCGTCAAATGTGCGAGTATTTACCGCAAGACGAAGACGCATTGCTTGAAATTAAAGGCGTCGGCATGAATAAATTAGAGAAGTACGGCGCGGAATTCTTAGCTGTATTGCAAGAACAGGCGTAAAGAAAAAGCAGTATTTGGGCGTGATTTAAACCCAGATACTGCTTTTATTGTTGTTATTTTGATTTAGGAGCCTTACGCATTAATTACAAAAAACAAGCTCATCTTTGTTTTTAAAATCGGATCTTCGGGTACTTGTAAATGAGGTATATAAACTTTTTAAAAGAGAGAATGGAGAGGAGTTGGGTTTTTTGTGAAGAAAATTATGTTACTTTTAGTATTGCCAATCGTTTTAATAGGGGTGTTATTTCACCCATTGAGCCCAGAAGCGGCCGCGAATTTTTCCGTAACGGCGGTTATTCCGAATAACCAAATAGATAAAACGAAAACCTATTTCGATTTGCGTATGAAGCCAGGCCAAAAGCAAAATTTAGCAGTTGTACTCAAAAATGATACAGATAAAGAAATCACTGTTGAAACAAATGCAAATACAGCAGTTACGAACGATAATGGGATTGTCGATTACAGCCAGACTGACCCGAAACTAGACAAATCTTTAAAAATACCATTTTCATCGATTGCAAAAACGGATGATGAAATTGTGCTTCCAAAAAACAGTAGCAAAATAGTAAAAGTCATCTTAACGATGCCTGCAGAATCTTTTGATGGCATCATTTTAGGCGGCTTGCAATTCATTGAAAAAGAAGGCGATGATGCGAAAAATGATAGCGGGGAAGGCGTGCAAATCAAGAACCGTTACGCATACGTAGTTGGTGTGCAACTATCGGAAAATGATACCGTCGTTGAACCGGACATGAAATTGCACGAAATCAAAGCGCAACAAATTAATTACCGCAACGCAGTGACAGCGAACCTGCAAAATCCAGAAGCGACACTCATAAAACCGCTTGCGATTGACGCGAAAGTTTACAAATCAGGCGACGACCAAGTGTTGCACCAAGCGAAACGTGATGGTTTGCGAATGGCGCCAAATTCCAATTTCAATTATGCGATTGATTGGGAAAACCAGCCACTAAAAGCCGGGAAATATCGTCTGAAAATGGTCGCAACATCCGGCGATAAAACGTGGAAATGGGACGAAGAATTCACCATTAAAGGCGATGACGCTAAGAAATACAATGAAACCGCAGTAGACCTTGAAAAGGACTACACTTGGTGGTACGTTGCCGGTGGGGCATTAGCAGTAATTTTACTTATTTTCTTAGCATTCTGGTTAGGAAAACGATCGAAAAAAGATAAGGACGAAGATGAGAAATAAGCAGGCGAAGAAGCTCTGAATTAGGGCTTCTTTTTTATTGTTCGACTTGTTGTTACATTTATGATAATCTATATTAAACATAGGTAGCCATTGATGTAAGAGGAGGAATGAAAATGGACTATGAAAGAACCTCATTGGTGCTTAAGGCTATGGCTGACCCTAAAAGAATGAAAATCATTGATCTTCTTTCGTCTGGTAGTTTGTGCGCGTGCGATGTGTTGAAGCACTTCGATTTCACACAACCAACTCTTTCGCATCATATGAAGGCATTGGAGAAAGCGGAAATAGTTTCGGTAACAAAACGAAGTCAATGGCACTATTACGCGCTACGGGAGGACTTTGTAAGTGATTTTATGGATTCCATGACCCAGCTACTTTCCAGTAATAAAGAACAGAATCAAACACAGTAAGGGGATAGTTATTAAATGACATATGCACTCGAAATAACAGACTTGAAAAAAAGATATGCAACAGGCGTTGAAGCATTACGCGGCATTAATTTAACAGTAGAAGAAGGCGATTTTTACGCATTACTCGGTCCAAACGGCGCCGGAAAATCAACAACAATTGGGATTATCACATCACTTGTCAACAAAACATCGGGTAAAGTAAAAGTTTTCGACTACGATATCGATACTGATTTAGTCCGCGCAAAACAACAAATTGGCTTGGTGCCTCAAGAATTCAACTTTAACCCATTCGAAACAGTCCAACAAATTGTCGTTAATCAGGCTGGCTACTACGGCGTTTCTCGTAAAGAAGCACTAAAACGTAGCGAAACATACTTAAAACAATCAAACCTGTGGGAAAAACGAGATGTTCGCGCACGAATGCTTTCAGGCGGGATGAAACGGCGATTGATGATTGCCCGGGCCTTGATGCATGAACCACGGTTACTTATTTTAGACGAACCAACAGCCGGCGTAGACATCGAACTAAGACGCGAAATGTGGGATTTCCTAAGAGAATTAAACATAAAAGGCACAACAATCATCCTAACGACCCACTACCTCGAAGAAGCCGAAATGCTTTGCCGCAACATCGGAATTATTCAATCTGGCGAACTTATTGAAAACACTAGCATGAAAGCACTTTTAGGGAAATTGCAGTTTGAGACATTCATCTTTGACCTCGCGCCATACAGCACAAAACCGGAGATTGCAGGATACAAATACGAATTTGAAGACGATCTAACGCTTGCCGTTGAAGTCGAGCGAAATCAAGGCGTCAACGAGCTTTTCGAACAGCTCACCAAACAGGGGATACAAGTTCTTTCGATGCGCAACAAGTCGAATCGTTTAGAAGAACTATTTTTGAAAATCACAGAAGACACACATCAAGTGGAGGGGAAAAATGTCTAATCTTTATTTCACGGCCTTAAAAAGCCTAGCAGTCAAAGAAACAAACCGGTACATGCGTATTTGGGTCCAAACGCTAGTACCGCCAGTTATCACAACAATGCTTTACTTTGTCATCTTCGGCAACCTAATCGGCAGTCGAATCGGGCAAGTAGGCGGATTCTCTTACATGGAATTCATCGTACCCGGACTGATCATGATGTCCGTTATCACAAGCTCGTATTCCAACGTAGCCTCCTCCTTCTTCTCGCAAAAATTCCAGAAAAATATTGAGGAACTACTGATTGCCCCAGTGCCAACACACGTTATCATTTGGGGATTCGTCATCGGTGGACTTGGCCGAGGTGTTCTCGTTGGTGCACTTGTCACCGTTGTTTCTCTATTCTTCGTACCACTTTACGTACACTCATGGCTAATCGTCGTTATTACATTGCTCATGACAGCCATTCTGTTCTCGTTAGCAGGTTTGCTAAACGGTCTTTTCGCGCGTTCCTTTGACGACGTGTCGATTATTCCGACCTTCGTTTTGCAGCCACTAACGTATCTTGGCGGAGTATTTTACGCCATTTCGATGTTACCACCATTTTGGCAAGCCGTTTCCAAAGTAAACCCGATTGTTTACATGGTTTCCGGATTCCGATACGGTTTTCTTGGCAAGACCGACATTCCCGTGATGGTTTCCATCGCGATTCTTGTTTTATTTAGCCTCGTGCTTTATATTGCTTGTTGGTATTTGATTGAGAGAGGCCGCGGGTTGAGAAGTTAGGATGAAAAGCCCCATTTGCGTTTTGGCGTAGGTGGGGTTTTTGTGGTTTTGTTTATGTTATATGTCCCGTTTTTTAGAAGACAATGCAATTATTTTCCTTGGTTTGATCGAGTCGGTGGAGGTATTCAATATTTCTCTGGAGAGACTAAAATACTCAATAAAAAGGGGCAACTTATTGATGCTACAGTTGAGAATTTGCTGGCCAATAATTATATTCGTCAAATAAAATAGAAAAAGGATGATAAGCATGAATTTGGAACAAGTAGCAAGATTACTAACGGATGAAGGGAAAGAAACACGCTACAACGGTGAAATAATAAAAGAAATACTCCCTCCATATAGCAACTATCATGAGATTTGTAAAGTAGGGGATAATTGGATACTTAATTTGGTCGTTGTGGACCATCAAAATACACCAGTGCACCAACAAATAGCTACATTCACCTCAGAAGATTCTGCGGCAATATATTTTTATATAAATCGTCTTTCATCGTTTTATTCAAAAAAATATGTCCGAAAGCTTATACAGGAACAAAATGATTTAGACATTGGTGGAGAGTTATTTGACTTACCACTTTTAATAGCAGCTATTGAAAGACTAAAAATCGAGAAATTTTTCTCTAACGGAGTAATAAATTTAAAGCCAATGAGTATTCTACTAAATAATATAAATGAAACGGACTGGAAAATTTGTTTTGTTAACTCAAATATGCAGATTTTAGATGAGTCCCAAATTTTAGATAGAATGGACGCTCTTTTCTACGCTTTTACCAACACCTACCTTTTATCTTTACTGCAATCTAGAGAAAAAGAATTGCTAGATCAAGGAGAAATTACAGAACCGTTTTCTGATGGAGAATATATTCAATTTATTGCATGAATGAAAAGCAATTTATATTCTATTTATTTTATTTATGGTAGTGGCATTCACAATGATTATTGACGAATTAAAAAAGATAACCAAAAGCGAGGCTTAAAATGGAATTCGATGTGTATATGCAAGAAATACATTGGGCAGATAGTATAGGGAGAAAAGATATTGCGAATCAACTATTCGAAAACTATCTGGTCGAAAGGCAACACATCACAAATCATTTGAAGTGAGGAAACTAATATGACAATAATTGAAAAACTTAATAATGGTCAATACGAGATAGGTGATTTAGAGAACTATCTTAGCACAGGGAATGCCATCGTACTTTACAACACGATGCATGAGATTATTGATAAAAAAATTACTGATCCAATTATAATTCAAAAACTTATTAGTATTTCTGGAAGAAGAGAGCAAACATTGGAAAATAAAATGTTAGGATTTTATACAGTCGGAGATTTTGCCTTAGCTACTTTAAAAAAATTGGGAATTGATTTGGCTTCCCTCAAAGAATATACACGTTTAGACTCCTTTGAAAAAGAGCTAATTGATGAGCTGGCAGAGTCAGGGGATTTGTAAATTAGGAGTGACACAATGGCTGTTTTCATTATCATGACAAAAGAGTACGAAAATGAGGAAAAAGTCGTTTATAAATACGGTCCTGATGAAAAAATTTCAGGCATTATTGAATATAATAAGAATAGTGGCATGATTAGCCAGCAATCCTAACAATAAAGGTATTTTTCAATATGTAAAACACAGAAGCTCTCTTTACAATTCCCATAAATTTTTTGTATTTGATTAAAATGAAAAATATCCCTTTAGGTGAGTGGATGTTCGGATATGAAGTCATTTATCCGGTAAATTTAAAAGCCCCAACAGACACGAAATCTGTTGAGGCTCTATGATGGGTTGTGAGGGTTTCGCCCCCCGCCCCGCTGATTGGTTAAAAAAATTTATACAACCGAAAAGCAACGAATCATATTGCTATCAAATTCATTAACAGCATCTGTAATACTTCTCTCTCTAATCAAAAATAACCATAACGCTATCATCATTTAAATTACTCGCGTCAGCAAATTGCAAGTGGTTATCCTCATTAAAGTAATATGCAAAAATAACTGTGTCTTTACCTACTTTTACTTTCATCTCACAAACCACTAATTCCTTTTCTTTTCTGTAATTTACATATTCATAATTGTCCAATCTTATATTTTCCAATAAATTATATGGGGTTAATATTGGACTATACATTAAGTCGTATATTTTTTTTTACATTTTTATCCATCTTAATCCTCTCCTTCACACGCTAGAAATGTCTTAACATATTCCGCCTGTTGGTCTAGTAAGCCAAATGCTTGATCGTAATCTTCCAAAGTCCAATCTTTTTTTGCCGCACCAATTTGTGTTTTCAAATAATGATTAAAATATGTGGCTAACATTCCTCCGTTTACCTTAATACGTTGGGGAATCCACCTATAATTGTTAGCCTTGAATATGGGATTATCTTTTAGCTCACTACCATCTAACTCCAAATTTGCCGCTACCAATATTTCTGGAACATATCTTTCCCTTATATCCACATCGATATTTTTCCTTTTCTCATTATAAAACAAATCTGGACGCTTGTGAACTGAATTATTCGAATCAGCCTGATCAATAACTTGAATTGCTTCGTTCTTTGAAATGTTTAGCAGCTCTTGTAAAGACTTAATCTTTTCATTCCGTTCTTTTTCCTCGCGTTGATTTTCTTTTATTAGCTCAGTAGTTAAGTATGAGCTCTTCCTTAACTCGCCCTGACCATTGTCAAAAGCACCTCCCACATCTAAAACCCTAGCCTCACTTAACTCTCCAATCTTTTTCGGATCTTCTGGAATTATCTCATCATCAAATTCCTTTAGCTCTTTTATTATATCACTTTCTTGAAGTTGTCTCTTATAATATTCCCAAAGTTCGTCTAATCCTAGGTTTTTGTGGACTACTACGCTTCCTATATTATCTGACGCTTTAACTACCTCGTTATCTGGTATTACCCGCAATATCCTGCCAATAAACTGCTCATAGGGTGAGAGATTCTTAAATACTCTAAATATCGCTGCCACAGATAAATATTTATGATCATAGCCTTCCCCCATCATATTTATGTTTACAACTACCTTGACTCTGTTATTCTCTATATCTGAAAATGCGCGCCTCTTCTCAAATTCACCTAAATCACTATGTATAATGACTGCTTCAACACCCTGATCCTTATACATCTGTTCTATCTTAATAGCTTCATCTATGTTGCTAGCTACTGCTATAATTTTGTGTGGCACAGTGGTACCTCTTCTTTTTTCGTTTAATAACGCTATACTTTCAAGTACGACGTCCCTCTTGCAATCATCTGAATATGCAACTGTCCGGGTTATCCAATCATTGTCTTTAAGATTTAAGTCTAATATTTCTTGAACCGAATATGTCTTATCTTCATTTTTATCAATTGTTAGCCTCAATTCTTGGGGGATATAATCAAATTTCTCTAATGATTTAACATAACCTTTTGCCATTGCTTGACTAAGCTTATATTTGTATATTAATTCACCACTCAGTGGTTTATTGTCTGATCTATATGGAGTTGCTGTTATTTTCACAACCTTTGCTTTAGAAAAATGATCTAAATTCTCTAACCAAGTCTTCGCTGCTGAGTGATGACCTTCATCAATAATTATCATATCAAAGTAATCCTTTGGCAACCTCCTAAGCAGTGAAGAATTATTCCTACTCTGTAATTTTTGTATATTTGTAATCACTATATTTGCCATATCTAAAATCGATTGAGGGGTATTCTCACCATCGTACTCAATCATTTGAGGCAAATTATGAGGGTTCGTTATTATCCCTAACTTCGTTAAGAAATTTTGAGAAGAACTACTATCTAACTGCTTCACTATCGTATCTTTAACTGTTAATTGAGGCGCAATTATCAACACTCTGCCTGAAGAAATATTATACGGCAAGATTGACATTAACCCAGTTTTTCCAACGCCTGTTGGCAACACTACAATAGCATGCTTATCACTTTCTTTTCGAATGAAATGTTCATATACTTCATAATATGCTTGTTTTTGGGGCTCTCGTAAGCTCTCATTTTCCAAAATATTAGTTTCTATATCTCTAAAATAATTTATATTCATCAAAACAAATCCTCCCTGTTATATTATACCTATATTATGCAATAGTTTTCTATATTGGTCAAACCTATCTATAGAGATGTACGCTTTGGATGTATACTATCGGTAGTAGACAGTAAAATGAAATGGTATATTGTTCTCAAGTAAACACAAAAGGAAAGGAAGTTGGAAATTATGTCTGGTTACAAAAAATACGTATCAAAAATCTGATTTTAGATTTTTGATACGTATTTTTTAGGTCAACAAGCCTTTTATCACGGGCGCGTGTCTTTATTAGTTTTAAGACACCCCAACTTCCTCTCACGGTTCACGATGATCTAACATAATAAAACTTCGCGTATCATAACGGTGTCGCGAACGAGAATATTCAATCGGGCGTCCATCTTTTGAATACACAACTTGCTCCACCTCAAGAACCGGGTCGTGTTCACCGCAATTCAAATACAGTTTGTCGTAGTCAGACGGCTTGTCCGCATTAATTTTTCGGAAGGCACCGCTCATAATTAGTCCAAGCTCTTGTTTTAAATAATCATAAATCGAACCGTGCAAAATCGTTTCATTCAAACCAGTGACAACATTTAGCGGCATGAACGTGTGCTCCAAAACATAAGGTTTCTTATCAAGAAGTCGCAACCGCACAATAGAATATACTGGCTCGTCTTTTTTTTATTAGCAGTTGTTCCTGTACTTTTGCATTAGGGAAGCCAATCGTAAATTCGATAACTTGGCTTGAAATATGTTTTTTTCCCATCATTTTGGTCAAGCCTTCGTAGTCGCGCAAGCTCGCGTCCTGCTTGTTCGCTAAGGCATTTTTCATTACAAAAGTTCCTGCACCACGTTGTCTGTAAACCAAGCCTTCCATCGCCAAAATATCAAATGCTTTTTTTATCGTCATGCGGCTGCAATCGTATGTTTTGCAAAGGGTTAACTGGTCTGGCAGTAATGATTCTGGAGGATAGATGCCGGAATGAATTTTGTCCCGAATATCTTTAGAGATTTCTTCGTATTTCGTCATCTTGGCGCCTCTCTTTCTAATTGTCTAGTCAAACATAGACAAATTATAGCGCATGATGGGCAGAAAGGCGAGTTATTCCTGTATTGCTTCATTTTCACGAGCAAGATTACTGCGGTCAACCAATTTCAAGAACGGATACCAAATCAGGAAGACAATGAAGAAATCGACTACTTGGAGTGCGCCACCAAGCCATGAATTCGTTGCTAAAATCCCGTTAATAATAATCGGAACAGTCCACGGAACGGCAACTCCAGTCGGCGGTGGGACAATACCCGCAGCCATAACGAGATAATTAAATAGCGTAACAACAAGCGGTGCAAGTATCCACGGAATTAAAATCGTCGCGTTAAGAACAATCGGCATCCCAAATAAAATCGGCTCATTCACATTGAAAAGTCCAGGCCCAAGCGCCAGACGACCAATCTCCTTACTTTGCTTACTCTTCATAAAGAAGGCGAGCGTAATAACAACGGCAAGTGTCATTCCAGAACCACCAAGCCCAACTGTGAAAACTTCCATAAATGGCTTAGTAATAATATGCGGCAACGGTAGCCCAGCTTTGTAAGCATCCAAATTTTCGAGCATCAATGTATTCCAAATCGGGTCCATCACGGAATTGACAATAATTTGGCCGTGAAGCCCGAAGAACCACAGTACTTGAACGAAGAACAGGGCAATCAACGTCGGCACAATTCCAGAACCTAGTCCGACGAGCGGTTTTTGAATCGTTGTATAAATGACATCATGCAAGTTTGTGTTAAACAGCACCTGCACGAAAATATTAATAAGTAGAAAAATAGATAAAGTTAAAATAGCGGGAATCAAGGCTGCAAAGGACTTAGCAACAGCTGGCGGTACTCCAGGAGGCATCTTAATTGTCCAATTCCGACCAACAAAAAAGCGATATAACTCAGCGGCAACGAAAGCCGTAATCATACCAATGAACATCCCTTTGGCGCCCAAACGATCTAGCGAAAGCGCACCAGTAATCAGTTCTCCCTTTTCACTATTGAAAAAGAATGGCGTTAAAATCAAAAAACTGGCAAGCGCGATAGCCCCGCCGTATATAGCTTCGACTTTATAGTAATTAGAAAGCGCATAACCAATTCCAAAAACGACAAACACTGTCATAATACTCATCGTTGCACTTTGCGCGTTACCTAAATAAAGTTGTAATGTCTCCTTTGTAGAATCGCTCCAAAACGGTAAATTCATTAGAACAACGGCTATCGAGCCAAACATTGTTAGTGGAAACGCTAACATAAAAGCATCACGTAGACTACCTAAATAGCGATTTTCACCGAGCTTAGCTGCAAGTGGCATTAATTTTTCTCCGAGTAACTCCATAAATTTATTCATGAAAAAAATCCTCCATTTTTAAAATTGCGAAAACGTTTTCTGTTTTTTATTATACGCATTTTATTTTAAATGTCTAGTCTTTTATTTTTAAAAGAATGGACAATGAAAGAGTGTGAATATTGTACGGCGTCGTATTTAGAATCTCAATGCGCATGTAATCCTTTTCTATGTTAAAATAAACGTATCTCAAATCCAGAAAGGAATTTTAAAATGACAAAAATAGTAGTTTTAGCAGAGAAGCCTTCTGTTGGGAAAGATATTGCGCGCGTTCTTGGTTGTAAGCAAGGGAAGAACGGGTACTTGGAAGGCTCGAAATATATTGTTACATGGGCGCTCGGTCACTTGATCACGCTCGCCGATCCAGAGAATTATGACACTAAATATAAATCGTGGAACATGGAAGATTTGCCAATGCTTCCGCAAAAAATGAAACTCGTGCCAATTAAGCAAACACGGAAGCAATACGAAACGGTGAAGAGTTTGATGACGCGTAAAGATGTCAGTGAAATCGTCATTGCAACGGACGCTGGGCGTGAAGGGGAACTTGTGGCTCGCTGGATTATTGAATATGCCAAAGTCAAAAAGCCAATAAAACGCCTCTGGATATCGTCTGTAACCGACAAGGCGATTCGTGAAGGTTTCAATCGTCTGCAACCAGGCAAAGCTTACGAAAACTTATATCGTTCCGCTGAAGCTCGCTCTGAGGCAGATTGGGTGGTCGGCATTAACGCTACCCGTGCTTTAACGACAAAGTATAATGCCCAACTTTCTTGTGGACGTGTACAAACGCCGACACTTGCGATGATTGCGCAACGTGAAGAAGAAATTCGCCAATTTAAGCCGAAAGAATTTTATCAGTTAACAGCTGTGACGGAACAGGGCAGTTTTTCGTGGAGTAAAGGGCAGACATTTGATGAGGCGGAAGCTGAGAAAACGGCGCGGAGCTTACGTGGCAAAGATGCGATTATTACAGACGTGGCCGTGAAGGAAAAGAAAACACATGCACCAGGCTTGTATGATTTGACGGAATTGCAACGTGACGCCAATAAGCGCTATGATTTTTCCGCAAAAGAAACATTGAATATCATGCAAACTTTGTATGAGCGCCATAAAGTGTTGACATATCCGCGTACCGATTCGCGCTTTATTTCGGATGACATTGTGCCGACGTTAAAAGAACGCGTCGAAGCTTGTGGTGTCGGTCCTTACGCGAAACCCGCACGTGCCGTAGCATCCAAGCCAATCAAAGCCAACAAATCGTTCGTCGATAATAGCAAAGTAAGCGATCACCACGCCATTATCCCGACCGAAGAAACGCCAAGCTTGTCCGATCTAAACGACCGCGAACGCAAAATTTACGACCTTGTTGTGAAGCGCTTTTTGGCCGTACTTTCCGCACCATTCACGTACGAAGAAACAGCCGTCCAAGCTAAAATCGGCGACGAAACATTCGGTCTTAAAGGCAAAGTCGTGAAATCACTCGGTTGGAAAGCCGTCTATAATGAAGACAACGACACAGACACCGTTACCAAACTCAAAAAAGGCGAGCAAATCAAAGTCCGCGACATCCAGATTCACACCGGCAAAACAAAGCCACCAGCCCGTTTCAACGAAGCAACCCTACTTTCCGCAATGGAAAATCCGAGCCTAACAAGCGGCAAAAAAGACCTTGCCAAAACACTCGGCGAAACCGGCGGATTAGGAACTGTCGCAACACGCGCGGACATCATCGAGAAACTTTTCAACAGTTTTTCCATCGAGAAGCAAGGCAAAGACATCATGATTACCTCTAAGGGCCGTCAACTGCTTGATCTCGTGCCAACAGACTTGAAATCCCCAGAGCTAACCGCGATTTGGGAGCAAAAACTATCCAAAATCGCCAATGGCAAGCTGGATAAAACAACATTCACTACCGAAATGCGCGACTACGCCAAAAAAGCCGTGAATGAAATCAAGCAAAACGACAAGAAATTCAAACACGACAATATCACATCTACAAAATGTCCAGACTGCGGCAAACTAATGCTACGCGTCAAAGGCAAGAAAGGCACGATGCTCGTCTGTCAAGATCGCGAATGCGGACACCGTGAAGCTGTTGCCAGAACAACAAACGCCCGCTGTCCAAATTGTCATAAACGCATGGAATTACGCGGCGAAGGTGACAAACAAATTTTCACATGTTCCTGCGGCTACCGCGAAAAGCTCTCCTCATTCAACGCCAGACGCGGAAACGAAAAGAACAAAAACGTTTCCAAAAAAGAAGTGGCTAATTATATGAAGAAGCAGAATAAACAAGAAGATGAGCCATTCAACAATCCGATGGCAGAAGCGCTTGCCAAATTAAAACTAAAATAGGATAAGAGTACACGCCCAAGTTTTCGAATTGAGCGTGTACTTTTTTGGATTATATAAATAACGATGGAATTAGTTTTGCAGCCTGCTCGTGTAAGACGCGCTAACCTTCCTGAAAATTTAGTCTCGGAACGATAATCGGTATTTTCTTTAGGTGAAATGTGCTACACTTATCATGATTTGGAGGGGATTTGTATGTTACATAATGGAGATGTAATTGGTTTGGTGGGTTGTTCGGACGCTCGGACGCGAGACCGTGAGGCGGATGTGGTGTGTGTGGAACGATTATTACTGGAGCGATTCGGGATTAAAACGATACGGTCGACTTCGATTTTTGAAGATGAAGATAGAGAGGCTAGTGCGCGTGCGTTGGATTTGATGGAGATGTATCAAAATCCAGAAATCAAGGCGATTTTTGATATTTCAGGTGGCGATTTGGCAAATGAGATTTTGCCGTATTTGGATTTTGCTGTAATCGAGAAGGCGGGTAAGCCGTTTGTTGGGTATAGTGATTTGACGGTAGTTTTGAACGCGATTTTTGCGAAAACGGGAGTTGCTGGCTGGAACTATCAGTTGTTGCATTTGGCAGGAAATGAGACGGAATTGCAATTACGCCAGTTTGAAAATGCTTTTGTAAGGGGTGAAAATGCAGAGATTCCTTATGAAATAGTTTCAGAAAATCAGGATATCACGGGGACAGTGATTGGCGGGAACATTCGTTGTCTGCTGAAACTCGCTGGTACGCAGTATTTGCCAGAACCTGATGGCGAGGTGATTTTGTTAGAGGCAATGAGTGGTAATCGGAATAAGATTGCGACTTTTTTAGCCCAACTTGATCAAATAGGCTATTTTGAGAAGGCGAACGGGATTATTTTAGGTACTTTTACAGGAATGGAGAAATTGGGTTTGGCGGAGGAAGTTCCTGACATGGTTCTGGCTTACACGCAAAAATACGACACTTTTCTAGTGAGAACTACGGTGGTTGGACATTATGAAAATGCGAAACCTTGTCCGTTTGGGAGTAATTTTAATGATAAGGAGTGGCAGAGATGCAGTTCACAATCACAGTGAAAAATAATGCAACACAAGTACTGGCGCAGAAATTATTTTTATATATTGAGGGGCAAAAAACCACAGTAGCGGTCAAAAAACTAGCTATTGGGGAGTCAGAGGATATTGTCTTTGAAATACAACCATCTGACAGAAAAATCATGTTATCGTACTTAAATACAGAAAGCGCCATTATAATTAAAGCAATCGGTGATATAAACAATATATCGCATCGAAACTTAGTGATTCAGGATGTAACACTACAAGGAACGGTGAAATACAGCTTTACATGAGTGAAAACATCGTAAACTATCATGAAATTCTAATGAATGCCCCTGCATAATCTCATCGAAGCCATGTATTATAGAGAATGTAAAGCAAGGACAGCAATTAGTTTCCCCCCCCTTTTTCTAATTGTGTTGTCCCTTAACAAACTCCCTTTTTTTAGACCAGTTTCCCCTGACTGGTCTTTTTTAGTTTGAAACATAGCCCAAATATAAGCACGAACAAAGTGAACGGTTATTCCTTTTCAAATTTCCTAAATGAAAACGCTCTCTCTCAATTTGTGTAAAGCAAGATTTTTCGTCCTGCCCAAAGTAAATGGCTGGGTAGTTTTGCTTTGTCTTGAGTTTTGTTCCGATCTTTGTTTGCGCATAAATCAAAAAAATAGCTAAACACCCCTTTAGATTGTTATAATAAACCAAGCATAAGAAAATAAAATAGGAAAGGTTCGTGGTACTATGTACTTTGCTAAGCTAGCTGGAATCGCCTTCGTTGTTTTCCTGCTAATTGATGCCATTTGGCTAGGCCTGATTGCTAAAAATTTGTATAGAAATTACCTAGGGGATTTGATGGCTGGAAATGTACGATTTGGTGCAGCGTTATTGTTTTATGTATTGTTTGTTTGCGGGATTGTATTTTTTGTAATAGAACCTGCACTAGCTAAAGATAGCCTTTCATTTGCGATTTTTGCAGGCGCTTTTTTAGGATTGCTTTGCTATGCGACATATGATTTGACTAATTTAGCGACATTGAAAGATTGGCCTGTGTTGATTACGGTACTGGATTTGGTATGGGGCGCATTTGTTACAGCAGCAACATCGGGTATTGTATTTTGGTTAGCAAAGATTTGGCATATTTAAGAATAGTAGGGGGAATCGATATGACAGATTTTTTAGATAGTAAACGGCTGTACCATGCTTTTTTAGGCGGGGCAAGAGCTGTTATTCATGCAAAAGATGGCTTGAACGCCATCAATGTTTTTCCTGTGGCAGACGGGGATACGGGGAGCAACTTGGCGCAGACGATGCACTCGATTGTCGAAGATTCAAAAATAGGTAACACGGTAAAAGAAACGCTGTACACGATTTCAGAAGCAGCACTATTCGGCGCTCGTGGGAACTCAGGGATTATTTTCGCGCAGTACATTAACGGTATGCATTTTCATCTATCGGATGATAAACAAATGTCTTTACGCGATTTCTCAAAAAGTGTTTCGGGTGGTGCGAATTATGCATATAATGCGGTGGAAAACCCAGTCGAAGGAACGATGATTACGCTCATCAAAGTCTGGTCCGAAGCTATTTCCGAGGCTGCAAATAAAGGAATCGCCTTCCAAGATGCACTGATGAATGCCTTGGATTATGCCAAAAAAACATTGGAAAATACACCGAAAATGTTACCGGTTCTACGAGATAAAGGCGTTGTGGATGCTGGTGCTAAAGGATTCTTCACATTTGTAGAAGGGTTTACGCTGGCACTTGGGAATAAAGCGTATGTTCCAAAAGTAGAAAGTTTGCCAGCTTTTTCGGTTCAGGAGGAATTGGACGAGCCGCCGACATTTCGTTATTGCACGGAAGTATTAGTTCGCGGAGAAGGGATTTCACAGGACGCCGTTTCGGAACATTTGAAGCAATTTGGAGATTCGCTAATTGTAGCAGGAAATGAAACGAAAGTTCGTGTGCATATTCATACAAATGAGCCGCAGAGCGTGTCGGAGTTTTTAAGCAATCAAGGGACAATGATTCAGCAAAAAGTCGATGATATGCAAAATCAATACGATGTTATACATCACCGAAAACATCGCATTGCGCTAGTGACTGATTCCGTAGCTGATTTACCACCAAGTTTACTCGAGAAATACCAAATTCAGATGATTCCGTTGCCGATTTCGTGGAATGACAATGTTTATTTAGATAAACTGACGATGACGACGGAAACATTGCTTACAAACATTAGTGATAGCAAGACGTATCCAAGTTCTTCGCAGCCAAACGAAAAAGCGGTTGCGAATCAACTGTCGTTTTTGGCGAATCATTATGATGATATCCTTGTTTTGACGGTAGCGGGCAAGCTTAGTGGTACGTATGAAACAATCAAGCGTGCAGCGACGGGAATAAAAGCGAATGTTGCTGTAATAGACACGATGCAAAACTCTGGTGCGCAAGGTCTGATCGTAAAAGCGGCAGCAGAACAAATCGCGGCAGGGAAAACATTTGACGAAGTTCAACATTTTGTGAAACAAAGCATTACACGAACGAAAATTTTTGTTAGTGTTCCAAATTTGGACGCGATGATCCGTTCCGGGCGACTCGGCGAGAAGGGTGGCGCGATTGGCAATACGCTAAATTTAAAACCAGTCGTGTCTTTATCGGAAACTGGTGCAGGAATAGTGAGTGACATTGCGTTTAGCTTAACTGGAAGCACTAACAAAATTGTGAAGCGCGTGAAAAAAAATGATGGCGCAAGGAAGCGTGGCGGATTACGCGATTGTCCATGCCAACACACCAGAACGGGCAGCAGAATACACCGCCCTTTTCACAAATCTGGTTGGTAAAGCACCGGCTTATGTAATGGGAATATCGTCTATCATCGCAATGAATGCAGGAAGTGGCTGTGTCGCAATCGCAATACAATTAGAGGAGGAGAATTAACACAATGGTATATGGAATCGCAGGATTATTATTATGGATTTATTTCACAATCATTTTCATCTGGGCACAGAAATTAAAAAACAACTCCATCGTTGACTTGGCGTGGGGACCGGGCTTCGTAATCGTCGCTATTTACACGTATTTCTGGGGAGGACAAATGACGACGCAAGGTTTGCTTGTTACCATTTTCGTATTTATATGGGGCATGCGCTTATTTTTCCACTTAGCAAAACGGAATATCGGTAAACCCGAAGATTATCGCTACGTTAATATGCGCAAGCGTTGGGGTACAAAAGCTGTTAAGCTGAAAACATATTTGAATGTTTTTGTTTTGCAAGGTGTCTTGTTGTACATTATTAGCTTGCCGATTTTACTTGTGAATACAACTGCGGCAACGGAATTTTTATGGTGGAATTATGTTGGGATTGTAGTTTGGCTTGTTGGTTTTATATTTGAAGTTGGTGGGGACGAGCAATTGCGTCGCTTCAAGCAGAAGCCAGAGAACAAAGGAAAGCTGATGACGACTGGACTTTGGCAATATACGCGCCATCCCAATTATTTTGGCGAAGCGCTAAGCTGGTGGGGTATTTATCTAATTACGATAACAAGCGCCGCAACCCTTTGGGGATTCATTGGTCCGCTTATTATTACGCTACTTCTCCTCTTTGTTTCAGGCGTGCCTTTACTTGAGAAGAAATACAAAGACCGTGCTGACTTCCAAGCTTACGCTAAAAGAACGTCGAAGTTCATCCCAACATTACCAAAGCGGGAGAATTAGACGGATTGAAAGACCAGTTTTAGCAGATTGGTCTTTTTGTTTACTTTTTCTACTATATATACTATAATAGCTATAGGAAAATATAAAGGGAGTGTTACATGTATGAAGAAACTACTAGGAATTGCGCTTTTAGCATCGTTTGCACTTGCTGGATGTGGCGATAACACCGCAGAGAAGGACAATGCAGACTTGAAGAAAGCCGAAGAAAAGATTGAGGCGCTGAGTAAAGAAGTCAATAAAATCAAAGAAGAAAACACCGAATTGAAAGATGCTAACGCGAATTTGGCCGCATTGCACAAAGCTGAAGCAGACGCAAAGGCGAAAGTAGAGTCGGAAAATAAAGTGAGGGCAGAAGCGGAAACCAAGGCAAAAGCTGAGGCCAAAGAAGAAAGTAGTCAGGAACAAACTACAGCCAGTGCGGAAACAGAAACACCAAAGACCAAGACACCAGCGAAACAAGAGACAACAAGCACAGCCCCAAAACAAACACCGAAAGCAGAAACGACAACACCAGCCCCAAAACAATCGGAACAAAAGCAGACCGTACAATCTCAGCCAAAACAAAGAATCTGGCACGATTACGGGAGAAGAAAAAGGTCGTCTAATTGCTACTGAGAAGAAAAAACTGAATAATCCTAACTTAACACAATCAGAAAGAAACGCGATTATTGCTGAAATTAAGCGTCTCGGACAATTGCGTGTATCGCACTAATTCTAATTTTAAAACAAGGGAAGCAAAGAGAACTTCTCTTGTTTTTTCGTGGTACAATAAAGGAAATACCGAACGGAAAGGAAGCAGAGCGATGAAAGTAAATATGCAAGAAGCAGAACAATTTATTACGCAAGCTTATAACGAGCTTTCCAGAAGTAACTCGGAAATCAAAAGCAGAATCGATGAGATACACGAAGAAATCACGCAAACTGGTACATACACGCATACGTTAGAAGAACTAACCATCGGGGCAAAAATGGCGTGGCGAAACAGTAATCGCTGTGTTGGTAGGCTTTTTTGGGATCGGATTCAAGTCGTTGATGCCCGCGATGCTGTGACGGCGCATGAAATCCAATCCGCATTGTTCACCCATATCGAAAAAGCAACGAATGGCGGGCAAATACGGCCATACATCACGATTTTTAAACCGGGTGAGGACGGACCTCGTATTTGGAATCACCAATTAATACGGTACGCAGGTTACGAGACAGAACAAGGCGTGATTGGTGACCCAGCCTCCGTCGCATTCACCAAAATCTGCGAACAACTTGGCTGGCGTGGCGCCCGGACACCGTTTGATATTTTGCCATTCGTTTTTCAGGAAAGTCACGAGTCATCTCCGACATACACCGAAATCCCACCCAAGCTTGTACTAGAAGTCCCCATCGCGCATCCAGACTATCCAGGAATCGCCGAACTTGGTTTGCGCTGGTACGCCGTGCCCATCATTTCCGAAATGAAGCTCGAAATCGGTGGGCTAACCTATCAAGCCGCACCATTCAACGGCTGGTATATGGAAACCGAAATCGGCGCCCGCAATTTTGCTGACGAAGGACGTTACAACCAACTCACCGCCGTCGCAGAAAAAATCGGTCTCAACACGAAGAGGCTCGACTCTCTATGGAAGGATCGCGCATTAGTCGAACTAAACGTCGCCGTCCTCGATTCCTATCACAAAGCTAAAGTCCAAATCGTAGACCATCACACCGCGGCCCGTCAATTTGGCCAATTCGAAACAAACGAGCAAAAAGCAGGACGTGAAGTCACCGGAGAATGGGCATGGCTCATCCCACCAGTTTCACCAGCCACGACACACATTTTCCATCAACGCTATCCAAATAAAATTATCAAACCTAATTTTTTCTATCAAGAAGCGCCTTTTCACCGGGAAGACATTGTTCCCGTAAAACGTGGCGGTTGTCCGTTTCATTGAGTTGCCAAATTGCATGTAAAAATGGTAACATAAAAGTATCCACACGTTTGCGTTAGCTTATACGCGAAAACGGATAAATATGTCTATCGAATGGAGTTTTTACGATGAATTTTGAGAAAACATTGGGGATTATTGGCGCATTGCTAGCGATGGGACTTAGCCTAACCGTTATTTCCGTAGACAGTATTGCACGCGTTTTGGAAGAAGACTCATTAGTGTTTACGATTCTTAATTTCGCAACACTAGCGATGTCATTTGTCGGTTTATTCGGCGCAATGATTATGCATAAAGCTCCGCTAAAAGGTGGCGTTATGCTAATTGCCTCGGCAGTAGCCTGCACAATGAGCGTTTCTATGATGTTCCTACTTCCAATTGTCCTTTTGTTCAGTAGCAGGTCTAATCGGACTTAGTACTGCAGACGATTTATCAGAAGAAAATGCCTAAGTAATACGAGAAAGTCGGTAGGAAAGCCAACAACTTGGCGCCTGCCGATTTTTTAAATTATATACTAATCATGGTATACATAAAGCCTCTTTATACCATGATTAGTCTTTTTTTACGTTTTTTCGTGTTTTTTAACTCTTCACAAAAAGTTCATAAACAACCTCTATAACCACCTTTTTAGCTATTTAAGAATACCATAATCCGATTTTTGTAACACCCCAAGCATATATTCAACCCATACGTACCACGACAAGCCAACACCTCAAAAAGTAGGGAAACCCAAAAAGAATGTATACTAATCCTGTTCAAAAAAACATTTTGGTATCACGAATATTGTTCACAAATTCTCTGAAATAAAGAGAGCTTTGTGACGTATAGTTTCCGTCTGGAAAAACATCACCGTGATATGATATGTATATCGAAAGGCGATAGAGAAAGGAGCTTGTTAACATGAGCTACATGGAATTATTCGATAAGGATGTTATGGAAGAAGAATTTAGCAGCACAGAATTACTAAACGTTTTATCAGACAAAACATCTTTTCCTATAGATAAAGAAAGAAAAGTGTTCCGAAAAAAAGATTATATAGTGATTGAAAACGAAATACACGATTACATCTATTTCATCCAATCTGGTATTTGTGGCGTATGGAAAAATGAGCATATTAATAGCTTCATCGGCGAAAACGACATTATTGGTTTCAACGAAATACTAGGAAACGAACCATCATTTACAAGTGTCATCGCTCTAACCGACATTGTGACTTGGCGCTTTTCCAAAGAAGAAGTCATGAGCAAGCTAATGTATTCTCAAGAAGGCGCGTTCTACCTCTACCAATATATGAAACTAGTCAACGCTAATCTCCTACAAAAACAACTTCTCCAAACCGAAGAAACAAAAAAAACAACTTCTCCTCACCCTCACACATCTAGGACAACAATACGGTGAAGAAAATCAATATCAAATAATATTACCGAAAATTTTTACAAAAAAGATAATTTCGAATTATCTAGGCATGACAAGACAACACATGACATACCTCTGCAAAGATTTCGAAAACAACGGGATTTTCGAAGCAGACACAAACCAATTCATTCTAAATAAAGCTGACATAAGCATACCATACTAAAATATATTTATTGAAAAATCAATCTAAAACACAATTAACTAGGAGGCTAAGAAATGACAATCAATTCTCGACCTGATTCCAGCTAAGTCCGGAAGTTCTAGGTTAAAAAACTCAAACTGTAGTAAGGAGGCTAAACAATGAGTCAAGGTGGTAATTTAAATCCATTGGTCCCAATGACTGGAGGTGGTCCTATTATTGGTGCGGCAATGCTCCAAGGGTATCCGCTCATGGCAGCAACCATAGGCATTGGAATAGCAGCAGTAACAGCCGTTCTTTTATTTGCGAAGAATAAACGGAAGCAACACAATCAAGTATCCTAAGACATAATTTGTACAAAACATCATAAGTGTTTCAAAGAATCAGGAGGAATTATTAACATGTATAAGAAGACAATGAAGAAATGGGGACTTGGCGCTATCACAGGCGTATTGGTATTAGGAAGCCTAACACCAATTATCCAACCCTACATGACTGTATCTGCAGCAGAAAACACAATCAAACAATTAAAAGCATCTGGTCAAGGTACTATTAGCGATGTTATGTTTGAAGATTTAAACGGAAATTCCGTACAAGATAACAACGAAACAACAGGTGTAGCCGGCATTAAAGTAGAGCTTTACAACGACCAAGGAACACTAGTAAGCACATCTACAACAGGAACAGACGGCAGATATACTTTTTCAAACGTTCCAGACGGCACATACTATTTACATGTAGATATGTCAACATTGCCATCCGATGAGAAACTTTATACATCACAAGGTATCAACGGTGCAGACGGTAACTCAAGCTACTTCACGATTGCGAATGGCAATACAATCACAGGCTTCCATTTCGGTTTCTATCCACAACAAGGCGCGATTCAAAGCTTTGTATATAACGATACTAATAAAAATGGTCAAAAAGACAGCGGAGAAGCTGGAATCAGCGGCGTTCATATTGCTTTATACAACGAATCAGGAACTAAAGTAGCCGACGCAACAACTGACAGCTCAGGCGCATATAGCTTCACGGCTGTAAAACCTGGTAAATACTACGCAAAAGCAGACATCCCTGCCAACTACAAATACCAATCAAGCACATACTATGGCGCTGATGGAACAACAGGTTACTTCTCTGTAGCTAGCGAACAAACGCTTCATAACGAGTTGAATTTAGGCCTAAGCACACTAAACAACTCTGCAGTTAGCGGAACTGTAACAGATGCAGCAACAGGCAACGGACTTGCGAACACACGTGTCGAACTACATGACGTACAAGGCAATTTAATTGACGCACAGCAAACAGATGCAAGTGGTCGCTACAACTTTACAGGACTAGCAGCAGGAGACTACTATACAAAAGTAGTGATTCCAAGCGACTATGACTTTGTAAGCAGTAATGGTTTTGGTAGTGATGGAAACAGTAACTACATCCAATTAAACGGCGATAACACATCATCTAACTACACGATTGCACTGAAAAAACAAGTAAAAGACAACTCTGCAGTTAGCGGAACAGTAAAAGACGCAACAACAGGTAACGGACTTGCAAACATCCGTGTCGAACTACATGACGTACAAGGAAACCTAGTTGACGCAAAACAAACAGACGCAAGCGGTAACTACAACTTCACAGGATTAGCAGCAGGAAATTACTATACAAAAGTAGTTATTCCAAACAACTATGAATTTGCAAGCAGTAATGGTTTCGGTAGTGACGGTAACAGTAACTACATCCAACTTGATGGTCAAAACACATCATCTAACTACATGATTGCACTGAAAAAACAAGCCAACACAACGATTTCTGGCGTTATTAACACACCAGGTGGTCAAGGTGTCAGCGAAAACGTATCACTTTACAACGTAGACGGTACACTTGTGAAAACTGTTGCAACAAACAGCCAAGGTAACTTCAGCTTTGACGGAATTTCAGAAGGTAACTACTATGTGAAAGCTTCCATTCCAGAAGGCTACACATTCGAATCTTCAGCAGGTTTTGGTAGCGACGGAAACAGTTACTACTTGCAAGCTGACGGCACAAGCAATATCTCAAATCTACGTCTAACACTAGCACAAAAAACAGGCCAAATCCGTTCTACAGTCTTCAATGACTTGAACAAAAACGGTACGCAAGAAGCAGGCGAATCTGGTATTGCTGGAGCAACAGTAACACTTTACAGCAACACAGGTGCTGTTGTCGAAACAACTACAACAGATGCTAACGGCTTGTACAAATTCGAAACAATCACACCAGGAACTTACTATGTGAAAGTAACACCACCAGCAGGATATGACAACTTAGCGAATGCAGCATTCGGTGATGATGGCGTATCTGGGTACATCAATATCGATGCAGAACAAACACGTACAGATATGAACGCATCACTTGTAGCACAAGCTGATCCAACAGCAGTAGCTAATGCAAAATGGATTTATCACACAGGCTTTACACCAGATACTAATCTAGCTGAAGGTGGCGAGATTTCTGTACCGAACACATACAAAGATGGCTACAACAATAACAACGTAGACGTTGCATTCTACAATAGCGAAGATAAAATTGTAGACCCTAGCTCGTATACAACAACGCTATCTAATCCAGACCTATTCTCTGCTGTAAAAGCTAATGGAACACACATCGCATTTACACATACAGAGAAAACAGGAAGCTCATTAGTAACTGTAAAAGACGCATCAGGCAAAGTAGTACGCACATTTACAATCACAATTACCGCTGATCCAACAGCAGTAACAGATGTTAAATGGAATTACAACAAAGATGGCATTTCACGTCCAGTTAATAACAACGGCATCCTTGAAATTCCAAACACATACTTGAATGAATTTAACACACCACATGTAGATCTTCAGTTCTACAATAGTTCAAACGTACTTGTAAAACCAACAGGATACACAGTATCATTCTCAGATCCAACAATTGCAGCAGCAGACTTCTCTAACCCAAATCTAATTGCACTTGTTCACAATGAGAAAGCTGGTAGCACGAATGTAACAATCCGTGATGCAGCAGGAAATGTTGTACGTTCATTCACGTTCACAGTTACAGCACCGACAAACGTTCCAGCAACTGATCTTACGCTAGGAGCATCTAACATTACAGCAAACGTCAATGATACAGGTAAAATCGATGCAACTGTCTCACCATCGAATGCGACAAACAAAACATTGAGCTACACACCAGCAGATTCAAGCATCATTACAGTAGACGCTAACGGAAACTGGACAGCGAAAAAAGCAGGAACAACAACAATTGCAGTGAAAACAACAGATGGCTCTAACATCACGAAAACTGTCAATGTTACTGTTACAGATCCGAATGCTATCACTAGTGTAAAATGGAACTTCAATAAAGATGGCGTTTCACGTCCAGTCAATAACAACGGCATCCTTGAAATTCCAAACACATACTTGAATGAATTTAACAAACCACATGTAGATCTTCAATTCTACAACAGTGCTGGCACATTGGTTCAACCAAAAGGATATACAGTTTCCTTCTCAGACACAACAATTGCAGCAGCAGACCAATCAGATCCAAACCTAATTGCACTTGTGCATAACGACAAAGCTGGTAGCACGAATGTAACAATCCGTGACGCAGCAGGAAATGTTGTACGTTCATTCACATTTACAGTTACAGCAACAGACGTTCTAGCAACGGATCTTACACTAGGAGCATCAAACATCACAGCAAACGTAAATGACACAGGTAAAATCGATGCAACAGTAGCACCATCCAATGCAACAAACAAAACATTGAGCTACACACCAGCAGACCCAAGCATCATTACAGTAGATGCTAACGGAAACTGGACAGCGAAAAAATCAGGAACAACAACAATTGCAGTGAAAACAACAGACGGATCAAACATCACGAAAACAATCAATGTCACTGTTAATAAGAGTATCGCTGATCGTGTAGGAAGTGTTGATATTGAGCTTGTAAATGATCGTAGGGACGGTGCATACCCTGATAGTGGAAGCGGAGTACGTGGAATTGATTTCTATCTTTATCCACATGTAGCTGATGTACCAGCAGGCGTAGTATACTCTGTAGATACGTATAACCAATACGGTACGTTCCAGTTTACTAAAGTCATTGGTACTTCAAATGGAACATATCATCAAGAAATGGTGAGCGATAGTTCTGGTATCTGGACAACTCCAACTATGCAGGTAAAAGTATATGCTACGTATGAAGGAGTAAGATATTTACTTCTTGACGATTTAACAGGAAATATACTTCAATATCAAACAACACATGTTTGGAGCGACTGATATTATCAAGGCCAATATAGCTGATTTATAAAATGCTATATTCATTATAAACAACACGCAAAGTAATCAAAAAGAAGCTGTGGCCGGACCTTCACATTCGGCATCACGAGTGCCACAGCTTTTATAAATTGTATCAAGGAGGAGCAACGTGCTTAAAAAAAGCTTAACGGGAATTGCCTTATGGATTCCAGCACTTATTATGATTGTTTTTCTAGTCAGTACAGCAATTCTACTACAGCAACCGTCTGACAAAAGTTTCTCCTCAATTTGGATGCTTTTGGCGATTGGTGCCGGAATTTTGCTTATCTTGGCTTTATGCACTTGGGCCTTTATTAGGCTCTATCAATGGAAAAAGGTTTATTTTTACGTAGCACTAGCTGCATTGATTTTAATCCCAAGAATCGTATGGATTGTTTGGATACCAACACATGCTGTTTCCGATTTTTATTACTACCATGTTATTGCAAGCTATGTCGCGGATAACAACAGTTGGGAAACGTTGTACGATCAAGGAATTTTATTTTATGCACCATACTTTACACACATTCTCAATTTTTCCAATGTATTATCTGTTGTTTACAATATCTTTGGAAATAGTTACTTGGCAGGTCAGTTATTCAATAGTGTCTTAATGCTAGCGGGTACATTTTTACTTTTCCGAGTCGTGAAAAACTGGTTTCCACTTGGAGTCGCAGTAGGCAGTAGCCTTATTTTCGCATTATGGCCGGCATACTTTATGTACAGTACGTTACTAGCGACCGAGCCCCTATTCATGTTCCTATTTGTCTTGGCACTTTTCTTATACCAACAAGTGGAACAAAGAGCACCGAGTTTTTTCTGGTCATTACTACTAGTAGTTGCGCTGATAGCATTAAATATGATTCGACCATTGGCAGTAGTTTTGCTAATTGCTTTTGTTATAACTTCATTTTTACTTCGACCGAATCGTAAAGAAACACTTAAAAGATATGCCTTTGTAGTAGTACTATTTCTTGTTTTCCTTGCTGGTCAATCGACTATCAATAAATTGGTTTACCACATTCCAACTGCCAATAGTACTGTCGGTTATAACGTACTTGTGGGATCAAACGAAAAGTCAGGTGGGCAATGGAGCAAAGAAGATTCCGATACATTTTGGAAACTTTACAATGCAAACAAAACAAATACATCTAAAGCAGACAGCGCTATGTTGCAACAAGGCTTAGATCGCTACAAGGAAATGGCGAAGAATGGAAAATTAGGAGAGCATTTTGTTAATAAAATGAAAAATTATAGCAACGAGAGTTACGGATACGACTGGAATATTTACAGTGATGCACCATTCATTTGGTACCATTCAGGTCTTATTTTAACGATTTGCAATGTGTTTATGTACATCTTGTTAGGGCTTAACTTCCTGACTGTCGTACTGGCACTTTATTTAAGAAAGATAGCGGATATTTATTTATTCGTCTTGCTACAAGTCGGATTTACTTTGTCAGGGCTTCTCGTAGAAGTACAAGGTAGATATCATGTGCCTTTAATTATCGGCTACTCAGTCATTGCTGCGTGGGGATGTTGGCAAGCATACCGGCTTTTTGCAAGAAAAGGTAAGAAAAAGACGGAAGCATCTATGAATTTAGATGATATCGGACTAAGACAATAAAAAGGAATTCATTTTATGGAGTGAATAAATGTTATGAAAGATAAAAGACCACGACTGGAAGAAGTCGCATATGCACATGTTTTGAAATGCATTAAAGAGAATCGATTTAAGATGGGGGATTTCGTTAGTCAGCAAGATTTAGCGCATGAATTAAATATGAGTCGCACACCAATTCGTGCGGCGATTACGAAATTAAGCGGTGAAGGTTACATTCGAATGTTGCCTTACCATGGTGCTTTTGTTGCTTTCTATAAAGATCAGTCTGTGAAAGGACGGGAAGGCGAATGAGGAAAAGGATTATTGCGGCGGCATGTGTTCTATTACTTTTAGTCAGTGCTATTATCGCTTTTGACTATGTTAATGCTAACTCAGAAACGCTTCCAAAAGGCAACCAAACGAAAGAAATAGCAACAATCCCTCAAAATCAGCCAAAAACGAAACAAAAAAGTATAGCACCAGTGCAAATAACATTTCGTCAAGGAACAAAAACACAAATCCAAAATCCAGTTCGGCCAGTAGGTACGGACAAAGATGGAAGGATGGAAGTACCTGATGGAATTGATGCCGTGTATTGGTATAAATATGGACCATCACCAGGGGATAAAGGCAATGCAATCATTGCTGGACACCGTGATTGGGGTGGTGAGCTAGGTTTGTTTAAATACTTGGAGGATATTTCTGTAGGTGAAAAAGTAACGATTGGATATGCCGATAATACAAAAAAAGAATTTCAAGTAAAATCCAAAAAATTCTTACGCAGTTAAAGACTTTCCACAAGAGTTAATGGACACAACAAAAGGAAATAAAGTCACGCTCATCTCATGTACAGGCTCATTTGATAGGTCACAAGACGGCTATCAAAGTCGTGAAGTTGTAATACTTCAACCTGTGACAAAGTAAAACGGTCACAAAGAACCTGAAGGAGGAAATATATGAATGCTTTATTAGCAATTATGGCAGGAGTGAGCGTGTTTCTCATATTTATTTATTTTTCATATACGAGCTTAATTTTACTACTCCCACCTTTTGCAGGAAAAAAAGAAAAAAAATCAGTGAAGAAGACGATAGCGAATTAGAATATGTATTTTTAATTCCTTGCTTGAATGAAGAAGTGGTAATTGAAAAGACAATTCGTTCAATTTTAGCCTTATCTTATAAAAAGAAGATGGTCATTGTCATAGACGATGATTCGGATGATAGTACAGTGGCAACTGTTCGTCAAATGAAACTTCCTAATGTTCGAGTGATTGAACGCAAAAAACCAAATGCGCAATTAGGAAAAGGTGAGTCATTAAATTATGCCTATACAAAAATAACAAAAGCAGCAAGACGTTTAAATAGAAATCCGGATAACCTTATTATTACTGTTATTGATGGCGACGGACGTCCAAGTGATAATTTGCTAACAGAAGCAAATCGGATATTTCGAGATACAGCTGTTGGTGCAGCACAAGCACGGATTCGCATTACAAATCGCAGAAGTATTTTGCCGATGATGCAAGATATTGAATTTTATTCTACCGTTGCAGCCATCCAAAATAGTCGCGAATATACAGAAAGTGTAGGCTTGGGCGGAAACGGACAGTTTACACGACTAAGCGCACTAATTGAATTAGGCAGTACACCATGGTCGAAATGTTTGTTAGAAGATTTTGATCTTGGGTTATCTATTTTACTGAAAGGTTGGAAAAGTAAGTATATTGGTGAAGCAGTAGTGTACCAACAAGGTCTAACATCTGTCAAAAAATTTATTCGCCAACGAGCACGATGGGTACAAGGCAACATTCAGTCTATTAAGCGACTGCAAGAAATAAGAAAATCCGATACATTGAGTAGCGCTTCAAAGCTGGACATTTATTATTTTTTGGCGCAGCCATGGATTAACTTGTTAGGTAGTATCATCATGATTATTTCATGGGCCTTGATGCTAATCTTTTTCCGATCAGTCGATTGGGGTGCAGGATTTTCAAATACACCGCAAGACTGGGGTGCCTTATTGGTTATCGTTGGTTTGATTTTTGGACCAGGGTTGGTGTGGTGCATTTATCACTATGAACTAGGTCGTAAAGATCAGGATGGCATTTCCCTTTTACAATGTATTGGCGCAGGTTTGTTCATGCCAATCTATAATTTATTAGCGATTCCGAGTATTTGGCTCGCATTTTGGAGACAAACAACAAAAAAAGAAGCTTGGGCGAAAACAGAACGTGTCGCCGAGTAATAAAAAAAGTGAGGTTTTTATTTATGGTAAAGAAAAGTATGGCAGTATCACTAGTAGCAGTAGCAACAAGTAGTTTATTAGTTTTAGGAGCTTGTGGTAACACAGACACAGCTAGCAGTGACAAAAAGAAAGAAGATACAAAAACAACGGAGACAACAAAAGACACAACAAAGGATACAACAAAAGATACTGCAAAAACGGACGAAAAAGCTTTACTGGACTGGTCTTATTCAGGTAGCACAGGACCGACACATTGGGGTTCTATCAAACCAGAATACAAAATTAGTGACACAGGTAAAAAGCAATCACCAATCAATATCGAAACAAAAGATGCTAAAGAAGACAAAGCAAAAGTAAGCATTGGCTATAAATATCAACCAACAATGTTTAAAGTGACACGTAAAGATAAGATGGTACAAGTGGTCGCTCAGCCAGCAAAAGGAAGAGCTGACAGTAAAATTACAGTCGCTAAAAAAGACTACACACTAAAAGAAATCAATATTCATACACCTAGCGAACACCAACTAGACGGTAAAAATTACGCAGCTGAATTACAACTAAAACACGTTTCGGCAGACAACAAAGTGGCAATCATCAGCGTTTTTGTTAAAGAAGGCGAGAAAAATCAAGCAATAGGTGATTTGACGAGTGTCGTTGCATCTTCTGAAAATGGTAAAACAGTAGCAATGAAACAAGCTATCAGTACACTTGGACTTATTACAGCGGATAGCAAAATATATGAATATGATGGCTCATTGACAACACCAGCAACAACAGAAGGCGTGTCATGGTTCGTATACGAAAAACCAATCACAATGTCGAAACAACAACTAAGCGATTTGACAAAACAATTAGACGGCAACAATCGCCCAGAGCAAAAACTAAATGATCGCCAAATATCAAGTAACTAAAAAAGAAGGTGACCATCATGAAAAAAATGTTAAAGAAAACAAATGGAGTTTCCCACACGAAAAGAATAATGATGGTATTTGATACACCTGCAGAAGCGATGCGAATATGTCCCGTGATTCAGAAACTAGAACGTATAGAAAATGTCATACCAGTCATTGTTATCTCCGAGCAACTGGAGACGGCTCAAGTGATGCAAGACATTTTAGCATTATTTCAAGTGAAGGTCCATTACACATTACCAATTACCGCAGATGAGCATCAGAACTTAGATCAGCTTACTGGTTGGGCATTGAACGACTTAACTGAAATCGTCAAGCGTGAAAAAATAGTTTCGACAATTGTTTGCGGTAATACACGAATCGCTTTTGCAGCAACGCTTTCCTCTTATTACAATGGTATTCCAGTCACCCAAGTCAAGGGGCCAGCGATATACCAAGAAGACGAAAATGCTTTCTTGGGGAGTACAAGTAAAGATTTAATAGGGTCATTAGCGAAACAAGAAATGATTTTAGGCTTGGAAGAATCATTACAAACGATTGTTACTAGACATGACACCCTTTTCCTTGCTGAAGAAAGTGCGCACAAAAAGATGATTTTAGTAGACTACCAAGGTAAAACAGATCAAAAAAAAAAGTGCTTAAAAAAATATTTCAAGGACTTAAACAAATTACAGACATCCACAAAGAAGTGATTGTCGTAATTCCGATAAAATTGACAGCGACCATTATGGAACTAGCAAATGAGATTTTGAAAGGACAACAACAGATTTATTTTGTGCAACCTTTTCACATATTAGAAAAACAACAATTCGTGAATCGAGCATGGCTAATTATCACTGATAGTAGTGATTGCTTAGAAGTTGCCGAAGCATTGCATACACCGGTCTTGGTCGTTCAAGAAACCTCAGTAAAGGCTATGGGTGGAAGTCATGGCCCAAGCGTTTTTATAGGTTCTTCAAAGATACAGATTATAGACTGGCTAACACGATTATTAACGGAAGCAGCATTTTATGAAAAAATAGCAGTGCGAAAATTGGTGAGCAAAGAAAAATATACAACAGATCAGATTATCCAGTCTTTCGCTTCAAAAGAGTAGACTGCTTGGAATAGTTGGAGGAGGAAGATGGGATGTACCACGATTGGTCGGAAATGACATTTTCAGAAAAACAAGATATGGCTTTTCATAGTAGTAATAACTTTTTTATCATTAAACGTGGCATTGTAGTCATGAGAAGCAATTCGGGGAGCATCATTAGCTATTTAGCGGCAGGTGATTTCATCCTAACAAATTTGGTGAATGAGGGTATTATTTTCTACGCCAAAACAGAAGTCCAATTGGAGAAACAGCGCATCAGCCAAATCAGTATGGAATCGTGCATCAAAATTTATAATCGACAGTTGTTAGAACGGCTGGATGAATATAAGTGGAGCGCACCAATGAGACTTTGCCTGTGCTTAAAACAATTAGCAAACAAATTTGGCACACATGTGGAAAAAGGTATACAAATAGCACCTGCATTTACACAATATGATTTAGCAGATTACTGTAACCTAAAAAGAGAATACGTCTCCTTATTATTACGAAAAATGATTGAGGCTGGCATTATTCGCGTAAAGCCAAAACCATGGATGATTTTAAATATGGAAAAATTAGATGAGTACGCAATGAAAAAGATATCTAATTCATAAAAGGAGTTTGTCAAATGAAACAAATTTGTATTTTGATACCAACTTATAATGAACAAGAAGCGTTGCCGTATCTTTATGAGCGTTTGAAGCGTATAGCGAGCCAGTTAGCCACTTACCGCTTTTCATTCTTGTTTGTGAACGATGGTAGTACAGATGCAACATTAGACATCATTCATAGCTTTCAAAGGCAGGATCAGCGCGTGGGATTTGTTAATTTGTCGCGGAATTACGGGAAAGAAATAGCCATGATAGCAGGATTTGATCATGCTTGTGGAGATGCCACGATTTTGCTAGATGCAGATTTACAAGACCCACCAGAGCTGATTGTCCAAATGTTGGAATATTGGGAAGATGGCTATGAAGACGTTTACGCCAAACGAATTTCGCGCAAGGGGGAAACTTGGTTTAAAAAATGGTCCTCCAAAAAATATTATGAGGTATTACAAAAAATATCGACCATTGATATCCCAAAAGACACAGGAGATTTTCGCTTACTAGATAAAAAATGTATTGAAGCATTGAAAGAATTGCGAGAATCACAACGCTATACAAAAGGTTTATTTTGTTTCGTTGGCTTTAAGAAGAAGGAAATCTTATTTGAACGAGATGCACGCGTTGCAGGTGCAACAAAATGGAATTATCGAAAATTGGTACAGTTGGCTATTGATGGAATTACATCATTTTCTGTGGCACCGTTGCGTTTGTCTGCCATTGCTGGTGCGAGTATTATAGTTCTCTGTCTTCTAATGCTATTGTTCTTTTTCTTTGAAAGCATTTTTCTTGGTAAGTCACCGAGTGGTACAACGAGTATTATTACAGTTGTATTGTTTATAGGCGCTATTCAACTTGTGAGCATCGGCTTATTAGGCGAATACATTGGACGCATCTTTATGGAGACAAAAAATCGTCCGCTTTATTTTGTAGAATCGCAAGTAGATGGCGTTGTTTACCGAAATGATGAATCAAGGAAAATTGGATAAGGAGCGATACAAATGGACACCATGGAGCATTTTTTACAAGTAGAGCTACAAGATCAAGCGTCATACACAGAAATGTTACACTTCGTGGCTTCACTGTATATTCGATGTGGTGAATTTGAAGGAGAAGAATACGTCATTCGAAAAGTGGATCATATTAATTTTTTGGTGACTAGAGAATACAACGGTATAGATGGAGAACGAGAGATAAGCAAACCCGTTGTTATTAGTCGACAAGCATTAATTTCTAAAATAAATAAACACGTTCGTTCTAAAGGAATAATGCTGATTAATGCATGCGTGTGATTTTGAGAAACTACGGTTTTTCATAGGTATAACGAGAAATTTTAGTGATACTTCATTGATATGGCTATATTTTCTGTATACACATAGAAGGAGTTTATTTGTTATATTATGACGAAATACCACCGATAGACGGTTTTTCCTAATAAATTAACAATGAAACATAAATTAAGAAAATTGGAGGGGTAAATTTAATGAATAAAAACATCGTTAAAATTGCAGCAGGAACCATGATAGCATCAGTAGTTCTCACTGGAAACACATCATTACCGTATAACGTACTAAAAGAGCCGATTGCACATGCAGCGACAACGAACGTTCACGGAGTACCAAAGCCACCTATCGAAGTAATCAGTTTGGAAAATGGTAGTTTTGAACAGCCAGCAGTTAAATATGGAACATGGGAAACGTTTGATCAATCAGAAGTTCCAGGTTGGAAGACGACGGCATCCGATGGCTTAATCGAAATTCAAAATCATAATGAAAACAGAGACGCTGCAGACGGAGAGCAATATGCAGAATTAAATGCATATGAAGCTTCAGCACTGTATCAAGACATCCCAACAACTCCAGGTGCAACGGTGAGATGGCAAGTAGAACACCGAGGAAGACATACTACTGACACAGCTACCGTTAAATTTGGTGCTCCTGGCGATTTGAAATTAATAGATACCATGACAACATCTGTGGATGCGTGGAAAACATATTCGGGAACTTATACCATTCCAGCAGGTCAAACAACGACACGCTTCCAATTTGAAGCAGTTGGTGGGGACCCTACAAATGGTAATTTGCTAGATAATATCGTCTTTTCAACGCAGTCTTTTATAACAGTAGCTGGACAAGTAAATCAAACATCCGTGAAAAAAGACAAAACAGCAACCTACGCTTTTGATGCTAAAAACGAAGGCGGCATGGCTTCCCAAAATACAACATTAACTATTCCAATCCCACAAGAAGTAACATTAGATTCACCGACGGCAATGGTTGATGGCGTATCTGTAACAGGTTCCTACGATAGCAACACACGTATTTTGTCTATTCCACTTGGAAGCATTGAAAAAGATGCAACAAAACATGTCACATTTGACGTCAAAGGTGCTACTGTAGCGAATAATATTACAACACAAGCCACTGTCACACATCAAGACAAAGGCTTTACAGATGAACAATATACAAATTACTCGAATGATGTCACGCTAAGTGTCATCGCAAACAATGCACCAACCATCGAAGCATCTGATCAAACACTTAAAAAAGGTGCAACATTTAACCCATTAACTGGAGTTAGTGCTACAGATATAGAAGACGGCAATCTTACAACTAGTGTAAAAATAACAGAAAATGATGTGGACACAACGAAAGAAGGCGTGTACCATGTCACATACAGCGTCACAGATAGTGATGGGAATGTAGTGACTAAACGTATAACTGTAACAGTAATTAGTAACGACGCTCCGACTATCATAGCCGAAGACCATACATTGAAAAAAGGCGGCACATTTGATCCGCTAGCCGACGTAAGTGCAACAGATAAAGAAGATGGTAATTTAACAAAAAACATCCAAATCACAGCCAACGATGTAGACACAAGTAAAGAAGGCACTTATCATGTTACCTATGCCGTCACAGATAGCGACAACAATAAAACGACAAAAACAATAACAGTAACCGTGACAAGTAATGACGCTCCGACCATCATAGCCGAAGACCATACATTGAAAAAAGGTGGTACATTTGATCCGCTAGCCGACGTAAGTGCAACAGATAAAAGAAGATGGTAATTTAACAAAAAACATCCAAATCACAGCCAATGATGTAGACACAAGCAAAGAAGGCACCTATCATGTTACGTATGCCGTTACAGATAGTGATAACAACAAAACAACAAAAACGGTCACAGTAACAGTGACAAGTAATGACGCTCCAGCGATTACAGCAACAGATCATACATTAAAAAGAGGGGATACTTTTAATCCACTGACGGATGTGAGTGCAACAGACTTAGAAGACGGTGACATAACAAAAGATATCCAAATCACAGCCAATGATGTAGACACAAGCAAAGAAGGCACCTATCATGTTACGTATACCGTTACAGACAGCGACAATAATAAAACAACAAAAACGATTACAGTAACGGTGACAAGTAATGACGCGCCAATTATTACAGCAACAGACCATACATTGAAAAAAGGCGGAGCATTCGATGCAACAGTTGATGTGAGCGCAACAGACAAAGAAGATGGCGATATAACAAAAGATATTCAAATTACAGCCAATGACGTAGACACAAGCAAAGAAGGCACCTATCACGTCACGTATGCCGTTACAGATAGTGATAACAACACGACGACGAAAACCATTACAGTAACAGTAACGAGCAATGATGCCCCAACAATTACAGCAACAGACCATACACTGAAAAAAGGCGGTACATTCGACCCGTTAGCAGAAGTAAGTGCCACAGACAAAGAAGACGGCGACCTAACGAAAGCCATCCAAATCACAGCCAATGATGTAGATACAAGCAAAGAAGGCCTTTATCACGTTACGTATGCAGTAACAGATAGCGATGGCAATACTACAGCAAAAATCATTGCGGTACTAGTAACGAGCAATGATGCCCCTGAAATTTTTGCAAATGATCGTACGTTTAAAAAAGGTGCTACATTCGATCCAATGGCTGAAGTAACCGGGCAGGACAGAGAAGATGGCGACATCAGTAAGGCAATCAAAGTCATAGCCAATGATGTAGACCCAAATAAAGAAGGCACATACTCGGTCACTTATGAAGTAACAGATAGTGATAACAACACGACAACAAAGAAAATTACAGTTATTGTAACAAGTAATGACGTACCAGAAATCATCGCTGAAGACCACACAATCAAACGTGGTAACCATTTTGACCCATTAGAAGAAGTAAAAGCAACAGACAAAGAAGACGGCGACCTAACAAAAGACATTCAAATCACAGCCAATGATGTAGACATAAACAAAGAGGGCGTCTACCACATTACGTACAGTGTAACAGACAGCGATAACAATACCGTTTTCAAAACCGTTACAGTAACAGTAACAAGCAACGAAGCACCGCACATTACAGCCGAAGACAAAACAGTGAAAAAAGATATACCATTTGATCCAATGAAAGATATTAGCGCAGCGGACCAAGAAGACGGTGATGTAACAAAAGCGATTAAAATCAAAGAAAGCGATGTAGACATAAGCAAAGAAGGCGTCTACCATATCACGTATGAAGTTACCGATAGCGACAATAACACTACCGCAAAAACAATCACGGTAACCGTAACAAGCAATGCCAAGCCTGAAATCGATGCAACAGACCACACCGTTCAAAAAGGTAGCGCATTTGACCCAATGGCTGATGTAAGTGCAACAGACTTGGAAGACGGTGACATAACAAAATCAATCAAGATAGTAAAAAACACCGTAGACACGACAAAAGAGGGCATCTATGAAGTAACGTATGAAGTAACTGATAGTGATGGCAACACGAGTAACAAAACAATTCAAGTAACAATAACATCAAATGAAAAACCAATAATAGAAGCTAACGATCAAGTTTTAACAACCGATGATACATTCGATCCGTTAGCCATTGTGACAAGTGAAGACAAAGAAGATGGCGACCTCACAGCACAAGTAGAAGTGATTCAAAACGATGTAGATACCTCAAAACCTGGTGTTTACCACGTAACATATCGCGTCACAGATAGCGATGGAAATCAAACAGAAAAAACAATCTGTGTTACGGTGCTTCCTGTTGCGGCACCACCAGTACAACCATCAACTAAAACCCCACCACCTGTTGTAGAGATTAGTAGCACAATAACTCCGAGCCAACCCGAACAAGGCCCGATTATGGCAGAATTACCTTCCACAGGTGACCAAACAAATAAAGGAGTAGTAGCGCTAGGAAGTAGTCTCCTTGCACTGGCTTACCTTCTATTTAGACGCAAGAAATAAGACAATAGCAAAAAGATGGCTTCTCATAACATCGAGGCCATCTTTTTTGTGTGCATCTAAAAAGTATAGAAGTCTACAATCAAAAACAAAACAATTAAAAAGCAAACGTATAAAAAAAAGTGTTTCAAATTTGAAAAAAAACCTCCCAATATTTTTGTGAAAAAAGACGAATCGCAATATATAGCAATTAAATGTGCTGATTTTATATAAACAATACAATATTTTTTGGTATATAGTGAGAATATACAGACGGAATGAATTATGTTTGTATATTATTGTTCATTAGATAGGAGGTTAATCTATGAGTCAAGGAGGGAATTTAAACCCACTAGTGCCAATGACTGGTGGAGGTCCTGTAATGGGGGTGGTTTTTTTACAAGGCTATCCATTAATGGCTGCAGTTATTGGAGTCGCGATGGCTATGTTAGTAGCAGCCTTTTTGTTTACTAAAACAAAACGTAAACGAAAAGCCATCTAAGAATCAGACATACGTAGGAGATGACGCTGTATGTTTTATCTCTATCTATTTGAGGAGGGGAAAAAATGAACAAGAATGAGCTAGTAAAAAAATGGGGTTCAGGCTTGCTTGCTGGGACACTTATTATCGGAAGTTTAGCTCCGATAGCACAGCCTTACAGAGCCACAGCAGCTGAGAATACGATTCAACAGGTTGCCGCAGCTGGTCAAGGAAGCGTGAGCGATACAATGTTTGAAGATTTAGATGGGAATTCGGTACAAGATAGCGGTGAACAAGGTGTAGCTGGCATTAAAGTCGAACTACACAATGATCAAGGTGCGCTTGTCGCTACAGCAACAACTGGTGCTGATGGTAAATACACATTCGCTAATTTAGCCGATGGAACATACTATATTCACGTGGACTTATCAACACTTCCTACAGATCAAAAATTATATACAACACAAGGTATCAATGGCGCTGATGGTAACTCTAGTTATTTCACGATTTCAGGTGGTAATGCTGTAACTGGATATCATTTTGGCTTTTATCCACAACAAGGAGCGATTCAAAGCTTCGTATACATTGACACAAATAAGAACAACCAAAAAGATAACAACGAGCCTGGCGTAAGCAATGTGCATATTGCGCTATATAACGAATCAGGTACAAAAGTAGCTGATGCTACATCAGCAGGCGATGGCGGGTACAGTTTTACTGGAGTGAAACCTGGTAAATACTACGCTAAAGCAGACATTCCAGCGAACTATAAATACCAATCAAGCACTTATTTTGGTAGCGATGGTACAACTGGTTACTTCACAGTAGCAAATGAACAAACCGTACGTAACGAATTAAATTTAGGCTTATCCACGCTTAATAATTCTGCAGTAAACGGTGTAGTAAATAATGCTACAACAGGCGCAGGAATTTCTGGTGTGAATGTCGAATTACACGACGTACAAGGTACATTAATTCAAACAGTCCAAACAGGAGGAGACGGTTCATACAGTTTCTCTGGGCTAGAACAAGGAAATTACTACACGAAAGTAGTTATTCCAGCAGGCTATAACTATGCGAGTGGAAACGGCTATGGTAGCGACGGTAACAGTAACTATATTGCACTAACAGGCGATAACACGGCTGGTAACTATTCTATCAACCTACAAAAACAAGCGAATGCAACAATCGCTGGTGTACTCAATATGCCAAGTGGATTGGGTATCGATGGCCAAAACGTGTCATTGTACACAGTAGACGGTACTTTGGTGAAAACAGTAGCCACAGATTCGAACGGTGATTTCCGTTTTGGTTCCCTACCAGAAGGCGATTACTATGTAAAAGCACCAATTCCTGATGGCTATGTCTTTGATTCATCGAATGGCTTTGGCAGCGATGGTAACAGCTACTACGTACATGTTGAAAGCAATAGTTACGTAGACAGCTTACGCCTAACATTAGCACAAAAAGTAGGTCAAATTCGCTCAACAGTCTTCAATGATATCAATAAAAACGGCACACAAGAAGCTACTGAAAATGGTGTTGCAGGAGCTACAGTAACACTATACAGTGCAAGTGGTGCAGTTGCAGACACAACAACA
Organism: Paenilisteria riparia FSL S10-1204; assembly: GCF_000525995.1. GTDB lineage: Bacteria > Bacillota > Bacilli > Lactobacillales > Listeriaceae > Listeria_A > Listeria_A riparia. The sequence continues at coordinate 343,810 of NZ_AODL01000007.1, read as the reverse complement.
ACAGATGCAAATGGTCTGTACAAATTCGAAAACATTGCTCCAAATAACTATTACGTAAAAGTAACACCTCCAACTGGATACAATGTATTAGCAAACACAGCATTTGGTAGTGATGGCGTATCTGGATATATCCAAGTACAATCACAACAATCTATTACAAACCTAAATGCTTCACTTGTACTTCAAGCAACTCCAGCAACAGTATCAAGTGCCCAATGGATTTATAACAAAGATGGCTTAAATCGCGTAGTGAACAACAACGATACAATTACAATTGCTAATAACTACTACGATAGCTATAACAATCCAAACGTTAACGTTCAATTCTTCGACAAAGACGGTAACGTTGTAAAAACAACTGGCTACACAGCTACATTCTCAAACCCAGGCTTATTGACACCGATTTACACAAATTCGCAGTTACTTGCTTTCGTTCATAGCGAAAAAACAGGAAGCACACTTGTAACAGTTCGTGATGCGAATGGTAATGTTGTACGTACCTTCACAATCGTTGTTACAGCGGCTGATGTGAAAGCAACAGATATCGTACTTGGTGCAACAAGTATTAAGACAACGGTTAATGCGACTGGCAAAGTTAATGCCACAGTACAGCCAACAACAGCTACAAACAAAACATTAGCATACACATCCAATGATACAAGTATCATTACAGTAGATGCGAATGGTAATTGGGTAGCGAAGAAAGCCGGAACTACAACGATTACAGTGAAAACGACAGACGGATCTAACATTACGAAAACGATTGATGTAACTGTCACAGATCCTAATGCTATTACAGACGTAAGATGGAATTTCAATAAAGATGGCGTTTCGCGTCCAGTAAACACGAATGGTATCCTTGAAATTTCGAACACTTACATGAACCAATACAATACACCACACGTTGATCTTCAATTCTACAACAGTGCAGGCACATTGATTCAACCAAAAGGATATACAGTATCCTTCTCTGACCCAACGATTGCCGCAGCAGACTTCACAAATCCAGATCTAATAGCGCTTGTTCACAATGAGAAAACTGGTAGCACAAATGTAACAGTCCGTGACGCACAAGGTAATGTTATCCGTTCGTTCACATTCACAGTTACAGCAGGAGCAGTAAGTGCTACTGACCTTACTCTAGGAACTTCTAACATCGCAGCCAATGTTGGAGACACTGGTAAAATCAGTGCAACCGTATCCCCAACAAATGCAACAAACAAAACGCTAAGCTACACACCAGCAGACCCAAGCATCATTACAGTAGATGCGAACGGAAACTGGACAGCGAAAAAAGCAGGAACAACAACGATTGCAGTGAAAACAACAGACGGTTCTAACATCACAAAAACTGTCAATGTGACTGTTACAGACCCGAATGCTATCGCTAGTGTAAAATGGAACTTCAATAAAGATGGCATCTCACGTCCAGTCAATAACAACGGCATCCTTGAAATTCCAAACACGTATATGAATCAATACAACACACCACACGTTGATCTTCAGTTCTACAATAGCGCTGGCGCATTGGTTCAACCAAAAGGATATACAGTATCCTTCTCTGACCCAACGATTGCCGCAGCAGACTTCAGTGATCCAAACCTAATTGCACTTGTGCATAACGACAAAGCTGGTAGCACGAATGTAACAATCCGTGATGCGCAAGGTAATGTCATCCGTTCATTCACATTTACAGTTACAGGAAAAAGCATTGCTGATCGTGTAGGCAGTGTAGACTTTGAGTTTGCTCTAGGGCGTAACCAACCAAGCTCAACAAAAGCTTATGTGTATCCTCATGTTGCGGATGTTCCAGCAGGAGTAACATATAGGGTAATAACAGCTGCGACGGCAAATTCTCCAGAAGGTACCATTGTAGTAGGTACATCTAATGGGACATACCACCAAGAGCTCGAAAGTTCTGAATCAAGTGGCGTCTGGGCTTCTTCTGGAATTCACGTTAAATTAGTCGCTAACTACCAAGGTGTTGACTATGTAGTAGCAGAGGGCAACACTCAAGACTTTTTGAAACCAAATTATTCTAAACACGTATACACCGATTGATATGCTATTTGACATATCAAACCTAGAACTTGCATAAAAAAACGAGAGAAGCTGTGGCCGTACTTTCACATTCGGCATCACGAGTGCTACAGCTTTTTAAAAATGGTATCAAGAAGGAACAACGTGCTGAAAAAAGTTTAAGACGGTTCTAACATCACAAAAACTGTTAATGTCACCGTTACAGAACTGAGTGCTATCGCTAGTGTAAAATGGAACTTCAATAAAGATGGCGTTTCGCGCCCAGCCAATAACAATGGCATCTTTGAAATTCCAAGCACTTATATGAATCAATGCACCACACGTTGATCTTCAGTTTTACCACAACGTAACAATACATGACGACCACATTGGATTGTTAATTCCCTACTTAGCTAATATATGACAACGCCACTACCAGTTGTCATATATATGTGTATATAATTGGTAGACAAGATGCATACACCTTGTACAAAAATGAATGACGGGAGGACTTACATGGAAAAAAAACAAAATGCGCCTAGAAGAAGTAGCTTATGAACGCATCTTAAAGTATATCATTGACGGGACATACGCCGCTGGTGATTTTGTAAATCAGCGCGACCTAACAGAGGAACTAAACATGAGTCGAACGCCTATTAAAGCAGCATTAGCACGCCTATCTGGTGAGGGATATATACGTGTATTCCCATACAGTGGAGCATTCGTGTCTCATTATCAAAAAGAAACAGAAGAAAATGAAGATTAAAAAGAAAGAGGGTAGTTGCATTGAAAAAAAATGATGATGTCAGTATTAACGGTGATTGCAGGAAGCGCATTAATATTAGGAGGATGTACACCACACTCCAATATTTCAGAAGAACAAGTAAAATGCAAAAAAGACGACAACATCACAAACAGCAAACGACACTTCTGAAAAAACAATACTAGATTGGTCTTACTCTGGAAAAAACGGCCCGAAATACTGGGGTGAAATAAATAAAGCCTACCAAATTAGCGACACAGGCAAAGCACAGTCTCCAATCAATATCGATACCACGAAGACAATGACAAATACCGCTAAAACAGCTATTGCGTACCAATATCAGCCAACAACATTCAAAATTACGCGTAAAGATAAAGTAATCCAAGCTATTGCACAGCCAACGAAAGGCCGGGCTGACAGCAAAATAAAAGTGTATGGAAAAGTTTACACACTAAAAGAAATCAATATCCACACACCAAGCGAACATAGACTAGACGGTAATAAATATGACGTTGAATTACAATTAAAGCATAAATCTGCAGATAATAAGAATTTCATTATTAGCATTTTTGTGAAACAAGGAGAGAAAAATCAAGCTGTGGGAGACTTAACAACTGTTGTTTCCAAACTAGAGAATGGTAAAACAGCTATGATGAAATCAGCCATTAGCACATTAGGATTAATCCCAGAAAATGGTGACATGTACCGTTATGAAGGATCATTCACAACACCAGCTACAACAGAAGGCGTATCTTGGCTCATTTATCAAACACCTGTAACGATGTCCAAACAACAAATTCAAGACTTACAAAAGAACTTAAACAACAATAACAGACCAATACAAAAGTTAAACAACCGCACAATCTTTAGTAATTGAGGAGTTGTCAAAAATGGGAGTTACAAAGGTTCTTTTGCAAATTGAAAAAAAGACAAATCAAATGGTACAACTACTAACAACACTGGACGAGACAATTACATGGTATTCCATAAAAAAAATAGCAGTGGATTTAGATGTGACAGTTTCCACAGCTCGCCGCTACGTGGAAGAGTTACAAAGTTCCTTACCAACTGGCTGGGAGATTGCACACCAAGCATACAAAGGTATTCTACTTATCAAGCCGATAGATCAATCAATTCAAGCGATTATTCATACGTGGATTACCAATACACTAATGTTCAAAATGCTGGAGTTAGGATTTCGAGAACAAGCATCTAACCTACAGACAATCGCACAACAAAGCTATACGTCCATACCATCATTGTATAGAATGATTCGCAAAGCCAACGAGTTTTTTTGAAAAAAGATGGCATTACGATTTCTAAAAGTCCATTTCACATACGAGGAAAAGAAGAAGACATTCGAACTTTCTTTTTTCACCTATTCTCAGAAGTACAAGCAATTAACTCGATTTTTCAGAAAGACTTGCTCACCATGATTCATGAGCATGTGATTCAATTAGACAATTTAACACAAGCCAACTTCTCCTTTATCGAGAAAAAGAAAATCGTATTATTCGTCGCTATTTGTGTCTATCGCTCTCAAAAAAAAAAGACCATTTCAGCAACTACTCTGATGCAAGAAGATATGAACCATAGCGCAGCATTTATAATATTTTCGTTCAATCGAAAACTAAAAGATATGTTAGGAATGTCTCTACCAATTGAAGAACAACTCTTTTTAAGTCACATGTTTCAGCATTATATGAGTCGAAGAAAAGTGAGAATGCTGGATTATAGCATTATTGAAAATGTAGAAGGATTCACTGCATTAGCTGAAAAATTAGGGCAAATAGCAGGCACTGATTTGGAAAAAAACCAAGCATTCTTAGATTTAATTAATTGCCAGCTACGATTTTTCGGTGAGCAAGAGGAGAAAAAGGATTATTTATACTACGAAGATGAGAAGCTTTTTTTGGAAGTGAAGACCAGATTTAAAAGTCTTTATGAACAGGTAGTGGCACATTATCGCTGGTTTGATCGGCAATCTCCCTTGTATCAAATAGAGTCGGAAAGCAATATCATCGAGACAGTATTATTTCTAGCTTCTATTCAGAATAATCTTGATGTTAAGAAGATATTATTATTCACAAATAAAGGGCCTATTTGGACTCATTTCTTAGTGGATGTATTGCGAGCAAAATTTGGGCGCAGAATGGAAATTCAAACGCTTGATTACTTGGATGAACTGTACGCCATTGATCTCAGGACTATTGATTTTGTGATTAGTGATACCGAAATAGAAAAGTTAACAAAACCACTTGTTGTTATCACGCCATTACCTTCTATTCGTGACTTCAATACGATTGAAGAAATGTTAATAAACAGTCATGCAAAAGGGAGTCCGCACTTTCATTTAATTCAAAATTTAGATCAAAATTTATAGTGGAACGTTTGTATATCTAAAGGAGGAACGTATAGAAATGAATATAGTATGGAAAAATAGAACATTTTTCGGTAAGCAAAAATTGGTATTTTCAGAGAAAGATAAAGCATTTTTGATTAAAAGCGGTATTGTGGAAGTACAAACGAAAGCAGCAAGTGTTCTAACTTATCTCGGTGTAGGCGACTATATAGTTGTAAATGGCGACTTAGATTTTTACGCGCGGACGGCTCTTGATTTGGAAGAAATAGAGTTGGAAGGAAATTCTAGTTCTGGTTTTTATAATCATTTATTAGTCGAACGTATGGATGAGTATCACTACAACGCGGCAGCACGAGTGAGCATATGTATAAAAAAAATTAAGCAGATAAATTTGGAACGGAGAAAAATGGCGAAATTCAAATAGAATCCATTTTCACGCAGTATGATATTGCAAACTATTGTAATTTAAAACGAGAATATATTTCAGTTTTGCTACGTAGATTAGCAGGCCGAAGAATTATTCGTATCAAACCAAAGCCGTGGACTGTACTAGATATGGAGGCGCTTCGGGACTATATTTCAGAAACTAGTTTTTGATTAGAGGTGTTGTTTTGAAAGGTTTAATGGAGCTTTATAATAGAGAAGAAATTGAACGCTTATTCAGCGAATCAAGACTGATTAGCCTTTTGATGAATAAATATCAACTGACGCCTATAGAAAAAACGATGAATAAAAACCAAGTACTCGTAGAAGAAGGGGAAGAAAATGAACAGGTGTATTTTATTAAGCGCGGCATTGTAGCGTTTACGCAGGACGAAAACATTTTTGGCTTTGAAAAAGAGGGACATTTTCTCGGGCTGGAGACGTTCTTATTTAATGATATTCAGCCATATACCATAGTAGCAATGGAAAAGGTCGAAGTCTTGCTATTTGTAAAGGAAGAGATTATGGATATACTGATGGGTTTACAAGAAGGCTGGCTATACTTATACCTATTAAACCAAGCAGAACAAAAACGTGTCCAAAAAAGTTGCCTACATTTACATCTCAAAGGAAGCAATCGTTCTAAAAAAATGCTAATCGATTTAGCGAAAAATTTCGGCCAACTAGATGGAGAAGCAATAGTGCTACCGAGTTGTTTCAGCAAAAAGACCGTCATTAGCTACTTCGGCCTAAGCTTCAATACAGGAAAAACCCTACTTGAAAAACTACAACGAGAAGGATTCTTACTACAGTCAAATAAAGCGAAGCAATTTCGGATTAATAAGGACTATTGTTAGGCATTATTTATGAGAGGAATAAGAAAGAGAACTATAAAAGTGGAATTATCGTCATATAATTTAGAAAACATAAAAAGACTGTGTCAATTAGCTATAATTCGCTTATTGAGACAGTCTTTTTATGTTTTCTATTGGAATCAGATTGTTAGCCTTAAATTTTTAAAGCTGTGGTTAGTCTTTCCAAACGTGTGTGGTTTGTACAGAGTAGTAATTAGAAGATGGTCCTTCTAAAACAAGATATTTCACACCTTGATACGTTGCATAGACTTTGATAGTCATTCCTTGAGCCCAAGCTGCAGTCGGATTAGCAGTATTATGGAGAACTTGGTGATACGTGCCATCTGTAGTACCAACTACGATATTAGAGAAGAAGGCACCTGTTTTCGTATTGTATGTTTCAATGGAGTACGTGACACCCGCAGGTACATCTGCTACATGTGGGTAGATGTACGCATTTGTTCCAGTACTACCTGCATTTGGACGATTGTTGACAAGTTCCACGTCTGCGCTCTTCAACCGATCGGCAATGCTTTTTCCAGTGACAGTAAAGGTAAATGAACGGACGACATTACCTTGCGCATCGCGAATCGTTACATTTGTGCTACCAGCTTTGTCATTATGCACCAGAGCAATAAGGTTTGGATCTGATTGGTCTGCTCTTGCAATAGTAGGGTCAGAGAAGGAAACAGTATATCCTTTTGGTTGAACCAATGCGCCCGCACTGTTGTAGAACTGAAGATCAACGTGTGGTTTATTGTATTGATTCATATACGTGTTTGGAATTTCAAGAATGCCATTATTATTGACTGGACGTGAAACGCCATCTTTATTGAAGTTCCATTTTACACTAGCGATAGCATTCGGGTCAGTAACAGTCACATTGACAGTTTTTGTGATGTTAGAACCGTCTGTTGTTTTCACTGCAATCGTCGTTGTTCCTGCTTTTTTCGCTGTCCAGTTACCATTCGCATCTACTGTAATGATACTAGGGTCTGCTGGTGTGTAGCTTAGCGTTTTGTTTGTTGCATTTGCTGGAGAAACGGTTGCATTGATTTTACCTGTAGCATTAACGGTTGTATTGATATTTGTTGTTGATAGGTTAATGTCTGTTGCTGCAACTGCAGGCGCTGTAACAGTGAAAGTAAATGAGCGAACAACATTGCCTTGTTCATCACGGATTGTTACATTCGTGCTACCAGTTTTCTGATTATGCACCAGCGCGATAAGGTTTGGATCAGATTGGTCCGCTGTTGCAATACTTGGATCAGAGAAGGTTACCGTATATCCTTTTGGCTGAACTAATTTACCAGCACTATTGTAAAATTGAAGATCAACGTGTGGTGTATTGTATTGATTCATGTACGTGTTTGGAATCTCAAGAACGCCATTTGTGTTTACTGGACGTGAAATACCATCTTTATTGTAATTCCATTTCACATCTTGAACGCTAGCATGGATGTTGATTGTATATTGACGAATTGTGTTCCCTTTGCTGTCTTTAATGGTAATAACACTTGTTCCAGGGCCTTCAATTGTTGCTGCGTAAAGTAATGCACCATTATTTCCGAGTATAATTTTTGCAACAGATGTGTTGCTAGAAGTGATGGTGTAATTTCTAGGATCAAGAGCATTGCCATCACTATCTTTTAAATCAAAGTTCAAATTATGATTATTGTAAGCATCTGTGTAGTTGTCGTAAACAGAAATATTATCACCATCTGCAATAACGCGATTATTGGATGCATCTTTATTGTAAATCCAGTCAACAGTATTTAAGGGCTCTTTTTTACCTAGCGTAATGTTGTAATCTGTAATTTTATTTTCGCCATCTAGTTGAATGTAATTACTGTTACCATCACTACCATAGCCATTACCTGTGACATATTCGTAGTCACTTGGAATAATTACTTTTGTATAGTAGTTGCCAGATGCTAGGCCTGTAAAATTGTATTGACCATTGCTGTCTGTTTGTTGAAAATCAAGCAGGTTACCATCTACATCATGCAGTTCCACGCGAGTATTTGGTAATCCATTTCCTGTAGCATCATCCGTTACTGTTCCGCCAATAGCAGAATTATTAAGGGAAGCAACGACTGTAGATGCGGGGTCACTGACATTTCCTGCAGTGTCTGTGGCAGTAGCTTGAACGACTGCGTTGGCTGGCTGTGGTGTAATAGCAACTGTGTAATTACCATCATCATCAGTTTTACCAGTGCCAATGACTTCGCCGTTAACTGTTAATGTAATATCAGAATTAGGCTCTGCTTTCCCAGTTGCGCTTGTCGATTCTGTAGTTAAATCATTAATTGTTGGCACATCTGGAGGAAGTTGATCAGCATTGATAAGTTTTACATTTTTATATTGGGTCGTCATTTTCGATTGTTCTGCAAAATCTACTGTACGAGCGAATGATAAGAAAGCTAGTTCTGCTTCTGTACCGCCAGCTTGAAAAGTATAATCGTATGTGCGCCATTCATTATCGGTATTGTCTAGTTCATCTTGTTTTACTAATTGTTGATCCCCTGCGTTATCAACAATTAAAGCTAATACGTTTGGTTTGTAAGGGGAACCAGCTGGATTATCCAAATCCGAGGATAGTAGGCGATAGTCTGCCGTTAGGTGATACGTTTGTCCAGGAATTAAATTGGTCACTTTTTGCTGTACATAAACATACGTAGCCGTAGAAGTTGGTTTATTATCTACTTGAACCCCTGCTTCTCCATTAATATCAACATGTTCTGTATACCCTAAAAGGTGATCGTTGGTGCTATTTTGGATATCATATCCACCCCCATTTGGTATAAGTGGCATATTTGTAGCATTTCCCATACCTACCTGACTCATATAAACCCAGCCAGTGTCTTTATCATTTGTAAATGATGTGAAATTTGGATCCTGTACTAAATTTTTGTCTTGAATAGTTGACTTTAACGCATTTGCTCCATTCGTTTGCGCCTTGTTTGTGACTGGCGCTGCATGTGCAAATGTTGGTGCAACTAATCCCGCAATTAGTAGTCCAGACATGCTAGCTATTGCTAACTTTCTCCATTTTTTTTGCTGTTTCATTGGAACATCTCCTTTTATTTGTAATAGGGCTCTATCCTATCATGCAGATGTTGGAAAGTACATGATAAATTTGGTAATATTGAATACCTTTTTTTAAAAGAAGAGCCCCGTTATGCAGAAAATTTAAAAACAGCAAAAATAAATTAGAAGAGGTATATCCCTTTTTTTGTTGTGAAAATGTCTTGTTATTAGCAAATTATATAATTGGTATAGTCCTAATCAGTATTGCCTTTGTTCATATTCTAGTCACATTTTACAGGTTTTTTAGTATTAAAGTTATATTTATTACTTTTAGTAAAGGTGCCTAAAATAGTTTGAAATTCTATTTTCAGCTACTTTATGGTTTATATTAGGTAAAATATTAATAAATTCTTCCTCATTAGGCATGTAATCTCCCATTAGAGTAAATGTTGAATCTGTTTTTAATAGTCTAATATAATACAAAGTCTGAATTCTCATGTCGTGAATGACTATTCAAAAATTTTTCTATTAGCACTAAGTCTAGTTCCGTCGGTTTAGGGGATACTAGAATATTGTTCGAATGTTCTAATAGTAATGGGTAATCAGTAATGATAATTTCCTCATCTCCAACCTCATGTAATGTTGTTTTAGTATTTAGAGGTTTAAATAGCCATGGTTGGAATTGCGCATTAAATAATTGAATGCAGTGGTTTTCATAAGATATACCTTTCTTAATGGATACGTAGACAGTAGGAATTTTTTTATCGGGTTCTGGTAACATGTCACGAATAAAAAGTGCTGTTTGAAAAATAATATCAACATCAGTCGCTGAGATATTATTAAAAGGTGGATCAAGCTGCGAATAAATCGAAATGATTCTAGAAAATAAAACGGGATGAGATTTAATAAATTTGCTTTCTTCCAATGTGAATTCATTCCACCCATGGAAAGAGGTATCCGAAAAATATAGTTTTGACATAATGTGATGACTAATCATTTTGATAAATGATGGCTCTTTTGCCATATTTGCTGGAATTAGAGATTCGAACTTAGAAACTTGTTGTTCTAATAACTTGAATGAGTCATATTCTTTCACAGGCTGTTCTTGAAAAATGATTTGTATGAATTTTGATAACAGCCATGCTCTATCATTTTCATGAAATGCTAGCCGCTGTTGATATTGAATAGATAATAAGAATTTGGTGATTTCAAAATTGTTTTCAGGCAAAGGCTTTAAGTTTGTTGGTCCGACGGGGGTGTCTTTTCTCACTGTCGCAACAATGCAGCATATATTTAATAGTCTAATTGCGTATGCCGGTAAATGAATTCCTAATTCCTTTAGTAACTCTTCGTGTGCTAAAGGGTAAAGGCTTATTAAGTCGGCATCATCGGAGTAGGTTAGTAAACATAAGTAAAAATTTCGTACAACTTCTTCTTTTCCGGTGATAGTAAGACTTTTTTTTATCAAATACTAATTTGTGAGTCTCTAATGCCATATTTAGTTGGCTAATCAGGTCATAGAGTGCTTTCTTGGAAACAAATAACGCATCAGAGGCTTCTGCAATTGTACTAAATTGATTTCTAAAAGGTGCAAATACCAGTTGGAAAACTAAACTTTTTTGTACAAAAAAAGCAATTAGGTCATTCTCCGTTTGGTTAAAGGGTTTAATAAGTTCAACGCCTGAATAAGGATCAACTTGGAGAGTCCAACTACTTGGAAGGATTTGTTTAATTTCTTGAATATCATTTTGGATACTGCTTCTGGAACGGTTTAAAGAAAGACTAATAGCTCTAATGGATGATTTTTTTGAATTACACAGATAACTTGTTAATTCTAATAATTTTTTCAACTTCTTGTCTGCTTTTTTTAAAATTGATACAACCATGTGATGATGCGCTCCTATCTAATAATTAGTGTGCGTTTCTATGAAAAGTAATGTCGATAACGATACCATAATGATATATAACAAAAAAAAAAAGCAAGTTTTTTGCTTGCTTAATAATCTGTTTTCCCTGATTGACACTTATTTAAAGAGGTTTTTGTTGAAAAAACAACGTCTGAAAGCAAGTATTATATTTTGAATTCGGTTTATAAAAGTAATAAATAATTCTTTTTCTTAAGAGGGAATGTATAAAAAACATCGATATAAATATGTTTTATCTAGTTGTAAGAATAGAGAGGGGGTATTCCGCGAGATTGAAAAGATAATTGGGAATAGAGTTCAGGTTTTTTAGGTAAGAAAATAAACTTTAGTATAAAATGGTTTAGCGCCTTTTTTCACAGATGCCCAAAAATTAGCAGACTTATTGCAATGGCTAGAAATTAGGCCAGACGAGTATGTGCTTCAGTGGAAAGAATGCTAATCTTGTTGGTGGCCGATAAACCATTCTATACTAGATGCTATCTATAATAGGATTCTAAATCTTTTGAGGGGAACCTTTTATGGTTTTGTATAGGTATCTAAAAACGCTACAGCTTGTTTGTAGGCGGGCAAACCATCAACTGTATTTTTATCAAAATCATGTTCTAAATCATGCACGGTATAAAACTCACTCTCGAATATTGACTTCGCTAGTTTCTCGGCTTCACTGTATGGTACATCTTGATCAGTCATGCTATGTGCAATAAATACGGGCGGCAAAAAACTGAAATCGCGCATTTTTTCTAAACAAAACGCATCTAAATTGCTTTCATTAATAGAACCGAATACTTCATCTAACCATTTCCCAGTTTGGCGACAATATATGTAGAGGGCGTACCGTTTTTCAATGAAGCCTTCCGTTAATTCGTCTTGACCTATCAGTGCATCTTTCAATTCAGCAGAAATCGTTGGCAGTTTTGCATAATGAGCGCTCGGTGTTTGATACCAGTCCGCACGAATCGATGGATAGCCGTAGAATGATAACACCGCGTCTGCATTCGGTAACATTGCATCAGCTGCCAGTTGAAGCGCCAAATAAGCGCCAGCAGAACGTCCAAAAAGCACAAAGGCATTCGACACTCCAAACTCTGTGTGGGCATTCGCCTCGAACCATAGAATGGCATCTTGCGCATCTTCATAAATATCCGGCAATTTCGTTTCCGGCGCCAATCGATAATCGACTGCAAAAAAGTGATAACCTGCTTCTAGTAATAGATGTCGATAGTCTTCTGGCAAATCATTTCGTAGTCCCCAAATTAGACCACCACCATGAAAATAAATAATTGTTTTTGCTGCGTCAGAACGCGGACTTTTGTAAAAATCGCCCTTTAGTTCGACGTTATTTTTTTTCGCGAAAATGACTGTTTGCAATGGAATCCACTCCTTTTTTTGATGGGAAAAGCGTAACATAGGTTCGGCGAAATCTCAACTGGTTGGCGATTATGACCAAAACAAAGTGGCGATGCTATACTAAAGGTAAGCAGTATAATCATTGTTAACAATTTTAAGGGTCTGATTGGTCACAATGAACAAATTGCATGCGACTCTTTTATCGCTTTTAAACGATGCAATCAAAACTTAAAACGCTTACACTTTGGTAGTAGCTAAAAATGAAATAAAATCGCAAGGAAGGGTGGACTTTTAACAATGGATAAAATATATCAAGATGTAGCAGAAAACGTAACATGGCTTTCTAGTATCGGTGCTGATCCAACTGGTGGAACGACGCGTTTGCTTTACTCAGATTCGTGGGTAGAAGCCCAAAATGGCGTGAAGCAAAAAATGGATGAGGCTGGGTTTACAACGTATTTCGACGACATCGGTAATTTGTTTGGGCGTGTAGAAGGTTCTACATATAAAGACGAAACAATTATGTCTGGTTCGCATATTGATACCGTAGTCAACGGTGGGAAGTTAGACGGTCAATTTGGAGTTCTAGCAGCATACTTGGCGATCAAATATTTGAAAGAAAAACACGGACAACCACTTCGCAACCTAGAAGTTATTTCGATGGCAGAAGAAGAAGGTAGCCGTTTCCCATACGTTTTCTGGGGAAGTAAGAACTTCTTTGGGCTAGCACAAAAAGCTGAAATGGCAGACGTGGCTGATTTTGAAGGTGTGAAATTCACGGATGCCATGCGCGGTGCAGGATTTGATTTCCGCGATGAAACAAAACCGTTACGCGAGGATATTAAAGCGTTTGTCGAAATTCATATCGAACAAGGAAACGTATTGGAGAACGAAGGCAAAGCAGTAGGCGTTGTAAACAGCATCGCTGGCCAACGTCGCTACACAATCGTGCTAAACGGCGAGTCCAATCACGCAGGAACAACACCGATGGGCTACCGCAAAGACACGGTTTACGCATTTAGCAAAATCGTGACGCAATCCATCGATAAAGCGAAGAAATTAGGCGATCCACTCGTACTCACATTCGGAAAAGTAGAGCCCAAACCAAATACAGTCAATGTCGTACCAGGCGAAACGCTGTTCACAATGGACTGCCGCCACACCGACAAAGAAGTTTTGCACAGCTTTACAAAAGAAGTAGAGCAAGACATGAAAGACATTTGCGCAGAAATGGGCATCGATATTTCGATTGATTTGTGGATGGACGAAAATCCAGTTCCGATGGATGCACATGTTGTTTCCGTATTGGAAAGCGTTTGTGAAAAAGAAGGATTGAACTACCGCGTTATGCACAGTGGAGCAGGTCATGATTCACAAATTTTTGCACCACGTGTTCCAACGGCGATGTTCTTCGTGCCAAGTATTGGCGGTATCAGCCACAATCCAGCAGAAGATACAAAAACAGAAGACCTTGTAGAAGGTGTTAAAGCATTAACTGAAGCGCTATATGAGTTAGCGTATAAATAGGGAGTGGACAAAATGGAAAACGAAACGGCAACAATGAAAAAAGGGGCTCCAGTATTGGCAGCAAATCATCATTATTTTATGTTTAGGTTGGGTTGTCATCTGGATTTATCGTAGTGTTTTAACGCCGATTTTCCCAGAAATGCAACAAACAATTGGACAGCATTCAGACGCGGAGATGGGGCTAATCGCCAGTTTCTACTTCTTTGCTTATACTGGGATGCAGATTCCAGCAGGTATTTTAGTTGATAAGTTCGGTAAAAAAGTCGTACTAATTCCAGGTTTCTCTCTGTTCGCGATTGCTGCAATTATTATCGGAACAGCGCAAAACTTGCCAATGATTTATTTGGGAAGCTTGCTAGCAGGCCTAGGCTGTGGTTCTTACTACGGTTCAGCATACTCGCTTTCCTCTGAAAATATCCCGCCAGAAAAACGTGGTCTTTCCACTGCAATCATCAATAGCGGGTCCGCACTCGGTATGGGTATTGGTTTAATTGCTTCCAGTCTACTCGTTAAATCGGTAGGAATGAACTGGCAAATCATGCTTTTCATTATCGCAGGACTGATCGTTGTAATGATCTTTGTTTTTGCAAGTGTTATTAAAAGCTCGCCAAAAGTGGATCGTACAGCGGTTGCAAAAGAAAAAGCCGCACCAAAAGAAAAAGCACCAATCAAAAACTTGTTTACAGGTCGTATGATCGCATCCTACATTCTATATTTCGCAACGTGTTACGGTTACTACATGGTCGTAACTTGGTTGCCATCTTTCCTACAACAAGAACGTGGTTTCCAAGGTGTTGCTATCGGATTTTCTTCTGCCTTAGTTGCTTTCTCAGCGATTCCAGGGGCGCTATTCTTCAGCCGGATGTCCGATAAATTCCGCACGAAAAAAGTCATCTTTATCATTAGCTTAACAGTTGCTGCGGCGTTAATGTTGATGTTAACCGTATTAGCGCCAACATCAGGCATACTACTTGTCGGTCTGATTCTTTATGGATTACTAGGTAAATTAGCCGTGGAACCAATCTTGATTTCCTACGTAGCAGACAGCGCGCCGAAAAAAGGATATGGTACTTCCTTCGGGGTATTCAACTTCTTCGGCATGAGCTCATCAGTTATCGCACCATTCCTAACAGGTGTTATTTCTGACTCCACAGGTTCAAAAGTAATGGGATTCTATATTTCAGCAATCATTCTAATCATCGGAGCGGCTGTTTTCCTAATTGCCAATATCAGAAGTAAAAAAATAGCGTAAAAAAATAACGGAATCAGTGTCTGATAACGCTGGTTCCGACTATATTTATTAAGAGAAAAGCGAGGTTTTTTAAGATGGGTTACAGAAATAAAAATACGGGTTATGTGAATGATATTTTAGCATCACGTTCTGTGATTAAGCGTGCAAATTATGCGATTATCCCGCCAGACGGTTTAGTTAATAACTCGATTCCTGGTTTTGAAAACTGCGAATTGTCGATTTTAGCAACACCGAAACTTGGCGCAACATTCGTTGATTATATTATTACATTGCTTGATGGTGGCCAAAACAAAGCTGGGTTTGGCGACGAAGGCATTGAGACGTTTTTCTATTGCTTAGAAGGTAAAATCACTGTTTGGGCAGACGAAGCAGAACATACGCTAGAAGCAGGTGGCTATATTTATTGCCCCGCAGGCGTTATGTTGAAATTTGCGAATAGTAATGGCGGTGCAAACAGCGAAGCATTCCTTTACAAGAAGAAATACGAAGCGGTGGCAGGTTACGAAACACATGTTGTTGTAAATAACGTGGCGAACCTTGAAAAAATCGCTTATGAAGGCATGGAAGACGTTATTTTGCAAAACTTATTGCCAGCAGATTTAGGTTTTGATATGAATTTCCATATTTTAAGCTTCGAGCCAGGCGCTTGTCACGGTTATATTGAAACGCATTATCAAGAACACGGTGCGTATATGTTATCAGGTGAAGGCATCTACAATTTGGACAACGAATGGGTACCAGTTAAAAAAGGAGATTATTTATTCATGGGTGCGTATGTACCACAAGCAACGTATGCCGTCGGACGTGGCGAGGCATTTAGTTACTTGTATTCCAAAGACTGTAATCGCGATCCACAATTATAGGAAAGTAGGGAATTGGTGTGAAAGAACCACAAATGATTCGAGTAAGAAAACATGATTTACACGATTTAATTCAACATAAATTAGAAGCGGCAGGACTTTCAGAAGAGCATGCAGATGGCGTAGCGGAATCACTAGCATTTGCTGATGCACGCGGTATTCACTCACATGGAGCAGTTCGTGTGGACTATTATGCAGAACGTATCGCAAAAGGCGGCACAACGCTTGATCCGAAATTTGCATTTAACAAGACGGGACCAAGTTCTGGCATTTTTGAAGCTGATAATGGTGTTGGACATGTCGCGGCGCGTAGAGCAATGGACGAAGCGATTCAACTGGCGCAGGAAACGGGTGTTGGGATTGTCGGCGTACATGAAATGGGGCATAGCGGTGCGTTAGCGTATTTTGTAAAACAAGCGGCGGATCAAGATATGGTTGCAATTTCGGTTTGTCAGTCTGATCCGATGGTAGTACCGTTTGGTGGGGCTGAACCTTATTTTGGAACAAATCCAATTGCATTTGCAGCGCCGCGTGCGGATGGTGAGCCTGTTATTTTTGATATGGCGACTACAGTTCAAGCATGGGGTAAGATTTTAGATGCGCGCTCTAAAGGTGTGGAAATTCCGCCAACGTGGGCAGTGGACGCGAACGGGGAACCAACGACGGATCCTGATCAGGTAAATGCGTTACTACCAGTCGCTGGACCAAAAGGGTACGGCTTGATGATGATGGTGGACATTTTATCCGGTATTTTGCTAGGGCTACCATTTGGTAAACGGGTGTCGTCCATGTACACGGATTTAACAGCAGGGCGTAATTTGGGCCAACTGCATATCGTTATTAACCCAGCGTTTTTCACATCTTTGAAGGAATTTAAGGAAAATATTGCGCAGATGGTGAACGAATTGCATGCGACAAAACCAGCGCCAGGATTCGATAAAGTGCTTTATCCAGGCGAATTAGCGGAACTTGTCGAAACTGACTATGCAGATGTAGGTATACCGATTGTCAAAGATGTTTATGACTACTTGATTAGCGATACAGTCCATTTCAATCAATACGACCATGCTGGGCTTTTCGCAAAACAAGAGTAGAGATAAGAACGGGGAGGGGCAAACAGAATGCGAGTTTCAAAAGAAGATTTGCATCAACTGATTCAAACAAAAATAGAGCGGGCTGGCTTGACGGAAGAACATGCGGATATTGTCGCAGATGTGTTGGCATTCGCTGACGCGCGCGGTATTCACTCACATGGAGCAGTTCGTGTGGAGTATTACTCGGAACGTATTGCAAAAGGTGGAATTACGAATCGTCCGGAGTTTCGCTTTGAACAAACGGGGCCGACGAGCGGTATTTTTCATGGGGATAATGGTTCTGGTCATGTTGCGGCCAAATTGGCAATGGAAGAAGCGATTCGGATTGCTGGCAAGAACGGTGTAGCTGTTGTCGGCGTGAAAAATATGTCGCATAGTGGCGCGCTAGCTTATTTTGTGGAACAGGCGGCGAATTGCGATTTTGTAGCGCTTTCTGTTTGCCAATCTGATCCGATGGTTGTGCCATTTGGCGGAGCGGAAGACTATTTTGGGACGAATCCAATTGCATTTGCAGCGCCGACAGCAGATGGAAGGACATTGACGTTTGATATGGCGACGACAGTGCAAGCATGGGGTAAAGTGTTGCATGCGAGATCACGCGGGGAAGCGATTCCACCGACGTGGGCTGTGGATGCGGATGGTGCGGCGACGACGGATCCGATGAAGGTGAACGCATTGTTGCCAATTGCTGGACCGAAAGGGTACGGCTTGATGATGATGGTGGACGTTTTGTCTGGCATTTTGCTAGGACTGCCATTTGGAAAACATGTAAGCTCGATGTACGCGGATTTGTCGAAAGGACGCGATTTGGGACAACTACATATCGTGATTAATCCAGCGTTTTTCACGGATATGGAGGCGTTTAAGGCCAATATGTCGGAGCTCTTAGATGAGGTAACGGCTGTTAAACCAGCTCCAGATTCTGATCGCGTGTATTATCCTGGGGAACGTGGACGGTTGCGCGAGAAGGCTTACGAAGAAAATGGAATTGAAATCGTGGATGATATATATGAATACTTAATTTCGGATGCGATTCATTTTGACAATTATGATGGTAAAAATAAATTTGCGGAATAAGGAGAGGTGAGCAAGCAATGTTACACACAATTATTAAAGAAAATGCATATCAAGACTCGGTAGTTTTGATGCTACTTACGAATAAAATTTCAACGATTGCAGGCGTGAATCGAGTTTCTATCATGATGGGAACACCTGCGAATAAAGATATTTTTGGAAGCTCAGGTCTTCGTACGGAAGAATTAGAAAAAGCATCGGCAAACGATATGGCGATTGTGGTAGACACAGACGATGCGTCGATTTTGGATGAAATTTTGACAGAAGTGGATGCGTTCTTAGCAAGCCAAGCAACGAAGGAAAGTAGCAATGAAACGGAAACAGCACGGACTTGGGATAAAGCAATGAAATTAGATCCTGACGCGAACATGGCACTTATTTCGATTCCTGGAACATACGCGGCCTCAGAAGCAGATCGTGCGCTAGATGAGGGCTTACACGCTTTTATTTTCAGCGATAATGTGCCGATTGAAGAAGAGCTACGCTTGAAGCAAAAAGCCCACGAAAAAGGGTTACTCGTAATGGGACCTGACTGCGGAACGGGAATCGTGAACGGTGTACCAATGGCATTTACAAACGTTGTGAAACCAGGAAACATCGGGATTGTTGGCGCGTCTGGAACTGGAATTCAAGAAGTTTCAACGATTATTGATCGTCTTGGCGGTGGTGTTACCAACGCGATTGGAACAGGTGGACGTGATCTATCTGAGACAGTCGGCGGAATTACGATGCTAGATGCGATTGCAGCACTAGACAAACAAGCAGATACAGACGTGATTGTCGTTATCTCTAAGCCACCTGCAAAAGCGATTCGCGATAAAGTTTTGGCATTATTACGTACAATCAGCAAGCCAGCGGTAACGATTTTCTTAGGCGAAAAACCAACGTACCATGAGGAAAATCTATATCACGCCTACACATTAGAAGAAACGGCACGCATTGCGGTTCAACTGGCAAAAGGTCAAGAAGTAACCGCAACGCAAACAACAATAGACGTTCCAAACATAAGCTTCACGCCAGAACAAAAACACCTAAAAGGCTATTATTCAGGCGGAACATTGGCGTCAGAGGCAGCAATGCTTATTGCGGATGCTCTTGCTTTAAAAGAGGGACTTATCAAGCAAGACGGCTACATTTTGAAAACTGAGGGGCATGAAGTCATCGATTTAGGCGATGATATTTACACGCAAGGAAAGCCACACCCAATGATTGACCCTGAAAAACGGATTGCGTTCATTCGTGACGCGGCAAACGACCCAGAAACCGCTGTTATTTTGCTAGACGTGGTACTGGGTTATGGCTCGCACGAAGACATGGCGGGACAATTAGCGCCGGCAATCAAAGAAGTGATTGCAAAAGCGAAAGAAGCTGGGCGTGAAATCGCAGTTATTGGAACAGTTTGCGGCACATTGCAAGATCCACAAGATTATAACGAACAGCGCCAAACATTAGAAGCAGCAGGCGTTATCGTAAAAGATAGCAACAACGAAGCAGTCAGAACAGGTCTTGAATTAGTCGGTCATAAAGTAGAAGACAATGACAAAGCCATCCAAAAAGTAGACAGCGAAACAACAGCGCCACAGCTAAACGCATCAGACGCAATGCTAGACCTACTCGCAAAACAACCACGCGTCATCAATGTCGGATTAAAAAGTTTTGCCGAAGCGATCACAGAAACTGGCGGACGAGTTGTCCAATTCGATTGGCGCCCAGTTGCTGGTGGCGACGCGAAACTACAAAAAGTCTTACAATTCTTAAACAGTTACCGTGCGGAAACGGCGGACGTAAAATAGATTTTTGAGGAGGAAGAAAGCATGACAAACTACCAAACTATTGATGAAGCAAACCGAGCTGTAGCTGATAAAATTGTTGCCTCTGCGCCATTTTTACTCGATGTCGTTCCAGCTAAATCAGTTATCGCAGAATTAAACGAAGGGAAAGTATTACTTCATGCGGGCCCTCCGATCAAATGGGAAAACATGACGAGCCCAATGCAAGGATCATGTGTTGGTGCAGCACTTTTTGAAGAATGGGCAACAGGCGAGGACGAAGCTCGTGCGATGTTAGAAAACGGCGAAGTTCGCTTTATTCCGTGCCATCACGTGGATGCGGTTGGACCAATGGGAGGTATCACATCCGCAAATATGCCAGTCGTTGTCGTGGAAAACCGTACAGATGGCAATCGCGCGTACTGTACCATGAACGAAGGAATCGGCGCAGTATTAAGATTCGGCGCTTATTCAGAGGACGTTGTCAATCGCTTGCGCTGGATGCGTGACGTCCTTGGTCCAGTATTAGGAAAAGCCTTACAAGCACTAGACGAAGGCATGAACTTAAACGTTATCGTCGCAAAAGCAATCGCGATGGGAGACGAGTTCCACCAACGGAATATCGCGGCATCCCTTGTATTTTTGAAAGAAGTTAGCCCAATTATCGTGAGCTTAGATATTGACGAAAAGCAACGCCAAGAAGTGATTAAATTTTTAGCAGATACAGATCAGTTCTTCTTAAATATCATGATGGCTTCTGCAAAAGCAGTGATGGACGGCGCGCGGATGATTCAAGAAGGAACGATTGTTACGGCGATGTGCCGAAATGGCGAGAACTTCGGAATTCGCATCAGTGGCATGGGAGACGAGTGGTTCACAGCACCCGTTAACACACCACAAGGCCTTTATTTCACAGGTTATTCAGGCGAAGACGCGAACCCAGATATCGGGGACAGCGCGATTACAGAAACATTCGGCGTTGGCGGTATGGCAATGATTGCGGCTCCAGCCGTGACTCGTTTTGTTGGAACAGGTGGTTTCGGCGACGCATTAAAAACAAGTAACGAAATGCTTGAAATCGTCATCGATCAAAATCCGAATTTCACCGTGCCAACATGGGATTTCCAAGGTATTTGCCTAGGCATTGACGCTCGTAAAGTCGTAGAAACTGGCATTACACCAGTCATCAACACCGGTATTGCCCACAAAAAAGCAGGAATCGGTCAAATCGGCGCTGGAACAGTAAATCCACCAGTCGCATGTTTTGAAAAAGCAATCACAGCCTACGCTGAAAAACTAGGCTTAACCGTTTAAAAAGAAGGAGGTGAAGTATTATGCCAGTCATCCAAGCCGAAAACATAGCTCAACATGTTGTCGAATTACTTGAAAACGCAAAAACGTGGCACGTCCATAGCGTGTTTAACAATGGCTTCAATCTCGAAAATAACGGCGAACTCATCTTTGTCGGCACAGACAAAAACGGCAAGTTACCATTTGCCATCCAAATTTCCGAGACGGACATTGCTAGGAGCCAAGCTACGATTCAAACCGACCAACAATTTGCGTATAATGACGGCTGGCTGCTTCACCACCAATCATCCATTAAAATCAATATTTCCACAGCTACAAAATACACAAGTTCGCTTCAAAATGCACCAATAATGCCAAATCCAATCTTTTTAAACCAAGTTTTGCAAGAAACCACCCAAAATGGATTCGGCATTACCATAAACACACTACTAGCACAACCAAAAACATGCGAACTCGCCAAAGCAATAAAAAGTCGGGATGAAGCATTTATAGAACAAACCTTGCGTTATTTTATAGGTCGAGGCAGTGGCTTGACGCCTTCTGGTGACGACATGCTCGTCGGAATTTTGCTAGTGGATCATGTGAGCGACACATTTACGGAGACACTCCAACGGCTGATTACAACTGAACAGCTCACCACAGACATTAGCCAGACCTACCTGAAATATGCATTAAAAGGCCAATTTAGCGACACATTAATAGCACTTTATAAAGCGTTCCAAACGGGCGAAGACACACAAGCCTTGACGCAGCGTATTTATCAAAATGGACACACATCGGGAATAGACACGATAGCAGGTGTCGCACTCGCAATGAAGGAGGAATTTTCAATGGGAAAACGAGTAGTTATCGCGCTTGGCGGAAATGCCATTCTGCAACCAAAACAAGAAGCAACATTTGAAAATCAATTAAAAAAACGTCGAGGATAGTTGCGCTAAAATCGCTGAAATCACTGAAGCCGGCCATAAAGTCATTGTTACACATGGTAATGGGCCACAAGTCGGCAATATTTTGCGCCAAAACGAAGAAGCTAAGGAGTTCGTCCCAGCACTTCCAATCGATGCGTGTAGCGCAGAATCACAAGGTTTCATCGGCTATATGATGGAACAGTCCTTAAAAAACGAATTTGCTCGCAAAAAACTAGCAACAAACGTCATCACGCTACTAACACAAACAGAAGTTAGCGCAAGTGACCCGGCGTTTCAAGACCCAACCAAACCAATCGGCGTATTCTATACCGAATCGGAAGCCGAAGAACTAGCAAAAACAAAAGGCTGGAAAATGGCAGAAGACGCCGGCCGTGGCTACCGTCGCGTTGTCCCTTCACCACAACCTAAGAAAATTCACGGCGTCGAAGCCATCAAACAACTAGTCGCAACAGACACCGTCGTTATTTCCACAGGCGGAGGCGGCATTCCAGTCGTTCAAAACGAAGCAGGCAATCTAAAAGGCGTCGAAGCGGTCATCGACAAAGACCGCTCCGCATTACGCTTATCCGAACAAGTCGAAGCAGACGTCTTCATGATTCTAACCGACGTAAGCAATGTTTACTTACATTTCGGCGAACCGAATCAACAAAAACTAGAAGGCGTTCCCGTCAAAGAAGCGAAACAATACATGACAGAAGGCCATTTCGCAGATGGTAGTATGGGACCAAAAATGGAAGCCGCAATCGCATTCGCTGAATCCGGAAAAGAAGCTATCATTTGTTCTTTAGACGCAGCGGTAGATGCATTAGCCGGCAATGCAGGAACACGCATTTTACCAGAAAAAAGCACTGTAAACGCATAACTAATCTTGACTCGGTGGATCTCCATTGGGTTCTTTTTATGTTTAGCAGATAACCAGTTTGGGAATTGTAATTTATAATGAAATAAGATGTAGTAATTTTTTCAGAAATTTTTCAGAAAATCGGCTAAATGGTTATTTTCAATCGAAGAAATTCGTGCTACAATAGAAAAGTTGTGGCGCATGAAAACTAATTAATGGAGATGAAAAATTTGGACGCAGAAAATAGTACATTGATGCAGAAAATCGATTATAGTACGCGCAAAAAAATCGATTTAGTGCATAATAGTGTGATTCGCTATATTATCCGTGCAATGCTAGCGTGTTTATTCCTAACACTTGGAACAGCAGTTGCGGTAATGATTGGCGATAAAGTAGATCACTTCGCACACGGATTAGGAAAAATCGTTTACGCCTTCATGTTCAGCTGGTCACTTGTAATGATTATTTATATGAACGCGGAACTTGGTACCAGTAACATGATGTATATGACAACTGGAGTTTACCAAAAAATTATTAAGCCTGGCAAAGCTTTAGGCATCTTATTTCTTTGTATTTTTTGTAATTTAATTGGTGGTATTTTAGCAGGTTACTTGATGTCGCTAACATCAGCATTTCACGCTCTACCAGCCGATCATTTCTTATTTACAGCTGTAGAAGGTAAGCTACAAAAAGAACCACTACAGATTTTCATTGAAGCGATTTTTGCAAATATCGTTGTAAATACGGCGGTCATTTGTACCATGCGGATGAAAGATGATGCTGGAAAAGTTTTCGCGATGGTATTCATTATTTTTATCTTCGCATTCCTTGGCTTCGAGCACGTTATCGCGAATTTCTCTTCTTTCTCCCTAGCCTTCTTCTCATCAGGTGGACATGTACCTGGTATGACATTAGGCAGCGTATCAACCAATCTTTCTCTAGCCCTACTCGGCAATTACGTCGGCGGTGGTTTGGTCATCGGACTTGGTTATGCATGGCTGAATAGAACGAAATCGATATACAAAGATTAAAATAAAGACTCCTATCACATTTGTGATGGGGGTTTTTAATATATTTAGAATCAAAAAAAAGATATACTTATTTACATAAACGTATCGAGGAGGAGATTAAATGGATGCTATAATTGTAAAGCATGATAAATTTCAAGTAATCGGCGTGAAAAAAGTATTTACCTATAGCCAAGGGAAGAATTTAGAAGACATCCCAGAATTCTGGGACGAAGTACATGCCAATGGAACAATCGAGAAGCTCAGTCAATTAGGAACCTCATATATGGGAATTTGTAGCGCTTCTAAAGAACAAGCGGAGAAACAAGAAATGGACTATTGGATAGCGACGGAGTATAGCGGACAGAAGGTTGATGGGATGGAAGTTTTCGAGGTTTCCGCACAGGAGTGGGCAATTTTCAAATCCATTGGAGCCTTACCAGAAGCTATTCAAGCTACTTGGCAGCAAATTTTCTCAACATGGCTACCTGAAAGCGATTACATTCATGCGAACGGCCCTGAAATCGAAGTCTACGATGGCAGCGATACAACAAAAGCCGATTTTATGTGCGAGGTATGGATTCCAGTAACAAGAAAATAAAGTGAGACTAGAACATACCACAGATAAACTAGCGACAAACGAAAGCCGAGCGAGGATGTTATTCCGCTCCAAACTTTCAGAATAAAAAAGCTTTCACTAGATTTACGCCAAGCAAGATTTTCGTCTTAGCAAGGAAACGGCTAGACGAAAAATCTTGCTTTACCTAGAGTTTATACCAAAATTATTTATTTTTTAGCGTCAGTTGCGAATGCTGTGTCAAAAAAGTGCTAATAAGCGGATGGAATTTCTCGACCTCCACTAAAAATGCATCATGCCCGTAATCCGAATCTACTTCATAATATGTCACCGGCACATCCCATTCTTTCAAAAGCTCGTAATCGCGTCGCAAATCATTAATTCGAAATAATTGATCACTTGTTACACCGACCAATAAATAAGGAATTTGAATATCCGCAAACAATGGCTTTTCATTTATTCCATTTACCGTCACATCGAATAAATCTATCGCTTTTGTTAAGTACAGGTAGCTATTCGCATCAAAGCGCTCCACGAATGTATCCCCTTGATATTGCAAATACGATTCCACCTGAAAATGCTCTTTTGAGAAAGCACCAGGTGAGGAGTCAGCCACTGTGAAGCGCTCAAATCGTTTAGAAAAAAGCTCACTCGTCCGATAGGTCATCATCCCGACCATCCGTGCCGTTGCAAGCCCACCTTCTGGTTGACCAACATAATTTCCACCATTAAAATCAGGATCATTCAAAATCGCCATCCGCATAATTAAATTATAACCAATCGCCTCCGGGCTTGCAGCAAGTGGGGATGCTAAGTTAATCACAGTCCCCGTCATTTCGGGATAATCAATGGCCCATTGCGTCGCTTGCATACCGCCCATCGAACCACCAATGACTGATACCACGTGAACCACACCAAGCGCGTCAAGCAATGCTTTTTGGACCTTAACAATATCTTTAATCGAAAAGCCTGGAAAATTCAAACGGTACGCTGTATCTGTCCTTGGATTAACGGAAGAAGGTCCAGTTGTCCCACTGCAACCACCAAACACATTCGCACAAACTAAGAAATAATCAGCTGGATCAAGCGTTTTTCCTGTCCCAATAAAGTCGTCCCACCATCCAGCTACATCGTCTTCAAAATGTTTCGCGGCATGTGCTGTCCCAGTTAATGCATGTTCTAGCAGAATACAATTGTCTCTTGTAGCGGATAATTCGCCATAAGTCTCGAAACCAACATCAATTGGCCCGATTGTTTTCGCCATTTTCTAAAATAAGTGGCGTATCTTCAAAAAGTCGTATTTGTTTTAGCGTTCCCAACTCCATCACCTTTTTCTATATAGTAGTCTTAAATACTGTCCAGCGCTTGGGCAAGGTCAGCGATAATATCCTCCACATTCTCGATGCCAATCGATACGCGAATCGTTTCTGGTTTCACGCCAGCTTCCTTTTGCTCCTCGATGCTTAATTGTTGATGTGTTGTCGAAGCAGGGTGGATAATAAGCGATTTTGCATCACCGACATTCGCCAAGTGCGAGAACAGCTTCACAGATTCAATAACTTGTTTTCCTGCCGCGTAGCCATCTTTCACTCCAAAAGAGAAAATCGAACTCGCTCCTTTTGGAAAATAGGTTTGCGCTAAATCATAGTATCGGTTTGATTTCAAACCAGGATAGCTAACCCAAGCTACTTTTTCATGGCTTTCGAGATATTCCGCAACTTTTTGTGCATTAGAAACATGTTTTTCAAGCCTCAATGATAGTGTTTCAAGCCCTAGAATCAATAGGAAGGAGTTGAATGGAGAAATTGCGGCACCTGTGTCACGCAACAGACTCACGCGTAATTTTGTAATATAGGCAGCGGCGCCAACATCATTCGCATAGGAAAGACCGTGATAGCTTACATCAGGTTCCACTAGTTTTGGGAATTTGCCGTTTTTCCAATCGAAAGTTCCGGCATCAATGACGGCACCACCAATTGCCACACCGTGTCCACCAATGAATTTCGTTGCCGAGTAAACCACGATATCCGCGCCGAATTCAAACGGCCGATGTAAATAAGCTGTCGCAAACGTATTATCTACAATAAGCGGAATCCCATGTTTATGAGCAATCTCAGCCACTTGCCGAACATCCACAATATTCATATCTGGGTTTCCAAGTGACTCAATAAAAATCGCCTTCGTGTTATCCGTAACCGCATTCTCAAAATTCGCTACAGCATCAGGCTCTACAAATGATACATCAATACCAAAGTCCTTGAACGTATGCGAGAAAAGCGTGTAAGTCCCGCCATAAAGCGTGCTAGCAGAAACAATATGGTCACCACTACTTGCAATATTTAAAATCGCATACGTAATCGCAGCCATCCCAGAAGCCGTCGCCACCGCACCAATTCCACCTTCCAACAATGTCAAACGCTCTTCAAAAACAGCTGTCGTTGGATTCATAATGCGCGTATAAATATTTCCTGTTTCCTGTAACCCAAATAACGCTGCGGCATGTTCCGTGTCATTAAACGTATACGAAGTCGTTTGGTAAATCGGCACTGCTCGAGCGTTCGTCGCACTATCAGGCGTATGACCTCCGTGTACTTGAATCGTCTCAAATCGGTAATTTTCTCCCATTCTTTTGCCCCTTTCACGCGAGCCTATCAAGAAAACAATAAAAAACCTCTCCCAGCAAGCTTTGAAAAGCGATACTAGGAAAGGCTGAACAGACAACTTTTCACTCAACATTAGCTTATCTTCGCAAAATACTGCTGGAATTAGCACCGTGAAAACAACTTCCGGTTGCTAAGGTTTCATAGGGCCAGTCCCTCCACCTTTCTTGATAAGAAGCGTATTAAATTGCTATCATCATACAACTTTTAGCATCTATTTGTCAAGGTAGCAGGCAGATTCTTCAAAAAAACGAACCTAGTAATAAGGTTCTAAATATGAATTTTTTTTAAATTATTTAGCTGTGAAAATGAAAAAAACACATATATTTGACTCATATGAGGCCTATTTACGCTAAATTATGATTATTTGTGTCTAAAAGCAGAAAAAAAAATCTAATATACAATAAAAATAGTGTTTTATTAAAGTAAAAAGGGGTAAAATGTACAACAGGGCTTAAAAAGTTCTAAAAATAAAAAAAGGAAGTGTTACATAGCATGAAGACATTTACTCGCATATTAGTTTTACTAGCTGGTATTGCAATGATTTGTTTAGGAATCTGGTTTGTGTTCCACCCAGGAATTTCTTTACTTTCATTCACATTTTTCATCGGAATCTTAATGTTAGTTGTTGGGGTATTCCAAATCATTTCGTACTTCTCTAACCGTGGAGGACAGAAAGTATCGGGCTGGATTTTAGCAGAAGGAATCTTATCGGTATTATTAGGTATTTTATTATTAGCCGATCAATTAGAAGGAACGGTTACTTTAGTACTTGTTTTCGGTATGTGGGTGTTGTTCGCAGGAATTATGCGCACAATCGGTGCATTTGCTGCTAAAGGAGAAAACGTTGAAGGTTGGGGTTGGATTTTAGCATTAGGGATTCTTGGTATTATTCTTGGCTTCATATCGTTGTTCAATCCAATCGTTGGTGCAATTGGTATCGTGCTTCTCGTGGGTACATTCTTTATCGTTCAAGGGATTAACTGTATTGCAACGTTCTTCTTTGTTGGTAAAGTAAAATAAACATAAAAAAGAGAAATCCACGAAATGGATTTCTCTTTTTTTAAATGCTAGCTACGTTTTCTCAAGTAGAATGCTGCAAGTGCGGAGATAGTTAATCCAGCAAATACGATTCCAGTTGCGCTATTGTCGCCAGTTTGTGGTAGCTCTTTGATAGTTGTTGGTGGTGTTGGTGTTTTAGTAGCTGGTGCTGAATCAACTTTTTGGACAGTGTTCACAACAGCTGGTTTCTTCGTATTTTCAACGGGTGCTACTTGTAGCTTACCGCCTTGGAAGGTGAATTCGGCAACATCACTCATTTCGCCAGTTTCTTCATCCATGCTGATTAAATATATCGTTTGTCCTTTAACTAGTGGTGTTTCAAGTTTGGAATGGAAGTTGCCATTTGCATCAGCATCAGTCATACTTAACAAAGTTTGACCATCTTCTGAAATGATGAAAACAGCAGTATTTGGTTCTGCTTTTCCATAAACGTCTGTTGCTGTCGTTTTGTTTACGTCTACAACTGGCGCGTCAAAGAAGTATACATCATCACCAATTACTTCATAAGAAAGGGTTACGCTTGATGTATTTCCGCTTGCATCTTCTGCCACGACAACGGTTGTATGGGAGCCTTCAGTAGCTGTGTCTAAAAATTTCTTACCGTTTTCGAAGTACACTTTTACAAAGCCAGAGTTATCTGTTGCGGTAACAAGTTCATCTGCGGTCCATTCCTCGTCGATACCTATATAGAAATCATTTTCATCGGCTGTGATAACTGGTTTTGTTGTATCAACTACCGTGTATGTTGCAGTGATGTTTTCTGTTGTTGTGCCGTTTGTTGCTATCACTGTTGCTGTTTGTGCGCCTAAGCGGTTAACGACAGGAGCTTTAGCGAAAGATAGTGTTACGCCGCTTGCTGCTGTTACGAATTTGCTTGGATCTTTTACTGCTACGTTTATTTCTGTTGTTACACCTGTCTTAGCTGTGCCAAGTGCTGCATCTGTTGCCACAGTTGGTTTAGCAATAGGTTCTGTTACTGTATAGTTCACTGTAATTTCTTGTGTTGTCGCGTCAGCAAATGTTGCAATAATAGTTGTCGTGAATGTTCCAGCAGCAGTTGTTGTAGCTTCTGCTCCGGATTTGAATGCCAGTGCAGGGCCGTTCGTCGTATCTGTTATTGTCACAAAATCAGCAGGTATAACGGTTGCATTTCTTGTGAAAGTAGTATCTGTCTTAGGTGTAACTGAGCTTGTAGTAGTGGTTGCTGGTGTTGCATCTGTATTCGTTTCTTGTGTTGTAGCCCCATCAAGTGTAGTTGGTGTTTGTGTCTCTTCCGCGAATACTGGTGTTGTTAAAGACAGTGTTAGTCCGCATGCAAGCAAGCCACATGCTAATTTTGTAGTTTTGTTAGCCATTTAAAAATTCTCCCCTTTATGTGTAATAAGTTCATTATACTAAAAACAAGGATAATTGTCATTACTTATTTGTAGGGATTTCCAAAAAGAAAACGCAACCTATTGATAAATTAGTTCGGATTTAGTTAAAAAAAGGAAATATGTAGAAATTGGTCATTGGTGTTGACCTTTTTGCAAAACTATAAATAAAGCCGGATTTATCACATACCAAATCATGATTGGCAAGTGATAAATCCAGCTTCCATTTTCTATGAAAATTTATTTTTTAGTAATAGAGTACAAATCCGTATATTTCATATTCAACATTTCTTTCACGGCTGCCATGTCATGGATTTTCCAAGGTTTTGGTGAAAGAGAAATAAGTCCTTCTTGTTCTAGTTTGCGAAGGTTCGTTGCAACGTAAGCACGGGCCAGGTTTAAGTACTTTCCAATTACTTTTTGTGTAAAATAATATGGGATTAAGTATGAGCCATCAGGTTCAGCGCGACCAAAGCGCTCGGCTACAATAACTAGGCCAGCTAGAATTTTTTTGTCGGACGGTAGATTAGAAAGAGATTCACGAATAAGAATCGGCTGTGTGAAATTCAAATAGAAGAAGTAAGCATACCAGAAGCTTTCTTGACCAAAGGTAATTTTATCGATAACATATTGACGATCGAAACGTAACAAGGTGACTTCACTAATTGCTGTGTAGGAAATAGGTGATACGGCATTTTCAAGAATGCTTAGAAAGCCAAGAATATCATTTGGCCCAGAAAAAGTTAGAATGGAATCGTCTCTGATTGTTCCTTTAGACATGGCGACCATTCCTTTTTTTACGACTATAGAAGTGTTGATTATCTGTCCCTTCTTCCATGATAACCTCATTGCGGCGGTACGTAAGCTCCGTATAAGGCGATGTTGCTTCGTTTGACTCTAATAATGTGGCAAGCATTTTATCAGTGTCAAAACTTTTTTTTCAGATTATTGTAATCATATAAAGTCATTAGTATGTTCCCCTTTTCTCACAGATTATCTCCTTTATTATATCGAAGCTGGAGGGGTTTGTATAACGATTTCCCTTGATTTTGGAAAATTTAGATGAGCTTTGCAGTAACTAGCCGCTTGCGAATCGTTATTCCAAGCAGGGCAGCAAGTGTCGCTTTCAAGATTCCAGGAATGATGAATGGGACAAAACCAGCCATAAATGCAGTGTTCCAAGGCATTCCAGCACCAAATTTAAGCCATGCAGCACCAAATAGTAATGTCACCATAGCACCGATGATGTTGGCTAAAATAGCATAACTAAGTCGGAAATCGGTTTTTTCAATAATGAATGCTGTAATGTACGCGTTGAAAAGAAAACCAATGATAAAACCGCCAGTCGGCCCGAACAGGATGCCAAGCCCTGCAGTCATTCCTGCGAAAACAGGGATACCGATTGCGCCGAGAACGATATAGACAGCAACGGAAATAGTAGCATTTCGAGGAGATAAAATAGTTGCGGCGAGTCCGACGGCAAGTGTTTGTCCAGTGAGTGGAATTGGTCCGATTGGGATGGTTACTTGTGCTAGAATCGCGATGATAACGGCAAATAGCGCGTTAATAATAAGTTGTTTTAATTTTTCATTTCGCATGATCATTCCCCTTTGTTAACTTAATATGATATTAGGTTAACATTAACTTTTAAAAATGGCAATACTATTTTTTTATTAACACTACCTTGCATTAATTAGTAGTGCGTGATATAGTATGTATAACAGGTAGTGATTAATGTTCAGTACTGAAATTTTAACAATTAGAAGTGGAGGGTTCGGCATGGAAGTGAATGTTCAATTTAAAAAAGGTGTTCTGGAATTATGCTGCCTTTTCCTTATTCAGAAGAAAGATCAATATGGATATGAGCTGGCGCAACATGTTTCGCAATATGTAGAAGTGGCGGAAGGTGCGATTTATCCGGTTTTACGTCGGCTTGTTAAAGAGGGATATTGTGATACGTATTTGAAAGAATCAACAGAAGGCCCATCGCGAAAATACTATCAACTAACGTTCAAAGGTGAAATTTATATGAATGAATTGATGTTTGAATGGAAAGATTTTGTGTCGAGTGTGAATCGATTGTTTAATGAAGGGGGAGAGAACATTGGATAAGAACCAGTTTCTAAATGAATTAGGAGTAAAATTAGCAGGTCTTGAACCTGAGGAAAGATTTGAAATCTTAGCGGATTATGAGGAGCATTTTGCAGCGGGTGCAGCTAGTGGCAAGTCGGAACAGGAAATCGTATTTGATCTTGGCAGTCCAGATGAGATTGCGCGAGATATCTTAGCAGGACGCGGGGAAGCGCCTGTTGAGGAAACGTATTATGTGCCAAGACCAGCGCCAATGAAGAAGCGTGGCGCGGCTGGACAATTTGGTGTTTTCTTAGCGATGTTGATTCCGAATATCGTGGTCTACTCGCTATTGCTTTCCTTTTGGGGAGTAGTTGCGGGAGTCGCGGCTTCAGCGCTTGGTTTTTTCTTGACGCCTGTTGCCTTTATTTTGGACGTGGTAGTGAATCATTCGTTTGTACTATATAAGTTGTTCGCAGTGATTGCTTCGCTTGGACTTGGTTTCATTTTTGTCGTATTGACGATGTGGCTTGTGAAGGTGATGCTTCTTACGACTGTTGGGTACACGCAATTCAATATTCATTTGATGAAGGGAGAGAGAAAGCATGTTTAAAAATAAAGTAAAATTACTTATTATTGGTGCGATTCTTCTTGTCATCGGTGGCATTGGGTTTGCATTTACGTTTAATAGTAACAATGTGGTGGATCGAGGAACGGCGTATAATCGTGAATGGAAGCTTGCTGACGGCGATATTTCGCTGATTAAATTGATGGGTGATGAAGACTTGCAAGTGAGTGTTGCAGAAAGTACGAACGGGAAAAACTATGTGACGATGAGCGGAAGTCTCTCAAAAGATACGATTAAGCGACTAGATGACAGTGTGAAGGAAAATCAAGATAGCTTGACGATTAATGTGGAGAACAAGCAGGAATGGATGAGTTTTCTTGATTTTGAGATTTACGGTAAGCAACAAGTGACGATTTACTTAACGAAAGATGCGAAATTGTCTCAGCTAGAAAGCAACCTGAATTCGAGTGACTTGAAGGTACAAGGCGTTGTTGCGGATAATGTGATGCTAACAAGCAGTTCTGGAAGCATTGAAGCCGCTGATTTAAAGGCGAAATCGATTAAGGCTAAGAATAATTCGGGAGACATTGAATTGCGCAGTATGATAGGAAATGTGGATGTGACGAATAGTTCTGGAGAAAGTGATGTTTTAGGAATGAAGGGCGATAACTTGAACGTGTCGTCAAATTCAGGAGACATCGAAGTGAAACAAGTGAAAGTAAATACGGCTATGCTCAAAAATAGTTCGGGAAGTATTGACGGTGAACAGGTAGAGGGCGTTGTGAAAGCAGAGAATAATTCAGGGGATATTGATCTATCCGATTTGTCGGACGGAGTTACAGTAACAAACAGTTCTGGGGAAACCGATTTGTCATTCCTTGATGTAAAGGCGAATGTAGCGGTAAATGCGGATTCTGGTGACGTATCGATAGAAATTCCAAGTACTTTTGATGGATTCCTTGATTTGCGCAGTAATTCTGGCGATGTTAAGGTGCCTAATTCTAAACCAAGTTCAGATCGTGTTATCAAAGTTCGAACTTCTTCAGGTAATATCCAAGTCGAGCACTAAGTAGGAGCTGTAATGTGATGAAAGTGTATGTCATTTTAACAAAAACAACAACGATTCCGGGGAAGCTTATTCAAAAATATACACGCCAACCATTCAATCATGTATCGATTAGCTTGACGGAGGATTTGTCGGAAGTTTATAGTTTTGGACGGATTGGTAAGCGAAACTTTTTGAATGGTGGATTTATTAAAGAGGATGTGCGAAGCGGTGTGTTGGAGAAATCCGCCACCGCCATTCTCAGCTATGAAATCACAGCAGAACAACACGCTCGGATTCAGCAGGAATTGGATTGGTTCTGGTTTACAATTGATAATTACCGATATAATTTTTGGGGGATTCTAGGGTTAGTATTACGTCTCGACTTTTCTGTGGAAAATGAATTTTTTTGTTCGCAGTTTGTTGGGCATGTGCTAGAAGTTGCAAATATTTATGTGGTTGGGGATACAGCATTGCATTTCCTACAGCCACATGATTTTTTATATGAAGGCTTGATGGAAGTAGAATTTTGCGGGTGTATGGATTCCTATGTAAATCGCTTTGTAGTGGAAGAATCAGAAATGTTAGCGCTAGCTTCTATGTGACTAAATGCATCCAAATAGGGTATACTAAGTGGTAACCTACAAGGATGAAGGGGGAAATCACAGATGACAGTTCAAATTAGAAAAGGAACGCTAGATGATATTGAAGCTATTCAAAGCATCGCTACAAAATCGTGGCATGATACCTACGAAAAAATCATTCCGCGCGAAGTACAGGATCGGTTTTTGGAAATGTTTTATAATTTGGAGACGTTAAAAACGCGTGTTTCAGCGACGCCATTTGCCGTGTTGGAGCAAAATAATGATGTGATTGGTTTTGCCAATTTTATCGAGCTAGAAAAACGAAAAAGTGAACTGGCGGCCTTTTATTTGGTGCCAGGTATGAAACATAAAGGTTATGGTACGCAGCTTTTGGACGAAGGTATTAAGTTGTTCGCTTTACCATTACCGTTATTTGTTAATGTGGAGAAGGAAAATACGAATGCACTGGCGTTCTATAAAGCACGCGGATTTGTTGAGTGGGATAAGTTCGAGGAAGACTTTTATGGACATAAGCTTGAAACGGTTCGTCTGCAGTTGATTCAACATGTGGAAGAAGAGGAATAGATAATAAAACGCTCAAAATCGGGAAATTTGATTTTGAGCGTTTTATTATTTTGTGGATGTTTTGGTCGCTGCTTTGCCGCTTTCTTTATGACCGCCCCGGATGACGAAGAAAACCCATGAAAGAAACGCGCTAATAAGGCCACCGAGTAGTGAAATCGTGATAATCATGAGCGTACTAACAAGTTGTAAAATACTCGTAATCACGACTGTCGCAGCAACACCGAAAACAAAGCCCCAAAGAATGAAACGTTTAGCGGTCGCATTTTGGCTGAAACCGTAAAACATTTCGGCTATAGTAGTACCAACAAGTATGAGCGGTGCTGCAAAGAGAATTGCTGCAAAAACAAGCTGATACGTCATTTCACCGTACATAATTGCTTCCATTCCGATTACTGCTAGAATACCAAATATAAATACAGTTAGATAAGCAAAGATAAAACGCATGATGCATTCCCCCCATTTCCACACATATTATATCATAAAAACGGGGAGGTTTCGCATCTTGGTTTAGTCAATTGTGTTAAAGAGTGGATTATCTTCTTTGGCGACAAGGGCTTGAATACCACGAACAATGTTGAAAACTGCTAAGATGACAATCATAATTCCGATAGCAACCATTAAGCCAAGTCCCACAATGCCAGTTACATTTGAACTGTTTGTGCTAATACCAACGAAGCTTACTAAAAATAAAGAGGCAAAACCTCCAATTGCAGGGATAATATGTGTTAATAAAGCGACCTTTGCGTGATGTTTCGTGTTTTCTGTAGCGCTGAAAATCCAAATAGCAAGTGGTACGAGAATCGGTGCGAAAAATAGGCTGAAGTAGCTAAGTGCGTTTAATATTTTTTGATCTTTCATAATGAACAACATCCTTTCGTAACTTGTTGTCCTAAGTATATGATAGAATCACATTCGCTAGCCATGGAATTGGGTGACAAAATCGCTTGCTATCATTACATTTTTGTAACCAGACGTTTAAGGTGGAGGACTTTGCTTTGGAAATCACCTGACATGTCTGGGTTTAAATAAAGCCCGAATTTCATTAATTCTTCGCCAGAGTAGGTTGTGTCACCGATTGCGTACATGTACTCTGGATTTAAATCACGCAACTGCAAGCGCAAGAAAGGCTCTGATGCCGCCCCAAGAATTTTGAAAAAGAAAACGAGGGACTCTTCTTGATTTGATGCAGTGAAACTCCAACTTGCAAAATTACTTTCGTAAGGGCTAATCAGTCGTGAAAAGCGACCAAATTGGATGAGCTGACGGTGCTTTTTATACCAAGTGATGTCTTGTTGTACAGCGTCCAATGTTTCCTGACTTTCTTTATTTAAATCGAGCATAATACCAAAATTCGCGCTCATAGCAACATTAGCACGGGTTTGTAGCGGCGTGATGCGTCCGACTTGATGGTTCGGGATTTCCGATAATTGTGCACAAATCATCACTGGAGGGAAAATCAAACTAGTGCCGTATTGAATTTTGATACGTTCGATGGCATCCGTGTTATCGCTAGCCCAGCTTTGTGGCATATAGTAAGCCATACCTGGATCAAAGCGCCCACCACCGCCAGAACAGTTTTCAAAAAGAATATGGGGATAGCGTTCGGTTAAATAGTCGATGACTTCGTATAAGCCGAGCATGTAGCGATGTGGGAGTTCCATTTGCTGTTGCGGTGTTAGGTCACGCGAGCCAATCTCTGTCATATTGCGATTCATGTCCCATTTAATGTAATCAATCGGCACCGCATCAAGGATTTCCGTCATCTGACGAACAATTTCTGTGCGCACTTCCTGCCGGCTAAAATCAAGTACGAGTTGGTTGCGTCCAAGCGAAGTAGGGTAGCCGTTCACGTGAATATGCCAATCCGGATGCGCTTGGAAAAGTTGGCTTTGCTCTGAAATCATTTCTGGCTCGAACCATAGGCCGAATTTCAAGCCGCGTTCATGAATTTGAGAAGAAAGGTTGGCGAGCCCTGACGGTAATTTCTTGCAATCTGCGACCCAATCTCCAAGTGATGTAGTATCGTCATTTCGCGCTTCAAACCAGCCATCATCCAACACGAAAAGCTCTGCACCAAGTGCTTTTGCCCCGTCTGCTAGATGTAATAACTTCTGCTCGTCGAATTGGAAGTAAGTGCTTTCCCAGTTATTAATTAAAACAGGACGCTCCTGCAATTTATGTTCGCCGCGCGCCAATCGTTCGGTATACAGCGAATGGAACGTGTGCGACATGTCATTCAAGCCATTTTTGGCATACACTAATACAACTTCTGGCGTTTGGAAAATGGCATTCGGCTCTAGTTGCCAACCAAAATTATGCGAATTCATTCCAACTAGAACGCGTGTCTGCGAAAATGTGTCTACCTCCGTACGGATCGTAAAATTGCCACTATATACAAAGTGGAAACCGTACACATCGCCATGATGCTCGGTCGTATTTTTGCGAAGAAGGGCGATGAAGGGTTGCTGATGGGTGCTGCTGGCGCCGCGTTTGCTGTCTAAAACATGGATGCCCATCGCGAGTGGTGTTTTCACGATTTGTTTTTCGCGAGCCCATGCGCCTGGGAGTTGCAATAAGTCGAACGCCGCATCATCAAAGTCAACACAACTAGAGAGCGCGCGGTTTAATTGAATCGTGTGTTCCGACATGTTTTGGTATTGCACGGATTTTGTGATGGCAGAACGATCCCGATAAATCGTATAGCTTAGCGTCGCGTGGATGCCGCGGATATTATCTGCGAGTGTGATTTCCAGTGTTTCCGCCTCATCATCCTCCATAACATACGTCGCAGGCAAACCATCTAAACGCTTCTTCCCGCTATAAATCGTATGGCTGGCATATTGAAATTGCGTCGCCTTCGTCCCATCCGAATACGTCATCTCAAACGCTGGCTCCCGGTAATCCCCCGAATCAAATCCAGGGAACTCTTGTAACACATTATCGAGCGAAAAAGTCGCATCATTTGTGCGATAAGGGTTTGGCGAGAAAGAAGAACGGTCTTTCTTCGGATACGTATCCGACTGCGTGAAACTCCGAATCCGCTCCCCCCAATAAGCATGAACCAAGAACTGCTCCTTAAGCTCCATCACATAACTTACATCCTTATTAAATAAATGAAATTGTCCTGTTTCCTCGTGAAAAATAATCGGCATTGCTGCGCCTCCTTTTTAATTTTTGGACCCTGTAGAAGCGACCCCTTGTACGAATTTTTTTTGGAAAATGATGAACAGAATCACCATCGGAATCGTTGCGATAACAGATCCCGCCATGAGTTGCGGATAGTTCGTTGTGTATTGTCCTTGAAGTAATGCCAAACCAGATGACAATGGCATTTTTTCAGGTGACATGTTGACAATCAGTGGCCACATCAAGTCTTTCCAAGCAAATAGAGATGTGAAAATGGCAAGCGATGTCAGTGGTGCTTTTGCAAGAGGAAGCATGATTTTGAAGAAAATTTGTACGGTGTTACAGCCATCGAGTGTTGCAGCTTCTTCCAGTTCGTCGGGAACGCTCATGAAGAACTGGCGCATCAAGAATGTCCCAAATGCACTGGCAATCCCCGGAATAATAAGCGCGGTGACAGTGTTTGCAAGCCCCATGTCCGAGACGAGCAAGTATTGCGGTAAAATGTACACTTGTCCAGGAATCATCATTGGCAACAAGACTAATAAGAACAAAATATTACTCCCCTTAAAGCGAATTCGCGCAAAAGCAAAACCAGCGAGCGCGCACAGTGCAGTGGAGACAACGACCCGAACGGCAATCATCACAAAGGTATTCCAAAAGAAATACGGAAACGGCAAAGCGTGCCAAACATCGGTATAGTTTTTGAAGCTCCAGTCAGCTGGGAATAATTTCGGTGGAAATTCCAGCGATTCCGATAATGTTTTAAATGACGTTAAAATACTCCATAGAAACGGGACAATCATAACGATGGCGCCAATTCCGAGCAGTATATAAATGAAAATATGACTCGTTGC
This sequence comes from Paenilisteria riparia FSL S10-1204, assembly GCF_000525995.1. Classification (GTDB taxonomy): domain Bacteria; phylum Bacillota; class Bacilli; order Lactobacillales; family Listeriaceae; genus Listeria_A; species Listeria_A riparia. The sequence goes on along the minus strand of NZ_AODL01000007.1, from coordinate 304,919 downwards.
AATTCTTTTTTTAGGCATGATTTTTGCCCCTCCTTATTTGTAGTGCACCCATTTTTTCTGTAGTTTCATTTGAATCAGCGTGATGACGAGAATAATTACGAGCAGAATAATAGCGATTGTCGCGCCATAGCCCTTATTATTATTCGCAAATGTGTATTGGTAAAAAAGATATACAATCGATTCAGTCGACTTGATCGAAGGACTGTACCGGCTAATCATCATCAAAATGTAATCAAATACTTGAAGTGCACCAATAAACGTTGTAATAACAACGAAAAATAGAGTCGGGGAAAGAAGCGGAATCGTAATTGTGAAAAATTGCTTCACAGGTCCAGCACCATCCATTTCCGCAGCTTCATAAAAAGTTTTTGGAATATCTTGCAATCCGCCTAACAAAATAACCATATTGTAACCAACGAGTGACCAAATGCCGACAATCATAATCGACGTCAGCGCAAATTTAGGATCACCAAGCCAGTCAGGTCCGTTAATACCAATCAACGATAACAAATAGTTAATCAGCCCATATTCCGAGTTATAAAGCCATTTCCAAACCATCGAAACTGCGACAGGCGCCGAAATGACGGGAATGAAATACACGACCCGGAAAAAGGATTTGGCTTTAATTTTGGAGTTGAGTAGAACGGCTGTGAGTAGTGATAAGAAGGTGCCAACAGGAACGGTAACGACGGTGAAAATCATCGTGTTGATGAGCGCGCGCCCAAGTTCTTTGTCATGGAAAGCCGTTGTGTAGTTGGCAATGCCATTCCAGACAGGTTCGCCAAGCCCTTTAATCGTGTTGAAGCTGTAATACAATGTTTGAACAATCGGCCAGACATTTAAAATGAGTATGAGTAGCAAAGTCGGAGCAATAAAAATAAAAGCCCAGATTTGCTTATTTCGTTGCCACGATTTCAAAGATGTTTCTTTCATCAAGCTTCACTCCCTTAGATATGTCGTTTCCCAAATATACAACGCTCAGAGTCCTAAAAATAAGAACTCCAAGCGTCTTTGAAAAACTTATTTTTGGTTAGCGATGACGTCGTTGATTTGTTTTGCTAGTTCTGTACAGCCTTTCTTCGCACTGATTTGGCCGGAGAAAATATTAATCATCATGTCTTCTTCCATGCTTAACCAGTCTGCACGACTCGGAACCATGTAAGACGAATGGCCATATTTCGCAGCATCCACAAATACTTGTGCGTCAATCGATGGGAATTTATCGACATATGGCTGTTGTGTGCCATCATAAGCAGAGATTGCAGCACCGGATTTCGATTGAATTAAGTTGGCATCTTTACCACCCATGTATTGTACGAATTTCCAAGCAGCATCTGGATTTTTTGTTTTAGCAGCGATAGAATAGCCCATGCCTGCTGAAATTGTGCCATGATCTGCTTTCTTCGGCATTGGCGCAACACCAACATTTAGTCCATCAACAGCTAAATATTCACTGTTCATCCAAGAACCCGCCGTAACCATTGCAGCCTTACCAGATTCGAAATATTGATCTGGTGTTGTGTTACTAAAGCCGGCGATAGAAGGGGAGTAGCCGTTTTTGATAAATTCAGTACCGTATTCGACAGCTTCGATTGTTTTTGGCGAATCATAAAGGCTCTTCTTGCCATCTTTAGTGAAGAAATCAGAACCGTTTTGATAAATTAAATTGTAAGTGAAATTCTGCCCATTGTTCGGCGCTAGCATACCGTAAACCCCAGCTTTTTTGTTGGTCAGTTTCTTCGCGGCATCCATCCAAGTATCCCATGTCCACGTGTCATCAGGATATGATACCCCAGCTTTGTCAAACAAATCTTTGTTATACCAAAGCGCAACGGTACTATTGTCTTTTGGAATGGCGAGTTGTTTATCGTCTACTTTTAGCGCATCAACTAAATTCTTCGGATATTTCGTCATGTCGAACTTGTCCGTTTTAATCTTGTCATTTAAATCGAGTAACGCATCACCTTGTGCATATGTGAAAATTTGTTCTGGAGACATCCAAAAAACGTCTGCCATATTTCCACCAGTTGCCGCTGCTTGTAATTTTGTCCAGTATTGATCCCATGGTGTTAGCTCGACGTTGACTTTAATGTCAGGATTTTCTTTCATGAATGCTTTTGACATTTCTTCCATGGCGGGTTTCTGGTTTGCATCCCAAAGCGCCAGAGTAATCTCGGTTTTTCCTGATGACGAGGCTTTATCAGATCCAGAAGATCCGCAACCCGCCAGCCCAACTGCTAAAAGGATAGTGAAAAAAACGGCTAAAATTCTTGTTCTGTGTGTTTTCATTGATTATTCGTCCTCTCTACTTATAATTTCGGAAAGCGCTTACTTATTCGGTGTTAAATAGCTATTTGATAAGCTAATTATAGGTAAATAGCCGTTTTTTTCAAATAGATTATGTTGCTAGAAAGATGGATTATTTTCTACTTTAGGCTAAATTGATACGTTGTTTCGGAATAAAAGGGCTGATCTGGCTGCAAAATAATATTTCCGAAGTTAGGATGATGAATCGCATCGGGAAGTTGTTGTGCTTCTAAGGCGATGCCAGCATATCTTGTTACTTTTTGACTTGTGGATAGGGTGAAGTCTTGATTGAAATGATTGCCTGTATACGCGATAACTGCTGGCGCTGTAGTTGTGATGCGGACTTGCCGGCCTGTACCTGGATGCGTGAGTATTGCGTCTGGATGTTGTCGCTTATTCAGAATGAAGGGGTGATTTAGTCCTTGTGACTGCTGAATATCTCGATGACTACTTGCAAGAATTGTTTGTAACGGAGTCGCAGTTCGCAAGTCAAATGGTGAGTTTTGGACATTTTTGATTGCGCCTGTTGGTAAATGTTCAGCGGTTAAGGGAAGGTAGGCGTCGCTTTGAATCATGAGCGTGTGATTATGAATCGTATTTTCCTTATTTGCAGCCAAATTAAAATACACATGATTTGTTGGATTAAACAAAGTGGTAGCATCCGTTGTAGCCGTGTACGTGATGCGCCAATTATTTTCATAATCTAAACTATGACAAACCGTCGCCGTTAAATTCCCAGGATAGCCATTTTCAAAAGCAGGGCTATGATACGTAAAACGAACACCAACACGCGTTTCTTCTTGGAATGGCTCGCCGTCCCAGAAACGAGATTCAAATCCGATTGTACCACCATGGCAATGGTTTTCGCCCTCATTTTTTTCAAGTGGAAAAGTCCATTCGCCGCCTCGAATACGCCCAGCAACACGCCCGATAGTCGCACCAAGATAGGTTTTTGCTTTCGTATAATCTTGCAATGTCGGCAAACTCAAAATAATATTATCCATCTTCCCACGAAAATCAGGTATTTCAATCGCAATAACGGCCGCACCATAGTTCATAAAACGCATAGAAACCCCGTTAGCATTTTCCAACTGATACATTCTCAATGAAATTCCCCTTTCAAAAAAAGGAAGGCGAACTAACGCCGTTCCTCATGGATTTAACAAAATGATAGGTGTCTAATTGCGCCTTGATGATCTGGGCGAATGACTAAAATCCCTTCCAACAACTCGCGTGCTTTTTCAGTATTCCCAAGCCCAATATTGCCAAGTGCCATCAAATACTGGCAGTAAATCGTGTTATTCAACTGAATATCATCATCAAAAACAACCGTATTCGGCATTGAAACCGCGAAATAATCATAAGCAACTGTATCAAATAAAAGCTTCTCACCATAACTCACGAGCTTATGGAAACAAGACTTCGCCGCCGCTGCATTACCTAACGCTGCATGAGCCCACCCTTGATACAAAATCGTATCCGCCGGCTGATCATTATAATACAATACACTCTCAGGTTCGAAATTTCCTTGTGTTGCTTGCAAGAACGAGGACATGGCTTGTTCCTCCTGCCCAAGTTTTCTATATGCTAGCGCTAAATAATAATAGCTAATCGTATCACGAACATTTGCCAATTTACCTTCACCCAAATTCTCAGGATACGCAAAAGTTCGTTCCAACAATGCAACTGCATCTTGTGGCGCGGAGTCGATTTTTTGTTTTGCAAGTTCAATCAACGCGTACAAATACTGTCCGCTAACCTTGCCTTCGCCGCCTTCCCACGGATGAAACTTCCGATTTAGCAGTAGATCAAGCGCCGTTTCATAAACGCCACGCGTATTCAGAAGCGAAATATACGTAATAAATAAATCGTCACGCGTTTCCGTAGTCACCATATTATCTTGCAGCGCCGCCAACCGATCCGCAACCGATGTGCTCTGGCTCGCTGTCAGTTGATCGCGTTCTAAGAGCAGTCGACCGTCATTAGAATCAAGCGCACAAGCCTTCTCAATACTTTGAAGCGCCTTCATCGCATTCTGTTGTTTATTATAGTAAGCAAACGCCAAGTTCCGATGAACCGTCGGGAAATCAGGATTAAGCTTCGCACTACTTTCCCAAAGCGCGACCGCATCCACATATTGTCGCTTATCATAATACAAATTACCAAGATAATATTTCGCAAAACTCGCCTCAGGACAAAGTGCAATAACCCGTTGCAAAATCAAAATTTCATCCAATTTATTTGGGAAGCAATAATCTGGTGAAGTCTTCTCCGCCTCCTCAATCCAAGCTAACTGATCCGCGTGTTTTGGCGCCATATAAGCCAGGTAATAATATTTCAAAGGACTCGCTACAGGACATTCCTGTAAAATTTCCATCGCTGACTGCCGATCTCCGAACGACGCATAATCAAGCGATAACTCCAAATAATTATTCAAGGAATCCCGCATTGCCGATTGCCAAGCAGGTTTTGCTGCCGCATTCAATTTTGCCGCTTCAAACAAACTCCCTAAATCAAGCGCATCAATGGCCAAATTAGCCGCTACAAGTGGTGCCACAGCAAGATTCAGCCGCCTCGAAATATAAACCTCAAGCACGCGCGCCTTCAAATGATGCTGATTCTTCACAATCGCCCGTTGGACAAAAGCCAGCGCACCATCCCAATCCGCTCTGCGACTCGCAATACAAGCCAACTGATAAAACGCCGCAGCTTGCGTATCATCATTCCAAGTCGCCTTATAAAACGCATCATACGCCTTCTCCTCATCACCGAGCTTCACATAAGCCAAACCAAGGTTGAAGAGCGGTTCGCCGTAATAAGGATTCGGACTTTTCCAAGTCAGTGTGTCCACTGCATTCTGGAAATAATCTCTAGCTTGCGCAAACAACCCACGACGATACAAGAACATCCCATACCCATTGTTTAACCGAATATCCTTCGCATCACGTCTTAAACCTTCCAAATAATATTGTTCCGCATCTAGCGTCGCATGGCGATATTGCTCAATGTGCAGCGCTGCCAAGAACAATTCCTCCGTCGTCTTCATGTCAGTAGGGGACACAAGCGCTTCCGCAGGCTCCGGCAATGGCTGCAACTCCTCTTCCTTCAGCGCATAATTCACCAACAACTGCCCATTCGCATCGCAAACACGAACAGTCAAGTCATCGCCCGCAACATCCAAAACCTTATGATAAAACAAATCAGGCGAAAGGTCTACACTATCCGCAAAAATCGTTTTTGGCCCCGCAGTTAACATAATTTGAGCCCCTATAAAAACCGCAGAAGCATAAATCGTAAGCGTCGTCGATTTCCCGTCACTCTCTAAATTCACCGAAGCATCCACCGTCGCATTTTTCACCCGACCAACGCCCTTATAAGGCATGAAATACTGCTGAAAAGTCTTCTCCTCATAGGGCTTTAACCAAGTGAAGTCCGGCTGATTATCCGTGAAAACTCCCGTCATCAACTCAATATAAGGCCCGTCATCATCCGTTAAATTCCGATCCCATGCCCGTCCGAAATCGCCGTTTCCCCAAGTCCACTGCTTCTTACCAGGTGACACATGATGATCCGCGATATGTAGGAGTCCTGCCTGCTTTTGTTCATCATAATTCCCGATAAAATCATAATCCGAATGGTGCGCCATGTACGACGTCGGAACTTGGATATTCTTATACATCGAAATATCCACACCTTCCGAATAATCAAACTTATAATATGTCCCCGTCGCAATCGGAAAGCTAGAAACAGCTCGTTTCCCGTGATCCATCACAGCATGCACATCCGGCGGAAAAATAGATATCGTATGATCATTCACAGGCACCGCCGGATTCGCCCACCAAAGAAACGTCTGTGGAATATCCGTCCGATTATACACTTTCCCCGTAATCTCAATATACGCCTTGTCCGGATAAAGCGTAAAACCAGCCGATCCCTTCGAACCATACATTTGATCAATCTCGCTCGTCCAAACCGTCTTACTCCCGTCCTCATTCGTAACAATCGTGTACTCCACTGGCATAAACGTACTAGGACGATGATGTTGCGGCCAATTAAACTCAATGCCCCCAGAAATCCAAGGCCCCGCGAGCCCAACAAGCGCAGGCTTAATCACATGATTATAATAGACAAAATCATAATTATTCGTCTTATCCGTTGCCCGCTGAATCCGTCCACCAAGCTCCGGTAAAAGCATCACTTTCAAATACTCATTTTCCAAATAAACCGCCTTATACGTCTTGTCCACCTTATCATCCGCAATCTTCTCCGTCACAGGAAGCGGATATACTTTGCCGCTACTTCCTTGATACACCCGTTTTTCAAAAAAGAGCGGGTTCTTATCCGGTGCCGAAGCTTCATACGTTGGAATCACAATTTCCTCTTCCCAGACACGCACTGTTTTCATTATTCAACACTCCAATCCACATGTAATAATTCAAGAATACAGCGAATCCATGCGATTAAACATAGCGAAAATTATGCCATTGATGGACTATTTTACTTTATTTGATATAATGAAAAAGAAAGCGAGGCGTTCTAAATGAAGAAAAAAGATGGCTTCAAAGATGAGAAATACATTGCCCTACCAATTAGAAATGAAACCGATTACACTAAACACCCACTAATCAACGGCACTTACATAACTGAACTAGGTCTATACCCATCTGCCAAATACCACTATCGCGAAAGGATGGAAGGCATCGATGAAAATATTTTTATCTATTGTATGGAAGGAAGCGGCGTCATCGAACTATTGCACAATAAAATTATCCAACTAAACGCCGGTGAAATTTTCTGTATTCCCGCCAAAACACCACACCGTTACTATGCCTTATCTGATAACCCATGGTCCATCATCTGGGTTCATTTTGTAAGCGACATGATGGATTTATTTGCCGACGACAAAATCACCATTTCCTCCCCAGAAAAAAAGCATTTACTACAATCCCATTTCATCAACTTACTCCAAATCTCAGAAAAAGAATTCAGCCAGCATCATTTCATCGTCATTTCCAAACTTCTATCCCTCATTCTCGCTGAAACCTACCTATTAGAAGACAAAGTTTCCTTCGACAAACAAAATCAATACTTATCCAAATGCATCCGCTACATGAACGAAAACATCAATCAAGAACTCACGCTAAAACAACTCGCGCATCACTTAAAAATATCCCAAAGCTACCTAAGCAACATTTTCAAAAAATACACGCGACAATCACCCATCGAATTCCTCATCCACCTAAAAATCGACCAAGCTTGTAAATATATGAAAATGACCGACCTAAAAATCTACGAAATCGCCAAAAAAGTAGGCTATGAAGACGCATATTATTTTTCAAGGCTATTTAAGAAATACACTGGCCTCTCACCAAAGGTCTATCGAGCACAGATGGAAGAAGAGACTTTCAAGCAGGGGTAGAAAAAGATAGCGCTTTCAAAATGAAGGATTAGCCAAACAAATACTGAATGAAAAAAATTTTTCTGCCCAGCTATCCAATAAAAGCAAAATATATCATGTAAGCGTTCTCTTATACATTTGTTTTTGAAAGAATGTATTAAATTTATCTACATACTAATTTTACAATCACACGTATAATTAAGATATAAACAACTAGAGGTGCAAAACAGAAAAAAATCATACTGGTTAAGTCACATAACTTATAGGGACAATATCCATTCTTAAGAAAAACACAGTAGGTAATCAGAAATGTCACTCGAATTGTTTCACCGTATAAAAAAGTAGTTCACTAATAAAGGAGATTTAAGGTATGAAAAAAAGAAAACAAATCGCAGCATTGTCATTGGCTGCAGGATTAGCTGTTATATCCGAAGCTGATTTTACGGAATTTTCAGGAAATAAAAAAGTGGCGGCAGCTGAAATTACTGGTAGCTTGCCTGTAACTCCAACTTTTGGAGACGAAGGAGCTTCCAGTTTAGCTGAAATTCAACCACAAATCGCAGCGAATACAAAAGGCATTTATTACAAGAGCACACATGTTTCAGGAGTAGCTCGGCCAGGAGCGACTATATCAATAACACATTATAGATTTCATGCAGGATCCATTACAGAAACGCACTCAACTACAGCAGACAGTGAGGGGAACTGGGGAATAGACGTTACGGAATTAGAAATATCAGATGCGTTGCGCATTTCTTTCCAACAGGATGGTTCACCGTATGACTCACAGGATGTTGGAGTAATCACACCGCCTATCGATGCAAACAAAGTAAAGCCAGTAACAACGAACAGTACGAAAGTTTATGGAGAAGGTGCTATTCCAGGAGCAACTGTAGAATTTGGCTACTATGCTGGCGGCCAGTATTTCTCTGAAAAGGTTGTAGCAAATGCCACAGGAAATTACGAGGCAACAATAAATCAATTACCACAGAGAAGTAGCATTTCTGTTAGGCAATCGGTAGTTCGCGCTGGGAACACACTTCCGTCCACTTGGGACTTTGTATTTGTTAAACAAGGGATTGACAGTCCATTAGTTAATGCCGTATCAAACAAAGATACAAAGATAACTGGATACGGGAAAGCTGGCGCGCAAATACGTGTTAAAGACAGAAATCAAAAGGAACTAGGAAATGCTACAGCAAACGAAGACGGTCAATATGAAGTTACTATTCCAAAACAAGCATTAGGGACTAGATTATTAGTAACGCAAGAAGAAAATATTGGTGTTTTGGATATAAGTGAACCAGAAAGAATAACAGTAGGACAAGAAGTACCTGAAGTAACATCAGAATTAGCGGATGGAATGACTACGATTGCTGGGACCGCCTATCCAGGAGCAGATATTACAGTATGGACTGGTGGAGCAAACATCGCCGCTACAACAAAAGCAGATGCATTAACAGGAGAGTGGTCCGCAACCGTTCCAGCTTTAGTAGCAGGAAATGCAGTTCAAGTTCGAGCAGCACTTGCTTTTAATCAATATAAAGATAGTATTAGGTATGCTATTCATTTAGGAAGTCCAACTGATGTTCGCGCAGTAGCTGCCGATGGGAAAACAAAAATTACTGGTAAAGGAAGCCCAAGCGCAACAATTAGCGTCAACTTAAAAGCAACAATAAAAAGGGCGCAAGCAATAGGCACAGCAACTGTAGACAAGGATGGCAATTTTGAACTGACGATTGAACAAGCACTAGACGCGCAACAATTAGTAATTACGCAATCTAAAAACGGTCAAAGCAGTATATCTACAGAATTTACCGCTGTCAAAGGATTAGACAAATTAAGTAACATTGGCACAGTCACAACGAACAGCACTAAAGTAACTGGTAGAGGTAGCGCCGGCGCAACTGTCAGTATCAAATTAAATGGAACCGAAATTGGCACAGGCCAAGTAGATGCTAATGGTGACTTCGTAGCGCCTATCGCGAAGCAAGCAGAAGGAACAAAACTAACACTAACACAACAAAATACAGAAGGTGAAAGTGCGGCAGTAGAGGCAACCGTTGTGAAAGGTATTGAAAAAGTAACAGAAATTAACAAATTATCTTCACACAGCACAAAAGTGACAGGTAAAGGTATTGCTGGGTCGATAGTTAGCGTGAAGAACAACGGAACAGAGATTGGTACAGCAACAACAACCGACAATGGCGAGTTCGAAATAACGATTTCAAAACAAGCAGAAGGAAGCAAGCTCGTGATTACACAATCTAAAGCAGGCGATGAGAGTGAGCCAGTGGAAGTAACCATTATTAAAGGCATGGCAGCTCCAACAATTAATGATTATTTTGTGGGTAGTGCCTATATTCGAGGAACAGCCCCAGCTGAAGCAGTAAAAATTGCTTTAATTGTAGACAACAAAGAAATTAGATCTGTCAATGTGGCAGCAAACGGATCATATAGCGTTTACGGAAATGATGTAGCTACTCTACAAAAAGAAGGGGCAACATTCAGCATTATCGCGCGAGATAATAATAACTTAGTAAGCGAAATAGCAACAAGTGAAGTGAAATCTGTTCTAGCACCGACACTTAATCGCTATCAAGTAGGCCAAACAAATGTGACTGGATCGGTAGCCGAGGGAGTTTCAAGAATCGCAGTATACGATAAATCGGGAAAATTATTGCGATATGGTCAAATTAATGCCGATCGTACGTTTAAAATCTATGTAGAGGACCAAGAAGTTTTCCAGACTGCAGGAGAAAGTTTTACCGTTAGAGCTTTCAATGCAAGTGGCGCAATTAGTAGTCCAGCTCAGGGAATCATTGAGGCACATGGACTTATAGCACCGACTGTGAATAACTTCTATTTGAATTCAGCTTATGTTAAAGGGACAGCATCAGCAGGAGCTACTAGAGTGCGATTAAGTGTAAATGGTGTAGCTATCCGTGTAGCAGCCGTTTCAGCAGATGGGACTTACAGTATTTATGTAAACGACGTAGTAGCATTGAAACAAGTGGGCGCAGCATTTGAAATTAGCGCGTTGGATGGAAACAATGTAGCAAGTGAAGCCGTGACCGGAGTAGTAAAAGGTTTGGAACCACCAGTCGTTAATCCGTATCGAGTAAGTCAGAGTTACGTTACAGGGACTGTAAGTAAACAAGTGAAGAGAATATCTATTTTTGATAAAGCAGGAGTAATACTAAAAAATGGACAAGTGAATGAAGATGGGACATTTAAGATTTATGTAAATGGTATTGAGGCTCTTCAAGTAGTGGGAGATAGCTTTACTGTTAAAGCTTTCGGTGAAAATGGATCGGTAAGTGATGGAACAGTAGGTTTTATACAAGCTAAATAATACTACGAAATGCTTTTAATAGAGTAATAAACGACTTACTATGTATTTTGATAAGAATACACTAGTAAGTCGTTTATTTACCTTTAATTAGCATGATATCAGGAGGTAGCTAATGAAAATGAGTGAGGTAGGGAGAAGAATCAAATGTCAGTACCTTACGAAAGTGTAAGCTCCCTTATTCTTTTTGTAATATTATTCACATGTATATGCCTAGGAGAAAGTGTATACTAATACAAGTAATAAATGCTTTTTCACAGTGAAGTAGAGAAGTGATAGAGTAGCGTTCTAATAAGAGGAGTGAAAATTATGTTAGAGGTGTATGACTTTTTGACAACTTCCCAAGGATTAGCACAGGAATTTACAGAAACAATTCATTTTAGTGAAAACGAGATAATTTATCAGTATGACTGGTCAAGGAATAATCATTTTTTACTAATGAAAAATGGAGTAGCTAGAATTGAAATCTATCGGAAGCGGCGTTGGGAATTCGAAACTTTTATTTCTATTGATGAATTTGGTGGGATAGAGAACTTAATAAAAAATCGACTTTTTAGCACGAATATAAAATACCGAATTGTTGCAGCTTCAGATGGCGAAGCGTTATTAGTAGATAAAGAATTTTTTCTGGATCACATGTATGCCAATCCAGCATTATTTCACAAAGTACTTGAAAACGTAACATTGCACCAAATAATGACGGCACATAATTTTCGTGAAAAAAAATCACCTCTGAAACAGCGCTTGGCCGATATTGTATTGGAATTCATCATGTTTGCTTCATTACCAATTAAAAATAATCACGTAACGCTACCATTCCCTTTTTCCGAAGAAATTATTTCTTCCGCATTAAAGGTTCCAATCCATCATATTCAGTCGATACTGAAATTTTTGGAAAAAGAAAAAATCATCACTAGAGAATGTGAGTTTGAAGTAATTGATTATGTGAGGCTAGGTAAATTATCAAATCTTAACCTAGAAACATGTCGCAATAATACATTTGAAGAAGTTGATTTACAACAAGCAAATTGAAATGCCAATAGTATGCCAGTGTACCATGAGCCCGCTAAGAGAACTTAGCGGTTTTTTTGATTGGTGCATTACTTAATTTTAGTAGAAATGAGAATGTAAGCTATTTAGAAGGCGCATTATTTTTTTGTATATTAATACATAAATCGATGCACATCTTAATTTGAATAAACAGCTAAGAAAGCGCTATCACACAGCTTGAATAAATTAATATGTTTGGATTTTATCTACATACCTGAAAGCGTGTGTTATGTATAATTTATTGTATAAGGAGGTGAATGGCCGACTAAAATTTTTGTTTTATAAAAATTCTAAATTTATAAAAAATGTGAAAAAGAAAGGAAAAAATATGAAAAAAACAATGTTAATAGGAGTCTTACTAGCTTTTAGTGTTGTCTTATCTGGCTGTGGTGATACGGAACAAAAAAAGGAAGAAAAAGCAACATCTAGTGAGCATGAGGAGCACTTAGACTATGGTAAACAATCAGATTGGAAGGTAGAATCAGGAAAATTTCAATCACCAATTAATATCGATACTACAAAGGCAGTTCCTATGAAAGATGAGGGTGCATTAGATTTAAACTACAATGATAAAGTGCTAAATCAGGTTGATAATGGTCATAGCATACAGGTTAACGATGAAGGGATAGCAGAAATCAACGGTCGCCAATTTGAGCTAAAACAGTTCCATTTCCATGCCAAAAGTGAGCACACATTAGACGGAGAATACTACCCTTTAGAAGTTCATTTTGTAAATCAATCACAGGCGGGGCGTTTAGCGGTAATTGGTGTATTCTTTAAAGAAGGAAAAGCTAATCCAGGATTTCAGGCCGTTTTAGAACATATTAAAAAAGGTCAAGAAAGTCCTTCAGCAGAAAGCGTTGATGTAGCAAGCATGTTACCTGACAACCGCACATACTACCACTATCTTGGCTCACTGACCACTCCGCCCCTTACCGAAAATGTAGAATGGTATGTGATGGCAACACCAGTCGAGGTATCACAACAACAAATCGAAACATTTAATACGTATTATGACGGTAATAATCGCAAAGTACAACCTTTAAATGGCAGGTCAATTCTGAAACATGAAGAATAAAAAAACGTTTCTGAGATTAGCTAATGTAGCCAATCTCAGAAACATTTTAGGAGATAGATTAGATAACAGGTGCAACAGAATTTTCAAGAAGCGCTAGATGAAGATTAGATAATCGTTGCATCCGTGCAAAATCCCTAATTTCAAATTGGGGGAATCTACTTATTATTTGTTGCTCCTCTAAAAACTCCAAAATCGCGAACACATGATGAGAAGGAGCTCGAAGTACGCTAACTAACATAGACTCAGAAAAATAATCGGGGAAAATGATTTGGTTATCTAAGGTTGGTAGAGAATTAATAATTGCAAATTCTATTAGGACATCAGCAACCCGCTGCTTTAAAGGTGACTTCTTTTCACGAAAATTATGAGAGGTTAAAACGTGACGCAAAGCAATGTGCTCTAATACGGTATGAAAAATAGTTGGGTCAGCATACATATGATCAAGAAAAAAGTTTTTATTTACTAAAAAAGCAGTTCCCTCAGATGCACCAACAATCCTATATTTCATAGAGCAATCATATTTTTTTGAGTTAAGCAAATTCTCAATTCCAGCGAATTCATCATGTGCAATGAAAGTCTCAAATTCCCATCTTCTTTTTCTGTAAAATTCTAATTTTCCGACACCTTTTTCTATTAATACGAATTGATTATTTTTTACATAATCGTATTTATGAATGACTTCGTTGTCATGAAAGGTAATTTTTTTTGTATACTCCTTTGCCAAATCCGGTGATGCGGTTAAAAACTCACAAATAGCCAACATGGTCTCGCTCCCTTCAGTTAACAGTGAAAAAGCTTACGAACATTAATGTTGTTCATACTTACATTCTATACCACTTATCTATGAAAATCTGTAGACAAAAAACAACTCTTTCTCACCAGAAGTCGCACTAACGTCAATGTAATAGCAGAAAAATGATTAAGAAAGCGTTCTCATAAAAAAGTGTTTTGCGAACTACATTTGCTTTCATATTCTAGCCAAGTACATATATGAACTGTTACAGGCTAAGTAGAGATTGTAAAAATAGTTTGTACTGCCTTTCAACACTGCTTCATTAAAATAGGCAAATGAAGAATTCGGTCCTAGCATACTTTATTGCGCACCAAAAAAACAAACACATCGAGAGAACGTTTTCATAGCAATTATAGCTCGTTAGACTATCAGAAAGGCACTATTTTTAGCAATAATAGTTGTAATTTGTCTACAGATTTCTGTGCTAAATAGGTGTAGACTATGTGTATACATTGGGCTGATGTGAGGAGATGAAATAATTATTAAGAGCCTGATGCAACATACAATCACGTGAATTCTTAGACAGATATAAGATTGAAAATTCGGTAAACAAAAATAAATAACAAGTATGTGCATTTGAAGAATAGGGAATCTATAGATACGTTGAGATGGAGGCGTAAGATGAAACAAGTAATAACGATTAACAGCTTTTTAAGAAGTTTGAAGAAATTGTGGTCACTGTTAATTGTCATACCAGCGCTATTAATTTTAGTGACACTAGCTGTTAGTACATTGTGGTTGAAGCCAATTTATACCTCATCTACACAGGTATTGGTGACTGCAACAACGAAAGGAGATGAAACCCCCAGTTTTGAAGAAATAAGAACATCCATACAACTTGGAAACACTTTTAGTACGACACTAGGAAGCGCCAGAACGATGCAAGGTGTCATTGATAAGTATAAGTTAAATAAAACCGCTGCAGAATTAGCTAACCAAGTAACAGTCGCAAGCAGTGAAAATTCATTAGTGTACACTATTACGGTGCATGACAGCGATCCTAGCAAGATTGAACAATTAACAAATGGCATAGCTGAAGTGTCACAAAAAGATTTTGCAAAATTATTTAACTCCACTAAAATGGTTATTTTGGAGAAAGCAAGTCCGCCAGCAGAGGTCAGTAATTTAATTAAATATATATTAGCTGGATTATTCGGAATTGCGCTTGCGCTTGTATTTATTATTTTACAAGCTAGTTATGACAATACAATTCGTCATAAGACGGCAATTGATGAATTAAAACTTACATTTCTTGGAGATATGCCATTTATAAAAGGAGATATGGAATGATGGAAACTAGGAGTAAAAACAAGGTTCTTTTTTTTGAAGGAGAATCAAATTCATTTGAAGCAGAGAAAATTCGTTCTATTCAAGTGAATATGCAGTTTTCGTTATTGACACAAGCGAATCATAAAAAAATTATGTTTACGTCAGCAAACAAAGGCGAAGGGAAGACATTTTGTATCATCAATGTGGCAAAAGAGGTTGCAAATCAAGGAAAAAAGGTACTCTTAGTCGATTTAGATTTGCATCATCCAAGATTATCGCAAAGTTTATTACCAAGAGAGAAGAATGGATTGATGAACATAATTAAAGAGCGGCATGACATTAATAGTAGTAAGTGTATTTACAACGTATCTGAGAATTTATATGTTTTGCCAACAGGTATATTACCTCCTAATCCTCTAGGCATTATCAGTTCGGATTTCTTTTCGGAAACGCTCAATTCACTAGAGTCTAAATTTGATCATATATTTATTGATACGCCGCCTGTTAGAGTATTATCAGATGGTCGGGTCATTGCATCTTTATGTGATGGAGTAATTATGGTCGTTCGTAGCGGTATAACGAAAATATATGAGGTGGAGGAAGCAAGAGACTATATTGATAAGACCGGAACGCCGATTGTAGGAGCTATATTGAATGGTAGCAAATATAGTGAGAAAGACAAGCAAGTGTATGCTTATTATTAAATGGTTAAATGGAAATTACAAAATAGTTGCTTTCTTCTTGATTGCTATCGCTATATTAGAAATATGTGTATTTATTCCTTATGGTTACGTTCCTGTAGCTTTACTTTTGGTAGTATTTATCCTGGTATGTTTCCGAATTGATATGGAAAAATGTATGTTTACACTTTCGATTATTTTATTGTGTGCAGGTTTTTTTGGTCCGTATTTGGGCTTGCCCTCCATGGAAAATATATTTTTGTTCCGTGTGTTATTACCAATCCATTTAGTGTTATTTCTCTTTTTCTACAAAAAAGACTGGGAGCGGATACGAAAAATAAGAATCTTTTTGGTGCTGTATATTCTGTTTATTTTTACAATGTCGCTAACATTGTTCTGGACAGATAGTATAGGAGGAAGTCTTCGATACATTTATTTTCTTTTTGAATGGTTGTATGTATTCTTTATTTGTGTGTATTTTCTGAATGACACGAAAAGCTATCGAGTGTTTGCCAAGTGTACGGTTATTCTATACATTCTTTTTATCTCTATCGGCTTATGGGAAGTTATCACAGGTTTGCATCTTCCGCGTTCAGGATCAACATTTTATATCACCACAACGAGTAAGTATCAACCAACGGGTTTTCAATTTAATACCAATGATTATGCTGCTTTGCTAACCATTCTTTTTCCTTTAGTTGTTATTGAAATTAGCAAGTGGAGGAAAAAGGTGTCTATTATAGCAACCACTATTATCTCTTTTGTGGCAATCTATCTTGTCATTGTAACCTTTTCGAGAATGGCAATGTTGGTTATTTTAATTGAAGCAACCGTGCTGTTGGTTAGTTGGATGAGAAGTTGGGCTCTGGTTGGAATTATATTAGGTGGAATAGGATCAGTTCTTATCTCCTTCTACTTTAAATGGAATTTGATAATACAGCTGTTTTCCGATATTACAAGAGCCTTTACAGACAAGAATGGTTCTACATTAGAACGGATGGAAATGTACAAGGTAACATGGTCATTGATTAGAGAATCTAATTTTATAGGAATTGGTGCAGGCATGCTACCAACACACCTGAGTGCGGCGATGTATGGGTTTGAGAATGCCTCTGCAAGCTATTGGTCACCGCATAATTATTGGCTAGAAGTTTTAGCAAATGGAGGAATTCTCGCGTTTCTACCACTAATTAGCTTCTTCATGTTATATTTCACCTTATCTTTATGCTACTGGATAAAAACGGGGTGGAGGAGCGATAGTGCGGTTCCATTTTTAATTGGTGTTGCATTTGTATTTGCAAGCATTGGATTGAGTGGGACCTTCGATAAAATGTTTTTAGGATTAGGCCTTGGTATAGGAATGAGTATACTAAATATCCATTACAGGAAATTAAATGAAAAAAAAGTATCGAATTAAATTTGGGATGGTGAAAATATGAGTAGTATTTCAAAAGAAAAAATATTAAAAAAAGAAGTTAAAATAGCAATTATGGGGATGGGCTATGTAGGATTACCTTTAGCCGTTTCTTTTGCCAAGAATGGTTTTGAAACAATTGGATATGATATCAATGTTAAGAAGATTAATGATTTAAGCCAAGGAATATCTGATATTGAAGATATTTCCAACGATACGCTTAGAACAAGGCTTGAAACTGGAAACCTTCAACTGACAACGAATCCAAAAACATTACTGGAGGCGGATGCTATTATAATCTGCGTCCCGACCCCATTAACAAAGTCGATGGAACCAGACATGCGGTATATTGAAGTTGCTGTAGATACTATCAAGAAAAATGCAAAAAGGGGGGTACTGATTTCTCTTGAAAGTACAACCTATCCAGGCACGACACGCGAAATTATTAGCGCTACTATGGAAGAAGAAGGATTCGTTTTAGGAAGAGATTTCTTTGCTTGCTATTCACCTGAACGTGTAGACCCTGGAAATAAGCTATTCCAAACAGAAAATACACCAAAAGTGGTAGGCGGGTTAGATAGTACTTCTAAAGAATTAGGGGAAGCGTTATATAGCCAAGTCATACAAGAAGTCATTGCCGTGAATTCTACAGAAGTTGCAGAAATGAGCAAACTGCTTGAAAATACATTCCGAAGTATCAATATAGCGTTTATTAATGAAATGGCTTTATTGTGTGAAAAATTAGGCATAGACATTTGGGAAACCATTGAGGCATCCAGCACAAAGCCATTTGGATTTATGAAATTCACGCCAGGCCCAGGAATTGGTGGTCACTGTATCCCACTAGATCCGATGTATCTATCATGGAAAGCAAAATCTAAAAATTTTTATAGTAGATTTATTGAACTTGCCCATGAAATCAATCATTTAATGCCAGAAAAAATGGCAGAACATGTGGTTGAAACGTTAAATGAACACAAAAAATCAATCAATGGCTCACGTATCCTATTAGTGGGAATGGCCTATAAAGAAAATAGCAATGACTTACGCGAATCCCCAGGGCTACAAATCTTTGAATTATTAAGGAAACGAGGTGCCAATGTTTCATTTTGCGATCCAAAAGCACCTGAATTTATTGATAACCAAGGAGAGATACATTACTCTGTACCGTTAAATTATGATGACTTTGGTGATTATGATTTGGTTGTCTTGCTAACGAAACATGATGTTTTTGATATCGCAAAGATTGGTGAAAATAGCAAATTGATTTTAGATACAAAAGATATTTTAAAAGATAGCTATGAAGAAAAGAAGCGAACATATGGCAAAATCGGCAATCAAGTGAAAAAAACACCACAAGAACTTTCTTTATAATGAGGGGTAAATGATACAAGGAGATGTAGTAATGAAAGATTTATCCAGAAAGGAACAGCTAGAAACGCTAAATTATTATTTTTTATCGACAACGGAAGCAATTAATATGTTACAAATATCACGTCAAAATTTTTATTCACTAATCAGCAGAAACAAAATAACGAGAATAAAAAAAAGATGGTGCGGTCCTATTTTTTAAAGATGAAATTTTAGAGCGATTAAACAATCAACCAATGTTAAGAACGAAGTATAGACCTTTTGAGTGTAAGGAAGAATTAAAACCAGAATTGCAAATCACGAAATAGATAGGGAGTTATAATTGGAAAAGGAGAGCTTAACGGGGAGGTATAGTCGATGAAGATACAGCACGTTATAAAACGTAGCGCAGATATACTGATGTCTATTGTATTTCTCTTTATTTTCAGTATACCAATGGGGATTTTGTATGTTGTTCTAGCTTTCCATTTTAAAGAAAGCCCAATTTTTAAATCGGTCAGAGCAAAGTACCAAGGGGAAGGCTTTGTAATGTATAAATTTAGAACAATGCGTAGTGTATTAGATAGTAATAATGAACCGCGACCAGATAATGAGCGCGTGACGGAACTGGGGCAATTAATTAGAAGATGGAGCTTAGATGAGTTGCCCCAGTTAATTAATGTTTTAAAAGGTGATATGAGCTTGATTGGGCCGAGACCTTTACCGCTAGAATACAATGAATTATACACAATAGAAGAACGTAAGCGGTTAGAGATGAAACCAGGCATGACTGGATGGGCCCAAGTTAACGGGAGGAACAATGTTCATTGGAAAGCTAAATTTCAGTTAGATGTGATATATGTCACGAAATATTCGTTGCTATTCGATTTGAAAATTAGCTTGCTTACAATTTTGGTAGTTTTAAAAAAAGATGGTATTAGTCAAGATGGATATGTTTCAGCGGAACGCTACAAAAAATAATAGGATAGTCTTTTATAGAAGGATTGGTGACAATGAAAAACAAGAAAAAAACTTTAATTATTGGCGCAGGATTAGGAGGTCAATTTGTCATTAAGCAGCTTAGTGAATCAGATAGTGAATATGAGCCAGTGGCCATTTTAGATGATAATCCAAATAAATGGAATGCGAGATTACAAGGTATTCTTATAGTTGGCGGTTTAGGCTGTCTCGATAGTTGCATAGAAAATTATAAAATCCAACATATTATTTTGGTAATTTCAAAACTTGATGATAAGAAAAGACAAGAAATCATTTCTAAAATAAAGTCTTATAATATAACATGTTTAATTCTTCCAGAGGTGTTTTCGACAAAACAGAAGCGAAAAATAGAAATTCCTGAATTAAATTATAGTGAGTTACTTCCAAATAGATTTGAGTTCCAGTTAGACTACAAGGAAGTCCATAAAGAAATAAGACAAAAAACAGTGCTCATCACAGGCGCTGGAGGTTCGATTGGTTCAGAACTTGCTTGTCAAATTTTAAAATGCCATCCAAAAAAGCTGATTTTATTAGGTAAAGGCGAGGGTAGTATTTTTCAGATTAGTACGTTATTAGAACAACAAAGAAAAGAAGAATCTTATCAAGGTGAGATTATTTCTGTCATTGCAGATATTTGTGATGTGGAGCAGTTGTTTAGAATTTTTGAACAGCACGAACCGGATATCGTTTACCATGCAGCAGCGCATAAGCATGTTCCATTGATGGAGAACAATGCCTACGAGGCGGTGAAAAATAATATCGTTGGAACTTACAATGTAATTCAATCGAGTAAAGCAATGGAAGTAGAAAAGTTTATTATGGTATCCACAGATAAAGCGGTTAATCCTGAAAATATTATGGGTGCTACAAAAAGATTGGCGGAAAAGTTAACATTGGAAATGGATGCGGTAAGTAAGACAGAATGCAATGTGGTACGCTTCGGGAACGTTTTAGGTAGTCGTGGCAGTGTTTTCCCTAAATTATGGGAGCAAATTCATCGTGGCATACCGCTTACTATAACGAATCCTGAGATGAAACGCTACTTTATGACAATTCCAGAAGCCAGTAAATTAGTCATTTCGGCAAGCATGTTAACGCAAAGGAATGCCATTTTTGTATTGGACATGGGAGAACAGGTGGAATTAGATTTGATGGTCAACCGTTTAATTGCACTATCTGATAAAAATAAACAAGATATTGTTATGGAATATGTGGGTGTTCGTCCAGGTGAGAAGATGTCTGAAGAGCTGTTTAATAAAGAAGAATTTTCATCTAAAATTAGCAATAAAATTTATGAAGGTAATTATTACACAAGTCTGGAAGAAGTATCGGCTATCGAAGACTTAATGGCCAGCTATCAAGGCATGAATAACGCGACACTGCGCCAAAAATTGCTTTTATTAGCCAATCAAAGCGCTCCTCAAAATATTTCTATGGGGTTATGATTCTAAAATGATGAGAGGAAGGTATAAAATGTGAAAGTACTATTTTTGATATCTTCATTTCCAGCTTTATCGGAAACGTTTATTTTGAATCAAATTACGGGATTTATTGATCGAGGAATTGACGTAGAGATAGTAGCTTGGAATAAGGTAAACAATGAAAAAAACCATCCTGAAATAGAAAAATATGGTTTGTTAGAAAAGACTCATTTTTTAAATAATGATTCGGCGAAAAGTAAACGTCTTATCGGCGGTCTGAAAATAGCATCAAAAAGTATTTGGAAGGCGCCAAAAGCAACATGTCAGGCGTTTAACTATAGGAAGTATGGCAAAATGATTTTTACAGTACGATTTTTATATGCGTTGCCGTATTTTCTTAAAAAACAAAAATTTGACGCGGTTATTTGTCATTATGGACCAAGTGGTATTATTGCTGCTTATTTACAGAATCAAAAGCTATTACCTAAAAACGTCATGACATTTTTTCATGGGAATGATGTCACGACATTTGTAAAAAAGCACGGTAGTAGTATATATAGTAGTTTATTTGCCGCAGATATTAAGTTATTACCAGTAAGTCATCAATTTGAACGCTTATTAAAAGTATATGGTGCGAATCCGGAGCAGATTCAAGTACATCGTATGGGGATTAATGTAGACGAGTTTCATCCAGTAAAACCTACCCCGATAGATGAGACAGTGAACTTCCTTTCTATCGGGCGCTTAACAGAGAAAAAAAGGGATGGACGTTGCTATTAAAACAATGTATGAACTTAAAAAAAGAGGCTTAAAAATCGCTTTGAAAATCATTGGTGAAGGTTCATTAAGACATGATTTAGAAGCACTTATCATCAAGAACAAGCTAGAAAAAGAAGTAACATTACTAGGATGGCAATCGCAGACAGAAGTTAAGCAAGCCATCGAAAAAGCTGATTTTGTTCTACAATTAAGTAAAACCGCTTCAGATGGTGATAAAGAAGGCGTGCCAGTGGCTTTAATGGAAACGATGGCGCGCGGTAAGCTGGTTATTTCAACACAACATAGCGGCATTCCAGAACTAATTACAAATAATCGAAATGGGTGGCTTGTAGCAGAGAACAGTGTTCCAGAAACGACTGAAAAAATCATAGAGATAATTCATAAGCCAGAAATATGGGCACAAATTTCCGAACAGGCGAGAAATAAAATATACCATGAATTTAATATTAAAAAATTGAATGACTCGCTGATTGCTTCATGTGCGGGAGGCGTATTGCATGCTCAAAAAAATGTTTAATATTAGTTCTGTACATCCGTGGAGTGACACACGTATCTTTTTTCGGGAAGCAACTTCTATTGCTGAAAATCTCGATTATCAGGTGACGCACATCGCTGTCCAAAATCAAGTGAGTACAAATATTGATACACCGATAAGGATTCATTTATTGCCCAAACTGCCAAGACTAAAGAGATATAAGAATTGGAAACGTATATGGCAGATGATACGCTCTGAAAAACCGGACATTATCCATCTACATGACCCAGAATTATTACTACTAGCATGGCTTATCAAAAAAAGAACGCCGATTGCACCAATTATTATTTATGATATGCATGAAAATGTGCCACAGATAATTGCTTCTAAACAAGCAATTCCAAATGTTTTTCGCAAAATAATGAAGCGACCATATCAAATGATGGAGAAAAAGCTGATGCAGTCATGTGACGGTGTTATCTTTGCAGAAGCACACTACAAAGAAAACTATACGCAATTAACGTGCCCAACAATGGATATATACAATTACCCAGCGATCAGAATGGCATCACAATTCCTCCCAAAGAGTGATATATTCACTTTTGTCTATATAGGAAGCATCTCTGAGTTACGCGGTGCACGTTTGATGATTGACTTAGCGGAGAAACTAGCTACTCAACGCGAAGATTTTCGAATTCGGGTGATAGGTACTGGAAAGGATGCCGAAATTTTTAAAACAGAGGTAGAGATAAGGGGACTTAGAAAATGGATTTCTTTTGAAGGTCCAAAAAAGTTTGACGAAGCATTTCAGATTTTACAAACAGCGCATGTGGGTTTATCTTTACTCCTGGACAACGCCAATTTTCGAGGTTGTAAGCCAACGAAATGTATGGAATATATGGCTGCGGGAATACCATTCATCGTTTCAGACTTTCTGATGCAAGAAGATTTGAAACGTTATCCATGCGGCATATCTGCCAATACCAGTAACTTAGATACTGTGGTAGATCAAGCTTTATTTTTTTTAGAAAATAAACAGATTGCAAAAGAGATGGGAAAGTGTGGATTCCATGCTTTTCGAGAGGCTTATAATTGGCAAACGGAGGAAGCAAAACTGATTTCTTTTTATACGAATTTTGAGGATGTGACATTATGAAAATAGTTTACTTACATCAGTATTTTGAGAAGGAAAAAGGTGGCATAAGATCTTATGAAATTGCCAAAAAACTTGTTTCTGAAGGGCATCAGGTGACAATGATTACTGGAAATGATATATCATCTTGTGAAGGCATTACAATTATCTCAACAAAAACACCGTACCGCCAAGAATATGGCTATATTCGCAGGATTTTCTCATTTGTCATCTATATGCTAAAAAGCTTGTTTTACGCTCTTCGCGAAAAAGATATTGATCTCGTTTATGCAACGTCGACTCCTCTCACCGTTGGGCTTGTTGGAAAATGGGTAGCGAAAATAAAAAAATGCGCTTTTGTCTTTGAAGTCCGTGATTTATGGCCTGATGTACCGATTCAATTAGGCATTATTAAAAATAATTTTCTCATCAAGATACTTTATAAAATAGAATCAGATGTTTACGACAAAGCAGATAAAATCATTGCTTTGTCTGAAGGAATGAAAATGGATATTGTGCAAAAAGGCATCCATCCAGATAAAGTCGAGGTAATAACGAATTTCGCAGATATTAGTAGATTTAAATCTATTAGTATCATGGATCAAATTCAGCTTTACACAAAGTATCCACAATTACAAAACAGATTTATTAGTCTATATGCAGGCACTATTGGTTTCGTGAACCACATCGACTACATTTTAAAGTTAGCTAGGAGCACAAAAAATGACGAAATTCTCTATGTAATAGTTGGAGATGGCAAGGAAAAACCAAGGTTAATAAGAGAAGCTAAGTTAGCAAAGTTAACCAATGTTCTTTTTTTAGATGCTGTTTCAAAAGCCGAGGCTCAGACATTGGTGACGATGAGCGATGTTGGTATGTGCTTTGTTCGAGATGAAGAAATATTAAATCGTAATAGTCAAAATAAGCTATTTGATTTCTGGGCAGCAGGGAAACCAACACTAATTAATTACAAAGGTTGGCAAGATAAAGTGATGCGTGAATTCAAAGCTGGTCAAGGCTTTGATTATGGAAATATTGATGGATTGAGGCTATATCTTGAAAACTTGAGCATGCATAAAAAAAAAAATACAAAGAAGTGCAGCAATGTGTCAGTCAACTGGCCATCAAGTATAAAAAAGAGGATTTACTAGATAAACTAACGGATGTTTTACAAAAAATTGGAAGAGAGAGGACGACTATGTTGTGAATGAAGGAAAAATATTTCTATCACCGCCACATATGGGAGGTAACGAGCAACATTATGTGGATGAAGCATTTAAAACGAATTGGATTGCTCCATTAGGCGCTAACGTCGACCACTTTGAACAAAAAATGAAGTACTATACAAAAGCAGAACACGCCTTAGCGCTTAATTCAGGAACAGCTGCTATCCATTTAGCTTTGATTACCTTAGGCGTGACAAAAGGAGACACTGTTTTTTGCTCGACACTCACTTTTGCGGCGAGTGCGAACCCAATTGTATATGTTGGTGCAGAACCAGTATTTATTGATTCCGATGAAAAATCGTGGAATATGTGTCCGATTGCATTGCAAATCGCGATGGAAGATGCCGTAAAGAAAAATAGATTACCTAAGGCTGTAATAGTCGTACATCTATTAGGATTAGCAGCAGATTTAGACGCAATCCAGTCGATTTGCCAAAAATATGATGTTCCACTAATTGAAGATGCAGCGGAATCCTTAGGTAGCACCTACAAAAATAAAATGACAGGTACATTTGGAGAAATGGGTATCTATTCTTTCAATGGCAATAAAATCATTACTACATCGGGTGGTGGGATGCTTCTTAGCAAGAAAGAGAGCACCCGTAGGAAGGCTTTTAAATTTGCGACACAGGCAAAAGAGGATGCCATGTTTTATTTGCATGAAAAAATTGGCTATAACTACAGGCTAAGTAATGTATTAGCGGGTATCGGAATCGGCCAGATAGAAGTATTGGATAGCCACATTGCCAAACGCCAGGCTATTTTTAAAAGATACGAAGCAGCATTTGCCGAAATTGATGGTGTGTCCATGATGCCAGTTTTAGCTCAAACCGTTCCGAATTGTTGGTTGTCTGCGATTCGATTAGACTTTGAGAAAATAGCGGTATCCACAATGGAAATAGCTCAACGGATGGAAGCCGTTGGGATAGAAGTAAGGATGATGTGGAATCCATTGCATTTGCAACCATCATTTGCAGGTGCAGCGTGTTATCAGGCAAACGAACGAAATGTTAGTGAGCAATTATTCCAAGAAGTATTGTGCTTGCCATCAGGATCGTCAATGTCCGAATCGCAACAACAAGACGTTATTGAAAAACTGCTTACTCAAATGATGGCCGAGTACATTGTATAGTGAGACATAGGACACGCTTTATAGATGCCTATGGAAAACGTATTAATGACTTGAAAGAAAGAGGTATGAAATGAATGAAAAAACAACAAAAAATTGGTAATCATAGATGAAAAACACGTTGACTCGTTTTTTTTTATTTCTCACTTGGGCCAATAGCAGGTGCGATTATCTCTTTTATCACTGTTCCGATTACTACTTATTTTGTATCGCCTGATGAATACGGTAGAGCAAGCATGTTTATTATGGTGCAAACATTTTTAACCGTATATCTTTATTTGGGATTTGACCAAGCATATACACGCGATTACCATGAAAATGAAGATAAGAAAAATTTAATTCAAAATGCGATGTTGATACCTTTATTAATGGCCATATTGCTTAGTATCATTGCGATTTTATTTTAGACAAGAGCTTGCCATGTGGCTTTTTCAAGATGCATCGATGCAATTACCTATTTACTTGCTTTGTGCTAGTATGTTTATGCTTATTTTGGAACGATTTTGTTTGCTAGCTATTCGAATGGATGAGAGGGCGAAACTATATTCATTTCTAACTTTTATTATTCGTGTGTCTGTGCTAGGCATTACTGTTTTGATGATTTTATTTGGAGATAGAGATTTTACGGTAGTTGTTTATGGGACTTTAATTGGTCAGATGCTAGGTGACTGCGTTATCGTGCTGTTATGTTTGCCACTTTTAAATGTAGCTAACTTTAGAATAGATAGGCAAATGATTCGAAAGATGTGGACTTTCGGCTTCCCAATATTTATTGCGCTTGCTATTGAGGCGATTTTTACAATAAGTGATCGCTTTATTATCGGATTACGATCCACATATACGGAGCTGGGTTTATATACGGCAGCTTTTAAAATTGCTAGTTTATTAAAGATTGTGCAGATGAGTTTTACAAGCTTTTGGGTTCCGACAGCGTATCGATGGTATGCAGAAAAAAGAAGTATGGCGCATTTTCAATTGGTTAGTGATTTTGTTGCGGGTGGGTTTTCGTTTCTTTTTTGTGGGGATCCTTATTTTTAAACCGGCTATTATGTTTGTTTTTACGGATTCATACCAAGGGGCAGTCAGTATTTTTCCGTTCCTATGTTTTGTCCCGATTCTCTATACAATTAGTGAAACAACAACTTTGGGGATTGTATTCAGCCGGAAAACATATTTGAACATATATGTTTCGATTGGGGCCATAATTACCAATATAACATTGGCATTGTATTTTGTTCCTTACTACGGGGCAAAAGGAGCGGCGCTTAGTATGGGAATTGCTTATTTTATTTACTATGTATTGCGCTCAGTGCTTTCTAACAGGGAGTGGGAGGGGATTTATCTTACAAAACAGCTATGCACTGTAGCCATTTTATTTTTAGCGGCTTTTTATAATACGTTTTATGATTATTATAGTATTCTAGTAAATATAGGGTTTTTGATTGGAATCGTTTTATTTTATTTACCTCAATTCAGCCAGCTCTGGAACATATATAGGCGTAAAGTATATTGAAAAACACTGGTTTACATGTAAGGTTATATAAAAATTGGATGAAATTAGGATTGCGATGTGTCACTTTTAAAGAAGAGCAGGGCTACTGGACTTGCTCTTCTTTAACCCTATCTGAGGTTGGTTTATAACGGAATTTTTCCCATGATGCCGTCTGTCATACGGGCCATACGATACATTGCTTTAACATCATGCACGCGCACGATGCTACATCCTTTTGAAAGGGCGTATACAGTCGTTGCTCCCGTACCTTCCATTCTTTGGTTTACCGGTAGGTCGAGCACTTTTCCAATGGTAGATTTTCGACTTGCGCCAAGCAGTACTTCGAAATCTAAGGCAACAATTTCATCGATTCGGCGAATTATTTCTAAATCTTGTTCTGGTGTTTTGGCAAATCCGATGCCTGGATCAAGAATAATATTTCTTTTGGCAAGCCCTGCTTTTTGACAAATTTGAACGCTCTCTAGTAAATCTTTTTTTACATCTGTCATGAAATCTGTATAGTCCGTATTTTTTCGATTATGCATTAAGCAAATTGGTAAATCGTATTTTGCAGCAAGTTCTGCAATTTTAGAATCGTATTTTGCGCCCCATTGGTCATTTAAGAAATTAACTCCTGCTAAAATGCCTTCTTCGACAACAGTGCTACGCCAAGAGTCAAGTGAAATCCATATATCAGGTAAAGCTTGGCGTACCGCTTTAATAATAGGGAGGACCCGATGTCTTTCTTCCTCGATGCTAACTTCTGAAAAACCTGGTCGTGTGGATATACCTCCAATGTCAATGATGGAAGCTCCGTTATTTGCCATATCAATTGCGCGGGCAACGGCGTGTTGTGTGTTTAAATATTTTCCTCCATCAAAAAAAGAATCGGGAGTGACATTTAAAATCCCCATTATTAGGCTGAAATTATGTTTTTTCCATTTTTTATGCATTTTATACTCCTTTCTCTTACATAAATAGCCGTCAACAGAAGGGAACCATTGACGGCCAACAAGCATGTACTCTATAGGTGTAAGGGATGAAGAGGTCTATCTATAGAATACTAAATATAAGTGGTTTTGTCTGTAGACTTTATGTGGACAAATTAAGGAAAATATTCTCAAAGAAAACGTTTTCTTTAGAGTGACCCGAAAAAAAGTGAAGACAGGATTCATTTGCTGATATTGGCAAGTGTAGTCATTTGTAATAATGGGTATATAAGTGTAAAGTATTGGTGTAAAACAAAGAAAAGCACCACAATACAAAATTAAAAAAGCGAGGTAAGGACAAAATGAATAAAGAAATTGCAAATTTTGATTATTACAATCCAACGCGTATCGTATTTGGGAAAGATCGAATCAAGGAACTTAGCACGCTTGTACCAACGGATAAGAAAGTACTTGTTTTATATGGTGGCGGTAGTGTGGAACGCTTTGGGACACTTGCGAAAGTGCGCGAGGCTTTAAGTGGGCATACATTTGGTGAGTTCGGTGGGATTGAGGCAAACCCTACTTATGAAACGTTAATTAAAGCGGTGAAATTAGTAAAAGCTGAAGGTTTTGATTACTTACTTGCTGTCGGTGGCGGATCTGTTATTGACGGAACGAAATTCATTGCGGCTGCAGCACTTTTCGATGAAGAGCCAATTCATATTTTCGGTAGTGGCATTGGAAAAGGCATTCCGATTACGAAAGCATTGCCGTTTGGTACCGTCTTAACGCTTCCTGCGACTGGCTCTGAAATGAACAGTGGCGGCGTTGTCAGCATTGTTGCGAAAAAAGCAAAGCTTGGTTTTGGTAGTGCGGTTACTTTCCCGCAGTTCTCGATTCTTGAGCCAGAGCTTACGTATACGTTGCCAAAACGTCAATTGGCGAACGGTGTTATTGATTCGTTTGTGCATATTATGGAACAATATATGACGTATCCAGTTGGTGCGATGGTGCAAGATCGTTTTGCGGAAGGGCTGCTTGAAACGTTGATTGAAATTGGTCCTGATGTTGTAGATGAGTCGAACCATGATTATAATTTACGTGCAAACTTCATGTGGACAGCGACTTATGCGCTTAATGGAACGCTAAATAAAGGGGTCCCTGGTGACTGGGCGAGTCATGGTTTAGGTCATGAAATTACGGCGCTTTATCATATTGACCATGCGCGGACGCTTGCGATTGTTTTACCTTCGTTGCTTGAAGTTCGTAAAGAGCAGAAATACGGCAAGTTATTGCAATACGCAGAACGGGTATGGCATATTACCGAAGGAACTGACGATGAAAAAGTACAGACAGCGATTGATAAAACGCGTGCTTTCTTTGAATCTCTAGGTGCTCCGACGCATTTTAGCGATTATGAGCTGGGGGAAGAAGTGGTGGATGCGCTTGTTTCACAATTGGAAAGCCATGGTTTGACGGCAATTTCCGAACGTGGAGATCAGACGCTAGAAGTAAGCCGTGAAATTTACAAAAACGCATTATAAGATAATCATTTGAAACTCTGGAGTATGCTTCTTTGTTAGCTGAGCATGCTCTGGAGTGTATTTTAATAGGGAAGAGGGGAGTACGATGGCGATAAAAGATAGTAGTAGCAAAACTTTTTTTGGGCATCCGCGAGGACTGGCAACGCTGTTTTTCACTGAATTTTGGGAACGTTTTTCTTACTACGGGATGCGTGCAATTCTTATTTATTATATGTATACGGCGGTTGTGGACGGTGGGCTTGGTTTTTCTCAGGCTACTGCGACGGCGATTATGTCGATTTACGGCTCACTTGTTTATATGTCGGGTGTCATTGGGGGCTGGACGGCTGACCGAATTTTAGGGCCGCGACGGACGATTTTTTATGGTGGCGTTTTGATTATGGTAGGGCACATTGCGCTGTCATTTCCGGGGGGCGCGACGGCATTATTTGTATCGATGTTCTTTATCATTATTGGAACGGGATTTTTGAAACCTAATGTGTCAAACGTTGTTGGGGATTTGTATCCAGAGAAGGATCAACGGCGGGATGCTGGTTTTAGTATTTTTTATATGGGGATTAACTTGGGAGCATTTATTGCACCATTTATTGTGACATCTGTTTCTAGTTCAGCAGGCAGTTATCATGCTGGATTTGGTGTGGCTGCAGTTGGTATGGCGGTCGGTCTGATTGTATATGTTATTACTGGAAAAATGTATTTGCGCGATGCTGGAAAAAAAGTTCCGAATCCACTAAAGAGTGCAGAAAAGAAGAAAATGTCTGGGCTTGCTCTTGGATTAGCTCTTGGAATTGCAGCAATTTTCACGGTTATCGGTTTGCTTCAAGGGGAATATTCGTTAGAAACGGTTATCATGACGGTGACGGTGCTTGGTGTTATTATTCCGCTTCTGTATTTTATCGTGATGATGACAAGTAAGAAAACAACAAAAGACGAGCGGGCGCGCTTAACTGCATACATACCGCTGTTTTTGATTTCTGTTATGTTTTGGATGATTGAGGAGCAAGGATCAACAACGCTTGCTCTGTTTGCAGCGAATCGGACGGATTTAAGTGTTGGAGGTTTTACGTTAAATCCGGGTATATTCCAATCGCTGAATCCGATGTTTATCATTATTCTATCACCGATTTTCGCATGGATTTGGACGAAGATGGGAAAACGGCAACCAGGAACGCCACGTAAGTTCGCGTTAGGGCTATTTTTTGCAGGGTTATCGTTTGTAATCATGATGTTGCCAGGGATTTTAGCTGGTAATACGACGACTGCTGTAAGCCCGCTTTGGCTTGTATTTAGCTTCTTCATTTGTATCGTCGGGGAAATGTGTTTATCACCAGTAGGCCTTTCCGCTACAACAAAACTGGCACCGGCTGCCTTTGCATCACAAACCATGAGTGTCTGGTTCTTATCTGATTCGATGGCACAGGCGTTCAACGCGCAAGCAACCCAATTTTTCAATGCAGATACGGAAATTTTGTACTTCGGTATTTTTGGATTTGGTGCTGTGGCTTTCGCGATTCTGTTATTTTTAAGTGCACCACTTTTGAAAAAATATATGCGTGGTGTTGATTAATGACATTGATTTGGCGTTTTCTTGCGGGAAAACGCCATTTTGGTAATATGAGAATTGCAAAACATGGCTCAGCTTGATACACTGAGAATATAATTGAAAGAATGGCGGTGCAAAAGGGAATGAGTAATAAGGTAACTTTATATGTCACGCGGCATGGAAAGACCATGTTAAATACGATTGATCGAGTTCAAGGATGGGCGGATAGTCCGCTTACAGAAGCCGGAATCATTGTTGCAGAACAGCTTGGGCGTGGCTTAGCAGGTACGAAATTCGAAGCGGTATATACGAGTGACCGTGGACGCACGATTGAAACGGCGGATATTGTGATGCGACATGCAGCATTTGAATTGCCTTTAAATCAGTTAAAAGGGTTGCGCGAGTTCGGTTTTGGAAAGTTTGAAGGGGAACTGAATCGGGTGATGTGGGAAAAGGCTTGTGAGGTACACGGTTTTCCGACGGTGGAAGCATTTTTTGAAGTACATAAGCATGATGCACCTCGATTAATGATTGATATGGTTGCGGAAATGGACGAAACAGGCATGGCGGAGAATTGGGATATTTTCACGAACCGATTACTTGCTTCGCTGGACTTGATTTGTAGTGAAGTAACGAACGGCAATGTGTTAGTTGTTTGTCACGGTATGGTAATTAATATTTTGCTATCACTCCTAGATCCTGATTCCGTTGCTGTGCCAATTGAAAACGCTAGTGTCACAAAAATTAGCTTTGAAAATGGTAATTACACAGTAGAGTCCGCAAACGATATGCAATATGTGGCTCGTGGTGTCATTAAAAATTAGGATAAGGGATGAAGAACATGGAAGATGCACCGATCAAAAAACGAACAACTTTCTTAGGCTTTTTAGCATTTTTACTAGGGATTCTGTGTATTGTAATGATTTTTATAAAACCTGTGGAGTTTGGTATTGTCACGGCAGGTAATTGGTTTATTGTTATTTTTGGTGTCGCGGTTCTTACGCTGATTGTGTCGTTAATAGGGATTACAAAAGAGACAGAGCGTAATTTTCTCCCAGTGATTGGTTTTATTATTTCAATGGGGTATATTGTGTTTTGGCTGGTGTTTTTCTTGTTAATATTGATGGGCGTAATGTAGCGAATAAATAGAAGATGGAGGAATGAGACATGTACAAACCAGAGAAATCCGTTTCTACTTTTTTAACATTTAGTGGGGATGCAGAAGAAGCAATGGCCTTTTATTTAAGCCAGTTTCCAGAGGCTGTGGAGAAAAGTAAAGTATATATTGGGGAAGAAGATCGTGGTGAGACAGGCAAACTGTTGAATGGCACGTTCGAACTTCGCGGACAGTCTTTCATGGTCATGGATATGGAAAAAGAATACGCACCAGCCTTTTCTTGGGCAGCATCGATTCTTGTGCATTGCACGGATGAAGCCGAATTTGACCGCTTATTTGCATCATTTGCAGAAGGTGGCTCAGTTATGATGGGGCCAGAAGCAATAGGCCCATTTAAAAAAGTAACATGGATCACGGATAAGTTCGGTGTGACATGGCAATTTGTTTGGTAAATTAGCAAAAAACCACCGCCTGCATGTGTTGCAAGTGGTGGTTTTTAAGTTGCATTATCTCGATGAAAGCACTGTAAATGTGAGTGGCTCACGTATATGACTGAAATCGTCTACCATAGTAGCGGTTAATGTCGTTCCGGCTTTTAATGTTGTTCCTAATTTAACGTGTACGATACCGGCTGAATCGGCCCAGTGATTTGTCCCAAGTAGTGTTACCCTTGCGTAAGGAGTCGCAATAAAGAAAATATCTTTGCTTTGATCTGTAACTGTTTGTACTAATTGGGGTCCTTTTGGTAGTGATCCAGGATTAGGCGTGGTAACTTTGTAGACTGGACTACTTAAAGTATGTGAATAGCCATTGTTAATGGAGGTTACTCGCACGGAAACATTGCTTCCTTGAGGGATATGGATATGTGGTGCAATATTCCATTGTCCGTAGCCGAATGAAAGTGCGGAGCCCGCAGGTTGCCCATTTACTAGAAGTGTCACTTGAGAATTTGGTCGTGTGCTACCAAATACACGTGTTGCTCCAGGTGCTACCAATGGATCTATTGTAGTCCCACTTGCTACGGTGTATACTCTGGCGGCACTACTTGCACCTGATGAGGTTGAGATGAACTGAGTAACAACCTTATCACCTACGTCTAAATAATTAGGTAAATGAATATGAAAAACACCATTAGTATTTTCTCTGAAGTATTGTCCATTTACAACTAGTATAGCATTTGATGGACCAATAAATGTTGCTTCTTTACTACTATCAAGTATATTTCCAGCTAAAAAAGGTACCACGTTTTGTATAGGATCTTGTCCAACGCCTACGATATCCGCGTCTATAGCAGCCTGAGATGCAATCGGACTACTTAAAGTGATTCCTCCTAGTGTGATTCCTATTCCTGCAGCGACAATCAGCATTCTTTTTTTCATGTATTCCACTCCTTTTTCCATTTGATATTATAATTATACCATTTATTCACTTGTAAATTGTTACATAAAAACGAATTTTTATTACATCGATATGGATATTGAGAGCGTTTTCTTTGGTGAATAGGCAAGTATTGCAAAGTAGAGATGAACACTACTATAAAAAAGCCCTTATCTGATGAGAAACGCACCAGATAAGAGCAAAAATAATCTATCTATAAAGATATGACGCGTGGATTTTTTGCTGTGAAGCCTTGTTCTAAAATCGTCATATTGGTAAGTGTCTCGTTATCAGAGACTAATTTTGTGGCGTTGTTTAAAATAGCCTCATGTAGCTGATCATAAAGACGGCCGTAGTCACCGAGTGGTGTAGGTACAGTTTCTTGTACGGTTTCGCCAGCATCATTAACATAGACGAGTGTGCCATAATGACTCTCAGGATCAACGCCAAAATCTACATCACCAGGCATTACACCAGCTTTTAGACACGTTTCCTGCTGATCAATACCATATTTTACAAAGCTGCCTTTTGTACCGTGAAGAATGAATTTTGGATAAGGAATATTCACCAAATGGCTCGTTTTCACAATTGTTTTATGTTTCGGATAAAAGAATTGAACTTCAAAAGTATCGTCAGGATTTCCTGGATTACGGACAGAACGAATGTCGTAGCTAACTTCGTCAGGGCGTCCGAATAAATCAATTACTTGATCCATCATGTGAACACCAAGCCCATAAAAAGCACCATCATAATTCTCTCCGTCAAAGCTTGGCGCCTCAGGACGATAATAGTCCATGTGCGATTCTAACTCTACAAGATCGCCTAATTTACCACTTGCCAAAACTTCTTTCACCGCCAAGAAATCACTATCAAAACGGCGGTTTTGGTAAGCCATTGCAATGAGTCCTTTCGATTTCGCCAATGCAAAAAGTTCCGCTGCTTCCTCCGCAGTTGTACAGAATGGTTTTTCAACAAGAACATTTTTGCCGCTTTCCAACACTTTTTTCGCTAGTTCATAATGTGTATTTGCGGGCGTGCAGATGCTAACGAGCTGAATTTCTGTATCTTGCAAAAGCTCATCCAGATGATCTGTAAACTGAATCTCATATTTCGCGTAATCCGCTTCTAGTTCTGGCTTACGTCTGTGATTGTAGATTGTTTTAATGCGAATATTATCGCGAATTAATGTATACGGCATGTGATACCGCGTCGTACTTTTCCCAAAACCAATATAACCCATTGTAAGCATACTAATTCCTCCTTAAAAGAGACTCCAAACGTATTGTCCGCGTGAGGAGCCTCTTCTTTTTTATTCGTTAATGAATTTCACGCAAACCGGTTCAGGAACGTGAATGTCTTTTTGTAGTAAAGTAAGAGCGCCTGTTTCTTGATTTACGCCGAAAACAGTAACGTTGTTCGTGTTTTCATTAGAGACAAGTAGAATTTCGCCAGTTGGATCAAGGTCGAAATCGCGAGGGCCAACGCCTTCCACAGGAGTAGTTGCCGCTAAGCTCAATTTTCCTTCTTCATCAATCGCAAAAGTAACAACCGCATCTTGTCCACGGTTAGAAACATAAAGGAAACGTCCATCATTAGAAATATGAATCGCGCTACCTTTGTTTTCGCCTTCAAAATCAGCAGGTAAAGACGGGATACTTTGCATTTCTGTTAACGCGCCAGTAGCTTCATCATAAGCCGCCACAACAACGTCTGCCGCCATTTCAGTCATGATATAAGCAATACTAGCTTTTGGATGGAAAACAAGGTTACGAGGACCGCTACCAGCTTTCACTTTTAAATCGCTTACCTTTTCAAGAACGCCATTTTTGATTGCGTACGTTGTGACGAAATCTGTTCCAAGATCGCACGTAATCACGTATTTTTCGTCAGGTGTAAAACCAGCGAAGTGAGCATGCGCTTTTTCTTGACGCTCTGGGTTAACGCCTTTACCAATGTGTTGCACCTCAGAACTAGCTTCTTTTAGCGCACCTTTATATGTTGGATAAGCAATGATGGTTCCTAAGTGGTAATTCGCCGAAACAACATAATCGCCATCACGAGAAGAGTCCACGTAACAAGGCGGGTTTCCAGCTTTCACTTCTTGATTTAACAATTCTAGCGAACCATCTTCTTGGATTTTAAAAGCAGCAACGCCACCTTTATCGCCATCTTTTGCAACGGAGTAAATATATTTTTGATTTTCTGTTATTTTCAAGTAGGTTGGGTTATCCATCTTGCCAGCCAATTTATTTTGCGTAATCTCACCAGTTTTTTTATCGATGTGAAGACGGTAAATCCCTTCACTTTCTACTTTGGTGTATGTACCAATGTAGGCAATCGCTTCTTTGTTAGCCATTCATAATTCCTCCTTAAGCTTTCTATTCTCTCTCATTATAGCACAGCCAGAGAAAAGTATAGGCTTATGAAGTTTTGTTGCATTAATGTTACAAAAAATTCAAAACTGAAATAAAAGTTGTAATTATTCATCCGACGGCATTTGTTGAAGGAACGGTAGAAATCGGCGAGGGTAGCTTGGTGATGGCAGGTTCGATTGTTCAAGCGAATACGGTGCATGTGATTGTCAACAGTGGCGCGACGGTAGAACACGACATCTCGGTTGGTAATTTTGTTCACTTTGCTCCTGGAAGTGTTGTGGTGCCGAATATTAGTATTGGAGCGAATGTCGTTGTCGTCGCAGAAAGTATACTGACACGTAATATCGAGTCGAACACAGTAGAAGACAGCAGAAAAAAGAACCGAATAGTGAGGGAGACACCCCGTCATTATTCGGTCTTTTTGTAGTTTAGATAATACCTTCTGTCAACATGCTATCTGCAACTTTAAGGAAGCCAGCGATGTTAGAACCAACAACGAGATTTCCTTCTGCATCATACGCGGACGCTGTAGCACTAGCATTTTTGTAAATGTTTTTCATAATGGATTTCAAGTGAGAATCAACTTCTTCAAAAGTCCAGCTCATACGGATACTGTTTTGCGCCATTTCCAGTGCGGATACGGCAACTCCACCAGCATTGGCGGCTTTTGCAGGTCCGAATAATACGCCGTTTTCTTGGAAGACAGCTACCGCGTCAAGTGTAGACGGCATGTTCGCGCCTTCTGCGACAGCGATGACACCGTTTTTAACAAGCTCTGCTGCTTGATCGGCATTGATTTCGTTTTGCGTTGCGCAAGGTAAGGCGATATCGCAAGCTATTGACCAAATGTCGCCGTTTGCCACAAAAGTAGCGTCTGAATGGTGTGTTGTGTATTCGCTAATCCGTTTACGTTCTTGTTCTTTTAGTTGTTTTACTGTTGCGACGTTAATACCGTTTTCATCTAGGATATAGCCGCTTGAATCGCTACATGCGATGACTGTTGCGCCAAGTTCGTGAGCTTTTTCGATGGCATAAATGGCTACGTTACCTGATCCGGAAACGACGACTTTTTTGCCTTTTAAGGAATCATTTTTGTCTTGGAGCATTTCTTGTGTGAAGTAGACTACGCCGTAACCTGTGGCTTCGGTACGTGTTAAACTTCCGCCGTAGTTCAAACCTTTTCCTGTTAATGTGCCGGCATCAAACGCGTTTAGGCGCTTATATTGACCGAATAGGAAACCAATTTCGCGGGCACCAACACCGATGTCGCCTGCTGGAACGTCTGTATTGGGACCGATATATTTCTGTAACTCGGACATGAAGCTTTGGCAAAAACGCATAACTTCGTTGTCTGTTTTACCTTTAGGATCAAAGTCGGAGCCACCTTTACCGCCGCCGATTGGGAGGCCTGTTAGGGAGTTTTTAAAAATTTGCTCGAATCCAAGAAATTTGACAATGCTGCCGTTTACCGATGGGTGGAAACGCAAGCCGCCTTTGTATGGACCGATAGCGCTATTGAATTGTACGCGGAAACCACGATTGACTTGTACATTGCCATTATCGTCTACCCAAGGCACACGGAATGTAATAAGTCGTTCAGGCTCGGTCAATCTTTCTAAAATTCCAGCAGCCTCGTATTTCGGCTCTTTTGCTAAGACAGGAACTAA
Organism: Paenilisteria riparia FSL S10-1204; assembly: GCF_000525995.1. Taxonomy (GTDB): domain Bacteria; phylum Bacillota; class Bacilli; order Lactobacillales; family Listeriaceae; genus Listeria_A; species Listeria_A riparia. The sequence continues at coordinate 267,022 of NZ_AODL01000007.1, read as the reverse complement.
CGATTGTAAAAATTCCTCTACTGCTTGGTGAAACTCGCTCTCAGAAGGATTGCGTTTTTTTATTATTTCAAAGATACGTGCTGTGTAGCTTTCTGCTGCCTCTACTTCTTTTGTCACTGTTGCTTGTTGTACCATATTGAATCGCTCCCCATATTCTTATTTTAAGTGAGAATAAATATACCATGGAGTGTAAGATTATAGTCCATGTATTTTCTTTGTTTTCAGGAAAAGGTTATTCTGAAATTTCACTTATAATGTTAGTTTACATGAAATACGCTGAGGATACAAGGCAAAAAAAATAATTTTTCAGATTCTTTTAATAAGATGCGCAATTTATAAACGCTTTCTTTGAGTTGGGACAAAATGTTACAATAATGAGGAGTTTAAAAGAAAAGAGGAATCGTTGTGTACAAAGAAGAAATGTTAGAAAAAGGATATATACGTTTTGATGCGGGTGAGGATATTGCTAGTCTATATAATAAGGACATGACATGGGTGGAAAGTCAGTTCGCCGAGATTGAAGCAGCTTTTGAAAACTTGCCAACGGATGCTTACGCGTCTGGACTTCATCGGTATCGTCGTTTTTCGCGTGCAGTTATTTTACCATGGTCAAATCAAGTGGAATGGTTGCCTGCGATGGTGAAAGAGGACGGGGAAGAAGTTGCGGAGTACTTTCAAGGAGCGTTTAATCCAGAGTTTCCCGACGCGTATCGTAGTTTTCCGATGCTTGAGCAAGCGATGTTGGATAATGAGCTTTTGAAGAAGATGATTCAATTTGACTTTGCACAGACGTATTGGGACAAGCGGGATATGGTGATGCCGATCAATGTTGGTGTGCATTTCGTGAAGTTGAAAGTGGAACGTGATGGGGAAGAGGCGGTTTCTTCGCCGAACTGTTTGCATCGGGACGGCGAGCCATTTACGTTTGCGCATTTAGTGAAACGTCAGAATGTGAACGGTGGACAAAATGTGATTGCGACGATTGATGATGTGGATCAGTTCCCAGAAGCGATGGATGCGCGTCATATTTTTGCTGATTTTACATTGACGAAAGCGTTGGAATCTTATGGCGTGGCGGATGAGTCTGTGAGCCATTACGTAAGTTCGGTGCATAAAGGTGAGCAAGACGAACCGGCCGAGCGTTCGATGATTTTGATAGACTATCAGCCGACTGTTGTAAAGCCTCTATAAAATAAAGCAAAAAGGGAGAGCAGAATGGAGACAAAACTGCTTTACGAGGAAGATTTGGCAACTTATTTAGGAATTAGTGATGAAGAACTAGCGAAATTGCAGAAGCAAGGAAATTTACCAACAATCACGATAGATGGGACGAAATATTACTCTAAAGTGAGCATTGATAAATGGATTGAGGATAATGTCGGTAAATCGTTTTAGCAATAAAAAAACACACGCCGGGGAAGCGTGTGCAAGTAGGGAGTTATAGGAGGTTGTGGGGCGGCGATATTAAAAGGGATATCAGGGAATTAAATATGGTATAGGGATGTATTCGTTGTACATGAGCAAAGCGAGTCATGCTCACAGTAGTTGGAATAAGGGATGAGTTTTCTTTGAAGTGTGTATTAGGCTTTAAAGAAAGCTCATTTTATTTATCGCCACTGGCCACGTCATCTCGGGGAAAGATGACTTCTCCAATACATTAAGTATAGCGTGTAACTAGATTTCAAAACATCGCTTTGGCTTACAATTTCGAAGTGCAAAGTGACAATTTTGTCAGGAAGTAGATATTAGATTAAAATGGGATGAGAGTAAGGTTAGACAGTGATTACGAGGCGGAAAAATAGGTTCCGATGAAGGAACCTATCCATCAAGTTGATGCACGGAATTTATCTGTTTTTTTTCGAAAGTATAGAGACAAGGGGTTTTATTCCAACTCGGCAAGCATGTCACAATTTGTAGCCGGGATTCGTTTTATACGTGTTTTCAGACGTATTTATGCGCCCTTCATGAGAAGTACGTGTAATTATTTGTTATCCAAAATCGAGGCCAGCGCTTGTATACAGCCATCATTTTCGCTTTTGGAGCCGATTGTGATACGAAGCCAATTTGGTTTTAAGCCTGCGCGGACGATGTAGCCTTTTTGCAAAAGTTGATTGAAAAGCTCGGTCGCATCGCGTTCGACGTTAAAGAAAATGAAATTGGCGTCGGATTTGTAATAGGATAGACCGCGCTTATCTAGGAATTCATACCATTGTTGTAATCCTGCACTGTTTGCCTGTACGCATGTGTCAACGAAATGTTGGTCGTTTAATGCGGCGATTGCGGCGGATTGGGCGATGGATGATGTATTGAACGGGAGCCGGACGATGTTGAATGCGTCTTGGAGCGCTTCTGGGATAATCGCGTATCCGATGCGTAAGCCCGCGAGACCGTAGATTTTGGAAAAGGTGCGCATAATGATAAGGTTCGGAAAACGGTCGAGTAGCGCTAGTGTATCTGGATATTCTTCGGAAGTCGCGTATTCGAAGTAAGCCTCGTCGCTGATAACAAGGACATTTTTCGGAACGGCTTCTAAGAGCGCGAGTACTTCGGCTTGGCTAGAAATCGTGCCGGTCGGGTTGTTCGGATTGCATAGCCAGATGATTTTTGTTCGTGCATTCACGGCGTTAGCCATTGCCGTAAGGTCGGATTTCCCAGTTGTTTCATCGACAGGAATGCGAATCGTTTTGGCACCTTCAATCGTCGCATGCAAGGAATATTGCGAAAAAGTCGGAGCGGCTTCAATAATCGTATCACCGGGTGTCAAAACGGCGCGGGAAATAATTTGGATGACATCATCAAGACCTGAGCCAAGCAGAATTTGATTGGTTGGGACATCATGAAATGCCGCAATCGCTTCACGCAAAATACGACCAGCACCGTCGGGATAATACGATAAGTCAATATCACCTGCTTTTAGTAGTTTGGTGACGGCTTTAGATGTACCGAATGGGTTTTCGTTGGATGCTAGTTTGTAGATTTTCTCAAGACCGAGTTCGCGGCGAACTTCTTCCAGCGGTTTGCCGGGTTTGTATGCGGACAATGCGTCCAAAGCTGGTTTTGTTTGCATGAATAAACCTCCTTATAATTCGTCGATTGGCTTGCGGTCTTTTGTGACGCTGAGCTTGCCTTCGCGTTTTTCAAGTTCGCGTTCGATGTCTGCTGGCGTTAGCCCTTGTTCTGCGAGCAAGACGAGGACGTGGTATGTCAAATCGGCAAGTTCTGACGTGAGCTCTGCTTTGTCCTGATTTTTAGCAGCAATCACGACTTCCGTTGCCTCTTCACCTACTTTTTTCAAAATTTTATCGAGTCCGCGGTCCAATAAATAATTCGTATAGGAGCCTTCTTTCGGTGTAGTTTTGCGGTCATTGATTTGGTCGTAGAGTTCGTTTAGAATGCTCATTTTGTCGTCACTTCCTTTTCAAGATTGAAAAAACAACTATGGGCGCCAGTGTGGCAGGCGGGTCCGATTTGGTCGACGCGGATGAGGAGGGTGTCGCCATCGCAGTCAGACCGGATTTCTTTGACGTGTTGGAAATGCCCAGATGTCGCGCCTTTATTCCATAGTTCATTGCGAGAACGCGAGAAGAACCAGGTGGTGTTTGTTTCGAGGGTTTTGCCGTAACTTTCTTCGTTCATATAAGCGAGCATGAGGACTTCGTCAGTCGTGTCTTCCACAATAATTGCCGGGATAAGCCCCTTTGAAAAATCGAGTGTCATTGGCGAATCGCAACTCCTTTCTCTTGCAAAATTTGTTTCACTTCTGGAATCGTCATTTCACCATAATGAAAAATCGAAGCAGCAAGTGCGGCGTCAGCGCTCGTTTGTTCAAAAACATCCACCATGTGTTGAGCGTTTCCGCAACCACCAGATGCGATGACAGGGACGGTGACGGCATTACAAATTGCATCGGTGAGCGCGATATCATATCCGTCTTTTGTTCCGTCACCATCCATACTTGTCAGCAAAATTTCACCTGCGCCAAGTGAGACCGCTTTTTTTGCCCATTGGATGGCGTCAAGCCCAGTGTCATCACGACCGCCACGGCTGTAGACATGCCAGGTTTTATCTTCGGCGTGATATTTGGCGTCGATAGCAACAACAATACATTGATTGCCGAATTTTGCGGCGCCTTCTGCGATTAAGTTTGGATTTTTAAGTGCAGCCGAGTTGAGTGAAATTTTGTCGGCACCGGCTTGCAATAGGTCTTTCATGTTTGCCACGGAATGGATGCCGCCGCCAACAGTAAGTGGAATGAAGACTTGTTCGGCAGTTCGCTCCACCACTTCAATCATTGTGCGCCGTTCTTCGTGCGTAGCTGTAATATCAAGAAATACGAGCTCGTCGGCACCGGCTTCATTGTAGGCTTTGGCGATTTCGACAGGGTCACCAACATCCGTTAAAGATACGAAGTTAATGCCTTTGACGACACGCCCATCTGTGACATCGAGACATGGAATGATGCGTTTAGTTAGCAAGGTTCTCCACCTCCGTGATTTCCGCCATGGAAATATTGCCGTTGTAGAGCGCTTTTCCACAAATAGCACCGTATAGACCGAGTTGCGCCAGCTGTTCCAAATCTTGTTTGTTACTAACACCACCAGATGCGATAATATCAACGTTTACAGCTTGTTGCATAGCTTGTAGTTGCTCCAAATTCGGACCTTCTAGCGTACCATCTTTAGCAATATCTGTGAAAATAATCGTTTGAACGCCAATTTTCTCGACTTCTTTTGCAAAAGTGAGATAATCCGTCGTGCTTACATCTAGCCAGCCAGACGTTGCGACAAAACCATTTTTTGCATCAATGCCAACTGCAATTTTGTCACCGTAAAGGCTAACGGCTTGGCGAACAAAGTCCGGATTTTCAAGAGCTGCCGAGCCGATAATGACGCGGTCGATTTCTGCTTCTTCTAAATAAAATGTTACTTGCTTCATGTGGCGAATACCGCCGCCGACTTGGACGGGAAGGTTTGCTGCTTTTTTCATGGAACGAATAACGTCTAGATTAATCGGTTTGCCTTCTAGCGCGCCGTCTAAATCCACGATATGTAGGTAGGTCGCACCTTGTTCACTGAAGGCTTTAGCTTGTGCGATCGGATTGGGATTTACCACCGTTTCTTGAGCGAAATCACCTTGATACAGCCGAACACAACGGCCATTTTTCAAATCTATTGCTGGGAAGATGCGCATGTGATAACCTCCTTAAATCCTTGTAAAATTTCAAGTCCTGCTTGGCCGCTTTTTTCGGGATGAAATTGCGCGCCGTAGACGTTCGCATTCGCGATAATGCCGGGAACTTGGACAGAATAGCTGCTGCTTGCCATGACGTATTTAGCGTCGCAGTCGGCGTAATACGAATGGACGTAGTAAACAAAATTGCCTTCTTGATTTTGCGTTAAAGGACAGTTTTGCGTGACTTCAAGTTGATTCCAACCCATGTGCGGGATTTTTGCGGTGTTTGGTAGTAATTTGACTTGGCCGGGAATTAAGCCGAGGCCTTGTGTGTAGCCGTGTTCTTCGCTAGAGTCGAGCAGTAATTGCATGCCGAGACACACGCCGAGCAGTGGTTTGCCTTGTGCCACAACATCTTGCAAAACCGCAATCAAATCGCGTTCCTCAAGTGATGCCATTGCTTCTGGAAACGCACCAACACCGGGTAAAATAATGCCATCTGCTGCTAAAATTGTGTTTTTCGAAGCTGTTATCGTATTTTCAATGCCGATATAATCCAATGCTTTGCTGACGCTTTTCGTGTTTCCCGCATCGTAATCAATAATTGCAATCTGCATTTACAACACACCTTTCGTCGAGTTGACGCCCTGAATATCAGGATTCACCGTAATTGCTTGACGCAACGCGCGACCGAATGCCTTGAATAGCGCTTCAATTTTGTGATGTGTATTTTTGCCGTAAAGCACGCGGCAGTGTAAGTTCATCGCGGCATTAAAAGCCACCGCTTGGAAAAATTCTTCTACGAGTTCCGTATCAAAAGCACCGAGTTTCGGATTATCAAACGTCGCATCGAAAACAAGATAGGACCGACCGCTCAAATCCAGTGCCACAAAGCCAAGCGACTCATCCATTGGCACGTATTCTGAACCATAACGATTAATACCCGCCTTGTCTCCAAGCGCTTCCTTCAAGCATTGTCCAAGCACAATCCCGACATCTTCCGCCGTGTGATGTGAATCTACTTCCAAATCACCGATGGCCTCACAGACGAAACCAATCCGGCTATGACGCGCGAAAAGTGTCAGCATATGATCGAGAAAACCAACCCCGGTATTGATTTCGCATTTCTCCGGTTGATCAAGATACACTTCCATTTTGATCGATGTTTCCGCCGTTTTCCGTTCCATTTTAACAGTTCTCATTTAGTTTTCCTCCTCAAAGCGAATTTGGATAGCACGAGCATGCGCCGTCAAGCCTTCTTTTTCAGCGAGCAAGACAATGGCATCTTTTTCTTTGGCCAGCGCTTCTTTTGTATAAGAAATAAACGATGTCCGTTTGCAAAAGTCAGCGACACCAAGCGGGGAGAAGAAGCGCGCCGTTCCACTCGTCGGTAAAACATGATTCGGACCAGCAAAATAATCACCCAATGGCTCCGAAGCATAAGCGCCTAAAAAGACCGAACCCGCATTTTTGACATAGCTTAAATAATCAATCGCGTTCTCCAATTGGATTTCCAAATGTTCTGGCGCAATGTCGTTCATAATCTCAAAAGCATCCGCCAGCGTCTCCGTCACAATCACTTGCCCAAAATTCGCAATCGAAGCTGTGGCGATTTCCACACGAGGCAGCGTCTGCAACTGTTTCTCCACTTCGTCCGCTACGGATTTCCCAAACTGCTCGCTCGTTGTAATCAAAATCGCGCGCGCTAACTTATCATGTTCCGCCTGAGACAACAAATCCGCCGCCACAAACCGAGGATTCGCCGTCGCATCCGCCACAACCACAATTTCCGAAGGGCCAGCAATCATATCAATATCCACAATCCCGAACACTTCGCGTTTAGCGAGTGCTACAAACAAATTCCCAGGGCCAACAATCTTGTCCACCTTCGGAATCGAATCCGTCCCAAATGCCAGCGCCGCAATAGCTTGCGCACCACCAATCTGATAAACTTCATCCGCTCCAGCAATGGCCGCCGCCGCCAAAATATGAGGATTCATCCCGTCCTTACCAGGCGGAGTTACCATAATAATCCGCGGCACCCCAGCAATTTTAGCAGGCAAAATGTTCATCAATACCGATGAAGGATAAGCCGCCGTCCCACCTGGAACATATATTCCTGCCGTTTCTAATGGTCTGATCAACTGCCCGCGCAACACACCGTTTTTCTCCGTATCAACAAATCCCGATTGTTTTTGCTTTTGGTGGTAGGAAAGAATGTTGGCTTTTGCCTGTTCTAAAGCTTCGATAAAATCAGGCTCCACTTGATTAAACGCTTGCTCTAAGGCTTCTTGAGGCACTCTGAAATCAGTCAATTTCACCCCGTCAAATCGCTCCGTAAAGCGAAACAAGGCATCATCACCATCCGCGCGAACCTCCGCAATAATCGCTTTTACTACTGCTTCCGTTTCCGCTTGCACCTCATCGCCAGAAAAACGATGTAACTGTCCTAAAATTTCCTCTTTGCTCCCAGTGATAAACCGCATTACACATCCACCTCCAATGTATTTTCCAACCGGTCAATCAACTCAAAAATTTGAGCCTTGTTCCGTTTCAACGAAGCCTTATTCACAATCAGGCGTGCTGAAATAGCGTACATCGTATCAAAAATGACCAAACCATTTTCCCGTAATGTTGAACCAGTTTCTACAATATCAATAATTGCATCCGCCAAACCAAGAATTGGCGCCATCTCAACAGAACCTTCAATCTTTATAATCTCGACATCTTCCCCACGTTCGCGAAAATATTTCGTGGCAACAGTAGGGTACTTCGTCGCAATAATTTTGCGTCGATAATCACTTGGATCATAACTTGGCGTCGAAGCCAAACAGAACTGGCATTGACCAATTTTTAAATCTAGCATCTCATAATGTTCCTTGTCCTGCTCCATCAACACGTCTTTCCCAACAATCCCAATATCCGCGACGCCATGCTTCACATACGTCGTCACATCCGGCGCCTTTGCCAAAATAAAAGAATAAGGCTCCGTCTCACTCGCAAAAATCAATTTTCGACTTTTCTCATGTAGCATATCGCAATTGACACCAGCCTTTTCAAGAAGTGCCACGGCGGATTTCTCCAAGCGTCCTTTCGTTAAAGCGATTTGTAATGATTTCATGACGTGACCTCCAATTCCAGAATCGTATTATTGCTAACATCGATGAGTTTACTAAATTGCCATTTCTGCGCGTAAGCAATACTTTCCGACAATTCATCAAAAAAACTAAGCGAAGCATTCGGCGTCCGAGCCAAAACTTCTTCAGCGAGTTGCTTCGTCTCCAGCGAATAATGAATAAATACTTTTTCATCTATTTTTTTAGTTTTCAATGTACGGCGTTTCAAAGATACAATCTCATCCAAATTCAGCGCCAGCCCGACCGCAGGCCAGTTATCTTCACCGAATTGAGCGAACAACGAATCATAGCGACCGCCACTCAAGAAATGAACTGCCGACATATCCGCATAGCCCCGGAAAATCGCCCCCGTATAATAATGCAATTCCTGCACGAGACCAATATCCACCGACAAATGTTCCGGCGCATCCACAACCTGCACAATCGTCTCCATCTGCGCCAGCGCCTCCAAAATCACCACATTATCCGTCAAATCCCGCGCTTCCTGAATCGTATCCACCGAACCAAACAATCGCGGCAATGCCAAAATAAACGCATCCATCGCACTCGGATGACTCGCCACAAACGACCGAATCCCAAACAAACTCTTATTTTGCAAGGCTTGGCGAAAGGCTTCTTCGTCCTTTTCTTGCAAGCCGAGCGTCTGCACAATCGCTTGATAAATCGCAGCATGCCCAATTTCAATCTGGAAATCAGCAATCCCAAGTTGCTTCAAAATGCCAATCGCATTCGTAATACACTCAATCTCCGCCTTAATCGAAGCAAAACCAATAATTTCAATCCCAGCCTGCGTCATCTCATTTCGCTCACCCGAAAGCTCCTCATTAGCCCGAAAAACCTTGCCACTGTAGCAAAGTTTCAAAGGTGGCGTCACCCCAGTTGTACTAATGACACGTCCAATCGGAGAAGTCATATCTGGTCGAAGCACCGTCAACCGACCTTTCTTATCGAAAAAGCGATACAAATTCATATCATTAATTGCCGAAAAAACATCATCAAACTCAATGACAGGCGTCTCAATCCGCTGATAGCCTCGCGCATGAAACAACCGATTCACCTGATGCTCCATATCATAAGCCGACGCTGCTTCCTTAAAAAGCTTATCTCTAGTCCCGATGGGTAAATTTCGATTCCATTTCATATTCTAGGCTCCTTTTTATAAACTTTAACATGTTAACATATTAGCAGAGTAAAGCGTTTTTGTAAATAGATAAAAACCAATTATTTTTTGTCCATTATATCAGAAAAATGAAATATTTTATAAGGAAAGCATGACTAGAATTTTCGGCAATGATATAATGAGGGAAAAGAGGAGCGATGATAGATGAAAAAATGGGATGGCCACACGCATACAGAATTTTGCCCGCACGGTTCTGGAGATTTAGTCGAGACGATGATTGAAAAAGCAATTGGGCTTGGCTTCACCGATTATTCGATTACCGAGCACCCACCAATGCCTACAGCCTTCGAACGGGAGATTGCGAATTCACCAGAAGACATTGCAACCGCAGCACTCCGCTGGGACCAGTTGGACGCGTATTTCAAGAAAGCGCACGAGATGAAACAGAAATACAAAGATCAAATTCGCATTCATGTTGGCCTTGAAGTCGATTTCTTGCCGGGATTTGAAGCAGACACACGAGCGCTACTTCAGGAATACGGTTCACAGATGGATGACGGTGTTTTATCGCTTCATTTCATGCCGGGCATCGATGGTTGGCGTTTCATCGATTTTTCAGCAACCGATTTCGAAGCTGGAATTTGGAAGCATTATGGAAGTTTTGCGGCGATTCAAAAGGCATACTATGACCTTATCCGCGAATCGTTGTTTGCCGATTTAGGTCCAGCCAAACCACGACGACTCGGCCACATTTCCTTATGTCAGAAATTCCAACATTATTTCAAAAACGACCAAACAGCAATCACAGGCGCCGCGCGCGTCCAAGTAGCTCAACTTTTAAAAGAAGTAAAAGCCCAGCAATACCAACTAGATTGGAATACCGCAGGACTTTACAAAGAATTTTGCCAAGAAACCTATCCGCCGTTAGACATCGCGCAAGTTGCCCAATCACTCGGCATCGAACTCATCTACGGCTCTGACTCACATGCCCTAGAAGACATCGGTCGAGGCTATGATTATTATGAAAAACACCAATAAAAAAGAGGCACCGCGATTTTTGCGATGCCTCTTTTTTTAAACAATAAATACAAAATATAAAATAAACAAGACCATCAGAATATACATAATCGGGTGGACCTCTTTGTAACGGCCTTTAAAGAACATTGTAATAGGATAGAAGATAAATCCTAATGCAATCCCCGAAGCAATCGAGAAGCTAAGTACCATCATCAAAATAACCATGAAACACGGTACAGCAATCTCAAATTTTGACCAATCAATATGTGCGACATTGCCAATCATCAAAATCCCGACAATCACAAGAGCCGGCGTCGTCACCGCGCTTGTAATCACCCCAAGTAAAGGCGAGAAGAACATCGATAAGCCAAAGCAAATCGCAATCACAATCGCCGTCAAGCCAGTACGACCACCAACTGCAACCCCCGCTGTAGACTCTACATAAGAAGTTGTCGTCGAAGTCCCAAGAATTGACCCAACAATCGTAGCCGAAGAATCCGCAAACAAAGCACGAGTTGCGCGCGGCACTTTATTATCTTTCATAAAACCAGCCTGATTCGCCACAGCCACAAGCGTTCCCGCCGTATCAAAGAAATCAATGAAGAAGAATGTCAAAATCACGATCAACATCTGCGGCGTGAAAATATCACCAAGATGGAAAATCGCTTGCCCAAAAGTAGGGGTAATATCCGGAATCGGCGCCACAATTTGCGTCGGTACATCAATCAGTTGAAAAATCATCCCGGCAATGACCGTGGCAGCCATCCCAATAAAAATCGCCCCATTAATATTTAGCGTCATTAAAATAATCGTTATAACAATACCAAAAACAGCTAGCAATACAGCACTGTTATGTAAATCACCAAGTGCTACAAGTGTTGCCTTATTCCCAACAATAATTCCCGCGTTTTTCAAACCAAGAAAAGCGATGAAAAAGCCAATCCCAGCCCCAACAGCAAATTTTAGCTCCGTTGGAATCGCATTGATAATTTTTTCGCGAATACCTGTTACTGTAAGAACGATAAAAACACAACCTGATACTAAAACGCCAGATAATGCCGTTTCCCAAGGAATACCCCACTGTGCACAAACCGTGTACGCGAAGAAAGAACTAAGTCCAATCCCAGGTGCCAACCCAATCGGATAGTTTGCGATAAGTCCCATAAGTAGCGAACCAACCACAGCCGCTAGAGCCGTAGCGACAAACACTGCGCTCATGTCCATACCTGTTGTAGAAAGCGCAGATGGATTGACAAATAATATGTACGCCATCGACAAGAAGGTCGTTAACCCCGCCAAGATTTCTGTTTTAACCGTTGTCTTATTTTCTTGCAGTTTAAACAATTTCTCCATTAAAAAAAGCCTCCCTGAATTGTGTTGTCGCACATTTTTCAAAGATGAGCCATCGCAAAAAAGAACGGTCCCTAAGCAACAGAGACTGCGTATGCTATTGCTCGTAGTTCAGCCATTTACGGTAGCTGAGTAGAAACGTCCGGGCCCTATTCCCAGACATATACGACATCTTCTTATTTTAGCTCAATTGACAGAGGTTAGCAAGTAGATTTTGAGCGGATTTGTTGTCTTTGAGACTTGCGGAGAAAATCGATTTTTGGTACAATAGACATGAAAAGAAGACTGTGCTCGATACACAGTCTCCCTGACAAGTAGAAACCGTTAAAGACGGTGACTTAGTTTAAATGTGAGTAACCATCTATCACCTCGTCAAAGTGAGATAGGCGGTTACTCTTTGTCTTTGTCCACAGATTTGACAATCACAACTACTAAACCGATTAAGGAAACCGTAAAGCTTCCAAAACCAATCATGAGCGCAATTGCTTCTGCAACTGACAATGCTGATCCTTTCCAAAGGGATTATCTTATTTTTCATAAGCATCACCGCCTTTATGTTGATAGCCACCATCTTCACTTTTCTACTAAGTTCATTATAGCAAGATTTTTTACATTTGTCATCACAAATTGAATTGTTATTTCTAAAACCGTCATGATGATGGTTTTTTTTGTTTTTATATACTACTTAATTCATTTATAAGTTTATACTTTTAATTAAATAGGGTATAATAAAGTTATTAAACAGGCTTAGATGGCTTGTCATTTGGAGGTAGCTAAAATGAAATATGAATTTCCGAAAGATTTTTGGTGGGGTAGTGCGGCTTCGGGGCCACAGACGGAAGGTGCGGCGGATGTAGATGGAAGAAAGCCGAGTATTTGGGATCATTGGTATCAAGAGGAGCCGGGACGTTTTTTCAATAATGTTGGGCCTACGAATACATCGAATTTCTACTACCAATACAAGGAGGACATCCAATTGATGAAGGAAACGGGGCATAATTCGTTCCGGACGTCGATTCAATGGTCGCGCTTAATTCCTGATGGTATCGGAGAAGTGAATCCGAAAGCGGTGGAATTCTACAATAACGTGATTGATGAGATGTTGGCGAATGGTGTGGAGCCGTTTATGAACTTGTATCATTTTGATATGCCGATGTCGATGCAGGAACTGGGCGGTTGGGAAAATCGTGAAGTGGTTTCTGCTTACGCAACTTTTGCGAAAACGTGTTTTGAGTTGTTTGGGGATAAGGTGAAGCATTGGTTTACTTTTAATGAACCGATTGTTCCTGTGGAAGCGGGTTATTTATACGATATGCATTATCCGAATGTCGTGGACTTTAAGCGTGCGGCGCAAGTTGCGTATCATACGACGGTAGCTCATGCGCTTGCTGTGAAGGAATATCATGCGTTAAATCAAGATGGCGAAATTGGAATTATTTTAAACTTGACGCCTTCTTATCCACGTAGTCAAAATCCTGCAGATTTACGCGCGTCTCATATTGCGGACTTAATTTTTAACCGTAGCTTCTTGGATCCAGTGACGAAGGGCGAGTTTCCTGCTGATTTAGTGGCTATTTTGAAAGAGCATGATGCTGTGCCAGTGCATACGGAGGAAGACTTGGCGGTCATTAAGCACAATATTATCGATATTTTAGGTGTGAATTATTATCAACCGCGCCGTGTGAAAGCGAAGGAATATGCGGCTCATCCGGATGCGCCATTTATGCCAGAGCATTTATTTGATAACTATGAAATGCCATATCGGAAAATGAATCCGTATCGTGGTTGGGAAATTTTTGAGAAGGCGATTTATGATATTGCAATTAATTTACGTGATAACTATGGCAATATTCCGTTCTTTATTTCGGAAAATGGGATGGGTGTAGAAGGTGAAGATCGTTACCGCACAAGCGAGGGTTCGATTGATGACCATTACCGAATCGCGTTTATTAAAGATCATTTGAGATGGCTGCATAAAGCGATGGATGAGGGCGCGAACTGTAAAGGGTATCATTTGTGGACATTTATGGATTGCTGGTCTTGGGCGAATGCTTATAAAAATCGTTATGGTTTAGTGGAAGTAAACTTGGATGATAATTACAAACGGACGATTAAGTCTTCTGGTCGTTGGTACAAAGAGCTGTCTGAAAATCATGGTTTTGAAGTTTAATTTTATGGTAGAATAGAAAGAAAAAGAGGTGTTTAGCGTCATGGCGAAAAATCAGACCAAATATAGTTTTATTGCGGAGGAGTTGAAGAAGCGTATTTTCGCTAATGAATATCCGCTTGATAAGCCGATTCCGGATGAAATGACACTTGCGAAAGAATTTGATTGTAGCCGCATGACGATGAAAAAGGCGCTGGAAGTTCTTGTTTTGGAAGGGCTGCTCTATCGGAAGCGTGGGCATGGGACGTTTATTATTAAATCGGCGCTTGATATGGATCGGTTGAACATTCATAGTCAAGAGGTTAACGGATTTACGAAGTTACTTGAGGGGCGCGATGTCGAAAGTAAAATTGTGCATTTTCAGGTGACATTTCCGGATGAATATGTAGCGGAGCGGTTAAATATAGACTTGGAGACGCCGATTTATGATATTGTTCGAGCGAGGCTTGTGGATGGTGAGCCGTATGTTTTGGAATATACGAGTATGCCGGTGGCGCTAATTCCCGGTGTGACGCAGCAAGTGCTGGAGCATTCGATTTATTCGTATATTCGCGAGGAACTGAATTTGAAAATTGCGAGTTCGTATAAGCAGATTCGCGCGGATAAGCCGACGGAGATGGATTTTCAGTATTTGGATTGCGAGAATACGGACCCGGTTATTGAAGTAGAACAGACGGTTTATTTGAATAATGGGATGGCATTTGAGTATTCGAAGTCGCGTCATCGGTATGATAAATTCGTGTTTACGACGGTTAATATTGCGAGACGATAATATAATGGCTGCACTTTTTACGAGGTGCGGTCTTTTTTTTATTGGAGAAATTAAGGCGGATATGCTATGTTGACTTTATGAAAAAAAGGATAGGATGCGAGATTTGATGATTAATGTTTTAGTTGTGGATGATAATTCGTTTATTACGGGTGGCTTGGAGATTATTTTAGGGACGATGGATGAGATAGAGGTTGTTGGTTCTGCTGAGAATGGAGCGGAGGCAGTGGCATTTTGTCAGGCGCAGGCGGTGGATGTTGTGTTGATGGATGTGCGGATGCCGGTGATGGATGGGGTGGAGGCGACGAAACAAATAACGGAGACGACGGATGCGAAAGTGATTATTTTGACGACGTTTGATGATGATGTGTTTATTTTGAAGGCGATTGCGAATGGGGCGAAGGGCTATTTGTTGAAAAACAATGAGCCGGAGTTGATTCGGCATGCGGTGATGAGTGTGATGCGGAATCAGAGTATTATTCAGGAAGAGATCTGGGATAAGGTGAGACAGTCGCTAGAGACGGAAAAACCGGATGTGTCGCCGGATTTAAGTGGTTTGCATTTAACGGCGCGTGAAATGGACGTGATGAAGGCTGTGGCGAGTGGTCTTTCGAATAAGGAGATTGCGAAGAATTTATTTATTTCGGAAGGGACGGTGGCAAACAATATTTCGGCATTGCTCGGTAAATTAGGGCTGGACCATCGGACGCAGCTAGCAATTTTGTATTTGACGGGCAAAGTTGGGGGCGGTGAGATGTGACACGTTATAAATTGATGCTGGATAGCACATTTTGTTTATTACTCGTGGCTTATTTGTTTCAGTTGGATATGACTAACGGATTGGTGGCGCTTTATTTATTGCACATTTTATTGTACTTATCGCTGACGTTGTTGTCGTTTGTTTTGATACGATACCAGTTGGGAATTCGATTGTTGTTGATTGTGCTTATTTGGTTGGTTAGTATTTGGTATCTGCCACTCATGGATTTTTTATTGCCATTCTGTACTTTTGCTTTGTTGCTTCGCGGAAAGAAGTTAGAGGCGAAATGGGTTTGGTTAGCGCTTATTTTGACGCTGATTCCATTCTTTTTTAGTGGATATTCGTTAATTTATGCTGGGATTAGTATTTTTGTAGGGGCTTTTTATTGGCATTTGAATCGAACGGCGTATGTGACGGCAGATTTGGTTGCTGAAAATGAGGAGATGCGTGTGAGATTGGACGGTTTTGCGGCAAAGCTAGAGGCCGCAGAGACGACTGGAATTAGGCAGGCATACTTGGCAAAATTGGAAGAGCGCAATGCTTTATCACACCAAATTCATGATCAGTTGGGGCATTCGTTGACGGGAGGTTTGATACAGCTTGAAGCAGCGAAAGCTCTCCTGGGCACGAATCAGGAGAAAGCTGCAGAACTGCTGGATAATGCGATTTTGATAAATAAAGCGGGTATTGAAGAGATTCGTAAAACGTTAAAAACAACGAAACCAGCGCAGGAAAGTCTTGCAATTAATCGTGTGAAGGCACAATTGGAGGCGTTTGAGACGCAATATGGGATTCGGACCATTTTTCAAATGCAAGGAGAACTTCGTAAGGTGACGCAAGCGATGTGGTATGTGTTTATTCAAAATTTGACGGAAGGCTTGACGAATGTGTTGAAGTATAGTCAGGCAAGTCGCGTTGAGGTTACTTTGACGGTTCTAAATAAATTTGTGCGTTTGGAGATGAAGGACAATGGTGTAGGTGCGGAGTCGGTGACGAAAAGCCTAGGTTTGACAGGGATGGAAGAGAGAACGGCGAAGCTTGGCGGAAAACTGATTATCGATTCAACCGACGGATTTCAAATTATCACGTTGGTACCACTAGAAACAATGAAAAATGATTAGCGGATGTGAAAAAATTCGTGAAATCTTCACGGTAAGAAAGTGAGTATTTGCACTGTTGCGATGCTCACTTTTTTTCTATACTAGAAACAAGATAACAAGTGGAAATGAGGGAAAGCAATGAAAATCGTAGAGATTGAGCAGCTAACAAAGAAATTTGAGAAAAATATTGCTGTGGATAATTTGGATTTGGCAATTGAAGAAGGACAGATTTTTGGTTTATTAGGGCCAAACGGTGCTGGAAAAAGTACGACAATTAGTGTTTTGTGTGGGCTTTTGAAGAAGAACAGTGGCGTGATTCGGTTGTTTGGTGAGGATCAGGAACAACATGGAATAGAGATTAAGCAACGTATCGGTCTAGTTCCTCAAGACATTGCGTTGTATAATGATTTATCAGCATTTGAGAATGTGCGCTTTTTTGCGGGGTTTGTATGGGCTTCGTGGGAAGGAGTTGGACATGGCAGCGGAAACGGCGCTGGAATTCGTCGGATTAGCGGATAAGCGAAAAGATAAGCCGGGAACTTTTTCTGGCGGGATGAAGCGACGTTTGAATATTGCTTGTGCGATTGCGCATAAACCGGCGCTGATTATTATGGATGAGCCTACGGTTGGTATTGACCCACAATCACGGAATTATATTTTGAAGTCGATTAAGAAATTGAATACTTCTGGTTGTACGATTATTTACACGAGCCACTATATGGAAGAAGTAGAGGAGTTATGTGATTATATTGCGATTATTGACCACGGAAAAGTGATTGCAGAAGGCACGAAAGAGCAGTTGGTGAGTCTTGTTTCCGACATGAAGGAAATGCGAATTGTTGTTGATGATGTGCAAAAAATTAATATAGAAGAGTTGCAGGAGATTTCGGGTATTCAACTTGTGGAATTGATGGCAGGCAATACAGTGAAAATTACGTCGAACAGCGAAGTGAACAATTTGAACAAGGTATTGGAAACACTGATTCGCCAGTCGGTGGAAGTAATAGAAATGAACCAACAAACATTGAATTTAGAGACGGTCTTTTTGAATTTGACTGGTCGGAAATTACGTGATTAGGGAAGGGATGCTAGGCAGATGATGATTTTTCATATAATTTTCAAGACAATCAAGTTAACACTGCGTGACAAGGGTTATTTTCTCTACATGTTGATTTTTCCGTTGGCGCTAATTCTTGTATTGGGGAGCGTTTTGCAGGATAGCTTTAGTAGTGACGTAAAGCTGGATAAAATGACGGTAGAATATGTGGTGGAGCAACATAGTCCGATTGGCGATAGCTTTAGTCAATTCGCTAAGACGGCGAGTGGAAAGCAAATTGTATTTAAAAAAAGCGAAAAGCACCAAGGCTGGAAAGAGTGCCGTGGAAAATGGCGATGCAGTAGGATTTGTCGAAGTTGGTGATGATTTGACAGTAACGACGAATTCACCGAGTCAGATTGAGATGAGCGTTTTAAATGGCTATTTAACACAATTTACATCGCAGTATCAGTTGGCGAGCACGATTATTAAAGTGGATCCGACGCAGGCTAAAATTTTGCAAAACCCGCCTAAAGTTTCTGATTCCGCGGTTACAGTTGAGAAACAGGCTTCAGGAAATGAAATTACGGCTTTTGAATACTATGCAATTGCGATGATTGCTATGATGATGATGTTCGGAATAAATACAGGTATTAATGTATTTCGTGAGGAGAAGGTACGTCATACGGATGTACGGTTGTTTATTGCTCCGATTCGTAAATCAACAGCTATTATTGGAAATTTTCTCGGCGCGATATTTATGCAGACCGTTGCATTGATTCTATTAATGACCGTTTCGCAACTTTTCTTTGGTGTCCATTGGGGTCAGAATGCATTGCTAATTTTTGTGATTTACTTTAGTTTATTGCTCTTGTCGGTGGCACTTGGGATGGCAGTCGATGTGTTCAGTAATGGAAATCCTGCGGCAACGGGTGCTGCTTCGATATTGGTGCAAGTATTTGCATTCCTTGGAGGAGCTTATTTTCCAACGGGAGATGGCTTGATGTCGAAGCTTTCGCCAATTGGTTGGGTACGCGTTGGAGTACGTGATGTGATGTATAACAATGTCATTTCGGCGTCGTTTTGGCCGATTGCGCTGAATATTTCGATTACGTTAGTGCTTGTTGTTGTCATGAGCTATTGGATTAGACGAAAGGAAGTGTATTAAAATGCAGCAAGTTGGATGGATTTTTAGGCATAATTTAAAGAGTATGACGCAAAGTAAGGCGAAACTGCTGCTGATTATTGGCTTGCCGATTTTGAGTATTTTAATTTATTTTCTTTCGTATGGTGCGCAATCGGATACGAGTGGGCTCAAGGTTGGCTTGGTGAATCAGGATCAGGGTGTTTATACGACGCAATTGGTAGATTGGATGAAAGATGCAAATAAGCAGGCAACATCGGTTTCACTAGAGGATGGAAATAAGAAGTTAACGAGTGGTTCGTTGGATGCACTTGTCATTTTAGGAAAAGGTTCAGAAAAAAGCATTGCTGCGCTTGATCCGCAACATATTACGGTGAAGTCAATTCAAGGTGATACGGTTAATAATGCAGTGAAATCAGCTGTCAATGCTTCGCTTACAGGCATGATGACGATGATTAAGGCAAGTAATGATGGTGGACAAAGTTTTTCTAAATACGCTAAAACATTTGACACATCCAAAATTGCCATTACACAAAAAATGACAAGTAACCAGCAAGATATTGTTTTGATGATGTCAATGCAGATTTTAGGTTTTCTATGTATGATGTTGCTTTATGCAGCGGGAAATTTAGGAGAGTTAATTTTACAGGAGAAAGAGGACGGGACGTTTTATCGCTTGATGTCTACGCCGCTAAGTAGCAAGGTGTATTTGCTAGGGAATGCATTGTTCTCGCTAGCTGTTGTTGTGACAGAAATTGTTATTTGTTTAGTCGCTATGCGCTTTGCTTTCAAGATTGATCCTGGCGTTTCCTACTTTGCGCTATTTGGTATTTTGTTTATTTTTGCAGTGATGGCGGTGTTGTTATCGTTGGCACTTGGCTTCACAGCGACGAGCAGAAAGAGCGTCAGCGGCTTGCAGATGATTTTGTTCACATTGACGAGCTTGCTTTCAGGGGCACTTATTCCCGTTGCTATCATGCCGAACTTCATGCAAAAATTGGCTGAATTCATGCCGCAATATTGGGTGATGGACGCAATTACGACATTACAGCAAAATGGTACTTTGGCATCGATTAGTCTAAACATCGCAATATTGCTTGGCTATGCGTTACTGTTCTTCTGCATTGCCAGCTATAAATTTACTAAAAACGCACGTGTTAATTCGTTCGTATAACGCAAAATTCCGCGCTACCTTATCTTAGGCATCGCGGAATTTTTTCAATCCAATTAGAAATCGTTGTAAGCGCCATGTTACTGTCAAGCGCGATGGCAACGGTGAAATCCTCCGCATCTTGATTGCCAGCGAGGAGTTGCCAGCCATTGTATTTCAGAAATAAACCTAAAGAAGCAAGCGCCGTCCGCTTCTTTGCATTTGCAAAACAATGTTTAATGACCAAATTTTTGTATAGAATACCAGCTTTCTCTGGGATTGTCGGGTAGAGTTCCTGATTAAAAACAATTTGTTTTGGTAGCTCTACACTCATATTAAGAGAATTCGGTTCCACGAGGCCTATTGGTTCCATCGGGCTATATTTCTTGATCAGCAAACCGTTTAGCATGATGATTTCTGGTTCCGTTAAATAACGAATGGTCATCGATCAACAAGTCCGCGGAAGGCTTGGTCATACTCGTCTAACACTTCTTCGGCCATCTTTAAGAATTCTTGTGATACGGTTTCTTTCTTCTCGGCGGCTTTTCTTAGTTCTACTTCATTATCTTTGATTACAAACTCCACATTATCTCCGGAAATGATACCTAATTTCTTCATAACATCGGGCGGTAATGTCGTAATTACGCTATGTCCAGATTTTCTAGTGGATCGCTTCAATGCGTACATCATCTTTATCATCACCTTTCACTTAATAGTATACACGTATATACGTATACATGCAAGGCGGAAAAGATTCATTTAAAAAAGGCAAGATTTCTCCTGCCCGAGTCCATATTATTTATTTCGTTTATAGAAATCGACAAAATTAGCCACAACCGAATCAAGAAAAGCAACGGTGCTTTCATCAATAAGGTCGCCTTTTTCATCAAATTTAGTATGCGCTGCGCTAATGAAGACTTCATTTGCTGGCAAAATGCGCATGCCCATTGTATCGAGAATTTGGCGTAAATGCATTTGTGCGCGAACGGTTCCAAGTCCCCCCATCGAAGCACCGACAATAAATCCTGGTTTTTCTTTAAGGTCAGGAGTAATCCGGCTAGCCCAGTCAATCGCATTTTTTAAAACACCTGAAATCGAGTGATTGTATTCTGGAGTTACGAATAAAACAGCATCTGCATCATGGACTTTCTTCTTAAAAGCAACAACATCAGCGGGCAAATCAGATTCCAAGTCCTCATTGTAAAGCGGCAAATTCAAATCTAATAGTTCCCCATCGATATCTTTGGCATAACGTTTTTGAATAAATGTTGCTAATGTTTTGTTGTGCGAATGCTCCCTTAAACTACCTACTAAAATCGCTACTTTCATCTTTGCATTCCTCATTTCATTGACTTAATAACTTAATATTAACAACTTACAAAAAGTAAGTCAATGATTTACACTCAGATGTTCTCTTTATGTTCTCGAAAACGACGAATACTATGATTTAGCACTTCCGAAAGTACAAGTCCAGCTGCAATCGCCCCAGCAACTAGTGCAACACGAACAGAAAAAGAAATCGCTTGAATATAATCACCAAGTACAAAGTTTCGCACAGCTTGATATGCTAAACTACCAGGCACAAGTGGCACAATTCCGGGCACATTAAAAATCGTCACAGGTAGCCGTTTATATTTTGCAAAAAAGAAGCTCGCAATGGCGACAATAAAAGCACCAGCCAGCGTGCTCATCGTTGTTCCTGCATCAAAATGCAACAAAATCCAATACGTCATCCAGCCAAACGTTCCCGTTAGCCCGCAAGCAATCAAAGATTTACGTGGTACATTCGTCGTAATCGCAAACGCCATCGTGGCCAGAAAACTAAAAACTAATTGCATAAATACCGTCCAAAACATCATCTAACCTCCTAACTTTCATGTCGCATTACGTGAAGAATCGAAAAACAACCGCAATCCCAATTCCAATCGTTCCAGCTGTGATTAAAGCTTCCGTACCACGAGCTATTCCTGATAAAAGATGTCCAGCCAATAAGTCGCGCACCGCATTCGTAATCGGCACACCAGGAACCAATGGCATTACAGCTCCAATAACCATTTTATCTAAGCTCACGCCCCAGCCAATCGAAATCACTAGAACTGACAATAACCCAATCGTAAACGCAGCCAAGAACTCCGCCAAAAATTTCACTTTAAAAAATTCCGTCCCATAATAAAAAATGATAAATCCAATCGCACCAATCAATGAAGTCGCAATGAAATCCTTCCAAACACCACCAAAAATCATCATTAATGTGCCACTAATAACTGCCGAAGAAACAATCTGTAGCCAAACAGGAAAGAATTTCACTTCTTTATCAAGTGCCCGTAGTTGCGTGTACAGCTTTCCTAAAGAAATTTTACGCACGGTAAACTCTCGTGATAAGTCATTGACCATCGATACTTTCTCCAAATTTATCGTCCGCGTTGGAATCTGCTCCATTTTCACCGTAGAGCCGCCTTGAAGCGCCATAAAAATCCCTGTCGGTGTAACAAAACTAATACCTTTTGTATCCGTCGCAGTCTCAGCAATTCGGCTCATCGTATCTTCCACACGATACATCTCCGCGCCACTTTCCATCATAATTTTACCCGCCAATAAACACGTTTCTAACAACAGGTCTTCTGAAGCCTCTTCCATCCAATTACCTCCGTTTCAAGCAACTCTCTATTCTCATCCTAACGCACCAACCACGATTTTTCTAGTCTAAATAAAAAGATTTTTCGAAATGACGATTCCAAGAGAAGATTTGAGGGTAAACATTTGGTAGTATGGAGAAAACAGAACATAAATAAAAGGAGTTTTGACAGATGAGCAATATTGAATATGAAATTGTAGAACATATTGGTGTATTATCGGAAAATGCGAAAGGCTGGCGAAAAGAAGTAAATCTAATTAGCTGGAACGGGCGCGCGCCGAAATATGATATTCGAGATTGGTCTCCAGAAAACGAGAAGATGGGTAAAGGTATTACGTTAACGGAAGAAGAATTTAAGAAAATCGCTGAACTAGCGAAATAATGGAGGTATTTTTATGTTTGCATATGATATTTATGAACCACTTAATCGCAAAACGAATGATGTGTTCCCAACCGTGTTCGCACTGCATGGTATAGGTGGTGATGAGCTAGATTTACCAGGGATTCTTGAGCCAATTATGGATCGATTTGTTATTGTAGCAATCAGAGGCGGACTTCAAAAAGGACCTGGATACGCGTATTATAAGCCAGTTGTTGATGGTGAACCAAGCGAGTCATCGATTACATATGCGGCAAACGATATCCACAATTTTATCGAAAAAATTAGCAGGCAATACGCAACAATTGACCGTAAAAACATGTATTTACTTGGCTTCGAACAAGGAGGAATTGTTGCGATTACCGAATTTGTACGCAATGGTGGAATGTATCGTGGCGGTATTTTTCTAAGTGCTAAACTACCAGCATTCCTTGAGAAATCACCGAAAAACTTATTGCTTAAGAACAAACGAATTTTTGTAGGGCACGGCGTGGATGACGCCATCTTACCAGTCGAAGAAGGCGAGCGCATTACCCGCTTTTTCAAAACGATGAGCGACAATGTTACGATGCGCACCTACTACGTACAGCATAATGTAAACGCCGCAGAAGAAGATGAGATTATTGATTGGCTGACAGAAACAGAGCAAGTAGACAAATAGGGAGGAATACAAAATGAGAGCACTTGGATTCAACACATACGGGCCACCAGAAGTCTTTGAAGAGCTAGAATTACCAAAGCCAACACTCAGTGAAAAAGACGTTTTAATTAAAGTCCAAGCCATAGGAATCAACCCGTATGACGCATTACTTCGTGCAGGAACTATGCAAAAAATAAGGCCACTCGAATTCCCAATCGTTCCAGGTAGCGATGTTGTCGGCGAAATCGTAGAAGTCGGCTCGAAAATCAAACACTACGCAATCGGCGATATCGTCATTGGCCACCCTAGCATTGGCGGCTACGGCGAATATGTCGCTATCTCCAGTGCAAAAATCGTGAAGAAACCCGCAGAAATGAGCCTAGAAGAAGCAGCAGGCCTAGCTTCCGTTGGCACAACAGCTTATTTCGCATTACAACTAGCAAAATTAAAAAAGAACGAAATCCTAATCATTCAAGGCGCTTCCGGAGCAGTTGGTTCCATTGCCGTCCAAATTGCAAAAGAAGCAGGAATTCACGTAATAGGGATTGCGAATAGTAGAAATCGAGATTACGTTAGTGCATTAGGAGCCGATGAAGTCGTGGCATATGACGAAGAAAATCTTGCTGAAGCATTAGCTGATAAAGCAGATGTCGTGCTGGACGCCAGTTTTGGCGGAAAAGGCGCAGAAGAGGGCTTGCGGTACGTGAAAAAAGGTGGTCGTTATATTTCGCTTACTAGTCTTCCAGAGAATGCGGAGGAGAAGAAAGTGAAGACGATGCGGATGACACGGACGAAAGATATGAAGGATAAAGAGGCGCTTGGTTATCTGGCAGACTTGTATCGCTCGCATAAATTACGACTCAAAACAGCTGAAACGCTCACATTTGATCTTCGTGGGATAATAGGGGCACATCAGTTGATTGATAAGAAGAAAGTAGCTGGGAAGCTGGTTTTGAAGTGATATAGTTGGCAAATAGACACCTAATTCTGTATGGAATTAGGTGTCTATTTTGTGAACAATTGGAAATAAAGCATATGAATTTACCTGTTAATAAGTGCAAAGAATAGATAAAATGTTTTATAATGTAAGTGGCTGTATAAATTATTACAGACTGACGAGATGCAAATGAGGTGATTACTTGAGACTGAAAATTATGTGTGATTTAAGTAATGAAAAGTTTCCATTGAATTTTAGACGAAAAATATTGATGGTTTTCAAAACAGGCCTGCAAAAAGCATATCCAGAAATATTTGCAGATTTATATGGAGCTAATCGGCAAAAAGATTTTACTTTTGCGGTGTACTTCCAAGATGCTGTATTTGGAAAAGAAGACATTACAGTGAAGGGAAAGCGCTTAATAATTAATTTTTCAACAGGAAATGCAGAGCAGGCAATCATGTTTTATAACGCATTTATGGAATTGAGAAGAGAGCAAATCAAGATTTCGGATGTGTGCCAGCTAGAAGTGAAATCAGTTGATATGGTTCGAATTGCTCCGATTGAGACGGAAAGCATTGTACTCCAAACGCTATCTCCAATTGTATGTCGCGATCATAACCGAGAAACACAGAAAGACTGGTTCTATATGTTCGAAGACGAGCAATTCATCCCGATTTTGAAACGAAATTTACGTATCAAACTAGAAGGCAAATATGGAAGTTTTATTGCGCAAGACATTGAAAAAATGAAAATCAGACCAATCAACATGAAAAAAACAGTCGCGCAGCACTACGATATTTCCATTGTATGTTCTTTGGGGTTAATTGAGATTGAAGCAGAGAAGTATTTGTTAGAGCATATTGTTGAATCAGGATTCGGTGCGCTTACCGGCATGGGATTCGGTATGCTTGCGCAACAATAGGGAGGTGAAATCATGAGAGAAATAGAATGTCGAACTGGAGATTGGCTGTTTAACGCTGGCCTCGTCGGATTTGTGAATATTGTCGGCAAAGAAAATGTTCGAATAGAAGGACAGCGTTTATTTTTTGATACAGCATTACTAGATGGATTTGAGGAGTCTTATTTTGCATATTTCATAAAAGCTTACGAAAAGACACTTTCTTGGTATAAAATCATTTCGTACAAAGAAGAAATGGAACGGCATCGTGAAGCAGATTTTTCAGATTTTGATGAGTTGTCGCTAGATAGGCTTAATAATTATATAGCGATTGCTAAATATTATTTGAAAAGCAATAGTTATGTCGGCGCATATCCGCTTATTGATGAAACGAAAGATCCTGTCCAATGGGGGAAAAATCTTACTAAAGTTGGGCAATTAAAAAAGAAAGAAACATTCGAAGAAAGGTGCACAGAAATTATTCAGAATGTAAAACAAGTCTATACTCAATTAGACGAGATTATTGATTTTTGCCAAAGTCAAAAAGGGAAGAAATATTTAGCTGCTAAAAACGTGATTTATACGGTAATTAACAATGGCTGGAGTGGTGTTAGTTTTCTGTACTCGCAGACAAAAGAAAAAGATTGTTATATTGATTATCGGAAAAGCTTTGTAGAACCTGTATTAGAGCATCTTGAGACAAACTTAGAAAAGGCGAAATTCAACTGTATTACTTGTAATGAACCTATAAAAAATATGAAACTTGATTTAAGTTTTATGAATGAAACAGGTTTTGATACAGCAAGAAAAACATCACATGTCTGGGATTTCAACAATGATATAGCAGTTTGCCCAGTGTGTAAACTCATCTATTCGTGCGTTCCAGCAGGTTTCACATATGTTTATGGTAATGGCATCTTCATTAACGACTCCATAAATATAGACACGTTGCATGCAGTAAATAAGAAGGTTCATAATGAAATTCTACACCATAGCACAGAAAATCTAACATCAACGAGTCCGTACCGCGCATTAATCGAAGCAATCACGAATCAAACAGAAGATAAGCGTCACTACGAACTTGCAGATATTCAAGTAGTGCGCTATGAAAACGAAACGTACCGCTTCAACATTTTATCAAAACGTGCTTTGAAAATATTTCGAGAATCCAAAGAAACATTGAAAACGATTCAAAAATGTGGCTTAAAAGAAGGCAATCTGAACATAAATTTCTACCAAGAAACAGTTCGCCGTCTTATGAATAATGAAAATTTATTTACGTTTATTCACAAAACGATGTATTTAAAAGTAACTAATGTTAGCAACACCTACTACCATATGGGGCATGTAGGCGCATTGCTTAGCATCAACACTAATTTTTTAAAGGAGATAGAGGCGATGACAGACATTTCGAAAGGGCAAATCTGGCACATTAATAAATGCGGTACGGAGTTCAAAAAAGCATATCCTGAAAACAAATTAAGCGGTTTTAATTACAAAATACTAAACGCGCTAAAAACCAATAATCGTGATGCGTTTATGGATATCATTTTAAATAGCTACTCTTATTTAGGCAAAGCAATACCAGACTTCTTTTTAAAAGCATTCACAAATGACGAGACTTTTAAAACTGTCGGATATGCTTTTATGGTTGGCGTAAATGGGCCATTAGAAAATAACGAAAACGGGGGAAATAAGGATGAAGAGTAAAGGACTAGCAATGACAATTATTTTTCAAGCGGAAAGTGCGAACTACGGGGAGAGCTTGGGGAACATTTCAGCACTTAAAAAAATATCGCGAAACAACGGCGACCAGTACACGTACATATCTCGCCAAGCAATTCGCTATAACATGATGGAGCAGGTGGGTGAAAATCCTGCTCCGGTAAAGGCAGAAGGAAGTGGGGACAAGAAAGTTATCCAATTCCTAAGCGAGGCAACTATTACAGACTATCCAGAATTAGATTTCTTCGGCTATTTAAAAACCGAAAAAGGCACACAAGGACAAAAACGTTCTGCAAAAGTACGCTTGTCCAATGCTATCTCGCTCGAAACTTTCAAGGCTGATTTGGATTTCTTAACGAATAAAGGACAAGCCGATAAAGTCGGTGAGAACATGAACATTGCCCAAGCAGAAATTCATCGCTCTTACTATCGCTACACTGTAACCATCGATTTAGACCAAATTGGTATCGACGGACAAGTTGAAATTGACAACAAAGAAAAAAGCCGCCGTGTTCAAAAATTGATGGATACAATTGCATTATTGTATCGAGATATTCGTGGACGTCGTGAAGATTTAAAACCGCTATTCATTGTTGGTGGCGTTTATGATGTGAAAAATCCAGTTTTCCAAAATGTTGTGGATATTAAAGATAACAAGATTCTTGTAGATAATATCTTAGGTGTCATTGACTATCCTGGCATTAAAGAAAATACAAAATGTGGCGTCATCGATGGACAGTTTGATAACACATCAGAAATCAAAACAGAACTTCACGCCGAATCCGTACCAGCATTTTTCAAAGACCTTAAAGAAAAGATTGATGCATATTATGAAAGCAATTAGAATTAAGCTATGGCAGGATTTAGTGAATTACAAGAAACCAACTAGTTTTCAGTTAAAAGAAACATACCCATTGCCGCCATATTCCACCGTTATTGGAATGGTGCATACGATGTGTGGCTTCACGAGCTATCATCCGATGGAGATTAGTATTCAAGGGAAGTATTTCTCGAAAGTAAACGATTTGTACACGAGATATGAATTTAAAAATGGTATGACATTCGATAAAAATCGTCATCAGCTAAATGTTGATGGTTACGGGATAAGTCGTGGTGTTGCTACGGCGGAATTGCTCGTGGATGTAGAATTATTATTGCATATCGTTCCTGAGGATCAAAGTCTAGTAGATGAAATTGCTCAAGCATTTGAAGTGCCACAAGAATACCCATCGCTTGGTCGACGTGAAGATATTGCGACGATACAAGAAGTAAAGGTAGTCCAGATTCGTGAAGTCGAGGCAGAAGATGACATTTGCTTAGATAGAGACTATGGTGCATACGTACCGAGTTCCATATTAGGCAAGCTAACTTTTACACCTGATATGCACAGTAATATCGGTAGGAATGACATGCTAGGAACCCGTTATTTACTCACTGATAAATATGAATTGGTAAATCGAGGCACGGCTAAAGCTCCTAAGATGTACCGAAACTGGTCCAAAAAAGATGTTTTTTACACGACTTCGATTTTGGTATCAGAAGAGGATGAATTTTTCTTAGATGAGGATGGAAAACCAGTATTTTTAGAGTTTGCTTAAATAAGTCGGGAGGGGGATTATCTCTCTCCTTTTTTTGGAGGTATAGTTGTGAACCGATATTTAGCGAAATCAAATCCAGAAGAAACAATCCAAGAACATACTGATAATTTATTAACGAACTACAAAATCTTGCAAGAAAATTATCCTGATATTCCGGTTAACTGGTATTTTTTGAAGTTGGCATGTCTAACGCATGATCTTGGAAAGATGAATGTATATTTTCAAGAAAAAGTATCTGGTGGAAGGCGCAACAAAAAAGAAATCCCTCATAATTATCTTTCTGTAGCGTTTGTCCCTTATAAGAAATTGAAGGAAGATGGCTACTCAAAAGAGGAAATTCAACTTTTATTTCAAGCGGTTGCACGCCATCATGAGCGTGATATTCATTTTACATTGGAAGAATGGTCGAGTGAGATGCAAAAGTTGGAACAAGAGTGGAACGGATTTACATATGAGGCATTAGGGAAAAATCGGGCTTATCGAAATCGTATTCCTTCCAAGTACTATCAAGTTTCTGTACGAATTTTTGAAGGGGATAATGCGCAAAGCTTCGAACTTTTCATCCAATATGTTCTTCTAAAAGGTCTCCTAAACCGCATCGACTTCGCAGCGAGCGCCTACATCGACGTCGAAAAACCAAACAACTTCTTAGAATCTGCATTAAACAACCAACTTGAAACCTTCCGCAAATCAAACCCTGCCGCGGATTGGAAGCCTTTACAAAAATACATGTATGCCCATCAACAGGATAATATTATCGTTGTCGCGGAAACAGGAATGGGGAAAACAGAAGCTGGTTTGCTATGGCTCGGTAATAATAAAGGATTTTTCACGCTACCTTTACGCACAGCGATTAACGCGATTTACGATAGGCTTGCGAGTAGCGAAACAGGCATTATCCGCGAAGACGTGACGGATAGGGTGGGGCTTTTGCATTCGGAAACTTACGGGCAGTATTTGCAACGCGAAAAGGATATTCAGGACATCGAGGAGTACTTTACAAAAACGCGCCAGATGTCGCTACCAATCACTGTTTGTACATTAGATCAATTGTTTGATTTTGTCTTCCGATATGCAGGATTTGAGCCGAAATTGGCGACGTTATCTTACTCCAAAGTTATTATCGACGAAGTGCAAATGTATTCACCGGACTTGCTTGCCTACCTCATCGTGGGGCTTTCCTATATTCAAAAAGTGGGCGGTCAATTTGCGATTTTAACAGCGACATTACCGGGAATTATTCCTGATTTGCTAGCGGAAAATGGTGTTTCTTTTACGCGTGCCGAAGAGGATTTTATTTCGGATCGGATTCGCCATAGTTTGGAAGTGGTGCATAAGCAGATAAATAGTGATTTTATTAGTGATTTTTATGATGGAAATCGGATTTTGGTGATTTGTAATACGGTTCGTGTAGCTAAAGAGATGTACGAGAATTTGGAGAAAATATATGGTGACGAAGTGAAGTTGATTCATAGTCAATTTATTAAGCGAGATCGGAATGCGAAATCAGATGCTATTTTGGCGGATGGGCATAAGACGAGCGAAGGGCCTTGTATTTGGGTGGCGACGCAGGTTGTTGAGGCTTCGCTAGACATTGATTTTGATTTGCTGTTCACCGAGCTATCTGATTTGAACGGATTGTTCCAGCGCATGGGTCGTTGCTATCGAAATCGAGAACTGGATGTGGCGACGAACGTCTATGTTTTTGACGAAAAATGCTCCGGAATTGGAAAAAATAGCGTCATTGACCCACTAATTCATCAAAATTCGAGAAAAGCGTTGCAAGAAGTGGGAGGTCCGATTTCAGAAGCGGAGAAGTTAGCGCTTATTGATCGCGTTTATTCTACCGAAGCACTAGCAGGTAGCGATTATTATGAAACCGTAATTTGCAATATCAACTACGTAAAGTCATTTCACACATACGAGCTTGACAAAAAGACCGTACGCGAAAAATTCCGCAATATTAATTCGGTGACGGTCATTCCAGAACCAGTTTTTGATGAAAATCGCGCTGAAATTGAGGGATATATGGCGGAAATATCAAAGCCTGGAAAAGAAAATAAACGAAGCAGAATGGAGGCCAGAACTAAATTATCCGAATTTATGATGGATGCGCCTGGATACATCGTCAAAAAAAAGCGAGTTGGATAAAAAGGAAATGACTAAATATGAAACAATTAGTGTTTTAAAATGTAACTATAGTTCTGAAATCGGCATTACACTAAAAGAGCCATCTCAAGAAAATCTATTCTTCTAAAAGGAGGCACACCAATGAGAATAAGCGGAACACATGTCTATTATTATTTTGTTTGCAAGCGGAAATTATGGTGCTTTTCGAAAGCGATTCGGATGGAACATTTGGACGAAAACGTGCAGCTTGGCAAGTTGCTGGATGAATCGAGCTATAGTCGGGACGCGGGTCAGGTGATGATTGATGAAACGGTAAATATCGATTTTATCCGTGACTGGAAAGTGCTCCATGAAGTGAAGAAAAGCCGAGCTATTGAAGAAGCGGGAATTTGGCAGTTGAAGTATTATATTTATTTCTTGCGTGAAAAAGGAATAGCGATTGAAAATGGCATTATCGACTATCCAAAATTACGGCGCCGTGAAGAAGTGATACTTACGGAATCTGATGTGGCGCGACTTAAAGAAGTGATGGCAGACATCGAAAAAATAACCACACAACAAAAATCACCAAAGCTTGAAGAAAAACCGATTTGCAAAAAATGCGCGTATTTCGAGTATTGTTTTGTGTGAGAGGAGACCGATATGGAGAGTTATTATTTATTTTCAAATGGTGAGTTAAAGCGAAAAGACAATGTGATACGGCTAACGGCGCCAGACGGTCGTTTTAAAGATTTAAAAGTCGAGATGACTCGCGAAATTTTTCTATTTGGCGAAGTAGATTTAAATACGAAATGCTTGAATTATATTGGTCAGCTTGGCATTCCAGTGCATATTTTTAATTATTATGGATTTTATAGTGGTAGTTATTACCCGCGCGAAGCCAACGTTTCCGGGGAACTCCTAGTAGCGCAAGTAACCCATTATGTGGATGAAGCGAAGCGGCATGAAATCGCGGTTCAGTTTGTTGAAAGTGCTTCGTTTAATATTTTGCGAAATTTGAGGTATTATCGGCAACGGGATAAAGACGTGGACGCTGCGATGGCTGAAATTAAATTATTACGGAAACGAATCGCAAAAACAGCGAATATTCAAGAGCTGATGGGAATTGAAGGAAATATTCGCAAAGTCTACTACCGAGCGTGGCAGGCCATTATTAATCAGGAAATTGACTTTGAAAAACGGGTGAAAAGACCACCAGACAATATGATTAATACATTGATTTCATATGTTAATTCACTTGTGTATTCTAGTTGTTTGACAGAGATTTACAAAACGCAGTTGGACCCTGCAGTCAGTTATTTGCACAGCGCGGGTGAACGCCGATTTTCGCTTTGCCTAGATATCTCAGAAGTCTTCAAACCACTAATTGCTGACCGTTTGATTTTTAGCATGTTGAATAAAAATATTATTACAGAGAAAGATTTCGAAAGAGAAGCGAATTTCTGTTATATGAAAAAAGAAGCGCGACAGAAGATTTTACAAGCTTATGATTTGCGAATGAAAGAGACAGTGAAGCATCGCGAGTTAGCTCGAAATGTCTCGTACCGCCATTTAATTAGGCTTGAATGCTACAAACTCATCAAGCATTTAATGAATGATAAGCCGTATGAAGGCTTCAAGATTTGGTGGTGATACTATGTATATTATCCTGATTTACGATATAGCAATGGATAACGGTGGCCCGAAAGTATCGAGAAATATTTTCAAAATCTGCAAAAAATATTTAACCCACGTGCAAAAATCTGTCTTTGAGGGCGAGATAACCCCAGCCTTACTTGCAAAATTACGAATGGAATTAGATCAGTATATTCGTGATGAAGAAGACTCTGTCATTGTGTTCTCAAGTCGAAATGAAAGATGGCTCGAAAAGGAGTTTTGGGGCGTTGCGGATGAGAAAACTTCGAATTTCTTTTAATACATCAAAAAATCTGTCGACCTCCAGTAGTGCAAAATAATGGGGACATCGACAGATTTTTATAAAGCGCTGATGTGAATGGGTTTGCACCTGCTTTCGGAGTTTACACTGTAAGGTTTGAGAGCGAAAATGTAGGATTTGTTTGTCGGTCGACAGATTTGGGTGTTTAAGGTATGATGGGAGTAAGCGTTGAGAGGGTACCTGTTTTTATCTAAGTAATGTGAAATGTAAATTCATTAAAGCGCAACAACAAAACATCAACTTTTGGTTTTTATCTAAGTAATGTGAAATGTAAATAAATACAATAAAATCCATTTTCTCATTCTCCCTCTAGTTTTTATCTAAGTAATGTGAAATGTAAATTCCGAAAGTGAATGTAGTATACACCGCGTGGGAATCGTTTTTATCTAAGTAATGTGAAATGTAAATACAACATATGGCTGCTTTGTTAATGATTCAATATGTTTTTATCTAAGTAATGTGAAATGTAAATCAGAAAGGTTGATGAAATGTATGAGCGAAGTATTGAAAGTTTTTATCTAAGTAATGTGAAATGTAAATCTTCTTTTATATGCCTGTATAGCTATTTTATCTGCGTTTTTATCTAAGTAATGTGAAATGTAAATCCTTTTTTTATACTTTCTAGTTGCGAGTTCAAAAATGTTTTTATCTAAGTAATGTGAAATGTAAATGAATGTGCGTTCGCTGTAACAGAGATTGGCGATGTAGTTTTTATCTAAGTAATGTGAAATGTAAATGCGTCTGAACCTTTTAATCCATTTTGCGCAAAACGTTTTTATCTAAGTAATGTGAAATGTAAATAGCGCTAATACAGTAGAACAGCCTATCAGCATAAGTTTTTATCTAAGTAATGTGAAATGTAAATAGCGTTTTTAGAATCCCATGCGCAATTGCACGGCGTTTTTATCTAAGTAATGTGAAATGTAAATATTGAATAGTGTGACCGCCGTGAACAAATAAAAAAGTTTTTTATCTAAGTAATGTGAAATGTAAATACTATTATCCTGTACGATGATAATTCTAACGAGATTTGTTTTTATCTAAGTAATGTGAAATGTAAATTTTAGTTGCGAATTCAAAGCGCGCATTTGTGATTTTGTTTTTATCTAAGTAATGTGAAATGTAAATGAGACATCTCGGGATACGATGATGGAATACATTGTTTTTATCTAAGTAATGTGAAATGTAAATGATTCTTGCTGTGCTTGCTTTGATAAGTCATATGCGTTTTTATCTAAGTAATGTGAAATGTAAATATAATGATTGTATCCGTTTAGGCGCCTTACCCTCTGCGTTTTTATCTAAGTAATGTGAAATGTAAATAAGGCTACTTATTATGATGAAATACTAAAATCAAGTTTTTATCTAAGTAATGTGAAATGTAAATTTTTTAACGTCTCCTTTTAGCTCTCGACTGCCTAACGTTTTTATCTAAGTAATGTGAAATGTAAATGTTCTTAAAAAAAAAGAGATAGTAATAGAAGTAGGATGTTTTTATCTAAGTAATGTGAAATGTAAATAGCGTAAATATAATGACGCGAACAGTTGATAAAGAGTTTTTATCTAAGTAATGTGAAATGTAAATAAAACAGAAGTAGAAGTTTGGTTTAGGAAAGTAATTGTTTTTATCTAAGTAATATGAAACATAAATTAGGAAAAGGGCGCACTTATACACCCCCTTTTTTACCAGAGTAATGTGAAATATAAATCTAACTATTTACGATTGTTTTGGCAGACATTCTCTTAATCTAATGAGTAATGTCTGCGGCCAATGCAATCTATTCTCCAGCCATTACAAAAAATACTCACGATAATCTTTAACATACTGATCAAACGAAGTAGGCTCATGGTGCAATAATTCCTTTGCTGTTGGGGTTATTTGTTTTGCGTTTCCCATTTGGGTAATGAAGTAAAGCATGGTCATGACGTTGGCGAACGCTTTTGGGGTTCCGCGTTTTATTATCGTTGCGCGAAATCTTAATAGCGATGGCTTGCTGTATGTTATTTCTCTCCCTAGTATCGCGGTCATTTTCTCTGCTACTTCATAATACGTCAATGCTTCTTCTCCAGTAATGCTATATTTTTTTTTCAATATGTTGTGGGGTATTCATCAAGCAAATAGCAGCGATTTCTCCAATGTCGCGTGTATCAATAAAGCTCGTTCGCGCTTTGCCTGCAGGTATGAATAAATCATCATGTTTTTGAATATCTTCCTGATGTGTCGTATTGAGATTCTGCATGAAAAAACTAGGACGTAAAAAAGTAAATGGAAGGTCCAGGCGCATCATTTCTTTTTCAATCTTATGATGTGGTGTTACCGGATTCTTCTCAACTCCAATAAGCGAAACAAAAACAACATGCGCAATTTGCCGCTCTTTTAGAAAGTGTAAAAATGGGAACATGTCTTCCTTAGGCTTCGATAGTTGGGGTGGACGGACAAAGAAAACTTTTGAAATACCTTCTAGTGCGCTGGCATACGTGCCCGCATCTAAAAAATTAAAATGCACAACATCCACCAAGTTATTACCTTGCCACAGTGCTTTACTTTTTTCGAGATTGGAAACGCCGGCACGAACTTGATGTCCCGCTTCTACCAATGTTTGAACAACTGTGAAGCCGATGTTACCAGTGGCTCCTAGAACTAATATTTTTTCCAAATGAGTCATCTCCTTCTAAAAATTTGATTGTGTATCTTTTTTTACATGTGCGATAGGAATACCGTAATAGTATATCATGATTGGAAAATTAAAAAAAGCCCCCAAAAATGATTTGAAGGCTCTCTAGGTTGGTAGAATAAATACTAAGGACTACGCAAAGCAATATTTTGAGTGCATTTTCTGGGTTAGCGGGAATAGTTATTTAGTAGGCGTGTACCTAATAACACCGATAATTTTATCTATGTTAACTGTCCCGTATAACCTGCTATCATCACTTAGTTGACGGTTATCTCCTAGTACAAAGTAATGATTCTTTGTTATTTTGTGAGTAGAAAAATTTTTGGTTAGATAATTGGGGTCTGTATCCGAGAGTCCC
The DNA here is from genome assembly GCF_000525995.1 of Paenilisteria riparia FSL S10-1204. Classification (GTDB taxonomy): domain Bacteria; phylum Bacillota; class Bacilli; order Lactobacillales; family Listeriaceae; genus Listeria_A; species Listeria_A riparia. The sequence goes on along the minus strand of NZ_AODL01000007.1, from coordinate 231,186 downwards.
ATTATAAAATCTTCGTACACTAATTTTCCATCTACGAATAAATGATTATCTTTATACTGAACAACTTCTTGAGGTAACCCAATTACCCTTTTAATCATTAAATCAGATGAATCTGTATCTTGGAATACTATAATATCAAATCTATTGATGTTACCGATTTTCGATTTCACCATTAACTTTAACTCACCATCGGTAAGGCTTGGATTCATCGAATCACCATTTACCATGACTAATGAATATAGATACTTGTTAATGCAAAATATTATTCCTAAGCACAGGATAACTCCAAAAATTATTTTTTGTTTGTTCACATCAGAATCCCATTGTATAGGAAGTATATTTTTTGTAAGCCATATCTCGCACAGGTAAAATTAGATAGTATATTTTATTTCCTTTAAAAGTTGCAGTTCCAGATTTTTTCCCACTTTTTAATGAATGATAACTTGTTACACTTTCCCACCCTATAGGCCATGGGACCCCAGATTGATTTGACCAAGTAGATACAGCAGTAATTTTTTTATCCTTATCCTTAGTTACTCGAGCATATCCCTTGGTTGTAGATACACCGTTTGACCAGAGTGTTTTAGAGGCAGTAGAACTAGCAGCATTAGCTTTAGAAATAAATAGAGATAAGATAGGTATATCGGATATTGCAAATGTAGATTTCTCTTCATTCTCTACTAGTACATTTTCTTTAGCCAGCGCTTCTTCTTTAGCTTCTTCTTGGGCTAAAAATTTGTCTAGCTCATCGATTGTATTAAATTTAATTGGAATTGCCCCAAGTTCTTTTGCTTCTGCTACACTTATTTCCTCTAAGTCGTATTTTTCCTCAACAGTGTCTAATTTTTTACTTATACTTGTTGCTTCAACCGTTTGTAGAGGATACATAATTACTAATAGTATAAGTATGAACATTAAAGCCGATAATCCTGTTTTTTTTTCAAAAAAAACCACTCCTTTTTATGTAATAGTTTATTAAAAGCGCTTTCTATGTTATAATAACATAGAATATGGAGATAATGCAATACAAATTACATATTGGGAGGGTAAAATGAATAATACTTTTGACATTATATACACAATTGTAATAATTGCAGTTACAGTTGCACTTGTAGGCGGTTTTATGTATTGGCTAGTTCGTCGTTCTAAAAAATAAGTTAGACAGGTTATGATCAATTTGAACTGCTCCCTGTCAAGTAGACAGGCTAAAAAACAAAAATAAATGGATTTGTTTAGGTCAAGAAAAAGTGCTGCCAACACAAAATAGTTTTAAATAATGGCCTTATTTCGATATTCACTCGGAGTAAGGCCATTAAATTTGGCGACAACACGCTCATTCTGGTAAAAATCGATGTAGGTATGAATCCCTCGGATTAATTCGTTTTCTGATTCAATGGAATGGAGGTAATAATATTCTGCTTTCAGTGTTCCCCAAAAACTCTCAATCGGCTGATTGTCTAAACATTTGGCGACACGCGACATACTCAATTGAAATTGAAATTTCTCCCTTAGTTGTCTGTACGCATGACTGGTGTATTGAAACCCTCGATTACTGTGAATCATAGGTCTTGCTTTTGGGTTACGTTTTATCGCTCGCTTTATCGCGCTTAGGTATTTTTTACGCCTGTTGCCATACTTTAATTCTGTCACATCCGTACACCATTTTTCATTGGGCTGTGTGGCATGGAATTGGCAACAAAGCATATTTTTAGCCGTGTGCTCTGCCGTGGGTTTAAACCATTTTGGTTTTTTTCGGCGAATTCTTTTCCAATTATAGTTCGTATGTAAAGCACGATTGACCGCTAAGGTCATCCGACGATAGCCGTAAATATGATGCACTTGTTCCGCAATTTCGATTATTTTTTTCTCCAGTTCTTGATTTATTAACTCGCTAACAGAGGCTTGGCGGTTTAGCCATTTGTAGTAGGAAGACTGAGCAATCCCTGCTACTTCGCATAATTTCACAAGGGGATACTTTTCCCGTAGTGCTGCGATGACACAATAGATATCCTCTTGTCGGATTAATGAAAGTCTTGGTATTTTTGCTCGATCCACTGCAACTTTTTTGCGATGGCGTTCTCTATTTCTAAGCGTTCGTTTTGTGCCTCTAGTTCTTTGATTCGTAGGGTGAGCATTTCTGTTTCTGTGAGCTCTTCTTTTGACTTGGAACTACCGCGCCGATCTTGTAATGCGTCTTCTTCTAGCGCTTGATATTTTTGTACCCAACTGTACACTTGATTGTAGGAAACCTGGTAGGTTTCGGTAGCTAGTTGGTAGTTTTTTTCATGTGCGATGGTAAACGGCGTAATTTCTAATCGTTCTTTAAACGTTGTTTTTCGACCTGGATAATACATGTTGGATTTCCCCTTACTCGGATTTGTCAATTTGCTGACTTCTCCATTAGTATACTTGGAAATCCATTGATTGAGAACACTCGTGCTTGAAATCTGGTAGGTGCGGAGTACTTCTTGAATGGTATCTTTGCTTACAAGTCGAGCTTCTACCGCCTTTCGTTTGAGCGCCTCACTATATTTTTTGTTCGTATGCTTTTCCTGTAAGCCCTGTAGCCCATCGAGCTCCCATCTTACAATCCACGTCTTGACGGTTTCGAATTGGATTCCTAACTGTTTGGACATACTAGTAATAGAAATTTCCCCTTGTAAACATTTTTTTACTGCTTCGTATTTTTCCTCCACTGAAAAACGTGTGCGTTTAGACATATAAAAAAACTCCCTTATAAAATAGATTTGGAATTTTTGTTTTTTCCATTGTCTACTTTATAGGGAGCATATCAATTTTCAAGCAGGAATCTTGTTTTTACACTTTAGAAAAGTGTAGCACAAGATTCCTATTTTTTTCAGTTGTTAAAGTTGTGTTAATCTAATTTACTTTTTTCCAACGGATTGCTTCTCGCTCCATCTCTTTCACAAACGCATCTTTCCCATCACAATACCCATCAATATCATCCGGATACTCGGTGGCTAGCTTGGCTTTTAGCTCACCGTAAGCATTGGCAGCGTCTTGATGTGTGCGCAAATAATCGCGGACGGCTAAATGACGGGTAATATCCACTTGATTTGCTTCCTCAAAAATATGAATTTGGTGTGTGCGTGTCTCAGCTCCTTTACGGAAATAACGACGGCCAGGCATGCCAAATTCACCCATGCATTCATAGCCCAACTTTTCAAAAGCGTTATTATGGGCGTCGACAGCGGTGATATTTCGAACGACTGGCATGATGTCGATAATTGGCTTTGCTTGTAAGCCTGGCACCGAGGTGCTGCCGATATGGTAAATGGCGACGAGATTATCTCCTAGAATCGTGGAAATTTGTTCGGATTCGCTTTGGTACATTGCTGGCCATGTGTTGGAATAAGTAACAACTTGTATTTTCATGAAAAACTGCTCCTTTTTTGTTTGTATTTTGGTTTGTTTACGTTAGAATGGAAGTAATCGAGTTTTATTATAGCGCAACCATTAGGAGGGGAACACGTGGAAGTTTTTGAAGAGTATATTGGAAACATTGAAAGTCCTGAGCATCAGGCGCGTATGGCGGAAGTGCTAGCGTGGATTGAAACGGAATATCCGGATTTGGGACAGCGAATTGCTTGGAATCAGCCAATGTTTACGGATCATGGGACGTTTATTATCGGGTTTAGTGTATCTAAAAAGCATATGGCGATTGCTCCAGAAGGGGAAGGTATGGTTCGTCTGGCGGACGCGATTGCTGCTTCCGGCTATCCCACAACCAAAATGCTTATTCAGATACCTTGGGACAAACCGGTGGATTACACGCTAATCAAGACGATTATTGATTTTAATATTGCAGATAAAGCGGATTGTACGACGTTTTGGCGCAAATAAAGACAGAACCTGCGAATGCTATGGACTAGCGCGCAGGTTTATTTTTTTAGGCTACCTCTAAAAATAAGACTTTTAAATAATTGCCTTCTTTGAAAGTTTTGCGTGTTGCGAAATCGGCTGGGAGGGTGAATTCTTCGACGATTTTGTAACGGCGGTTCTGGTTGGTGAAGGCTTCTTGGACTACTTTTTTGAATTTGTCCATGCCGTATCCTGCGTAGTTGGTGGATGCGACGATGATACCGTTTTTATTGGTGATCTGGATGCTTTGTTCTAGGAGCTTGCCATAGTCTTTGGCGACGCTGAATGTTGTTTTCTTGGTACGGGCGAAGCTGGGTGGGTCTAGGATGACTAGGTCAAAGCTCAATTCTTTGCGGCTGGCGTATTTGAAATACTGGAAGACATCTTCGGCCATGATGGTGTGTGCTGCTGGGTCCATGCCGTTGACGCTGAATTGTTCGCGTGTTTTTGGAATGCTACGGTTTGCAACGTCGATATTGGTTGTGTGTGTGGCACCGCCAAATGCTGCGGCTACAGAAAAAGCCCCTGTGTACGAGAATGTATTCAAAACGGTTCGACCTAAGGCATATGTGTCGCAAATGGTTTTACGAACATCACGCTGATCTAAAAAAATGCCAGTCATTGCGCCATCGTTTAAATATACTGCGTAGTTTATACCATTTTCTTTGACAATCAGTGGTTCAGGAGCCACTTCGCCTGTCAAAAAATCATCGCTTTCTACGTATTGCCCCTTGTCATCGAAGCGGCGTTTTTCATAGATGCCTCGAGGTTCTAATACGTCGTGTAAAGCCGCAATCAGTATGTTTTTCCATTCGTAAATGCCATGGCTATACCATTGCAAAACTAAGAAACCATCGTAAAAATCGATTGTAAGACCGCCTAAACCATCGCCTTCTCCGTTGAAAATACGAAATGCGGTGGTCGCTTCGTCATGAAAAAAGGCTTGCCGTTTGGCGAAGGCTTCTTTGAATAGGGTTTGGAAGAACGCTTGATTTAATGGTTGTGACTCGTCGTGCGTCAGTATCCAGCCGATGCCTTTATTTTGATTCCCGTGGTAGCCTTTGGCGATAAAGCGATTATTTTCATCTGTGAGTCGTAGAATGGAGCCTTCTTTTAGGTCAGGCAGACTTTGCAAGACGTCTTTTGTTAGTAGGGGGTAGCCTTGTATGTATTGGTTGGCGTATTTCTTTTTTATTTTCAATGTTATTTCGTTCATTCATTTCATCCTCATTTAAAAAGTGATACTTTTACTATATCATAATGGACAACAAAAAACCGCAACGAGAATGCCCGTCACGGTTTTGTTTATTTTTTAGAAGTTTGCTACGCGGCCGTAACCAACAAGGTATTTCGCCCAGTAGCCAGATGTAATATTGTCATACTTCACGCCGTTGTCTTGCGCATCAATCATTTGACCGTTCCCAACGTAGATTCCAACGTGTGCAATACCGCTTCCGTAGTTAAAGAATACTAGGTCGCCTGGTTGTGCTTGGCTTGCGCTGATTTTAGTTGCTGCAGCGTACTGTGAGCCAGATGTACGTGGAATAGAAATGCCTAATTTAGCGAAGACATATTTTGTATAACCAGAGCAATCAAATGTTGATGGGCCATTTCCGCCCCAAGAATAAGCTTTGCCTAGGTGCTTTTCCGCTTCGTTGATTAGGGAGCTGTAGCTGGCAGAAGCTGATGATGAGTCACTGCTGCTATTTGTGCTTGAACTGCTACTGCTATTATTATTTGTATTAGAAGGTTTGCTAGCATTGTTATTGTTTGTAGGTTTTGTTTACGTTTGTTGTGTTGGATGCTGTGCCTTTAACTTTTAATACATCGCCGACTTGTAGGCTATCGCTTGTCGCGTTATTTAGTGCTTTCAAGTTATCTACTGTTGTGCCAAATTTTTGTGCGATTGTGTAGTATGAATCGCCACTTTGGACAGTGTAGTTCGTTGTGTTAGATGTGTCTACAGTAGGTTTGCTTGGTTTAGTAACGCTTGGAGCTGGATTGCTTGGTTGTTGTGTGTCCGGCTTTACGGTTGGTTGTTGTGTTTCAGGTTTTACTTCTGGTGTTTGTTGTTCTTGTTCTGTCACTGTTTCTTTGACAGGTGCTGAACCTTTGACTTTCAACTCATCACCAACAATGATGGTATCATCAGACAGATTGTTCAACGCTTTTAGGTTAGCTACACTAGTTCCGAAAAGCGTTGCGATTTTACCAAGGGAATCACCGGCTTGCACTGTGTATGTAGATGCATTTGTGTCTACTTGAACGACCGGAGTTGCTTCTTTTTGCTCCTCTTTTGGAGGTGTGGTTGGAGCTTGTGCTTCTTCTTTAGCTTCTTCTTGAACAGGAGGTGTTGCTTCTTCTGTTACGGTTTCAGAAGTCTCTTCTTTTGGAGCTGGTGCAGTGACTTCTTGCTCAGCTTGTGGTGCTTTTGCTTCGCTTTCTGCTACTGCTAAAACTTGTCCAACATAGATAGAAGAGGAGGATAGGTTGTTCCAAGACATTAATTTTTGAACGGATACGCCAAATTTGGTAGATAACGCCCAAAGTGTGTCACCGTTTTTTACTGTATAGGTTGTTGCGTTGGCAGAGACTTCTTGTTCTGCTACTGGTTGCGTTACTTCTACTTTTGGTGCTTCTGCTGGTGCAGGTGTTGCTGTATCTTGCTCTGTTACTGTTTCATTTGTTGTAGCTGGAGCGCTAGGTGTTGGTGCGGAAACAGGAGCAGTTACTTCGGACACGTCAGATAGGTATTTACCGTTTACGTAACCAGTTTTACCGTCTGCGTATTCGACTTTGTTCCAGCCGTTTGCTTCTGTGGATTGGACAGTGACTTGTGTACCGCCTTTGATAGAAGTGATGATAGAATTATCAACGCTTGGACCTTGGCGAACATTTAGCCATGTCGCATTAACAGCTTTTGCTGCTTCCTCTGTTTGTTTTACGATTTCTAATTTTTGACCGGGATGGATTGTATCTGAAGTTAATTTATTTGCTTTTTTAATGGTATCAACGTCAGTACCTGCTTTTTGTGCAATTCCCCATAGTGTGTCCCCTGCTTGTACAATGACTGTGTTCGCGGATGCGATAGTTGGTGCTGCAAAGGCCGTAACCGCGATTCCCGCCGTTGCCGTTGCTAGTGCCGCCTTTTTCATATTTTTTAAAACTCCTTCCCACTCTTTTGATTCTAGGTCTTTATTTACATACTCATGTAATACCCATTTTACGGGGAAATAATTTAAATTACAAATGGAGAAATAAGGATTTGGCGCGAATCTATAAACACGCGGTATTTTCTGTAACATTGCTGTAAAGAGGAGAAATTAGAACATCTGTTTTGATTCTTCGCTAGACGCATGGGGTTGGGCTTGTTGTTTTACTAATATGCATATTCATCCAGTTGAACTTGCGTAAAACGAAACCTATTTCTAAAAAACAATAGGAATTTGTAATCAAAATGTAATAATTTCTTTTCCAATGCCTCTTGACACACTATCTCTAGCGTAAAAATTAATCTGTAGTTTGTTTGGTTCTACAAGGGTTTCTGGGTTATAATAAGATGATAGGAGGCTTACAAATATGGCACAAAGTTACGATGATCGAAAAATTATAAAAGCGTACCGGAATTTAGCTCGTGAGGTAGTGAAACGGGAAGATTTATATAGAATGATGGATCAAGCGGCATTGCGTGAACAGACGCAGCACTGGTTAAACAAGTTTAAAGACCGGGAAATGACGGAGCGAGACCAGATTTATATTTTCACGCTGGTAAGAGAGGCGGCGCGTCGGGTTGTTGGGCTGGAAGCGGTAATGGTCCAGCTGATCGGGGCGTTTGTGCTTGGTGACGGAAAAATTGCGGAGATGAAGACGGGGGAAGGTAAGACGCTGGTTTCGTTGTTTGTCATGTACATAGAAGTGTTGCGTGGGAACAAGGTGCATTTGGTGACGGCGAATGAATATTTGGCAAAGCGTGACCGTGAGGAAATTGGGCAAGTGTTGGAATACCTTGGCTTGTCGGTTGGCTTGAATGTGTCTGGTCTTGAGAAAGAGCAGAAGCAGGCGATTTATAAGGCGGATGTTATTTACGGGACGGCTTCTGAGTTTGGCTTTGATTATTTGCGGGACAATATGGTTCGACAGATGGATGATAAAGTACAGACGGGGCTTGATTTTGTACTGATTGATGAGGCGGATTCGATTTTAATTGATGAGGCGCGGACGCCGCTTTTGATTTCGGATCATAAGGAAGAGGACTTGACATTGTATGGGGTTGCCAATGAGTTGGTACAGACGATGTTGAAGGACGATTATGAGGTCGAGGAGAAGAAACGCCTTGTTTGGTTGCATGATGCGGGGATTGAGAAGGCCGAGCGCTTCTGGAAGATTGATTCGTTGTATGCAGAGGAAAATCAGCCACTTCATCGAATTACCATGTTGCTTTTGCGGGCGCATTTTTTGATGCAGAAGGATAGGGATTATGTGGTGCTGGACGGGGAAGTGTTGATTATTGATCCGCATACGGGGCGGGCGCTTCCTGGACGGCGGTTTAATGATGGGCTTCACCAAGCGATTGAGGCAAAAGAGGATGTGGAGGTTCGCGAGGAATCAAGGACGCTGGCCACGATTACAGTACAGAATTATTTCCGAATGTATAAGAAGCTTGCGGGCATGACGGGAACGGCCAAAACGGAGGAAGAAGAATTCCGGCATATTTATAATATGGATGTTGTAGTCATTCCGACGCATTTACGTGTGAATCGGGAGGATAATGCGGATGAAGTTTTTTACACGAAGGAGCAAAAAGGGCAAGCGATTATTTATGAAGTTTCGTGGCGCTATGAACGTGGGCAGCCAATTTTGATTGGGACGTCCTCGATTAAGAGCAATGAATGGGTTAGTGAGCTGTTAACGAAAGCGGGAATTCCGCATCAAGTGTTAAACGCGAAAAACCATGCGCAGGAAGCCGAAATTATCGCGCGTGCTGGGAAGAAGGGCATGGTGACGCTGGCTACGAATATGGCTGGGCGCGGGACGGATATTAAGCTGGACAAAGGGGTGTACAAACTTGGCGGGTTGGCCGTGATTGGAACCGAACGTCATGAAAGTCGCCGTATTGATTTGCAGTTAATGGGAAGATCAGGCCGGCGTGGTGACCCCGGTTTTAGTAAGTTTATTTTGTCGCTAGATGACGAACTAATTGACCATTTTGATAATAAACGTTGGGAAAAATATGTTCGCAGGACGCAGCAGAAATATAATTTTGACGATAAGCCGGTGGGTTCGCGCAAGGTCCATCAATTGATTTTGGATGCACAAAAGCGTTTAGAAAGCGCGAACTATGATATTCGTAAGGATTTGCTATCTTATGATGAAGTAATTGATATTCAGCGCAAAAAAGTGTACGAGGAACGTGATCGCTTGCTTAGTATGGAGAAGTTGGGTGCGTTTTCGGAGCGAATTTTGCGGGAAGTGGCGGAACATGTCTTTGCACCAAGTCAGGAGCAGGATGTACACTTTGAACGAATGGCTGAATTGCTCGGTGGCACGAAGTTTCCGTTTTCTTTTGACCAGGTAACGCTAATGTCGAAACGGGAAGCTGTGGAGGCGTTGATTGATTGGCATCACAAGCAACGAGCGAAGTTCCCTGCTGATACCATTCATCATATTGAGAAGGAAGTGTATTTGAATTTGCTCGATCAGATGTGGGTCGTTCATCTTGACCAGATGGTGCAATTGCGTGAAGGGATTCATTTGCGGGCTTACGGCCAACAAGATCCATTAGTGATGTATCAAAAAGAGGGTGCAGAGCTATTTAACAAATTCCAAGATCGGTATCATTTTTACTTTGCACATGCATTGCTAGAGCTTGATCCAGAAGGTTTAGTCGTTGGATAAGGGTTGGCACGTGAATTTATCGCGATTTACTTGTATAATTTTCAACAAAGCGTAAGAAAGGGGTTAGAGTGAATGAAAGAATCATTATCTAAATTCAAGAAATTCATCACAGAAAACAAATTTGTGCTTGGGCTACTTATTTTTCTATTAGTAGCACTTGATATTTACGTGTTGACGAAAATTTCGTTTATTTTCCATCCGTTGATGGTCATCATTTCAACCGTAGCAGCACCCATTATATTAGCGGGAATTTCGTATTATTTACTAAACCCATTAATTGACTGGTTGGAGAAAAAGGGATGGCACCGGGGTTGGTCGATTGGACTTTTGTATCTTGTGATTATTGGTATCTTAGTATTAATATTTAGCGTTATTGTTCCTGCAGTGCGTGACCAAATCGTAAGCTTAGTTAAAACATTCCCGAGCTATTGGGACAAAGTAGTTTCACAATTTAACGAGTTCTCCCAATCACCATTATTCGATCAAGCAAAAACGAAAGTGCAGGAGAATTTAAGCGATATTACGAAAACCATTTCAGAAAAAGGAGCTGGCGTTGTAAGCAGTGCGATCGACAGCATTGGCAGTGTGGTTGGTACAGTTACCGAAGTCGTGTTAGCGATTGTGACGACACCGCTTGTACTTTTCTACTTACTAAAAGACGGCAAGAAGCTACCAGATTTCCTTTTGAAAATGCTACCAGTTAACTCGCGCGCGCATACGCGTCAAGTGTTACAAGAATCCAATTCGCAAATTAGTTCTTATATTCGTGGACAGATTATTGTTAGTTTTTGCATTGGTGTGTTGTTATTCATCGGTTATATCATCATTGGCTTGCCGTATGCGCTGACGCTAGCGATTATTGCGGCATGTACGAGTATTGTGCCTTACTTAGGGCCAGCGATTGCAATTACACCAGCGATTATTATTGCGATTGTTACTTCGCCATGGTTGTTGCTAAAATTAATCATCGTTTGGGTAGTTGTGCAATTACTGGAAGGGAAATTTATCTCTCCACAAGTCATGGGTAAGACTCTCAAAGTGCACCCAATTACGATTTTATTCGTTATTTTAGTAGCCGGGAAATTGTTCGGCGTACTCGGTGTTATTTTTGCAGTTCCGGGTTATGCAGTGCTGAAAGTTATTGTGACACATATGTTTATCTGGTTTAAGCGTGTATCGGGACTTTATGGGGAACAGCCTGAGAGCGATTATGCTGAGAAAACACCAGACAAAACTTCATGAAATTCTCATGAGCCTTTCCGAAAATTTTCATGGGTGTAATGTAATATAGAAACTGTAATAAGGACGCAGTTAGTTTTCCCCCCTTTTTTCTAATTGCGAAACCTTAAAACTCCTTTTTTTGACCAGCCCCCCTAGCTGGTCTTTTTTTTGTTTTCATCATTTTGTCATTGAAGATGTGGCGGAAACTCGGTATGATAGAAGAAAAGAGGAGGTACATATGAGTAAAATCGAAGGTGTAGAAAAGATTACGGAAGACTTCATGGTGGAGATTATTCCTAATGCTGCGTCCACCATGGAAATTGTCTTTGATTGGGAATACAGTGACGACGGGGCAGAGGACATTCTTGCTATTTGCGGGAACGATGTAGCTATGGTTGTGATGGAGTACGACAAGCATTTGGAAGCTGCGCTAAAAGAAAGAGGAACAGCATATCAATATTCTGGACATGAAATATTTGTGTCAATGCCAAGCTTGCGTGACGCGGAATTTTTAATCGGAGGCTTTTATGTGACTGAAGGTGTTTCGAGCATGTCTTTATTCTTGATGAAAGAGGCCCAGCCGAAGCTTTTGAAAGTACAACATAAAAAGAAAACAGAATGGCAGCCTCATTTTTATTTGCAGGATGAGGGGATTGTGTTGTTCTTAATGGATGACCAAGCAGTCGCGCTCGTTTGTGGGCAGAATGATACGGTGACGAAAGACTTCATTGAGGTAGCGAAACGACGGCTTGCAGGGGAACGGGTTCCTTTGATTGATACACTTGTTGAGGCGGAACCGCTTGAGATTACTGATGAGCTACTAATCGATTTAAATTTGCCGATATCTGCGCCATTTGAAAGCGTGACAGGTAAGGTTTTATCAGATCCGTCTATTGTTAAAGAATCACGAGCTCGCGGCGAGATTAATGCGATTTATGCGGATGAATTGGTACAAGTAATCACATCAGAAGACCTCGATGATTTCTTTAAAAAGGAGAAAATTCCGTTTCGTAAAGAAAATGGCTGGCTTGTTTCGGAGGCGATTCCAGAAGAGAAGCGGGAACGTATTTTGTCACGGTGTCATAATGAAGCATTGATAGAATTATCGTTTTTGTTTTACGGAAGCACGCCAAAAGTGAGCTATAAGAAAAAGCAGAACCAGCGTTTTTGGAATAAGTTGATGTCATCGCATTTTCATCCGGTATTTGAGCTGAATGATGGTGGCAAGTGTGTCGTGTTGGCGCTCGATGGACAAGTTGCGATTTGTTATGAATAAGTGGGGTGGAGTATTTCGATGGATATGATATTGATCATTTTTATTGGCTTGATTAGTCTTTTTGTGTTGTATTATTTGAGTATGGTTGTTTACTTTTGCGTGACAGGAAGGCCTGCAAAAATAGATGATGTGGTGTTTTGGAAGAAGACGAAGGCGTTTTTGCGGGAGCATCATGAGGAGGCTGTGAATCTAGGAAAGATGAAGTGCGTTGCGATTGGCCAGTTTATTTGCTTTGTGGTGGCGGTGTACTTGTATTTCGTTGTGGATATTTCGTCGGTTATTTTGATTCCGTGTTTTGCGGTGGTCTATTTGGGCGCGAATTTGTTGTATGTGAAGTGGATATGAGGGAGGCAGGGACTGATGAAACATTGGCATGACTGGGAGCGGATGCAAGAAGAACTTCCTGGGATGCAAGTGCAGTATTTCGACACAATGTTGCGCTTTTCACATGGATATTTGGAGTTGCCGCCGTATTATGAGAGGAAGGCTTGTTTGACTGCGGTATTTTTGGAGGAGTTAGATGGGAAGGCGTATGACGTGACGCTGCGTTTTATTGGGGTTCGTAGTTTGAAACTGGACATGTATTTTGAATATTTGAGAGATATTGAGATTTCGTCAGAAGAGATTGAGGATATTCATTTTTATGTGCATGATTATGAGCACGGTGGGATTTCGTTTTATTGTGAGGAAATTGCGTATATTGGGGCGCAGGAAAATGTGGAGGAGAATTTGCAACTGGCGCTTAGTCGGTGGAAGCAGTTGGTGCAGATGGAGTGGCCGAATGAGGACGCGCTTGGGAAGGCATTCAAGGATTTGGCGGTTTTTGCGGATCGACTAATGATTGCGGACTTGTTGCGCAAAAGTGTGACGCATGAGAATGTGATGGTTCGGAGGCTTGGTTATCAGTATCTGGCAGAAAATCGCAAGTAGTTGGAGAATTCTTGCGAAACTCGGTTGAAGTATTCGGAAAATTATGCTAAAATTCGTATTATAGATTTGGAGGGATTTGATGGAAAACAATAATTCATTTTTCAGAAAAAAGAAATTTCACTTAGATGTAGGAGAGAAACGTCATTTAAATAAGACGCTTGGTGCATTTGATTTAACGATGTTAGGTGTGGGTGCTGTTGTAGGGGCGGGCATTTTCATTTTACCAGGAAAAGTAGCCTCTGTTGTTGCAGGACCAGGAATTATAATTTCATTTATTATTGCAGGATTAGCTTGTTGCTTAGCTGCGCTTTGTTATTCGGAATTTGCTTCTAAATTGCCAATTGCGGGTAGTGCGTATACATATAGTTACCATGTGTTTGGTGAGGGAATTGCATGGATACTGGGCTGGTCGCTATTACTAGAATATGGACTTGCAGTTGCGGCGATTGCGAGTGGTTGGGCTTCTTACGTGAAAAGTTTACTGGCTGGGTTTAGCCTCCATATTCCAGAAGCAATTTCAGGTTCTTATAACCCGAGTAAAGGCGTTTATTTTGATTTATTAGCATTCTTAGTCATTATCGTGATTGGCATTTTGCTAAGTTTAGGAATTAAAGAGTCTACGCGTGTTAATAATATAATGGTTCTAGTAAAGGTTGCAGTTGTTGTCTTATTTATTATTGTAGGCGTCTTTTACGTGAAGCCCGATAATTGGACACCTTTTCTACCTTTTGGAGTAAGCGGAGTTATAACAGGAGCTTCAACAGTTTTCTTTGCTTACATTGGCTTCGATGCTGTGTCTACGGCGTCGGAAGAAGTGAAGAACCCACAACGTAATATGCCCATCGGAATTATTGCTTCATTGGCAATTTGTACATTATTGTATATTTTGCTATCCGCAGTTTTAACAGGAATCGTACCTTTTGCTGATTTAGAGGGTATTAGTGCTCCTGTAGCATTCGCTCTTCAAGCTATTGGACAAAATTGGTTCGCAGGGTTGCTATCACTCGGTGCGATTGTTGGTATGACAACAGTAATCCTTGTTATGTCATATGGTGGGACGCGTTTACTATTTGCTATGGGGCGCGATGGACTATTGCCAGAAAGTTTCTCTAAATTGGGAAAACGTAATACACCAGTTCGTAACACACTTATTTTTGCAATCTTGATGGGTCTTGTTGCTGGCTTAGTGCCACTTGAACAGTTGGCAGAGTTAATTAATATTGGAACATTGTTTGCCTTCTCAATGGTTTCACTTGGAATTTTCTTTTTACGAAAAAATAAAGATCTACCAACAGATGGCTTTAAAACACCACTTTACCCATTTGTACCAGCACTCTCATTCATATTGTGCGTATATTTAATCTTGAATTTATCCGCAATTACATGGATTTCATTTGCTGTTTGGTTTGTGATTGGATTGATTGTGTATTTCTCTTATGGAAGACAACATTCAAAATTAAAAGCCTAGAAAAATTTGAGTTATGCGCATAAATGTTTATTAGAAATAGATTCTTGAGCTTTATCATATTTTTGAAGAAACAGCTAAAATTTTGGTGGGAACCTCTAATTTTAAGCTGTTTTTCTATGTAATATTTTCAATATATGGACTGCTGATGCTTTTTTTTGACAGATTGTATAGGTTACCAAAGTTTAGAGGTGTCAAGATAAATAGAGCTTTTTATGGATATTATCTCCTCAACTTTGTAATAATTAGTAAAATATGTTAGAGTGATAAAAGAAGATAAAATATTCTAACAAAAATATAAATTATGAAGGTTTTATGAATGAAAGATAATTTAAAAAGGGTTATAATAGGGATTTTAGCAGTTACTTTGGTATTTTCAGGTATGTTGTTGGTACCAGAAAAGGCCGATGCAGCTCCAGTTACGAGGTGGACAACAACAAAAAGTTATACTAATATGGCATATGGCGCTTGGGAAACTCAAGGGGTTAGAAAGAAAAGTAGTTCAACAGGTAAGGTTAGTTTCTCGGTATCTACAAAAGTTTCGACCTCCTACAGTGGAACTATCAAAGTAGGAATCCCGAAAGTTGAGTCGGTATTAGGATTTAAGTTGAGTAGTTCAGCAACATATAACTTTACTAATACTTGGGATGTTAAGAAAAATGTTACATATAAAGTTCAAACGCGCAAAAGATATAAAGTCTATTCAGTAAAACAGTCCAAAATTACAACAGATAGCTGGACAGGTATTCGTACGGTGTCGAATTATTATGTGACAGTTAAGAAAAATGATGGAATTGATGTTAGGGCATTAGAATCTTAAGTTAATTAGGTATATTATTTTAAGTAAAGTATTATTACAATAGGAAAAATAAAAACTGCGCCAAAATCTGATGGGAGATTTTGGCGCTATTTTTTAGGCACACAAAGTTACAGTTTGGATTAGTTTTCGACTACTGTAGTTGTTGCTGCCTGCGCTATAGAGCTTAATGATTGTGCTACTACGGATAAGGCGATAGCTCCTACGAATGCGATTTTTGCTACTTTGCTTGTGCTTTTTTTTGTTCATCAAATGAAAAACTTCTTCTGCAAGTATATTTTTGTGACTGTTTAGTAGTCTTCGAAAAAAGTCTGACTTTATGCTCCGTTGGTTAATATTGTGTCAATATGAGCATGCGACCTCTCCTTATTCCTATGAACAGAAGTCACAAACCATAGATAATTGGTATAGTTTTCACTATTTGAGTTGTCAACTTCGAAAGATACGTATACACGATTATTGGGCTTTATAAATGTAACAATATTTCATGTATCCCTATTTGTTTGGTTGTAGAGCAATAACGCAGGTATGTATTATGAAAGATTTTTATAACCCATGATCGTTGTCTTTTTGCTATGAAATGATTGGTTATTATAACTTTATTTAGCGCTTAAGACGTGATTTGCATCGTTTAGGAAAGATTTGTTTTTTTGCCGTATTTTTGTGGTAGTATGGAGTTAAAAAGTAAGGGAGAGCTGGAACATGAGGAGATGGGTTGCAGCGGGTTTCATTGTTTTGGGAGTGGTTTTAGTTGTTCTGGCGTGTATGACGTATGTGAAAAAAACGGAGGTAGTGAAGACGGGGCAAAGAATGCAACGGGAGATTTATAAGCAATTTGGGAGTCCGGATGCATTTCGATTGCTTCCAATGGAACGATTGCAGTGGAGGGACTAGGATATGCTTGTTTTGAAGTTTATTGTATTGGTGATTTTGTTTTTAACGTTTGCAGGATTGGCGGATTATTTATATCATGGGAAACGCTGGAATAAATGGGTACGATTTCCTTTGGCGGTCGTTTGTTTTGTCATTGGACTGGAGTTATTTCAGATGGCGGTTATGATGTTGTTTGATGATTTTGGAGTGCCGATGCCGTCTTGGATGGAATGGTTGATGGAAGAGGAGTGACACTGTAAATTGGCTTTGAACGGTTTATGGTGTTTTTTGTTTGGAGTATTTGGTATAGTAAATGCAAATGATGATGGAGATGATTGGTTTGCGACGGTATTTTTGGCAGGGTTTGCTTACTTTTGCACCTTTATTTTTGATTATTCCTTTGATTGGGGAGCGGAGTTTTGCGGAGATTGGGGTTATTTTTGGGTTTGTTGTGTTTTTCTGGGCTTGCTTATGGTTGCCGCGACGGTATTTTGAGATACGCTATTTGTTACCGCTTGCTGTAGTGCTTTTTGCTGGGTCGGGTTTGGCAATATTGTATGTGCCGGGTGTGTTTGGATATGCGTCGATTGGTTATTGGGCGCTGATAGTGTTATTGGGGCGTGCGTCGAATCGGGATTTTAAATGGAGTCTTGGGACGACAATTGTGGCAGTATGTTGGTATTTGATTTTGAGTCGTAGTGAACCTGGACTCGTTGGAGTGCTAAGCGCGGTCGGCATGTTAGCAGTGTTTAGTTCGGCTAATTTGCGGGCGAAACGGAATGAGGATTTCGTGCGGATTCAGGAGGCTTATGCGAAATTGCAGGAGCTACACGCTGAGTTGCAAGTGGCGCAGGAAGAGGCAATGAAGTATGCGGCATTGACGGAACGCAATCGATTGGCGCACGATATTCATGATGGTATTGGGCATCGGCTAACATCGATGATTGTGCAACTTCAGATGTTGGTCAAAATGATTCCAGTGGATACGGCTAAGGCTGTGAAAACGACGGAAAATTTGATTGATGTTGCGAAGACAGGTTTGCAGGAAACGAGACATTTAGTACATAGTTGGGCGCCACCGGATGGACTTGGGATGCAGGCGATTCGAGGATTGGTGTATGAGACGGAGCAACAGACACCGTTACGGGTTGTGTTGGAAGAAGGTGGGACGGTGAGCGGTGATTGGCCGAGTGGGCTTGATGTGGCGGTTTACCGGATGGTCCAGGAGGCGATTACGAATACGTTGAAGCACGGTTTGCAGGCAACAGAGATAGTGATTCGGATTGTGCAGGAGTCGGGACGGGTGATGGTGCAGATTCGGGATAATGGAAAATTGGATGGTAAGGTGGAAAATAAGATTGGATTTGGTTTGCGAGCGATGACGGAGCGTGTGGAAGCATTGGGAGGTGTGATTCGTTTTCGTATGCGCGATGGTTTTGTAATTGATGCGGAAATTCCGATAGAAAAAGGAGCTGGTGAAGTATGATACGTATTATGATTGCGGATGATGAGCCGATGATTCGTGAAGGAATGGCGTTTTTATTAGGGCAAGAGGCAGATTTTGAAGTAGTTGGGGAAGCAGTGCACGGCGGAGCTGCTGTGAGTTTGGCAGCTGCTCAAAGTCCAGATGTGATTTTGATGGATATTGAGATGCCAGTTTGCACGGGAATCGAAGCAACTGCAAAAATTATGACGGAAAATCCAGCGGTTAAAATAATTTTGTTGACGACGTTTGATTATTCGGAGTATGTGTATCGAGGCATTCGTGCAGGGGCTGTGGGTTATTTGTTGAAGGATACGGATATTGATTTTGTGGCAACGGCGATTCGTTCAATTATGCAAGGTGCAACGATGTATTCCAGTAGTACCGCGGCACAAGTGATGCAGCAATTACAAGCGAATTCGCAAGGCTTTTTTGTGGATAGGATGAATCAGAAGGAACTTATGGAGCCATTGACAGATCGTGAATTGGAAGTTTTGCAGTTGATGGCGGATGGATTAAAAAATAGTATGATTGCGGCGCAACTTTATATTTCAGACGGAACGGTGAAGACGCATGTGCATCGGATTATTCAGAAGTTAAATGTGCAGGATCGGACGCAGGCGGTTGTTTTTGCATTACGAAAAGGTTTGGTACACTAAATATCTACCTAGAGATAGACGCGAAATGGTATGTTTTCCTGTAAACTGGTGTTAGATAAATTGAGGAGGACATGAGGATGGCTAATTTAGCACTTGGTATTATATTATTTATTTTTATTATAGGAAGACAAGTGAAGGAGCGAGTATTGAAGCGGAGTACGTTTATTATTTTGCCGATTGTGGCGCTTTATGAGGCAATCTCAATGTATCATCCGTTAACGTCAACTTGGATGTGGCAAGAAGGAATTGTGTTACTGATTATTGGGGTTATTGGCGGTGTTACGCAAGGAATGATAACGAAAGTTTATGAGCGAGATGGTATTTATTATTCTAAAGGTGGATATGTGTATGCGGCTTGCTGGATAATTTTAATTGTGCTACGCATCTTGGTGAAATTTATGTTTGATCAAGGGATTAGTACAGAAACGTTATGGCTGACATGGCTATCTGTTATTGTCATTTATGGTGTGCGAGGATTGGTTATGTACCTCCGTTTCCCAAACGCAATTCGCTATGCTTTCTCGGAAAATGGGAAAATGAAACAGCGTGCAATGATAAAATAAGGAAGACGCGAAATCTTAGGACAGGTTTCGCGTCTTATTTATTATGTTTTTTAATAATAAGTATTTAAAATATCTATTTTACTTATTGCTTAATTATTTGTATGCTATAGATGTACTAACGAAATGTTTGTTGTAAGAGGTCGAGCAACTTGATTTGAACATCGTCGGTAGGAAAAGCGTGATTGCTAATTTGGTAAAGTGGCCTTGTTATAGGTGATGGTGGCGTTTCAAAGGAAAAATCACGGATGCTTAGGTCGGAGAGTAATGTTTTTCCCGTACCTTGTTCGAGTAGCTGCAAGATGGCTTCGTTACTTGCAATTTCGATTTTTTGCTGTGGGATAATGTTTTCTTGTTGGAAAAATTGATTGGTGTATGCGCGGATGCCAGAGCCAGTTTCGCGTAGCAGCCAGAGCTCGCTGCTCATATCGCCTGCTAATACCAAGGAATCAAATGCAAACACTTCGCGAGTTACAGTTGGCGAGATGATAGGCGATTCGACAAGGCCAACTTGGTAGTCATGGGTTTCGACATTATGGAATATCGTGGCTGAGTTGGCGATGGTGACGATGAAATCATAAGTTGGAAACTGGGCGTGAAGTTGTGGTAGGACTTGGGGGAGCATATAAACGCCAATCGTTTGGGAGGCCCCGATGGTGTAGGTTGTGCGTATGTTGCCGCGCAATTGTTCTAGGTCATTCAAGCTCGCTTCCCATAAGGAGGCCATTTGTTTCGCTCGGATGTAAAGGAGATCGGCACTTTCTGTTGGGACAGCTTTATTCCGACCGTTTCGCAAAAACAAGGTTGTATTGGTGAGTTCTTCTAGTTTTTGGATATGTAGTGATACGGTTGGTTGAGAGATAAAGCGTTTTTGGGCCGCGTGTGTGAAATTTTGTTCTTCGTAGACGGCCATAAATGTTTGGAGTAAGTGGAACAATTTGATTCGCCCCCTTTTTTATACATACCGGGAATTTTTGCCCGTTAGGTTTTGTTTTATTATAGCATGAAAGATGAGGAGTTGAATGGAACTTGGGAATGAAATGGAAGGAAACAGGTTTTTGGATTGGGATTTTGGTGACGTTTGCTTGTTCGATTGCAGGGAAGTATCTGGCGTTACTACCTGGCTTGCAATTGATTGGGGCGCTTGTGATTGCGCTAATTCTTGGAATGCTCGTGCAGATAAGTCGGACTGTTGTTGTAAGCGCACAGCCGGGGACGGGATTTATTTCGAATAAGTTTTTACGATTGGGGATTATTTTGTTGGGGTTCCGATTGAACTTGGAGGCGCTGGCGGATTCAGGAATAAAGACGATTGTTCTGGCAATTGTTGTTGTGGCTTTTACAATTGTGACGGTATATTTTCTTTGTAAATGGCTGAAAGTCGAGGATTCGCTTGGGTTAATGGCGGCTTGTGGTTGCGGGATTTGTGGTGCTGCTGCGGTGATGGGTGTGTCACCACAAGTGAAGGCAAAGAATGATGATTCGGTGCTGGCCGTTGCTGTGGTTTGTATTTTGGGGACAGTATTTACGCTGATTGAGGTGGGCTTGAAGCCTGTGTTGGGGATGACGCCGACGCAATTCGGGGTGATGACAGGTTCTTCATTGCATGAAATTGCGCATGCTGTTGCGGCTGGAGGTGCAGGTGGGACGCAGGCGCTTGACGCGTCTATTATTATGAAGCTGTCTCGTGTGCTTCTTTTGGCACCAGTGGCTGTGATTGTCGGGATTATCGCGCAACGCAAGGAAAAAGCAACGACGGATAAAAAAAGTAAGTTGCCAGTTCCTTGGTTTATGGGCGGATTTCTGTTGACTGGTGCAATTGGGACGTTTGTCGCGATGCCTGCTGAGCTGTTGAATGGCTTGGTTTCGGTCGCTTATATTTGCTTAGGAATGGCGATGGCAGCGCTTGGTATGAGCGTGAATTTCCAAGTAATCATTCGCCGCGGTGGTCGTGTTTTTCTAGCTGCAACGATTGGCTCGGTAGCTTTGCTGGCATTGTCGATTACGGCGAGTAAATTATTTTTTTAAATAGCTAAAAAGTTCTTATTGATATGATAAGGACTTTTTTTATCGTTCAAAAATCCTTCTTCCACAAGCTCGGTCAATAAATTAGAGACATTTGGTTGCGTTGTTCGGCAATACCGTGCTAATACGGATTGGGTGATAAATGAAGGTAACATAATTTTATCTTTACTTACGGTTCCCATTTCTGTAGCGAGATTTTGAAAGGCCATGTAAAGTCGCTCTTTTGGAGTTTTGGCAATCATCCCAAGTAATGTGTAGTGACGTGCAAAAATATCTGCAATGCTAGTTAATAAAAAATCATGGACATCTGGTTTTACAGCCAGTGTGTTTAATAAGAACTCGGCATCTATTTTGTACAGTGTTAAATGGTCGCTCATGACCGTAATGCTATGTTCTTTTTTAGGAAAAGAGGAGAATGAGTCAATTCCTAAAATATTGTATGGATGAATAAATATAGAGATGTAATTTGTTTTTCTAATTTTATCTTCTAACTCCACAGCTGCGTGACCTTCTACTACAAAAAAGATATGTTTCGCTTTTTCTTCTTCCAATATAATTTTTTCATGGATTGTGTAGTTTTTCTTAGAGACATATTGATAGTAATCGGGAAATTCTTTTAAATAGGCAAGTACAGTATTTAATTTTTCGGGCATTTTTCTTTCTCCTTATTAACGGCTTTCTAACTATTATACGCTATTTCTTTTGAAAAAGAGTTGTGAATTGTTTGTGACATCGATTAAATATGGAGGGGAGGCAGTTTTGGAGCGTAAAGGGGGCGCGATGATATTCCAAATGCTTTTTTTATATATTGAATGTATAAATGGTTTCTTTTTCTTTTGTTATAGTGTGTGTAAGGTCGTTTTGGCCTAAGAGATTTTAGTTGAAAAGAGGAATACTAATGAAAAAAATACTGAAAATAAGTCTGATTGTTCTTGGAAGTGCTGCGGTTATATTTGCTGGTGTGATGTTAACGTATCGCTATGTAAAATCAATGGATGTTATTGAAAGTGAAGAAGTAAACAAATCAGCGACAGGAGGACATGTGCTACTTGCAACTCAAGGCAGTGACTTTAAAAATAGTGTGATGGATCAAGTGAAGCAGGATATGAAGGATAAAAACGTCCATATCTCTGTTGTGGATACAACGAAGCTAGATAAAGTAAACGCAGGTGCTTATGATAAAATCGTGCTTTTTACAACGGTCCAATCGGATGACATTCCAAAAAACGTAACAGAATTCATGAACGACAATAAAGATAAAAGCATGCATATCGCGGTCACTGCTGATTCTAACCGTTGGGATGATAAGCCAAAAGATGTTGACGCCATCTCTGAAGCTTCTAAAAATGAGAACAAGCAAACTTTTGTGGATAATTTAACGGAGGCTATAACTTCACCTTAAAAAACACGTATCAAGAATCTAATCACAGATTTTTGATACGTATTTTTTTATGATGGATTTTAAAAAATACCTCGCCGAAAAATCGACGAGGTATAGGTGTTTATTCCATTACAAACTGGTTGTGATACAGCTCTGAGTAAAATCCTTTTTGTTGTAATAATGATTCGTGTGTTCCTTGTTCGATGACTTCTCCTTGATGAAGAACAACGATGTGATCGGCATCAAGAATGGTTTTCAAACGATGGGCAATGACGAAGCTTGTGCGTCCAGAAATGACGTTATCCATTGCTTTTTGGATGCGAGCTTCTGTCACGGTATCTACATTACTTGTCGCTTCATCGAGAATGAGAAGGGACGGGTTGGTAATGATAGTACGTGCGATGCTAATTAATTGTTTTTGACCAACACTAAAAATGTTGTTCTCATCGCTAATTTCTGTTTTGTAGCCATTTTCTAACGTCATAATGAAGTCGTGAATGTTGGCTTGTTTTGCAGCATCGGTTACTTCGGCGTCTGTTGCTTCTGGTTTACCGAACACGATATTATCGCGGATGGTTCCAGAGAACAGGACGGAATCTTGGAGAACGATACCTACTTGTTGACGTAGGGACGCGAGCTTGATGTCACGAATATCGATATCATCAAACAGGATGGCACCATTATCTACGTTGTAAAAGCGGTTTAGCAAGTTCATGACGGTTGTTTTACCAGAACCTGTTGGGCCAACGAGGGCAACCATTTTGCCTTTTTCAACGTCAATGGAGACATTTTTTAAGACTGGTTTTTCGGGTGTGTAAGCAAAGTCGATGTTTTGCAGCTTCACACTTTTGTGAACGCCGTCGATTTCTTGTAAGTTCGCACGTTCGATTTCTTCTTCTTCGTCAAATATTTCGCTGACACGACGCGCACCAGTGATTGCAAGTTGTAGCATGCTGTACTGGGATGAAATTTGTGTAAGCGGCATATAGAATTGTTGCGAATATTGAACGAACATAACGATTAAGCCAAGTGCTGCTGTACGTTCGATGCTACCATCAAGCGCCAACCAACCACCGAAGAAAATAACAACGGCTGTGTTGACTAAGGAAATACCTTGCATCATCGGGAAAAGTAAACCGGAGTAAACTTGACCTTTGAATGTAGCCTCTTTCACGATATTATTATGTTTTACGAAGCCTTCGATAGTTTCCTCTTCTAATCCATTTGTGATAACGATTTTTTGACCAGAGATTTTCTCGTCAATATAACCGTTTAGTTCGCCAAGACGATCTTGTTGCATATCCACATATTTACGAGCCTTACGTATAATTAACGCAGCAATCAAAATAGCTACAGGAGCTAAAAGCAACGTTACTGTCGCAAGCTTCACGTTTTGTTGGTACATCATGATAATAACACCAATCATCAGTGCCACATTGGATAAAACTTGGACAAGCGCTTGGTTTAGCGTGTTCGAGATATTATCTAAGTCACTGGTGAAGCGGCTTAGCATTTCGCCATCTTTATGTCCATCGAAGAAGCGGATTGATAATTTCTCCATTTTGCGGAACAGACCAATACGCATCCGGTTTGTAGCACGACCTGAAACACCTGCCATTAGGATGGTTTGGATAAATGTTGCTGCTGCTAGTAAAACGTAGAACAGAATCAACATCCAGATAATATGAACAAAGTCGGTCTTGTCGTCAACACCAGTTGTGAAGAGGCGTTGCGCGTAGTTCGCCAACTCTTGAATCGCTTTACCAATATATTCAGGAGCTTTGACTTGTAAATACGTAGCACCAATAACGGCTAAAATAATAACGGTCATTTGCCATTTGTAAGCTTTTAAATAATGCCAGAAAAAGCGGACGATACGTTTAAATTCTTTCATTACGCGTCAACCTCCTTTCCCTTTTGTGTGTCATAGATTTCTCTGTAGGTCTCACTTGTTTCTAGTAGTTCTTTGTGTGAGCCAACACCGACAAGTTCTCCAGCGTCAAGTACTAGAATTTTGTCTGCATGAATAACAGAAGAGATTTTCTGAGCGATGATGAAAGTGGTTGTGTCGTTTAATTCTTTGTTTAATGCTTCTTTCACGAGTTTCTCACTGCGCGCATCTAAGGCACTTGTGGAATCATCTAGTATTAAGATTTTCGGGTCGCCAATGATACCACGTGAGATGGAAAGGCGTTGTTTTTGTCCACCGGAGAAGTTGTTTCCGCGTTCCACGATTGGTGCGTCGTAAACATCGGCTTGGCGCTCGATAAATTCTTTCGCTTGGGCAATACGTGTTGCTTTCTCCATATCTTCTGAGGTAGCATCTTTTTTACCATGGCGCAAGTTCTCAGCAATTGTGCCTGAGAATAGGATTGCGCGTTGCAATACAAGGGACACGGTGTTGCGAAGTGTTTGCTTGCTTACTTTCTTCAAGTCTTCGCCACCGATAAGCACTTGGCCTTCTGTCGGGTCATAAAGTCGTGGGATGAGTTGTGCTAGGGTTGATTTACCAGACCCAGTCGCACCAACAATACCGACCATTTCACCAGGGCGAGCTTGGAAGGAAATGTGTTTTAGTGCTTTTGTTTCGTCGCCTTCATACTGGAAACTAACATCGCGGAATTCTACGCTGCCGACTAAATCTTTGTCTTGCGCGTTTTCATCGTATTTGATGTCTGGTTCTGTGCTTAGCACTTCACCAATCCGTTGAAGGGAAATCATGGCACGAGAAGCCATCATCATCAGCATACCACCGATAATAATTGCCATCATAATTTGCATTAAGTAGTTCATGAAAGAAGCGATAGCCCCGATAACTTCAGGATTATCCTTCACTAAATCACCTGCAAAATAAATCGCCGCTACAACTGCCATATTAGAAACGAGCATAAATGCCGGAATCATAATGGAGAAAAGTTGACCGACAACGATGGTGTGGTGTGTCAATTTATCACTTGTATTTGTGAAACGTTGTAATTCATTATCTTCTTGAACGAATGATTTCACAACGCGCATACCTGCCAAGTTTTCTTTCGCAATCGCATTCACGCGGTCAATGAAAGCTTGGATTTTGCCGAAATGTTTCCCCATTCTTCCGAAAATCAAGAAAACGATTAGGAAAACAAGGACGACTAATAAGATAATAATCCACCAAAGTTCTGGTAAAGTATACATCGCTAAAATAAAACTACCAATAAACATAATCGGAATTCGAGTTAGTGACTGTAAAGATAGCATCACTAAGTTTTGAACTTGCGTAATATCATTCGTTTGACGAACAACTAGGTTTCCTGTGGAAAGTCTCTCAATATTGCTGAAGGAGAATGTTTGAATTTTGCGGAAACTAGTTTCACGAATGTCGGCTCCTACACCTTGTGCCACTTTTGCAGAGAGGATAGTGTTTAGGATACCGGCGATAAGACCAACAATTGCAATAATAATTAGTAAAATACCAATGTTTGTGATTTCG
The DNA here is from genome assembly GCF_000525995.1 of Paenilisteria riparia FSL S10-1204. Taxonomy (GTDB): domain Bacteria; phylum Bacillota; class Bacilli; order Lactobacillales; family Listeriaceae; genus Listeria_A; species Listeria_A riparia. The sequence continues at coordinate 205,250 of NZ_AODL01000007.1, read as the reverse complement.
TCCATATCGTCTTTAATAATTGCTTCCAGAACTTGTTGTAATAGTTTCGGTTGCCATAATTGTGAGATAACCATGACGACAATAAACAGTGTGGAAAGCGTGGTTTGAAGCTTATATTTCTTTAAGTGTTGAAATAAAACTTTCATTATAGACCTCCTTTTTGTGTGTTGCAAACCCAGCACGAACATATATTCTAATACAAATTGTTTTAATTAGCAAGAGAAAACTGAAGCTTTATTCTGGAATTAAGTATTGTTCGGAATTTAGACAAATTTGATACATAGAATTGTTAACTAGAGTCATTGCATAAGTTGTATTTCTCACATAATCGTGCTTTTTTGCATGTTGCTATGAAACGCCTTTCATCTATTATAATGAATAAGACAGCAGGTAGACTTGTCGACAGATGGAACGGATTATGGGATAATCACTGAAGAGATCATGATTCGCTAGCTTGTGAGAAAATGGGAGGAGCTTGTTAGATGAATATTTTAATTGCGCTAATACCTGCGTTAATGTGGGGGATTATGCCACTACTGATTACGAAAATTGGTGGTACAACAAGGCAACAAACGATGGGAATTACTTTTGGAGCGCTTGTTTTTGCGTGCATTGCTTTGGCGTTTACAGACCCCACATACACGATGGAGACGCTTATTATTAGTTTTATTACGGGGTGCTTATGGGCGGTTGGACAAATGTTTCAGCTCAAATCATTCAAATTGATTGGTGTTTCAAAAGCGATGCCGATTTCAACAGGGATGCAACTTGTAGGAACAACATTATTTGGTGTTTTCCTTTTTCATGAGTGGGATACGGCATTTCGAATTACGCTTGGATTCACTGCATTAACACTTATTATTATCGGTATTTTCATGACATCGTATGCAGAAAAAGATAATTCTGGGGAGTCAAAATTAAATAGTGGACTTATCGTGTTAGTTATTTCTTCATTAGGATATATTGGATATGTTGTTATTATTCAAGGATTTGCCATCAACGGTTTCGATGCGATTTTACCTCAAGCGGTCGGGATGGTTGTGGCGGCATTGGTAATGACAGCGCGGAGCAAGGAAGATACAGAAAGCAGATTCGTGAAAAAGACGGCGTTGCTTATTATTCCCGGTGTGCTATGGGCGTCGGGAAATGTGGCGATGCTTTATGCGAATAGTCTTGTTGGTGTGGCGACTGGTTTTTCTTTATCGCAATTGGGTGTTGTTATTTCAACGCTTGGAGCGATTTTGCTACTTGGCGAACGCAAGACGAAGAAAGAACTTATATTTGTAATTATCGGCGTTATTTTAGTCGTTATTGGCGGTGTACTTATCGGCATGACAAAAGCTTAATAGAATGAAAAATCCATGATGTGGCCGAAAAAAGGCGTATCATGGTTTTTTTATACATGAAATGGGTTTGGCATATCATGTGCTTTCTTTTCTGCGGTGACGTATTGGATTTGCGCTTGAATAATGGATGTGGCGTCTTTGGAGTCGTAGCGCGCAATTTTGATGTCGATTTCTTTTAGGTTTTCTTGTAGCTTCTCTTGTTCGCGAAGGACGTGAGCCTTATGTTCTTGGAGCATGGTTTTGCGTTTGTTAATCGAGTTCGGGCCGTCCATACAAAGCTGGATGTAGCACTTGATGTCTTTTATCGACATACCAGTATTTTTGAGACAACAAATCGTATGGATGAACTGCATATCGGACTCGGTAAACACGCGATGACCAGATTCGTTTTTCGCAACAAAAGGCAGTAAACCATTCTTGTCGTAGAAGCGAATCGATGAAATGGAAATATCGAAATACGCCGCAACGTCTTTGATAGAGTAAGTTTGATTCATTTTTTTAAACTCCTTTTCAAAAAAAGTTTGACCTCGACCTTGGTTTAGGATTTACACTAAGTATAGTTCAAAAGAAATCGAAACACAAATTGGAGGAAAATAAAATGAATCAAAAAGTTTTAGTAACTGGTGGAACAGGTTTTGTCGGGGTACACATTCTTTTGCAATTGCTACAAAAAGGGTATGACGTAAAGACGACGTTGCGCTCGATGAAGAAAAAAGACATGATTATAGACACCTTAAAAGAAAATGGGGTTCAGAACTTGGAGAAGCTATCATTTATTGAGGCAGATTTATCGAAAGATTGTAACTGGGAAGAAGCAATGGAGGACCGCGATTACGTATTTAGTGTGGCTTCACCAGTTTTTTTTCATGAACCTGAGAGCGAAGAAGAAGCGATTCGGCCAGCTATAGAAGGGATTACAAGAATTTTAAAAGCAGCACAAAAAATGAATGTGACGCGCGTTGTGATGACATCTAACTTTGGCGCTGTTGGTTTTAGTAAAAAGGCTGCGATAGGTGTAGTAACGACGGAGGAAGACTGGACGGATGAAAATGAGGCAGGTTTATCTATCTACGAAAAATCGAAATTATTAGCGGAACGCGCAGCATGGGATTTTGTAAGCCAACCAGATATTACGTTGGAATTTGCGACGGTGAATCCAGTGGCTATTTTTGGTCCTTCATTAAGTGAACATATTTCTGGGAGTTTTATGCTTATTAACAATTTATTGAATGGATCGATGAAACGCATTCCTGAAATTCCGCTCAATATTGTCGATGTTCGGGATGTTGCAGATATTCATATTCGAGCGATGCTCACACCAGAGGCAAATGGCGAACGCTTTATTGCGTCAGCAGATGGGCAAACTTCGCTACAAGAAATGGCCGAAATACTAAAAGCAAAGCGCCCACAAATCTCTAAAAATGTCTCAACAAAAAAAATGCCAAACGTGGCACTTCGCACAGCGGCTCTAGTGAACAAACAAGCAAAAGAAGGCTTATTATTGCATGGCATGAACCGCAATGTGAAGAACGATAAAGCAAAACAAATGCTTGGCTGGCAACCTATTTCAACAAATGAAGAAGTTATTTTAGCATCGGTTGATAGTATGATGAATTTTAAACTAATTTAATCCTAGGAATGAAATTCGATTTTTTCATTTTTTTCTTGGTTGGAGTAACTTTTGACATTATACCTGTTTTTGACCTTTCTCATAGTATTCTTGGGTTGTAAGAAAATAATACATGAGAGAAGGAATTGGTAGTATGAAATTAACAAAATTCGCAATTATTGGCATGGTCACAGTTGCAACATTGGCAGGAACAGGAACGCACGCTTTAGCGGCAGACGGCGGAACATTAGGTTCTAAGGCAGATGTGAACTTCATACCTAACGACACAATTACGAATCCTGTTGACCCGACAGATCCAGATGGTCCAGGTCCAATCACTCCCGTTGATCCTGATCATCCCACTGGTACTGCTGGCCCTCTAAGTATCGATTATATCTCCAATATCCACTTCGGAGAACAAAAAAATTTCTGGTAACAACGAAGTATATAAAGCGCAACTGGATCAAATCAAAGTTGGCGTAGATGAAACAGTAAAAGACGTGCCAAACTTTGTGCAAGTAACAGATAATCGTGGCTCCAACGCTGGTTGGCATTTAACAGTAAAACAAGATGGTCAATTCACAAATGGTGGCTCTGAATTGACAGGTGCCGTCCTTGCCTTCACTAACCCAACAGTGAATTCGGCATCAGAAAGTGATGCACCAACAGCTTCAGATTTTGCATTAAATCCAGAAGGAATTGCTTCTGATGTGATGAATGCAGAGGAAAACCAAGGTATGGGAACATGGGTTGAAATGTTCGGCGCCAATAACCAAGAAGCAGCAGAAAGCATTACATTAAGCGTTCCAGGTAAAACATCGAAAGTTCCAGGCAAGTATGAAGCAACACTTACTTGGGAATTAACAGATACACCTGCATAAATAGGAAAATAAAAACACGAGAATCCATTTTTGCGGACTCTCGTGTTTTCTATTTCCGCTCATTCCACTTCGCTAAAAATAAATTCAACTGCTCGTAATCCTTCTTAGCAGGAGGCATATTCCAAACAAGCCGATTTGTCGTCACACTCACTTCCTCATAAAAAGGAAAATCACTAATAATTAAATCAATGTGCTGCAAATGTTCATGAGAATGTAGCTCATCACATATGATAATCTGTTCATCCGAATATTTCTTCCGTATTTCAGCTCGCAAAAACTCCTCCCAAAAATAGCCGTTCTCTGAAACAATTTTCAGATGAAGAATTTGGTTCCGCTTTTCTTGCTGAACAATAATATTGTAGAAGTTTGTCAAATAGTTCACCATCATCGCTTTGTTGGACCGAATGTAGTGATGTTTTGGGTGTGTTTCATAGCTCGTCAAAATATCGCGAATTTGTCGGCTCAATACAAGTTTATCTGGAGCGATATGCGGATATGGAATCTCAGGCAACATATTGACCTTATCAATAAAGAGAAAACGCGACAGAAAATCAAGCGTTCCCGCTAAAATAAGTTGTTGATTCCGAATCGGGTAAGATTCCAATAAACCAGCTAATTCTGACGCTAATTTATATTTCTCAGGCGTGTTTTTTCTTCCATACTTAATCCGACTACTAGCTTGCCCCTCGTCTACATACGAAAAATGCGTCCAAAAACACATTAAGACATTAATAAACTGTTCACTTTGAGGTAACGGTTTTCCAGCAAGTTCATCTAAGACCACATAATTCACCAGAAAAAATTCGCGCTGTGCATCAGCGAGAGTCGTCCAAATTTGTGCATCATCGTCTGACATAACATATTGATAGCCTTGCTTAAAACGAGTCAAACAAACTGCAATCGCAATCGCATAATTCATACGTGCCGATAAAGAAAAATAAATGCCAAAACAACGTTCCACACTTTTGATAAAATCATTAATTCGCTCGTACGGCATATCAGGGAACGGCCATTTCGTATACGGATAAGTTCGACTATACACCTGAAAATAGAAAAAGCGCAATCGAATCTCCGTCCCTTTAATATCTAGCGGCGTCGTCTCAAGCACTAACCGGCTTTCCGCCAAATATGTATCTATCTGCTTAATCCGTCGATACGTCGTTGGCAAACTATTGAAATTCGCCTCTGCCCATTCAGTCAAAGACAAATGCTGATCTTCAAAAATATCCTTAGAAATCAAATAAAGATAAGAATTACTAACCGTTACTGCGTATAGATAAGAAAAATTGACTTGTTCCCCAACATCAAGCAACACATAATATTCATTTTCGTACACACGAGCAATATGTGGTTCAAAAAGCCTTTGCAACCCTTTAATATCCATGTCTAGCGTTTTAACGGAACAATGTAACATTTCCGCAAGCTCTTTTTTTGTATAGTTGGTATCGGCTGTAAATAAGATGTGCAACAACCGTAACTTCCGATATTCTGAGGCTATTACTAGGTTTTTCATCGAAACGCACTCCTTTTTTCTTCAAGCTCAATATAGCATCATAATCCGTATTTGTCATGTTTTAAGGCAAACGCCAAATCAAAAAATTCCGAGATAAAGAAGTTTTTGAGAATATGACTAATTTCACCTTTTTTTATAGTATTGTTATATGTGTAAGAGGCACCAAGGTATGAAGCGCTCCATACCACCCACTAGCCTCCCTTCAAAAAAGAGTACTCCAAAATACTCTCATCTAAAACGCACTCCAATAAAAGCATCCAGATTCCCCACAAAAAAGCAAATCAAATTCCAAAGCAAAAGCAAGAACTAGCACACCCGTTAAAAATAAATACACTCAATGTAAGGAGGTGATGCCAAACTAACCGTGCAACAAGACAGAATTGTCCTTGGTGTAAGTTCAGTTCTTACACATGAAGCCAGACCAGTTTACACCAAATCAATGACAAATTCACAAAATAAGGATTTTAAGTACAACTAGAACGAAAATTAAGTGAAATTTGTTACCAAAAAGACAGCATTAAATTAGATCAATAAATAGCTAAAAATAATTGATCTGAGAAAGAACGAGCTGAAACAATGTAAGAAAGTCATGAAAATATGTACTAGTAATAAAAATAATTTCAGGAAAGAAGCGTATGATTTCATCAGGAAAGAAGCGTATGATTTCATAGGGTATATAGTATCTACCAAATGGAAACACATGACAAAGCTTTTTCGGGAATATTAAATCAGAATTTTTAAAATGTTCATACTTTCATTTTGTTAAATTTAACAAAGATTTCACCCGAGGCACCTAAAAGAGAAATAGTTTACTTTTTTGCTTGGATATATCACCCAACTACATTTCTTTTTATCTAAACTCCTGATTTACAAAGGAAAATATCGAAAAGTAGACGAAAAAATAGTGTGATATAATTCGTAACAGCACGAAGGAAACATTTGCTTTTGCGGAAAATACAAAACGTAGATTATCCAATTTAATAAATAAAAGTTTATACGGATAATTCTATATTTTTGATTTAATATAGAAAAACTACATTTTGTATCTACTATAGGGGGTGTTTATGATGTGAAGACAGCTCGTTTCACGTAGGGAAGCATATAGACAAATAGACATTTTGAAAGAAGAAGGAGAAAAATAAACATGAAATTAGAACAAAAGGGACCTATTAACGTTTTATCTAAAGCGTCGGTCAAGAAAGCTGCCAAATCACTTTTAGTAGCTACAGTTATTGCAAGTCAAGTATTTACAGTATTACCAACAGGATCATTTGCAGCAGAAGCGACTGGCCAAGATGTAGCATCAACAACATTGCCAACAGCTGATCAAGCAGCAAGCAAAATTGTGATCGAACCAAGAGCACTAGCTTTAGATAATGGCATAACAGAGAAACGCGCACAAGTTTCTACATTCGCAGAGTTTAAAGCAGCAGCAGAATCTACAACAATCAACGTTATCGAGATTACTGGTAATTTCCAATTCACAAGTAACGTATCAATCAACAGCAACATTCGCATCGAAGGTAACGGCTACGCAATAACTGCTGGTAACTATCAAATGATTATGCGTTCTACTTCTATTGTTGATGTACAAGACTTAAGCATTACGAACATTGGAACAAAAGGTATATTCACTGGTTATAACTCATCAGCAGCACCAACTGTTAACTTGACGAACAACGTACAAGTATGGGGAATGATTATGGGTGGATACGGAAAACTTTCCCTATCTATCGGCGGGACAAATAATAAAATCGTCAGCCCAGATCAATACGGTATGGATGTTGATGAATTAGTAATTGAAGACAACACGCGCATTGAAGAACTATCCGCATTGAACACGGCAGTTAAAGTTCGTTCATCAGGTAGTGTAGGTATTGGTGATAATGCATACATCAACATGAACTCCAGCAAAGGTTACGCATTTGACGTATCAAATAGTGCCCTTGTTATTGGTGAAAACACAGTCTTGAAATCAGCATCAAAATACGGAACAGTAAGAGCAGCAACATTAGTTGTTAAAAATGGCGCTGACTTAACACTAGCATCAGGTGATGTAGGTAACGGTATCTACGTATCTGGAAACATCACAATCGGCGATGACGTAAAACTTAAAGCAACTGGTACAGGTACTGCCGTTTACGCATATAACACAGGAGCATCCATCGTTGTAGGTAAAAATGCAGCAGTTGATATCGTAAGTGATAATGGTTATGGCTTCTACGGTAATGCATCTATCACATTCGGTGACGGCTCATCTCTAAAATTAAGAACACAATATAAAGCTATTTACTCAGCAGGAGCAGCAACTATCCGCTTCGGTTCAGTATCTAACCAAACAAAAGCACCAGGAGATCGCGTACTAATTGATATCGATTCTGGTATTGACTACGGTATCTACTCTGGCGGACCAATTATTTTCGGTGATGACACAGAAGTTAACGTAAAAGCAAAAGCTGGAGCAATTTATGCAGCAGGAAACTCACGTGTCAACTTCGGTTCTAACACAAAAACTACTATCTCATCTTCTGCTGGTAGAGGTATTGATGCAGGCGGCGTAGTAATTGCTGACGATGCTTCAATGGATATCAAAGGTTACACAGATGGTATCTGGACTACAAATACAAGTGGTGAAGGTGTATCAACAGGTAAAAACGTTAATTTAAACATCACAGCATCTAACCATGATGGTATCTACACATATAAAAACACAACATTCGGAGCCAACAATACAGTTGTCATTAAAGCATTAAACAGCCACACAATTCATTCACTTTACGGTTCAGCAATTAATATCGGAGCTAACTCAAGCTTTGATCTATCTGGAACAGACGGTGTTAGACAAGAGGGTGGCGCAGCAGCAGCATTTAATGTTGGAACAGACTCAACAGTTAAAGTTACAGCAGCAGACTACGGTATCTACACGACTGGTTCCGTAACATTCGCTACTGGTTCAAAAGCTAACATCCGTGCAGCTTCAAAAACAGCGAAACCAGCAGTAAAAGCAAATGGTGTTGTAACATTCCAAAAAGACACAATGGCATATGTAGAATCTCTTTACCCATCAACAACAACCTCTGTCTTTGATTTAAGTGGTGCAGCCAACTCTAAACTAGTGCTTAACAGTCCTAAATTTATTGATTTCCGTCAAAACAACAACAATGCATCAACTAAAACGGGCCATATTGTGAAAGGTTATGGTACAGCAACAGTTGCCAGCCAATCACGTATTGAAATCAATAACGTAAAAAATCTAATGGCATGGAATCACGGTTCTGATTGGTCTAAAGCATCCAATAGCGCATGGACTGATATCGAAGCTGGTCGTGTGACATTAGCAAGCAAAAACGGCACAGTTACAACAAGCTACTACGGTGGTCCAGTAACAGGAATTGACGGCTTCAGCTTATTCGATTACACACGTCTTTCAACAGAAGGATCAAGTGCAATTGATCGCCCAGTAGTTAGCCCAATCTACGTTGGTGCGAAAACAGTAACAGGTACTGGTACACCAGGAAACGACGTTATTGTTACATTCCCTAACGGAACAACAGCAAAAGCAAACGTTGGCCAAGACGGCAAATGGACAGTAAACGTACCAGCAGGTGTTAACCTTGCTAAAGATCAATCTGTCGTTACCTACCAAACAAATGGTGTAAACGACAGTGCTAATGTGACAACAAAAGTACAACAAGATCTATCTGTACCAGGAACTCCAGATGTTAACAAAGTAAAAGAAGGTGACAAAGTTGTTACTGGTAAAGGTGAACCAAACAAAGAAATCACAATTACACTTCCAGACGGTTCAAAAGTAACTGGTACAACAGACGATAAAGGCGACTTCTCAATCACAATTCCAGAACAAAAAGAAGACGCAGTTCTTTCAGTAACACAAAAAGGTGACAACGGCCTTGAAGGTAACCCAGCAGTTGTTATCGTAGAATCCAACCAAAAACCAGTCATCACTGCTGACAATCAAACATTCCGCGTGGGAGATTCATTCGATCCATTAGCAGATGTAACAGCAAAAGATAAAGAAGATGGCGACTTAACAGCAGCTATCCAAGTGAAGAGCAACAATGTAGACATGAGCAAAGTAGGTAACTACACAGTTGTTTATACAGTAACAGATTCAGACGGTAACACAACAGAATTATCAGTATCTATCAAAGTTATTGCAGCAACAGCAGGAACAATCACAGCAAACGACTTCACAATCGGTACAGATAACTATGTTAAAGGTGCGCTAACAGGCGACGTTACTAAGGCATATTTGGAAGTCAACGGAACTAAATTAACAACAATCAATGTATCTGGTTCAACCTACCAATACTATGCTAAAACAGCTATCCTAGACCCAGCAGACAAAGTATTCATCGTAGCACTTGATGCAAACGGTAAAGAACTACAAAAAACAGAAGTAAAAGTAAATGCAAAAGCGACAGCAGGAACAATCACAGCAGCTGACTTCACAATTGGCGCAGACAACTATGTTAAAGGTAACCTAACAGGCGACGTAGCAAAAGCTCAATTAGAAGTAAACGGAACGAAACTCACAATGATTACTGTATCAGGTAGCACATACCAATACTACGCTAAAAACAACATCACGAAAGCAACAGATGACGTTTACATCGTAGCTTACGATGCAGCAGGTAAAGAACTACAAAGAACAAAAGTAAACGTTATTAAAGCAACAGCAGGAACAATCACAGCAAATGACTTCACAATCGGTACAGACAACTATGTTAAAGGCGCGCTAACAGGCGACGTAGTAAAAGCACAACTAGAAGTAAACGGAACTAAATTAACAGCAATCGACGTATCCGGTTCAAGCTACCAATACTACGCTAAAAACAACATCAAACAGCCAACAGATCAAGTGTACATCATTGGTTATGACGCATCAGGTAAAGAACTACAAAGAACAAAAGTAAACGTAAAAGCAGCAACAGTTACAGCAGGAACAATTACACCTGATAAATTTACACTTGGAAAAGATGCTTATGTAAAAGGAACATTTACAGGTGACGTAGCGAAAGTTAGCCTAACAGTTAACGGCACAGTTTACCAAACAATCAACACACCAACATCACCATTCCAATACTACGCAAAAGCTAACATCAAAAACGTAACAGACATAGTAGTAGTAACAGCATACGATGCAACAGGTAAAGTCTTAGATACAAAGCCAGTCACAGTAACTACGGATAATGGCCAAGCAGGAACAATCACAGCAAACAGCTTCAAACTTGGTAAAGACAGCTATGTAACAGGAACACTAACTGGCGATGTAGCAAAAGTAGAACTACAAGTGAACGGCGCTCCAGGACAAAAAATTGACGTATCAGGTAGCACATACCAATACTACGCAAAATCTAAAATTCTAAGCGCAACGGACGACGTTAAAATGGTTGCTTACAACTCAGCTGGCGTTGTTGTAAACATCAAATCAGTAGCAATCAGCACAACGGACGGTACTGTAGTAGCAAACGACTTCACAGTTGGAACAGATAGCTATGTAACAGGAACACTTACAGGTGACGTGACTAGAATCGCTCTTAAAGTAGATGGCGTTCTTAAATCAGGTATCCCAGCAACAGCAGGGGCATTCCAATACTACGCAAAATCACTAATCACTTCAGCAACAAACTCCGTAGAAGTTATCGCTTATGATGCAACAGGCGCAGAGCTTAGCACAGCAACTGTAAAAATCAACAAACAAGCACCAGTAGTAACAGCAGGAACAGTAACACCAACAGCATACAAAATCGGAACAAACACCTATGTTGAAGGAACATACACTGGCGATGTAGCAAAAGTAGCACTAGAAGTCAATGGTAGCTTACAAAATGCAATCCCAGCAACAAATGGCGTTATCCGTTACTACGCAGGAGCTCTTATCACAAATGCTAGCGACGTAGTAAAAGTAAACGTATATGACGCAGCAGGTAAACTTTTAGACAGCAAACCAGTGACAATCAATGCAGCAACAGGTACTGTAGCAGCAGCTGACGTAAAAGTTGGCGATAGCTACCTAAATGGTACAGCAACAGGTGACGTTTACAAAGTAGCACTTAAAGTGAACGGAACTGTTCAAACAAGTGTTGCAATCGTTCAAGCAGACGGAACATACAAATACTACATCAAAGCATTGAACTTAAAAGCCACAGACGATGTACAAGTCATTGGTTACGACAACAAAGGTAACGAAATCTCAACTTCCAACGTAACAATCACTAACTAACACGAATCAGACACAATGGTATAACACAACTAAAGGGGAATAACACTATTCCCCTTTAGTTATTAAATGAATGAGGAGTACAAACGAATGAAAAAAATAGTATTAGCAACAGCAGCAGTATTAACATTAGTTTTTGCAGGAGCATGTGGTAACGCAGCAACAAAAGAAGACAAGGCAAAAACAACAGAAACAACAAAACAAACATTCAAAACCAAAACAGTCGACAACATTGACATGAAGATTGGCGAAATTAAAACAACAGAAAGCACGAAAAAAGACAAAAATATGGTCAGCATTGCCATGTCATTCCTAAACAACGATAACGCACCAGTTGGCGTTGGCGCAGGCGACTTCAAAATAAAAGCAGACGGTAAAACATTCGACGTTTACCCACAAGGAAACAACTTCGGTGATGAATTCAAGCCAAACGAAAAACTAGCAGGAAAAGCCTATTTCGAACTACCGAACACAGTGAAAAAAGGCACCCTTGTTTACGCACCGATGGATAAAGAAAAAGCAAGCTGGTCCATCACTATTCCAGAAGCCAAATAAGCCATTAAATTCGAAATCAGAAAGGATTGTCATAAATTGAAAATAGTTGTTATGGGATTAGGATATATCGGACTTCCAACGGCCATTATGTTTGCCAATCATAAGCAAGACGTATTAGGAATTGATGTTAACGAGAACGTTATTAAAGAATTAAATACTGGAAAAATTCACATTGAAGAACCAGGACTTCAAGCCGAGTTAGACAGCGCACTGACGAACAAAACATTCCGAGCTGGTTTAGTAGTAGAACCAGCGGATGCGTTCATCGTCTCTGTACCAACACCAAACAATGACGACGCGCTAAAATCATGTGACTTAGGTTACGTACAATCAGCCGTTAGCAATATCTTACCAGTTTTAGAAAAAGGTAACACCATCATCATTGAGTCTACCATCGCCCCAAGATCTACTGAAGATCACATTTTACCTCTCGTTGAAAGTACGGGTCTTATCGTAGGGAAGGATGTATTCCTTGTTCACTGTCCAGAGCGCGTACTACCAGGTCAAATCATCCACGAATTGATCTATAATAACCGCATCATCGGCGGCGTAACACCAGCCTGCACCCAAGCCGGCAAAAAAATCTATAGCGTTTTTGTACAAGGCGAATTGATTGAATCAGCAGCATCTACAGCAGAAATGTCGAAACTCATGGAAAACACATACCGTGACGTCAACATTGCGCTAGCAAACGAACTCGTACACATCTCCGCAGAACTAGGCATCAACGCACTAGACGTTATCAGCATGGCCAACAAACACCCACGTGTTAACCTACACCAACCAGGACCGGGCGTTGGCGGCCATTGTTTAGCCGTAGATCCTTATTTCATCGCAGCAAAGGCACCAGCACAATCACATCTGATTCAACGCGCACGTCATATTAACTCCACCATGCCAAACTTCATCGTAGAAAACACCGTGGCTTTAATGGACAAAATCCAAGGCAGAAAAATCGCTGTCTTCGGCTTAACGTACAAAGGCGACATTGATGATATCCGTGAAAGTCCAGCCTTAGAAATCTATCACGAACTAGATGCGATGTCCCAATTCGACGTAGTAGCCTATGACCCGCACGTGAATGCACCATTTATCGAACAAGATATGGCAACAGCAACAGCAGACGCTGACCTTGTATTAGTACTTGTAGATCACGCTGAATTCCGAGCTTTAACAAGTGCAGATTTCAATAACATGCGCACCAAAGCCCTATTAGATACAAAAAATGTGGCAACAGCATGTCAAGACATGGCGAACTATTACAATCTTGGCACGCTTTCGACAATTAAAGAACGTCAAGCCGTTAGCATCATCGCCTAACCAACCGATTTTGCTACTAGAACTGCGATCAAAAATAGAAATGTGGATGATGAATTGAAAAAGATACTTTTAATATCGCAAAATTTCTATCCTGAAATCGGAAGTGCCGCGAATCGCATGAAGCAGTTGTTTCGGTTGTTCAGTAAAGCGTACGACACCACGTTGTACACAACCGAACCGCAATATCCGAATCGTGCCATTTACGAGCAGGAAAAGTTTTGGGATGGAGACCTCGACAGCGAGAAAATTGTCCGTGTAAAAACGAGAACGAGCCAATACGAAGCCAATATGTTATTTCGGTTTCTCCTTTACTTGGAGACGGTATGCCGTTTTATTTTGAAAATAGTTCGAACAAAAGAATCTTTCGATGTTGTCTACGTATCGAGTCCGCCCATTTCAATAGCACTTGCCGGATTAATCGCGAAACGGAAACTAAAAACAAAACTGATTGTTGACATTCGCGATTTATGGCCAGAGTCATTAAAAGGGGTGGGAAAATTCAATTCACGCTTTTTCCTCTACATGGCATATCGATTCGAAAAGCATATTTACAAAAAGGCAGACCAAATTATCGTGAACAGCGAACGATTCAAAACGTATATCACAGACCAAGGCATTGACCCGGATAAAATAACCTTTGTACCGAATGCATTGACGAAGGAAGAATTGGCGCTTGGAAGCAAGAAACGACCAATTATCAATGAACCAATCACTGTTATTTACACAGGAAATATTGGGCTAGCACAAGAATTGGCAAGTTTCATCCGAATGGCAGCGTACTTCCAAGATAACCCTAATGTTTGTTTTAAAATGATTGGCTACGGCACGAATTACCAAAAACTAATCAACTCCGTCAAAGAAAAAGCACTAGCAAATATTCATGTGAATCCGCCAGACACAAGAGGTAATGTCCTCACGAAATTAGCTCAAGCAGATGTCGCATTTGTCAGCCTAGTACCACATCCTGTGTTTGAAACAGTCATCCCTGGAAAAATCGTGGACTACATGGGTATTGGCCTACCGATTATCGGTATGGTTTCAGGATACAGCAAAGCCATCATTGATCAGTCCAATACCGGATTTATTTACGGGCATGATGAAGAAAAGGCGATGTACCGTGGACTCACCCATTTAGCCGAAAACCACGAACTACGTGCCCAACTACGCCAAAACGGCCAAAACTACGCCAAAGCAAATTATAACTGGCAGGAAAATTTCAAACGTATTGAAAAAATTATTGCTGGATTTGAATGAGGTAATCACTTATGTCAAAAAAAGTCACCATGTTTGTCTGGAATCATTTTACGAATGATGCACGTGTATTGCGAGAATGTACGGCACTAGCTGAGGCGGGATATGCACTTCAATTACTGGCGTTAGGACAAGAAAAAACAACCGTAGAAGAACGGCCCGATCCATTTACAATTAGGCGCCTTGGCTTTCAACTCCCCACCTTTCCACACCGATGGCACAAAATGATACTTTGCTTACTCCTCCTTGCTGCCATTTTTTATACTCCTCTTTTAGTAATCTGCTTCATCGGCACATATCTTGTGCTCTATAAAACCAAGGTAAAATACGTGATTCGCAAAATAGCACTCATCACCAAAATGATTTATTGGGGATTAAAGGAAGATGCCGATATATATCACGCAAACGACTTAAATACACTTTTCCAAGCCGTTGTGTGCGGCAAATGGATACGAAAACGGAAAGTCATCTTTGACTCGCATGAAGTGAATGTCAGCCGTTCTGGGTATAACTCGAAAATTTACCCAATAGCGGAGAAGTTTTTGATGCGCTATATCGATAGCTGCATTCATGAGAATGACACACGAGCGAGATTTATCAAGCGCATCTATAAATTCTTTCCAAACGTGGTTTATAACTATCCCTTTTTACAAACACATATCGAGCCAATCAACTTACACAAGCAATTAGACTTACCAGAAGAGGAACTGATTTTACTGTATCAGGGCGGTCTTCAAGAAGGGCGGGGACTGGATAAATTACTCGAAGCCGTTCCTCATATTAAGAAAGGGACCGTGGTCTTTATCGGAGACGGCAAATGGCAACCGTTTCTAGTCGCCGAAACAGCATGTCAAAATTTATCGCATCGCGTGAAGTTTATTCCGAAAGTCCCTGTAGAACAACTACCTGCGTACACAAAGAATGCGTATATTGGCTTTCAACTACTGAACAATACGTCCTTTAATCATTACTCCGCCGCGTCGAATAAACTTTTTGAGTATATCATGGCTGGTGTACCCGTTGTCGCTTGTAATTTTCCGGAGATTAAAAAAGTGGTGACAAAGGATGAAATAGGGGTGCTTGTGAAATCCGATGACCCACTATCCATTGCTGCTGGCGTTAATCAATTAATCGATCAGCCAGAACTACGGGAGAAAATGCACCAAAACACGTTCCAAGCGAGAGAAAAATATAATTGGACAAACGAAAAAATCAAATTCTTGAAAATCTATCAAAGGCTAACAGAGGTGTAGAGATGCAAGATCAGAAACGAAAAGAAGAAACAAACGAAAAAATCAAGAAAAGCAGAAGAAAATGGGAGCAATTGAAATCACAACCTTAAACGAAACAAACGAGCAACTAAAACAACAACTAGCAGAACAAACACAGCGCGCAGAGGAAGAGAAGCAAGCCTTAAAAACAGCCCAAGAGAAGCTAAAAGAACAAGTAGAAGAACAAATTCACGAAGAAATTTCATTGCGAGCAGAACTGAAAAAACTAGAACAAACGAATAAAACGCAAAAAACAACCATCACACAGCTTACGCAAGAACTGGCTAATCTAAAAGCAACATACCAAGCGCTAGTGGAAGAAAAGCAACAAGTACAAGCCCAACTAAGAGGCGAAGAAAACCTGATACAGCAAGTACAAGCGACAAAAACAGAACTCGCGGAACACAAGCTACAGATGATTGCCCTGCTAGACAGTCAAAAAGAACCACTGGAAGCGATTCAAAAAGAAAATGAGGCACAACAACAGATGCTTGTACAACAAGAAAAAGCGTTAGTTTCCGTCAGAGCAGAGCGTGATCACTTCAAAGGACGTTACAATCAAATCATGAAAACTAAAATTATGAAATGGACTGGGAAATATTGGCTAATAAGAAAAAAAACTTCAATCAAACAACAAATAAAACACGTTTTTCGAACGATTGATACGGTACAACAACAGTTGGTAGCAGAACTGCACCCTGTTCTTTTAGATGATACTGATTTAAAAAATGCGGCCAATTGGTGGTCGATTCGTGAAGAAGGTCTCGAAGCGCATGAAGAAAATGGTGACTTACTTTTTAATAACAACGAAGATCGTGCGAATTATGCTTCTTTTAAAGAGACAAATGTTGCGTTTCAGCGGATGCCAGCATATCGTATGGAAGTTTTTCCAGAAGAACAAATACGCGTCTATGCTGAAGCAGAGCTTTCTGAAGGCGTAGCTATCAAAATCGCTATCGTGGAATACAGCGGGCGTGACAAAACAACGACAACGATGGTCGATGTGAATAAGGAGACGCAGATAACCGTGGGAAAAGATTCGAAGTACATTCGTGTCGCCATGAAAGTGACTGGCAAAGGGAAAGCGTATCTCAAAAAAATGAATATAAAACGTGTCTTTAGTAAGGCTAAAAAGTCTGTGCCGCAAAACATACCACAAAATCCATTCCAACAGGTGCGGGACTTTAAGGAACTAAAAGTGGCTTGTATTTTCGACGAGTTTACGATGACAAGCTACCGCGAAGAAGTCGAACTGATTACCTTCACACCGGAGAATTGGAAAGAAGTTTTGACAGCGAATCGTCCGCATTTCTTGTTTGTAGAATCCGCTTGGCACGGTAATTTCGGTACGTGGCAATACAAAGTTGGGCGTTACTCGAACGTTGGCCGTGAGGAACTATTTGAACTCTTGCAATGGTGCCGAGACAATGGCATTCCAACGGTGTTCTGGAACAAAGAAGATCCGATTCACTTCGATAAATTCATTGATTCAGCGAAACGCTTTGACCATATTTACACGACCGATGCGAACAAAATTCCAGACTATCAAAAGCAGGCGAAACATAAACATGTCTATGCGCTTCCTTTTGCAGCAGAGCCAAAACACCATAATCCAATTCAATTGGACACACCACGAGAAGACGGTGTTTGCTTCGCCGGATCGTATTATGCGAACCGCCATCCAGAGCGTCGCGAGATTATGGATGAGATGCTGGCTATTAGTAACGAATTCGGCTTGACGATTTACGACCGGAACTATGCGCGTACCGAACCAGAATTTCGTTTCCCAGCGGCGTTTGAGCAAAATGTTGTGGGCAGTCTCGCGTACAACGAGATTGATAAGGCGTATAAAGGATACCGTTTCATGCTAAACGTCAACAGTGTGATTCATTCCCCAACGATGTTTTCGAGACGTGTCTTTGAAGGACTAGCCTCAGGAACTCCCATTTTGAGCAGCTATTCAGAAGGTATCGAACGCATTTTTGGCAATGTAGTAATGATCGCTCAAAATCCAGACGACTTACGCCAACAGATGACGGCGATTGCCCATGATGAACAGCGCTACCGCCAGCTATCTTTAGCCGGTATCCGTGAAATTTACAATAAGCACACGTATAAACATCGCTTACAGTTCATGCTAGAAAATATGGGCATTTCCTTGCCAGTGAAGCAAAAAGAAGTGGCGGTTATCAGCATTGTGGAATCAGAAGAAGCACTACAACATGTGATGCAAACATTCCATAAACAAACCTATACGGCGAAGAAATTACATGTTTTTGTCCGCAATGTATTCGATTTCCAAAATATCAACGAGATGATGAACACGTATCAAAGCGAAACGATCTCGATTTCTTTACTCAATTATGTCACGAATTATCAACGCTTGAACGACTTAGTAGCTTCTGATTTTGTAGCTTTCTTAGGAGAAAATCATTTCTACGGACGGAACTATCTGGAGGATTTGATGATTGCGACGGCGTATACCGATGCTGATTTTATTGGAAAAGGCAATTATATTCGCAAGAAAGACGGCAAGTACTGGGGTGTCAAAGAGACAGAGGAATACACTTTTACGACGAAGTTATCTAGTACGCAAGCCATTTTAAACAGTCATTTTACATTCCGAAAAGATTTAAAAACACTGCTTACGGAATTTACGCAGGGAGCGGATTTATCCAGCTACTTGAAACAAGGCGCCAAGTTGTTTAGTGCCGACAAATATAATTTTATTCACAACGGGAAATACGCGGAAGAGCAGTGGATTCGCCACGTTGAAATATAGGAGGAAGATACAGGAATGAGTGAACTACGAATTCTGTTATATGGAGATATTGATTTAAATTTTATGGACGGTTCTGCGGTGTGGCTAACTTCCATCGCGCCAGTGCTAAGTATGAATTCCCATATACAGGTAGACCTACTTTTAAAAGCTAAGGAGCAAAATAATCGCTTAACGAATGCTTTAAAAGGGAAGGCAAACTTGCAATTGATTCAGCCGTTTGAGCGTTTTTCGACCATGAGTTTTAAGCAACCGACACGTTTGAAAGTAGAAGAAGCCGTGTCCATCATGTTGCAGCTACATCAGGAAAATCCGTATCAATTAGTCATTGTTCGTGGGTTTGACCTCGTGCGTGAAATGATGAAGCACGAAGCTTTCCGTCATATCACCGTGCCCTATTTAACAGATTTCAAGCACGATAATCGCTCCACACCAGAAGAACGCGCCGATTTAAAACGCGTCTACGATCACTTTGACCATCTTTTTTTACAAACGAAAGAAACGAAAGAAGCCTTCCAAAAATTGATTGCCGTTGATGGCGAGAAAATCCGCTTGTTGTATCCGATGGTTCCTGAGTCCGACAGCATCCCCAGTTTTAGAAATAAGCATAGCCGATTGATTTACAGCGGTAAGTTCCACGAAGATTGGTACACCGAAGAAATCATTGCCGCAACGAAAAAATTACATGCGATGGATCCACGGATTCATACACAAATTGTGGGCGATAAATTTCAGGAACGTTTGCGAGAACGTGAAGCCCAACTTCGCATTAAAAAAGCATTTAATGAAGAAGCATCGATAGATTGGGTCGGCGCTGTTTCTAGGGAACACTGCCAAGACTTGATTGAAGAAGCCGATATTGGCATTAGCTGGCGTAGCCCTGGATTAGACAATGACGATAGCGTCGAACTATCCAGTAAACTTCTGGAATACGGTCGTCTAGGAAAACCAGCATTAGTTCGAAAAACAAAGATGCATGAAGCCATTTTAGGAGCGGATTATCCATTATTTGTCGATACAGAAGCGGACTTCATTGAGAAGACCGCGCGTGTGTTACAAGACGAAACGCTTTACCGTCAAGCAGCAGAACAAATGTATGAAGCAAGTAAGTACTTTACGTTCCACGCGGCATATCAGCGTTTGAAAGACTTTATCTGGTCATTCCAAAAACAACCCATTAAAATTGTATTTGCCGGTCATGACTTGAAATTTGCCCGTATGTTAATCGAACATTTTGAAGGGCATCCGCATTTTGAAGTACGGACCGATGTGTGGAGTTCGCATGAGAAACACGATGAAAAGCATAGCTTGGCCTGTTCGGCATGGGCAGATGTTGTCTTTTGTGAATGGGGACTCGGAAATGCCGTTTGGTACTCGAATCATAAACAACCGCATCAAGAAATCATCGTACGTATGCATTTCCAAGAGAAAGATTTGAAGTTTCCACGTTTAATGAACCTCGACAATATTCACAAAATCATTGTGATTACACCATATATGCTAGAAGAGTTTCACCGCATCTTCGGGATTCCACGTCATAAGATGGTCTATATTGATAATTTACTGGACGCCGAAAAATTTGATCTTCCGAAACGAGATGGTCAAGCATTTCGTTTAGGGATTTGCGGTATTTTACCAGCGAGAAAACGGGTAGACTTAGCTGTGGATTTACTAGAAGCGATGTGGAAAAAAGACCCGCGCTACACGTTGTCGATTAAGAGTAAGCATCCGAAAGATGTGGCTTGGCTAATGGCTCGTGAGAAAGAACGCGCTTATTATGACGCCGTTTTTGAACGAATTGAGAATGCGCCTTGGAAAGACAATGTTATTTTCGAACCGCATGGGGATGACGTTCATGAATGGATGAGCACGATTGGGTATTTATTATCACCAAGTGATTACGAAGGCTCACACGTGTCGGTTTCCGAAGCGATGGCCAGTGGTTCTGTACCAGTGATTCGTGACTGGAAAGGCGCCGATACCGTTTATCCGGAAAAATATATCGTGCACACGTTAGAAGACGCGATCGCAACAGTGGAACAACACGGATTAACAGAAGCCGAAATGACCGAAAGAAAGCAGTTTGCCAAAACGAAATTTGATAGAAAAAGAATTGTCCGGGAAGTTGCTGTCCTAGTACGAGACAGCCTCACCGCAGCGAAATAAGAAAGGATGATAGAAATTTCCATGGAAAACAAGATAGAACAGGCGCCGATACAACACGTAGCCATTTTTTTCAACAAAGCCTATCTACAAATTAAAGCGATGTCGACAGATCCAAACCAAGAATGGATGTATGCCTTTTATGTGTATAAAACAGGTGAGGTAGATGCGATTGAAAAATCACCCTACAAGAAATTCGACACGCACCAACTAGAAATTACAGCACCAGGTGAGTACCGCGTGAAAGTATTTGCAAAAAACAAAAATACGGGCAAAAGTCATCACACAATCCAGCAAAGCCGTTCAGTATACGATGATTAAGGACTATTGAGCGAAGAGGAGATGAAACATGTTACACGGAAAACATTTAATCAATGGAAGTAAGACACTTGTGCTGGTCTTCCAAAATGCCGCCAAGCCATTAAACGATGCGATACCAGACATATCTAGCGGCAAGGTGACGCAAGAAGAAGTCGCCGAAATGCATGAGCGTTATACGTGGATGAAGTTCGCAGAGCGCGTGCCTAAAGCTGATTATTTCTTCGTGAAGGATCACTTTTCGAGTGTGTATGGCTGGTATTTCATGGATCATGGGACATTCATTCATGAAGCTTTCAACGAAGCACTGACAACATTTATTAAACAACATGGCTACCAACGTGTCATCGCTTTTGGATCAAGTAAAGGCGGGACAGGCGCGCTACTTTACGGTGTCATGAACCCACTCATTACCGATGTCCTTTCGCTCATACCGCAAATACACGTCGGGCGCTTTATTAACCGTTTGTGTCCTGATGAGAAAGCTTTGTTTTACGGGAACACGCCTGGTTTCGAGAAGCAAGTAGATGAATTTCTGTTTGCAGATAAGCTGTACGCGGGCTACAAAAACACGAAGTTGTACGTGTACTCCGGCATTTTCGACATCCAATTCGAGGCATTACTTCGCTACCAAACCTTTTTAACGAAAAAAGGGATTGCGAGTGAGCTGCTTCTAAATCGCAGTGATGAACGACATACACGCCTTGTCAATCAGTACACCACGTTTATCTACGGGGCTTTAGAAGACGTCATTGACCAAAGTGAAAATCGGATGGACCAACAAGCGATTAAGATTGCCCCTTCCGTTCGCGTACTAAAGGAACAATAGATAGGAGATAAGCTATATGAAAATCACAATGGACGATGTCCGATATCAAGATGCCAGCCTAGCGCTTTTTTTCACCGTGACAGGAGCCACCGAACCGTGTGAATTTGCGTATTACGTGTATCAAGATAACCAGCTCATCGAGAAATGTTGGTATGAAGCAGCTAGCAAAAAGAACGAGATTCAATTCCGACCAGTATTTAGCGGTGCTTACAAAATCAGACTTTTTGTTCGCCAAGGAGAAGAAGTCGTGTTCGCGCAAGTTTCCAATGAACTGTATATTGATTGTGTTGCAGAAAAAGAATTAGAAGTTACGTTTCCAGGTGAAAAAATCTTCTTGGATGATGTGCCGGTCAAGTATTTATTCCAGCCAGCGAAGAAGCCTTCGAAGCATTTAATTCTATCGTTTTCAGGGCTTTATTCCACAGAGTTTCGTGGCGGTGCACCCGTGTATAACCACATTCGGACCTTAGAACCAGTGGATGCGAATAAGTTGTTTATTTTAGATTCGTATCAAGAGCAATTTTGTTACTATGTTGGTTTTGGAAGAGAGCATCAATTTGAGCGTAGCGTGGTGAGTTTAATCACGACGATTGCGAATCAATGCCATATTTCTGCTGAAAATATTATTGCGACAGGCTCTAGTAAAGGTGGTGCCGCAGCATTGTACTACAGTTTGAAATATCGTTACGGCAAAGCCATTATCGGCGCTCCGCAAGTGTATATTGCCAATTACTTGAACCAACGTGCGACTTCGGATTCGATGCGGGAACGCTATTATCGGATGCTTGGTGACAATCATGCGCTGGGCAAACAATTTTGGAATCAGCTGATTTTGAACCAAGTAGCCAAAGCCACGCAATTTCCAGCATTACATTTCCATGTAGGAAAAGGCGATTTCCATTATCCGAAACATCTTATGCCACTATTTAAAGAGCTGGATAAACGCGAAGTGACCTATCGTCTGGATTTAGCGGATTACACCGAACACAATCAGACGGGACAATATTTTACCCCATTCTTAGTTGAAACTGTCTCTAACATGATCTAAAAACAAAGGAAGAAGTGAACATAAACGATGCGCGAAACGGTTCAAATTTTAAAAGAGCAGGCACAGCATTTTCGTAAAATTGCGCGGATTGCGAGGTATGACCAACGAGCGGTGTATCAAAGCCATTACTTGGGGATGATTTGGGAAGTGTTAAGCCCGACATTGCAAGTGTTGATATACTATTTCGTGTTCGGGATTCGAATGAACGGAGCAGCGTCGATGGATGCAGGTGTGCCATACATTGTTTGGATGCTTGCTGGCGTTATTCCATGGTTTTTCATCAGTGCCATTATTGTTTCTGGCGCGAACTCGATTTATAGTAATTTGACTATGGTTTCACGGGTGAAGTTCCCGATGAGTATTTTGCCGTCGATTACGATTTTTAAATCACTTTACAGCTACGCGACGATGCTTGTCATATTACTCGGATTTTTACTAGTCAATCATATTTTTCCAACGATTTACTGGACACAATTTTTCTACTACTTCCTATGTATGTGCTTATTCTTGTACGCCGTGTCTTTATTCAATGCCACCGTCACGATTTTATTCCGCGATTACCAGCTGATTATCAGCTCTGCGATGCGACTTTTATTCTTCGTATCCGGCGCCGTGGTCGATGTAACCGCCAATCCAGACTCCCTACTCACTAAAATTTTAAAATTAAATCCGTTTGTGTATATCATTGAAGGCTTTCGCGACAGTTTCTTCTCACGGCAGTGGTTTTTCGAAGAACCGTGGTGGACAGCGTACTTCTGGGGAGCCACATTACTCGTCTTAGGCGTTGGCTCTATTGTACATCTTCGCTTTAAAGATCGCTTTATGGATTATTTATAAGAAAGGACGAGCAAAAATGACAGAACCTATCGTGCGTGTCGCACATGTTTCCAAACAATATAGCATGATTACAAGCCCAGCAAAGCAACTACGATCCTTACTTCGTCCCAACCAATTCAAACCGGCTTTTCTAGCATTACGAGACATTTCATTTACAGTTCAACCAGGTGAAACGGTCGGATTAATCGGACTTAACGGTTCAGGAAAATCAACCATATCCAACATTTTAGCAGGCATTATCCAGCCAAGTCATGGCACCGTCGAAACAAAAGGGGACGTTTCTTTATTAGCCATTGGTGCAGGTTTAAAACCGAACTTGTCTGGCATGGAAAACATTCGTTTGAAATGTATCATGCTTGGCTATTCCAATCAACAAATTGCCAAGATGATTCCCGCGATTACCGAATTTGCCGACTTACACGAATTCATCGATCAACCCATCAAGCGCTATTCCAGCGGTATGAAAGCCCGCCTTGGTTTTGCCATTGCTGTTCAAATCGATCCAGACATCTTGATTATTGACGAAGCCTTATCCGTTGGCGATACCACGTTTTACAAAAAATGTACCGACAAAATCGCCGAGTTTCAAGCTTCAGGAAAAACCATTTTCTTTGTCAGCCACGCACTCCGCCAAGTTCGTGATTTGTGCGATCGCATCATCTGGCTACACTACGGCGAAATCCGCTTAGATGGTCCAGCCGATGAAGTAGGCTTAGAGTACAGCAAATTCGTCCATCATTTCAACAAACTATCCAAAGAAGAAAAGAAAGCATACCAACAAAACCTTAAGAAACGCCAAGCCAACGTAGAACAACTGGACACAGCACATGCGTATAGCGCAAAAAAAGCACATGGCGCTATCCGAAAATCAACCATCCTGTACCTTGCCGTTCTCTGGGTCTTCACTATCTTCAGCGGACTCTTCATGGAATCTGCCACATTTTTGACGAAATTTCATGAATTAATAGCTAGTATTTTTAAAATTGGTAGATGAATAACACACAAAAAGTAAGATAGAAGAGAAGATCCATTAGTCATCGATGATGTTCTTGGCTTCACTTGAAAAATATAAATAGAGTCCCATACCTCAATGCATTTCCTCGTATGTCATCCCCCCAATATGTAAGCGAAAAGTAAACGGCAATGCGTACGGTTTCGGATATACCGTTTTACGCAACGCACAATTTTTTGGATCATGTTAAGTTCTAAACGTATGGCACCCAAAACAAGGAAGCGATTAACCTAAAAAGAAGTTTCAAATACTAGAAACATAAATATAAAAGGAGGCATTTATATGCTACAAACATTTGGAGTTGAAATAGACGAAAATTTTCTGGAAATACTCTTATTTTCCAACAAGTCATTTGATAAATATTCCAAGAAGAAAGTATTACCAGCAAAAACTGTTATTGATGCTAGTGTAACAGAGAATCGTTCATTCATTTATATAGAAAAAGGAGTAACCAAAATTGTGGCAAGCCATAATACAAAAGAAACGACGATATCATTTTCTGGGGATGGAGAATTTATCGGGTTCGCTTCATTACTATCTCGAGGAAGTAGCCAATTTGCGTTAGAAACAATATCGGAGACAACAGCCTACTTTATTGATCCATATTTCGTTTTAAATGTCATCGATGAATCTGGTTGGGGAACCTCGATTTTGCTTAAAATTATTGAAAACTTAACACAATCTGTTAATTATTACGGTCAATTTAACCTTTTACCAGCAAAAGCGAAGGTTGCAGCCGCATTATTGCATTTAGAATCGAAAAATTTGGGTAAAGGAGAAGGACAGTTACCAAAAGAAATTTGTCAACATCACCTTGCAAGTTATTGTCAAATTACACGGGAATATGCAACGACGATTTTATCCAAATTTGAAGAAGATGGGCTTGTCAAATTAACACCAAAACCAATTACGATTTTGGATATTTATGCATTGAAACAAATGGTAGGCTTTGAAGTCGCTGGTTCATTGCATTAAAATATACACAAAAAGGGAATAAAATAGTACAATTGATTATTTATGATAAGCTAAAAGAGAAAATGGAGCAGAAACTTGTATGGAGATTGATAAAAATTATGTGATTTATTGAAATTTGAGTTTTCATATAATTTGTTTTTCTTGAAGTAAGTCACATAAAGAGCGTGAATAACTCTTTTACAACTACCATGAAGCAAAACATAATAAGGTTAGAACAGCTCGCAAATCTTGTTTTTTCGATTAAGACATGATTACTGGAGTGGTTCTAGCCTTTTTTTGTGGGATACATACGCAAATAAAATGAAATATCGATTATTGGGGAAATTGGAAAATCTGGAGGTCATGAAGATGAACTGGGTAGAAAAGAAGCTAGATGCGATTTATAAGGCATTGCAGACGGACGCAGAGACGGGCTTAACGACGGATGCGGCAACGAAGAAGCGAGACGAGGTCGGGACCAACAGATTTGAAGAAGGAAAGAAGGAATCATTACTTTCTAAAATTGGGCATCATTTGCTGGAAATTACGACGATTATTTTGCTTGTCGCTGCGGCGATTTCGCTTTATTTGGCGGTTACGACGGGATACGGTTATCCGAAAGTGATTGTGATTTTGGCGATTGTTGTGCTGAATATGGTGCTTGGGATTTATCAGGAGAACAATGCGGAGAAGGCGCTTGAGGCGTTGCAAAGTATGAATGCGCATATGACGGTGGTGTTTCGTGACGGCGTGAAACAGGAAATTGACGCGACGGAATTGGTTCCGGGAGACATTATTGAGTTGAATGTGGGGGACATGATTCCAGCGGATGCACGCTTGATTGAAAGCCGGAGTTTGCAGGTCGAGGAGTCAGCGCTGACTGGTGAAAGTGTGCCGGTGGAGAAGGATACGGATGCTGTTGTTTCGGAAAAAGCGCCGATTGGTGACCGTTTTAATATGCTATTTTCGGGATGCTTGGTGACGGCTGGTCGTGGACGGGCGGTCGTTGTGGAGACGGGAATGCAGACGGAAATGGGGAAAATCGCTGGCCTGATTAATGAGACGAAGAAAACCGAGACGCCACTGCAAAAACGCTTGAAGGAGCTAGCGAAACGTTTAAGTATTGTCGCGCTAGTTGCTGGTGTACTGGTATTCGGGATTGGGCTATGGCACGGTGAAACGATGATTGAAATGCTGATGATCGCGGTTTCTCTTGCGGTTGCGGCGGTTCCGGAAACGTTGCCGGTTATTGTGACGATAACGCTTGCTTATGGCGTGCAAAACATGGTGAAGAAAAACACGATTATTAGACGGATTCCAGCGGTTGAAACGATTGGGAACACGTCGGTTATTTGTTCGGATAAGACGGGGACGTTGACGCAGAATAAGATGCGGATTCAGCAAATTTGGTCGGTGGACGGGACGCCTACGAAAGTGGAAGAGACGTTTAATGAGACGGAAAATCAGCTTTTGGAAATGTTGAGCTTGTCGAATAACGCGACGATTGAGGTGCGTGACGGTGAGGAGAGGATTATTGGGGACCCGACGGAGTCTTCGATTATCCGATTGCTAAATGAGAAAGGCTTGACGAAAAAGGATTTGGAAGCGAAATCGCCACGGGTTTTTGAATTGCCTTTTGATTCGGAGCGTAAGTTGATGACGACGATTCATGAAGTGGAAAATGGCTTTTTGGCTATTACAAAAGGAGCTTTTGATAGGATACCGGTTGCTTTTACGGAGGAACTTTTGCAACAGGCACGGGAGGTTCATGATCGGTTTGCCGAGAAGGCGTTGCGTGTGATTGCGGTTGCTTATAAGCGGTATACGGAAATGCCGACGGACCTTAGCGCCGAAGCGTTGGAGCATGATTTAGCGTTTGCGGGGATGGTCGGTATGATTGATCCGCCGCGTCCTGAGAGTAAACGGGCGGTTTTGGCGGCCAGACAAGCGGGAATAAAGACTGTAATGATTACCGGCGACCATATTGTGACGGCTTCTGCGATTGCACGGGAAATCGGTATTTTGGAAGAAGGTGACAAGTCGATTACGGGTGCGGAGCTTGCCGAGTTGTCACAGACAGACTTAGAGCGCACGGTGCGTCATTATGCGGTGTATGCGCGCGTTAGCCCGGAGGACAAAATTCGGATTGTACAAGCGTGGCAGAAGAACGGCGAAGTGGTGACGATGACGGGGGATGGCGTGAACGATGCGCCGGCTTTGAAAGCAGCAGATGTTGGGGCCGCGATGGGAATCACCGGGACGGACGTTTCGAAAAATGCTGCGGACATGGTCATTACGGATGATAATTTTGCAACGATTGTCGATGCGGTGTCAGAAGGTCGGACGGCGTATGAGAATATTCGCAAAACGATTTACTTCTTGCTCAGCACGAACTTTTCACAAATTTTCATTATGTTCATTGCGATTTTATTAGGATGGGGTGCGCCGGTTGTTGCCGTGCAGTTATTGCTTATTAACGTTGTTGCTGATGGGATTCCTGGTTTTTGCCTCAGTCGTGAAAAAGCGGATGCTAACGTGATGGAACGCCCGCCGATGAAGAAAAACAGTGGTATTTTTGCCAATGGTTTAGGTGCAAAAGTGGCGACGCAAGCCGTTGTGTTCACAGTTGTTACCTTGGTCGGTTTTTATATTGGGAAATTCGTAGACATTAATGCAACGGTTGGTGCGAGTGCGGAAGTGGGTATGACGATGGCGTTTGTTATCTTAGCTTGGTCGTCTGTATCGCATATTTTCAACGTTCGTAGCGACGAGTCGATTTTCAAAATTGGCTTTTTATCAAACAAACCGTTATTCTTTAGCGCGATGCTATCGATGGTCATTATTTTGCTGATGGTAATCATACCGCCAGTTGCTAGCACTTTCTATCTTGTACCGCTAAGCTTAACGCACTGGTTGCTAGCCTTTCTTTTATCAGTATTCCCATTGGTTTTTGTAGAAATTCAAAAAGCAGTAAAAAACAAAAAAGGAGACGGTAAAAATGCGTAAAGATAAACAAAAAGTAATTTTAATTGGTGCTGGAGATGTTGGGGCAAGTTATGCGTTCGCATTGACATCGCAAAATATTGCTCGGGAAATCGGGATTATTGACTTAAATGTCGGTAAAAAAACGGGAGATGCATTGGATTTATCGCACGGTTTGGCGTATACATCACCAAAACAAATCTATGTTGCAGATTATAAAGATTGCTCCGATGCCGATCTTGTTGTCATCACAGCTGGGGCATCACAAGCTCCTGGTGAAACACGACTTGATCTCATCGATAAAAATTTAAAAATAACGAAAAGCATTGTGAACAGCGTCATGTCTAGCGGTTTCGATGGCATTTTTCTCGTTGCGACCAATCCTGTCGACGTCTTAACGTACGCCGTCTGGAAATATTCTGGCTTACCGAAAGAACGCGTCATCGGTTCAGGAACTTCTTTGGACAGCGCGCGTTTCCAACAAGCTTTAGCAGAATTAGTAGGTGTTGATGCGCGTGATGTGCAAGCCTACACACTTGGTGAACACGGCGACAGCCAATTCCCAGTCTGGTCCCATGCCAATATCGGTGGCTTACAAATTAAAGAATGGATGAAAGACCATCCTGAAATCACCGATGCTGTTCTGGATGAATTATTCTACAAAGTTCGCGATGCGGCGTACGAAATCATCGAACATAAAGGCTCGACTTATTACGGCATTGCCATTTCACTGGCTCGCATCACAAAAGCCATTTTCAACGACGAAGACGCGATTTTGCCACTTTCGGTTTATTTAGAAGGTCAATACGGCCATTCCGACATTTACATTGGCTCAACTGCAGTCATTAACCGCGAAGGTATCAAGTTTATTATCGAAATGCCGCTCAATGAAAAAGAGCAAGCCGATATGGACAATTCGGTATCAGAAATCAAAGGCATGATGAAGGATTTCTTCTAAAATCGTAAAAAACAGGAGGGATCACCATCATGGAGGCCAAATCGCCAATAACCAAAAAACATGATGTACAGAAGCAAAAACGGTTTTTGATCCACTTTTTGTATATTGCTAGCATTGTCTGTATCATTTTCTTAGCGCTAAAATATGTTTTGCCACTCTTATATCCCTTTTTGATAGGATTCGCACTTGCTTGGATGTGCATGCCGCTTACACGATTGCTAGCCCGTAAGACAGGATGGAGAAATCGCAAGGCGTGGGGGTTGATGGTTATGTTAATCTTTTACGCCATCGTGAGCACGCTCCTAATATTTGGCATATTGGAATTATTTCATTTATTGGGAAGCTCTGTTGGTAAGATTCCAGGCTATTACCAAAATGATATTCTGCCAGCATTACAACAGATTGAAGATTGGGGTGCTGAATGGATTCATAACGTGGCGCCAGAACTTGCCGATCAATACATGAATGTCTTTCACGCAATTATTGCAAAAGCAGGTACATTTATGATCTCGTTATCAGGAAGTATCGCGAGCTGGATTGCCAATGTGACCTTGTCTTTGCCGAGCATGTTCATTTTCTTCTCGTTTAGCATGTTGTTTTCTTTTTTTTATCGTTTGGGATTTCGATAAAGTGGGCGCGTTTATACGTCGTCAATTGCCAGAGCGTGTTAACCGGGTAGCTCATGATGTTCACCAGCATTTCAAAACAACGACGGTCGAATATATCAAAGCCTACCTTATCATCGCGGGAATTACATGTGTTGAGCTATTTATCGGCTTGACGATTCTAGGTGTTCCTAACGCGATTTGGATTGCCTTAGGAATTTCAGTTTTCGATATGTTACCGGTATTTGGAACTGGCGGAATCATGATTCCATGGGTGCTACTTACATTTATCAACGGAGATTTCAGTTTTGCAATCGAATTACTGATTTTATACACAGTCATCACCATTATCCGTAATTTTATTGAGCCAAAAATTCTCGGCACAAAACTTGGCCTAAACCCAGTAGTGGCTTTATTTACAATGTATGTTGGCCTGCAACTATTCGGCATTATCGGCCTAATTTTAGCACCAATTGTCACCGTTATCGTCAAGGATTTTCACGACGCAGGCCGTTTCAAGTTATGGAAATATGAATAGTATTATGCCGCATTCTAATCGTTAGGGTGCGGTGTATTTTGCAGGTGAAAGAGGACAAAACATGCACTTCCATGTATAATAAGGGAACATAATGAAGAAAAGGGAGCGATTTTATGCAGAAATTAATACAGTTTATCGTTATTGTTGTGCTTTTTGCGCTGGTAGGCTATTTCTTATACACTTGGTCTGGAGTTATTTTAACAGTGGTGACAATCGTAGCAGAAATTATGACGCTTGTTGTGGTCGTACGATTACTTCTTTGGGACCAGCGCAATACCACTTCAAAAATCGCATGGGTCGCCGCGGTGCTTGTGTTACCAGTTTTAGGTGTTGTTTTATATTTATTCTTTGGTAGAAACCCACAAAATCGTATTTTCACAGCAAATCAAATCAAAGAAAAGGAAAAATTGATTGATGCCGTACATAATTTACCAATCAATCAATCGGACAAGGAAGTACCCGAACTATCAAAAAGCTTGTACGCGCTCACGGATATTCGTCCTGTGAACGGTAATAAAGTCACGCTTTTAACAAACGGTTCAGAGACATTTCCTTCCATTTTGGCGGCGTTACGAGAAGCGCAAGATCATATTCATATTCAATATTATATTTATCGTCAAGATGCTATTTCTACAGAAATCCGCGATATTTTAATTGAAAAAGCCAAGGCTGGAGTAACCGTGCGTTTTATGTACGATGGCATGGGCTCGGCACATTTGAAGCCAGAGTTTTTAGAGCCATTAAAACAAGCTGGAGCTACAATTCATGCGTATGACCCGGTTCGTTCTATCTGGATTGCTCGTACCGCGAATTTACGAAATCACCGCAAAATGGTCGTCATTGATGGCCAAATTGGTTTTACAGGTGGTTTGAATGTTGGGGAAGAGTATCGTAGTAACACGCCAGATTTCGAGGTGTGGCGCGATACGCATGTGAAAATCGAAGGCCCTGGTATTATCGAGTTGCAAGAATCGTTTCTAACGGATTGGGTGTACATGGAGAATCGGGCTGGTGCGGCGGATGAATATATTAGTGAAGCCGGCATTGCGCGTTATTTGAATCCGAAACCAGCGGAAAAAGCCGATGATTGGGTGCAAATCGTTTATGGCGGCCCGTATGACAAAGAGAAGTGGGTTCGTGATGCGATGCTTGATTTGATGGATTCTGCGAAGAAATCAGTCTGGATTGCTAGTCCTTATTTTGTCCCCGATGAAGAATCGCTCGCTGTTATTCGCCGCGTATCGATGAGTGGTATTGATGTACGGGTGATTATTCCTGGTAAAGCCGACCGCGGTGTTTCTTTCAACGGTAGCAATGCTTACATCGAAACCATGATTGATGCCGGTGCAAAAATGTATTCGTACCGCGATGATTCGTTTATTCATGCGAAGCTGATGCTTATCGATGGAGAGCGCGCAGCAGTTGGAACGGCGAATTTTGATATTCGGAGCTTCCGATTAAACCATGAGTTGATGGTATTCTTGTATAACCGAAGTGACGCGATTGTGAAAATGGAACGCGATTTCAATGCCGATTTCTTGGAAAGTCATCTGTATACAAAAGCAGAAATGACTTCGAAATCAAGAACAAAGCGGATGCGCGAGACGTTAGCGAATTTATTATCACCAATTTTATAAGCGAGAAATGCCAACTGGTGTCTAGTGAACTGGTTGGTATTTTTTGATGTTGCGTAAGATAGTTTAAAAAAACAGGTGACGTGTGAGACATAAATATGGTATAATTCACACGATATCTATTTGTTACAACTATGAATAATCGTGATTTAATTATTCAGACTACTCAATGTGTATTATCTAACATCAGAATGCTATTTGGCTCAGGTATAGGCATAAAAGACGAATTAAGAGGGGAATTAAAATGACAACACAAGTGAAGAAATTAACATTAATTGGGCTAATACTGATGATTTTTACATCGGTTTTCGGGTTTGCCAACAGTCCGTCCGCGTTTTATTTAATGGGATATGGAGCGATTCCGTGGTATATCTTATCTGCCATCTGTTTCTTCATTCCATACGCGCTCATGATGGCTGAGTTTGGTTCGACATACAAGAAAGAACAAGGGGGCATTTTTTCTTGGATGAACGATAGCGTAGGACCGCGTTTTGCTTTTATCGGCACGTTTATGTGGTTTGCATCTTACGTTATTTGGATGGTAAGTACATCTTCGAAAGTTTGGATTCCACTATCGACCTTTATTTTTGGTGGGGATAAAACGCAGGAATGGCGCTTATTTTCACTGACACCGACGCAAACGGTAGGTATTCTAGCGATTCTTTGGATTATCGTGATTACTTTCTTTGCATCGCGTGGTTTGAAACAGATTTCGAAAGTGACAGCAGTTGGAGGTATTGCAGTAACAGGCTTGAATGTGGTTTTGTTACTTGTGAGCTTACTTATTTTAGCGCTAAACGGCGGGGAATTTGCACAGCCAATTACGGGTTGGACATCGTTTGTTGAATCGCCAAATCCATCGTATGTGACACCACTTGCGACGCTTTCTTTTGTCGTGTTTGCGATTTTTGCATACGGTGGGATTGAAGCTGTCGGTGGTTTAGTTGACCAAACGAAAAATCCTGAGAAGAACTTTCCAAAAGGAGTTATTATTTCAGCGATTATCATCTCGGTTGGCTACGCGCTTGGGATTTTCCTTTGGGGCGTAAGTGCAAACTGGCTACAAGTGCTTAGCGGCAAAACAACGAACTTAGGGAATATTACGTACGTTTTGATGTACAATCTTGGATTTGAATTAGGTAACGCATTCCATATGAGTGTTGCAGCGGCCGGCCAAATGGGTACATGGTTTGCTCGTATTACTGGTTTATCGATGTTCCTAGCGTACACAGGTGCTTTCTTCACATTGATTTATTCACCGCTTAAAACATTGATTCAAGGAACTCCAGCAGAAGTTTGGCCGAAGAAAATGACACGAATGAACAAAGCAAACATGCCAGAATTTGCGATGTGGATGCAATGTTTAGCCGTTGTCGTTATTATTTTACTCGCATCATTTGGCGGCGATAATGCCTCTGCTTTCTATAACAAATTAACATTGATGGCGAACGTTTCAATGACACTACCTTATCTTTTCCTAGCATTCGCGTTCCCATTCTTTAAAGCAAAAGAAGGTCTAACACGCGAGTTCGTCATTTACAAAAAGAAATGGCAAACATATCTTGGAACAGGTGTCGTGCTTATCGTTGTTGGATTTGCAAACATCTTTACAATCATCAACCCGGCAATTAAAGGCGATTACAGTAGTACCATCTGGATGATCGCTGGACCAGTCGTGTTCGCATTGATTGCTTTTGTCTTGTATGAAATTTATTTAGACAGAATGAAAAAGAAATAGATGAAATTTAGAGTATGGTGTTTTTGCTGCCATACTCTTATTTTGGAAAATATTTATTTTTTGCTTGGCGAGATGAGTTATAATTTGTTATAATCAAGGAGGAAGATAGATAAAAAAAGAAATCGAAAGAAGGTGCTATTCATATGCAATCGCGGGATGATGCATTAAAAGATGGCCAAAAGGATACGACGTGGAGTGACTGTGCCGAAGCTTTTCAAATTATTATTGATCGGATGCGGCAACAAACGGAAGATCAGCAGGAACGCTTACAACAAACCATCGATATGTTTAAAGAAAGGCAACGAGAATTGCAGAAACAAATCGATGCTAATAAATAGACAAGAAGAAGGCTGGGCATGTTGCTCGGTCTTTTTTTTATTATTTCCCGGGGAATAATGGTATACTTTGCGGAAAAGGAGTTGGTTCAAGTATGAAGGTGTATCATTATGATGCGTTTAGTGAGGTTCCAAATATGGGTAATCCAGCAGGTGTTGTGTTGGATGCGAACGGTTTAACGACGGAAGAAATGCAGGAAGTGGCGCAAAAAGTTGGTTTTAATGAGACAGCTTTTGCGTTGACATCGGACGTGGCGGATGTTCAGCTACGTTATTTCACACCAGGTCATGAGATGAATCTTTGTGGTCATGGAACGATGGCGGCGATTGGAGCGTTAATTGATTGCGAGTTTTTGTCTAAAGATGCGGAAATACGGGTAGAGACTAAAGCAGGGATTTTGACGGTGAACATAGCGCAAGATGTGGTTGCTCGGGCAATGATTACGATGCAACAAGCAGCGCCGGTTTTTGAGGCATTTTCGGGGAGTCCTAAGGCGCTTGCGGAAGTGATTGGTTTGACGGAGCAGGATATTGACCAGACGATGCCGATTGTGTATGGAAGTACGGGTATTTGGACATTGCTTGTGCCGATAAAAACATTGACGGCATTTCAAAAGATGAAGCCAAATAATGCAGGTTTCCCGGAGATATTAACGGAAAAACCTCGTGCTTCGATCCATCCGTTTTGTTTGGAAACAGTCGATTCAGCAGTGGATATGCACGGGAGACATTTTTCTTCGCCGTTTTCGGGAACAATCGAGGACCCTGTGACAGGAACGGCATCTGGTGTGATGGGAGCCTATTTTGCGACATACATAAAACAAGGGGAGGCAGATCTGACGGTAGAACAAGGATTGGAGATAGGCCGAGATGGGCGCGTAATCGTTCATATTAGGAAGCCGGCATCAGAAATGAAAGTCGCCATCACGGGAACTGCCATTTATGTAAAGGAATTAGTGGTATAACAGGAGTATTTTCCTAAACTCTGCTATAATAAAAATGACATTTGTGTATTTTGGAAGAATTGGAGATGAAAGCCATGTTAAAGAAATTAAAAAGCCTAAGCATTGCGCAGTGGATTGCGATTTTTTATTTTTTGTTTCGATGGGTATTTCGATGATTTTTATTACCATTGAGATTTTTCTAGCGCCAGTGAAACAGACGGCTGGGCAGCCAAAAGAAACATTGCGAAGCGACTATATTTTCCTGTTGTTTGAGTGTGTTTTAGGTGTGATTATTCTACTATTGCCAACTATTATTTCACGTCGATTTAAATTTGAAATTCCAGGTCTTGTTTATATTTTATTCCTTATTTTCTTATACGCATCCATTTATTTAGGGACTGTCCAGAAATTCTACTCTACTGTGCCGCATTGGGACAAAATTCTACATACGTTCAGTGGGGCGATGCTAGGTGCGATTGGGTTCTCCTTTGTGAATTTATTGAATAATGACGAACATGTCGTGATGAAAATGAAGCCAGGATTCCTTTCTGTGTTTGCCTTTTGTTTTGCGGTGACTTTGGGGGCTTTTTGGGAAATTTATGAATACACATTTGATGGCTTGATGCATTTGAATATGCAACGCTATGAACTTTCAAACGGAACACCACTTGTCGGTCGTGCGGCATTAGCAGATACAATGGGTGATATTATTGTTGATGTCATTGGCTCGCTCGTCTTTGTGCTGATCGGTTACTGGGCACTTAAGAAAGGTAAGCCATGGATGAAGAATTTTGAGTTTAAAAAAAGAACGCCAAAAGAGGGAGTAGCGAAATGAAGATAGAACATGTAGCCATTTGGGTGGCAGATATTGAGCGTGCGAAGGATTTTTACACACGTTATTTCGAAGGTGTTGCCAATGATAAATATGTGAATGAAACGAAAGGCTTTGCATCTTACTTCATCACATATCCGAGCGGCGCGCGCCTAGAAATTATGACACGAACAGATGTCACAACACAAAAAGAAACCGTAATGCTTGGCTGGGCGCATATTGCCTTTTCTTTAGGGAGTAAAGAACGCGTGGATAGCTTAACGAAAGAGCTTCAAGATGCTGGCTACAAACTAGAAAGCGGTCCACGCACGACGGGTGACGGCTATTACGAAAGTGTCATCCTAGACAGCGAAGGAAACCAAGTCGAAATTACAGCTTAACAGAAAGACGAGTCTGGGACATAACCCAAGTAAATCGGCGACAAGCGCTCGCATTCAGGGAATTTGGCGGACTTCCGGTTCTACTTCGCTTACGCTACGCTTAACTTCTCGCATGGTCGGGGATACGACTCCCTCCCTGCTTTCAGTCATCACATACACCAGTATGCTCCGCTTTGTTGGGACTGTTCGAAGTACTGAGTTACAGTCCCAATATAAGCGTGAACAACGTGAACGGTTATTCCTTTCCAAACTCCCTGAATACAAACGCTTTCGCTCGATTTGTGTAAAGCAAAATTTTTCGTCTTACCAAAGTAAATGGCTCGGCGGTTTTGCTTTATCTTGAGTTTTGTCCCAACCTCGTTTTTTATTGAGTATACGTTTCTAAACGCTGATGGAAAAGGATATCATCAAAAAATTCTCCACGTTGTTCTGTACAAGTTTTGGCAACTGCTTTTGCTACAGCTATCGAAACGTCGAATAACTGAGCGACAGATGGCAACAAAGCATCACTTGTTGTTGCAAAATCACCAATCGCAACTGCTGCGGCTGAAAGCATCGATGTATCAATCGTATTCGCATCGCCAAGAATCGCACCAAGAGCAAGGCCGGGGTAGGCAAGCGCGTTGTTAGCCTGCGCAATTCGGTATTCACTCTCCGCAAAATGAACATTCGGAAATGGGCTTCCCGTTGCGACAAGCACATTGCCTTCTGTCCAATCATACAAATCTTGCGGCTTAGCCTCGGCAAGCGCTGTTGGATTCGAGATAGGGAAAATAATCGGCATCTCACAATACTGTCGCATCTCCCGCACAATCACTTCAGAAAAAGCCCCGCTCGCCGTCGAAGTTCCAATCAATACCGTCGGTTGAAACCGCGTCACAGCTTCCTCCAAAGAAAGCCCCGCCATATCACGTTGCCGAGAAATCAATCCATCAGCACCAAAATAATAAAAGCTGCGCTCCGCCTCGTCCTGCGTCAAGCCCTCACCAACAAGCCAATCCTTTATTTGCATTGCAATCCCGCGCCCTGCACTGCCAGCCCCATAAATGAAAATTCGCTGCGCTCGAATATCCGCCTGAATTCGCTTAAACGCCGCACTTAGCGCCGCTAAAACAATAATTCCCGTCCCTTGAATATCATCATTAAACGTAAACAAATGCTGGTATTTTTGCAATAAACGGCTGGCATTACCCCGTCCAAAATCTTCCCAATGAAGTAAGGCGTCTGGATAATGATGAAGCATCGCCGCAACGAAAGAAGCTATAAATGCGTCATATACATCTCCCATTGCTCGAGGCTGTTGCAACCCAAGATAATACGGGTCATCTAACAGCTCCTGATTATTCGTCCCAACATCCAACATCACCGTCAAAATCCGCTCCGGAGGAATATGCGCGGCAACTGTATAAACAACGCTTTTACCAGCCACAATCTCGCTACCACCAACGCCCCAATCACCAATTCCTAATATGCCCTCACCATCTGTCACAATCACAATATCAATCTCTGGATGACGCGCCTTCACCATTTCCATCAACCGTTGCATTTCCGCCACCCGATCAATCGACAAATACACCCCAGCCGTCCCATCAAAGCAATGACTAAACGCCTGAATGGGC
The DNA here is from genome assembly GCF_000525995.1 of Paenilisteria riparia FSL S10-1204. Taxonomy (GTDB): domain Bacteria; phylum Bacillota; class Bacilli; order Lactobacillales; family Listeriaceae; genus Listeria_A; species Listeria_A riparia. The sequence continues at coordinate 166,755 of NZ_AODL01000007.1, read as the reverse complement.
TCACTAATTGTCGGCGTATACACAATCGGCAAAAGTTCTTCCGTATGCGCCTTCAAAATTTCAAAAAACAGCGCCACATCACGATCCCTAATCGACCGCAAAAACAAATACTTCGCCATATTCGTCGGAATTTCCCGAATACGCGTTATCATCTGCGCCACTTCCTGGTCCACCGTCAGCACTCGCCGCGGCATAAATGGCGTCACATTAAGCTCGTCTCGCTCTTTTTCCGTCAATCGTAGCCCACCAGAAGAAGACATCGTATGTTGCAATCCATTCATGATTTATTTCTCCCCCTTAAGCGCGGTTTTGACCGTACGTTCGTCCTTCGTGGCTGCCTCAGTCAGCGTCAAGTTCTTCGTTTCCGGAGCCCAAGCAATCGAGACAATCGTCCCGATAATCAAAACAATCGCCAGCCCCATCGTCGAAAACTGAATCCCAAAACTCGCCGTCGAAATCGGCAATAAAAACGTCCCAATCGCTGAACCAAGACGACTCATCGATGTTGCAAAACCAACACCAAGCGACCGAATCTCCGTCGGAAAGCTCTCCGCAGGAAAGACACCAACCAAGTTACTAACCGCCGACATAATCAGCGTAAACCCAGCGAATACAAGAATCATCAAGAAACTCGCACTCGTCGGTAGCACGCTTAGAAGCACCAACATCACACTCAGGAAAATAAATGAATAAATCAAGAAACCACGACGAGAAAAAATCACCGTAAACCAAATCCCGAGCACAGCGCCGACAATTAGAATCACATTCAACAATAAATCGGTTCCAAAGTTCTCACTAAGCCCCATCAAATTCAAAATCGAAGGCAAGAACGTATAAATCGCGAAATAAGGAATGACTAAGCAAACAAAGAACAAACTATTAAATACCGTCCGTTTCCGCATTTCCTTACTAAACAGCGCCATGAAGCTTCGTTTTTGATGCGAATCCACTTCAGCCTCATCGTCGAGTACAACATTCGGCCCAACATGTTTTTGGACAATCGCAAGCGCCTCATCTTTGCGCCCCTTACTAATCAACCAACGTGGTGATTCTGGCGTCCCGATTCGTAAAATTAAAATTAAGAAAGCAGGTAATGCCGAAGTAGCCAACATTAATCGCCACGCATCTGGTCCTAAATTTTGCATGAAGAAACCGACGAAGCTTGCAGCAACATAGCCAAACGTCCAAATAACACTAAATGAGCCAAGTAACACACCGCGATGTTTCCGTGGCGCGAATTCCGCCAGCATCGTATGTCCCACACTGTAATCACCGCCAAGCCCAATGCCAATCAATACACGACATAAAAACAATTCCATCGGCGTATCAGCAAAGAACTGTAGCGCGGAACCAAGCGTAATAATAATAAAGCTCGTTACAAAAATCTTCTGTCTCCCAATATAATCAGAAACCCAGCCTAACACCAAGCTTCCTAAAAACAAACCAATTAGCGCAGAACTCCCAATCAAACCAACCCATAGCGGGGTAAGCCCCATTTGTGGCTGAATTAACGTCAAAGCAAATCCGATAACCCCAATAATATAGCCATCCGTGAAATGAGCACCGAATGTCAGTCCAGCCATTTTAATATGAAATTTATTAAGCGGCGCATCGTCTAAGCGAATGCTTGCTTCAGTAGTCATAAGTAAATCCTCCTAATTTTAAAGTGTAAAGGCTTACAAAAAAACGAGTTGGGGGATTGTTAAAAATTCAAATAGCGAAAAATACATTTCACTATTTGCTATCTATCCTACGATAAAATCACAAACTTTGTCAACGCTTTTATTTCCAATAATGAAAAATAGCATTGTACCAAGATTTTCATGTAATAAAGTATACGGAAATATTGTGAAAAAATAGGTGCAAATAAATCAAAATCGCCTACCCATTTTGATTTGGATAGGACGAAAAATTGGGCTGTAACACATAGATTGCTTGTTGCGGACTCAGCAGAGGGATGCCACTATTCCATTGTGTCTCTTAGTATAGCAGTTGCCATGAGGTCGCGATATTTTTTAGCAACCGGAAGTGCTTCTTGCATTTTTGTTTCTGTAAAGCGGAATTCTGGACCGGAGACGCTTAAAACTGCGATGAGTTGTTCGTTTGCATCGAGAATAGGAAGCGAAAGGCCATTTTCTGCGGTTTCTAGTTCTCCAAATACTGTTGCATAACCGTTTTCTTTAATACGGGCAATTTCTGCGCGGAGCTTATCGGGCTCCGTAATGGTGCTTGGTGAGTAGCTCGTTAGATGACTTGATAAAATTGCTTCTAAATCGCCTTTTTCTAATGTACTTAGCACGATTTTACCGCTGGAAGTCGAGTGGAGGGGGAGTTCGACATGGATATAATCGATTAGCTTCACTTGGTCTTCTGGCACGAGTTGCTCGATGGTAATCGTTGTTGTCGTGAGAGGCAAGCTAAGATGAACGCTCTCGTGAATCTCTTCGCATAACGCTTTCATCAGATGATGCGTACGTCGAATCAAGAACTGATGGTAATTGTTTTTGTTCGACAGTAAATAAAAGAACGTTCCGACCGTATACAGTTTTGTCTGTGGATTGCGTTCGATAAGGCTTTGCTCTGCGAGAGAATTAAGCGATCGCCAAATGGTTGTACGGTTAAATCCCGTTTTGTCGATTAGATCATTAATGGAAAGCCCAATCTTACTTTCGCTGATCATTCTTAATAATAAAAGCGCTTTATCAACGGATTGCACAGTAGAAATATGTTTTTTAGGTGAATCTTCTATTATTTTCTTCATGTTTTTATTATAACGATAAATTGGCTTTTTTTCAATTTAGAGTCGCTGAAGTGGCGGAATAGCAGTGATTATTACGTATCTTCGTGAATAAAAATACAATGTTGACGCTATCAAAATTCTGTTTTATAATGGCTTTGAATTCAAATTAAGAAATATAAAGTTCGCAATATGAACAAAATGGTTGGGGGATTATTTTTTCGGACGGCGAACGGTAACGAGAATAGAAAGCGATTTCATTTTCGGAGATTCTTGATTTGAACGCAATCAAAAGCAGAAATGTGAGAAAGGTCTGAGACTATGAGTGAAGGGAAGGCATCACGAGTAGAACGCGATTATTTTGGTGAAGTGGAAATTCCAAACGGCAAGCGGTATGGAGTGTTGACGGTGCGCGCGATGGAGAATTTGTCTTTTTCGGGGGAACCGTTGGCGCAGAAGGAGTCCTTTATTCGGGCGATGCTGGAAGTGAAGAAGGCGGCTGCCATGATGAATATGCGGACGGCGGAACTGAGTGAGGCGAAAGGGCAGGCGATAGTGCGAGCTTGTGATGCTTTGCTTGATGCGCGGGATTATTCGGATTTTGTTGTCGATGCGTACCATGGGGGTGGTGGCATTGCAACGAATGTGAACGTGAACGAGGTGATAGCACATGTTGCTGGCATGGCAGTGAGTGCGACGGATGATGTGAACGCTTCGCAATCGACGGCGGACGCGTGTCATACTGCGCTTCATATTGCGCTATATCGGGAGTTTGCGGCGCTGGACGTGAGGCTTCTTGGGCTTGTGGATGTGACGGCGGACGTGACGGCGCGTTTTGCGGAAATCGAGACGATAAGTAGGACGTGTATGCAGGATGCGATGCGGATTCGGCAGGGGGAACGGTTCAGTGGGTATACCGCAGTGCTTAAACGGCGGCGTGACAAAATCAGGATGGAAATGCCGCGGTTGTTGACGGTGAACCTTGGGAAGACTGTGCTTGGTTCGGGTGTTGGTGCTAGTGACGCGTATCGCGACGGGATTACGACGTGTTTGCGTGATGTGACGGGGCTGCCGCTTGTGATGACGGCGAATGGCTTTGATACGGCGCAAAATGTGGATTTGTTGGCTGATTTGGCCGATGTGGTGAAATTGTACGCGGAAACATTGATTAAATTTTGCCAAGACTTGCGCTTCTTGTCTTCTGGACCCGAGGCGGGCGTTGGGGAACTTATTTTACCCGCGTTCATGGCAGGCTCGACCTTTTTTCCTGGAAAAGTAAACCCGGTGGTGCCAGAAACCGTGATGCAAGGCGCTTTTAGCATTATTGGCAAGATAGAGACGATTCATCTTTGTTACCGACATAGCGACACGGATTTAAACGTTTTTGAACATATGGCAGGCATGACTTTGATGGAAGCCATCGCAGAACTAAGTGCTATTACGGATTTGCTCGGCGAACGTTGTCTGAAAGATATTATGGCGAACCAAGCCAAATGCACCGAATATGCAAACGCGCTTATCCCGCTAGTCGTTGATTTGAAAGCGCATTATAGCTACACAGAAGTACAAACATTACTAACAACCAAAACGAAAACCGAACTGATTGAAATTTTAAAAGGAGTGACGAATAGATGATAGCAGAATTTGAAGGAATCGAACAACCGAAATTAGACTGGGCAATAAATTGGCTAAACACCCCGAAAAAACTATATATCGGCGGGAAATGGGTGGCTACTGAAAACACCATCGCATCCATTAGCCCAATCGACGGCGCAGAAATCGGCGCAATTTACGCAGGAAGCGCAAAAGAAGTCGACGAAGCAGTGGCAAGCGCGCGATTCGCATTAAACAACGACTGGAAGAAAGTCACACGAAAAGAACGTGCCGCGATGATGCGTCAAATTTCGGCATTAATCTTAGAGCACCAAGCAGAATTAGCGACATTAGAAACATTAGATAACGGCAAATTATACACCGAATCCTATCAAGATGACGTTCAAGAAGCCGCTGATTTATTCGAATACTACGCTGGCTGGACCAACAAATATTACGGTGAAAACAACCCAGTAGAAGGCGATTTCCTAAGCATCACAACGCGCGATCCAATCGGTGTTTGCGGACAAATCGTCCCATTCAATTTCCCAATCGACATGGCAGCTTGGAAACTAGCGCCAGCACTCGCAATGGGAAACACCGTTATTTTGAAACCGTCCGAAAAAACATCCTTTTCAGCGATTCGCTTATTTGAAATAATCGACGAAGCAGGCATTTTACCAGCAGGCGTGATTAATTTATTACTCGGCGATGGTCTCGTAGGTTCTGCACTTGCTCGCCACAACGATGTGGATAAAGTGGCATTCACAGGAAGCACCGAAATTGGTCGCGATTTAGTTCGTGCCTCCGCAGATTCTAACCTGAAAGCCGTATCACTAGAACTAGGCGGAAAATCACCAAACATTATTTTTGCGGATGCACCAGACTTAGACAAAGCCATCGAAACCTCATTTTACGGCTTGTTCACTCACAAAGGCGAGAAATGTTCCGCACCAACTCGCCTTATCGTGCAAAAACCAATTTACGATCAAGTCGTCGCAAAACTAGCCGAATACGCGGACAGCTACAAACTCGGCAATCCATTCGATCCTGAAATCCATCAAGGCGCCTCCGTTTCTGAAGCGCATATGGAAAAAATTCTAGGCTATATCGAAAGTGCCAAAGAAGAAGGCGGAACTGTTGCAGCAGGCGGATATCGTGACATTTCAGGCGACAACGCACGCGGCTTCTACGTCCGTCCAACTATCCTGTCCGATATGGATAACTCGATGAAAGCAGTACGCGAAGAAATTTTTTGGCCCAGTATTATGTGTCATTCCGTTTGAAACTGAGGAAGAAGCAGTTGCTATTGCGAACGACACGACCTATGGTTTAGCAGCAGGTTTTTGGACAAACGACGCGAGCAGAATACACCGCGTAGCTAACCAACTAGAAGCAGGTATGGTTTTCGTCAATAAATACGGTTGCTACGACTTTGCAAGTCCGTTCGGAGGTTGGAAACAAAGCGGTTGGGGCAAAGAATTCGCCGTCCACTCCCTAGCATCTTATACGAAACAAAAAGCAATCTGGTTTGCTTATTAAAAAATAGAATGAAGCGCTTTAGCCTCACGGTGAGGCGCTTTTTAAGGGGATATTTTAATGAAAATGCAAGCAGCAGTTATGAGTAAATTAGGCGAGCCACTAGAAATAAGAACGGTAGATTTAGCAGAACCAAAATCGACCGAAGTATTAGTTAAAATCAAAGCAACCGGTGTATGCCATAGCGACTTAAATGCCTTCGAAGACGCAACAACACCAACGCCAAGCATTTTAGGACATGAAGGAGCAGGTATCGTTGAAAAAGTTGGAAGCGCTGTAACTGGTGTCACACCAGGTGATCATGTAGCATTGAACTGGGTTCCTTATTGTGGCACATGCGACTATTGCGCAGCTGGTACGCCACACCTTTGTGAATCAGCATTTGGACCAATGTTTGAGGGCACTTTGTTAGATGGCACATCACGCCTTTCCATCGACGGAGAGCAGGCCTATCATTACTCCTTGTTGTCCACATTCGCCGAATACACCGTTGTCCCAGAAAAATCATGCGTCAAAATTCCAAAAGAAATGCCATTCGCCGAAGCTTCTTTAATTGGTTGTGGGGTCTCCACAGGATATAACGCTGCTGTTCGCGCTGCTGGTGTAACCCCAGGCTCAACTGTGGCCATCTTCGGTATCGGAGGCGTCGGCGTCAATGCTATCCAAGGTGCCCGAATCGCTGGAGCCGAAAAAATCATTGCGTGCGACATCAAGCCTGATAATCTCGAACTAGCCAAACAATTCGGTGCCACACACGCAGTCAACTCCTTAGATCCAGACATCATCGAACAAATCCAGGCTTTAAGTAGCGGCCTTGGCGTCAATTTTGCCATTGATTGTTCTGGAAACACAATTGCTACCGAAACCGCTTGGAAAGCAACCCGAAAAGGCGGGACTACCGTCGTAGTCGGAGCCTTTCACCCAAGCAAACAAGTAGCCTTGCCAGCAGGCGGTTTCCACCGAGTTGCTAAAGTATTACGCGGCAGCTTCTACGGCGATTCCCAACCATTCCAAGATTTCCCGATTCTTGCCCAACTCTACTTAGATGGCAAACTCAACTTAGACCATCTCGTACTACGCAAAATCAAACTAGACCAAATCAACGAAGCATTCGCCGATTTTCACGATTGCAACGCTGTTAACGTCGGCCGAACAGTCATTGAATTTGACTAAATTGAGCATAAGCTAAATAAATCGGCGACAATGCCTACGAGTTTGCGAGTAGGCATTCCATCAAGATTCGGGCGGCGAGTTCCAAGCGGTTCTGCTACACTAAAGTTACGCATAACTTCTCGCATGGTCGGGGATACGACTCTCTCCCTGCTTTCAGTCATCACATACCCAAGTATGCTCCGCTTTGTTGGGACTGTTCGAAGCACTGAGTTACAGTCCCAATATAAGCACGAACAAAGAGAGTGGTTAATCCTCTCCGACTGTTCGAAGCACTGAGTTACAGTCCCAATATAAGCACGAACAACGTGAACGGTTATTCCTTTCGAAAACTCCCTGAATACAAACGCTTTCGCTCGATTTGTGTATAGCAGAAATTACATCCTACCCGAAAAAGGGGATTCGTGATTTCCTGCTTATCTTGTGTGGGGCTTAGCGCTATCTCAGCCCTAAAATCTCATGCAAAAGTATAAAAATCCGCCGGAACACGGTCCATAAACGGCGTCTTATCGCCCACAGAAAACAAAACCAACTCATGCATCGCCCGTGTGCAAGCCGTGTAGAATAAATTTTGCTCAAAAGTTTTCTCATAATTTTTTGCAGAAACATCAGGAATAATAACCGCGTCAAACTCAATTCCTTTCGCTAAATAAGCAGGCAACAAAATAATACCACTATCATACGAATACGAATGCTCCGTCGCCAACTGCACATCAAAAGCAGGAGACAACTGCTCATACATCGCCGCACTTTCTGCCGCCGTTTTACAAATCACCGCAATCGTCCCATACTCCTTACCAATAAGACGAGACAGCATATGACGCAACTTCCCATCGCGTTCTTGCCTATCCTTACATAAAACAAAACTTGGCTTCTCCCCGTCTCGCTCAAATGGTTCAATCGCCAAATCTGCTGCTAAAAGATGCCGTGTAAAATCAACTATTTGCCTCGTCGAACGATAACTTTTTTGCAGCTCAATCTTTTCGGTGTTATCCGTCTGTACTTCCTCCCCAGAAAAAAGCGTCGCACTATTTAACGTATGCATATAAATCGCCTGATGAATATCACCTAAAATCGTCATCCGCGCTGACGGAAACAATTGTTGTAACACGAAAAACTGAAACGGAGAATAATCCTGCGCCTCATCGATAAATACATGTTTTATTTGAGTATTTGTTTTTAGTCGCGTTAATGTATCCTCTAAATACATATATGGTGATGTATCTTCATACAATAATTCCTTCTGCCGCAACGGTTTCAACGAATATACACAAATCGCATCCCAGTTTTCCGGCAAGGACGTGTGATCTGCTTGCGCCTCAAATAAATTCCTATACAGAGCAGTAACATGCAAGAATTTGAGTTTGCTTACGGCTACTCGTATTTTGCGAAAGTACTTTCTAGCAATTTTGGCGGTGAGGATTTTCAGTTCTTTATCAAAATCATCGAATGTGTCGTCCTCCGAATTATCCTGCAAATCATGGTACGCTTCGGTATAATCCTCGATGTCGAGCAGTTCGGCCTCATCCTTCACCCAATCTTTATCTCGCTCTTCCTTCTCTAAAAAAGCGAGCTCCTCCAGTAACCAATCTTTCGTCATACTCATACGGTTTGGAATCGAAATTGTGTAATCCAGCGAATAAAAATAGGCGCCAATCGCTTCTTTACTAATGATAACGTTACCGCGCAAAGCAATATTCTTAAATATAAGCCCATCTGTCGAAAGCTGTTTTGCATACTGATCGATATATTCTTTAAAAGCAAGACTCGCCTTAAATCGAATGCCAGCCTCGCGTGCCGCATCTTCTGTCGTTAACAAAGATTCCATCTGCGAAAAAGGAGATTCAATATTTAAATGCTTGCCGAGACGTTTTTCCACATATGCTTGAAAAGTAAACTGTTGAATACTTGTTTCACCTAAATCGGGCAGGACAGAAGCAATATAACTACTAAATAATGGATTTGGCGAAAAGAGTAACATGTTGTCATTATTTAGGTCTTCTTTATAATGGTACAACAAATAAGCAGCCCGTTGCAGGGCAACAGAGGTTTTCCCACTACCCGCTACACCTTGAACGATTAAATATTTGTTTTTGACGTTACGAATAATTTGATTTTGCTCTTTTTGAATGGTGGCAACGATGTTTTTCATTTTATCGCTAGCGTTGTTTCCAAGTACTTCTTTCAACAATTCATCACCAATCGCGACATTCGTATCAAACATGGCTTGCAGTTCGCCGTGACGAATGATAAATTGTCGTTTTAACTCCATCTTCCCAGACACGATATTTTCCGTAGAGGCATATTCAGCAGGGCCAGGTGAAAAATCATAATACATACTTGAAATTGGAGCACGCCAGTCGTAAATCAAATAATCATCATCCGTTTCATTCGATAATCCCGCAATACCAATATAAATTGGCGACGTCTTTTTCGTATCATCTGGCGTAAAATCAATCCGTGCAAAATAAGGCGAGTCCTTCAGTTTACGCAGTATTTGTAAGGCTTTATCCCGATGATGGTGTGTGAGTTCCCGCTCCGCCAGAAATTCCGCTTGCTGTTTAATACTCAGCGCTGTTTCCAAACGATCGTCAAACGTTTCCAAATTGACCTTAATTTCATCCCAAAAATTTTTACGTAAATCGATGACATCAGTGGCTAGGTTTCCTTGTTTCTGTTTTAGTTGCGCCGTTTTTTGTTCAATGACCTCAAGTACGTGATACATGCGGGCTTCTTCAACTTTTTGATTTTTGCTCAAACGATCCACTCCATTCAAGAAATATTCTCCTTTACTTAGAGAGTATTCCCTATTATAGGCGAAATTTTTATGAAATGGGAGACTGATATTATATTTTTTTTATTATGTTATAATAGATATAGAGGGAGTCTTTCTTTATTAGAGAGAGTCTTTTTTGTTATAGCTGAAATAAATCGGGAAAACGATGATTTTTTCTTCATCCATAAGTGTGTTATAATATGTTCATGAATGAGCAAACGAAAGGGATGATACATTTGGAAAAAGTGGAAATCAATGAATCTTCTCGCTCGCTCGATTTGTTTTATGATGCGCATATCGACCATTTTCAGGATTTAAAAACTTATCTAGCCGAAGTAGAGATACACTGCATTTGCAAAACGATTGAAAGAAACAACGGGAACATTACCAAATCCGCTGAACAGCTTGGCATTCACCGCTCGATTTTATACAGAAAGTTGAAGGATTATCGAGGGAAATAAAAATCACTTACTAAATGTAAGCTGTTTTGATAGACTTTTATTTACGGGTGTGTTGTAATATATATAGTTACAACGAAGGAGTGTTTGGAATGATAAACGATATGACGGTCGGGAAGGTCGTTTTGAAGACAAAGAACCACAAGAGGTTAGCTGCTTTTTACCACGAAATTATTGGTTTGAAAATACTGGCCCAAGAAAATGCCAAAACAATATTGGGTGTTGGGGATAATGCCTTGTTGGAACTGCTAGAAGTGAGAGATGGAGTCTTTCCGAAGCAAGCGAAGACAGGGCTTTACCACACTGCCTTTTTATTACCATCACGAGCTGTATTAGGAAGTTTTTTGCAACATTTATTGGAAAGTGAGTATCCGTTAGATGGGGCGGGTGATCATATTTTTAGTGAGGCATTGTACTTCCGCGACCCAGAAGGAAATGGCATTGAAGTTTACGCGGATCGACCAATGGATGAATGGGAACGCGATGAAAACGGTGATTTGCCAATGGCAACAAATCCGGTTGACGGTGACAACCTGCTCATGGCTGGCGCTGAATTGGACTGGAGTAGTGCGCCTGCGGGAACAACTATCGGACATATTCACTTACAAATTACCGATTTGGAAGAAACGCGTGAATTCTATCATCATCTCTTAGGTTTTACCATTAAAACGGAAATCCCATCTGCGCTCTTTTTCGCGAGTGGTGATTATCATCATCATATCGGTGCGAATGTCTGGGCTGGCCATAATTTACCGCCGCTTGAGTCAAATGAAACCGGTTTGGCTTATTACACACTCATCACCACTGATTTAAACAGGGTTACCCAACACTTGCAAGAGAACGCCATTCCTTTTGAACAGCGAAACGGAGCTGTGCTGCTCACTGATCCGAACGGTATCGCCTTGCAAATAACCAACTAAATGATACAAATAAAAGCTGAGTAACGCCAATTCTCCAAAAGAGTTCGCGTTACTCAGCTTATTTTGCGTTCTATTTCTTTATAGATCGAATTTTGCTATAATGGCATTAGGGAGCGTTTTACCGAGTGGCTGTTTTCTTTAGGAGCCAGTGCGCCAAACCAACTGCAGCTTGAATAAGTACAAAGACCAAGATACCTAGATTCAAATAAAAAAAGTGCTATTTGAGAGTCGTCTGGAAACGCCCGTCCGACAAGTAAAAAGGCAAGGAAAAAGCCAGTATTCGCACAGAGGGATATCCAGTAAATAGGCAATCTCCCCATTTTACTAATAATAAAAGACAGGGCAAAAAAGAAAATTGCAAAGCAAAAACCTATCGTCATTAAGTTCATATCTGTCACCGTGTCCACCTCACTATTATTACGAATTTATTATTATTAAGTATTATTGTAACACAAATGAAATGTTCTGTAAACTTAGCACACGTTGTTTGGGAGGAAAAAGCATGATTGAATACTATAAAACGAAGGAAAACGGGGAAATGAGTCATATTAATAGCTTTGAAAAGGGCTGTTGGGTGAATATTATTGCTCCAAGTCCAGAAGAAATCGATTTTCTAGCCAAGACATTTGATGTGCCGAAAGATCATATTTTAGACCCTTTAGATAGAGAAGAAAGGTCGCGAATTGAGCTAAAGCATGTGGAAGAAAATTTTAAGCATTCCTTGGTGATTATCGATTGTCCTTTGGAAGCGAAAGATGAGATGGGTTTTTTGGAGTTTCGGACGATTCCAATTGGGATTATTACGACCAAAGAAGCTGTTTTAACGATAGCGCTCAAACAATTACCAGTGCTAGAAGATATTATGGATCGGCGAATGGAGCAGTACGACACCGAAAATCATATCGCGTTTGTGTTGCAAATTTTGTACGCGGTGTCTTATTATTTTCTGAAGTACTTGAACCATTTGATTGACCATATGCATTTGTTGGAGAAAAATATTCGAGTTTCAATGAAAAATGAGGAATTGTATGCTTTTATGGCAATTCAGCGCAGTTTGGTGTTTTTTGCGACAGCACTGCAATCAAATAAAGCCATTTTGGATAAGATGGCGACTGCGGAACACTATACAAGACAGACGGAAAATATAGAGTTATTGCAAGATGTGATTATTGAGAACAAGCAAGCGATTGCGATGACCGACACATACACACAAATTGTTGGTGGTATGTCGGATACATTTTCGTCGGTGATTGCTAATAATTTGAACCGCGTCATGAAATTTTTGACGTCATTTACGATTATTTTGTCCTTACCAACCATTGTCGCGAGCATTTATGGGATGAATGTGAAGCTACCATTCTCGAATCAAGAGCACGCATTTGGACTGATTATGATTGGAACGCTGATTATCACGATTGTAACAACGATTGTTTTTTGGCGAAAGAAATACTTTTAAAAAGACTTCGAGGGGAACGAGTGCCATGGATAAACAAAATTATGAGAAAAAAGCGTATGAGGCAATGAAAGCCAAAATTTTAAACGGGTATTTGCGTGTGGGAGATCGCGTGCCTGAAAATATGATTGCTAAAGAGTTAGGTATTAGCAGGACACCAGTGCGTCGTGCTCTTGTCATGCTTGAAACAGAAGGTTTTTTAACGATTGAGAGTAATCGTGGTGCGTTTGTTTCTGAGAGCAAGGTAACGGTTAGCCGATTTATCGAGATGCTCGAAATGTTGGAAATATTGACAACGAAAACGATGGAAAAGATTGAGAACAAAGGAATCTTTTTTGAAAAGCAAGGGACGGATGCCTACCTACATACGATGGAGCGTTGTCTGGAAAGAAAAGATGTGAATGGCTTTTTAGAGGCGAGTTGGGAGTCGATTTTTAATTTCATGAAGTACATGGGCAACACATATGCACAAAGCATGGTTCGCCGGATTGGCATTGATTTTTTAACGAAAGCCCCACAAGAAATTGCGTTAATACCATATCAAAATGGTGCCTATTTAATTGAGCAACAATTAAAGATAATAAATGCGCTAGAGGATAGAGAATTTGATAAAGCCGCTACGCTCGTGCGGGAATCCGTGAACTATTTTATTATCAAAACGTTCCGATAACAGTTATGTTTTGACTTTGTAAATTCCTTTTTTTATGCTACAATGTTCGTAATTAAGATAGGAGTGTCGAAACCAGTGAAAAGTAAACGAGAATATAAGACGCTAGACAGAATGGTATATTTCAGTATTATTGAGAAAATAAAAACAGGTGAATTGAAACCAAATGAGCATTTAACGGAAGAACGTTTATCCAAAGAATTAAATGTAAGTAGATCTCCAATTCGTAAAGCAATTACAGCACTAGTTTCAGAAGGAATCCTCGACTATCGTACGTACAGTGGTGTAGTTGTTCGTGATTCAATGATTGATGCCGCAAAGTACGCGCAACTTTTAGAAGTGATTGAAGTATTCATAGATGCAACCATTCAAAAAATGAAGAAGAATCAGGTCGATGTAGATATAAACGCGCTTCGTAACTATATTTCATCGATGGATCGTTCCTCTTATTTGCAAAATATGGAGGATTACATTTTTAACCAGCATCAATTTTTTTTCCGCATCTTAAAGCATGACCCAAATCCATTTTATTATGAAAATGTCAAACGTGTTTTCTTTACAATCAATAATTTCTCAATGGAAACCGTGGTAAAACAAGGCTCTGAAGATAGGCGCGACGAAACAATCAAGAAATTCACTAAAATTGCCGAGGCCTTCGAGCAAAAAGAATACGATTTAGCGAATGAACGCATTCAAGATATGTTTGGAGAATTTGCTTTGAGCGCATTTCGTTAGTAGAAAAAGAACCAAGGAGACTATTCCAAGGTTCTTTTTTCATAGATACAAAAGCCATCAATAGTTTCGCATTTTGTGAAACCAGCTGTTTGATAAAGTGTATTAAGCTTCTGATTGCTAGCGATGCAATCTAGTCGTAAAAAGTGATAGCCAGTACGCTTTGATTCTTCATTAGCCCAATCTAGCAATGCCTGGCTTAAGTTCTGGCCTGCGTATGAACGAGCAATCATTAAACGATGCAAATAGCGCGCTGGAACTTGGTTTTGATTACGCCAAAGTCTTGCGTCCCAATCACTTGCCGTTTTTCGTAAAATGAAAGTGGCAACGAGTTGTTCATCTGCATCACGAAGCACAAATACCTCGCCGTCTCGAATGCGGTCGCGAAGTTGATGAACATCCTTGCCTTCCAAAATATCGCTCCATTGCAAAGAGCCGCTTTCTTTTAACCAAGTCGCCGTATCTATCATTAACTGCTGCAAAGAGCCCCCGTCAGAAACGGAAGCCTCTCGCATTGTAAATGTGGTACCAGCAAGCATCATTTTATTTTTGCTCATCGTCATTTTTGGGCTCGGTTGTTGTTTCTTCAGGTTGAGACGGGCGAACGGCTTCACTTATGGTGTCATCAATAGGTTCTTCTTTTACAGGTGCTTCTGTGGTAGTTGGTGATTCAGGTGCTACCACCGATTCAGACCCCCACGTTTTATTTTCGAAATGCGGTGCATCTTCGGGTTCTACAGGCACTTCAGGTGTTTCAACAGGTGGGACTGCGCCAAATGTTGTGTCGTCTTCTGGTTGATAAGAAGTAGCATTCATGTCCTCGCTGAAAGTACCAGTACTTGCATATAAATCATCGTAAAATACAGCAGAGGCCACGAGCACTTGAGGATAAATCCAAATTGCCAAACCAAGCATAATCGCACTCATTAAAATGTAAACTAAGAGGAATACGATTAAGAAAATAGACGCGAAATCATTAGAGTTATAAATGCTATCATACGTGTTGCTATTGAGTCCATCTTGGAATATAGCCGTTGATGCCATGGCAATAATTGCAAAAATAAGCATCACAATCGCAGGAATGAAAAATACCCAAATGTAAGATAAAATAAGGCCAAACAAACGCCCCTTATGTCCGTTCATACGGTGGCGACTTTCCGTAATCGCATCAAGTGGCGAAATATTCGGGTCATCACGTAAAATCATAAATGTTTGTGAATAAGAAAATGATTTTATAATACCAGGAACAAACAACAATAAGCTCCATAAAAAAGTGAAAACAAAAACTAAAACAGCGGCAAGTAAATTCCGACCAAACGTTTGAAATCCGCTAAATAAATAGCCAATCTCAGGCTTTTCTTGGCGTGTCAGTGCTAGGAAGAACCATGTAACACCAATCATAAATGGTCCTGCAAACACATAATATGCAATCGCCCCAAGGATAGGTATAAACGTAATCATCGCCACAGCCGTCAAGATGATATAAGCAAGCACCATACCACCAATTGCCAGCCCCCAGTTCCCTTTTAAGGACTGTTTGGTCGCTTTTCTAATTTCTGAAATACTCATCATAAAATATTAACTCCCTTCGATAATAAAAACATACATACGTTAAAAATACCATAATATGCGCACTATTGATAGCAATAATGAGTAATTTTATCAAAATGATTGACTTTTCAAGTAATGGGGAATAGGCTAAAGGTGGAATACTCGAAAATGCTGGAGGTGAAAATAATGGCTGAGAGACAAGAATTAGAAGAATTACTTATTGAATTACGTCGTGAACACCAAGAACTTTTAGGTGAAACAGATCAATTTAATGACGCGAACTTAGTTAATGGCACCATTTCTGCTACGGAACTACGTATGAATGCCTTAGAAAAAGAAATCCGTTCGGTTGAGAAGAAGCTAAACAAATTGAAATAATCTAATCATAGACCAGCCTTTGGAAGCATCTGAAACATATGGACAGGTGCTTTTTGGGGGTATTACATATCGAGGTGAAGTAAGGTGGACAAAATATTTGCAGTTGGAGATATACACGGAGAAATGACTTTATTTGAATCACTGTTAACACATTGGCAGCCAGAGCAAGAACGCTTATTATCTGTAGGTGACTTGATAGACCGCGGTCCAGATCCAGGCGCGGTAATCCGTAAGGCGATGCGACTTACTCGCGAGTATGACGCCATTTTCTTGCGGGGAAATCATGAGAATATGTTGCTAGACTGGCTAGCAGAACCGACCCAGAAGATGATGTACTACATTAGCCAAGGCGGGATGGAGACAATTGAGAGTCTGCTAGAACGTAAGCATAATGCCAAAATGACCCCAGGAGAGCTAGCGCGTTGTGTAGAAGAGGAGGCTGCCGCGGAACTCGCATTTATTCGCGAACGACCATACTACTATGAATGGGGTTCCTTTGTTTTTGTACATGCGGGGGTGGATTTGATGCTAGCTGATTGGAAGGAGACCTCTCAACATGATATGGTCTGGATTCGTGAACCGTTTCAGCAGGGGATAAACAGGACTGGGAAAATGTTTATTGTCGGTCATACTCCGACAGAATCGTTAAACTCTGACGGGTCACCAGCGATATGGTACAACGCTGACCGCTCGATTATTGATATTGACGGCGGGGCGGTGTTTGGCGGAGCGCTTCATGGTGTTGTTATTGGTATGAACGGGATAGAACAAATATACACAGAAAAAGCTTAGATGCCTGCGCATCTAAGCTTTTTTTACGTAAACCAAGACTCAGCAAGTAGCTGGTAACTTTTTTGTTTTAGAGCTGGATCATAAATATTGGATGCGACGATGAGTTCGTCTGGTTCGTAGATGTCCATGAAATTTTGCAAATCGGTGGTTACTTTTTGCTGGGTGCCGATAAAAGCGTACTTTAGTTGATGTTTTAAGGCACGTTTTTCATAGTCTGTCCACACTTGGTCAATGTTGTTGATTGGCTTTGGAAGAGGTGTTGGTGCGCCGCGTGTCAATTGAAGGAAAGATAAGTAACCGGATGTCGCTAAATAATTCGCTTCTTCATCCGTGTCCGCGATGATTGCATTGACGGTTACCATCGCATAGGGTTCTGCTAAAATATCGGATGGTTCAAAACGGCTGCGATATAATTCTAAAGCATTGCCAAGTTCATCTGGTGCAAAATGGCTCGCAAAAGCAAACGGTAAGCCCAGTTTTGCGGCTAATTTGGCGCTGTAAGTACTGGAACCTAGTAAATAAAGTGGCACGCCTAAACCGCGACCAGGAATCGCGATAATCCCGTCATGCCCGTAATCTGAGAAATAGTCCTGTAGCTCTAAAACCGAGTTTGGAAATTCCTCTACAGCTCCGTGTACATCCCGTCGCAAGGCCCGTGCCGTTTTGAAATCCGTTCCTGGTGCGCGTCCAAGCCCAAGATCAATGCGATCCGGATACATCGTAGCAAGCGTCCCAAACTGTTCCGCAATAATAAGTGGCGAATGATTTGGCAACATGATTCCGCCTGACCCAACCCGAATCGACTTCGTATGCCCAGCCAAATATCCAATCAAAACTGCCGTTGCAGAACTCGCCACACCAGAAATCCCGTGATGCTCCGCCACCCAATAGCGATAGAATTTATGTTGCTCGGCGAACTGAATCAAATTTTTACTATTTACAAAAGCATCTGCCTCATTAAAACCCTCGCGAATCGTCGCTAAATCAAGAATCGATAGGGGGACTTGCCCAAATTTGTTTTTTGACATTATCATCACTGCCCTTCTTTGACTAATAGTATATCAACCAAAAGCCAATGCGTCCAAAAAAAGAAACTATCCGTCAATGACAGATAGTTCCTACATCTTTAATCTTTCAAAAAGTCCTGCAACGCCTTCGCATTCGCTGCGACATCAATATCTAGCACATCACCATGAGAAGTTCGTTCGCCTTTATACGTACCATCCACAGGGAGACGGAAATCTTTAATATCATCTGTTTTCCCTAAAACAAAATCTTTCCCAATCGAAAGCATCATACCAGTTGTTACATTCGTGTTTGTATAACCCTGCATCGTTCCAATTAGACTTGGTAATTTCGTAATCGTACCGATGCTTTGCACTTGATCTTTCAAAGCGGTTAGCACTTGTTGTTGTCTACGGACACGTCCGAAATCACTCTCAGCATCGTGACGGAAACGCGCATATTGCAGCAATGTCGCACCGTCCATTTTTTGCTTACCTGCTTTGATGTTTGCCTCGATGTTTTTGGACATATCTTTTTCTGCATTGATTTCAATACCATCTGGAGCTAGCGTATCTACAATTTTTGGAAAGCCTTCGAAATTCGCGACGACGTAGTACTCTAGGTTGACGCCGAAATTCTTTTTAATTGTTTGACGAACAAGTTCAGGGCCACCAAAAGAATAGGCCGCGTTGATTTTATTTAAGCCATGTCCTGGAATATCGACATATGTATCTCGCATAATCGAGACCAATTTCGGCTTCTTCGATTTCGTATCATAGTGAGCAATAAGCAAGGAATCCGAACGACCTTGGTCTTTACCACGTGAATCACTACCGATTAAAAGAACATTGAGATCATTCACATCTTCAGGTTGTTCTCCATTAAACTTGAAATCTTTCATTTGGTTATCACTCTGGGCCGCGCTTAAGCTCGATTTATATTGATAGAAACCGATACCTGCAATAGCTACAATTAGAACTAAAATAATAGCAAAAATAGTTCTACCTTTTCTCAATTTCTTCTTCCTTGTTGGAGTATTACGTTCTTGGCGAGTAGCCATATTTTCCACCTCATTTGTTAAATTGAAGCCCACAGCAAAACGATTTTCCCTAGTCTCCCAATAGTATAGCGAACCCTTGTTACGCGAATGTTACAAAATCAATAATAAGGCGCCATGAATAAATAAACAAGTACACCAGTCAAACTTACATACAACCAAATCGGCATTGTCCAGCGAACAATCTTTTTATGTTTGCCAATCTGATTTGTCCAGCCCCACACGAGCGCAAATAACGCCAGTGGAACAACAATCGCAGCAAGAAAACTATGCGTAATTAAAATAAAGAAATAAATCGGACGAACAATACCTTCGCCACCAAATGTAGATGTTTCAGCAGACATGTAATGGAACGTCAAATAGCTAACTAAGAAAAACAATGTCGATGTGAACGCTGCTAAAATAAATCCACGGTGCATCTTTATATTCTTTTTCACAATAATAGCCCACAAAGCAATTAATAAAAAGACAAATGTGAAGCTGTTAAAAATCGCATTTAAGCGCGGGAAAATTGTCAAATCATAATCCACTTTTCCTTGATAGCCGATTGGCGAGAAGAACAGTAGTAAAATCACAACTACCGCTACAAACGACAAAATCATAATTGGCCAGAAATAATTTTTTTCAGATGTCGGTTTACTCATCGCATCTTTTTTTTGTGTCATTAGTTTAAATCCCCCTAAAATAAGTTTCCTCACTATTATATCATGTATTGATTGTGAAATGGTGAGAAAAGAAAAAACCTTGCTGGAAAAATCCAAACAAGGTTCAAATAGTAAGGCATGAATTATCTGTTTTCAGCATTGTTGTAAGCGCCGTGCCATACCGGGCCGATGAATTGATTGAGTGCAAAACCGCCTTTGATTGCTGCTGTGACGAAATCCTTTGCTTTATGCACGGCTTCTTCGACAGTTAAGCCTTTTGCAAGACCGGCTGTGATTGCTGCGGCGAATGTACAACCAGCACCGTGATTGTAGTTGGTATCGATTTTTGGTGTTTCCAGAACAGTGAAAGTCGTGCCGTCATACATTAGATCGATGGCTTTATCGCTTTTTAGTGCTTTTCCGCCTTTGATAACAACATATTTCACACCGAGGTCAATGATTTTTTTAGCGGCTTCTTTCATATCGTCTAATGTGGACAATTTGCCGAGACCAGAAAGTTGTCCAGCTTCAAAAAGATTGGGTGTTGTGATTAAAGCGCGAGGTAATAATAGTTCACGAATGGCATCCGCATTTTCTGGTTGGATAAGTTCGTCTTCGCCTTTACAAACCATAACGGGATCAATCACGACATTTTTTAAATCGTATTTGTCGATGGCATCGCGTGTTGCTTCAATGATTTCGACAGAACCGAGCATACCTGTTTTCATTGCATCAACGGGACCGCCAGAAAGAACGGTTTTCAATTGAGCACGAAGTAGGTCCGCATCAAGTGGCGTAACGCCGTGGCTCCAGTTGTTGTCTGGGTCCATCGTTACGATTGTTGTCAGTGCCGAGAAGCCGAATGTGCCGTACTCTTCGAATGTTTTTAAATCTGCTTGAATCCCTGCACCACCGCTCGAGTCAGAACCGGCGATAGTTAATGTTTTTTTGATTGTCATGTCTATTACCTCCAATTATAAAACTTAGTTATTTGTTTCAAGCATTTTGCGGATTGCCGTTGCTACGCCATGTTCGTCGTTGGAGTCGGTTTGGTATTTCGCTAGTTTTTTGATAGGAGCTTCGGCATTTCCCATTGCGACGCTGTACCCAGCCATTTTTAGCATGGAGACGTCATTAAAATTATCACCGATTGCAAACGTTTCGTCCATTGTTATGCCCATGCGTTCTACATAATATTGTAAAGAAAGTCCTTTTTGGGCGTCGATATGCGTGATTTCGATGTTATCAGAGAACGAGGAACTAATTGCCAGATTTCCTTCTGATTCCAACGTATCTTTCGCTTTTTTGAGTATCGCTTGGTCTGACGAGAAAGCGATGAATTTCAAAATCGTTATGTCATCATTATTAAAAATGCGTTCTGGGTCATCAATCACATGCACATCTTTGCTTTCAAAGCGTTCAATCACATATTGTTCCACTTCTTCCGCTGTGAAATTAGGATGGGCCTTGCGTTGAATATCTTTCATCAGCGCGATTCCCTTGTCTTTATTCGGCGAAATCGGACCAATGTCTGTGAAAAATTCGCAATACATACCCAAATCTTCTAAAACTTTATACGTGTATCGTGCTGACGGTGTGTCAATTGGGATTTGTTTCAGGATTTTACCGTGTTCATCACGAATTTCAGCGCCATTCATACAAATTGCCGGAGCGTAAAGATTCGCGTGATTGATTAATTGTGTTGCGTCGTCATACATCCGTCCAGTGCAGAGAACAAAATGAATTCCTTTTGCGCGAGCCTGTTCGATTGCTTTCACGCCTTCTTCATCCACTTGGATTTTCGAGTTGAGCAGTGTGCCGTCCATATCTGAAGCAATTACTTTTATCATAGATTATAATCCTCCCATTTTCTTGCCTACCCCATTAGAATATCACTTTTTTATGAAAATTGCAGTAAGTAAAATTCTAACTGTATACGCTTAACAAGACAGATTTAATAAAAATTTAATACCAAGTTAATCAGTGGGATATAGTTTTCGAGGATAATGGACCTATTCTTACAGACAAAGGAGTTTTGCAAAATGAATAAATACGGGATTTTAATTGTTAGGATTTTACTAGGTGGATTGATGTTCCTACACGGACTACAAAAATTCACAAATGGGATTGGCGGAACAGTACAGTTTTTCGAAAGTTTAGGAATTCCTGGGTTTATGGGATATATCGTGGCAAGTATTGAATTGGTCGGCGGATTGGCGCTTGCGTTTGGCGTATTAGTACCATATGTTTCGGCATTATTTATCGGGATTTTAGGCGTGGCAATCGTGACCGTGAAACTTTCCGACGGCTTTTTGGGCGGTTTTGAGCCTGAATTTGTATTGGTCGTGTTGGCAGTCGTGACATTGATTACAAGTCCGCTGAAGAAAGTATTTCAATTTATGCCGTCTGACAAGTAATAAAAAGATGAGTCCTGTTCAAACCGAGAATTTTGAATAGGGCTTTTTTAGGTAGGTTTTTTTAGTTAAAACCAGTATAATGGAAGGAGAAGATGAGAAAAGGATGGTGGCAGGTAATGATGACAGAACGCGAAAAGATGATTAGCGGTGAGTTATACCGTGCAGGGGACCCAGAATTAGTGGCAGATCGTGACCGTGCGAGACATGCATGTGCGGCGATTAATGCTGTGATTAGTAATAAAGAGGAGCGAGAAGTACATATTCGTGATTTGTTTGGTCGTGTCGGTAAAAATGTGTATATGGAGCCAAATGTGCGTTGCGATTACGGCTATAATATCGAAGTTGGCGACGATTTCTATGCGAATTTCGATTGTGTCTTGCTAGATTGCGCGCCGATTAAGATTGGGAACAACTGCATGTTTGCACCAGGCGTGCATATTTATACGGCGTATCATCCATTGGATGCGGTAGAACGCAATAGTGGTCTTGAATATGCGAAAAGCGTTACGATCGGTAATAATGTCTGGATTGGCGGACGCAGCGTCATTAATCCCGGAATAACGATTGGCGACAATGTCGTTGTAGGATCAGGCTCCGTCGTGACCAAAGACGTTCCAGCAAACACCGTTGTTGCAGGAAATCCAGCACGCGTCATTCGCGAACTAGGCGAACAAGGAGGAAGCGAAGGATGACAGTATCCGACGAAGCACTATTTGCCAAAATGGAGCAGGAATTACAACAAGCAAAAATAGCGAAATCCGAACAAGAAAAACAGCTACATTTGCATGGCTTAGCAGTTTTGGTAGAAGTAATGCGTGGTGCGAAACAAGAAATACCAAAGACATTTAGCAGTGATTTAGAATATAAAGCAATGACTGGCGAGTTGCCAATATCAAAACCGACATCACTTGAAAGTCAGAAAATCGAAACAGATGACGGCGCGAACGGTGATTCCTTGTTAGATTTTTAAGGGGGAACAGAATTTATAATGAAGAAAATGTTGATTTTAGGCGCAATTTTTGCAGGTTTGGCAGTTGGAATTGGAGCTTTTGGAGCACATGCCTTGAAAGAAACGTTGGGCAGCTATCATACGACTTATGAGACAGGCGTGCAATACCAGATGTTCCATGCAACGGCGATACTGATTGTCGGACTGCTCCTTGGCAAAGTGAACCGTGGTTTGTTACGCACAGCAGGTTACTTATTCGCCACAGGAATCGTGTTGTTTTCCGGAAGTTTGTATGTGTTAAGTCTTACAAAAATTTCTGTGCTCGGCGCAATTACACCACTTGGCGGTGTGGCATTTATCGCAGGATGGATATGTTTCATCGTTGCAGTAGTCAAAGAAAAAAGTATTTTGTAATATAAAAAAGCCTATGGGAGAACGGTTTTCAGGCTTTTAGCCGACACGTGGTAATTTTTGTTATCAAACTTTAACAAAGAAATATTGAAAAAGAGGATTGTAATTTAAATGAACGGGGTACTATACATGTAAGCAACGACATCTTAATTACTTTTTCTCCCTTTTTAGTAATTGAGAGTCTTTCTTACCTTAAACTCCCTTTTAGTCGCTAAACCTGCTGACATTGCCGGATTAGCGATTTTTTTTGTGCTATAACACTGAAAAACTATTTTCTGTGTAGTATTATTAATTGGAATAAAGAGTTGAAGTCTGCGAGAACTTTTTTATTTTACCCTAGTTTGCTATAATCAGAGGTGGAAGATACTAACATGAGAGGAAGTGACCTATGCCACATTACGAACAAGTTCGACATGCGATATCTGCTAGAAAGCATGGTTTAGAGAGTATAGTGGATGGTATTAAGAACAGGAAAAACGGGATACAAGATGAAAACCACGAGATAAAGGAAAAAATGATACATAGGCTGAATCAAATAGAAGCGGAAGCCAACGACATGATTTCCTACTGTGAGCAGACAGCGAATGCTTTACAGAGGGAGATATGATATGTCAACGCAAATTGATATAGACACTGCTTGGATTTTGAAGCAATTAAAAATGGGAGAGCAAGCCGCGTTAGATTTCAAAGCTGAAGCCACAAGGATTCAACACACCATGGATACATTGAATAAGCAAGTTTCCCCTGATTTTATGACACGCTACATCGAAGTAAAAGAAGGATTAGTGACAGAAATAGAAGCGGACCAATTTACGAAGTTAAAACAAGCTTTTGTGGATAGCCAAACCGCAGTGCGTGCGTTCATCGAAACGGATGCCAAGTTAGGAGGCAAAGGCTGATGGACTTTAAAATCAATATGGGAGAATTGGAGGAAGTGCTGACATCTTTGCACAAAATGAAGGCAAGTTTAGAGACGCTGGATAATGTTCTGGTGAATGTCCAAGATGCAGTGGGGAAACAAAAAGGGGAAACTAGCGGATGCCCTTTCCATTGAATTCGGCGCCCACCGAGACGATATTTCTCGGCAACAAGGAACCGTGACGAAGCTTTATACGTACCTGGAAAGCTATGTATCGGATCTCAAATCGATTGACAGTCCAACCTATCGGAATAGGGACATGTTAATCGATGCCCGAGGACTTCAAAGTCTGGCAGAAACCCAGCGCGATATTTTAGATCATGCGAAAAGTGATGTGTTTCGCGTGCCACAGCCGAGTATTGGAGCCTTGCCAGATGATCCAGACGAGCTATGGATCATGCGTCATAACCAAGGTTTAATGGAAGATCTGGATGATTATTTAAGCCGAAAGTTGACGCAATTACAGCAAGAAGAAGGCGAAGCCATGCACCGAATCAGCCAAGACATGCGGCGGTTAATGGAAATGGATCACGAACACGCTTCTCAAATCGAGAAGGATTATCGCCACTATGATCGAAATAAAGTCCGACAAATCGGCGCATCTACAAGAGATTCTATTTTCGGATTCGGAAAAAGAGCAATAGAAAGCTTGAAACATCCAGAGAAGCACCTAGAAAGCATCGCTATACTGATGAAAAATTTAAAAAGTGACCCATCGGGAACGGCAGGTATGTTTTGGAGCAGCATTGTAGAGGGCTATTTAGAACCCTATAAAAAAGGGGATGCTTACGGTCTGGCAAGCAGTACCATTTTGTTTACTAGTTTATTTGGAATTACAAAAGGTATGAATGACTTAGGGAAAATAAAAAAAGTAAATGAAATAAATACAAACGCTAAAGTAAATACCTTGAGCGATGAATTTGGAGCAGTTGCAAAGCCTTTTTCTCCAAAGCAAATCGTTTTAGAAAATGGAGAAGTAGCATACGAATCTAAATGGGGGGAGCTGGTTCGTTCACCTAATTATCTTGATGGAGCTGGGGAAATAAAGTGGCCCATAGCAAATGGATTTGCTGTAGATAAAAATGGGAGAGCGATTACAATTAATGCTGATTTGAAAGTTGGGCAAGTTGTTGACCGCTACGGAGATGCTGGTGGAAGGTTTACAAGCCCGGTAGAGGGTGGGAAAATACTAGCCTATGATACTAGAGGGCTTCCTTACCCAGAGAGTAGTATGAAATATCACCAGTATGAGGTACTTAAAGATATCACAGAGACTAATATAAAGACTGCCTATAGCAAATCTTCCAAAGAAGTCCAAAGCAAGATTGATGACATAATGGAAGAATGGGGACTAAGTTTTGAAGATTTAGCGAATCCGCAACGAGGTAAAGTTGCTCAAGTTTTTGGAGCAGGTGGGGGAGCACAAATTAGATTTACTACAAGTGTTAAGTACTATGAACAATTAGGGCTAATAAAGGAGGTTAAATGAGTATGGAAAACATAAATATTGATGAATTTAAAGCAATTATCATTTCGGAAATTAAAAATAATCATTATGAATCACTGCGTTATGTGCTATTTAGTGAAAAGGATAGGACCCCATTCGCTGTTCATTTATTCTGGGAGGATGGGAAATTTATAGTCAATTCTAGAGATGAGAGAAGTTATGTGGTTGGAAAATCGTTTGAATTTAATAGTTTCGAAGAGGCTAAAGAAAAATTCTTTAGAACCCTATTCTTATCTGTAAAAAGAAACAGAAGCGATGTAGAAGAAGGGTATCAGGCGGACTATCCATCACCGCTTTGGCAGAAATAGTAGTGATTGTTTTATATTGATTGGGATATAAAGAAATTCAAAATACTATTGCTGGAGCTACTAATTTTTTAAGTAGCATTACGGCTAGAGTCAAACACCGATCAGCAACCAATCGGTGTTTCAAAGTATGATGTGTTTTGCGTGTCGCAGCCGAGTATTGGAGCCTTGCCAGATGATCCGGACGAGCTATGGATTATGCGTCATAATCAAGGATTGATGGAAGACTTAGATGATTACTTACGGCAGAAATTGACACAATTACAGCAAAACGAAGGCGAAGCGATGCACCGAATCAGCCAAGATATGCGGCGGTTGATGGAAATGGATCACGCACACGCTTCTGAAATCGAGAAAGATTATCGCCAATATGATCGAAATAAAGTACGCCAAATCGGCGCATCTACAAGAGATTCTATTTTCGGATTCGGAAAAAGAGCGATAGAAAGCTTGAAACACCCGGAGAAGCACCTAGAAAGCATCGCTATGTTGATGAAAAAACTTAAAAAGTGATCCATCAGGAACGGCAGGCATGTTTTGGAATGGCATTGTAGAAAGCTATTTGGAGCCCTATAAAAAAGGGGATGCTTACGGCCTGGCAAGTAGTACCATTGTGTTTGCTAGTTTATTTGGAATTACAAAAGGTATTAATGATTTAGGTAAAATAAAAAAAGTAAATGAAATAAATACAAATGCTGAAGTAAATGCCTTGAGCAATGAATTCGGAGCAGTTGCAAAGCCGTTCTCTCCAAAGCAAATCGTTTTAGAAAACGGAGAAATAGCATACGAATCAAAATGGGGAGTCCTTGTTCGCTCACCTAAATATCTAGATGAGTCAGGCGGTATAAAATGGCCAGAAGCGGATGGTTTTGTTGTAGATAAGGCTGGAAAAGCCATTACATTTGATGCGAATTTAAAAGTTGGCCAGGTGATTGATAGATATGGCGATGCCAGTGGTAGATTTATCAGTCCAGTTGAGAATGGTAAAATATTGGATTACGATACAAGAGGTTTGCCTTATCCAGAAACTAGCATGAAATATCATCAATATAAAATTATGAAAGATATCAACGTCGAGAATCTAAAGGAAGGCTTTAATAAAATGGCTCAATTAGATAAAGACGAACTAACAATACTAATGGATAAGTATGAATTTACATTTTCGGACATGGCAAAAGCTCAGCAAGGAGAAGTATCCAAAGTATTTGGTTCTGGCGGAGGTACGCAAATAAAATTTGAAACTTCGGTTGAGTGGTATGAAAAAATGGGACTATTAAAGGAGGTAAAGTAAATGAATACAATTAGTGAGAATAAACTGGAATTAGAGCACATAATAGATGAGTTAGGTTACAGTAGTTTGCGTGTTTCTATTTTTAATAGGCCTACTGAAAATAGAGATGAATGGCAAACAAGAATTGAATATGATAGTGAAACAAATGAATATAAGGTGTATTCACTGGCAGATAGAGCCAGTTTGATGGGAAAGGTAAAAAGTTATTCCGATTATGAGGATGCAGTAGATGATTTTTTGAAGAAATTAAAATTAACAGTTGAGTATAACAAGCTGAGAGTTAGACAAAATAAGAATCCAGAGTACCAATCGCCACTATGGGATGAATAATAAGTTCGATTTGCTCAAAAAACAATACCTTGTTATTTTAAAAGAAATGACGAGGTATGGAAG
This sequence comes from Paenilisteria riparia FSL S10-1204, assembly GCF_000525995.1. Classification (GTDB taxonomy): domain Bacteria; phylum Bacillota; class Bacilli; order Lactobacillales; family Listeriaceae; genus Listeria_A; species Listeria_A riparia. The sequence continues at coordinate 139,091 of NZ_AODL01000007.1, read as the reverse complement.
TAGTTCAAATAGACCGCAAATTCGTCAATTAAAGAACATATTAGAATTCATAGACGAGGTAAACAGTGGAGAAGTGACAGATGAAGTGTTAGAAGCACTTAGAAGAATGAACAATTCACTTTATCCGCCGCACGGTGGCCTCGGAGAATTTTATATTTGGGTAGATGATTTCGACGAAAGAATGAAATTAAATGAACCTCTGGATAAAGTACGAGACTTCACATGGAAAACGTTGAATACCTAAAGCTAAAAACCACCGATCAGCAACCGATCGATGTTTTTAAATATAATCATCCATGCCCTGGGTTATAACCCTAATCCGCCCCTAATAATATGCTAATATAGTCTTTTGTAGTCAAATTCGTTTTTAAGAAGGTAGCCAGGAAGATAGATACGTAATACATGATCTTCTGGAATCATTGTTTCTAAATCCATTGGAAAAATTAATTGGTCCATGTTATAATTGATATACATAAATAGCACTCCCTTTGTTGGGTTTTGGTTGGTACTTTAATTTTAACAAAGGGTGCTATTTTTGTGTTGTGATTTCTATACATACGCAGAAAAAGGTTGGAACATGGAAGGATTTTCAGAATCTCTGATGTACAAGCCGCTACCAATCTTAGTATGCTTAAAATATAATTCATCCATGCCTTGCATCAAAATCCCACTGAAATCATGCCTAAACCTGAAAATTCAATTTCCAATTCACGCCAAACTGATCTGTTACTTCCGCGTAACTTACACCCCAGCCAGTTTCTTGAATTTCCATCTTTACCACGCCATTTTTCGAAAGTGATGTGAAGGCTTTTTCAAGGGCTTCTTTGTTGTCAACAAAATATGTAACAGACACTTGGTCACCGCTTACTACTTCGCCGTTTGGAGCATCGCTAACATAAAATAACTCCACACTATCTTTTGCTAAACGGGCATGTGCTACAAGTTCACCTTGCGCCTCGTCACCGGAAAAGTTCGGTAACATCTTATATAAATTCCTCATGGTTACCTCTATGTCGAAGGCTGCTTGGTAAAAATCAAGGGCTTCATTTGCGTTCCCACTAAAAGTTAAATACGATATTGTCCTGGCCATATTCATTGGCTCCTTTCATTTTTGCTTTATTAGCATAGCAGATAAGCTTGGATAAATCTATTAGTCAGGTTTATTTGCTAATCCTTGCTTAGCTATTTTTTTTTCGCATGCATCTTAATATTTGTAAAAAAACATTTTTTTTTGTAAAATACAGAAATAAGAGGAGTAGAGAACTTGTTATGTTATTTTTTGTTAGCAGTAGTTATAATGGAGACTAACTCCCTATTTGGCTCAGTTATTAGGCCATCGAGAAATCTAGGGCTATGAAAGGGGGAGATTGGTATGTCAAATGTTTGGAGCTTTTTAAATATCCATATAGAGGAAGCAGTGAATTATTGGATTAGTATGTATTATGTAGAGTCAGAGGAATATCAGAAAAGAAAATATATTCCGGGCTACCTAGAGGCACATCGCAAAGAGTCTATTCTACTTTGCAAACGTGCTTTGGCAAATTTAGATGAGGTTCCTCATTCAATGGAAATTGGAGAGGATCGGTTTGATATGGAGACAAGTCTTACAGATGTCGTTTCTAATCATACGAGTTTCTATACAGCAATTATTGAGTTTTTACTTATTCATTGTGCGAAAGAATCACTAGATTGCACGAAAGAAGAGTTATTTGAAACAGTACTTAAGCTTCGGAAGATAGAGATGCATTCTTTGCAAGGGCTTCTTTCGGGGTATGTGTCTAAGGAGGCATTGGGGAAATAAATAGTTAAAATGAGGCACTAATTAATAATGTTCGCAATATATCTCTATTTTTAGCACGGGTCATTTTATTGCCGGTGCTTTTCCTCTTGTTTTTATGATTATTTTAGGGATAGCATCTAAATGATGTTCACGAGATGAAGAGGTAGATAATGCAACGAAACCAGCGAAAATGGGATCGGAGTTTAGATAGAGCCACGAAAGCAACAAACGATATTTAGCTATATTAAAAATAACTAAAATTTCCTGTACGCGTAAAAAACCCGTAAAAACACTATCAATCGAATAATTATTCACAGAAGGTTCGGTATGAATCAGTGAGTGGCTTTGCTATAATACATAGTGTAAGTAAGGAATTTATGAATACTACTATCTATTTTACTTTAGTTGAAGTCCGAATAGAGACAATATTCAATAATTAAACTTGCTTCAAAAAAGTTGACATGGAGGAATAAACATGAAAAAACAGAATTTATTGAAAAAAGCAGGGATTGCATTCGTTGCTGCAGCGACTTTAGGAGCTTCCGTTTCAGCTGTAGCTCCAGCTATTGCATCTGCAAGTGTACAACCAGCGTACGTAAACTTGTCAGTTAACAAAGTTGCAATTGGCGACACGGTTATTTCAGGAACAGGAACACCAGGACACTACATTAATATTAATGACCTCACAAGTAAAAAAGTTTTCGCAACTGGTGATGACTTGAAAATTGATGCATCAGGTCATTTCAGTCTTCAATTACCAGCAGGCTATGCTGTACAACTTGGGCACACATATTCTGTAAGTGATTCTTTTAATCTAAAAGACGTTGTATATTCTTTCGCTGGATCATTGTCTGTAGATACAGTTAAAAATGGCCGCACAACTATTACAGGTAAAGGAATTCCAGGACACTATATCAATATTAACGACGTTACAAGCAAAAAAGTTCTTGCAACTGGTAATGATGTAAAAGTTGATAGCCTAGGTAACTACAGCTATACACTACCAGCAGGACAAACGTTTATCGCTGGACATAAACTAGTGTTAAGCGATTCTCTAAATCTTAGAAGCCTAGTTCAAGTAATTGTTGCAAACTAATTTGTAAGCATGACAATATGCTTCGGTTATGAGAATAAGAGAAAATTCTTAGAATAAAAATGACGTATGGAGAATCTAAATTCAGATTCTCCATACGTCATTTTTTAGTGCATTTTGCTTTCGAGTTATACGTTATCTTTTCTTTCCCATCACAATATTCGTATACGTATTTACTGTCAAGAAGTAATACACAATGAACATCAATGTGTAAATTCCAGTCGTCATAATAACTGGTAAGGTCAAATCCATCTGCAACATATTCGATAGGGCAATCAATGCTACCGAGCTATGCGCAATTCCTAAAATCAGTGGAACAAGGAAAACGACGAGAATTTGTTTAGCGATAGTTTTGCGAATTTGCTTGCGGTCTAAACCGATTTTCTTCAAAATATCGTATGTTGGAACATCGTTATATGCTTCAGTTAGCTGCTTGAAGTAAATGATACTACCCGTTGCTGCAAGGAATACAAGTCCAATGAACATGCCGATGAATAAAAGTACACCACTTATGCTCATAATCTCTTCATATCCGTTCGGGAAGCTTGTGAACATGGCGGATTCTGGAAGTACTTTTTTCATTTGATCACCTAGTGCTGCGCCATCTTTTGGTGATTCAGTCATAATCGTTTGAACAGTTGTGGATTTTACATTGTTTATTGTTGCAGCGACATCATCAGAAACAATGAGTATGCCAAAAATCGTACTGAATGGTGATTCTTGCCTAGCATCAGTCAGTGTCACTTGCTGTTTCGTACTGTTTTCTAATGTGAACTGCTGGTTTTTTAGTGCTTTCTCATTATCTGGGGTGTAAGCGATGGATGGCGCGATGAGAATAGCTTCATGGTCTTTCAAGTTGGCTTTTTTCACGTTGCTATCCTCTTGTTTGAGAAGCTTATTGTACTGCGATTGGCTAAGAATAGCAAAGCCTTCTTCTGGCTCATATTCGATAGGCATTTCACGATCACTTGTTGCTTTGACGTAATTCACAACGGTTTCTTGGTTGCTGATAAATGGTGTTTTCTTGTTGTTTTTAACTAATTGCAAAGCTTCTTCGTTACTTTTTTTATCTACAACATGATATTCAAAAGTTGCTGGGTAACTCGTGTCTGCGTCTTTGTTTGCACTATAATAAAGACTACCAATAGCGCCGATTGCTGTAAGTGTTGTTGCACTCAAAATGGCGATGACAGCGAGTGTTCTAGCGTTTGATGCGATGCGGAACGAGAGCTGAGAGTTACTAATAATATTCGTTCCGTTATAGAAAATTCGTTTGTTTTTGCGAATTTGACCTAATAGGAACGGCAAGAAGTTACTTAATAATAGTGCGGTTCCTAAGATGACAGAGATTAAAATAATAAGTGCACCTGGTCCGAATCCAAGTTTCACCCAAATGGAGAATTTCGACTCCAGTGGTTGCAGCGCGATAACATAACCGAGTGCGATTAAAGCAACAGATAATAGTGCCAAGAAGATATTGCTTTTTGGTGTTTTTTCGCGGCTACTTTCGGAGTGGAATAGGTCTAAGAGTGTTGTACGATAAATAATGCGGTAACCAGTGAATGATGTCACGAGCGTAATGATTAGGAAAATAACGACTGTATTAATCACAGCATCGATTGAGAAGACGAAGTTACTAATACCGCCAATATTCATTATACGGAGCAAAATAGTTACGAATAGTTTAGACATCAAGGTTCCTAAAGCAATTCCAACAACCAAGGCTCCAAGCCCCATTAGGAAATTTTCATAAAAGAGCATGCGGCCGATTTCTTTTTTGCGAAGACCAAGCAGGGAGTACAGGCCAATTTCTTTTTTACGTTTTCGTGTGAAGAAATGGTTCGAATATAAAATGAAGATAGCCACGAAAATAATAAGTACGATTGACGAGGCATCGAAGGCTACTGAAAGCTTGGCACTCTTGTCTATTCGGGCAATAACTGCGGGGTCTTTCGCCAGTGACACGAACGTATAATAAATCATAATCGAGAAAATCATCGATGCGAAGTAAAGAAAGTAGTGAATAAAGTTATGTTTGATGTTCTTTTTTGCTAAATCAAATAGCGTCATTCATGTCCCCTCCTAATTTCGCCAACACATCAAGAATTTTTTGGAAGAACTCTTTACGCGTTTTCGTACCGCGATAAATTTCTGTATAAATAGCACCATCTTTAATAAATAAAATTCGTTTGCAAAAACTAGCAGCGAAAGCATCATGCGTTACCATCATGATTGTCGAATGCTCGCGCTCATTCAAGTCTTTTAAACTCTCCAATAAATCCGTTGCCGATTTGGAATCTAGCGCACCAGTCGGTTCATCTGCGAAAATCAGACTTGGATTAGCAATAATGGCGCGACTGGCAGCTGTTCTTTGTTTTTGCCCGCCGGAAATCTCGTTTGGATATTTGTCAAGAATATCGCGAATTCCAAATGTATCGGCGATTTTTTCAAGGCGTGCTTCCATTTCTTTGATAGGCTGTTTGGCAAGTGCAAGTGGTAAAATGATATTTTCTCGCACACTTAATGTATCTAGCAAGTTGTAATCTTGGAAAATAAAACCTAGTTGGTCGCGCCTGAAAGCCGACATTTGCTGTTCGTTCATTGTTTCTATTTCTTGACCAGAAATTTTGATTTCACCAGATGTTGGTTTGTCGATAGTTGAGAAGACATTTAGCAAGGTTGATTTCCCGGCACCGCTTGGCCCCATAATCCCAACAAAGTCTCCTTTTACGATTTCTAAACTTATATTATCTAAAGCTGTATATACATTACCTTTAATGCCATAGACTTTACGAACATTTTTTGCATGTAGAACGATTTCCATGTAAACTCCTCCTAAAAAATTAACTTATACTAGTAGTCTACAGGTAATCTGGTGGGCGTTCCATTCGCTAATATGACATTATAGGGCGTATTACTTACAATTTTGTCATGAAAGATAAGCATACAAAAAGAGGAGTCCATATTTGGATTCCTCTTTCCCATTTAGATTCTAAAAAAAAGACTTAGCTCATCTGAAGCAATATAATTTCCCACTAAAAATGAGCCAAATTCAGCAAACCTCGCGCTAGATTCATCAAAACGCATTTCTGTTACAATTCGTTTGAAATCAAGTGCATCATCCGCAAATAGCGTAACGCCCCACTCGAAATCATCTAAACCAATAGACCCACCGATGATTTGCTTAATCTTACCAGCATACGTCCGACCAATCGCACCGTGATCACGAATCATCACTTGGCGCTCTTCCATCGGCAACATGTACCAATTATCCACACCATTTCGTTTTTTCGTCATTGGATAGAAACAAATGTGTTTGCGAGGCGGCAATTCAGGATACAGACGTTCACGAACATGTTTATTTTGGAGTGGATCTTCTCCTTTTGCCATGTGATTCGCTAAGTAATTGCTAAGCTCCACCACAGAAACGTACGAATAAGCAGGGAGTAAATAGTCCGCGATACGCATTTTGTTCAGTTGGTTTTCAACTTCATTCAAGCCTTCCAAAGTCGGTCTCAATGTGAAGAAAAGCAAGTCTGCTTTTTGACCTAAAATCGAGTAAACCGTGTGTTCCCCTTCGCCCATTTTTTTCGTTATGTCCATGTCTCCTAAGAAATTTTGTAATTCATTGAGCATAGAATCGCGATCAGCAGGGGATACCTCGCGAAAAGCAGGCCAGTCAATCGATCTGAAATCATGCAGCGAGAACCAACCATCCAACGTTTTAACTGCTTCGTTCATATAAAGCACTTCCTCTCTATGTAATACCTAAATTGTAACATACCACGAAGCCCGATGTCTCAGCACCTGTTTGTGAAAAAAACCTCCACAATAATGTGAAGGCTTCTGTTCCAAATTATTTAGCAGGCGTAGACACGATGCAACTTACTTTACCGTCGATTGTCCAGTTTTTGCAGGTGTTTGGAAGTAGGAAGTGATCCGCTTTTTTGATTGGCGTTGTATCCCCGTCAATGGTTAACACCGCTTCGCCAGCTAGAACACTTACCAACGTGTACGGCGCTGTAGCTGTGAAGTCCGCTTTGCCGTCGATGTCCCATTTGTATACTGCGAAAAAGTCACTATCTACAAACGTTGTCTTCGTAAGCGCACCAGTCGTTTCCGTTTTAATATCTAAAATAGCGTCATGATGCGGAACTGTCGTCACGTCAATTGCTTTACCTAAATGCAGTTCACGCTTGTTGCCGTGGTCATCCACACGATCATAATCATACACACGATACGTCGTGTCCGAACTTTGCTGCGTCTCTAAAACTAGCGTCCCAGTACATAGCGCATGAATCGTTCCACTTGGCACATAGAAAAAGTCGCCCGGTTTAATCGCCACTTTACGAAGCAACTCATTCCATTTACCGTCACGCGTCCATTCAATCAACTGCTCTTTCGACGTCGCATTATGCCCGTAAACAAGCTCAGCACCAGGCTCACAGTCAATAATATACCAACATTCCGTCTTACCAAGCTCGCCATTCTCATGCTCTTTCGCATACGCATCATCCGGGTGAACTTGCACCGATAAATCCGTATTCGCATCCAAAATTTTCGTAAGCAACGGAAAAACAGCTTCTTTCGGATGGCCGAACAATGCGGGCTCTTGCTCCCAAAGCTCAATCAAGGTTTTGCCTTTATACGCGTCATTTTTTACCGTAGAAGGACCGTGCGGATGCGCCGAAATCGCCCAGTATTCGCCAGTCGTCTCCGATGGAATCGTGTAGCCAAAGAAATCGCGCAGTTTCGTACCTCCCCAAATTCGATCTTGAAAAACAGAATCTAAAAATAAAGCTTTTGTCATTATAGTAGCCTCCTAATTTTTATCTTTCATCAAAAAACCTTGCTGTTTCAACGTCTCCGCAATCGAAGGATAGTAGTCTTTGTCATAAAAAGCAGACACCCGCTTCGTCCAAGAAATACCACCTTCACGCGTTGAAAAAGGAATAATCGTTTCATCATACGCGGTCATAGCATCCGTCACATCCGTCTGATACGTCTCCTCAAAATAAACCGCTTCTTTCGGAAAACGCGGCTTAATCGGCATTTCCACATCCGGATAACCAATACAAAGCCCAACCACCGGAAAAACATATTTCGGCAACTGCAAGAAATCAATCACATCTGCCATATTGCGTCGAATCCCACCGATGCAAACAACACCTAAATCAAAAGATTCCGCAGCAATAATCGTATTTTCACAAGCCAGGCCAACATCAGTTGCACCAACAAGTAAAGCGTCCACATTTTCCACTGCTGCTAAGGATCCACCATGCGTTTCACTTGCCAAATACGTCCGATAAAAATCGGCAACAAACACAAGAAAAACCGAACTCTCCGCTATGTACGGCTGATTTCCGCATAACTCCGCCATTTTCTGCTTCCGTTCCGGACTCTGCACTGCAATAATCGAATATTGCTGCCCATTAATCCAAGAAGGTGCACTTTGCGTTGCTCGAATAATCGCGTCTAACTGCTCTTTTGGAATCGTTCGGTCCGTCTGAAACTTCCGAAACGACCGATGACTCCTCAAATGATCAATAATCGAATTCAAAGGAAAACCCCCATTTCAATAATCGTAACAAACTAAGTATAGCCTTTTTTCGAATGAGAATAAAGCTTTTTAAGGCCAGCACTTGAAAAGAAGTCCCCGAATCCAGTAAAATAAGAAAATAGAAAGAAGGTGACCCACTCGTGGAAAAAAAGAAAGCTCTCGGACTCCTAGAAAAATACTTCCTAACCACTGAAGAAACCGCAGTCTTCTTAGGCATCTCCAAACAAGCACTATCCTCTTTAGTCAAACGAGGCAAACTAGACCGCATTGAAAAAGGCAAAATCAGCTTATTCTTTAAAGACGACGTGGAACGAAGAAAACGAGAACAAAGCGAATTGCGCAGAAAATACCGCCCATATACATAAAAAAAAGGAAATTGGATGTGTTGCCGTCCAGTTTCCTTTTTTTTTGTTCGAATGGAGCGTAGGGGGATCGAACCCCTGACCTCTACACTGCCAGCGTAGCGCTCTCCCAGCTGAGCTAACACCCCGAATTTGATAGAATTATTGTAGCACAAGGGATTTGAGACTGTCAAACCTATTTTCTCCGACCACAAGCAAATAACTTGCAACCAAATCTCAAACGCGTAAAATGATTGACGTATCAATTAATAAGAAAGGCGGGGAAAACTAATGTCCGATGACTGCTCCAAGCGCGCGGAACTACTCGCACAAATGCACGACCTATGCAAAAACATGAATCAAAATTTCGAAGCAACATTACAAATGAGCGCAACAAAAGTCGAGCTACTCCATCAGATTTCTTGCGCAAACGAGCAGAATCAGCAAGCACTTCAACATTCACTCGGCCTTGATGCCGCAGCAATCACAAGGCATTTGCGAAAACTAGAAGAAGACGGCTTCATCACCCGCCAGAAAAAAGCACCAGACCGGCGAGCCACTTTTATTCGCCTTACAGAACAAGGTACAAATCAGCTAACCTTTCTAACCGAACAGAAAAAAGCTTTTCAAAAACGGTTATTAAGCGGTTTTTCCAAACAAGAACTAGCGGCGTTTACGACTTTGCTAGAACGAATGTCGCACAATATGAAATGAGAGATAGAGGAGGAATTTTAAAATGAAAGCAGTTATTATTGAAAATTATGGTGGCAAAGAAGAGCTAAAAGACGCAGTTGTTGCAGATCCGAAAGCGGGCGCAGGACAAGTCGTGGTTCAGCTAAAAGCTACATCCATTAACCCTATCGACTGGAAATTACGCGAAGGCTACTTGAAACAAATGATGGACTGGCCATTTCCGATTATCCTTGGCTGGGACGCGGCTGGTATTATTTCTGAAGTTGGCGCAGACGTAACCGATTGGCAAGTTGGTGACAAAGTATTCGCAAGACCAGAGACGACACGTTTTGGAACATACGCAGAATATACAGTGGTCGACGCACCATTGCTAGCTAAAATTCCTGACAACGTATCATTTGAAGAAGCCGCATCCATCCCGTTAGCAGGCCTGACAGCATGGCAAGCACTTTTCGATCACGGTAACTTGCAAGCAGGCGAAAAGGTCCTTATTCACGCAGGAGCTGGAGGTGTCGGCACATTGGCGATTCAACTGGCAAAAAACGCTGGCGCCTATGTCGTGACAACAGCAAGTGAGAAAAACACTGCGTTCCTAAAAGAACTAGGCGCTGATGAAGTAATCGACTACCGGACAACCAATTTTGCAGATGTTCTAACAGACATAGACCTCGTTTTTGATACAATGGGTGGCGACATCCAAAAAGACAGCTTCCGAGTGCTAAAAGAGGGCACGGGACGCCTAATCTCAATCGTATCAGAACCAGATAAAGACCTAGCCAAAGCCAAAAACATCCTAGCAAAAAGCATCTGGCTACAACCAAACGGAGAACAACTACAAAAAATAGCAGACCTAATGGCATCAGGAAAAGTAAAAGCTATCGTTGGCGAGACATTCCTGTTCTCTGTAAAAGGAGTTTATGACGCACATGCATTAAGCGAAACGCACCATGCAAAAGGAAAAATTGTTGTTCGATTTGAGTAAAAAATGTTTGAAGTTGTTTTAATTGTGGTAAAGACACTAATGGCATAATTCGAGGAGGGTTACACATGCTAGGAATTATTTGGGGAATCATCGTGATCCTGTTCGCGGTATGGCTTATAGGGCTAATTTTCCATATTGGCGGAGCGTTAATCAATCTTTTATTAATTGTCGTTCTGATTTTAATTATTTGGAACTTGATACAAAGCGCTCGAAATAAGCGGAAATAACAAAAAGGCTGTTTTGTCAATTGCTGACAGAATAGCCTTTTTTTCATCCTAATTTTTCAAATACACATCTTTCCAATTCCGCGAAAGCAAATAGCGATGGCAAGATTGGCTGTAAAGTAGAAACAACGCGCTCCCAGCAAATACTGCTGTACTACCAAGCAACAGCCCAGCCGTAACGTCCGACGGATAATGCACACCAAGATATACCCGCGTATACATAATCGTCAAAATAATTAAAAATGCGACGATTCCAATCGCAATCCGCTGCCATATTTCGGAAAGGGCAATAATAAGTAGCGCCGCAATCATCCCGTAAAATGCCGTTGACCCCGTCGCATGCCCACTCGGGAAACTATAACCACCTTGCGAAATAAGCATATCATTAGGGCGCGGCCGAGCAATAAGTTGCTTAATAATCCATGGCAAAAGTGCGCCACCAATCAAAACTGTTCCACCAAACCAAATCGCAATCGTATAACGCTTCAAGAAAATAAAAATCAGTAGTAGCACGATTGTCATCATAACAATAGCTCCAACACCACCAAAATTCGTAATAAAAGCAATGACATCCGTCTTCTTCGTAGAAATATTCACACGAACAATATCAATCCAATACGTATCAAACTGCTTAATAAAACGGGCATTCGTTGCAACACCAATCAGAAAAACAAGAAATCCAATCGCCGTCACAGCACTTAAAGTAAATAAAACCGTGGCATTTTTTCTAGTATGACTCATGCAAAATCTCCTTTTTTATCAATCCAATCAAGCACAGTCTGAATTTCACAATCCCAGTATTTCCAATTATGCTCCCCAGGAATTTCCCGATATATGTAGGCAAAATCCATTTTCTCAATTGCCGCTTTAAAACCAAGATTATTCGCATACAAAAAATCTTCCGTCCCACAAAGTTGCAGCACTCGCGGTTTCCGGTCTTGGTTTGCCACCTTAGGTAACAAAGCGACCAAATCATTCAACGAACCTTCCATATCCTCAATGTTCCCAAAAGTAGGAACCATCTCCACTTCCATTTCTGGTCTCTGATGGCGAAGCGCAACCAAATCGAGTGCCCCAGACAGCGAAGCCATTCCAGCAAATTTCTCAGGATAGTTTAGGCCCCATTTTAACGCACCAAATCCGCCCATAGAAAGTCCTGCAACATAGGTGTTCTCAGGTTCAGCAGGCAAGCGGAACCAACGATGAACTAAGGCAGGTAATTCTTTCGACAAAAATGTCCAATAGCGATTACCAATTTGCATATCTGTATAGAAGCTACGATGAACTTGCGGCATTACAATAGCAATATTCCGATTCTCCGCATAACGAACAAGCGACGTATTTGTAAGCCAAGCAGTATCATCATCAGAAAGCCCATGCAGTAAATACAATAATCGCATAGGTTTACTCTCATCAATTTGATCAGGAATAAACACCTGCAAAGAAGTACGCAATTCAAGCGATGTCGAGAAAAAATGAGATGAAAAAGTTGTCATAAAAATTTCCTCCTCGTAAAGCAGATTTACGTTTATTATAGCATAAGTAAGCCAGCAACCAGGAATAAAAACAAAGTGAGTTTTTTATCGATTCAATGCAAGCCTTAGTTTGGCTAGCTTCTCTTCTTTGTAAGGTATACTATTAAGTGCATACAGATACATGCTAAGAAGCAACAAAAAAAGCAATTGATAATTATCAATTGCTTTTCTAATGAGCCGTGATGGGCTCGAACCATCGACCCTCTGATTAAAAGTCAGATGCTCTACCAACTGAGCTAACGGCTCTAAAATAATGGCTGGGCTAGCTGGATTCGAACCAACGCATGACGGAATCAAAATCCGTTGCCTTACCGCTTGGCGATAGCCCAATAAATGGTGGAGGGGGGCAGATTCGAACTGCCGAACCCGAAGGAGCGGATTTACAGTCCGCCGCGTTTAGCCACTTCGCTACCCCTCCATATTAAAATCGTTCCAATGCCAACTGCAGGAATTGAACCCGCAACCTACTGATTACGATTCAGTTGCTCTACCAGATTGAGCTAAGTTGGCAAAACAGCAAATACTGTTTAACCGCCCAAGAGAACTGTTCCTAATTAACAATTACAGATGAATGGTGGGGGCTAACGGGATCGAACCGCTGACCCTCTGCTTGTAAGGCAGATGCTCTCCCAGCTGAGCTAAGCCCCATAAAAGATACTATCTTATAATATAACAAAATTTGAATTTTGACTAGTACTTTGATGCGAAAATTTTAAAAAAATGACCCGTACGGGATTCGAACCCGTGTTACCGCCGTGAAAGGGCGGTGTCTTAACCGCTTGACCAACGGGCCATGTTTGGCTAGCAAATTTACCAGCCGAAAACTATTATATAAAGAGAATGGGTGGTTTGTAAATACTTAAATTAAATTCTTTTTATTCAGATAAATTAAAAATAGGTTTAAAGCTTAGAGTAACAAGGAAATAGAAGATTATATTACTTTATAATAATTATAGAAAAATAAATATTTATACAAAAAAATGAGATGATGCAACCCAATTTACACTATATTTTCATTCTGCTGAAAAGGGCTATCCCATTTTCAAAATGCTGTGTTATAATGTGACGTATGCTATTTTTATAACAGATAAGCACATAAAAATTAGTGAAAAAGGTAGGGAACAAAAATGCCATCTCCATTGAAAAGAATTTTAATCGGTAGGCCACTTAAATCATCAGAGGCTGGGGAGCAAAAACTAGGGAAATTAAAGGCTTTGGCAGTACTATCATCAGACGCACTGTCCTCTGTTGCCTATGGTACTGAGCAAATCTTGCTAGTACTAATCACGGTTGGAGCAGCAGCAATGTGGTACTCCTTGCCGATTGCTATATGCGTATTAGTACTATTATTTGCACTCAGCTTGTCTTACCGCCAGATTATTTATGCATATCCACATGGTGGTGGTGCTTATGTTGTCTCCAGAGAGAATATAGGTAAGAATGCTGGATTATTGGCAGGGGGATCTTTATTAGTTGATTATATGTTAACTGTAGCAGTAAGTGTGTCATCTGGGACTGACGCAATTGTTGCTGCAATACCATCGTTATATCAATTCACAGTACCGTTAGCTATCATACTAGTTATCGTTGTGACTGTTATCAACCTTCGTGGTGTGACGGAATCTGCAACGATACTAGCGATTCCAGTTTATCTATTCGTATTTTCTATGATAGTTATGATTATCACAGGCTTAATCAAACTTGCTTTAGGTCAAGATGTCACACATGAGACCGCTTCTGTTGGAACCCATGTATCTGGTGTGACATTAATCCTTTTACTTCGGGCATTTGCCTCTGGTTCTGCATCATTAACAGGAATTGAAGCGATATCTAATGCAGTTCCTCTATTTAAAGACCCAAAAGCAAAAAATGCTTCCAGAACGCTGATTCTCATGGCATCCATTCTGGGATTTTTCTTTGTGGGAATTACCTTACTTGCTTACTTCTATGGGGTTGTACCAGAACTTAAATCAACGGTACTTTCACAGATTGCTGAAAATATATTCGGACGAAACTTCTTCTATTACTTTATTCAAGCAACAACGGCACTTATTTTAGTTTTAGCTGCGAATACAGGATTTTCTGCGTTCCCACTTCTTGCTTTCAACTTATCCAAAGATAAATTCATGCCACGAATGTACTTAGATAGAGGAGATAGACTTGGTTACTCCAATGGGATTATCACGCTAGCATTAGGATCAATATTACTAATTATCTTATTCCAAGGTAAAACAGAATCATTAATTCCACTCTATTCTGTAGGTGTATTTATTCCATTTACGCTATCGCAAACAGGTATGATCATTAAGTGGCTAAAAGAAAAACCAAAAGGTTACAAGAGTAAGCTATCTGCTAACCTATTAGGTGCTTTTATATCTTTTACAGTTCTGATTGTACTCTTTATAACGAGAATGAGCGAAGTATGGCCAGTGTTCATCTTGATGCCAACGATGCTTTATGTGTTCCACAGAACAAGAACGCATTATGCCAAATTAGCACCGCAGCTTCGTATTGATGAACAGATGGATTTACCTGCATTCGAAGGGAATGCTGTCGTTATCTGTGTATCTGATACAACAAAAGTGGTAGAAGGTGCTTTACGTTATGCTAAGTCAATCGGTGATACCGTTATCGCTGTTCACGTTTCATTAGATCGTCAAGAAGGGAAAGAATTCGTAGAGCGCTGGAATCGGATACATCCAGAAGTCCGAATCGTTGACTTATACTCCACATACCGTTCGATTACTGAGCCTTTAATGAAATTTATAGACACAGCACAGCAAAAAGCTAATCAAGATAAATACTCATTAACCGTTCTAATACCACAGTTTATACCGAAAAAAGGATGGCAAAATGTATTGCATAACCAAACAAGTTTATTAATTAGAACCAAATTGTTATTTAAAAAAGATGTAGTCGTGTCAACCTATCCATATCACTTAAAAGAATAAGAATAGCGCGGAGATGTCACAATAGGAGCCAAAAAATCTGGGGGATAGATTCTCAGGAAAAAAAAGGGATGACTGTGACATCTCTTTGCATATTCTCAGCAATTCACAACTATACAAAATGGTTGTACAGGAGGACTAAGCTCATCCTACCAAAAAATAAAGCAAGCGTAAAACGGACAGAATATCATTTAGGTTGGATTAAGAGAACTGAAATTAGCGTTTTATTCTAGGTGAAAAAGCCTTTTTAATACCACAACCTACCTTAAAAAAACAATTTTAGTTAAATTTAATAAAGTTTATTTTTAACATAGGCGAGGATTTATGGTAGAATGTAAGATATAATTTAGAAAAAGGTGAATGTGGATGGAAAAACTCGGGATTCTTGGTGTACCATGGATGTTTCATGAAAAGCGTCAAGGTGTTGCATTAGCACCGTATGCGATTCGCTATACAGGAATTATAGGCGCATTAGACAAGATGGGAAATGACATAATTGATTATCATAACATGGCTTTTTTTACGGAAATGGAGCAAGAAGCTATTTTAAAATCAAAGGATATGAAAGCGATTACATATAAAGCGAAAGAACTACGTGATATCGTTACTGATATTCGATTAGAGAACGCGATGCCAATTGTATTTGGAGGGGACCAATTTATCTCACTAAGCACAATTGCAGGGATGCAGGCGAATGATACTGAACAGATGGTGATTTGGGTTAACGCTCATGCCGATATGGAACAAGTCCTTCAAGGCGATGATTTATGTCACAATGTGATGGCGACAGTTATTGGCAGGGGACCTGAAGTCTTAGAAACGGTTATGAATCAACAGTTTATTAAAGGTGATGACATTTGTATACTAGGAACTAGGCGCATTGGTCAGAAAGAAATAGATTTAATTAAAAATGAAAAAATTATGCATTACGAAATGACAACAATCGATAAAATGGGTTTTAGTATGGTGACGGATGAAATTATTCAATGGATGGCAAAAAAGAAAGGACCTGTACATTTAGTTTTAGATGTCGACGCAATTGATCCAGAATTTACACCAGGAACTGATTTCTTATCTCAAGGTGGTATTTATTGGCGAGAGATTCGCTATTTCATGAAAAATCTGGCTCTTAGTAATCAAATTCAAGCGATGACATTTACAGGCATCAATCCACTAAATGACGAAAAAAAACAAAACATCTAAGTTTGTTGCTTCTCTATTAGAAGAATTTTTTCAAATTCAAAGCATCTAAAATGGCTAAAAATGTGTGTTACATTTTATGAACAAATGTTACTTTTATGTAAAGTAGACAAGTTTTTGAATATAAAGTGAGTCATAGCAACATTATATATAAAATAAGACAATAAATTTATTTGTTATTGAAAGCGTTGTCTGTATTGAAAAAAGGTACGTTTGGGAGTATACTGAAACTATAGTTTTGACGAGATTAATTTTTCAGTAAAGGAGCGTTCGATGTGGGGGAACATGAGGTACGGTATTTCGTTATTCCGATGATAGTTGTATTTATTTTAGGTATTGCTGGTATTAGTGCACCTATTTTTCCCATAGCCCAATTTGTTATCATCGGTCTAGTCGCTATCCTTGTAGGTACAGTATGCGGTTGGCTTGTTGTAGGAATTCGATTTTTTGTAAAATGGATTCAAACACGTAAAGAACACCATGCTGTAAAAAAAGTTGTGGTTGCGTCAAAACGCTAAATTACATAGTTTATACACATTTTTTCTTTACGGAAAAGGTGCTTTTTTTTGTCAAATCTTATTTTTGAGATTATGAAAAAAATAAATAAGGCTACCATTTTCTAAAAAAACTGCTACAATGAAAGAGAGAAAAGGAGCAAGGGAGGATATGGATGGCTACATTAGCAGATGTTGCAAAAAAAAGCAAATGTGTCTAAAATGACTGTTTCACGTGTTATCAATCATCCAGATCAAGTTTCTGACGAGCTAAAACAATTAGTATATCAAGCAATGGAAGTGCTGGAATACGTTCCTAATTATGCGGCAAGAGCATTGGTTCAAAATCGGACTCAAGTTGTTAAATTTTTGATTTTAGAAGAAATCGATACGGTAGAGCCGTACTATATGAATTTGCTTACAGGAATTAGTAGAGAATTAGATAAACACTCCTATTCATTGCAACTAGTGACGCAGAAATCTAAGAATATCGGGCCTTATGATGGATTAATTGTGACTGGCATGCGTGACCAAGAAATTGATAAAGTACTTGCAGGACTTGAGAAGCCAGTGATTGCATATGGAGAGAACAAACGTAACATCGATGCAATTGACGTGGATAATCGACTAGGGACTGAACTCGCTACGAAGCATTTATATGATATTGGTTTCCGACATATTATTTTTTTTGGCATAAATTTGTTAGAAGAAGAGTTCATGCGTTCCCGCTTAACTGGCTATTCAAGTGTTATGAAGGCACACGATTTAATAGAAGAAAGTTATTTCATGAAAAACAGTTCTCGTATAGCCGAGAAAAAAGCATTGGATATACTGCAAAACACAAAGAAACCAACTGCAATCGTTTGTGCCTCAGACCGAATGGCGATTGGCGCTGTACGAGCGGCAACGGCTCTGCATATGAATTTTGGAGAAAATATTGCGGTGACAGGCTTTGATGGCGTGTTCCTAGATCGTATCTCCTCTCCAAAAATAACCACAGTCCGTTCACCAGTTATCGAAATGGGCGAAACTTGTGCCCAGTTATTGCTAAAGAAGATTAATGAAGGCGGGGCACAGCAAGGCTCCATTTTATTTCCTCCCAAACTTATCATTCGTGGCTCAACAGTAGTTGGTCGTGAATAGGACAAAAACAAGCCGCAACAAGGCTTGTTTTTCTTATGGTAACGTGAAGTGCATATTCTGTTATCGTTAACGAGCGTTATTCTGTTGTAAGTGTTTTCAATGCGTGCTAACGTAAAGGGAGATAATTGAAAGGTGGTTTTTTAAAGATGGAAAGAGCAGCAATTTATCATCAGCCATTTAGCGCTTTTGCGTATGGTTACGACAAGGAAACGCTACATATCAAGGTTCGCAGCAAGAAAGACGACATAAAAGAAGTTGTTATGATTGGTGCGGATCCTTATTTGCATACAAAAGATGGCTGGCAACCTGAAAACATTTCGCTTCAAAAAATAGCGACGACAGAAGAACATGACTACTGGATGGTTGCAGTCAAACCAGAGCAACGTCGCTTGCAGTATGGCTTTGTATTAATAGACATGGCAGGAGAAGAAGTTTTCTATGGTGGACGTGGTTTTTACGAAAATACAGAAGACAATCGTGCAGTGATGGACTATTATTTTAAATTTCCATTTCTGCATGAATCGGAAGTTTTTAAAGCACCTGAATGGGTGAAAGAAACGATTTGGTATCAGATTTTCCCAGAACGATTTGGTAATGGAAACCCTGATATTTCACCAAAAAATGTCTTGCCATGGGGAAGTAAAGATCCGGGGCGCGATGACTTTTTTGGTGGGGACATTGCGGGCATTATCGAGCATTTAGACTATTTGGTGGAGCTTGGAATCAACGGGGTTTACTTAACGCCTATATTTGAAGCATCAACGAACCATAAGTATGATACACTAAATTATTTTGAAATTGATCCGCATTTTGGGGATAAAGAAACGTTTCGTCAATTCATTCAAGAAGCACATAAACGTGGTATAAAAGTCATGCTAGATGCTGTTTTCAATCATATTGGCGATAAATCTCCGGAGTGGCAAGACGTGCTGAAGAATGGTTCTAAATCAGAATATGTAGACTGGTTCCATATACATTCTTTCCCAGTGACACCAGGCGAAAATGGGAACATTGAAGGTAAAAACACACTCTCATTCGACACATTTGGATACACCATGCATATGCCTAAATTAAACACAGCCAATCCTGCTGTACAAAAGTATTTGCTTGATATTGCAACATATTGGGTTCGTGAGTTTGACATTGATGGCTGGCGTTTGGATGTAGCCAATGAAGTCGATCATGCTTTCTGGAAGTCGTTCCGTAAAGCTGTTCGTGCTGAAAAAGATGATTTATATATTCTCGGTGAAATTTGGCATGACTCTTGGCTTTGGTTGCTTGGCGACGAGTTTGATTCCGTAATGAACTACCCATTCACACAAACGATTATCGAAAACTATGTAGAAGAGCGTATCACACCATCTAAAATGGTATCTGGAATTAGCGACCAATTGATGCGTTATCAAGAACAAGTAAACCACGTCATGTTCAATATGCTTGATTCGCATGACACGGCGCGATTACTCACGCGTTGTGATGGCGATAAAGATAAAGCTAAGCTAGCACTTGCGTTCATGTTTGCACATACAGGATCTCCGTGTATTTATTACGGCACAGAAATCGGCATGGATGGCGCTGATGACCCGCTTTGCCGCAAATGTATGGAATGGGATGAAACAAAGCAAGACAAAGAAATGTTCAGCTTCATGAAACACCTCATCGCTTTCCGTAAAAAACACCAACAAACGCTCACCTACGGCGACCTAGTTTGGCATACAGTCGATGATGAAAACCGTTGTGTTATTTTCTCAAGAACATACAACGGTGCTCGCCTAACATTCGTATTTAACCAAGCAGAAGAAGCTATAACTCTAACGAAAGCGGACTTCACAGACATGTCGGTGTTACAAGACGCATGGTCCGAAAAAGCACTCGAGGAAGTCACTGTACCTGCGAAATCGTTCGTAACATTGGAAGATTAATCAACGGGCTGTACTTGTTTTCACAAACAAATAAGTACAGCGCTTGTTAAAAATCTTGTTATCGGTAACACAAAAATATACCTTGAAAACGTTTTCGTTCTAAGTCTATAATAGCGCTAGAGGTTAACCTGTTTCACAAATCAATTCAAAATAGGGTGTGGAAATCGAATGTGCGACATCATTTGTCGATACAGGAGTTTTTCAAAGAAAGAGGAGGAAAAATGGTAATGAGTTCATTCAAAAAGTTCGGCTTATTAGCAATGGTAGCAGTAATGGTTTTAATGTTAGCAGCATGTGGTAGCGGAAGTTCGTCTAAAGACAGTTCAAGCAGTGACGGTAAGAAGACATTGACAGTTTCAGTCGATGAAGGCTATGCAAAATATATAGACAAAATTAAAACCAAATTTGAAAAAGATAACGATGTAACTGTCAAAGTTGTTAAAAAAGACATGTTTGAAACACTAGAAGCTTTACCATTAGATGGACCAGCAGGAACAGCACCAGATGTGATGATGTCGGCATACGACAGAATCGGAAGTCTGGGACAACAAGGGCATTTAGCTGAGGTGAAACTAGGAAATAAAGATCAACTAGATGACAACGATATGAAACAAGTAACGATTGACGACAAAGTATACGGTGCACCAGCAATTATTGAAACGCTAGTACTGTATTACAATAAAGATTTACTAGACAAAGCGCCAAAAACATTTAAAGATTTAGAAGCCCTAACAAAAGATTCTCGCTTCAATTTTCCAACAGAAAAAGGTAAATCTACCGCTTTCTTAGCTAAGTGGACAGATTTCTATTTCTCATATGGTTTACTAGCAGGTTATGGTGGCTATGTATTTGGTGATAATGGCACAAACCCTAAAGATATCGGTTTAAATAATGCAGGATCTATAGAAGGTATCACGTACGCAACGAAATGGTTCCAAAATTACTGGCCAAAAGGAATGCAAGACAATAAGAGTGCAGACGACTTTATCCAAGATCAATTTGTCAAAGGTAAAGCAGGAGCAATCATCGGCGGCCCTTGGTCAGCAGCAAGCTACAAAGAAGCTAAATTAAACTATGGTGTGGCAGAAATTCCAACACTGGATAATGGCAAGCCTTATTCTCCATTCGCTGGTGGTAAAGGTTGGGTTATCTCGAACTACTCTAAGAACAAAGATGTAGCGCAAAAATGGTTGGATTACGTAACAAACACCGACAACCAAAACACATTGTATGACATGACAAATGAAATACCTGCAAACCATGAATCACGTGACGCAGCAGAAGCTAAGAAAGATGAATTAACATCAGCAGTAATTGCGCAATACGCAAATGCACAACCAATGCCAAACATTCCAGAAATGGCTGAAGTTTGGACGGGCGCTGAGAACTTAATGTTTGATGCAGCATCTGGCAATAAAACACCAAAACAATCTGCTAACGACGCAGTGAAAGTAATCTCAGACAATATTGACCAAAAATATCAAAAATAAATAAAGCAATTGGGTTTATACAGAACGCAGAAAGAAGCTTGAGGACGTTGCCTGTAAGAATCAATGGTAAGACGTAGATACAGCTTTGAACAAATCGAGCGAGAGCGTTTGTATTCTGCAAGTTTGGTGGAAGCCGGAGCGGAGCATACTGGTGTATGTGAACGTTGGAAGTTTGCGAAACTTGCAGAATATGGGTGCTTGCCTCTGTTTTATCTGGGTTATGTACATATCTAAGCTATAAAAAGGTAGGGGTAACGCGATGAATAAGGAACAACCAATTAAAAATGTTCGGAAAGCGACGCTGTTATCGATCATTCCAGGACTGGGACAATTTTATAACGGGCAGGCTTTTAAAGGGATTGTTTTTCTCGCTGTATTCGTTGCTTTTGTTATTGAATTTATCGCAGTTGGTATTAATGCATTTGTCGGACTGATTACGCTTGGTTCTGTGCCAGGTGTGGATCATTCCCTGTTTCTAATGATTGAAGGAACGTTGCAACTTATCGTTACGGTTCTCTTTATCGGCTTTTATATCCTTAATATATTTGATGCTAAACGTGTGGCGATAACGTGGAACTTGGGAGAGACGGTTAATACAAAAACGATCGATATTTTAAAAAACATGGTAGAGAAAGGTTTTCCATATCTTTTCACACTGCCTGCATATCTTGTAATGACATTTGTAATTATTTTTCCAGTGTTAGTTACGCTTTTCATGGCTTTTACAAACTATGATTTTTATCATATTCCACCAGCAAATTTGATTGACTGGGTAGGCTTTAAGAATTTCTTTAGTATTTTCTTCCTTAGCTCATATCGAGATACTTTCTTGAGTGTATTCTCATGGACACTCGTGTGGACGATTTGCGCGACGACATTACAAATTGTAGTAGGTGTATTTACGGCAGTTGTGGCGAATCAAAGTTTTATTAAAGGAAAACGTCTTTTTGGAGTTATTTTCTTACTTCCTTGGGCTGTACCGGCTTTCATTACGATTATGAGTTTCTCAAATATGTTTAATGACAGCATCGGTGCGATTAATATGCAAGTTATCCCATTATTAAACCATTTACCGTTTGTTGATATTCCATCGCTTGCTTGGAAAACAGACCCGTTCTGGACAAAAGTAGCGCTGATTTCGATTCAAGGTTGGTTGGGCTTCCCATATATATATGTGATGGTTACAGGGGTATTGCAAGCAATCCCAGGTGAACTATATGAGGCAGCGCGTATTGACGGAGCAAGTGCAATGGCTCGTTTCCGCAAAATTACGATGCCCATGATTTTATTTGTAACAGCGCCAGTATTTATTACGCAATATACATTTAATTTTAATAACTTCTCTATTATCTACTTATTCAATGAAGGTGGACCAGGAAGCGTTGGTGCAGGCGCGGGTTCAACGGATATTTTGATTTCGTGGATTTATAAGTTGACGACAGGGACATCGCCGCAATATGCAGTTGCAGCTGCTGTGACGCTCCTTATCTCGATAGTTGTTATTTCGGTATCCATGATTGCGTTTAAGAAAACAAATGCTTTTGGCAATGAAGGGATGATGTAGGATGAGGGCGTTTTTTTAAAGATCAGCGAACAAGTAGCTTTTTGATGAAATTCTTTACGTATTTATTCTTGCTTATGTTGTCTATCGTCATTTTATATCCGATTTTGATTACAGCATCGTCGGCTTTTAAACCGGGTAACATTGCAGCATTTACGTTGGAATGGGGCGACAATTGGACGCTGAATAATTTCTCGACATTGTTTAATGATACGCTATATTTGGATTGGTACCGGAATACGTTGATTATTGCTGTAACGACGATGGTTTTCCAAGTAGCGATTGTAACGATTGCGGGTTATACGTATAGTCGTTATCGGTTTAAAGGTCGTAAGAACAGTTTGATTTTCTTCTTAATTATTCAGATGGTACCAACAATGGCTGCGCTAACTGCGTTCTATGTATTGGCCATGCTACTTGGTGCACTAGATCAGTTCTGGTTCTTGACGCTGATTTATATTGGTGGCGGAATTCCGATGAATATTTGGCTGATGAAAGGATATTTTGATACGGTACCGCGTGATTTGGATGAGTCTGCAAAGCTCGATGGTGCAGGACATTTCCGGATTTTCGGACAAATTATTTTACCGCTCGTTCGGCCGATGATTGCGGTTCAGGCGCTCTGGGCGTTTATGGGACCATTCGGTGATTTCTTGCTTGCTAAATTCCTTTTGCGTACGCCAGAGAACTTGACAATTGCAGTTGGTTTGCAAAGTTTTATCGCGAATCCACAACAACAAAAAGTGGCGTTGTTTGCTGCAGGAGCTATTTTGGCGGCATTGCCGATTTGTTTACTGTTCTTCTTCCTACAAAAGAATTTCGTATCTGGTTTGACTGCAGGAGGCACGAAGGGTTAATTTTTTAGAAGTTTAGATTTGAAGATTGTGATGTGATAATGATGAAGCGTGGATTTCCGATGGATTTTTTCTGGGGTATGTGTTCACCAAAGCGAATGTTTGCTAGCCGAAAATTGTTTAGCTGGGGCAAGTTGGTAATTATATTTGTGTTTTTGACGGCTTGCTTGATGATTCCGGTGTCGTTAAATTTTGCGAAACAGGATTCATTTGACTTGGAGTCGTTGATGCCCAATATGATGAATCAGGCGAGTGACGGGTTTGTCGATGAATTGACAGCGAATTATACGTTGAAGAACGGGACACTATCTGGTCAAGGGAACATGGAAGTAGCAACGAAAACAGGAGTGGCGATGGTGAATTTAGATGGTGCCGCTTTGCCGAATGTGAAGAACATGGTAGTATTAGGAAAAAATAGCATGGAGCTTCGTGATAGCTCAGGGTATGCATTCACTGTGAAGTATACGGACGACGCGACGCTTACGGACGTATCCAGTATGGCCGATATGCAAGCGTTTATTAGTGGCCAGTGGTATGTGCAAAATAAGGCTTTTGTCTTTTTGACAATGGTTGCGATGCTTGGCTCGGTGCTTTTTGCTAGTAGTCTGATGTTGGCGTTGTTTGCTGCGTTATTTATTTGGTTCACGAAACGAAATCAGATGTCGGAAATTGCTTCATACAAGGAGGCGCTATCGCTTACGTTGCTTGCACTCGGGTTACCGACGATTTTTGCAGCAGTGATTGGTACGATTTATTTTGACATAACCGTCATGATGGCGATTCAATCACTTGGTATGGTGCTTCTGATTGCATTTACTTTCATTAAAACACGCTTTAGACAGACGAATGATATTTTGGATTTGGGGGGACGAACAGGATGATTCAACGCTTATTTGAAATCGATGAATGGAAATTAAAGTCGAAACAAGTGGAAAAGGATGCAAAGCGTTTGCAGGAAAGTTTAACTTCACTTGGAAATGGCTATATGGGGATGCGTGGTAACTTTGAGGAACGCTATTCGGGAGACACGCATCAAGGCACGTATATTGCTGGTGTTTGGTACCCTGATAAGACGCGCGTTGGCTGGTGGAAGAACGGATATCCTGATTATTTCGGGAAAGTGATTAATGCGCTGAATTTTATTGGGATTGATGTAGTGATTGACGGTGAGACGTTGGATTTGTTTGTGGATGATACGACAGACTTTGCTTTGGAGTTGGATATGGAGACGGGGATTTTGCGTCGGAATTTCAAAGTGAAGAAGAACGGGAAATCGTTTTTAGTGGAAACAGAGCGTTTCTTGAGTATTGTGAAGCAGGAACTGTGTCTCATTCGCTATCATGTGACGGCGCTTGATACAGAGGCGGAAATTGTGTTGACGCCTTATGTGGATGGGAATGTGACGAATGAGGACGCGAATTATGACGAGATGTTCTGGCTGGAAGTGGCGCAGGACGCGACGGAGAACAAGGCGACTATCGTGACGAAAACAATTGAGAATAACTTTGACATTCCACGCTTTACAATTGCGGCTTCGATGGAAAACCGTACGGAAAACGCGAAGGAAGCTACTGCGGAAGCAAAGAAATTATACGTGGAAAACAAGTATCGTTTTCAAGTGGCAAAAGGTGAGACTGCGAAATTGGAGAAACGTATAGCAGTCGCAACATCTCGCGATTACGCGGAACATGAACTGGCTGGGGCCTCGGAACAATTTTTAACGGATGTGGCTGAACTGGATTATGAAACGTTACGTAAAGAACATGCCGAAGCTTGGCAAACGCGTTGGCAAAAGGCCGATGTGTTAATTAGCGGCGATGATTCTGCGCAACAAGGTATTCGCTTTAACATATTTCAACTATTCGCAACATACTACGGCGAAGATGCACGTCTGAATATCGGACCAAAAGGTTTTACAGGCGAGAAGTACGGTGGCGCAACATATTGGGATACAGAAGCATTTGCATTACCACTTTATTTGTCACTGGCGGATAAAGAAGTATCGCGGAATTTATTGCAATATCGCCACGACCAATTGGATGGTGCGAAAGTAAATGCTAGAAAAATTGGAATGAAAGGCGCGCTTTACCCAATGGTGACATTTACAGGGATTGAGTGTCATAACGAGTGGGAAATTACGTTTGAAGAAATTCACCGTAATGGCGCGATTGCACATGCAATTTATAATTATACGAACTATACAGGCGACACGACGTATTTAGTAAATGATGGTATCGACGTATTGACTGAGATTAGCCGTTTTTGGGCGGATCGAGTGCATATGTCGGAGCGCTTAGATAAATACATGATTCATGGTGTGACTGGACCGAATGAGTACGATAATAATGTTAGCAATAACTGGTATACGAACTATATTGCAACATGGACGCTTCGTTACACAATCGAGTCGTTGCAACAGATTGCTCCAGCAAAACGTGAAGCATTGCAAATTACTGATGCAGAAATCGACCATTGGCAAGACATTATCGACAACATGTACTTCCCTTATGATGAAAAATGGCAAATATTTGTGCAACATGACACATTTTTGGACAAGGAATTACGTTCTACAGATACGTTGACGGATGCGGATAAACCGATTAATCAAAACTGGTCTTGGGATAAAATTTTGCGGTCGTGTTTCATTAAGCAAGCCGATGTGTTGCAAGGGATTTATACGTTTGGCGATGAGTTTGATTTCGAGACGAAGCAGCGGAATTTCGAGTTTTACGAGCCACTGACTGTGCATGAATCAAGCCTTTCACCGGCTGTGCACACGGTACTTGCGGCTGAGATTGGCCGCGAAGATAAAGCAGTGGAATTGTATAATCGGACGGCGCGTCTTGATTTGGACAATTACAACAATGATACCGAAGATGGTTTGCATATTACGTCGATGGCAGGAAGCTGGATTGCGATTGTGCAAGGTTTTGCAGGCATGCGGACTTTCAATGGTCGCCTTTCTTTTGCACCGTTCCTACCAAAAACGTGGGATAAATATGCGTTTAAAATCAATTATCGTGATCGCTTAATCGAAGTGACGGTGACTGCGAAAACGGTGAGCATTGCATTACTTTCTGGTAACGCACTTGAACTTGACCTATTCGGTGAAGCTGTACAGCTAGTGGATAAGTTAGAAAAACATGATTATCACAAGTAAATAATGATGGGGGTCCTTTTTAGGGCTCCTATTTTTTTGTGTTTAAATATGGTACAATACCGCATCGACCAATAGATCATCACAACACAAAATGCATTGCTTTTTCAAATTGTGACCAAGTGTCGAAAAAATGTAAGGGTTATCATTTAAGATAGAAGTGAGGAGGGGATCGGAAAATGGAACGTGGCACAAAGGAATTATTGACGTACTTACTATGGAATCACCATGTCGATGTCGCCCATGTTTCGAAGAATTTCCGTCAAACGCCAGATGAGATTGAGGCGCATATTCAGGAAATTAATCAATCGCTTAAAACAGAGCCGATTTTGGTGGAACATCAGATGATTTCCTTGACGGAGCGTTGTCGCGAGCATTGTTATCGTTTATTGACGGAGAAAGAGCAGCAATTATTTTCTTATTATGAAGCGAGTCTTAGAAGGCAGTTAATTATGATTGAACTTGTGATGACTGGAGGCTACGCGTCGCTACAAGTATTGGCGGATTATGTGTTTGTCAGCAAGAATACGATGTTGAGTGATGTGAAGCAGATTAAAGCTTATTTGCATGGGCAACAGATGCGTCTCGACTATTCGCGCAAGGACGGCTATGCCATTTTTGGCTCCGAGTTTTTAATTCGGAATTTGCTGGCAGAATTGATTCGCGATGTGATAAAGACGCCGTATGGGAAATTTGTATTGGACGAGAAGCGATTAATCACGGTTAGCGAAGTTTTCTTGCTCAAGAAGCGGCTGGAGAAAATCGAGCAGGAATTGCAGATTACTTTCACAGATGAGCAGTTAGAAGAGTTACCGTATATTCTTTATGCAATTATCAAACGAGCCGAGACAGCGCACGTTGATTGGTCGTTCAAAATTGAGAAATACGATATTAAAAATACCCGCGAATACCCGATTATTAAAGAGATGTTTTGGGGTTATGACTTTTTGACAGAGACGGATTTGCTGTACTTATCCTTGCAAGTATTAGCATCCAATCTTGTCGAGTCGGCGTTACGATTTTCGGATGGTGAGGAGATAGCCATTGCTGTAGATGCCTTTATCGCGAGGTTAGAGAACTATTTTGCTACGGAAATTGTGCGTAAGGCCGAGTTTAAAGAGAAATTGATTTTGCATATTAGACCAGCTATCTATCGTAATTTATTAGGTTTCCAAATTAATAATGTATTGACAGAACAGTTCATCGCAGAGTATACAACGACTTTTCGAATCGTAGAGAAGGCATCGGCGCCATTCGCGACGCTTGTCGGTCATAGTTGGTCTAAGGAAGAGGTTGTTTATCTATCCATGATTGTGCTTGGGTGGATGTATCAGACGGAAGAATCTGGGGAGACGGTGTTTAAAGCCGCGGTGCTTTGCCAAAGTGGAACTTCGATTTCAAAACTGCTTTTGGAAAATTTGAAAGGTATGTTTCCGATGATTGATTTTCGCGGGGCATTTGCGGTGAGACAGTTGGCGCAAGTCGAGCAGGATGTTGATTTTTTATTTACGACAGTGCCAATTAAGACGGATACGGTCGTGTTTATTATTCCTTCGATTTTGGATAAGGAAAGCAGGCAGTTGCTTCGCGAACAAGTGGAGAAGGCGATTGATATGGACAGTCGTAAGAAGACAAAGGCAATTCTGGCGATGATTGGTGACGCAATTCCGATGGAGAATATTCCTCGTGTGACGGCGCAATTGGAACATTTTTTTGAGCGGGAGCAGGTGGATGAGCAGCAAGTGGCAAGAGAAATAGAACATGAAGTAGTGCAAATCGGAACGGCGAATATTTCGATATGGAAGGATGTGATAGATTGGGGAGACATGGTGGAACAAGGGTTTCAAGCTTTATTGGAGCGAGGAAGTGTGACGTCTGATTATGTAGCGGCGTGTAAACGAATTTTTTATAAGAACTATCAGCAAATGGTAATTGGCCCAGCGATTTATTTACCGCACGCTAAGCCACAAGAAGGCGTTTTGCAACCAGATATTCAAATAAACGTGATTCAGTCGCCGCTCTTTAATCCAGATGGTGAACAAGTAAGGATGGTGGTAGCATTAGCACCTTCTGAATTAAACCACCATATTCCGCTACTTTTAAAAATTAACGAGCTCTTTTTGCATCCAGAGAAGCTGCAATGTATTTTAGGGGCGCAAAATGTAGCCGAAATTAATGAAATCATTGAGAGGGGTTGAGACAGTTGGTGTTTGACGATTTGTTTCAGGAGGAGATTACGTTGACGGAGGTAGTGTGTGATAGTCAAACGGCTTTCTTTGAGCAATTTGCTGAGATTTTAACGCGCGATGGCTATGTGGCACCGTCTTTTGAAACAGCGATTATAGAAAGAGAACGTATTTTTCCGACTGGGCTAGAGATGAATGGCATCACCATTGCAATTCCACATACGGACACGATGCATGTGAAGCGCCCGTTTGTGGCAGTTAGCAAGTTAGCAAAACCACTTTCGTTCGTTCAGATGGGTACGACGGATAAATGGGTGGACGCGGAAATGATCTTTATTTTAGGTATTAAAGATGCGGCAGGACAAGTGCCTCTTTTGGCGATGATGATGGAGAAGTTTGCCGATGAGACGTTTGTTGAGGCGCTAAGACAACAAGAGCAGCCGCAAGAACTAGTAACTTTTTTGAAAAAACAATTTGGAAGGGTGACGAAATGATGAAAAAAGTAATCGTAGCATGTGGTTCTGGAGTGGCAACAAGCCAAACGGTAGCTTCTAAGGTAGACCGAATTTTGAAAGAACGTGGCGTAAAAGTGAATGTGGAGGCCGTGGATATCAAATCGTTAGAGCAACATATTCGGACAAGTGACGCATATGTTGCCATTACGAAGCCAAGTAAGGAGTATGATATACCAACACTCAATGGCATTGCATTTTTGACAGGCATGGGGATGGACGAAGAGACAGAGAAGCTAATTAAAGCACTACAATAAAAATATAAGAAACAGGGAGTTGTGACAAAATGGGATCATTGCAATCGGTTGTTGAATTTATATTGAACTTAGGTGCGGCTGTTTTTGTACCGGCTTTAATGATTATTATTGGTTTGATTGTGCGGATGAAGGTGAGAGACGCGGTTAGTGCCGGGATAATTCTAGGGGTTGCTTTCCTCGGAATGAATGTTGTTATTGGTTTTATGATCGAGGCGTTGACCCCAGCTGCGCAAGGCTTGGCAGAACGAACAGGGATTCAGTTAACGATTTTAGATGGTGGCTGGACTTCGATGGCGACGCTTGCTTGGGCTTGGCCACTTGCTTTTTTGATGTTCCCGCTACAGCTTGGAATTAATGCGGTGATGTTAGTGTTTAATGCAACGAAAACGCTGAATGTGGATTTATGGAATGTTTGGGGCAAAATTTTGACGGCGGTATTGATTGTTGGCGTGACGCATAATGTGTATTTGGCGTTTATCGTGGCAGCAGTGCAGGTTGTTGTGGAACTGATTTTATGTGATGCGAACCAGCGTCAAATTCAAGAGCTAAATGGTATTCCGGGTGTTACAGTGTCGCATAGTATGATGATTTTCTGCGTGGTGTTGATGCCGATTGACTGGTTGCTGAAGAAAATTCCAGCGTTACGGAAAAACATGGACGCCAACGCACTGAAAGATAAAATTGGTATTTTTGCGGAGAATCATGTGATGGGTTTCATCGTCGGTTTGCTACTTGGGATTGCAGCAGGATACGATGTTGCGAAGGCATTAATGCTTGCGATGCAGGCTGCGGCTGCGTTGACGCTATTCCCGATGGTAGCTAAGTTGTTTATGCAAGCTTTATCACCTTTATCGGACGGCATTTCTGAATTTATGAAGAAACGCTTTAAGAATCGGGAGCTGTTTATTGGACTTGATTGGCCGATTTTAGCAGGATGTAGTGAAGTATGGGTTGCGATTGTCGTGATGGTTCCTGTGACGCTCATTTTTGCACTTATTTTACCAGGAAACGGTGTATTACCTTTTGCAGGAATTTTAAATATTTCTCTTTGTGCCCCAGCGCTTGTTGTGACGGGTGGCAATTTATTGCGAATGATTATTTTAGGCGTTATTACAACACCTATTTTTCTATATGTCGCCACGTTTTTCGCAGGAACAATTACAGATTTGGCCAATTCAACAAAAGCAATCTCTTTAAAAACTGGTCAGGAAATTACATGGAGTACGATTGAATATCCTGTTTTCCGTTACGTAATGGCAGAGGCAAGCCGTTTCTCAATTATTGGATTACTCATGCTCGCAGGTTGGATCGTATTGCTTGTCTTCTATGTTAAAGTGATGCGCAAACGAACGGCGGAATTGGAGCAACTGGGATGATTTATACAATTACGCTTAATCCTGCAATTGACCAGTTGTTGTTTGTGAAAGAGGATGTGCAAAAACGGAAAACGAATCGAATTTTAAAAACAGCATGGGATTGTGGCGGGAAGGGGCTTCACGTTTCTGGTGTTCTTAGTAAATTTGGGGTTCCAAACGAAGCGCTCGGTTTCATCGGCTCGCAAAATAAAGAACAGCTATATCGGATTCTTGCTGAAAAGCGGATTTCGCATGATTTTCTGATGGAAGAAGGTGTGGCGACACGGACTAGCTTTGTCATTATTAGTGAAGCTTCAAGTGGTAGCATTATGATGCCAGAAGGCGGTTTTCAAGTAAGTATGGCGAATAAACAAGCAATGCTGATGCAGATTCGAAGAAAGGTGACGCCAAATGATATGGCGATTATCGCGGGTTCGCCACCGCCTGGCTTTACGCTGGCAGACTTCGAGGAGCTCCTGAAGGTTTTACAGGAAACGGGGTGCTTCATTGGTTGTGACGTATCAGGAGATTTCTTACAATTAGCCGCCGAGTATGGTGTTGATTTTATCAAGCCGAATGAGGATGAAATCAAAGCATTGCTCGTAAATGAGATGGAAGATATGGAATCGGCTATCAGACACCTTGCCAAACAAATTCGTTATTTAGTCGTTTCACTGGGGAAAGATGGTTCCTACTGCGCGCATGATGGCAAACTGTATCGCGTTACTGCCCCCCAAGTCACAGAAAAAAGCGATACCGGAGCTGGAGATTGTTTTGTCGGAGCTTTTATCGCAAGTCTTGCCAAACAATTGCCATTAAGTGAAGTTTTGAAAAGAGCTACAGGATGCTCTGCTAGTAAAGTGATGCACTCCGATAGTTCGACGTTTAGCCTAGTAGAAGCAGAAATTTTGCAAGAACAAGTAGAAATAAAGGAGATGTAAGCAGATGTTATATGAAAAAGAACGTGCCGATTTAGCAAAAATAGTAAAGGTAATGTTTGACCGCTTTGAAACGAATGCAGCAGGAGGAAACGTATCGGTTCGCATGAACGAAGAACACATTATTATGACACCTACATTGATGAGTCAGGCACGGTTATGCGATTTGTCACCGTATGAAATTCTTGTTGTGGACAATAATAACGAAGTAGTGGAAGGAGACGGGCGGGTAACGCGTGAAATTAATTTACATCGAGCTTGCTACACGGAAAATCCGAACGTTGGCTGTGTACTTCACGCGCATCCGAAAGAATCGATGCTATTTGCAACACTCGGCATGGAACTGCCAAACCTGACGGAAGCAACACAAAAGCTCGGTGTCATCCCAACACTTGACTTTGCCCCAGCTACAAGCCCAGAGTTAGCTGAAATTGTTCGCGCACACGTGATTGCACTTGGCGACAAAGCAGTTCCGAGTGCAAGTCTACTTAACAAACATGGCATCGTAGTCCTGGACACAAGCTTACACAAAGCATATGATTTACTAGAGCGAATCGAATACAATGCATACATCGCAGAAAAAGCACTTGTTTTTGACGCTCTAAATATTCAAAAAATCGAGCATGATAAAGCGCTACATTACAACTTAGAGGAGTAGATTTCAATGGATAAATGGCTGTTTAATTTAAGTATTTTTATTAGTGCGGCATTATTGATTGTTGGTTCCTTGCAAAGTCAGTTTCTGCTAATCGGATTTGCTCTTGTCTTCGCAGTCATTGCCCAACATTTCTATCGCAAGAAATATCCGAAACGCAATCGGAGTTTTAAAGAACTACTAGAAGAGCGAGAAGCATTAAAACAAAAATGATTTTGGAAGTCGTAGAAGCAATGAAGTGTTTCTACGACTTTTTACTTTAACATTTCTTTAGAAAATCTTTCCCTAATTTGTGTGACTCAAATCTTTTTCCCCCTACATAATCTATGCTATAATGGCAGGTATAAGCATTTTCTTTAGCTTAACTATGTAAAGCAGTAACGGAATGTAGACTTGCTTTTTGAAATTGGAGGCGAATATATGTCCTTTCCAGACGGATCAATTTTTCATTATTTATCGAATGTAATTGACATTTTGGTAGTATGGTTTGTAATTTATAAATTAATTATGTTAATTCGTGGCACGAAAGCAGTGCAACTTTTAAAAGGCATTTTTATCATTATCATTGTCAAATTACTAAGTATTGTGTTAAACCTCCAAACAGTAGGATGGATTACCGATCAAATATTGACTTGGGGATTTTTAGCTATTATTATTATTTTC
The DNA here is from genome assembly GCF_000525995.1 of Paenilisteria riparia FSL S10-1204. GTDB lineage: Bacteria > Bacillota > Bacilli > Lactobacillales > Listeriaceae > Listeria_A > Listeria_A riparia. Next base: position 105,548 of record NZ_AODL01000007.1, on the reverse strand, counting down.
CAACCCGAATTACGTCGTGCGTTAGAAACGCTTGGACGCGGTAGTTTCATCTCGAAAGCTGGTTCTAAGCGTGAGAAAGAGCAAATGTTCTTAATCGATTCCATTGAGAAGTCAGTGAGCTATATGGGAAAACGCCGTATTGGTGCGTTAATATCTATTGAGCGTGGCACTGGGCTTGACGATTACATCGAGACAGGAATCTCACTGGATGCTGATATTTCATCCCAATTGCTTATTAATATTTTCATTCCAAACACACCACTCCATGATGGCGCAGTAATTATTAAAAACAATAAAATCGCTGCAGCCGCTGGTTATTTACCACTATCAGATAGTCCGTTTCTTTCCAAAGAACTTGGGACAAGACATCGTGCGGCACTAGGAATTAGTGAAGTCACTGATTCTTTAACAGTCATTGTTTCCGAAGAGACAGGTGGCATTTCGATAACAAAGGGCGGAGAACTATTCCGCGAAGTAACACCAGAACGTTTGCATGAAATTTTGGAGCAAGAACTAGTTGTACCTACTCAAAAGAAACCCTCAGTCTTCACAAAATGGAAAGGGGGTCGTAAGCAATGATGGACCGCATATTATCCAACAAATGGTCTGTTCGTATTATTTCGCTTATTTTTGCGGCTGTCCTTTTCACCTACATCACATCATCCAGCGATAAAGCGATTAACATAGGAGAAAGTGGTACTTATGTAGATGTTATCAACAATGTACCCGTTGAAGTTTACTATGACAAAGACGAGATGACCGTTTCGGGTGTTCCAGATACCGTAGATGTTACTGTAACAGGTTCCAAAGGTCTTGTACAACTTGCCAAGTCGCAGTCGAACTTAATAGCTTACATCGATTTGAAAAAAGCTAAAACTGGGACACAAAATGTTAAAATCCAAACTGAAAGGCCTCTCAGATCGTTTGAAAGCAACTATCAATCCAGCAACTGCTAAAGTAACCATTGCGGAAAAAGTAACGAAGAGATATTCCGTGGAGGCTGAGCTCAATAAATCAGTCATTGCTGAGGGCTATCAAGCTGGAACGGCCAAAGTTAATCCGAAAAAAGTATCCATCACAGGTTCTCAAGAAGTGCTAGACCAAATTGCATATGTTAAAGCAACCATTTCAGATGAGAAGGATCAGAAAAGTGACTTCGATACAACGGCGACCGTTAGTGCTTTTGACGCAAGCCTCAATAAACTAGATGTAGAAATAGAACCTGGTCAAGTCGATGTGAGCGTGCCAGTTTCCAAAATAGGAAAAACGGTACCACTACGATTCCAACAAAGTGGCAATCCAGCCGACAAAACTGTCGCAATCTCAAGCCTTACATCAGAAGACAACAAAGTCACCGTTATTGCACCAGAAAGTGTAACCGATGATATTGAACAAATAACTATTCCAATTGATGTAACACAAATCACTGGCGATAAAACCATAGAAGTAAAAGTACCAGTTCCGACAGGTGCAACATCGGTGAACCCAACATTTGTCAAAGTAAAAATAAAAACCACAAAAAAGCAGAATGACCAGAGTTCAAACAACGATGTCAATAAGAGCTCTGGTCAAACACCGGAAGCACCAGCAGACAAAACTCCAAAAACAGACAACACTACACCACCGGCAAAAGACGACAAAGACGCAACGGACGATGACAAATCTGATACCGAAGACAAGCAAGCATCTACCGAATTTCGAGATGTACCAATTACTATTACTGGACTTAGTAACTCAGAATCATTCAATACAACATTCATTGACCCCGCAAGCGGGAAAGTCAATATCACCATTAATGGCTCTCAAAAAGAAATCGATACTGTGGAGCGTAGCGATTTTAATATCGTAGCGGATTTAACCAATTTGCAAGAAGGAATACACACAGTTCCACTTGCTGTTCACGGTTTAGCGTCTAGCTTCACTTTTACCTTGACACAATCGAAAGCAGAAATTCAAGTTGTGAAAAAGGTTGCAGATGCTTCAAAACAAGATCACAGCTAGACAAAAGCCCGGTGATTTTCCTAGGAAACTAGATCTTTCATCGGGCATTTACATAAGATTACGTGTAAATTACATTAAAAACAGGTATAATAAAGATACACAAGAAAAAAGCAATGACATAAGAAGGCTGGTCACTACCATGTAACCGCACGAAAGTGAAAAAACTGGCCCTGCAATGAAAGAAGGAGCGAATTATAAAATGGGAAAATATTTTGGTACTGATGGTGTTAGAGGCGTCGCAAATAAAGAATTATCTCCAGAATTAGCTTTTCGTTTAGGCAGATTTGGAGGTTATATACTAACAAAACACGTTGGTGAACATCCAAAAGTTTTAGTTGCTAGAGATACACGAATCTCCGGTGAAATGCTAGAATCAGCATTAATCGCAGGTCTTGTTTCAGTAGGAATCGAAGTGATGCGTTTAGGCGTTATCTCTACACCAGGAGTGGCTTACTTAACAAAAGCGCAAGGCGCGGCAGCAAGTGTTATGATTTCTGCTTCACATAATCCAGTAGAAGATAATGGTATCAAATTCTTTGGTTCGGATGGCTTTAAGCTTTCCGATGATCAAGAATTAGAGATCGAAGCACTTCTTGACGGTGGCGCAGACGAATTACCACGCCCAAGTGACGACGGACTTGGAACAGTCAGCGATTATTTCGAAGGCAAACAGAAATACCTACAGTATCTAAAACAAACAGTAGACAATGGTTTCACTGGCCTACATGTAGCCCTAGATTGCGCAAACGGAGCCACTTCCTCACTCGCAACACACTTATTTGCCGACCTAGATGCTGATACGAGTTCGATGGGTTCATCTCCGAACGGTTTAAATATCAATGCTGGCGTGGGTTCTACACATCCAGAGAAATTGGCCGAATTTGTAAAAGAGAAGAACGCCGATGTAGGTCTTGCATTTGATGGTGACGGTGACCGTGTTATCGCAGTGGATGAGAACGGCGAAATCGTAGATGGTGACAAAATCATGTTCATCTGTGCGAAACATCTAAAAGCACAAGGGCGCTTAACAAACAACACGCTCGTATCTACAGTTATGAGTAATCTAGGCTTCTACAAAGGCCTTGAAGAACTAGGAATTAAAACAATCCAAACAGCAGTAGGCGACCGTTACGTTGTGGAAGCAATGCGCGAAGGCCAATACAGCCTCGGTGGGGAACAATCTGGTCACATCGTATTTTTAGACCATATCACTACTGGCGATGGTCTTCTAACAGGTATCCAACTAGTCAACGTTATGAAAGAATCAGGGAAGAAATTATCTGAACTAGCATCAGAAATGCAAACTTTCCCCCAAAAATTAGTAAACATTCGCGTTACCGATAAAAATCACGTTACCGAAAATACCAAGGTTCATGCCGCTATCTCAGAAGTAGAGGCAGAAATGAACGGTAACGGTCGTGTTTTGGTTCGTCCATCAGGAACAGAGCCCCTTGTTCGTGTAATGGTAGAGGCCGCTTCAGCTGAAGACACAGAACGTTTCTGTGACAACATCGCAAAAGTCGTTATCGACGAAATGGGCCTATAAAAACGAATAAAAACGAGCAACTTGTCTCACTGCTCGTTTTTATTTTGCAAAAGAGGAGGTATATTAGAAATTAAGAAATATAAAGTCATCTTACTTACCATCGTCACTTTGGCTCTGTTTATTATAGGTATCCAGTTAATTGTAGATACCCATGCCAAAAATTTAGCTGCCACGAAAGCAGAAGCAAATCAGCAAGCATTGCGTGAAATTACTAACATCCAAATGAGACAAATCTTATCAGATAAAAAAAACTGGCTATGTATATGTTGGACGTCCCACTTGCCCAGATTGTGACCCATTTCAAAAGAAATTGCGCAAAGCCTTGGAAGCAACCAAGCGCCAAGGCTACTATTACAACACCGACTCCGCTCGTAAAGCCGACAAGAATTATACAGAAATCATCAAACAAATGAATGTCCATGTAGTCCCGACTTTGATTTACTACACAAGAGGCCTTGAAACCGATCGCTATAAAGGGGACTTAGATGACACCACACAAATAAAAGAATGGCTACAGAAACAAAAATAGAGAACAAAGTATCGATTTTCAATATCGAACACTTGATTCTCTATTTTTTGTTTATGGGCGAGGCGTACGATGTATTTCTAACTGCTCACGTAGTTTTAAAATATCAAGAATAACAGTTGGCTTAGGCTTTAATCGAATAATCCCTTGCTCGCGTAATTTCTGTAATTCCACATTAGCTCGTGTTCTAGGCACTTGAGATACTAAGGCCAAATGGTTCTGCGTAATGCCACGTGGAAAACTAATACCATCATCTGTCTTAATACCTACCGTATTCGCAATATACAGCAGTGCTGAAATTAAACGGCGACGCGGATTATGATGTGCAATCTCTATCAAAGCATTACGTTCATGCATTTGTGTATAGCCATCAAAATACAAGAACCAGAACCCATCAGAATCTGACTGGAAAAGGCGAAGAATATCATTTCGGTTATAAATTCTGATTTTTGTATCTCGTAAAGCTGTCACATTAAACTGAAAAGGAGAATCTAAAAGGTAATTCGCACTACCAAACCAAGAATTACTGTTTAAAAAGCGCGTAATCACCTGCAACTTATCAGAATTCGTCACACTAAAAGAGACAAGTCCAGAATCAATAATATAAAAATGTGTATCAATCTTTCCTTCCTCAACAATGAGTTCATTTTTCTTATAGCTAGCTGTTTTGTACGGAATGTCTAACTCCGTAATTTTCTCGATTAATTTCTCCCCATTAAAATTTTTTACTAAATCGGCAACATACATATTTTTATTCCCCTTCTCTTTAACGATTGTTCTTATCTCTATTATAAAGATGTTTCAGAATAAAAAAAAAGTCATATAGTATACTTTAGGCAAGAAAAATAAGTGTAATATGTTACAGATTGATGAAAATGTTAAAAAAACACTATATATTAAAAAGTTTTTTATCTCTTGCTAAAAGATTATCCTAAAAATAAGAATCTCTACTCATGCATATTTAACGCTAAAATAATCTGATCTTGCGCTTGAATTCCATTTTCCCAAATGGGTTGGGTATAATTTTCGACGAAATAATTAGGTATACTGCCAATAATTTCAAAGCCAATCTTTTTATAAAAAGCGAGTGCTTGAAAACTAGAATTAGCCGTTTTAACTAATAATACGTCTGCGTGCATCTTTTTCGCGTGTTGCATAGTATATTTTATTAAGCTTGTTCCATATTGAGCACCTTGATAAGCAGGAGATATGGAGATATTTCTAATTTCAGATGTATTCATCCGACTTTGTATACAAACAATCCCAATAATGTCTTTATCTAATTTTAGCAAAAAAACATCAGATTGAAAGAAATAGCTGTCGATTATATCTTTATCTGGGTCCGCCAAAAATAGAAGATCATAAGGAATCACATCATTTTCTGTCCATCGAACAATTTGCATAGCATCACCTCTCAATCCATGATAGCAATTATACCGATTGAATACAAAGAATACGACATGTAAATACAATTTTCACCAGTCACGCACAATATTTTGCAATATGTGGAATTTTATTGTTGTAATAAAAATATATCGCAAAAAGGAGAAGCATTTTTATTTGCGTTACTCTATGTTACAATAAAAAACGAGGTGAAGTAGCAATGGCAATGAAAGAGCAAATCGAAAACGAAGTAAATCAATATTTAGCAGACAATAACATGCGCACGAGTTTCCAACGCTTATTGTATGCGGGGCCATCAATGCGAACCCGTCACAATCTTGTGCTTGTCTTCACAGAAGTAGGACTTATAACATTCTCTTTTTCCATCGTTAGCAAATCGGAGACACAAATGTTCTTCTTGCCAAAAGAGAAAATTCGGGCAATTCGTCTCGATAAAAAACATTTTGTTCACAAACTTTCGATGGAAGCTGAAAATGAAGAGGGAGATGTTGAGCGCGCTCAATATTTTGTTAGTAAAAGAGTGTTTGCGAGAGCATGGCATACGGAAACTTTGCAATTTCTTTTTGATAAAAACATCTTTTCGTCGTTGAAAAACTGATTTTCTGGTAGAATGGACAAAAGGGTATTTTTTATGGAGGTAACTACTATGGAACTAACTTGGTCACTCTACGATTTACAGAAAAGAGAAATGGTAAGCACTTTTCCAACGATGGAAGATATTTCAATGAGCGAACGTATCACGGAGCAGTTGCAAGAAAACGTTGATTCACGCTGGCAAATGGAACTTTTTCCGTTTGGACTGGAGATTACGGAGGATTATATTCATTTTAATATTATTCTGGCTAATTTCTTGGATGTGCAAGTGCAGCAAATTGTGTTTACATTTAATATCACTGTTGGTGGCAGATCACTTGGTACGGCTTATTTTGATGCGGGGAAAGATGATATCGGCATGATTGAGCCGGAAGCAGGGATTATTCAGCGTTTTACATTTGATAACCCAGGATTTCGCACGGGAACAACGGATGACTATGTTTTCAATGCAACGTATCGCTATGTCTATAAAGAAGAGACGCGCTGGCGATTGTCGGAGCTTGAGTACATTGTAGACGGCAAGAAAATGCATCCGCTATAAAACAAAAATACAGCTCCAAATGGAGAGAAGAATGAGGAGTTGTACAATGAAAAAACAAGTAAGTGGCTTTATTATGTTATTTTTAGGCGCGACATTGTTGCCCAATTTAGGCAGTTTTTTATACACATGGGCGCAAGACGGCTCAGAATTCAAGCAGAGTTGGATATTGTGGATAACGATTGCTTTGACAGTACTTTTAGTGTTTTTTGGGGTATTACGATTAGTCGGAAAATCGATACTTATTGTTGATTTGGTTATTTTGCTAGGCTTTGCTGTTTTTCAAGGCTGGATGCTTTGGCAAAATCAGCTAAGTCCATGGATTGATTCTGGCAAATTAGATATTCTGGACTATTCACGAATAGTGACATTCATCGTTTCACTGGCAGGCATTGCGTCCTTATTTGTCAATAAACAAGAGACAGCGGTTGCCATCAATACAAAAGACTGGCAAAAGAAATGGCGCTGGGCAGGTGTATTTTTTGCATTGTTAGGCCTTGGAACGGCGATTACACTAGCTGTCATTGTTTTATCAGGCAAAGAATTCTTCCTGACCACAACGTTCGACGCCTATTTAGGTATTGGCATTGCGTTCTTCTTCTTGCTCGCTATCATTTTTGGCTTTAAACGCCCAAATGCTTTCATCACCGCACCATTACTCGGTTTATCATTCAATTTCCTTACCGAATATTTATGGCTCGACCAAATCCTTAGAAAAATCGGCACGCAAATCGGTTCGCAACTAGGGCAGGACGAGACAACAGTTGTCGCGTTGAAACTCATCATTGGAACACTCGGCATTTTTGCTAGTCTATTTTTAATCATCGCTACACAAAAAAAGAAATTCGAATCCTGAAATAAGGTCGAATTTCTTTTTTTACCATTTTTTCCGTAATAACAGCACAATTGCCACGATAATCAGGATTCCGCCAATAATAATCGTCCAAATTGGAAACGTATCACCAGCGCTTGGTAGTGTATTCATATCTACCGCATTAACCATGTGTAACGAACCGAATTTCCAAAAAACAGCCCATGCTACAAAAAGCACTGTAAATCCAAGAAGTATTTTCTGAAAAAAACTCATTGTGTATCCTCCCTTTACTCATCATTCTAAATGATCCTTAAAATCCCTACGGCACAAGGGATGAACTTCTCTCATTCATTATCAAGTATAACAACTTATTTGTCAACGGGTATACCAATTTCGGAATTGGTATTATATATAGGGCTTGACGAACTATACAACTATGATGTATGATAATTTTGTTTCCTAGAAAAAAGTATGGAAGGAGGATAGCAACAACTGAATAGAAGCGCCAGAACTAAGAATTGCTTAGTTGACGAGGAAGGGATTAATCGAAAATTCGGCGGGAGTCCCTCGGTTGTGCATGCAATCGTGATGCCTTTGCTACAAACCATTAGGGTGACCTAGTGAACAGAGTGGAAAGGAACATGTTTTTAACCCCCATGGAAACGTGAAAGGGAAATACAGGCAACGGGATAGTCTGTCCTTTTTCAAGAAAAAGAGGGCTTGTACAATAGAAGTCTGCCCTCATAACCAATGGAGGATGTATATTTATGTGTGGAATTGTAGGATTTATTGGAACGAAGAATGCGAAAGAAATTTTATTAAATGGATTAGAGAAATTAGAATATCGTGGCTATGACTCAGCAGGGACTTGCCCTTAAGTCTCAGGATAGCGTACTTGTTGCTAAAGAAAAAGGTCGAATTGCCGACTTACGCGAAGAAGTACCAGCTGATGCCTTTGGAGAAATTGGTATTGGACATACACGTTGGGCGACGCATGGTAAACCAAGTCACGCCAACGCGCATCCACATCAAAGCAAATCAGGTCGTTACACGATTGTTCATAATGGCGTCATTGAGAACTATTCTTTATTAACAGATGAGTATTTGGCGGATGTAGGTTTTGCCAGCGATACAGATACAGAAGTTATCGTTTTGCTTATCGAATTATTTGCTAGCCAAGGCTTAACAACAAAAGAAGCCTTCACAAAAACGCTAAGCTTACTTCATGGCTCTTATGCAATCTGCCTGATTGATAATCAAGACAACGAAACGCTTTATGCAGCGAAAAATAAAAGTCCACTTCTTATCGGAACTGGTAAAGATTTCAACGTTATTGCTAGTGATGCAATGGCTGTTATTCGCGAAACAAATCAGTTCATCGAAATCATGGATGAAGAACTTATTATCGTAAAACGCGAGGGTGTAACCATTGAAACACTAGACGGCGAAGAAGTAACGCGTGAGGCTTACACAGCGACACTAGATGCATCAGATATCGAAAAGGGCACATACCCTCACTACATGTTAAAAGAAACCGACGAACAACCAGCCGTTATCCGTAAAATTATTCAAGCCTATCAAAACGAAGAAGGCGAAATTACAGTTGACGGAACGATTGTTAACGAAGTATTGGCCTCTGATCGAATCCACATCGTTGCATGCGGTACAAGCTATCACGCTGGTCTTGTCGGTAAGAACCTTATCGAAAAACTAGCCCAGATTCCAGTAGAAGTTCATGTTTCTAGCGAATTTGGCTACAACATGCCACTTCTTTCTGAAAAACCGTTGTTCATCTTCATTACGCAAAGTGGGGAAACAGCAGATAGCCGTCAAGTTTTGGTGAAAGTAAAAGAACTGGGCTACCGCTCATTAACTATCACAAACGTACCAGGCTCAACGCTTGATCGCGAAGCAGAACACACGATGCATTTGCATGCAGGTCCAGAAATAGCTGTAGCATCAACAAAAGCCTACACTGCTCAAATTGCTGCACTATCTATCCTAGCGACCGTTGTAGGTCGCGCTAAAGGCATAGAAACAGCAAAACAATTCGACTTAGCTGTAGAACTAGGTATCGTCGCCAATGCGATGGAAACACTTGTAGATAGCAAAGAAATCATCGAACATATTGCTGGCGAATATTTAGCAACAACACGCAATGCTTTCTTCTTAGGTCGTCATATCGATTATTTCGTAGCGATGGAAGCTGCACTGAAACTAAAAGAAATTTCCTACATCCAAGCAGAAGGTTTTGCAAGTGGGGAACTGAAACATGGAACGATTGCGCTAATCGAAGAAGGTACACCAGTTCTGGCTTTGATTACGCAAGAGAACATCAACTGGAATATCCGTGGAAATGTCAAAGAAGTCCTAGCCCGGGGTGCTAATGCGTGTATTCTAGCGATGGAAGGCGTAAACCAGCCAGGAGATCAGTTCGTGATCCCGAAAGTGCATGAGCTGCTAACACCACTAGCCAGTGTCGTACCATGTCAATTATTAGCTTATTACGCAGCGCTTCACCGTGGTTGTGATGTTGATAAGCCACGTAACTTAGCAAAAAGTGTGACCGTGGAATAAAAAAACAAGGATGTAGAGACTGTATCAAAATACAAACTCTACATCCTTATTTTATTTGTCTGCTTCCTTCTTGGAAGGGAGCACTTTTTTCATGTAATACTGCTTTGGCGTTTTGTGATAAGATGGTTTCGTTTTGTCTTTCATGAAGTCATCAATTTCTTTATCAATTGCTACCCAACCACGCCAAGATAAGTGAATGGTATCTTCTAAGAAGTATGGTGTGTCGCTGTATTGCGACATATCATAGTAGTGGAAGCCTTGCTTGTTCACTTGTTCCGCAGATTTATCATAGTAAAGTTGCAACTTCTCTCTCGATGCTCCAATGTAGTCATACCAAGCGCCATTGACAGGGGGGTTAATGAATAATACATCTGCCCCAACAGATTTAAAAGCGTCCATTACAAGTTGCAAATCATCATATTCAGGTGATTCGTCGTAACTTAAATTTGTACGACTATTTTTTAACTGATTGATTGTAGGCTCAATTTTCTTCTTATAGTAAGAATCGCTAATGAAAAATGGATTGTCGCCAACTCTTGATTCACCGTATTCTGTTGCCAAACTATCCAAATCAGTGTAGTTCAATGTGTTCGGCAAATCTTTTTGCTGTTTATCAACTTTGTCTTGACGTGAATCTTTAATCAGTTTGGATTCCAAATCATCTTTTCTTTGTAAAACTTTCATCTCGGCTTCAGCGGCAAGTCGCGTCAACATACTGACACTTGTTCTAGGACCAGGAGATGCAATATTTTCTAATAATGTCGTTAAAGTTGTATTGTTTTGTACGACTTTATAACTTAGCAAACGTTTGGCTGCGTAGCGCCTTTCAGGTGTTGGCGGTTCATCAGCCATTGCGAATTTGTAAGCTTGTAGAGGTGAGAAGTTCCCACCGAAATGCCCGTCATCAACACCAGCCGGTTGGAACCATTGCGGTGACAGTACGAAGACGACTTTCTTACCTTTTAACTCATTGCCCATCGCTTTAATATCTAAGTAATGCGACAATGATTGCGTTCCAGGACGACCAATCAGAAATGGCGTATAGCCACGCTTGTATTTCTCTGCAAAAACATTTGGATGAAACGGATCAACACGAGAAAGTTCAGATGACCCGAAAATAGGCAAGTACGTTTTGTCTGTCGTCAACATCTTTTGTTGAATGGCAACACCTTGAACGACAGTTGGACTCATAGAAGTAGCGCTTTTTTTGACTGTGCTATTTGAAACACCGCCAAAAAGGCTGCTTGGGCCAAAAAGGATGAATAAGAACACAGCCCCTGCAATAAGCAAAGGCCCAAATGTCATCCAAAGTTTCTTTTTCATTTTAATGCCTCAAGTTGTGCGATGATTTGCTCTGGGGTTGCCCAGTCATCGCGATCAAATTCAGATACAGGCACTGTAATGCCTAAGCGTGATTCTACTTCTATTAATAATTGCACGGTTGCCATCGAATCTAAAAGTCCTTCATCAAATAGTTGAACAGAAGTGTTTTCCACAACTTCCTCAGATTCTGTAATCTCTTCTAAAATTTCTAATACCTCGTCACGAAATGCCATTTTTAGTTACCACCTTATCATATTATTTAAAAACTAATTTTGTCTAAAATACCTGAGAAAATCAGGAAGCCAAAGCAGACGAATTGGAATGTAATAACGATACCAATCACGTTTGTGACTTTATTTTTAGGATAAAATTTCTTTTTCTTATTCCAACGTTCAAACAGGTCAAAACCGACGATGAGTGTCGCTTGATAAATTCCGTAAACGATGTAATACCAATGAAGTCCATGCCACATTCCCATAATAATAAAATTCACAAAATAGGCGATGTAAGCAACGGTAAACTTACTTTTGAAAAACTTTTTCTTTGTCATCCAGAAAACTAGACGCATAAAGATGAAATCGCGGAACCAGAAAGATAATGTCATGTGCCAACGATTCCAGAACTCTTTAATGTTACGGCTTGCGAATGGTTTGTTAAAGTTCATCGGCGTTTGCACACCCATCAAATAACTAACTCCAACCGCAAAAGCACTATAGCCCGCAAAGTCAAAGAATAAATACATACTGTATGCATACATATAACCAACCAGACTCCAGCCAAATTGCACATGATGTTCTAAATTATACGTAAGCTCAGTAATCACGTTATTTTGAACGAGATAAGCAATGATGAATTTATATAGAAACCCTAGGAAAATCAGGAAAATACCACGATTCAGTAAGGTTGCATATTTGTCAGGATCAAGCGGGGTGTCTGTATCTTTTTTAAAGCGACGGAAGCGATCGATTGGACCGAAGAAAGGGTTGGGAAGAATAGCAAGAAATTAATGAAATCCCAAGAATTTAACTCTTTAATGAGGCCATCACGTGTTTCCATAATCATTTGTGTTGCTTTAAAAGTTAGATACGAAATACCGAGAAAACCAAGCATTGTTGTGTGTTCAGCTAGTAGCGGTTGTACCTTAACGATAAATAGCGGAAGAATGGAAAGTATAACGGCAAGTACGAAAATACCACCATGGTTATGTTTCTGACGATAATTAAAGTACAGTCTGACAAGCGCTAATTGCCAAAATACGAAAACAATGAGGGCAATTGCTTGGACTGGACTGCTGGCAAACATCATGTAAATAAAGACTAGTGTTACAAAAGCATTGTAAACAGGTAATCTTTTACCAAGTAAACCCGCAATTACAATCGGTATTAAAAAGGCGAACAATACTGCAAAATAGAGTATTGATCCGTATGGCGTTGTCATGTGTTCACCTCACTGGAAAGCTGCTTGCGGTCAATTTTGCCATTCATTGTTAGTGGGAATTCCGTTTTGTATACCCATTTGCGTGGAATCATGTAGCTTGGCATCGATTCTGCTAACTCTTTTTTGATAGCGGCACTTAGTTTGTACTCTTTTTCAAAATCATGATCAGAAGGGACGACGAAGGCTACTAAACTATCAACTTTTCCTTCGCGTGTCTTGGGAACGACAATGCAAGAGCGGATATAGCTTACTTCTTTCAAGTTATTCTCAATATCTTCAAGCTCTATTCGGTAGCCGTGGAGTTTGATTTGGAAATCGATTCTTCCTTGGAAGAACAGCATTCCATCGATGATAACACCGCAATCTCCGGTTTTGTAAGCTTGGAACAAGTCATCAGCGTAAAACACAGCCGCTGTTTTTTCAGATTCATTCAGATAGCCTTTAGAAACACTAGGTCCAATTAAAACGATTTCGCCTTTCTCGCCCTCAGGAAGGAGCAGGCCATCCTCGTCCATAATTGCAAGCTTCGTGTCAGGCTTAATTCGGCCGAGTGGCAGACTTGGATACGTATCGATGATTGTGTCATCAATCACAACATTCGTCACAGCGACCGTTGCCTCAGTGGGGCCATAGGTATTATAAACCGTAGCATTCGGAAACCTTTTCGTAAGCGCACGAGCTGTTTCTTTTGTCAAAACTTCACCACAGAACAAGAAATGCGTAATGCTCGGGTTTGTCTCTCCATTAAAGTTCGCATCCATCAAGCAAATGTCTACAAAAGAAGGCGTCGAAACCCAAACATTGATACCAAGTGTCGGGATTGATTCATACAAGCTCTTCAAGTTCGCGCTCACCGTCTTATCAAGCGGTACAAGCGTCCCACCAGCAAGCAAACAAGGATAAAGATCCATCACGGATAAATCAAACGAATACGGTGCTTGGTTCAAGAAACGTGCGCCCTCATGAATTCCGAAATCTTGTAAAATCCAGTTCGTAAAGCTAACTAAGTTATTATGACTAATCTGCACTCCCTTTGGCACGCCAGTACTTCCAGATGTGAAAATAATATAGTAATTCTGATCCGCTGTAACACATTGGGATGGTGCTGGTTCATATCCACGGTAGCTATCAATCACAACCTGCAGCTCTTTTGGTGTAAGAACACCCACACCAGCTGTCTTAGCACCTTCTTCAAGAATTTCGGTGCAAATCATGAGCTCGGCTTGTGCAACTTCCGTAATCTGCTTAATCCGGTCTACTGGCATCGAAACATCAACTGGAACATAGGCACGCCCAGCTTTGGAGCACGCTAAGAAGACAACGATTTGCTGTGCTTGCATATGACCATAAACTAAAACAGGGGCGTCACTCTCTAATTCTTTCATTAAAAAAGTGGCTAATGCGTCCGATTGTTCTTTCAATTCTTTATAGGATAGTGATTCACCATGGTACTCATAGCAGGGGTTATTTGGTGTCTTGGCCGCCCATTCATCAATTCGTTCATTGATAGAAGTTGTAAAAAAAGATACACTCATTCATAATCGCCTCTTTTCTTTCTAAAATTCGTTGTAAATAAATGTCGTGTCATTCGGATTCTTAAAGCCATAAAACCATAGCAATCCGAGTAAAATAACTAAGTAAAATAATGTCTTCCAGATAAAAACCGCTGTGGGATGAAACATTGCTGTTTTTAGTTTTTTCATATTCAAGCCTCACCTCGTATATTTCTTTATTGTTACGAATGTTAAAGAAAAGTTTCTTGTATTTATATAATGTAATCCATTTGCGATAAAAAGTCCAATTACATTTTTGTAAGGTTATGTAAGGCAAGCGATAATAGGTAAGTTAGGCTGTTTTCACGGTATAATTTTTGTGAAAAAAAACATATTTTTGAATGATTTCGCGCAATAAAATAATATTTTGAAAGTAAACAGCAAAAATTTATAGTGTACTTATGTATTATAAGCGGGAAAATATGAACTTTTTGTGAACTTTTTTGAGTGATGAAAATCTAAAAAAGCTATCTTATATCGATCTATGACATGAATTTGAGGATGTTGCTAGGCGAATCGTTGAAAGTTCTATATAATAGAGAGAGTAGTATATTTCTTGAGGGGAGCGAGAATAAATGAATAGTAAGCAGATTGCTGGTGAAAAGGCGTGTGAGTTTATTGAAGATGGTATGGTTGTGGGATTAGGAACCGGATCTACGGCATATTATATGATTCAAAAACTGGGCGATCGTGTTGCAGAAGGGCTACAAGTTACTGGTGTTGTAACTTCGAAAGCAACCGAGAAATTAGCGAAAGAACGCAATATTCCGTTGATGGACTTAAATGATGTTGGTGAAATCGATATAACCATTGATGGCGCGGATGAGGTAGATGGGGTCTACCGTGGAATAAAAGGCGGAGGTGGTGCGTTATTATTTGAGAAATTAGTAGCTCATGCGTCCAAAAAAAGTATTTGGGTTGTTGGGGAAGACAAAGTCGTGGAGACGTTAGGTGCTTTTCCTTTACCAGTTGAAGTTGTGCCGTTTGGCTACAAACAAGTGGAGCGTCAGCTAGCAGAACGTGGCTACAAACCAGAATTACGTTATTTCGAAGACGGAAGCATTTATACAACGGATAGCCAAAACTATATTTTAGATTTACATATACAAGCGATTGAAAATCCGGAAGAATTGAATGATTGGCTGAATAACTTGCCAGGTGTTGTGGAGAATGGCTTATTCTTAAATTACGCTTCTTCTATTGTTATCGGTTATTCTGACGGACATGCCGAGGTTCGAGAAAAATAAAAAATGAGGTTCCAAGCGTTGTGCTCGGAGCCTCATGTATTGATTAGCTTAATTTTTTTTGCATATTTTTGTGTTCGATGCCTGCGTCTAGGAAAATATCAGAACATACTTCGTAGCCTAATTTTTCGTAGAAGGGGATCGCTGTTGTTTGGGCGCCTAGTTTTAGAAGGGAGACGTTTTGCGCGACGGCTTCTTTTTCGATGGCTTCCATGATGCGACGGCCACTGCCTTTTTTACGAGCGATTTTGCGGGCGCAGATGCGTTCTACTTTGCCGTATTCAGGTAGGACACGGAACCTTCCTGTGGCTAGTGCTGTGCCATCTTTATCGTAATCGACGAACATGATTGTGGAATCTAGTTTGTCGAATTCGTCCCATTCTAAATCTGGCGCTACTTTTTGTTCGACGACGAAGACTTCATTGCGAATGTCAAACGCGTCTTGTTTGCCTTTTTTATCGGTGACTTGTTGTACGGTCATACTTTCTTATTCCTCCTTAAACACTCATGTTCTCTGTTGCAAACTGCTCTTTATCGAGCATGAATTGCAATGCTTCTTTGACAAATGGTTGCCAATATTTCCAACGATGTCCGCCTTCAAATTCCTGGAAATAATAATCAAAACCGCGGTTTTGAAAGAGCTCGTGAAGTTCTAAATTCGGTTCTAAAAAGTTGGCGACCTTGTTATCTGTCGTCTCGACTTCGGTTTCGCCATTACCAATGACATGAAAAATTTTCGTTAGCGCTGGATCTGCTTTCTCGGCTAATTCCAACAATGCGTCCGTCACAAGTGGCGAATGTAAAATGACATTACCAAACGCGTGCGGGTATTTCAACGCGGCTTTCAAAGAAACGCTAGCGCCAAGGGAATCACCCATTAAGAAACGGCTTGCGCCCATATGGTATGTCGGGAAGTTGTCCTCGATATAAGGCACTAATTCATGTGCTAAAAAGCGAATATACGCCTCGTTTTGCGGGCCATCTGGATGATACTTCTCACGCCGATCTTCCACAGTTTTATAGGGGATACCTACAAAAATGGCTTCCTGAATGGTTTTGTCATCCACCAGTTCGTCAGCGAAGCGCGCCAGTTTACCAAATTGGAAATAATCCTTGCCGTCTTGCACTAAGAAAAACGGATATTTCGAAAGGGGTGAAAACGTTGGTGGTAAATAAATTAATAAGTCCAATTCCTCATTTAAAACATTACTCCAGATTTTTTTCTCCAACATTTTTGTTTCTGTTCATTTTTATAATCCCCCTTCTATAATTATTATTATCTAAATTTTTAGATAATATCTTGTAAACAAACCAATTCGCGTTGATTTCATGTAACGTATTAACATTTTAACATAAAATGATAGGAAATGGGATAAGTTTTGCTTAAATAATCAGTTTTTTTTTTGAAAGGCGGTATGTCTTTTTCAAAATACGTAGGAATTATGATATAATGAACAAATCAAATAATAGAAGAAAAAGGTGGGAATCGCATGAGCAGTAAGGATATTGATTGGAGCACGCTAGGTTTTGAATATATTAAAACCGATTTGCGTTATGTGTCTATTTGGGAAAATGGCAAGTGGGATGAAGGGACATTAACAGAAGATAATGTCGTTCATATCGCAGAGGGCTCAACAGCGATTCACTATGGGCAACAATGTTTTGAAGGATTGAAAGCATATCGTTGCAAGGATGGTTCGATTAATTTATTCCGTCCAGACCAAAATGCGAAACGAATGAGGGCAAGTTGTGATCGTTTATTGATGCCAGAATTCCCAGAAGAGCGATTTATTGATGCGTGTAAACAAGTGGTTGCGGCGAACGAAGCGTACATGCCGCCATATGGTTCTGGTGGAACGATGTATTTGCGTCCGTATTTGATTGGTATTGGCGACAATCTGGGTGTTCGCACCGCGCCGAAATTTATGTTCTCCGTATTTTGTTGTCCGGTGGGGCCATATTTCAAAGGTGGCTTGACGCCAACGAATTTCGTGATTTCGGAATATGACCGCGCGGCGCCAAATGGTACTGGTGCGTCAAAAGTCGGCGGGAACTACGCGGCTAGTCTTTATCCAGGTAAAATTGCGAAAGACCGCGAGTTTAGCGATTGTATTTACTTAGATCCTGCGACGCATACAAAGATAGAAGAAGTTGGTGCAGCGAATTTCTTTGGCATTACAAAAGATGATCGTTTTGTAACACCGCTCTCACCGTCGATTTTGCCTAGTATTACGAAATATTCGCTACTTTATTTGGCGGAGCATCGTCTTGGGTTGAAAGCGGAGGAGAGCGATGTGTATATCGATAAATTGGATGAATTTAAAGAGGCTGGAGCTTGTGGTACGGCAGCTGTTATTTCTCCAATTGGCGGTATTCAAAACGGCGACGACTTCCATGTGTTTTATAGTGAGAGCGAAGTTGGACCGGTGACGAAACAACTCTATGATGAACTTTGTGGCATTCAATTCGGTGATAAAGAAGCACCTGAAGGCTGGATTTATAAAGTGAAATAAAAAAGGAAATCGAACATAAGCCAAATAAATCGGCGACAAGCGCTCGTATTGTTGGGACTGTTCGAAGTATTGAGTTACAGTCCCAATATAAGCGTGAACACAGTGAACGGTTAATCCTTTCCGGCTGTTCGAAGTATTGAGTTACAGTCCCAATATAAGCGTGAACAACGTGAAAGGTTATTCCTTTCCAAATCCCCTGAATACAAACGCTTTCGCTCGATTTGTGTATAGCAGAAAACACGTCTCACCCGAAAAAGGGGGCCCGTGGTTTTCTGCTTATTTTGTATGTTGTTGTAGTTAATTTCCTGAAATATGTTTCTTCGGTAAAATAAAATGAATCGCGTAACTTAGTAAACAGCAGGCGAACATGGCCCAGAAAACGATATGGAGGCCGCTGTATAGGATGTCGCGTAATGGTTCGACAAGGGATGCGTCCACATTTGCTGATGTCTGCGGGCTAATGAGTTGATTTAAGTTATGACGGTCCACACCGGTTGCAGCGTTTTTGAATTGACCGGCTAGAACAGAGTTGAAAATCGTTCCGAATACAGCAACGCCGATGGTTTGGCCAACGGTTCTAAAAAGCGTATTGGAAGCCGTCGCGATGCCCGTTTGTTCTTTTGGCACAGCGTCCTGTACAGTTACTGTTGTTGTTGTAAAAATAATTCCGAAACCAAAACCCATCAAGGCACTGTCGAGATAGAAGTACAAATCAGGCGTTGTGCTCGGGAATAAGGCT
Source organism: Paenilisteria riparia FSL S10-1204 (assembly GCF_000525995.1). Lineage (GTDB taxonomy): Bacteria > Bacillota > Bacilli > Lactobacillales > Listeriaceae > Listeria_A > Listeria_A riparia. The sequence goes on along the minus strand of NZ_AODL01000007.1, from coordinate 86,739 downwards.
AAAAACAAGCCACTGACCGTCGCGATAATAATACCGATTCCAACAGTATGTCGGTTTCCGATAGACATTAACAAGCGCCCGCCGATAAACGAACCAATAATCCAGCTCACCGAAAGCGGTGCAATCATCAGGCCGGCAATCATTGCGCCATGCCCCATCATGCCCTGCGCCCACATCGGAATGTACACATTAATCCCAATCAAGAAGGCGCTCACTAAGAAACCAATTAAGTTCCCGATTAACACGACCGGATTTTTAAATAAGACAAACGGCATAATGGGGTCTTGCGCGCGTCTTTCGGCGAAATAAAAGCCGACGAATAAGGCAATTGAGCCAATAAGTAATACGACGACAAGCGGCTCCAACCAGTTTAGTGTTTCACCAGCGCGTTGCAGGGCAAATAGCAAGCCGAGTAAAGCAATAGTGAAAAGCGTGGTCCCTAAGTAATCAATGGGCAGCTTGACTCGCACGATATGTTCCTTCAGGTACATCGAAATCAACACAATCGTAAGGATGCCAACAGGTACATTAATAAAGAAAATCCAGTGCCACGACAATTGATCCACTAAAAAACCACCGAGTAGCGGTCCGAAAACTCCAGCAATTCCCCAGGCAGAACCCATGAATCCAAGCACTTTTGCTCGTTTTTCAAAAGGGTAGACATCGGCAATAATCGTCATCGTTGTTGGCAAAATCCCACCAGCTCCGATACCTTGTAACGCTCTAAAAATAATTAACTGTTCCATTGTTTGTGCGAAACCACAAAGCGAAGAACCGATGATGAAAATAACGGTTGCAATGATAAATATTTTTTTTTCGGCCGAACAAATCGGATAATTTTCCGTAAATTGGGACAGTAACGGCAGAAGTAAGTAAATAGATAGAGAAAATCCAGTTCATCAGCTCGATTCCGTTCAGCGAACTAACGATTGTTGGCATGGCCGTGCTGACGATGGTTCCTTCGATGGCGGCCATGAAAGTTGCGACGAAAACCGCGATAGTAACTGCTGTTCTCTTTGTATTCGTTTGTTCCATTTTGATAAAAACTCCTTTCACATACCAAACCGATTATAACATACAAAAAGCAGGATTGGCGGCATTATTTTTAAAAAGAGGTATAATGGATAGGAGGAAGAATTGTGCGAGGAGGAATGGAAGAATGGGTTTTGAACCGAACACGTTGGAAACGATGCAATTGATTAAGGAATTGACGTCGATTCCAAGTCCAACAGGAAATACAGAGGCGGTACTTGCTTTTGTGGAGAAGTATTTGAAAGATGCGGGTATTGAAAGTACGCGTAATAATAAAGGTGCGCTATTTGTTCGTATTCCTGGGAAGGATGATTCGAAACAGCGGATGTTGACGGCGCATGTAGATACGCTTGGGGCAATGGTGAAGCAAGTGAAAAGTGATGGTCGGCTTGCGATAAACTTGATTGGTGGTTATCGTTTTAACGCGATTGAGGGCGAGTATTGTACGATTGAAACGAGTGACGGCAAAACGTATACGGGGACGATTTTGATGCACCAAACGTCGGTTCATGTGTACCAAGATGCTGGAACGGCGCCGCGGGATGCGAAAAATATCGAGATTAGACTGGACGCAAAAGTGTTTAATCCGGAAGATGTCGCAAAACTTGGTATTGCGGTCGGTGATTTTGTATCGCTTGATCCGCGTGTGGAAATAATTGATGATGCCTTCATTAAATCGCGTCATTTAGATGATAAGGCGAGTGTTGCTATTTTACTATCGCTTTTGAAAAAGTTGCAGCAAGATGGGGAGCAGCTACCATATACGACGAATTTCTTGATTTCAAATAATGAAGAGATTGGTTACGGTGGAAATTCGAACATTCCGGCTGAAACGGTGGAGTATTTGGCGGTGGATATGGGTGCGCTTGGTGATGGGCAAACATCAGATGAGTACACGGTTTCGATTTGTGCCAAGGATGGTAGTGGTCCGTATCATTATGGTCTGCGTAAAAACCTGGTGCAGCTTTGCGTAGATAATGACATTGATTATAAAGTGGATATTTATCCGTTTTATAGTTCAGATGCGAGCGCGGCGATTAAGGCTGGGTTTGATATCGTGCACGGCTTGATTGGTCCTGGAATTGACGCGAGTCATGCTTATGAACGCACACATCGAGATTCTTTATATCATACAGAAAGATTGGTTTATGCTTATTTATTTTCTGAAATGGTGAAATAAAAGGAGGAAATGCGATATGTCTTTATTTGAATTAGAACAAGAAACGTTACATGGTGAAAAGGTTTCATTGGAGAAATATAAAGGTGATGTACTAATCGTGGTGAACACAGCGAGTAAATGTGGATTTACACCACAGTATGAGGAGTTAGAAACGCTGTATCAGGATTATAAGGATCGCGGATTTACGGTGTTAGGTTTCCCGTCGGACAGTTTTATGAATCAAGAACTGGATTCTTCCAATGAGATTGAGGAATTTTGCAAAATCAATTATGGCGTGACTTTCCCGTTGTTTGCGAAATCGAAAGTGCGTGGCTCGGATATTAATCCTGTTTTTGAGTATTTGACGAAGCAGAAAAAAGGTTTGCTTGGCGGCGGTGTTAAATGGAATTTCACCAAGTTCTTATTGGACCGTGATGGTAATGTTGTTGAACGGTTTGCCCCAAAAGACACGCCATTTTCGATGAAAGAAGCAATTGAAAAGTTACTATAGATGGCAAAGCCGAATCTTCATGATTCGGCTTTTTTAGCAGTGTTTTATGGGAAAGGTATTGTTCATTTGTATAATATTTGGTAAAATAGTAATGAGGCTATTGTTCTCGTATTTGGAATGGAGGTATGACGTGTGACACTATTTGGCTACCCAATCGAGACGGTTTATTTCACGGTGATGCTTGTTGTCGGTATTATTATTTTAATCGATGTTTTGACAGCGCTTATTTTTTCTGTTGGAATTATCAGTTTTGTATTGGATTTATTGCCGATTCCAGGCTCGGTTTTGCTTTATTTCCTTGGCTTTGCATCGGTTACGGGGTATTTGGGAGAAAGGTATACGTCTTTTTCTAGCGTGACAATTCTAATTGCGGCAATTATTATTGGGATTATATTCTCTTCCATTCTTTATTTTGGCATTTTTCTGCCACTTTCGCGGACGAGTGATTCGATTGCGTATGCGACGAAGGATTTGGAAGGCAAGACAGCAACAGTCATTACGTCGATTCCAAAAGATGGTTTTGGCGAAGTGATTATCGAAATGAATGCTGGTAATATTTCGAAAGCTGCCAAAAGTGATGAAAATGTACCAATTGCGCAAAATGAGACGGTGCTCGTGTTAGATGCAACGGATTCGTTTGTGACGGTTGTGCCATATGAGCCATTTTTGAAATGATGAGAGCTTAGTTTTAAAAACGGAGAAGACAGGGAGGAATTACGAAGATGGATTTACTATCAAATGGAATAACGTTGATTTTGATTGTTGCGGTGGCTGTTATAGTTTTGTTTTTAATTGTTTTTATTACGAAATATAAGACAGTGGGACCGGACGAGGCGTTGATTGTTTCAGGGAGTTATTTAGGTAGAAAGAATGTATTTACAGATGAAGGCGGCAAAAAAGTGAAGATTGTGCGTGGTGGCGGTACGTTTGTTATGCCGGTTTTCCAGCAGTCTTCTCCACTTAGCTTGCTATCGAGTAAATTGGAAGTTAGAACGCCAGAAATCTATACAGAGCAAGGTGTTCCAGTAACGGCGGACGGAACGGCAATCATCAAAATTGGTGGTTCCATTTCCGAAATTGCAACAGCTGCCGAACAGTTCCTAGGAAAGACAACGCAAGAGCGCGAAAATGAAGCGATTGAAGTTGTGGAAGGACATTTGCGTGCGATTCTTGGCTCGATGACAGTCGAAGAAATTTACAAAAACCGCGATAAGTTTTCACAGGAAGTGCAAGGTGTGGCGACGCAAGACTTGTCAAAAATGGGACTTGTGATTGTATCGTTTACACTGAAAGAAGTTCGCGATAACAACGGTTATTTGGATGCATTAGGTAAACCGCGGATTGCGCAAGTAAAACGGGATGCTGATGTGGCGGAAGCCGAAGCAACGAAGGAAACGCGGATGAAACGTGCGGAAGCGGAAAAAGAAGCGACGCGTGCGGAGCTAGAGCGCAAAACAGAAATTGCTGAAGCAGAGAAACAAAATCAATTGAAGGTTGCGGAATATCGCAGCGAGCAGGAAACTGCCAAGGCCGTAGCCGATCAGGCGTATGATTTGGAATCAGCACGTGCTAAACAAGAAGTTATTGAGCAACAAATGCAAGTACAAATCATCGAACGTGAGAAACAAATCGAACTGGAAGAACGCGAAATTAAACGTCGTGAACGCCAATACGATGCAGAAGTGAAGAAGAAAGCAGATGCAGATCGTTATGCGATTGAACAAGCGGCTGCAGCACAAAAAAGCCAAGAGTTTGCCGAAGCCGAAGCGAATCAATATCGCATTGAAACGCTGGCTAAAGCCGAAGCAGAACAAGTTCGCGTACAAGGTATCGCCAAAGCTGATTCAGAACGCGCACAAGGTACAGCAACAGCTGAAGTTATCAAACTTCAAGGTCTTGCCGAAGCCGAAGCCAAACGCAAAATTGCCGAAGCTTACGATCTATACGGCCAAGCAGCGATGCTCGATATGATTGTCAGCATGCTTCCTGAATACGCGAAACAAGTTGCTGCACCAATGGGTAACATCGATTCGATTACAGTTGTGGATACAGGTAGTAGTGAATCAAACGGCGGAGCTAACAAAGTCAGTGGTTACGCGACGAACTTGATGGCAACAGCACAAGAAAGCCTGAAAGCAACGACTGGCTTGGACATTCGTGAACTCCTGGAGAATTTCTCTGGAAAAGGAAACGTGAAGAACAGCATTGAAGATTTAACAAATGCTGTAAAATCGCAAAAACCAGTGGAAGTTGTGGCAGTAGATACAGCGGATAAAGAAGAATCAGTAGAAGAATAATCGTTTAGGCCTAGAAAATTTTGGTTCTCAACTAATTTCTAGGCTTTTTTCTTACATTGTTTGTGTAAAATACTATTTAAATAGGCTAATAGTTGCACTTTCGTTTTATATTTGGTAAAGTTACGATGAATTTTATATCAAAAATAAGGAGTGCATCTAATGAAAATGAAAGCAAAGGTTTTTTGTGAAGTTAGCTTTAGTCGCTGTATTGTTTACGCAAGTTTTTTCTTTTTTCGGCCACTGTGTTTGCTAGTGAGCATGAGGGAGGTCATGGTGATTCGGAAACAATGAGTGAAGAGCAAGTTGAGCAACTTATTGAAAACTATGATAAGCAAGAAGCGATTGTGTCAGAAGAAGACACTGACAGCAGATATGTGAATGATATGGTACTAAAACAAGAAGAAACGATGGGCGAGATTGAAGAAAGGATTGAAGAAGCCAAAAATCGTGGTGAGAAATTATATACACAAGAAGAAATTTTAGAGCTGAGCGCTAAAAAAATTGGTATTTCTGAAGCAGATATGAAACAAGTTAAAGCTTCCATTTTGCAAGAACAAGAGGAATTGGCGAAGATTAAGCAGGCATTTGAAGAAGCAGGAGAAGCCGAACATCCAATTGTAACGCAAATTGTAGACGAGCAGGAAGAATTTAAGATTCCGCTATCTCTTGTCTACGTAGATCATGAGCAAGATGATAAAGATGGCGTGATATCTGGTGGTGGCTGGCCATATTGCTTGGACGACAATGGCTATGGATACAGGAATTTTATTACTTCGGATTGTTATAAGGCGCTTGCTTTTGTCCTTGTGTGCATGCTGGATTCGACAGCAGGCAAGAAGTGGCCGCATCTCAGATATTGTAAAGCCTATAAAAAAAAATTGTTCGCCGTTGATTGGACATAGCAAATACAAACATTCTCATGCTTGGTGGCAACGTATACCATGATAAAAAAACTACTTCTTATTGCTCTAGCAGGAATCCTATTTGCGGGAAGTTTCGCATTTCAACCAGTGCACGCTTCAAAAATCGTCGAATCCAATCGAGAAGTCAATCAACTCGATGAAGCAGGAAGCCTTGCCAAATACCATGACAACAATATTAACGGTAAGAATATCAAAATTGCGATTCTGGACACGGGTATCGATACGACCAATCGTGATTTGATATTCAAAAAAGCGATTAATTTCACGTCTGCCAATAGCGCTGATTTCAACGACCGAAATGGGCACGGAACGAAGATTGCTGGCATTATTGGCGCTCGTAAAAATGGTGAAGGACTTATCGGAATCGCGCCTAATTCCGAACTATATATTGCAAAAGTCGCCAATGACAGTGGAAAGGTAGCTTTTGCAGAAGTTATTAAAGGTTTGAATTGGGCTGTCCAGCAGAAAGTTGATATTATTAATATTAGCCTCGAGTTCGGAAAAGGGAACGAAGCGCTAAAAGAGGCCATTGATAACGCGGTCGAACATGATATCATCGTCGTTGCCTCGGCGGGAAACATTCGAGCAGAAGGAGATACATTTAAAGCTTACCCTGGCGCGTATTCTGATGTTATTTCTGTCGGCATGTTGAACGTGCAAGGTCAGATTTATGCCGATGAATTTAAAGAAAAGAAAGTAGATGTTTATGCACCAGGTGAAGATTTAACAAGCACCTATTTCGATAACAAAATGACGCTTGATACAGGCGTTTCCTATGCGACGGCATACGCGTCAGGTTACGCGGCACTAGTGATGGAAGACAAGCTATCGCACGGCGAGTCAATAAGCCGAGAGAGCCTGCTTAAAACAATGAAAGCAGATTTGAATCAAGGCATTGATGGAACACCGTGGTACGTATATACTGGACTTGTTCTAAATATCGTTACTGTCTGCGCGTTACTTGGCTTAGTCATCTACAGCCTTGTGTATCGCCGCAAAACACTTCCAAAAAAATGGCCGACAAAAACCATCTGGATAGTGATTGCGAGCCTTGTTTTCATAAACGTTATTGGACGCGTCATGGTGTACATTTTAAGTTCCTAATCAAAAAGAGTCTAGCTATGTTTCCTACATCGCTGGACTCTTTTTTTGGGGCTATTCTTTATTCATCTTTGTGAGCTTCTGATTATTCCATTTCAGTTCTAATTTTTATAGAAATAAATGGAGAAAATATGAATAAACCAAAGCGGTGCTAAGTCGATTTGATAAAAGGCAACTGCAATCAAGTATGGAATGTTGATAGAGAGCAAATAACACACATAAATCAGCAAAAATCGAACATATTCTTTCTGGAAATCGATATAGATAAACACGAACGAAATCCCGCAGAACAAGCCAATCCAAAAATACAGGCCTTGGTTTAGTAACATATTCTTGGAAAACAATCCTAATATCGCGGAAATAGTTGGCGTCGGTTTTGGAAATGTCTTGATGATTAATGAGAACGGTACCTTGGTTTGCGGGAATCCGTTTTATTAAAATATCGAGCAAGGTTGATTTTCCAGCACCATTTGCACCAGTCATAGCGAAGAAAGCGCCAGAATCGACATGGAAGTTGACGTCTTTTAATGCTTGGAAGGATTGGTAGTTTTTGCTGATATGATTGCATTGTATTTGCATGGTTTTTGGCTCCTTTTTTAGAGTTAGTATAGCAAGGAGCCAGATAGCTGTGGATGAGTTGCATTTGTACGGGGGTGAATTACAGCCGGTTGATGTTTTTTCGTGTTTTACGCCACTAAGAAAATTCAGAAATATGATGTGAAGTCACAATCTGTTATCGTTAACAGGTTAATTTAGGTTGATTTTAAAAGATATGCCTGCCTATAATCTAACATGAGTAAGCGCTTTCTACAAAATAGAAAAGGGGTTAGAAACTTGAAGAAAATGTTGCGTAAGTATCTTGTCGCCATTTTAGTCGTTTTATTTGGTGTGCAGAGTTTTGGGGTTGGCATACAGGGATTTGCCGAGGAAAATAATGTACCGAAAAGAGATGTGAATCAGCAGGTTACAACGCTTGCGGGTTCGGTTAATGATGATGTTTTAGCGGAGAATCGTGCGAGTAAAACGAAGGTCATTGTTCACTACAATCCGAAAGATCAGGCCAGCAAAGATTGGCAAATGTGGGTGTGGAATAATGACGGAGTTGCAGGTCATGAGGTGGCTTTTGAGGATACGAATGGTTATGGGGAGTACTCAAAAATCGCTGTTCTTGACGCCGACGGGATTCAAAATGAACTTGGTTTCTTGATTAAAAATGGCTCTGGATGGGGCGGCGACCGTGATATTCCAAGTGATCGCTACATTTCTACGAAGGAAGGTATTACGGAAGTTTGGCTGGAGTACGGAAATGCGGATATTGCGACGAAACCTGCGAATGTAGCGGATTTGCCGAAGCATGATGCACTGGATGTGACTTTTTACTATCACCGGGATGATAATGATTACAACAACTGGTTTGTGCATGCTTGGGCGGATGGTGCGACGGGGACTCAGACGGTGAATTTTACGGATGGGGAAACGGACGGAGATTGGCAGTCGGTGAAGGCGACGTTTGATGCTGGAGCGGGTGCTAGTTTGTCTGATCTCGGTTTTATTATTGCGAATAATGCGGACGGGGATTGGAAGAAGGACGGGACAGATGACGACCGAATGATTTATTTGTTTACGGACGATGGCAAGGCGGAAGTTTGGATTGTAAGTGGGGATAAGACGAATTATCGGAATCCAAATTTTGCGGATGCGACGAAACAAATAAAAACGGCGAGTTTGGCAAGTTTTAGGAAAATTAAGGTGACGCTGAATCGTGAGGTGACGGATTTAGACTTGACGGATGCGGTGACACTTGATGAGGACGGGGAGCCTGTTGCGATTTCGGGGATACGGAAGGATTCGGAGAACGGGCATGTGTTTTATATAGAGACGAGTCAGGACTTGCCGATTCAGACGGCTTTGACGGTGAATGTGGATGGCTTCGGTGAGAAATTGATTGATACGACGAGCATCGTGCGGAATCCGGCGTTTGATGCGAAATATGCGTATACGGGATCGGAACCGTTAGGTGCGACTTATCAGGCTGAACAAAGTGTTTGGCGACTGTGGGCTCCGACGGCTGCGCAAGTGAAGTTGACGGTGTATCAAGATAGTATGCCGAACAGTCCTGTGGCGCAAAGCTACGATATGACGCCAAAAGCGCAAGGTATTTGGGAATTTAGCGCAAAAGTGCCATCTGGGACGGCGTACACGTATGATTTAGTTTTTGCAGACGGGAAGAAAACGGTGTCGCAAGATCCGTATGCTAAAGCTGCAACGGCGAATGGAAATCGTTCTGTCATTTTAGATCCGGCGGAAATGGTGCCAGCGAATTGGGAAACGAGTCGCATGCCAGCATTTACGAACCCAACGGATGCAATTATTTATGAAATGCATATTCGTGATTTTTCGATTGCTAATAAAGATACGGTGAATAAAGGGAAATATTTAGGTGTCATTCAAGAAGGAACGAAGACAGCAAATGGTGATCCAACAGGAATTGATTATTTGAAAGCACTAGGCATTACCCATGTTCAAATTTTGCCGATGTTTGATTATGCTTCTTTAAATGAAGAAAATCATCAAAGCACGTCGGAGCAGTTGGGGGCATTGCCTTATAATTGGGGCTATGATCCGAAGAATTACAATGTTCCAGAGGGTAGTTATAGTACGAATCCATACAATCCGGCAACGCGTATACAAGAGGCAAAGCAGATGATACAAGGATTGCATAGCAACGGTTTGCGTGTGATTATGGATGTTGTTTACAACCACGTTTTTGACGCAGGGGCGCATTCGTTTGAGAAAACGGTTCCGGGCTATTATTTCCGCTATGGCAGTGATGGCAAACTTTCGAATGGGACAGGTGTAGGAAATGACACGGCTTCGGAGCGCCAGATGATGCGTAAATACATGGTTGACAGTGTTGCGTATTGGGCGAAAGAATATCATATGGACGGCTTCCGTTTTGATTTAATGGGGATTCATGATGTCGATACGATGAATGCTATCAAAGCAGAACTGAACAAAATCGATCCATCGATTATTGTGCTTGGCGAAGGCTGGGACTTAAATACACCACTAGATGCTGATAAAAAAGCGAATCAGAAAAACGCGTCCAAAATGCCAAACATCGCGCACTTTAATGACTCCATTCGTGATGCTATCAAAGGTAGTACATGGGGCGGACAAGAAGCAGAACCTGGTTTTGTCAATGGAGCACAAGGTAAAGAAACACTTCTCGCTAAAAATATACTAGCCGGCAGCTTGCGCGATCAAGGCCAAGGCATTTACGATTTTTCTAATCCTGGTCAAGTTGTGCAGTACGCAGAAGCCCATGATAACCTGACGCTTTGGGATAAATTATCGTATTCAAATCCTAACGACACGGACCAAGACAAGAAGAAAATGCAGCAACTAGCAACGGATATTGTTTTGCTGTCACAAGGTGTGCCTTTCATTCATGCGGGACAAGAATTTTTCCGTACGAAAGATCAGGACGAGAATAGTTACCAATCCAGTGACGCGATTAATAAGCTCGATTGGGAACGGTATGCAGAAAACATAGACGCTGTGAAAAACACAGAAGCGGTTATGAAACTTCGCAATACGGAGCCACTTTTCAGATTGACGAATTATGCTGACATCAATCAAAAAATGAAGATTATCAAGCAAGACGATGATGTTGTAGGCTACGAATTAAAGGACAGCGACAAGTCGTATGTTGTACTTTTCAATGCGAATAAAACGGCAAAAGAAGTTGCGATTCCAGCAAACCAATACCATGTAGAAATCGGCGAAACAACAACGAATCTAGCGGCACAAGTAAGCAACGTCGAAGTACCAGCGCTATCCACGCTCGTTTTGAAAAATGGTGAGGCGAGTCGTTTCACCATCAATGCAACGGCTGGAAAAGGCGGTACCATAACACCTAGCGGTAGCACAAGTTACGATGCTGGCGCAAAACCAAGCTATACTTTCCAAGCAGACACAGGTTACCGCGTGGCCCAAGTCCTAGTAGATGGCACTGCGGTGTCTATCACAGAAAACCAATATACTTTTGCGGCGTTATCTGCTGGACACACTATCGAAGTGCAATTCGAAAGCTTGGCGAAAACCAATCACATCGAGAGCTTGGACAAAATAACATTGCCATTAGCCGACTTACAAGCAAAAAAAACGAAAGCAGAAAAAACAGCCTATCTACTTCAAAAACTAAAAGCGCACGGCTACTATCAATATGAAGGCGATACAAAAATGCATGATTTAGACGTAGCGCTCGCATTAGCGAACTTCCATTGGGACGCGCCAAAAGCTGGTGTATACGAAGGAACGTTGAGCTTAGCAGGCGATATGGCAGCTAGAGCGGCAACGACTAAACAAGTACAAATCACCTTGACAAAAGCGGCGCCACAACCAGTACCAGAAGAGCCAAACGTACCAGGAACGAACCCAAATCCGACAGAAAACGGTACGGATAATGGCACAAACGGTGGTACAAATGGCGGTACAACCATTGTCACACCAAGTAACAACCAAGATATTCAATCAGGTGATGGAGAAAAGGCACCGAAAGAGCAAAGTCTACCAGCAACGGGAGACGAAACGATTTCCCTACAATGGTTAGCGTTAGGTGCATTCTTGATCTTAATCAGCGGAACATATCTTGTTATTGCCCGCAGAAAACGAAGCAATTAAGATACCATTATTTTTCACCAAACACTATCTCAAAAACATCCAAATATGATATACTAGTGAAATGTGAGTTAGTCTAGGAGGAATTTTAAAATGGGTCAAGATTTACAAAAAGAAGTTGCTTCGCGCAAAACTTTTGCAATTATATCTCACCCGGATGCGGGGAAAACAACGATTACCGAGCAACTATTGCTTTTTGGTGGCGCGATTCGTTCAGCCGGTACGGTTAAAGGGAAGAAATCAGCAAATTTGCGACGAGTGACTGGATGGAAATCGAGAAACAACGTGGTATCTCGGTAACAAGTTCGGTGATGCAATTTGATTATGAAGATTCACGGATTAATATTTTGGATACACCGGGTCACTCGGATTTCAGTGAAGACACGTATCGGACATTAATGGCTGTGGATAGCGCTGTGATGGTTATTGATAGCGCAAAAGGGATTGAAGCGCAGACATTGAAGCTTTTCAAAGTTTGTCGTATGCGGGGGATTCCGATTTTTACATTTATTAATAAAATGGACCGTCAAGGGAAAGCGCCGCTGGAATTATTAGCGGAACTAGAAGAAGTGCTAGGAATTGAGTCTTATCCGATGAACTGGCCAATCGGAATGGGAAAAGAACTGGGTGGTCTGTACGACCGTTATCATCGCCAGGTGGAACAATATCGCGTAGATGGCGACGAGCGCTTCTTGCCTCTAGGGGAAGATGGTGACTTGGCTGAGCCGCATGCGATTCAGAATTCAAGTTATTACGAGCAAGCGTTAGAAGAAATCATGTTGCTAGATGAAGCAGGCAATGATTTCAGCGAGCAAAAAATCGCAGATGGTGAGTTGACGCCAGTATTTTTCGGAAGTGCCTTGACCAATTTTGGTGTCGAGACGTTTTTGAAAACATATGTGAATTTTGCGCCAGCGCCACAACCGCGTACGTCGAATGAGGGTGAAATTGATCCTTATATGAACAAGTTCTCTGGTTTTATTTTTAAAATCCAAGCGAATATGAATCCAGCACATCGTGATCGTATCGCATTTGTCCGCATCTGTTCGGGGGAATTTGATCGTGGGATGGCCGTGAACTTAACGCGTACAGGCAAGTCGATTAAGCTGAGCAATTCAACGCAATTCATGGCAGATGACCGTGAGACGGTAAACACGGCCGTGGCGGGGGATATAATCGGTTTGTACGACACGGGTAACTACCAAATCGGCGACACCATTACTGATCTCAACAAAACGCTCCAATATGAGAAATTACCGCAATTTACGCCAGAATTATTCATGAAAGTTTCCGCAAAAAATGTCATGAAGCAAAAGCATTTCCATAAAGGAGTCGAGCAGTTAGTACAAGAAGGCGCGATTCAGCTTTTCAAAACATGGCGTATGGATGATTATATTATTGGTGCGGTTGGGCAACTGCAATTCGAGGTTTTCGAGCATCGGATGAACAACGAATATAACTCCGAAATCCGCATGGAGCCAATCGGTTCGAAGATTGCGCGTTGGATTAAAGAGGAAGACGTCGATGAGAAACTATCCACACAACGCAGCATGCTTGTAAAAGATCGTTTTGACAAGCCATTGTTCTTATTTGAAAACGAGTTTGCTTTAAACTGGTTCCACGATAAGAATCCAGATATCGAATTAACATCTCTATTATAAAACGAAACACGAGTCCGTGATTGGGCTCGTGTTTTTTGTATCTTATTTCATTTCAGTTTGTAACTTCTCCGCTAGGTGTATATAGTTCTTGTAAGCCTCGCTATCTTGTTTTTCAATATGAAGTAAATCCTGTGATTTTAAAGCGTTATGTGTTATTTTATCTACTGTTTCTACAAAATGATCCCCAGTTTCACGTTCATAATCCAGTGAATAATACTTCGACTGGCGGTAAAAATTCTGCAACGAAGCATCCGCAATATCCGCTTTTGTATCGGCAAAAATCTCGTCATACGCGACTTGCGTCATTTTGCCATCCTTCGTCACGACTTGCAATCGCGCGGTAATACCATTTCCAAGCGGTTCAGCGATTCCGTAATAATAAAATCCTAACGGCTTCTTCACCCAGTCTTTCATCGCAGCAGCAAGTGGCATCATTCCGTTTCTAGCGCTATTCGAAGATCCTTTCACCGTCTCAAAATTTCCGTCCAAACGGTTCTCCTGCAACATCTGATCTTCCAAAAACGTAATTCCGTTCACCCAAGTCACAAGCGTATTATCCGTTCGTGTATTTGTTGCTTGAAAAAACGCGTAATCCGACAAACGTTTAGAAGCATTGACGTATTTTGGTTCATAGTAATTTTCCGAAGCAAATTCGTTAAATTCGACATGAATCAGTTTTCCGTTATCATTCGTCACTAACTCCAAAATCCCTTTATTCCCACCGTCAAACAAGCCTTCATTTTTATAATAATGCCCCTTCACAATACCAATCGGCGGCTGGACAGACCAATACATCTGCTTTTCTTTTTGCTCCGGTGTTAATTTTGCATCAGGATTCGTCCCAAATGTCGATGTCGTCGCAGAAGTCACCACATCATATTGGTAATCATGGCCATCCTTCTGAACAATCGCTTTCTTGGCTTTTGGTTCATTGGTAGGTTCCGCTTTACTATTTTCATTCGAACAACCAATAAGCACAAGCGCTGCAAGCAGTCCTAAAATTAGTCTTTTCATGGCAATTCCCCCTCACTTCTCAGTATCGCAAATAAAAATAAACCCACCATAAACGAAAGATGAAAAAAAGATAAATTCGTGATTTACTGGAAAAAATAGAGCGACACGTATTGACATCGTATTAAAATATATGCTATGATTTCTCTATCAATTAAATATCACTTTTGACATTCGTCAAGGGGGAGTAGCGTTAGCCTTTTTGGAGGCTAAGATAAAGTCGTCATTACATGAATTCGTTCATCGGCTTTATTAACATTTTATACAATGTCAGCGAGACCTTTGCCAATTTGGGCTGGGGTCTCGTTTTTTGTTGTTTGAAACTAGGCGCTTGTGACGATTGAAAGAAAGAAGGAGGAATTCTATTGGATACAGCGATGATTTTAGAATATGGATGGGTGCTACTCGTACTCATTGGATTGGAAGGGATTTTAGCAGCAGATAACGCGGTTGTTATGGCGGTTATGGTGAAACATCTACCAGACCAACAACAGAAAAAAGCATTATTTTACGGCTTGATTGGGGCTTTTGTATTCCGATTTGCAGCGCTGTTCTTAATTTCATTTTTGGCAGAGGTTTGGCAAGTGCAAGCACTAGGCGCAGCCTACCTACTGTATATCTGTATTAGCCACATGTGGAAACACGCGAAAGGCAAGGATGACGGTCACAAAGTCAAAGAAGGCAAAGGTTCAAGCTTCTGGATGACCGTTCTAAAAGTGGAAATTGCGGACATTGCATTTGCTATTGATTCGATGTTAGCAGCCGTAGCATTGGCAATCACATTACCAGCAACAGGTTGGGGTACAATTGGTGGACTTGATGCAGGACAATTCGCGGTCATGTTCATCGGTGGTTTAATCGGACTGATTTGTATCCGTTTTGCCGCAACTCAATTCGTCAAACTACTAAAAAAATACCCATCATTGGAAACTGCAGCTTTCTTGATTGTTGGCTGGGTAGGCGTGAAGCTAGTTGTCTACACATTAGCGCACCCTGAACTAGGCATCATCCCAGAACATTTCCCACATTCAACCGTTTGGAAATTAACATTCTGGGCAGTCATGATTGGCATTATCATTTGGGGCTGGTTAGTATCCGTTCGCGCGGCCAAGAAGAACCCTGAAAGTAAGGCTTAGCAAATATAATAAAAGACCATGGAATGAAATTAATTTTACGCAAAACAAGTAGGAATCACGAATCCTCTTCTCTTCGGATAGGACGTGATTTCTGCTTTACACAAATCGAAAGCTTGTTTGGGTTATAATCCAAACTTGTTTGCGTTATAGATAGTACCAAATGCTCGCCAAATGTGGTAAAGTGGAGTGTAAAGAAATGGTGGGGTGAATATGGATATTTCTGTATGGGGAGAGTATATATGGGTCTTCTTGATTTTGGTCGTACTAGAAGGGGTGTTATCTGCGGATAATGCTGTTGTTATGGCCGTTATTGTCAAGAAGTTACCACATGAGCAACAGCGCAAAGCCCTATTTTATGGTTTAGTTGGTGCCTTTGTTTTCAGACTTATTGCGATGTTAATCATCTCGTACTTAGTTAATTTTTGGGAAATACAAGCAATTGGAGCAATTTACTTATTATACTTAGCAGTCAAACATATTTGGGATAAGAAAAAAGGCATAGGGAAAGAGACCAAACCAGGCAAAGAACCGAAAACAACATCGTTTTGGGGTACGGTCGCCCGTGTCGAATTAACAGATATTGCTTTTGCGTTGGATTCGATGTTGGCTGCAGCAGCACTTGTTGTGACGTTGCCAAAGCTTGGAACATATGAAATTGGTGGTATGAGTGCTGGTCAGTTTATCGTGATGTTCCTCGGTGGTTTAGCAGGGCTTATCGTGATTCGTTTTGCAGCGACACAAGTTGTTAAATTATTAGAGCGTTACCCTACTTTAGAAACAGCGGCTTTCTTAATTGTCGGCTGGGTTGGTGTGAAAATGGCAGTTATAACGCTTGCGCACCCACAAGTAGGCATTTTACCAGAAAGTTTTCCTGATTCGCCAGGCTGGGAGATTACCTTTTGGGCGGTCATGATTACAATTGGTTTAGGTGGTTATATTATTGCTAGAAAAAAAGAAGAAGCAACAAAAGGGATAATTACAAGGCTGTAGGAGCAACTTGGCGTGGCAGAATGCGTACAAGGATATCGCGAATGACGGCAATTCAAGTTATTATTGCCTTTTATTTTTTATCGGTTACTCTTGCTACAGCGTTACTTAGCATGCCATTTACACAAAAACCAGGTGTGAAAATACCGTTTATTGATACGCTGTTCACTGCGGCGAGTTCTGTGAGTGTTACCGGTCTAGCTTCTGTGGATATCGGCGAATCATATAGTCGTGCAGGTATTTGGGTATTGATGGGGATTTTTCAAGTCGGTGGACTGGGTGTTATGATGCTGAGTACGTTCTTTTATTTAGTATTGAAACGGCGTATCGGCCTTAAACAACGGCAGTTAATTATGACGGATACGAATCAGTTTACAATGAGTGGGATGGTTCGAATGCTCCGCGAAATTTTGCTGCTTATTTTCAGTATTCAAATTGTTGGGGGATTAATTCTAGGTATTTATTTTATCCCATTTTATAATGGAGATATTGGTGAGGCGATGTTTCAAGGCTTGTATAACTCGGTTTCTGCTGTGACGAATGCGGGGGTTGATATTACTGGCTATTCGTTGACACCATTTGTAAACGATTATTTTGTCCAGTTCATTACAATTTTGCTTATTATTGCAGGCGGAATTGGTTTTCCCGTGCTAATCGAAGTACGCCGCTTCTTGTTTGAAAAAAATACATTGATTCCATTTCGCTTTTCTCTTTTTGTAAAAGTAACGACACTCACTTATTTTGCGTTGCTAGTTGTTGGGGGATTGTTGATTTGGGCGATGGAGAACAATTATTATTTCAAAGGGGCGTCGCTAAGTGAGGGCTTCTTTAACTCGATGTTCTTGTCGGCAACTTCAAGAAGTGCGGGCTTGTCAACGATTGATATATCTTCTTTGACAGACCCAACCTTATTAGTTGTTTCGTTGCTTATGTTCATCGGAGCATCACCAAGTTCGGTTGGTGGCGGTATTCGAACGACAACATTTGCGATTATGATGTTGTTTCTGTATTCGGTCGTTCGCGGTCGTAATCACATTTATATTTTTGGACGTGAGTTGCATCAGGAAGATGTGCGTAAAGCACTAGCCGTGGGAATTTTTGCTTCGGTACTGTGTGTCGGCGCGATTGTGACGCTTGGCTATACGGAAAACGCTAGTCTCATGGCGGTTATTTTTGAAGTATTTTCAGCGTTTGGAACGTCGGGATTGTCTATGGGATTGACGGGCGATTTGAGTAGTATCGGGAAGATTATTATTATCTTGTTGATGTTTATAGGCCGTGTGGGTATTATGTACATGATGTTATCTCTCCGACGTAAAAATGAGCCGAAGAATGCTATTAGATTGCCAAAAGAGAAGATTATTACGGGGTAAAAAAACTGTCATGACTTACACGATGTCTAAAAAGAGCTATCTAAGCAATAATATGGTGTAAAATCACTTTCAATATTTTTCGTGACTTACACTAAATTATTGCTTAAGATATTGTTAGAAAATCCTTCATGACTTCCGAGAAGTTTTTCGATAGTCGCTCTTTTCGGTGATTTGTTACATGCATATAAATGAGTCGAGTTGTCCTATCGTCTTTGTGACCAAGTCTCGACATAATGGCTTCAATATTAGCGCCTTCACTTTCAGCAAGCAGGGAAGTATGGGTGTGCCTTAATTTATGAGGTGTCAGGCTCTTCAGGTCTGGCACTTTTTTTAGTATACGCTCCATTTTGTTATCTATGTCGCCAACAGCAAAAGGATAGCCACGGTATGTCTTACTGTTCGTTCTCGCGAATAAAAATCCTTGCTCGTTATATGTTTGATGTGGAGCTTTGATATGGTAGCTTTGATGCCACTCAATGTGTTGTTTTAGAAGTGTCATTATCGCAGGGTCCATGTCAATGACACGTATAGATTCTTCCGTTTTTGGTGGTGTTACCATAATAGTAGATATTGGCCCATCCTGATAAATTGTTTTTGTGATTGTAATCTGATTTTTTTCAAAATCGAGGTCCTTATCTTTATTCAATGCGCACAATTCTCCTGGACGCATTCCAGAGTACACTAGCAAAGTAAAAATGGTGAAGTCTTGCCATTCTCCGAATTTCTTCGCTGCGTTTAAGAATGTAGCAAGCTCGGCTTTCTCATAAAATTCACCTGATAAATCAGCCTCACGCATTTTATTTTCTATTTCTTCAACGGTTAGGGATGAACGTGGGATAATTGTTCCTAAAGATACATCTTCTAACGCGATTCCATGATTTTTTGCGTATTGAAATATCATCTTACCAGTTGAATGTATGCTGTTAATTGAATTGTATTTGTATTCTTGAGTATGAAGATCCTCAAGCATGTCTTGATATTTCTTTTTTGTAATCGCACGAGTCTGGAGATAACCAAAATACTTGTTTAAATTGTTTATACAATGCCGTCTCACACGCACGGAACTTGCTTTTTTATTCATAGTGCTATAGTATTCGAGCCATTCGTCCGCAAGGTCTTTAAACAGCATTGTTTTAGAATAGGTGACTTCGTTATTTCTAAGCTTATATTCTAAATCTGCAGCCGCTTCATTAGCCTCCTTCTCCGTTCTAAAGCCGCGTTTTGTAGTTCCTTTTCTTTTTCCTGTTCCTGGATCAATTCCAAGATATAATTTGAAAAGCCAAAGTTTTTGACCGTCCTTAGTGGTGTATTGCTGAATAGATGCCATGTATTGTACCCCCTTCTGTTTTTTGGTATAAAGAAAAGCCCCATAGGGCGATTCTAATTATTTAAATTGGATATCTATATTTTTCGAATCAGCTACAGAGTCGTATGAAGCAGTATCATATACAATTGATGTTTTGAGTGTTATTTTATTAATATTCTCGACATTTTCAGGTTTTAGGACACAGATGATATACTCGTTCTCCAGAAGGGCACCACTTTGGATTTCATGAACCCCATTACCACCTTGAAGCTCATTAAGTACGTTGATTTGTTGCTTTTGGTCCGTTACTAGATATTCAAAGCCGTTATAGGATAAGGATTCGCTGCCTTTGTTTTCTAAGCTATATCGTACTTGAATCGTGTAATAAGGATCAGATGGTGGAATACTAGAATTACTGAAAACTGTGTCCAGCTCTTCTTGAGGAGCTCCTTTTCTTTCGAAAATTTTCACGTCGTTAATTACTAAATTAAGGCTACCTAAATCCATGCTTAAATTTGGAGAGGTAATTTTTTTAAGAATTATCTTTGTGCCGTAAGTTTTGTCTATATTATACTGGCCCGCTTTGGAAAGCGGTGTTCCATCCTTAACGAATTCTTCATCTGTTGTAGATTCTTTTACTTCATTTGACGATTCAGTAGGAGCTTTCTTAGTCTCAGTGTCCTGAGCGACCGTTTTTTTCTCTTTTTCAGCTCCGCTGTTATCTTTATTACCGCACGCAACCAATGTTGCCATTATCCCAATTAGCAACAATAAAAATAGTTTCTTCATTTCATCTTCTCCCTTATTATGTTTTTTATATAAACGCAATGCGTAAATACTAGCTTAATACTTTCTCTTTAAAGAAAGTGTTCCAGTCGTTTTCTAAGTCCTCAGCGAGGGCAGGCTTTCGCATGGCATGAAATCTATTAACACAGTCTAAAACTTCTGCTTCGGCATCTAAATTCCCCTCAAGGTAATCAATTATAGCTAAGTGAGCATACACATCATTTTCTACGGGTACCTTATCATATTTTTTACATAAAGGGAGTGCTCGGATGAAAAACTTCCTAGCTAGTTTTAACTTGTTCTTATGCGTATAGAATTTTCCCGTATTTGCGTAAAAAGTGAGGTCAAAGTGAATGTCTTTATGAAAGTTAAGGTATTTCTTCATCTCTCGTTCAATACGTTCTACGATTTCCAAACCGTCATCGAGAGGAAAAACGAAAAACAGCTTCGACATTATGAAAACTTCTTGATAGGTCCACTGTTTTCTTTTTTCTAACTTTTTCCAGATGTATATGGATTCAGGACTTTCAATGTCATAGGTTCCATTAGATGATATTTTCGAATAGACATCACTTACCACATGTCTAAAAGAGGTGTATCGCCAAAACCAGTTACTAAGGATACGATACCCGCACCACCAGTGAATGAGTGCCTGATTGGGAGAAGTGATGATGGTAGCAAGAATTATCTGCGATTCGGGGCTCCTCTAGATTTTTCAGGAATAGGTGGGACGATTGGCGCTGGCATTAATTTTGTTCAAGCATATCTACGCTTCAACGGTCAAGAGGTTGCGATTAAGGATGAGGTTCTGCTTTTGGCAGGTGGGAACAATGATAGGGACAATCAACAATACAGCCGAATCGGCTTACAACATTTCCTGTGGGTATTTAAAACACTATATTGGGGCACAACCTGCAGGTACAGTAGTTAGAATCCAGATTGGTACAGCGAACAATAATTGGGGTAGATACGTTGATGTTACAGCCGGCGGGACAGAGGTAGTAGTAGATGGCGATTTACGGATTTATCCGATTTCACCAACCACTACGTATGCTACAGGGATTGCACCAATAGGTACGACTTGGACCAAGTCAGTAATAAATGGCGTTGAAAAACTGGCGTCAAATACCGTCAATTTGAAAAATCTACTTGAGTTTGGACGCAATGGAGAGGCTCCTTATATTAGAGGAAATGCTAATTTTGATGGTGCCCTGACATTTGATGTAGCCAATACTTCAGCTACACCGTTTTTTGATTTAAGCAATACTGCCTCCGATCAAAGCTGGAACCGCGGTATAAGTAGTAGAAATGGGACAACAAGAACTGCGGAAATTGGTATGTCTGGTACTGGAAAAACTGCAAATAGTATTTACCTAGGGTTTGGGGCAGTACCTTGGAGTAGGACAAATGGCTTGGTGGTTGAAAATGCAACGAAGAAAGTATTTATTTTTGACGAAGAAGCGGAAACAACAAAAGGAGCGCAAACAAAAGCTAATACGACACTTTCTAGTAGTCAATCATATACGGATACCAGCTTAGCAAATCACGCAAATGATGTAGTAAAGCACATTACTGCATCAGAAAGAAACAGTTGGAACGCAAAAGAGACTCCAGCCAATGCGCAGACAAAAGCAAATGTGGCAGAATCGAATTCAAAATCATACACTAACTATACACAACACTTACAATAAAACGAAAGCGAAAAACGAAACGGATTACTGTAAAAACAACGATAATGAAGTTAGTTCCATGTTGCAATCGATGATAATGGAGCGATTCAAGTTGTGCCGTTTAACCGAAATGCGTGGCATTGTGGAGATGGTGGCAACGGGTACGGTAACCGAAATACAGTAGGGCTTGAGATTTGTTACAGCACAGGTAATGCTAGCCAGTATCTTAAATCGGAGCAAAATGCTATTAAATACGCGGCGGGATTATGTGTAGAGTTAGGTATCGTAGCAACAAAAGATACAATCAAAAAACACGAAGACTGGAGCGGAAAACATTGTCCTCACCGGATTCTTGATGAGAAACGTTGGCCAGCAGTACAACAAGCAATCATCGCCGAATATGCACGTATCACAAAGAAACCTGAGCCAGCTGCAAAAGGCAAAAAGCGTGTGTGGGTGAAAGAGCCTAAGGGGTTAAATATTCGAACAGGCGGCAGTTGGGATACCAAGGTCGCTTTTAATTTGCCTTACACTTATACAGCTATTATCGACTACGACCAAACTAAAAACGGATTCGTTAAGGTTATTTGGGGCGATAAAGAAGGTTGGTTCTCTGCCGCATTTGATGCATATTGGTTCGACAAAGACCCCTGCACGGAATACATTTGCCAAACCGGCCTTAACTTTAGAGCTGGACAGGATTGGAATACAAAAGTAGTTCAATCGCGCAAGAAGGGTGATGTGGTGCGTGTCATCGGTCAAGTGAATAAGTGGTACAAAGTCGTGTTATCAAATGGTGTTGTTGGTTATATTCCGGTTAATAATTTGTATTTAAAGAAAAAATAAACGATGGAGGTGCTAGAGCATGGCAGAAAAAGCGAAGAAAAAAGAAGAGTTTAAAGAAGCGGAACAAGTAATGGCAACGTCAACAGAAATTAAGCACACGGTTAGATTAGGGGAGAAGTTAAGTAAGATTGCGACGGATAATAACGTCACAAATTGGTCACTTAATAGCTTTAAATGAGCTGTCAACAATGGTTCTTGAAGAGGGCCAAATAGTGTTCATTCAAAAATAAAAACATTAAAAGGGAGTTTATAAAATGAAAAAAATCATGTTAGTTCTATTAGCAAGTGTACTATTTTTTGCAGTGCCAGCTACAACGCAAGCTCAGGCAGCACAGAAAGAAATTAACGCAGGAGGTCGAAATCTACCGATAATGAACAAGTCAGGGAGTAGGACGCTGGGATGGTTGCCTAAAAATGCAATATTCACCTATCATGGTGCAGGCAAGCTCACTTGGAAAGGGATTACTGGCTACTCCGCTTTAACCTATGATTTTGCATCTACTGCCTCAAGTGGTTGGTACGCAGCGGTATCAAAGTATAATTTTAGAGCGCCAGAAAGCATGGCGCTATTAGCGTAGCGCAAAATGAGGTTGTGCGTGTATGTCCATCTTCGGAAAAGAGCGGCTGGATCAAGATGGCCGTTTTAAATGACGGTTGGGAATGGACTTTTTGGGTTAAGAAAGCGAATGTCATCCGAGTAGATGGGTTTGCAGTTAATTCTACAGCATGGTTGACAACTTTATAAGTAAGATAAGACCCACGTTCTTAATCGAGCGTGGGCTTTTTATTTGTCTATAATCCATTTTATTGTTACATACATAAACAAAAACAACCTCTTTTTTAGCGTTCACGACCAAAATGACTACGTTTACGACGAATTTGGTTTTTGCACGCAATTTTATGGTACCTTTAAGCTTGGTTAAAAATATAAAGAAAAGAGGGTTTTGAGGTATGAAAATGAAGGGAAAAGGGTTATCTGTTTTAGTAGTAAGTCTGCTTAGCGTTGGTTTATTAGGAGTAAACGCACCATTGGTAAGTGCTCAGGAGTATGGACAGGATTCAGTTGTAGAAATATCTAGTCAGAGTGACTCTAGTGAAACAGAGATTTCATCTGATACTGTAGAATCACCAATGGATTCAGAGTACGATAGTGCTAAAGAGGCGCGAGAAGCAGCTGTCCAAGCTTACAACGAAGAACACCCTGAGGAGCAAGTGGTTAATGTGGAACCAAAAACTGCGAACCCCTTGATACAACCAAGAAAGATTGTGGGCGCTGATAACAGGATAAAAGCTAATACTAGCTTGTCGCCATTTAAACAAATAGGTTATTTGGAAATGGGGTTCATTGAGAAAGGAAAAATGGTCTGGTACGGTGGTACTGGTACGCTTGTAAGTGGAGATACAGTACTTACTGCGGGTCATAATGTGTATGATCACGGGGTTAAGCGCTGGGCAGAGGTTGTAATTTTTCAACCAGGAATGAATAATTACGCCGCACCTAAAGCCATAGCTTCTAAAAAATTATACTCTATGCTTGGTTATACAGCTAAAGCTGATATAAATTTTGATATAGGGATTGTGAAATTGGCTTCTTCTGCGGGAAGTACAGGATTTCTGCCTTATAAAGTTCCGCCGCTAAATGCATCATATGACGTTTTGATATCTGGATATCCTGTTGATAAACCGGGATCGCAATGGTATCATTCAGGCAAGGCCATTGTTGGAAACGAAAAAATTTCATATTCAGTTGATACCACAGGTGGTCAAAGTGGGGCCCCAATTTTAAATGGCAACTCTATAGCAGGAGTTCACACTCGCGGATTGCAAGGGCAGGCGAATGATGGTGTTCGAATCACGCCTACATTCTATAACTGGATTACTGGCATAAAGTAAGGAGGATTTGATGAAAAAGGTTTTATGTAGTCTAATATTGTTGTTGGTTTTGTTAAGTGCTTGCAATAATGCCTCATCCACACCAAAGAAGGGCACCGATACAAAAAAATCCGGTATATAGTGCTGTCATTTATGACAAGAACCTTAGAGTAAATCAAATGACCTGGATAAGTGGCGAAAAGTATAATTTTGGTGATTCAAAATACGAATTACAAACCGAAGAGAAAATATTTAATCTGAAAGGCAATAAAATAGAAGTGGGAGATTTGAAAATTGGAGATAAGGTGAAAATCTACTTTACTTCTGATATCGCTGTCCTGGAAACTTATCCGGGTAAAATTGAATCTAAATGCATCAGTAAAGTGGTTAAACAATGATTTATATTTTAAAACTTCACAACCATATAAATGATGCAAGGAAAGGTGCTTATGGGACAATATATTCCGATTACGATGGTTGCTGTAGCTGTGGTTGCAATTGCCATACTTGCAGTGATAATCAGAAAAGCAGTAAAGAAAAATTAGTGATCAAAGCCTTCGATTAATTTCGAGGGCTTTTTTATTTTGTCAAATTTTGATGTAATACGACTGTTCTCATCCCAAAAGCATCTGCTGACAATGAGACAAAAAACACCGATTGTGTGCTGATCGGTGTTTTTGATACATATGACTTACATTTTCTGCGACCTCGCCCGTGACTTACACAAAGTTACTCCTATTTACATCTATATCGTGTTCCTTCTATAAGTAAAGTAATGAAAATATGGATACAAATCATTATTTTATGCTATTTACTCCTATTTATTTTTCAAACTAACATGTACATGATGTTATCTCTCCGACGTAAAAATGAGCCGAAGAATGCTATTAGATTGCCAAAAGAGAAGATTATTACGGGGTGACAAATTTTATAGTGAGTATATCAGTAATACAAAAATGCATATATTTTTAAGAGGTTTCGAATGCTTCTTTTTCATAAAGTTTTTTGTTTACATGGATAACAAGCCTCCGCTTTTTACACCTATCCGTTGTGGTAGGTGTTTTTATTTGGTGTGGAGAAGAGCAATTAAGGCTTTTTTATTGCTTGCTGTATAAAATTATTGAAGCAATCTAAGTATCATATCCTTTGGATGACAGAGCTGAGGATTTTATTGCATATGTTAGTTGTATTTAAAGAAGTTATTTATAATAACCGAGTTCTTAAAGCTAAGGATGTGTTTTCTATTGAATCAATCATTGCGATTTTAAAAAAAGAAAAAAAGTGAAGCTTGCGCCAGGGCTGACGGAGGATGAAATACGGAAATGTGAGGAGGTTTTTGATATCAAATTCCCACCAACACTCAAAAATTTGCTAAAAGAAGTATTGCCTATTTCCAAAGAATTCATTAATTGGCGGGATCACAGTAAAAGAAACGTTTTGCAAATCAAGAAACGCCTAGATTGGCCATGGAAAGGTATTATTTTTGATATAGAAGAAAATGATTTCTGGGTGCAAAACTGGGGTGTGAAGCCTGATTTAGTGGCGGAGCGGATTCGTATTGCGAAAGAGAAGTATGACGTTGCGCCAAAGCTTGTGCCTATTTATTCGCATCGCTACATGCCAGAAGGAAGCGAGCAAGTGCTGTCAGTGTATCAAACGGATATTATTTTTTATGGGACAACGCTTTTGGAATATTTTCAAATAGAATTGGATTGGAAGCCTTATGAACGTATGGATTTCGAGAATATAAAGGCTATTCCATTTTGGACGGAAATCATAGATGCGAACAATTAAACTGTGTTTTTTCATTTAATTTTAATCTTCTTATGTTAAAATTGCGAAAAAATGTAGGGAAGTGGTGTTTTTGCGAAGGGAATTATCGTGGGTTTTTATTGGCATTTCATTGATCATCATTATTGTGCTATTTTTTTCCTCATCGCAGACATATGAACAGCAATCGTTAGTATCGAATTTAGATAAAATATTGGCCGGAAAGCCATTTGAAAAGCAGTTATCCGCGATTTCCTTTTACTATGCGGGTTCTGAAATAAGTATTGCAGCGAAGGGTTATAGCTCTTTTGTGGAGTTCTTTATTCGAAAAGGCGCGCATTTCTTTTCTTACGCGGTGCTCGGATTTAGTTTATTCGTAGGTTTAAGTGCTTGGTTAAAAAGAAAATGGCTTACTTTGGCGCTTAGTGCGGGGATTCCGTTATTTTATGCTTCGTTTGACGAGTTTCACCAAATGTTAACGGGTGGTAGAACGCCACTTGTGCAAGATGTGATGCTTGATTTTACAGGCGCGTTAGTCGGTTTAGGAATTGCCTATTTTATTATGAACAACATACGAAAACGAGATGTCATCTGAGGCATCTTCTTTTTTTGCTAAACAAGACACTAACTTTACTCGTTTTTTTATGGTATGATATGTACATAAAAATGATAAAGGTGACGTTATGAATTATAAGATAAAAACGGATAGTGAAGAACAGACGCGCGCGATTGCTCGGCAGATTGGGAAGCGTTTGGTGGCTCGCGATGTGATTCTTTTAGAAGGCGATTTAGGCGCAGGAAAAACAACTTTTACAAAAGGGCTGGCAGAAGGGCTTGAAATTCCGCAGATGGTGAAAAGTCCGACGTTTACGATTGTTCGTGAGTATACGAAAGGCCGTTTGCCGCTGTATCATATGGATGTGTACCGGTTGGAAGATGCGGACGATGATTTGGGCTTGGAGGAATATTTTCAAGGCAGTGGTGTATCAGTTGTGGAATGGGCGCATTTTATTGCTGCGGATTTGCCGAAAGAATACATACGTGTGACGTTGAAACATGTATCGGAACATGTTCGGGAAATGGAAGTGGAGCCTGTTGGCAAGCGTTATGAAACAATGTGTTCGGAGGTTTTTGGGAAATGATAATTCTTGGTATTGATACGTCTAATGACACGTTGGGCGTTAGTTTGTGGCGCGATCAGGTGGTCGTTGGTGAATTCATCACGAACTTGAAAAAAAATCATAGCATACGACTCTTGCCGGCGATTGCGGACCTGATGAAAACGTGTGATATCACACCGCAAGATTTGGCGAAAATCGCTGTGGCAGAAGGTCCAGGGTCGTACACGGGCTTGCGAATCGGTGTTACTGTCGCTAAAACAATGGCGTGGGATTTAAAAATTCCGTTAGTCGGCGTATCGAGTTTAGAGCTGATGGCGCAGAACGGGCGCTTTTTTGACGGGCTTGTGGTGCCGATAATGGATGCGCGTCGTGGAAATGTATATGCGGGTGTGTATGAGGCGCAGGGCGAGACGATGGTCGCGAAAAAGGCGGATGGGCATCATGCTTTTGCCGATTTGCTTCAAACATTGGCGCCGCTAAATGAACGAATTTTATTCATCGGAGACGCTGTCACAGCTTTTGCAACAGAAGCGAAGGGGATTCTTGGGGATCGGGCTATTTTTGCGAAAGAAGCGTTGCGTTATCCACGACCAGCTTTTCTTGGTGAGCTAGCCAGTGAGGCGCATGGTGTTGAGGCACATAGTTTTGTACCGAAGTATTTGAAATTGGCGGAAGCAGAAAGCAAGTGGCTTGAGGCGAATCGAGATGTGTGACATCACGTTTAGACAAGCGAATGGTGCGGATATTAAGCAATTGTTGCGAATCGAGACCGCTGTTTTCACATCCCCGTGGAGTGAAGAGGCGTTTCGCAGTGAATTTTACACGAATGCCTACGCGTATTATATTGTGGCTGAAAAAGCTGGCGAAGTCATTGGCTATGCGGGTGTTTGGATGATTCTTGATGAAGGACATATTACAAACATCGCGATTTACCCAGACGAGCAAGGGCATGGTTACGGCAAAGCAATGATGCAAGAATTACTGCGCATCGCCGAAGAAAAGGCAGTGCGGCGGTTAACGTTAGAAGTCCGAGTGACGAACAATCGGGCACAACAAATGTACAAAAAATTTGGATTTAAGGACGGCGCGATTCGGAAAAAATATTATCCGGATAATGGCGAGGACGCGCTGGTGATGTGGGTGGAGCTATGAAAAAAGAAACATTAATACTCGGCATCGAGTCGAGCTGTGATGAAACGGCGGTTTCTGTCGTACGAAGTGGCAAAGAGATGTTATCCAATGTGGTAGCATCACAAATCGAGAGTCATAAACGGTTTGGCGGTGTCGTGCCAGAAATCGCGTCGCGTCATCACGTCGAACAAATCACAATCGTATTAGAAGAAGCACTCGAACAAGCTGGCGTCACGATGGCAGATATCGATGCTATCGCAGTAACAGAAGGACCAGGGCTCGTAGGCGCATTATTAATCGGCGTCAATGCAGCGAAAACATTAGCATTCATTCATAATAAGCCATTAATCGGTGTGCATCATATTGCGGGTCACATTTATGCGAATCGCTTTGAAACAGAAATGCAGTTTCCGTTATTGTCCCTCGTCGTGAGCGGCGGTCATACCGAACTTGTCGTCATGCGAGAACATGGCCGTTTTGACATTATTGGCGAAACGCGTGATGACGCAGCCGGCGAGGCTTACGATAAAGTAGCGCGAACACTTGGCCTCACGTATCCAGGCGGCGTTCAAATCGACAAATTGGCGGCAACAGGCGAAGACAGTTTCCATTTCCCGCGCGCAATGCTGGATGATGCGAGTTACGATTTTAGTTTTAGCGGATTGAAGTCCTCGTTTATCAACACTGTACACAACCTCCGGCAAAAAGAGATGGCGCTAAACGAGGCAGATTTAGCAGCAAGTTTTCAAGCAAGCGTTGTAGATGTACTTGTAGCGAAAACGATTCGGGCTGCAAAAGAGTACGATGTGAAGCAATTACTTCTAGCAGGAGGCGTCGCAGCCAATCGCGGGTTAAGAGAACGGTTAACAGAACAAGTCGCATCAGAGCTTCCCGATATAACATTGATTATTCCACCGCTATCTTTATGTGGTGACAACGCAGCGATGATTGCAGCCGCAGGAACGATTATGTATGAACAAGGCATTTTCAGCGATTTAGCGATGAATGCTAATCCAGGCCTGTTATTTGAGGACACTTATGGCGCATAATACGAGTATATTTCTAGTCTTATGAATTTAGATTAGGAATATGCTCGTTTTTTTAGGGTATTGGTGGTATAATACGATGCAAAGAAATTTTTTTGGGGGGGGTGCGTGACTGGTGGAGAAAAAGAATAAAATAAGGTTGGGGCTTGCAATAGGGACATTAGGTATTGTGTATGGCGATATTGGAACGTCTCCGTTGTATGTTATGAAGTCGATTGTTGCAAGTAATGGTGGCTTAAACCATGTTTCGGAAGATTATATTATTGGCTCATTATCACTAATTTTTTGGACATTGACACTTCTTACAACAATTAAATACGTCATCATCGCCTTGCGCGCTGATAATCATGGCGAAGGTGGGATTTTCTCACTTTATGCTTTAGTTCGTAAACGTGGTAAATGGTTGATTATACCTGCGATGATAGGTGGCGCGGCTTTGCTTGCTGACGGTGTCTTGACGCCGGCTGTGACTGTTACTTCCGCTATTGAAGGACTTGAGGAGATTCCAGCTTTTGAGACATTGTTTACAGGTAACACGACTTTGATTGTCATGATTGTTATCACCATTTTGAGCTGTATTTTCTTCATGCAACGCTATGGTACGATGTTTATTGGGCGAATTTTTGGCCCAACAATGCTAATTTGGTTTTCCGCTTTGGGTATTTTAGGGATTATTAATATTTTAGGAGACTTATCGATTTTCCGCGCATTTTCACCATATTATGCTGTGGAGTTACTTTTTAGTGATCAAAATAAGGCAGGATTTCTTATCCTTGGTAGTGTTTTCCTAGCAACGACAGGGGCCGAGGCTTTATATTCTGATTTAGGCCATGTTGGTCGCAAAAATATTTATATTACATGGCCGTTTGTAAAAGTGTGTTTAATACTTAACTATTTTGGACAAGGTGCTTGGATTTTATCGCTCAAAAAAATCGATGATCCGTTTGTTAATCCGTTTTTCCAAAGTATGCCAGAACCGTTTATTATGTATGGCGTTCTTATCGCCACACTGGCAGCAATTATCGCCTCACAATCATTAATCACCGGAGCTTATACGCTAGTTTCGGAAGCCATTGCGCTTAACCTTTTACCAAGATTAAGCATTCGCTATCCATCTGAAACAAAAGGGCAAGTCTATATTCCAGCTGTCACCAGTGTGCTCTGGATTGCTTGCTTAGGGGTAGTGCTGTACTTCCAAGATTCTAGTCATATGGAGGCTGCATACGGACTCTCCATCACAGTGACCATGCTTATGACGACGATATTACTATTCCAATTCCTATTGCAAAAAGGCTTTTCTGTTATTACGACAACCGCAATTTTAATGACATTTGGCGTACTTGAGCTCGCATTCTTTATCTCTAGTGCTGCTAAATTCATGCATGGTGGTTTTGTCGCAGTAATCCTTGCAGTAATTATCATGGCACTCATGTACATTTGGTTTACTGGTTACTATATCAAGTCGAAGCTCGTTAAAAGCGTGCCAATCAAGAAGTTCATTCCGAGTCTTACAAAATTAAAAGACGATGGCGCTTATCCTAAATTCGCGCATAATCTGGTCTATTTAACGAGTAATAGAAATCCAGCACGAGTGGAACACGCAGTCATGGCATCGATTTTGGATAAGCGTCCTAAACGCGCCGATGTTTATTGGTTTGTCAATGTGCAAGTCGTAGATGGACCTCACACCGCCTATTATACTGTCGAGAACTTTGACACAGATTTTGTCATTCGCGTCCAATTAAAATTAGGTTTCCGCGTTGAACAAGATATCAACGTATTCCTACATCAAATCGCCAAAGACCTCATCAGCAAAGGGAAATTAGCTCAGCAGAAACGAAAATATTCGACGGCGACTAATCGTACGCTCGGTGATTTCTGCTTCGTACTCGTTCGAGATGAGCTAAGCACAGAAGCCGATTTAACGAACTGGCAACGTTCGATTATGAAAATGAAGCTGTTAATCAAACGCTTTACAACATCGCCAGAAAGTTGGTTTGGGCTAGAATATAGCGACGTCCAACTCGAAAATGTACCGCTTTATTTATCGAAGAAGAAAACAAGAAAGATTCGTGAAGTAAACTAAAAAATACCGCAAAACCTGAAACCCGTCAAGGTCAGATTTTGCGGTATTTTTGTTATGATTACACGGTTTGTTCGTGTAGTGTTGTGACTGGGAAACGTTTGTTTTTGCGAATGGTTAGCGTTAGGATAAGCAGGGCATTGAAAAGTACGATTAAGCCTACTAAAATCCATGCACTCACTACAAAAAGATGATTTCCAAGGCCTGATGAAATCGCTTGGCGGAAGCCGTAAACCGTGTGTGTCATTGGTAGATATGGATTGATTGCGTTGAAGAAGCCGTCTGTTAATGGCATTGGGAACGTTCCTCCGCTGGCACCAAGTTGTAGAACAAGGATGACCATCGCGATAAAGCGTCCTGGATTGCCGAGCGCTGTTGCTAAAAGCATTACGAGATACATAAATGTGAGAGACGTCAAGATCGAAATCAAGAAGAAATCTCCCATGTGTGCGACATCTAAACCAAGTGCTAACATCACAAAATCAAGAATTAATGCTTGCAAAATAGCAGCGACAAACCCGATAGAGAATTTACTTAACCACCATGAAACGCCAGATGTTGGTGTCATGGATGGACGGCGAATTGGGAAGATAAAGTTGAACACAAGTGCGCCAACGTAAAGACCAAGAGATAAGACGTAAGGTGCTAAACCGTGACCGTAGTTTGGTACATTGCTTAGTTTTTCTTCGGTTAGTTTTGTTGGTTGGGCAATCATGTCGTATGTTTGTGAAGATGGATTGATGTCACCAACTTGTTTGGCACCGTCTTGTAATTTCGTTGCGAGTTCGTTTGTACCGTCGTTCAATGTTAGCAAACCGTTGCTTAGTGTTGTGGAACCAGCAGCTAGTTTTTGAGAGCCATCTACGAGTGTTGGAACTTTCGCTGTCAGTTGGTTCGTTCCGTCCGCTAGCGCGCCTGATCCGGCTAGTAGGGCTGGATTGTTTTGTGTTAGTTTGGAAGCGCCGTTGATTGCTTGGCCGACACCGCTATTTACTTGGTTCACGCCATTTGTGTAAGCTGTTAAGCCGCTGTTTAGGCTGTTCGAACCGTCTGCGAGTTGGGAAACACCGCTTGTAAGTGCTGGAATGTTGGCGCTTAGTTGTGATGTTCCGGCTACTAGTTGGTTGCTTCCTTTCGTCACTTGTGCAAGGCCTGCAGTTAGTTGATTAGAGCCATCGAGTAAGCCATTGTTCATTGTTAAACCAGTACGAACAGCTGTAAAACCGTTGACTGCTTGGTCTGCTGCTGGTAACAAGATGCCTGCTTTATTGTTTAATTCGCCAATCGCGGCTTTTAGTGTGCCGATGTTGTCTGCCATTGGTTTTAATTGTGTTTGTAATGTCGTAGCAGTTGTTGTCAAACTTTTTCCTAGTTGTGAGGCGATTTGTGCTTGTTCGCCTGCTTGTTTTGTCAGTTCGGTTTGCAATGCGCCTGCGATTTCTTGCTGTTCTGCAGGTGTTAGCTTTTTAAAAGCGGCTGTGTTTGTAATCGCGGCTGTCGTGTTTTTGCCGTTGTTTTGAATCGTTCCGCCGAGCGCTTTAATGGCTGTGGACATGTTTTCCATCTCGGTTGTGATGGTTTTCATTGTAGCGCTAGCATCGGAATTGCCAAGTTTACTGTTGATTTGGGCAATACCGCTTTGCATTGCTTTTAGGCCGTTGGAAAGTTGCGTGATATCTTCGTTGGATGGTAGGCCGTTGTTCATTTTTTGTAAGCCGGCATTTAGTTTTTGGCTACCGGTTTGTAGTTGTTTGAGGCCATCGTTTAATTGTTGTTGGCCGTTGTTTAGTTCAGGAACTTTAGCGGCTAGTGTCTCCGTGCTGTTGTTTAGCGTATTCAGACCGTCGGCAAGTTTCATGCTACCTGCTACGAGTTCAGATGATTTGCCTGCTAATTGACTCGTTCCTGATTGCAAGTCGCCTAAACCAGCTTGTAGTTGGCTCGTTCCAGCGGTGTATTGGGATAGGGCAGCGTTTAGTTTGACTGCACCATTATCTAATTTTGTGACACCATTCGCTAATTCTGGCGTGCTACTAGCCAAGTTGTTCAGCTGTTTTGTTAGTTCTTTGCTGCCATCTTTTAGTTTTATAGTACCCTCATCTAATTTCTTCGAGCCATCTGCGGCCGTTTGGAAGCCATCGCCAACTTTAGAAATTTGTGAGAAAATCGCTTTGGCGTAGCTCTCTGTTACTTTTTTGGAAATTTTAGCATTGACTGCTGATGCGCCTTGTCCTGTGACAACTTCACCGATGTAATTCTGCGCTGGGTTGATTTCATAGGAAAGATTCATTTTTTTAGGCGTGTCATCAAGAACGGTAGATGCGTTTTTGGAAAAGTCTTTCGGGATTGTGATGACCATGTAATAGTCACCGTTTTCGAGACCTTTTTGTGCTGCTTTTGCGTCGATGAAATTCCAGTCCAGGTCATCGTTTTTCTTTAGTTCTTTGACAAGTTCGTTCCCGACATCGAGCTTCTCGCCTTCATAACTCGCGGCTTGGTCTTCATTGACGACCGCAACAGGAAGGGCGTTAGTTTTGCCATAAGGGTCCCAGACGGATTTTAGAAAAACACCGCCGTATAAGATTGGGATAAATAAAATGACGATTGTCGAAACGAGCAAGATTTTGTTATTTAATAGCCGTTTCCATTCTTGTTTTAACATGTTCATAAAAAAATCACTCTTTCTTGTTTTGATTGCTTAGGTTCGTTATGTTCCAGTTCAGAACTGGTATTTCTGACTGCTCCATCGTGCGTTTGAGTAGGTCTGCGGCTGTTTGTTTGGCTAAGTAATCGCGAAGTAAGCTATTGGCGCCGTTAAAGACGTCATGCAGCACTGCTTCCCCTTTAGAAGTGTGCACACCATCGCGGAAAACTTTGTTGATCAACCCTGTGTCCGGATAAATTGAAATTTCGCCTTCCATGGACTCGACGACTTCCAAAAGTGTGATTTGCTCTGGGCTTTTCGCTAAGGAAAAACCACCGTTATTGCCTGGTACAGAACGAATAATATTCTGGACAACGAGCTTACGCATGATTTTCTTTAAGTACGAAGGCGATACTTGTAAATGTTCGCTAATCGTGTCGGATGCGAGCGGATTATGATTATCTTGCGTCGATAGCAAAACAATGATACAAATCGCTTGTTCTACGCCTTTGGTCAATTGCATGAGATTCACCTCGATTTCATTGTGGATATTATTTATCCCTGATTAAGCGTGAAGAAAAGGCTTTTCATCGTGGATAAAAAAAGTCTATAATTGAATTTACACCCATTTGCGAAAAAAAGCAAGTGTTTTTTCCTAAGTATGCGCTTACGTTTTTGAAAAAATCATTTACGTGAAAATAAACCTTGATGTAGCAGGGCTTTTAATGTAACATAGATGAGAAAACGTAGTTCGAAACCATCCTACGTAAAAAAACTAAGGGAGTAGTTATAAAATGAAAATAAAAACGTTGACAATCAATGCGATTGTTGCGGCGCTTTATGTTGTCGTGACGTTGGTTGTGGCGCCTTTTGGATTTACGAATATACAATTTCGCTTGTCTGAAATGTTTAACCACTTAATCGTGTTTGATAAGAAGTATTTTTTTGGAATTGTGGTAGGTGTGTTGATTGCGAATTTCTTTTCACCGCTCGGATGGTATGATTTAGTGTTTGGCGTCGGGCAATCGGCTATTTCACTCTTAATCGTTATTTTACTGAGTAAGTATGTGAAGAACGTGAAGATACGAATGGTGCTTACAACACTTGTATTCTCGGCAACGATGTTTATTATTGCATGGGAACTTGCGTTAGTGGCTTCCTTACCATTTTTCTACACATGGTTGACACTGGCTATCAG
The DNA here is from genome assembly GCF_000525995.1 of Paenilisteria riparia FSL S10-1204. Taxonomy (GTDB): domain Bacteria; phylum Bacillota; class Bacilli; order Lactobacillales; family Listeriaceae; genus Listeria_A; species Listeria_A riparia. The sequence continues at coordinate 51,392 of NZ_AODL01000007.1, read as the reverse complement.
CGAATGCATCGTTTTAGCAGTAGGTGCGCCAATTATGTACTATATCAATAAACGCATCGATTTCAAGAAAATTATTAATTAACAAGCAAAAAAGCATGATGACATACCATTGAGGTGGCTGTTATCATGCTTTTTATGATCCACTTAATTTTTCGATGAACCAATCTTTTTGTTCTTGAATCAACGTGTCTAGCTGATTACTCATCTTTTCAGTCGATGTAGCTTCGATATAATTGGTTTTTATATCATTCGCCGTATCTTTCACACTTGGTTGTGTGAGTAGGATGCTGGCGCCTAGTGCAATGACGAAACATAAGAGCCCAAATCCAATTTTCTTTTTCAAGGTGATTTCATCCTTCCTGTAGCTGTTGATACTTCTATTCTACAGGATTAAGGTGAAGCGAAAATGAAAATAATGAGAGAGTTTTCTAATAATGACTTCTTCTTGGTGATGTGATGGATGTTTCTGCAAACTTTGGCATGACTTTGTGCTTGGGCTTAGCCGCTGTTTTTATCGTAATGGGGTACGTTGTTGTTGTACCTGATTTGGTTGTTATGGTAAGTAAAAATGTATTGGTTTCTTGTAAAAGGGAGACCGTGATTTCTTGGTCTTGCACGTAATCTTTCGTTTTGATAGTTGTCACATCGTTGTGCAGGCTGATTTTAGAGGCTTCATCTGTGGTGAACGTGATGGAAGCGCTGTGTCCAGAAACCACGATATAAGGGTTAGCTGCAGTATAATCATCTATTTCAAACATATCAACAAAGGCATCAGCATTTAAGCTAGAAGTCGTCGGGCTAGCAGTGGCCGCCTGAACAGGAATATGTATACTAGTCGAAAAGAATAAAATAAATAAAAGTACTTTAAAAAAAGAATTTCTCATACGTCACTACCACCTTTCTAACTTTAAGTATAAACACAAGAAATGAACAAATTATGAACAAAAGAAGAAGTTTTGTGTCATGATGAAATGATACATGAAAAATAGAAATAAGGGTAGAAAAATGCTCGGAAGGCTTGCAAGATATCAGAGGATAAAGCTTTATTTTTCAGGGGTTTTCAAGTATGATAAAAAGAAAAAGAGGAGGCGTTTTTATGGAGCTTGATAATTTGGCGCAGAAATTGCCTGAGGAGATTAAGAAAGTCTGGCGACAGACGTATTTCATTACGATTGGGATTTTCTTAGTAGTCTCTATCGGTCTTAGTATATTGTTTCGTGCAATAGATATTTCTTTTTGGTGGAGTTTGATTGGTTATGCTGTTACTGCACTTTATTTTGTGTTGACGTTGTTTGTAATCGTGCCGTTTCGTTGGGCGCGTTGGAGTTATCAGATTAGGCACGATGAGATAGAGATTCAGCATGGCATTATTTTTAGAAGTCGGGTATTGATTCCGATGATTCGTGTGCAACATGTAGAAACGGAGCAAGGACCGCTTTTACGTCGTCAAAAGTTAGTTCGGGTATCGATTTCAACGGCTGCAACGGTGCATCATATTGAGGCTGTTCGTGCGCAAGAGTCTGATACGCTGCGGCATCATATTTTAGAACTGGTAAAGGTGGCGAAGGAAGATGTATGAGGATAGACGACTGCATCCGATTGCACTTATTAAGGAATTAATTGTTAGCGTTCGCCAGAGTATTATTCCGATTGCAGTGGTTATTTTTACTCTGTTTCGTAATTTTAGCGGGAAGGGGATTTTGTCTTGGTGGATGTATCCGTTGCTTGTTATTGCGCTTATTATTTTGCTGCTCGCCCCTGCTTTGATTAAGTATTTTACATATCGCTATCGCATGGATGATAAGGGAATCCGAGTGAAATATGGGCTGTTTTTTAAGAAAAATATCTTCATTCCGTATGAACGGATTCAGACTGTGCAGCAGAAGCAGTGGTTTTTTTACATGCCTTTTCATGTCGTGCAGATTTTAATTGAAACTGCTGGTGGGGGGAAAGCGGAAGCCGATTTGAGTGCCGTGCCAGCGAGTGTCGCGCAAGAATTGAAAGATTTACGTGCGGGCAAAATTGCGGAATTAGCGGAGGAAGATGCTCCTTTGCAAGAATCGGCTGATGCGGTTGTGGAAGAAAAAAATGAGGAGAAGCCGTTGTTCACATTTGGCTTAGAGACAAAAGAGTTATTGCTGATGGCAGTTACGTCGGGCGGTGTCTTTGGGGCTTTCTTGGTTATTTTAGCAATTGGACAGCAGTTTCGGGATTTGATTCCAGATGATTTTGTTGAAGAGCAGTTTAAGATGTTGATTCGATTTGGGATTGTGATTCTTATTCTAATCGCTGTCTTGGTTATTCTTGTTTTATGGGGTATTTCGATTGTGACGACATTATTTAAATACTTCCAATTTAAGCTGATGCGTTTTGAAGATCATCTTGTTGTTGAGAAAGGATTATTGCAGCGTCAACATACATCCATTTCTTTGGAACGGATTCAGTCGATTAAATTTATTGAATCACCGCTACGTCAAATGTTAAAACTGGCTACGGTGCGAGTGGTGACGGCTGGGAGCTCTGGGGATGAGAAGAATTCAGGAGACATTGTGATTTTGCCCATCGTGAAGAAAGCGAAGGCTTTGGAAGTCTTGCCGCAAATTTTGGAGGGGTATACTTTTCCGATGGAGCATTTGGAGCGTGTGCCGAAGTCAAGTTTACGGCGGTTCTTCTTTATTAATACGATTTGGGCAATTCCGGTGATTCTGATTCTGGGCATTTTATTTTTCCCATGGGGACTGTTTAGTCTATTGCTGTTGCCACTTCTTGGATGGCGAGCGATTGCGGAATATCGAGCGACAGGTTTTTATGCTACGGATACAGAGCTTGTTTTGCGAGGACGACCGTTTATTGCTAGAAGGACAGATTTCATGTTGAAGCAGCGCGTGCAGTCAGCGAAGCGTTCCCAGAGTATTTGGATGCGTAAGGGAAATGTGGCGCATTTTTCCGTGTTATTAAAATCAGGACAGACGCATTTAGAGTCGTCTGTTCGTTATATGGGAAGTGCGGATGCGAACCGGCTGTATCATTGGTATCAGCCGTCGAAGAGATAAGTCTACGATGCAGAAAGAAGGATTCAAATGAAGAAAATCATAATTATTGGTGGAGGCTTGACAGGGTTGTCGGCGGCATATTATTTGAATAGCCAGATGAATCAAGAAGAAGTGGATTGGCATCTTTTTGAAGCGGACGGTCATTTTGGTGGGAAATTTAACACGGTGTTGCGCGAGGGCTTTATTATTGAGAAAGGGCCAGATTCTTTCTTGGCGCGCAAGCCTGCTGGACTGGCATTAGTGGAGGATTTGGGCTTGACGGATCAGTTAATTACGAATGCGACTGGTAAGTCTTATATTTATCATGATAAGGCGCTCCACCCGATTCCAGAAGGGTCTGTGATGGGAATTCCGACGGATATTCGTGCGTTATTAGAAAGTGATTTATTGACGGAGGATGGGAAGGTTCGCGCGCTGGAAGAGCTGATGTTGGAGTCGAATGTGACGGAAGCCGATCAGTCGATTGGGGATTTCTTTGAGTATCGCTTTGGTAAAGAGATGGTAGTACGCTTGATTGAACCTTTGCTGGCTGGGATTTATGCGGGAAATATTTATGAGATGAGTCTGCGCGCGACTTTTCCTCAATTCGAAAGTACGGCGAAACAATATCGAAGCTTGATGTATGGGTTGAAAAGTCATCGCCCGGAGACTGTGAATACGACGGGAACGGCGAAAACAATTGGCGCGTTTCGGACACTTGCTGGTGGCTTATCGACGTTGACGGATGCGCTCGTAAAGGCGTTACCAGCAGAAAGGCTTCACGCAAATACGGCTGTGAAGTGTATTGAGAACACAACGGTTGTTTTGGAAAATGGAGAACGAATTGTTGCAGATGCGATTATTATTGCTACGACGCATGATGTGGTCCTGTCTTTACTAGATGTTCCTGCTGTGAAGCCTTTGATGGAGCAGCCGATGACAAGCTTGGCAACTATTTCGTTAGCTTATAATCAAGATGCTGTGTCTCATTTACCTGAAGGGACTGGTTTTTTAGTCGCTAGGACTGGAGATTATCATATTACGGCATGTACGTGGGTACAGGAGAAATGGCCACATATGGTTCCTGATGGCAAATTGTTACTGCGAGGCTTTTTAGGTAAGGCTGGACAAGTTGGTCTGTTAGAACAGACAGATGCGGAAATGGTACGACATGTGCAGGAAGACTTGAAAGAAATGATTGGGCTAGAAGGTGAGCCATTGTTTTATGAGATAAGTCGAATGAAAGAAGCGATGCCACAATATACGGTTGGGCACCAGGAACGCCTAGAGATGGTAGAACATGATTTGAAGCAGCAACACCCGAATATTTTCTTAGCGGGCATGTCTTACCGAGGTGTTGGAATTCCAGATTGTATTCACGCTGGGAGAACGGCGGCGAATGATGCGAGCCAGTTTGTAATGAATGGGAGCCAGCCATGATTAAGGGCGTGGGGTTAGATATGATTGATTTGGACCGTGTAAAGCAAGTGTTAGAAAAGAATCCGCGATTTGTAGAACGGGTTTTAACGACGGAGGAACAGAAACTGTTTGCCAAATATAGTGGTTCGCGTCAAGTTGAGTTTTTGGCAGGACGGTTTTCTGCGAAGGAAGCATATGCGAAGGCGAATGGGACTGGTTTTGGGAAAGAGTTAAATTTTACAGATGTGGAAGTGCTGACATTACCTAACGGGCGCCCAGTTTTAACGCAACCAAAACGCTTGGATGAGCGAGTGTTTGTAAGTATTACACATACAGGACGGAGTGCTGCGGCGCAGGTTATTATTGAGGAAGTGGACAGGGGGCAGAAAGAATGGCGGTAACGGGATGGCACCGGCCAACATGGGTGGAAATTAATCGTGCTAATATTCGTGCTAATATTGAGAATGAACGGCGCCATTTGCCAGAGAAGGTGGATTTGTTGGCGGTTGTGAAGGCCGATGCGTATGGCCATGGTATGCTTGAAGTTGCTCATATAGCCAAAGATGCTGGAGCAAGAGGCTTTTGTGTCGCCATTTTGGATGAGGCGTTGGCACTTCGGGAAGCTGGGTTTGATGAGCTAGTTTTGGTGATGGGAGCAGTTCCTTTAGAATACGCGAAGCTAGCTGCAGAAAAGCAGATTTCGGTGACGGTTTTTGATGTGGATTGGTTGCGCCAATTGCCAGAACTAAAAATACCTTTACGAATTCATTTGAAAGTAGATACGGGAATGGGGCGGCTTGGCGTCAGGTCGTTTGATGCGGTACGTGATGTGGAGGACGAGATTGCGAAGCGTCAGGATCTCGTTTTTGAAGGTATATTTACGCATTTTGCAACGGCGGACCAGCTGGAGACGTCGTATTTTGAGAAGCAGCTAGGCTGTTTTAAGGAAGTGGTTGCTTCGCTTAAAGAACGTCCAGCGATTATACATTGTGCGAATAGTGCAGCGGCATTGTTACAAAATCAGCATGACTTTGACGCGGTTCGGTTTGGCATTTCGATGTACGGATTGACACCTTCACTAGAAATTGCGCCAGTTTTGCCATTTGCGTTACGCCCGGCGTTATCTTTTTATACCGAAATTGTGCAGGTGAAAGAGCTTGCGGCTGGCGATTGTGTAAGTTACGGCGCCACCTATGAACGCAAGTCTCAGGAATGGGTCGCTACATTGCCAGTTGGCTACGCGGATGGTTTTATTCGTGCTTATTCAGGGTTTGAAGTATCCATCGATGGCGAGCGGATGCCAGTGATTGGCCGAGTTTGTATGGACCAATGTATAATTCGTTTACCGCGATATTATCCGACTGGTACGAAAGTGACCTTAATCGGCGAACCAAACACGGCAGATGAGGCAGCAAGCCATTTAGGGACGATTAATTATGAAGTAACATGCTTAATTTCGGAACGCGTTCCAAAAAAATACATTCTTTGAGGTTTTTTACGTGCATAGTTTTAAATTAAGAATTATAATGAAAAAGTACACATCATATTTCCTAACTGTTAGGTATTCAGTCTAACTTGCTTTTTAGGGAATCGGGTCTAATAGCGTATTTTTGAAGAAAATCACTCCGAAAAGCCTTTCCATTGCGTCCTGATAGTGTTACGATATATATGTTATAGAGTAATGCACAGCTGGGGGTGTGACGCGTGTTAGAAAAACAAGACACGACAGAAATCTGGGTAGAAATGACGCAGCAATTATTGGAGGAGCTAGACGAGGCTCGGGCAAAAGAAAAAATGGGGCGGAGTGAAATGATTATGGAGGCAACACAACAGTTTTTACGTCAAAAGAAAGCACGCGATTTGCGTGACGAAATGGAACGTGGATATACTGAGATGGCTTCTATCAACTTTTCGATTGCATGTGAATGCACACATGTGGAATCGGAAGCCGAAGATAAAAATTTACAAGTTTTAGGAGGGTGAATGAGCTAATGGTGAAGCGTGGAGATGTATACTACGCGGACTTATCTCCTGTTGTTGGAAGTGAACAAGGGGGAATACGGCCAGTTCTCATCATTCAAAACGATATTGGCAATCGATTTAGTCCTACTGTCATCGTGGCGGCAATTACGGCAAAGATTTCTAAAGCCAAATTGCCGACCCACGTTGAGGCAGCTCAGAAACATGGTTTCGATCGCGATTCCGTTATTTTGCTGGAACAAGTTAGAACAATTGATAAGCAGCGTCTAACGGATAAGATTACACATTTAGACAGTCAGTTGATGAATCAAGTGAATCGTGCGTTAGAAATCAGTATGGGTTTAGTAGATTTTTTAAAATTGCAAATATTTGTTGGTAAAGCTAACATGTCTCTTACATAATATTATAAAAGAAGCTTTACTAAAATGATGAGTTAGGCAAGTATAAAGTTTCGCAAAAAAAAATTGAATAGAATAAGGATTACATATTATACGATACTTGAGTTTAGAATAGAAATGTCTGGCTTTTAAGTAACCGACATGAGAAAAGCTTCTTAGGCTGTGGCAAACCCCATTGCTCTTTCCCCATTGCTTTTCTCGTGTCTCTTTTTTTACGAAAGAGGCCGTTGCAATCGTACTTGTTACGTTTCAATCAAGACGAAAGGTTGGAAGAATAAAGATGTATAGAGATTTTGCGAATTTTATTCATACAAATAAAGATTTGTTACTGAGCAGATGGATGGAAGAAATGACAGTGCAAGCCGACCCAGCGATTTTGCTAGTGACGAGTGATTTATTATATGAAGATACAAGTAGGGAGTTTTTAGATTTAATTGTAGCTAACGTACTAGGCTCTAAAGATGGTTCTTTCAATGAAAAACTAGATGGTTTTGCTCAGAAAGTAGTGGATCTTGGATGGTCTGTTCATTTTGTGACAAAAGGACTTCGGAATTTTGGGTTGATTGTTTACACCGAAATGAAAAAGCAGGGCGTTTTCAATATGGCGAATGCTGACGATGATGCTTATTATCATTTTGAGAATTGGCTATCTGCCATGTACAGCGTCGTAGTAAATGCGTACGCGGATTCTTGGGAAAAGACGGTATCCGTTCAAAAAACAGCATTACAAGAGTTATCGGCCCCGTTACTACCAATTTTTGATGGTATTTCTGTGATGCCACTAATTGGTACGATTGATACGGAGCGCGCAAAGCTAATTATGGAAAACTTATTAATTGGTGTTGTGAAACATAGATCCGATGTTGTATTAATTGACATCACGGGTGTTCCAATCGTTGACACGATGGTAGCGCATCACATTATTCAAGCATCCGATGCAGTCCGACTTGTAGGTTGCCAAGCAATGCTCGTGGGTATAAGGCCAGAGATTGCGCAAACTATTGTGAACTTAGGAATTGAACTTGATCAAGTCATTACTACTAGCACGATGAAAAAAGGCATGGAGAAAGCACTCGCGATGACTCATAGAGAGATAGTAGAAAAAGAGGAGTGAGAGAATGGGAATTCCGATTCTGAAATTGGGAGAATGTCTATTAATTTCCATCCAGAGTGAGCTTGATGATCAAACGGCAGTTGAATTTCAAGAAGATTTGCTTGCCAAAATTCATGCGACATCCGCAAGAGGCGTAGTGATTGATATTACATCTATAGATTTTATCGACTCTTTCATTGCCAAAATTTTAGGTGATGTTGTCAGTATGTCTCGTCTTATGGGGGCGATGGTGGTTGTGACGGGAATCCAACCAGCAGTCGCGATTACATTAGTAGAATTAGGTATTACATTTGAAGGTGTCCTTTCCGCGATGGACCTAGAAAGTGGTTTGGATAAATTAAAACAGGAATTGGGGGAATAGAGATGGAATTCCAATCCTGTGTCAAGATTATCAATGAGTGGGACATAGTCGCTGCTCGCCAGTTAGGAAGGAAAGTATCTAAAGAAATCGGCTTTGGCACAGTAGATCAAGCAAGAATAACGACTGCAATTAGCGAACTTGCTCGAAATATTTTTCTTTATGCGGGAACTGGGGAGATTTGTATTGAAAAGATGACAGAAACAGGAAAAGATGGACTGAAAATTATTGCGAAGGACCAAGGTCCGGGTATCCATGATGTAAGGCAAGTGATGCAAGATGGTTATACAACTTCTGGAGGACTAGGTGCAGGATTACCAGGTGTAAAACGCCTAATGGACACGTTTGACCTTGTATCAAGTATCGAAGAAGGCACAAAGGGGACAATCATTACAACACAAAAGTGGGTCCGCTAGGGAGGACACAAGATGGAAAGTAGAGAGAGTTTGCTGTTTAGGGAGAAATATCGCGAAATTGTTTTGACGTATTTGAAGCAACAGGATGAAGGTGTTTTATACAATTGCGAAAAACTGACACGCGAGGCGATGGAAAAACAAATATCGCCAGAAGAAATTGTGAATTTGCATCGAGCGATTTTGGAAGAATATGACTCGGACTTACCAGAATATATTTCGTCTTCATTCGATGTATTGCTAGAAATGATGGTCGGCTACGGTCTGGCTTATATGGAACATCTTAGCTTGCGAACAGAGCAACAAGCATTACGCCGCGAAATTGCTCAAGCAGAAGATATGCAAAAAATGATGATGAAATCAGAATTGCCAAAAGTAGCAGGGCTTGAAGTCGGTGCAGTAAGTGTACCAATGCGTCAAATGAGTGGGGATTACTACAGCTTTATGCAAGAAGGCGATGACAAAATTAGCGTTACACTAGCCGATGTTATCGGAAAAGGAATTCCAGCTGCATTCAGTATGTCGATGCTAAAATATGCCTCCGATAATTACAGTGGTTCCGCAAAGACACCAAGCGAAATGTTGCAAAACCTAAACGCGGTAGCTGAGACAAACATTGATGACAATATGTTTATCACAATGTTTTACGGTCTATACGACACATCAAATCATCTGTTTGAATTCGCATCAGCAGGTCATGAAGTAGGACTTTATTTCGATGCAAAAACGAGAAGTTTTACCGACTTGTATGCACGTGGTTTACCGCTTGGTATCGATCCAGACGCGACCTATCGTGGATTTGAGAAAGCTGTTGCTAAAGACGATATGATTTTCATTATGTCAGACGGCGTTACTGAAACACGTACTCTGGACGGTTTCATTGAACGTGAGGATTTGATAACTGTCTTTGAAGAGCGGATTGATTTGCCACCACAGAAACTAGTCAAAGAAGTATACGAGTATTTATGCAAGATGCAGGAATACGAACTGCGCGATGATTTCACATTAATTTGCTTAAAGCGCGTTTAGAATAAAGATATTCAGGGAATACACTCTGGGTATATAAAAATGGGACGAGGTGGAATGATGAATATCAAGGTAGAGATTAGAGAGACTGATAGTAATCATGCGAAAGTTGTTGTGGCCGGCGAGATTGATGCATACACGGCACCGAAATTAAAAGAGGCGTTAGGGAGTTTTGACAAACGCGAGGGCATATACGTACAGATTGATTTGGCAGGTGTAACCTATATGGATAGTACTGGCTTGGGTGTTTTTGTAGGCGTATTTAAAAGTTTACGAGCAAAAAAGAGTGAATTGGAGCTTGTTGGGTTGTCAGATCGGATTTATCGATTATTCGAAATTACTGGTTTAACAGATATTATCGAAATCAAAAATGTAGAGGGTGAAATGAATGGCAACAACGTATGACACGATTGAACTAAAAATTCCAGCCAGGCCTGAGTTTGTGAGTTTAGGAAGATTGACGGTTTCTGGCATTGCGAGCCGAATTGGTTTTTCGTTTGAAGCAATTGAAGATTTGAAAATCGCGATTAGCGAAGCAATTACAAATGCGGTGAAGCACGCGTTTAACGAAGATGATATTGGTGAAATTCGAATTGCATTTGCAGTTTATGAAGATAAGCTGGAAGTGACAGTAACGGATGAAGGCAAGAGCTTTGATGCGGAGAAACGCAAAATGGAAATTGGGCCATATGAGGAAGACGAAGATGCGGACATGTTGCGCGTCGGTGGTTTAGGTTTGTTTTTAATTGAAGCTTTGATGGATGACGTAGAGTTACACTATGATGGTGGTGTTTCGGTAGTTATGACTAAATATATAGAGGAAAAGCAGGTGGAGGGGAATGCCAAAATTATCTCGACCTGAGGAGCTCGCGGCAAGAGAAGAAGCCCGTGAAAAAGCAAAGGAAAAAGTCTATAAATGGATTAGTGATTATCAAGAAAACGGAGATGAAGACGCACAGTATGAACTTGTTGTTCACTATAAGAACCTGGTGGAATCTATTGCACGCAAGTATTCTCAAGGAAAATCATTTCATGAAGATTTAGTTCAAGTTGGCAATATCGGGTTGCTCGGAGCTATTCGTCGTTATGATGCATCATTCGGTAAGAGTTTCGAAGCATTTGCGGTTCCGACGATTGTTGGCGAAATCAAGCGTTTCTTACGCGATAAAACGTGGAGCGTACACGTGCCTCGCCGTATTAAAGAACTTGGACCAAAAATTAAAAACGCGGTAGAAGAGTTGACACGGGAGTTACAACGTTCGCCGCAAATCAGTGATATCGCTAATTTCATTGGGGCTACCGAAGAAGAAATTTTAGAAGCAATGGAGATGGGGAAAAGCTATCAAGCTCTGTCTGTAGACCATTCCATCGAAGCAGATACGGATGGAAGTACTATTACGCTACTGGATGTTGTTGGTGGTGAGGATGATGGCTTTGAACGCGTAAATCAACGGATGCTTTTGGAGAAAGTTTTGCCAGCTCTGGATGAACGCGAACAGAAAATTTTGCAGTATACGTTTATTGAAAATCGCAGTCAGAAAGAGACTGGGGATTTATTGGATATTTCGCAAATGCATGTATCTCGCATTCAACGTCAGGCAATTAAGAAGTTGCGAGCAGCACTACAAGATGAGGATTTAGAATAAATGGATGTGACGGGACAATCGAATGTAGGTGTGGATTTGTATGTCTTCCAGCGTGCGAAACATTTGCAAAAACATTGTGGCGATCAGATTTTGATAAAAGAGGATGCATCAGGGCTTTTATGTGTGCTCGTGGATGGTCTTGGAAGCGGGAAAGAAGCGGAAAAGGCAGCTAAAGCAGTGACGGAAGTAATTGATGCACATAGTTCGATGCATTTAAGAGATATTGTGGCAGAAGCAAACAAAGCGATTAGCGGTCTTCGCGGCGCAGCGATAGCAATATGGTACGCGAATTTCGCCAAAAAACAACTGACGTATTGTGGCATCGGCAATATCCGATTTTATTTATTGGGTGATGACGATAGATTATTGTTTCCAATCTCATCGACAGGATTTCTTTCTGGTCGAAAGCAAAAAATTCGGACGCAGAAATTTGATTACAAGCCAGGTTCGAAATTTTTAATGCATTCCGACGGGTTAGTGCTTGGCGGTGTAAAGAAATATTTATTTGCAAGCGGTTCAATTGAAGCGACAGGACATTGCATTGAAAGCAATGTGGCTGATGTACCAGAAGATGACGTGACGTTTATCGTCGGAGAATTTCCTATAAGTGGTTAGAATAGCTTTGGTCCGAGATTAGTATTCGGATCGAGGCTATTTTTATGTAAAAAAAGCAGTTCATTGCTAGTGATCTCGGCTAATTTTAAAAATATGGCATAGTAAGCGTTTGCTTATACTGGATTATAAAAAAAAGTCTAAAATTTATCTACATGCAAATGAAAGAATACAGCTTATAATGAAAACTACAATATATATTGACTGTTGGAAGGGAATGATGTGTCAAAACTGGTTGCAGGTAATTAAATGAATAATTAGGAATATTCAGGTTAAAAGAGGAGGAACAAAAGTGAAGAAAAAAGCATTATTATGGGCGGCTGGATTAGCTGCTACAACAGGCGGAGCATTAGGCCTTACAGACAATGAAATAGAAGTACGAGCTGCAGAAAACGAAATTATGAGCCAAAGCACTAATAAATCTACAGGGGTGAACAAATTCTCAAGCAAAGCTCCATTCATCGAGTCTGTAGATGTTACTATGTCTGACGATAAATCTTTACAAATTACTGAGGGATTTCGTTTAGGGAGTACGTCTATCTCAGGAATTAGTACACCAGATGGGGAAGTCACTATCAAATACGGGCTGGATTCAGGATATATTGCTAAAGTACCAGTTGATGAGAATGGAAGATGGCAAGCTATTATTCCAGAGCTTGAGGTGGGACATATTTTAATGCTGGAAGATTATGCAATTTCCTCAGCAAATGGTGGAAGACCCGCTTTTTCTATTTATGAACTATGGCCTTCGAAACTTACAGAAAGTAACATTGACCTAACAACAACAAATACGACTACTATAACTGGTACAGGAGGATACCCTGGCGTTGAAGTAGAAGTGACATTTGCAGTAAAACTTGGGAATCAAGTCAGACCGATGAAATCATCAGCGATTGTTGACCAAGATGGAAATTTTGAAATGCCAATAGTAAATCAAGCACCAGGTTACTCTATTAGCGTACAACAAAAATGGAATGGCAGAATATTTGGAATAAACGGTTCAACAGGGGCTATGAATTTCTACGTAAAAGTTGTGGAAGGGATAGGAAAACCAGCCGTTAACGCCGTTTCAGGTAAGGAAACAAAAGTAACTGGAACAGGTAAACAAGGAGCGAAAGTACGAGTACAATCAAGTGGACAGGAAATTGGAACAGCGACAGTTGCTCAGAATGGCACTTTCGAAGTAACGGTACCTGCACAGAAAATGAGGAATGAATTACAAGTCACGCAAGAAGAGGGGAAAGACGTCAGTGAAAGCACGACGATTATTGTGGGACAAGAAGTACCAGAAGTCACTTCTGAATTGAAGGAAGGCATGAATACTATATCTGGAACAGCGTCACCAGGTGCTGATATAGCTATTTGGACAGGAGCAGTAGCACCTGTTGCTAATGTGAAATCAGATCCACTCACAGGCCAATGGACAGCGAATGTGCCTGCACTAATTGGTGGGAACACCGTACAAGTACGCGCATCGCTTGGCTTAAATCAAACCAAGGACAGTATACGATACGGGATTGAGTTAGGTAAAATTACAGAACTTCGAGCGATTATTTCTGGAGAGAGAGTCAAAGTAACTGGAAATGGGAGCCCAGGAGCTACGCTTCATGTGAAAGCAGGAGGAAATCTGGTAGGAACAACAACCATAAACGATGCAGGGAAGTTCGAATTGCTCATTATGAGAACTGTCGAAGGTGAAAAACTAGCTGTTAGTCAAACTAAAAATGGAATGGATAGCGTAGTGAGTGAAACGCAGGTATTAAAAGGCCTAGACGCACCAAGTAATATTGACATTGTGACAGCCAACAGTACGAAAGTGAGCGGAAAAGGTAAACCTGGAGCTACGGTGAGCGTAAAAGTAAAAGGACAAGAAATTGGAACAGGTCAAGTGAACAATGATGGGAATTTTGAAGTAACTATTCCATCTCAAGTGGAGGGAACGAAACTTTCCATTACTCAAAAAGAAGGAGAGGATGAGAGTGCTCCGTAGTTGTAACAGTTATCAGTGCCCAACTAACAAAACCAACGATTGATGATTACTTTGCGAATGGTACCTATATCCGAGGTACTGTACCAGCAGGAGCAATGAGAGTTACGTTGGTAATTGATGGTAAAGTCACTAAAATTGGAACTATTAGTGCAGACGGTAAATATGCAATTTATGCGAATGATATTGCAGCACTCAAAGTCGCAGGTACTAATTTTGAAATATTTGTAACGGATGTTCATGGGCAACGCAGTGAAGTGGCAACTGGTACTGTAAAAGGATTATCAACCTTAATGATAAATCCTTATCGAGCAGGTCAAGCGAACATTACTGGAGCTGTAGAAAAAAATGTAGAGCGAATTGCGGTTTACGATAAAGCTGGGACGATACTACGTTATGGTCAAATAAATGCAGATGGAACTTTCCGAATCTATGTTTCCGGTTTTGCTGCTATGCAAGTCGTTGGAGATAGCTTTATAGTGAGGGCATTGAATTCCAATGGAGTTATTGCACAAGCCACAGCGACAATTTTGCCATAACAAGCTTTTGAGATAAACAAAAGGAACACTAATAAAAAAAAGGACTTTCAATGGATTATTTTAAATAAAAATTCATTGAAGGTCATTTTTTTTACTTAAATTTCATAAAAGTATAGGTGAGTCATTTTTCCTTATCATAATTCGGATGATTTCTTTAAACTTTCCTTATATTTTCTTAGCCTCGCATTTATTTAACTCCTCTATACTTAAGTTATACCAAAGGAGGAGAATGAATTGAATATTAAACATAGTTGCCTTATCGCAGTTTTAGCAGTATCGAGTTTATCGCTTGCTGCATGTACGGATAATGAGGATCAAGCTACAGAAACAAAACAAAAAGTCACAGCTACAGCAGAAACAGCACAAAAGAAAGTAGAACAACCAGTGGACACGACGCCATCACCTGATCTTAACATCTCAGCAGAATCGGCTGCACTTTATAACGTCGATGATACAAAGCCACTATATGAGAAAAGTCCAGAAATGGTAACACCAATCGCAAGCATTACCAAGCTGATGACAACGTATTTGGTTTTACAAGCCATACATAATAAAACGCTGTCGTGGGATGAAACTTTGCAATTGGAACCACTGAATGATAAAGCGGCAGTATCTTTATATATGATCACAAACAAAAGAGACTGGACCGTGAAAGATCTTTACGCAGCGATGCTCGTCATGTCAGCAAATGATGCCGCAGAAGCACTTGGAAAACGATTAGACAAAACAGATTTTCCAGCTAAAATGAATAAAGAAGCTAAGAAAATAGGGCTCTCTAGCAAAAGTAACTTTGTTAGCGCAAGCGGTTTAGATGCCGATGGTCAAGAAAACGTATCTACGAGCAAAGACTTGTACCTACTAGCCTCATCACTTATTACAAAATATCCAGAAGTGCTTGATATGACATCAAAGGCAAGCTATAAGACAAGCACTGGCTACACCGTTGAGTCTACAGACGCACTTTTAGCAAATAAAGAAATCGACGGATTGGATGGCTTGAAAACAGGATTCACAGATGGTGCGGGTTATTGTTTTGTTGGAACAGCGAAGCAAAACGGTAAGCGATTGATTTCCATCGTATTAAAAACAAGCACAATAGACGCCCGTTTCCAAGATACGAAAACCCTCATGGCTTACGGATTCAAGAATTAAGGAGGAAAAACAATGAAAAAAACAAATCGCCGTCTTTTTTGGAGGAGAATCGCCTGAATATGAAGTCTCCTTGCAATCCGCAACTGCCGTAATCCGAGCTATTGACAAAACAAAAAACGATGTCATTTTAATTGGTATCACCAAAAAAAGGAAAATGGTATTTATACGAAGGTCCAGTTGAGGCGATTTCCAGTAATAAATGGGAACAACATAGCTCTTGTACAATTGTCTCACCTATTATGGATAAATCAGAAAGTGGCGTATATGTTCATCGGGCTATTTCCATCGAAACATGTCGAATTGATGTTGCCATTCCTGTGTTACATGGACAAAATGGAGAGGATGGCACGATACAAGGAGTGCTTGATTTAGCTGGGATAAATTATGTTGGATGCGGTGTCTTTACATCAGCATTAGGTAGCGATAAAGTACAAGTCCAGAAATTAGTGCATAATTTAGGTATTCAAGTCGCACCTTCCATTCATTTTTACAGCGAACAAATTCCAAACATTCGCATTCAAGACTTTATAGCACAACACGATTTTCCAGTATTCGTCAAGCCAGTTCGAGCTGGATCATCGATTGGTATATCGATGGTTTCTCACAAAGACGCACTCATGCCAGCAATAAAGCATGCTGCACAATTCGATACCGAAGTCACGGTCGAAAAAGCAATTCAAGGCTCTGAAGTTGGATGCGGTATTATTGGTAATAGTAAGCCAATCGTTGGTGGCGTTGATGAAATAGAGTTGAATGGCGACTTTTTCAACTTCACAGAGAAATATGAATTGCTTTCTGCGCAAATTCATATGCCAGCACGAATCCCATTAAAAACCAAGCGATACATTCAAAAAGCTGCAAGAGCGATTTATATGGCGATTCATTGTGAAGGCTTAGCGCGTATTGATTTTTTCTTACAAGAAGACGGTCAGTTGATTTTTAACGAAGTCAACACGATGCCAGGATTTACAGAGCATTCGCGTTTTCCTACATTGATGAAGGAGGCAGGCTATTCTTACGAGACGCTGATTCAAACATTAATCGAACTTGCAGCAGAAAAGCGAAACGGAGTGACAGGCCATGAAACAACTAAAGGATAATTTATTATTGATTAATAACAGCCATACATTAAGCAAAAATTATGTGCCAAGTTCGCTTGTGACACTATGTGCAGATCATCAACTGACTAAACAAGCTGCAGAAAATATATATGCACTGGTAACAAATATCGATGCAAGAGAAGACATTGTCCCAGTCAGTGGATACCGAAGCTATGAGGAGCAATCTCAAATTTATCAACATAGTCTCACTAAAAACGGTAAAAACTACACACAGAAATATATCGCAAAACCAGGCAGTAGCGAACACCAAGCAGGCTTAGCAATTGACGTTGCACTAAAACAAGACGACATCGACTTTATTTGTCCAGAGTTTCCGAATTATGGGATTGCTCGAATTTTTCGCGAACAAATGGCTACTTTTGGTTTTATTTTAAGATATCCTGAAGGAAAAACACAGATTACCGGAATTGCTTATGAACCGTGGCATTTCCGGTATGTCGGCTTGCCACATAGCCAAATTATTAAAGAGCGAGAATATGTGTTAGAAGAATATATCGATTATTTACGAAATTTCACCTCTTTTTACGAACCATTTCATTGGCAAAATAGTGATTATTCCTACTATATCGTCACTGTACCGATGGAGGATTGGTTTTTAGAAAAAATACAAGTCCCAGATAAAGTTGTGATTTGTGAAATGAGTGATAACAACTGCGGGGAACTTATCATTACTTACCGAACTGATTAAATGAAAGGAAGTATTACTGATGTGGAAAATACAATCATATCAAAGTCTCGCTCCATGCTACTTATGGATCAACTCTTTTCTTAGGATGGTACAACAATATCATAAACCGCGCCGTGCGTGGAGAGAATGCTCACGAGATGCACTAATTCATAATGCCAGAACGATTCAAAAAAATCTCCCTGAAAAAACAGCACTAATGGCTGTCGTCAAAGCGGATGCATATGGTCATGGGGCTGCGTATTGTAGTCAATTGTTAGAAAAAAAATGGTGTTAAAATCTTCGCAGTAGCAACATTAGATGAAGCAATAGAACTACGTAAATCAGGCATTCGAAGTGATATTTTGATCTTTGGATACACAGCACCGAGCGACGTAGATAAAATACAATATTTTGATTTGATCCAGACAGTTATTAGTGAACAGCACGGCTTTGCTTTAGAAGAGGCTGGGATGCGTATTCGATGCCATTTGAAAATTGATACAGGGATGCACCGAACAGGGATTCCGCAAGAGCAAATAAATGCCATCATCCATTTTTATAAGTCAACTATTTTGGCGGTGGAAGGGATTTATAGTCATCTTGGTTCGGCCGATAATTTGGATGATGAGGCGATTGAAAGAACGCGAGCACAAATCGATGCCTATGACAGATTACTTGTCGCTTTACGAAAAGCCGGAATCAACCCTCGAAAAACACATTTACAAAGTAGTTATGGCATGCAAAATTACAATAAATTGCAGTATGACTATGTTAGAATTGGCATCTCATTATACGGCTGTCAAAGTGATTACTCAGAACTGACGTTGCCACTACAGCCAGTATTGTCATTGAAAAGTCGGATCGCTCTCATTGAATACGTCGCAGAAGATGATTTTATCGGTTATGGCAATGATGTCATGGCACCACACAAAATGAAAATTGCGATGATTCCAGTTGGTTATGCTGACGGAATCCCGCGAAACCTGTCTTATGCAAACTTAAAGGTAAGTGTGAACGGTGTTGCCGCACCAGTCATCGGTAGAATTTGCATGGACATGATGATGTTAGACATCAGTGATATACATGAAGTGAATGTCGGAACAGAAGTCGCGATTATAGATAGTCAAGATGCTCATTTTTCAGCAGAAATTTTAGCAGAGAAAGCAGAGACGATTACGAATGAAATACTTAGTAGATTAGGAAAGAGATTGCCAGTCATTTATAAATAAGCGGTTTTAAACCTGGTAGCATCTTGGTAAAGCCGCTTATTCATCTTGGTTTTAGCGCTTGTTTTATGGTACACTAGTCCAAGAGATGAATTATTTGGAGGCAGAAAATATGGAAGAAATTTTGAAATTAGTACATAAATCTTTATCTTATCGTCCAAACCAGATTAATGCGGTGATTGAATTACTCAGCGAGGGTAATACAGTGCCGTTTATCGCGCGTTATCGTAAAGAAATGACCGGTAGCTTGGACGAGGTAGAGATTCGCAATATCGAGGAGCGCTATACGTATGTGGAGAAATTGGAACAGCGAAAAGAAGAAATTCTGCGCCTTATTGAAGAACAAGGCAAGCTGACCGAAGAACTCACGGCTGCCATTAAAAAAGCGGAGAAACATCAAGCACTAGAAGACTTATATCGTCCGTACAAACAGAAAAAACGTACCAAAGCAACTATTGCCAAAGAAAAAGGATTGGAGCCGTTCGCTTTATGGCTATTAGCTTTGCCGCAATCCGGCGATGTGACAGCAGAAGCTACGAAATACATTTCGGCAGACAAAGAAGTAGCTACAGTAGAAGACGTATTGCTTGGCGCACATGAAATTATCGCCGAAGTAATCTCAGATGAACCAGCATATCGCAAATGGATTCGTGAATTCACACGCAAGTTTGGCATGATTCAATCTGTTGGTAAAAAGACCGAATTAGACGAGAAATCGGTTTATGAAATGTATTACGAGTATCAAGAATTAATTGCAAAAGTTGCTAGCCATCGCGTGCTAGCATTTAACCGCGGCGAAAAAGAAGGCATTTTGCGCGTAGCTGTTGTCATTGATCCTACGAAAATACATGAGTATTTGAAAAAGCAAGTCATTACGCAGTCAGACTCCGTAGCTGAGAGTTATGTGATGGCAGGCTTAGAAGATGCGTATAAACGTTTCATCGGCCCAGCAATCGAACGAGAAATTCGCGCAGAACTTACTGAAGCCGCTGAAGAACAAGCCATTCATATTTTTGCAGAAAACTTACGTAAATTATTACTACAACCGCCACTAAAAGGAAAAATTATTCTAGGCCTTGATCCAGCGTATCGAACTGGTTGCAAGCTTGCATTACTTGACCAAACAGGTAAAGTTTTGACGATTGATGTTATTTATCCGCATCCACCACAAAACAAAAAAGCAGAAGCGAAGCAAAAAGTGTTGCATTTGATGAAGCAATACGGTGTCGAAGTGGTTGCTATCGGAAACGGTACTGCGTCGCGTGAATCCGAACAATTCATCGCCGAATTGATCAAAGAAGAAAAGTTGAATGCGTATTATTGTATCGTCAACGAAGCAGGGGCCAGCGTCTATTCCGCAAGTGATATTGCCCGCGAAGAATTCCCAGATTTCCAAGTCGAACAACGAAGCGCGGTCTCCATCGGTCGTCGCTTACAAGATCCACTTGCTGAGCTCGTTAAAATCGATCCAAAATCCGTCGGCGTCGGTCAATACCAACATGACGTCGCGCAAAAACAACTCAATGACACCTTAACGTTCGTCGTCGAAACCGCAGTAAACCAAGTCGGCGTCAACGTAAACACGGCCTCAGCCTCCTTATTGCAATACGTCGCAGGTCTAAACAAAACGGTGGCTGGTAACATTCGTAAATACCGCGAAGAAAACGGCCCATTCACATCCCGCAAAGAACTGAAAAAAGTGCCTCGTCTTGGCGCGAAATCCTATGAACAAAGCATTGGCTTTTTGCGAATTTTAGAAGGGAAACATCCGCTTGACCAAACCGCAATTCACCCGGAAAGCTACGCGATCGCAGAAAAAATCGTGAATTCCGCAGGATTCCAACTCAGCGACTTAGGAACGCCAGAACTAAAACAAGCGCTGCAAAAGTTCAGCCTTACAGAAATGGCCGCCGAGCTTGAAGTCGGTAAAGAAACATTGCAAGACATCGTTGACTCGCTCGTAGCACCAGGTCGTGACTTGCGGGACGAACTCGATGCACCACTTTTGAAACAAGATGTTATCTCCATGGAAGATTTAAAAGCAGGGATGGAGCTGCAAGGAACGGTGCGGAATGTCGTTGATTTCGGCGCATTCGTTGACATCGGCGTGAAACAAGACGGACTCGTGCATATTTCGAAACTGAGCAGATCCTTCGTTCAAAAGCCAATGGATGTTGTATCTGTCGGCGATGTCGTGACGGTATGGGTAGACGATGTCGATCAGAAAAAAGGTCGGATTTCACTCACGATGTTAGCTCCAGAACAAGGAAAATAAGCCATGATGACAGAACAAGAACTGCAGCGGCACATGGAGACAGTGTCGTTGCAATTTTTCCAAGAGCCATTTTTGCATCGGGCCACGTTCAATACCCGCTTGCGAACAACAGGCGGGCGTTATTTATTGCAAAGTCACGATATCGAGATGAATCCACGTTACTTGGAAAGCTTTGGCTTGGATTATTTTATTGGCATTATGAAACACGAGCTTTGTCACTATCATTTACACATCGCAGGCAAAGGCTATCAGCACCGTGACACCGATTTTCGGGCTTTACTTGCCAAGGTGGATGCACCACGATTTTGCCAAGCTATCCCCACAGAGCAAAAGATGCATCGCTACACATGTTTAGCATGCAACACGGCCTTTTTACGCAAGCGTCGTTTTGATGTGAAAAAGTACCGTTGTGGACGTTGTAACGGGCATTTGAAGTATGTAAAAGAAGAAATCGTGCAAGTATCGCAATAATTTCTGCTACTTGGCAATTAAAACTTGATTTTTTCATGATACCTGCTTATAATGTAAAGAGTCGGAAGCATTTATGACTATTCCACAGTAGCTCAGTTGGTAGAGCAATCGGCTGTTAACCGATCGGTCGCAAGTTCGAGTCTTGCCTGTGGAGTTCTTTTATGCCTTTTCGTACAATAAGCGTCAACTGGGGAAGTACTCAAGTGGCTGAAGAGGCGCCCCTGCTAAGGGTGTAGGTCGCTAACGCGGCGCGAGGGTTCAAATCCCTCCTTCTCCGTTCATAGAAGCAAAGAAAATACTAGGAATCGTAGTTTTATAGCGACTCCTAGTATTTTTATTTATTCCAGAATAAATTCAAACTTTGTCCAAGGTTCCATGTAATCGAGCAAGAAGATTTCATCCTCATGAATCCGTCCAACAACATTCGTTTTCCCGCGATTCTCCATATCTTTTAGCGCAATCTGTAATTCCCCTTTATACTGCCCATAAAGCTCATTCTCAATCAAAATATCCCCGCGCTTAATATTCGGCGTATAGGTCGGCTTAAAGGTCTCCTCTCGATATTTCACACGTGATTGCGTCGACCGAATAAAATAGTCCGACACATCCCCACGATAAAAGTGAGGCTCCTCTAAAACAATTTTCCGTTCCAGTGGGGTGACCGTATCATGTAGCGTCATTCGCAAACCAAATTTTTCAGCAACCAATACGTCACTCAAGCTCGCCAATTCCTTTTCCGAAGCGTACGCGTTCGCTACAATAATGTCATCGATTAACTTCGTTGCTAACAAATGCTTCGCCTGCGTTTCAATCGGCAACTCCCGATGCATCTCAAGCGTACACAAGCCTTCCATTATCGGCCAAGGACCATACGTCGCATCATTCGAATGCACAAACGCCGCCGTCCGAATTTGAAAACCGCGAAAACGCTCACTGCACTTCACAAAATAATCGTACGAAAGCCCAGCATAACGATGCGGATAAAAATTATGAGACCCAATCAAATTTTCCCGTTTTGGCTGAAAATCTATAATATTATTCAAGTAATTCGTATCATTACTCATATTAATCTCGATTTTCAGACCATACGGATTAAACGTCATCGTAGCTTCCTCACTACCAGTAAAGCCCATATCCAGACGAATCCCATACGCACCCAACGCATCAAAAAATGACAAATCATCATAGGAAATTCCAAGCGCAGCAAAAATCCGCGGTGAAATATCGACCATAACTTCCATTCCAAGCGCATTCGCGTGACTAATCGTCTCCTTAAATTCCCGCAAAATCTGCTCCTTATCACCATTCACCGATAATAAGCACGTAAAAACCCGCGTAAAACCATATCGATGCGCCAAACTAATATAAGACATATCCTTTTCCGGCGTAGAATGTTCCGGATAAATCGAAATTCCTAATTTATGCAAAATTGGCACCTTCTTTCTTATAACCGAGTGGGGGATACGTAATATTCCCAAGAATCACATGTTCCCGCGCGCCAGTCGCATTTGGTACATTAGAAGGGCGACGATGCAATGTTTCATAAGCCAGCAATCCAAATGCCACAGCTTCTTTCGCATCCGAAGAATAACCAATATCCTCTTGCGTCAACACCACACATTTCCCGTCCAAAAGCTCTGCCATAAACCGAAGCAGCGTTTCATTATAACTCCCGCCACCACTCACAACAACCTCATCAATCCTCATTTTTGGAAAAACAAATTGTTCATAGTTCGACACAATCGTTTTTGCCGTAAACATCGTTGCCGTCGCAATCAAATCCTTTGGTGCCAAATGATTGTATGTAGTAAGCAAGTGATCCGTATATTCTTTTCCATAAAGCTCGCGTCCCGTTGACTTCGGAATTGCAGCCGTAATAAAATCATCGTTCATACAATCCGCAAGCATCGCTTCATTCACCGAGCCCTGCGCTGCAATCTCACCACCCGAATCATAACCACGCTGAAACAAACGCTGCATCAAATCATCAATAATCATATTCCCAGGCCCCGTATCAAACGCAAAAACTTGATCCAGCGTCGCCGCCTGAGGCAACACCGTCACATTCCCAATACCACCAATGTTTTGCAACAACCGATTTTTGTGTGCATCCCGATAAAGCAATAACTCCGTATACGGCACAAGCGGGGCACCTTGACCACCAGCCGCCATATCCATCGTCCGAAAATTCGATACAACTGTTGCTCCCGTCTCATACGCAATCACAGCAGGCTCCCCAATCTGCAATGTCGAAGCCGCAAAATCCCCGACCTGTTCCGGCTGATGAAAAATCGTCTGACCGTGCGAGCCAATCACTTCAAGTTGCGACGCCGCAATCCCATTTTTGCTACAAATCATTTTCACACTCTCCGCAAAAAGCACGCCTAATTTGAAATTCAAGCTACAAATCAACTGCGAATCCGAGTGTTCAATACTTAAGCTTTTCCGAATTTCCGCCACAAGCGACGCCTGAAAAGGCACCGTTTTAAAATCAAGCAACGTAGTATCCAAGCCATTCTCCGTTTCCTGTAAATCAAGCAGCGCCACATCGACCCCGTCAAGCGAAGTCCCCGACATCAAACCAACCACATACGCCATTTCCTAACCTCCCATTAGTTCAAATAAACTAAAAAGTAACAACTCGCCATACAAACAAACCCAACAACCGCAACGAAAACTGCCGCCTGTTTCTTCGATTTATAAAATCCATGCTTCACTAGCAACACATATGAAAGCCCAATCCAGCTCCCAAGACTCGACAACAAGAACAGCCCAAAAGCCCGATCCACGCCAAACCCAGTAAGAACCGGCAAGAAAATCAAGTTCGTCAAAATCATAATCGCAAAGAAAATGATAGCACTTTTATAATTAAATTTAATCCATTTACTCGTTTCCATATCTATCACCTCTAAAAGGGACGAACGAATTCGCCCCAAAATTTAAGCCATGTTTGGTTCACTACTATGCGTTTCTTTATTCTCCTCTGCTTGCGCCTGCTCTTCATCCAACAGTTTCTGATCGTACATTTTAAAGAACGGCGTGTAGATGAGGAATGAAATAAAGATGTTCACCACGACGAGAACAATCGCTCGCCAATCACCACCCGTTGCCAAGTAAGCCCCAATCGGTGCAGGCAACGTCCACGGCGCCATGACATACGTAGGCGAAATAAAGCCGAGCGTCGTCGCAAAATACGAAATCGTCGTCGTAATCAGCGGAATAATAATAAACGGAATAATCAACATCGGGTTAAGGACAATCGGCACCCCAAAAATAACCGGCTCATTAATATTAAAAATACTCGGAATCAGCGTCGTCTTACCAAGTGCCTTCGAATAACTCGACTTCGAGAAGAACAACATCGCTAGCACCAACCCAAGCGTCGCACCAGACCCACCAATCCAAACAAACCATTGGAAAAACGTTTCAGGAGCCACATAAGGCATCGGATTCCCATCAGCAACCGCGGCGGCATTCCCACCGAGATAAACTTCCCACACAGGCCGCGCAATCGCACCAACAACAGAAACTCCGTGAATTCCAAACGACCAGAAGAACGTAATTAAGAAAACCGGCAACAGCACTCCAAAAAGACTATCTCCCGTTTTAACAATCGGTGCAACCGCTTTATCAACAAGCGAATGGACATCGATTCCGAGTACAACTGTGATCATAGTCATAATCAAAATAACAATCGCAACAGGAATCAAAGCCTCAAAAGAACGCGCCACACTAGGCGGAACTTGATCCGGCATCTTAATCGTAATATTACGCTTCTTACAAAACCGCATAACTTCGACCGAAAAAATAGAAACAATCATTGCCATAAATAAACCATGTCCGCCAAGATTCGCCATTGGTAGCACAAATCCAACATCATCCAGTGCTAAAGGCGTCAATGTTAATAAGAACGAAGCAACAGCAATTTGCGCACCAGAAAGTGCGTCAAGCTTGTAACTTTTCGCCAAATTGTAACCGATTCCAAAAGTGATGTATAAAGACATAATAAACATGGTCATCCGATAAGGAATTAAGATTTCAGCAGCATGTTCCTGTGACCATTTAAACAGTGCAGTACTCTCCGGAACCGGTGGAAACGCCACAATCAAAAACATACTTCCCACAATAATGAACGGTAGCGAAGACACAACACCATCACGAATCGCGCGCAAATGACGCTGTTCGGATAGTTTAGCCATAGGTATCGATAAATACTTTTCTAAAAAGTCCATAAATCTTTGCATAACTATTCTCCCTTATTTTTAAAATAGTATGTATGCTCTGGCTGCACAAGACTTCCATTTTTTAGAATAACCCTCCTTTTCGTATAAATTGTTCACCACTCATTCTAGTTCATTTGAAATAAAATGTCAACGCTTCCAAATTATAATTAAAAATTTATTTCAGTCACTTTGAAACTCGAAAAGCTTTGCGTATCAACATATTTGCTTTGCTTTAACATCTGTAATTTATATATATATAATTAATTTTTCCGAACACTTTTAGTTGAAATTGATGTAGGAAGATGATATATTGAACCCTTAATCGCCATCTGGAAAATATTATAAATTAGGCGATAAAAAAGGGGGATGAAAGATGAAAAAATGGGCATCCATGATACTCATAGTTGTACTAAGTTGCTCGGTATTCGGGCTAGCCGTGAAAGCAGAAGGGGAGACGGCAGGCTTAACGAAATTTATTAAAAACGCTGATGGCACCTATGGCTACAATGTAAGCACACCAGTTTACTACTACAATGGCTCGACCGAACAAGTCCAAATTCCAACGACTTACACCCAACCAAAAGAACAATTTAAAAGCTCGTGGGTAGCAACAATCGCTAATCTTAATTTTGGAAAGGTAGGAACCGAAGCCGATTTTCGTGCGCAATATGAAACAGTACTAAATGATTTCGAATCGTGGAACATGAATGCGGTTATTTTTCAAGTGCGGCCTTTGCTCGACGCCTACTATCCATCTGCGCTCAATCCTTGGTCTGAATTTATTGTTAATGGCACACAAGGAAAAGACCCAGGCTATGATCCGCTCGCTATCATGGTCGAAGAAACACATAAACGCGGCATGGAATATCACGCATGGTTCAATCCGTATCGTGTGACCAATACGAAATTAACCACACAAAGCATCTTAAACAAAATTGGTGCGACAAAAGAGGAAGCGCTTGCGATGACTGTGCCAGAACAAATCGCAGCATGGAATAAAGCAGGCATTCTAGCCGATAATAACTACGCTGTACAACATCCAGAATCTGTTTTGCGTTTCGACGAGAAGTTGTTCCTCAATCCAGGCATTCCAGAAGTGCAAGATTACGTAGCAGCAACGATAGAAGAAGTAGTGACGAACTATGATGTAGACGCAATCCATTTCGATGATTATTTTTACCCATATCGCATCACAGTCGATGGCAAAAATGTTTTGTTCGGAGATCAACAAGAAGATGCCACAACATTCGCGAAATACGGTATTCCAAAAGGCTATCCAGACACGAAAGCAGGCATTGATGATTGGCGACGCAGCAACATTACGACGCTAATTGACAAAGTAAAACAAACTATTGACACGCACAACCAAACAAAGCAAACCGCCGTACAATTTGGCATTAGTCCTTTTGGCATTTGGGAGCATAAAGCAAATAATTCGTTAGGTTCTAATACACCGACGGGCTCCTCACAATCTTACTCTCAGAGCATTTTTGCCGATACGTATCAATGGATTAAAGATGAAAAAGTAGACTATATGGTTCCGCAAATTTATTGGAGTTTTGACCAAGGCGCGGCGCCATATGGTGATCTCGCGAGATGGTGGAACAATGCAGCAGAAGGGACACACGTACAAATTTATGTAGGGCATGCGAACTATAAACACCTTGGAAACGGAGGTTGGGAAGCAGCTTGGATGAACCCCGAAGAAATTCCAAATCAAATGCGTTTCAATCAGCAACTAGACAATGTCTCCGGCAGCGTCCTGTTCAGCTATAACGACATTAAAAAAAGCAATCTCGCAACAATACCAGACGCACAAAAACCCGTCAATCAAGCCAAAAACGAATCAATTGATTTGCTACAACAAACCTATTTCCAATTACCTGCACTAATACCGAGCAAACCATGGCTAGCACACCAACAAATCGCGGCCCCGCAAAACGTGAAACAAACAAGCGACACGTTAAGCTGGACCGACACAACCGCTAATAAAGCGCGCTACTACATCGTTTACAAAGGTTCTGGTACCGCAGAACAAATCGTAGCAAACCCAGCAAACATCGTTGCACGAATCTGGGCAGGCGGCGCGACCACATTCAGCCAACCAATCACAGAAGCCGGAACCTACGTTGTCACCACACTTGACGCAGCGAGCAATGAATCATCGCCCATCATCGCGTCAATTCCAGGCGGAGACATCACTATTTCGTACCAAGATGAAACTGGCGCAGAAATTGCCGAGCCACAAGTTTTAACAGGAAATATTGATGAGAATTTTGAAGTACCAATTTTGGAAATAGAAGGCTACACAACAGCACAAACCGCAATTTCAGGCACCTTCACAGATCAAGCGCAAGCCTTCACGATTACGTACACAAAAGACCCAGAAGAAGTGGCGCCAGAAGAACCAGAAACGCCTATCGTTGACCCAACAACCCCAGAATTAGAGCCAAAACCAGAAGTAACACCAACACAACCGAGCCAAGCGCCAGAAGTCAAAGAAACACTAACAGAGCTAGACGCGGCCCCAGTTGCAACAAAAGTAAACAAGAAAGACGACCTACCAGCAACTGGAGATGAAACTAGCAATCAATTAATCGTAATGGGCTTAGTAACAACTCTAGTAGGAATCCTATTACTCCTTCGCTGGAAAAGAAAACAAGCCTAAAAAATAACCTCGTGTCAGCAACGGCGCGAGGTATTTCATTAAAATCCGAAAAAAGTATTGCATCTTCAAATAAGTATGCTATAATAAAAAATTGCCTTGAGAGCTAGCATCATGGCCCGTTGGTCAAGCGGTTAAGACACCGCCCTTTCACGGCGGTAACACGGGTTCGAATCCCGTACGGGTTACTTCTTTAAAACATGTTCTTTGGAGCATGTTTTTTGCTTATAAACAGCAAGAATCTGCTTGACAGCTAAACATCACGTTAGGTATAATAGCAATGCACGTAATTTTTGCACAAATACGCGGTCGTGGCGGAATGGCAGACGCGCTTGGTTGAGGGCCAAGTGGGGTAAAACCCGTGGAGGTTCAAGTCCTCTCGGCCGCATAAGTAGTATCAATGGGTTTCAAAGATGATTCAGATCTTTGGAATCCTTTTTTGCGTGTTTTAGCAAATTGGGGCAGAAATGGGGCAGAGATTAAGTGCTGATACCGAGAAATTGTTTACATGATTTAATAAAATTTACCTGACAACTCATTTATTTTTAGCTATAATGGAAGTAGCTATATTTTTACATGTTACATAATGGGAGGACGATAGTGAATGGCTAAAATTAGTGTAAATAGAGATACCATGATGAATCATGCCGCTGATTTGAGTTCGAGTGTACAGGGGATGGCGTATCATCCTATGAAAAATGGGAATATGAGTTACACACAGAGTAATTCTATTTCGCAATATCGGCAATGTTTGCTGGAATTATTGGATGGCGTGGAGATTTTTGAAAGCGTTGTGCAAGAGGATGCGAAGCGTATGAAACAAATTGGTGAGGCCTATTCGCAAAAAGACAGAGAAGTTGGGCAGAAGCTACAGTTGGAGGTGCGCTAGAATGGATCGAAAAATGGAGGCACTGCATCAGCAATTACAAAAGATGAGGCGGGAGAAAGAATTACAGGAAGATGCGTTGTATGCGATACGGCAAAAACAGGTGCGGTTAGAATCGGTGGGATCGGAATTATTCCATATGGAACGAGAGAAATCGAATTTGGTCGCGCAAGCGCATGAAGTTTGGCAAGGAAATCACGGAAGAAGCGTAGCACATGCAGTGGAGATATAGCGCATCAGAATTGGCGCCAACTTCGGCGGACGGTGGAGGACTCACGAGAAGCCTTGCAGGACGAACAAAAAAGGCTACAAAAGAATGTCTATCAACTAGAGGAAGAACAGAAACGGATACATAAGGAGTTGTTGCTATGACGCGTATTGACATTGCGGAAGTAACCCACTTCAGAAGCCAACTCCGAGCAACAAATCAAGAAATTACACCGCGTATTGAGGCTGTCAAACAAGTGGTAACGGACTATTTGAATGATAGGTCAATAACAGGTGAAGCAATTCAGGCATCGAAAGAATATTATGCAGGCGCGTATATCCAGTTATGTGGATCGATGAAACAAGCGCTGAAAATGAGTGAAGACAAGTTACAGCAATATATTCAAGATTTTCATAGTCAAGTAGATTCTTCCCATAATGCAAGGCTTGACGCGGACGGTATTTACGACTTAAATCAAAAAATTAATAGTTTTGAGAATCGGATGGAGAATTTAACCGCAGAGATTAGCGCGATTAATGGCACGCAAAAAGCATCTGAGCTAAATTATCTCGCAACACAGATATTTGAAGCGCATAAAAAAGAGGAGATTTTGGCGAAGTATCTTGATTTTGAGTGGAGCCATGCTAATTTTTTCAATGAGTTAGGAGAACTAGCGCATTATATTAAGCAAGCTTTGCAGGATATACAGAAAAACATTCGTTTTGATAGAGCGACAGGAACGTATGGTGTGGATAAATTAAATCGAACAAATTTTAAAGAACTTTCTAGATTATACGCTAGTCAGCAAGCAATTGATGATAAAATAAAAGAAATCGAGGACATCGGTTTGACGCCTGTGATTCCGAATGGGAACAGTGCTGGATTTATGATGCATGATGGGCAACTGAATACGACGGCTACGCTTGGATTTGTGAATGAGCAGATGATCTATTGGCAGAATGAATCGACTTTCAAAGAGCTTTTCTTCGTAGGCTCCTCGTATCGCGTGTTATATGGTATTGATGTGGTAACAGGTCAGCATGTGACGGACTCGAGATTAGCATTTGATTTGTTAGTATTGGCAAGTAGCGCTTTTGGTGTTTGCAGTTTTGCGACACGTTTTGGAGCGGCTAAGACGGCATCATTTGATAAGAACGTTGTGTTGAAAAATATCGAGGCAAGCAAGGCTGCGCGTGCCAGTTCTAACTTTAATGTATATGCATCGAAAGAAAAAGCGGTGTTAAGAGATGTAGAGGGAAGAATATACGGAACTGAGAAAGCAAGCGAATCTAAATCAATTATTACTTCAGAAATGGAAGAAAAAATTCTTTGGGGACAAAGGAAAAACCCTAATAAAAATGAAATAATCGGTGGGCATTCGTCAACTATTAATAATAGTAATCCAAACTATGCAACCGAAACTATCAAAATTAATTCTGAGCGTACAAGAGATATCAAGTTTACTACCCAATTTCCAGATGGAAATCTAGCTAAAATAAAAAATAGTACGGTTTTTCCAGATGGATGGAGCGATACTAAAATTTTAGATAGTATAAAGGATATTGGAAATTCTTCTCCAATAAGTGTTAGAGGAAGAGATGGGGCAACATTCCATAGAGCAATTGTGGATGGTGTAGAGATAGATGTAATTAAATTGGGTGATAATATTGTTAGTGGTTATCCAACAGGGAAGGTAAATGCACCATTTCCAGGAGGGTTTACGAGATAGAGGAGGAGAAAATCATGTATAAAAAAGTAGACGAAGTTTTATCTGAGAATAGTTCAGACAATTACTTTTTTGATGATGAATTCATGTATGTGCGAGAATTGCTAAATGACTTTACTGAAGATGATTGGAAGTATTTAATTCGCTATTTAAGGAGTAAGGAAGATAAATATAAAATTAGGTTAGCTTACTGTATTGATGAAGACACTGGTATGTATGGTTTTAATATATTATTAGAATTGCTCAATGAAAATGATGAGGTAGCTGAATACGCTTTAGATTCACTACGTTCATTTGATCAGGAGCCATATAAAAATTTGATTGCTTCAGACAAGGCTGTCATCAAAAAAGCAGAAATTTTACAGAAAAATGCTAGTTTACCAGTAAAGCGAATTTTGGAGGCATTTTTACAACAAAACAAATAAAAAGAATTAGGCTCTATGTCAATTGTTGGGGTCAAAAATCGAGGTGCGAGCTAGAGAATCAATGGCTCATGCCTCCTTTTTCTGAGAGCTTTTCTTGATAGAATCTTCGTATCGCGTGGTGTATGGTATTGATGCGGTAACAGGTCAGTGGGTGACGGACTCGAGATTAGCATTTGATTTGCTAGTATTGGCCAGTAGCGCTTTAAGAGTAAGGCCTATACTCCACAAATCATCAGTTAGAAGATCTTAATTTTAACAGAGTTGATGAGGCAACAGGGTTAACGAATTTAGAACTTATGCAAAAAGGTAGAGTACCGTATTGTCATGATAGAAGTAAAATTGAGCTACATCATACAATTCAAATCGAGACTGGAAATGGCGAGCTAGCCAAATATAATGATGAGAGGATGTTTCTGAATGAGTGACAAATATACTGTCCAAAAACTTATAGAACAATACGGAGAAGAGAATGACTTTACGGGTGGTGCTTCATCGATAGCTATTAAGCAAGCAGAGGAGCTTACGGACACTCAATTTCCAGCTGCATATAGATGGTTTATTGAGAGATATGGTAGTGGAGGAGTACTTGGAATCGATATTATTGGAATTGGAAAAAATAATACGTATGGTGTTTCCAAAATAACCAAACAGCTAAGAGAACAATTTGACTTACTGAACAATTTAATTGTGATTGAGGATTGCGATGAATTTTATTATTGCTTAAATACGGACGATAGTAAGGTGTATTTTTGGGATAATATAGATGGAATGGGTGAAATTGTAGCTTTGGATTTCTTCTCTTTTCTAGAGGAACGAATAAGAGATATGTCTGAGAATTGATTTCTTAGTAAATATACCAGAACAGTAGAATTTTAGGCAGAGTAACTATCTCAAGAAAAACTATATAAATAATGAACAATACTCCACTACCTACACAGTTTATTTCTCACTCTAAATATCTCTTCATATTCTCAAGTACAATCTCGTAACCATTCGGCAACATGTGCGCGCCGTCAAATGTCAATTCTTTACGCAGGTTTCCGCTACTATCCATTAATCCAGCATTAACATTGATGAATTCGTAGCCATTCTTTTGCGCCAGTTTTCCGACTTTAGCACTTGCCGCTACATTTAATTCATTCGACCGATGTTCATAAAGTTGACTATGCTCGGACTTCTTTTCGCTGAAATCATCCACTGTATTAATCGGGTAGTAGGCCATGACATAAACAACAGTATCAGGCAGTTTCTCTTTAATCTGTTGCAAAATCGTCTCATAGTTTGCAAGAAAAAAGTTTTTCTGGGACATTAAATCCAATATCATTCGAACCGATATTCATAAAAATCTTACTTGGCATTAAATCAAAAATCAGAGTATCCATATGTTCTAACAAGTCAGCCGTTGTTGTGGCCCGGACTCCGCGGTTATAAATAATTTTATCCAAACCAAGGTCTTGTTCTTGCTGAAACTTCTCAATCGGGAAAATTTCCATTAATGAGGAACCAACAAAAAGAATCTGTCCTTTTTTGGCGGCTTGATTTGCTGTTGCATACTTGGCGCGGATGTCATTCTGAAATTTTATAATATTGGGAGACATATTTGTAAATTGGGCTGTTTTATCTGACATACAAGATCCTTCCTTTTTTTTTGCTAGGATATCTATGATTTTACAAAGTCAATGACGGGAATTAAGGCAAAAAAAATAAAACTTGGCTTATCACCAAATTTTTACGACTTTACCAAATATATTTCGTTTCTTCACCCAGCCGTTTACAAATCCATGATTGTTCGAAATTTGATACTCGGTTTGATTATTTCTTACGCGAGTAGCAGAAATCAGGTGTGTGTAATAGTTGCCTTTGACATTGCAGAAAACGATATCTTTTACTTCGAGAATCATGTCCGCAGTGACGGGAACTAGGCTTACAGGTTGGTTCGATTTTATAATTGGCAGCATCGAATTTCCTGCTTCTTTATACTTTTCGATGAACTGACCTTGTTGTAGTAAAGAAGCGATGAAGCTTGCCTTTGACATGTGTAGACCTCCTTTTTTGTTTGAGTGTATCAAATAGTTTCGGTAAAGTAAAGAGTGAGGTGATACGTTTATGCGACACATACTGCCCCATTTAGCGAATATACAAAAAGCCCTAAAAAAGGGCTTTAAGTTAGCGCATCAGGCGGCGTAAAATATATGCAAGGCCAAACCACAATACCGCACTTATCACAATCGTCGTAATCCATCCCGACGCATTATGCTCTAATGGCAGTGGCATGTTCATTCCGAAAAATCCAGTCACAATCGTTGGTACCGTGAGCAAAATGGAAAGTATCGTCAATATTTTAATCGTATCATTTAGATTATTATTCAAAATATTATTATATGTCCCTGACAACTGCGTCAAAATCTGCGAAGACAATTGCGTCATTTCAACCAGCTGCCGAGCCTCAATCAGTGCATCTTCCAACTGTTCTTTCTCACTGGCATTCAACGTCCGATAAATCAAATGCGTCTTGACCTGTTCTAGCAAAACCATATTTTGCTTCGATGCGGATACGAAATACACAATTCCCGTCTCTAAATCAGACAGCGACAACAAGTTTTGCTTCGTAGTTTTTTCCTTCAACTTATCATTAATTGTTTTCCGATCTGCATCCATTTCTTCCACCAACGGGAAAAACGCGTCGGAAACCATAAATAACGAGCTAAACAGAAACTCAAAAATAGTAATGGTATCATTGTTTTCCAGATACTTCTTCATTTTATCGGCAGCATATTGGTTTTTGCCGTTCGTTACCGTGATGATTTGTTGATTTTTAACCAGAAATGTCATTGGAATTGTTTCGTAGTGGTCATCAATTTTTTCCTGATTTGGAACGTTGAAGAAGAGGACGAATGTTTGGGTAGAAGGCTCGTATTCAATGTGCGCGCGCTCATTTCTATCCAGCGAATAAGCAACAACTTCATCATCGATATCGTTTTCCTTGTAGAACTGCTCCAGCTCATCCGCATTATCAATGTCAATATTAATCCAGTCGTACTTCCCCGCGTGAAAGGCTATTTTAGTAATCATTCGAATGGCTCCCTTTTCCTAGTATATGCCTTCCAATTATAGCAGGAATAAAGGAGAAAGCAAACCGTGACTTTTCTCAATATGTAATCCAAAGCAAGAGCGGACTACCAACCACTCTTGCTTTGTTATAACCTTATTCCGCACTTGGCGAATCTTCTAGTGTCCATGTAATGTCAGAGCTGTAGTCGCCAGCGAGATTACCAGCTGGTACGTATAAGGCAACATTTTCATTATTTCCTTCTGCTCCGGCGTAAACATCAAGCCAAGTTCCCATTCCAGCATTGGCTTCAGCGGATAGTACCGTTTGCGCACTCCCATTTAGTGTAACGTCAGATGCTGTCGGTGCTGCAGATTGATTATCACTTTGTGTCCGAACGTCACCATCTATGAAGCTCATTTCAGCGCCTTTTAACGTTTTGCTACCATCTTTAAAATCTGTTGCAGCAGCTGTTAATGTCCATCCATCACCAGTTCCACGTTTATCTGTTACCTGAATGTAAGGATTTTGATTCTCTGCATAGTACTTTTCTGATTGACCAGAGACTTTTTGTGTTCCAAAATCAATGTTGGATAAGAAATCAATCGTCAATGCACCAGTGTTTCCAGTACCTGTATTATCTGGATCAGCAGGATCTGGAGTTGCTGGGGTTGGGCTATCAGGATTTGTTGGGTTTAGTGGTGTTACAGCACTGTCGTCTGCTTCTATTTTTATTTTACCAGTGGAGGTTGTCGTATCGGCATGCGCGAATGTGCTTGCTCCGAATAATGTTGCGACTGTGATAGCTCCGACTGTGATTACTTTGGTTAAATTTTTCATATGATATTTCCTCATTTCATTTGTTTTTTTTTCGTAGGGCTTAGAGTTATAAGACGAAAAAGCGTTGTCGGAACATCACTCCTTTCAAGTGGACTATATTTAAGGCGCGTCGACGAGACTCCATTCAATTTGGCCTTGGTATTCTTGGGCATAGGCTTCACCGGCCTTTACTTTTAATAAAAGGCCTTCATCATCTGCCCACTTTATTTTAGTAGTGTCCGGCGTGTCTTCTGTTGGATGATAGTTATACACAGCGAGCGCTTGTTGCGTTAATGGTGTTTCCGCCCCGCTACTGTCCTTATAAATTAGTCCATCCGTTAAAACTTGGCCATTCGTCCCTTTCATCGGTGCTATGAGCGAGGCTGTAAGTGACCAGTCGTGTTTCGCTTTACGATTGTCATCCACTACGATTTCCCAGTTCGCATCTGACCGCTGATACGTTTGCGTACTACTTGCAATTTTCTGCGTTCCAAAATTTAGAACATCTGGTACGCTTGTCAAGGTTAAATCGTTTTGCTGCACGGTTATATTGATAGTATTATTCGGATTTTCTGGCGCGTTATCCAGGATGACTTGATAATGCGCTGTGCCAAGTTGCGTGAAGGATGCATTTGGATCCATCGTACCTTCATAAACGACTTCGTTAGTTGCGGTGTTCATAATAGTTACTTGGTGAGCCGTATTGAGCTCTTGCCGAGTGGAACCATCATTTGTGTAATGAAGGTCAAAATAAGTGTCCGAAGATTGGTCAAATGGTCTGATTGTTTTCGCATCAGTAATAGTAGAAGAAGCTCCAGCTAATTTATAATTGGTCAGAAACGTGTTTTCATAACGCGTGTTTTCTAATGGATTTGTTAAAGTATCCAAAGGCGATGCGCTATTGATGGTTATTTGATTATTCTTTAGTGTCAAACTACGGACATTACACAGATGTGCTGGAAGAATACCGACAAAATCATTATTGTTGATATAGACAGTTTGGATATATGCAGAGCTGGCAAAACTAGCTGGTATTTGCCCAGAAAAATGATTATCGTGTAGAAAAGCCACTCTCAGCTCTGTAAGATTACCGAGTTCTTCAGGAAGTTCACCAGATAAATTATTATTATTAAGCAAGAGGTTGTACAATGACGTTAGATTACCCATAGAGGTAGGAAGTTCCCCAGAAAGTTGATTTCTATCAAGGTAAAGAGCAATTAAATTCTCCAGATTACCAATGGATTCAGGAATCTCTCCAGTTAGTTGATTATTGGTTAACTGCAAACCTTCTAAATTTGCTAAATTGCCAATAGAGGCAGGAATCTCTCCTTGTAACTTATTAGAGGTCAAAGCAAGTAAAGTTAAATGTTGCAAAGTGCCTATAGATTCTGGGATACTACCTGTCAAATTTGTATTAGATACAGTTAATTCTGTTAACTCTGTTAAATACTGAATGCCGCTTGGGATATGTCCTGTGTAGGGGGTACTATATAGTTTAATTTTTGTAATCTGCTTCAAATCATCAAACGTCATCGTAGAGCCAATCTTTTTATCCGGGATTTGCCGCTCAATCTCATCCATTAGCCAGGTTTGGTTATCGAAATCAGACGGTTGCACGATATTGGAAATAACCTCTACGTGACCAATGGCTGCTGTATTTTGTCTAGCGCCATCGAGATAAAAAGTAAACAGATTGGAAGTATCGTTTAAATCAAGCGTAACAGAGGGGGAGATAGGACCGTCATATACGATTTGATTTGTGGCATTGTCGACGATTTGCACGGTATGCGTATCATAGAGTGCCACTTCTGCGCCTTGAGCTTGCTTGTTAATTAGTTTAAACGCGCTATGCATCGGAGAAGACGTGTTGAACGGTTGAAAAGTTGTCTGCTTGGTTGCATTATAAATCGTGGGCTTCACCGCTACTTCTAACTGGTTACTACTAACCGTTTGCGTAAAATTCCCCTTTGGTGGTGTTTGTACGGGAGAAACGAGTTGCGTATAACTGACATTAAAATTCGTGATGACGGGAGACTGCACCAGTTCAATTGGAATAACACCAGTCATTCGGGTGTTTTGGAATTGGAAGTTATTTGTTTTGGTGAGCTGCTTAAAACTATCCGGAATGGCGCCGGTTAATGGGTTGCCGTAGAAAGCCATAGCCCCATTAAAAGCAGTCAAATTGCCAATTTCACTAGGGATAGAGCCAGTGAGTTGATTGTTGGCGACATTTAATTCGGAACGTAAGCTTGTCAGATTGCCTAACTCTTTGGGAATTTGGCCCGTCAACTTATTATCCCGAATACTGAGCCGCTCCAGTTTGGATAGACTGCCAAGCTCAGGTGGGATCTCCCCACTTAAACTATCGTTATACAGAAAGAGTAGCGTTAGATTAGGGAAATACTGGATGCCTGGTGGGATAGAACCCGTCAAATTAGGATTATTGTTCAGTGAAATGGTCGTGATTGTTTTTAAATCCCCGAACGTTAACGTAGCATCAATGGTTTTGGAAGGAATTTGCCGTTTTACTTCATTGATAAGCCATGCTTGGTTCCCTAAATCAGCAGAAGAGACAATATCAGTATCTGATTTGGTTGCTTTTAGGTTTTGCCGTTTTTTTGTAGGTTCTAATGCATTTTGTGATTCTGATACCGTTTCTTCAGAAGTTGGTGCAGTAGCTTTCACAGCATCTGTGAACATTGGTGAGGATATCATAAACAGTAGCATCAGCGCTAACATCTTTTTTTTCATTTCAACCACCTTCTTTTATAGTTAAAGTGAGCTATACGTTCCTTTCTTTTGACATCATTTATTATACAACGCTCAATTAAGTTGTGCTTTTGAGGCTAAGTGCTTCTATCAACCAATAAAAAGGAAAATAGGCTAGCAATGGTACGAATCGAAATATATAGCTTTTTCAAAACACGCATAAAACATTAAAAATGCCTGTTTATGAATTTTTTGTGAACTTTATAAAGTGAAGCAAACAAATAAAAAAAAGGCTAGTAGTGGTATCAAAAAGAAAAATGATACCATTACTAACCTTTAAAAACACACATTTAAAAAGAAGGACTATCCGAAATATTTAATGCTTCCTGCAAAGATGCCATATCCTCAATAACCCATGGTCTTTTAGACGAATCGAGAATCCCTTTATTGCGCAGATTTTTAAGTGTGAGTGTAGCGAAGCTTTTAGAAGTACCTGCAAGCTCAGCGACCATATTATAAGTAACGAAATTTGGTAAATCAATCTGATTAGCACTAACATGCATACCA
The DNA here is from genome assembly GCF_000525995.1 of Paenilisteria riparia FSL S10-1204. Classification (GTDB taxonomy): domain Bacteria; phylum Bacillota; class Bacilli; order Lactobacillales; family Listeriaceae; genus Listeria_A; species Listeria_A riparia. The sequence goes on along the minus strand of NZ_AODL01000007.1, from coordinate 12,679 downwards.
AAGTTCGCCAGCCGAATTAGTGTGAAAAGAACACGCTCTTCTGCCGTAATGTTACGCATCGTTGCTAAAACATATAGCTTATAGCGCGTTTCAACAGAAAATTGAAGCATAATATAATTTCTAGGATCTTCATTAAATAACATTTTTCGTAGAAACTCAAAATCAATTGTCCAGTAAACCGATTCACTCAAAAAGACAATTTCACCCGTGTTAGGCACATACTCCTGCACAATAGGTAATACAATGAACTTCCCTGGGTAGACAATATAATAATTGCGCATCCCATCTTCGCCAGAAAAATTATATTTTACATAGCCGCTTTCTAATAAATAACAAGTATTCCGCTCCTTACTAAGAGGTATACTCGTTCCTGCAGGGACTCTAGCCTGTGAGCAGTATTCATTGAAGCGGGGGTCTCTTTTTAAAATTTTTAAGATGTTGGAAAACGTGGCGTAGGACTCTAATGTTTCTTTGGAATACATATTTATTCACTCCTTTTAGCATGGCACACTAAATAAGTCATGTAACCTATACTTATAAATATATACTACAACGAGAAAAATTTGAAATTATAGCCCTTTTCAGAAGGTGAAGTTAATATAAACTCCTTTCTAAATTTGCGCTAAGCCTTAAATTAAGTTAAAATAACACGTGACATGAAACGAAAGAGGTGTTTTGGATGGCAGAGCAGAAAACGAATCCCAAAGTAGAAGAGTACGTAAATAAAGCAAAAAGATGGCAAGCGGAATACAAGCAGCTAAGAGCCTACGCCCTTGATTGTGACTTAAGTGAAGATATTAAATGGAAACATCCATGCTTCATGTACGAGGATAGTAACATTGTGTTAGCCCACGGTTTTAAAGAGTATTGCGCACTTTTATTTATGAAAGGTGTACTAATGAAAGATCCGAACGGTATTCTCGTACAACAAACCGCAAATGTGCAAGCTGCAAGACAGATTCGCTTCAAAAACCTGGAAGAAATCATTGAAATGGAAGACATCATTAAAGCATATATTAAAGAAGCCGTTGAAGTCGAAAAATCAGGCGCACAAGTAGCTTCAAAAAAGAAGAAGAATTTCCAGTTCCAGAAGAACTAGACCAGAAATTTGCAGAAATGCCAGCCTTAAAAGAAGCCTTTAAGAAATTAACACCAGGTCGTCAGCGCGCGTACTTGCTCTATTTTGCCGCACCAAAGCAATCGAAAACACGCGTAGCAAGAATCGACAAATACACAGATCGTATTTTGGACGGAATCGGACTAAATGATAGATTTTAAATAGTTTGCGTGAACAGTGAGACATTGTCTGGCTGTTTTTTCTTGTCTTTAGAGATTAATAAAGATAGGCGGAAGTTGTGAACAAAGCACGAAGTAATTGAAAATGATGTTTTAGTATATATACTTTTGGGCAAAAGGAGGGAATAATGGTGTTATCAGAACGAGAGAATTGATGCCCAACAAAAAATCGTCCTACTCTCTCATCATAGAAAAAGTAGGACGACGCGTTAAAACCATTGAATCAACAAAACACCAGCAACCATGGATAACACACCAAGTAAGCGGTAGCGGTTGATTGGGTGTTTCACAATGCCGAACCAACCAAAGTGGTCAATCGTAAGTGCAATAATCATTTGCCCGCATAGTGCTAGCACGACGGTCATTGCAGAACCAAGTAGTGGCAATAACAAAATATTCGATGTGACGAAAATAACGCCAAGCGCACCGCCCGTGAAGATCCACCAAGGAATTTTGCCGACACCTCGTAATTGGAACGTTAAGCGACGCTCGACAACAAGCGAAATCAGCAATAGCAATAACATGCCGACTGAAAACGAAATCAGCGAAGCGATAATCGGTGAATCTACCGCAATCCGAAGCCGACTGTTGATCGATGTCTGAATCGGCGACATCATTCCAGCCATAAGCCCCATACACATAAACGCAATCATAGACTTAGATCTTTTAGTAGTCATACAAATCCCTCCCTAAAATCGTTGCATCAAAATAACCCCGAAAAACATCAGTGCAATACCAATCAATCGCGGTATATTAAATTCATGAATTGGAACACCAAACCAACCGAAATTATCAATCAAAAGTGCCATCGACATTTGCCCGCATAGCGTAATCACAACGGTCAAAGCAGAACCGAGTCGCGGCATCAATAAAATATTGGATGTCAAAAAGAACACCCCAAGTGCGCCGCCGCCAAACCAAATCCACCAAGGATTCACAGCTAGCGTATGTAAATCAAATGTCCAACCATGTTCTAAAACAAGTGCCAACACAATTAAAATTAGTGTCCCAATTAAAAAAGACACCCATGAGGCGATAAATGGTGATTTCGTATAGCCGCGCAGTCGCGAGTTCACAGCTGTTTGCACAGGAATCGTCATGCCCGCCATCAGCCCAGCTAACATAAGCAATAAAGTCATTCCAAAACGTCCCCCTTTTCAACAATAGTCTTATTATAGAAGAAAAACGACCAGAAGTCCTTCAATATGACTTTGACGCAAGAATTTCTTTGAGTTGTTCCCAGTCCGCAATGAGCTCAGATTCAATTTTACGATTATAAAAAATTGCGGCGGGATGGAACGTCGGAAAAATCGTATAGTCTTGCGGAGACGCTTCATATTTCCCAGCAACACCCAATTGTTTAATCGGGCCTCGCCAAAGCCTTCCGTGAGACGCCGAAATCGTCATTTTATTATCAATCAGCCGTTTTAATGCACAACCGCCAAGTGCGACAATTAGTTTTGGCTTCACTTGAGAAATTTCATAGTCAAGTAGCGGCGCATGCAACAGAATTTCTTGAGGTTTTGGCAAGCGATTTGGGTATTTTTGAACCGTGTGCCCGGCTCTATCAATCTTTGTTTTATGACCAAAAGGGCGACTGCGAACGACGCTCGTAATGTAGACTTGATCCCGCGTCAAACCCGCGATAGCAAGCGTTTTATCGAGTTCTTTCCCAGCACGACCGGTAAACGGAACCCCAGTCCGAATTTCCACCTCGCCCGGAGCCTCCCCAATCAACATAATTTCAGGCGAGAAATCCCCATTTCCAAACACAAACCCTTCCAAGTTAAATTCGTTGTTTTTAGCAATAATCGGGTCAATCAATTCACGCGGATACGTCATATTATCACTCCTAAACTTGAACTTTCTTCTATTAAATTATAACATGGTACGTAAGAGGAGGATAATACATGCGTTTTCTAAAAATATTTTTTGATGCACTTGTTGTTATAGGGCTTATTTTACTAGCAGCACGGCTCGTATCATTCGGGTTACACGCCTTAAATATTCCATTCACAACCATATTTACTGATTACTCCATTCCGTCGCTCGCAATTTTACTAGTCGGGGCACTAGGCAACTGGATATTGAACAAGCAAAGGGGATCTTGAAAACGAAGACCTCTTTTTGTCTGGCCTAATAATCAACGGTTTTCACAGTAATCTGGACCTTTACTATTTTTTTGATAAATTCCATAATGTGGAATCATTCCTTTTTTGAACGGCTTTGTACAATTGCGATAGTTGTCTTACCAAGCTTTCCGCAAAAATTCCCAATAGAAAAATAGCCATTTTAAAGATTACTAGACGTACCTTGGTTCCGCTTGACTCTCCACCTACGTCATCGTTTAAACTAAAGCTAATAAGACAAAAGAAGGAGGAACGTACATGTTCAAAATCGGTGAATTTTCTAAACTTGCAAACGTTAGCATCCGAGCATTGCGACATTACGATAAAATCGGCCTGCTCATCCCAGAACAAATCAACAAAGAAACCAATTACCGCAACTACTCGGCACAACAACTACAAACCATCAACAAAATCCAAAAATTAAAAGAAGTCGGTCTTAGTTTAACTGTTATCAAAGAAATTCTCACATCAAACGACGAAGCTACAACAATTCAATCACACTTAGCCATTCGCGAACTAGAACTCAACGAAGAGCTTCAAAAAATCAAGCAACAAAACCAAATTTTAGAGAATTCGCGTCTCTTTTTAAAAGAAGATAGCAAGAAACTAAACTACCATGTCATTCAAAAAGAAATACCAAAGCGCTATGTAGCAAGCATTCGCGATGTCATCCCGAACTATTCTAATGAAGGGGTATTATGGGAGAAGCTTTATCAAATTCTGATGATGAATAACATTACTTTTGCTAAAGAACCGTATAACTTGGCTATTTTTCATGATGATTCTTACCAAGAAAGCAATGTAGATGTTGAAGTGCAAGTCGCAGTTCAAATGAGTCATCCAAATACCGAAATTACTTTTAAAGAAGCACCCGCAGTCCAAGTCGCATCTGTCATTATCACAGGAAATTATGAACAAATGACAGCCGTGACCGAGACCATAGCCATGTGGCTAGAAAATCATCATTATCAGCTAAACGGCCCGATGTTCAATATGTATCACGTGTCCATCGCGACCGAATCAAATCCACAAAACTGGGTAACCGAAGCCTGTTTCCCAATAAAGGAGCAGACCAGTGAAATATGAATGGCGCAAACAAGACAAATCAATCTACTTACCAAAACAAGCACCCGAAATCATCGACGTACCGACTATGAAATACTTCACAATTAGCGGCAAAGGAAACCCCAATTCCCCGGCGTTTTCAGAACTGATCAAAACATTGTATGCCGCATCTTACGCAGTGAAAATGATGCCTAAAAAAGTAGCGGCACCAGAAGGCTATTACGATTACACCGTGTTCCCTTTAGAAGGTTTCTGGACACTAGAACCAGGTAGCAAAGCATTAGACAAAGAGCGACTAATCTTCAAAATTATGATTCGCCAACCCGATTTTATCACTCCAGAATTGTTTGATTACGCCAAAGAAACTATCATCAAAAAAGTATCACCCGAAAATCGCGACCTATTAAAATTAGAAGAAATTACAGAAGGGCTCAACTTGCAGATGCTACATATTGGTAGCTTTGATGATGAGCCGGCAACCTTCGCTCAAATGGAAACCTTCTGCGGACAAAATAACTTAATTCGTCTTAGCAAAAGCCACAAAGAAATCTACTTAAGTGACGTGAACAAAGTTGCACCAGATAAATTAAAAACAACACTACGATTCGAAATAAAATATAAATAATTTTAAAAAACTTTTCCCGTTAATGACCTGTTGATGAGAAAGGTTTTTTATATAGAAGAAAGAAGAATTTTTTAACCCTATTTCTACAAAATAATTGTATTCCGCCTAAATTTCATACTATAATGGAGCAAGGGAAAAGACTTCGTGGTATGTTAGCAAGTGTTAAAAGAAATGAGGTCGTAATTCGTTATGAAAACAGAAGCATTGTCGAAAAAGTATAATATTCTTAACGACAAAAAAAAGCATGCAAACTATTAAAATCATGGCAACTGTTCTCATGACAGTGATGTTAATTGTAGGACTTGTTTTAGCATTACGAGAATCAGTGCCAATCAACTTTACAATAGAAGGAATTGTTTTATTTTGTGTAGCATTTTACATTTTATTTGCCTTACATGAATTAATTCACGGATTACTTTTCTGGGTATTTGGCAACACCAAGCTGCATTTTGGCTTTAAAAAGGGATTTCTCTATGTTAACTGTCCGAAGCAACTATTTTCAAAATGGCAGTTTCAAATAATCAATATCGGGCCATGTATTTTGTTAACACTCATTCTAGTTATTTTAGCATTAGAATTTCCAGTGTATCTCGTCGCTATATACGCATTAATCGCAGCCCATTCAGGCTTTTGCATGTCAGACTTATACGCGATGAAAATTGTTGCTGGAGCGCCCAAAAGAGCAAAAATAAAAGATACAAAAGAGGGAATTGCAATCATAACTCAGTCTTAAGTTGGTTGTAAGCTGTGATACATGTCGGTTACAATAAAGGATATGGGATAAAAAGGGCAATCAGATGACAGAAAGTAGGTTACAATTAAATGCATAAAAAGAAGTCAACACTACTTATCGGGATTTTGCTATCGGCTATCGTGCTGGGCACAATAGCTTTCATTGCCATCGATAAACTATTTTTTCAACAAGAAGAGCCTGTCGAAATCACACGCGTTGATCCACAACAAGAGTTCATTAATTTATTAGCAGACCACGCCCAACAAATACAAGACCAGAAAGGCATTTTAACAAGTATTACATTGGCGCAAGCGATTTTGGAGTCCAATTGGGGAGAAAGTAAGCTAGCCACAGAAGGCCGCAATTTGTTCGGGATAAAAGGTGAATACCAGAAAGACTCCGTTACGATGCCAACACAAGAATTCGAGAACAACGAATGGATTACGATTGACGCAGCTTTCAGAAAATATCCTACTTGGTTTGAATCACTAGATGACCACGCAGCGCTATTTTTAAAAGGCACTTCTTGGGATAAAACAAAATACAAAGATGTCATCAAAGCGAAAGATTATAAAACGGCGGCCAATGCATTACAAAAAGCAGGCTATGCAACAGATCCTGGATATGCTGAGAAATTAATCGAGCTAATTGAACAAAGAAATTTGCAAGCATATGATCAAATTTACGACCCGATTCGCTATGTCAAGCAAGTTGACGATATGGGAACAGCAAAATTGGCAAAAGATACGAGAATTTGGTCTAGCCCGCCAAGAACAAAAAATGCCAAACCTATTGATGATTTAGCAAAATACGGCGCTGAAAAATTAAAAATAGTGCAAGAAATGCAAGTTGGAAATGGAATATGGTACCAAATAAAACAAGATAAAAAGACATTAGGTTGGGTAAAAAATAATATAATTCAGATTAAAACGCTATGAAAATATAGCGTTTTTTTTTGATGTGGTCAAAAAAAAATTCACGTTTGTCAACACGCATAAGATAGCGGTCTATACAATTTCTGTAACATTATAAACAGAAATGACACGTTCCTGTAACCTAAATGCAACACTAATTTTGCTAGAATGAACCCTGTTGATTTGAAGAAGAGACTAGAAAGTAAAAAAACTATAAAAAAATCAGAAAGAAGTGTAGAAAAAGTCGTATGAAAAAATCAGTCAAGCGCAATTTGGCTATACTAGGAACTATCGGAATGATGATGGGCTCGATGGTACTTCCTGTTAGCGCATTTGCCGCAGAGAGCGAAATGAATACACATGTAAGCTACACCGATTCTCAGCAGAATTTTCTTAATAAAATAGTCCCTGATGCCCAGAAATTACAACGCGAACATGGTATTTTAACAAGTGTCACGATTGCTCAAGCCATTTTAGAATCAGGTTGGGGAAACAGTGGTTTAACACAACAAGCTAATAATTTATTCGGTATGAAAGGTAGTTATGAAGGTCAGTCCGTCACGATGAACACTAAAGAGTTCTATGACAACAACTGGACAACAATAGATGCTAGATTCCGTGCGTATCCAAGCTACTACGAGTCACTAGAAGATCATGCACTATTGTTCGTCAACGGTCCTTCATGGGGTGGAAATAACTATGCAAATCTTATTGGTGAGGAAGATTACCGACAAGCAGCAAAAATAATTGAGGACGGCGGCTACGCAACAGCACCCAATTATGCCCAAGAACTCATCAGTACAGTAGAAACTTACGGTTTAGCGAAGTACGATCAAGTCTATGACAAAATCACCGAGAAAACAAAAATCTACGCATACGGCGAAATACGAGGCGGAGCAACTGGTACGGTTTGGAGCACACCAGACACCTTAAAAGGCGCAACTAAAAAAGCTTCTTTAAACCATTACAAAGGTAAAGATTTACGATTGATGAATCGCGTGAAAGTAAGTAATGGCTCCACATGGTATGAAGCGTCCATTAACGGTCAAAACATTGGCTGGATGAACGAAGAGAACCTAAACCTTATTTACAAAACGTCCATGGAACAAGAAGTAAACTTAATCAGAGGTGTAGAAAATTCAAACGGTCAAATTTATGCATTCCCAGTCATTGATACTAGCACGTTCAAAGGAACGCTTGCAGGACTAAACGAAGTCCACGTTGACAGCCAAGCAGTTGTAAACGATAAAATCTGGTATCGCGTAAATGACGGAACACAACGACTAGGTTGGGTCGAAGCACCAATGTTAAAATAAAATAGAAAAAATCTCGCGCGCTTAAAAAATGAGCCGCGAGATTTTTTTATTTAGAGGATTTTTCAAAACTTTGTCGAATATATATACTATAAGCGATTAAAATGTTATATCAAGTTCTACAGGGCAGTGATCGGAACCAAGAACATCTGCATGAATAGCCGCTTCTGTTATTTTCGGCGCAATTCGATTAGAGACGACGAAATAATCAATCCGCCATCCGGTATTTCTGGCACGTGCGTTCATCCGATAAGACCACCAGGAATAGGCACCTTCTAGTTCGGGATACAAATGGCGGAACGAGTCTGTAAATCCAGCGGCTAGTAGATCAGAGAATCTCCCTCGCTCTTCATCAGAGAATCCAGCATTTTTACGATTCGTTTTAGGATTTTTTAAGTCGATTTCTTGATGCGCAACATTAAGGTCGCCACATACCACAACCGGCTTTACAGCATCTAATTCCTCTAAATGATTTAAGAATGCATCTTCCCAACTCATTCGGTAATCAAGACGTTTTAATTCATTTTGAGAATTTGGCGTATAAACCGTTACCATATAGAATGCTGGAAATTCTAGTGTAATGATGCGGCCTTCTTGGTCATGTTCTTCGATATCTAACCCATAAGTTACCATGAGGGGTTCAATTTTTGAGAATATGGCTGTGCCAGAGTAGCCCTTTTTTACGGCATAATTCCAGTAATCATGATACCCGGACAGGTCTAAGTCAATTTGGCCTTCCTGTAGTTTAGTCTCTTGTACACAGAATATATCAGCATTTACAGTTTGGAAATACTCCATGAAGCCCTTCTTTTCAGCAGCTCTAAGTCCATTCACGTTCCACGAGATTAATTTCAATTTTATCACTCCTTTAATTAGTATTATTATACCTTACAATAATTATTAGGTATAATATGAAGGAGGAGGAAGCCTATGAAATATATTATTTTCTTACGTGCAATCAATGTTGGCGGTAATCGCAAAATAAAGATGCTTGATTTAAGAGAAATTCTTACGGCGAATGCTTATAAGAATGTTACGACCTACATTCAATCAGGTAATATCATCGCAGAACATGCTGATACTAGTTATGAATGGGTTCAAGAGAATATAGCGACACTTATTGGAGAGGCTTTTGGTTTTAACGTACCAGCAATTGTTTTCCCGTTGGATGAATATGTCCAAGGTGTTTTGCAGAAGCCTTTCGAAGGGGAGAAGATAATGGTTCATTTCTTAAACCAAGTCCCAGAAGCGGTAGATTTAGGCATCTTAAAAGAGCTCGGCAAGGATCAACAGGATAAATGTGAGATTACGGGCCGGTTTTTATATGTTTTTTTGTCAGCAGGTGTTTCTGATAGCATCTATTCAAATAAACTAGTAGAACGAGTATTACACGTTAAAGCAACTGCCAGAAACTGGCGAACAATAACGGCAATGCAAGAGAAAAGCAAATAAAACACGGAGGTAAGTATCCAATGAGAAATGAGCTAATCGAACGTTTTATCAAATACGTCAAAATCGATACACAATCAAGCGAAGCAAGCCAAACAGTTCCAACAACTCCTGGACAATTAGAATTGGGCAAGGTGTTAGTAGAGGAACTAAAAGCAATAGGTATGGAAGAAGTAACGATGGATGACAACGGATATGTAATGGCAACACTCCCAAGCAATACAAGTAAAGCAGTACCTACAATCGGTTTCTTAGCACATATAGACACAGCAACAGATTTAACTGGCAAGAATGTATCACCACAAATTCATGAGAACTTTGATGGTAATGCCATTGTATTAAATAAAGAACTAGATGTAGTTCTCTCACCAGAAGCATTTCCAGAACTCCCTACATACAAAGGTCAGACAATCATTACGACCGATGGTACAACGCTGTTAGGTGCAGACGACAAGGCAGGGATGACCGAAATCATGGTAGCCATGCACCATTTGATTACTCATCCAGAAATAAAACATGGCCGAGTCAGAGTAGCATTCACACCAGATGAAGAAATAGGGCGTGGGCCGCATCATTTTGATGTACCAGCATTCGGTGCAGATTTTGCTTATACAATGGATGGTGGACCACTTGGAGAATTAGAATACGAAAGCTTTAATGCGGCCGCCGCACGCATCACATTCAAAGGAAACAGCGTACACCCTGGCACTGCTAAAGATAAAATGGTGAATGCCAACAAAATGGCGATGGAGTTTCACGCACAGCTTCCAGAAACGGAAGTTCCAGAGCTCACAGATGGCTATGAAGGCTTTTATCACTTAATCTCATTACAAGGTGAAGTCGAACAATCAGAAGCATATTATATTATTCGTGATTTCGACCACGATGCTTTTATAGCAAGAAAAGAAACAGTTTCTATGATTGTAAGAAATCTGCAAAAGAAATATGGCGAGGATAAGATCATTCTAGACTTGACCGATCAGTACTACAATATGCGTGAAAAGATTGAACCAGTGAAAGAAATTGTCGATATGGCTTATAAAGCAATGAAGAATCTTGATATCGAGCCAGACATTCGACCAATTCGTGGTGGAACTGATGGATCACAACTATCATTTAAAGGCTTACCAACACCTAACATTTTTACTGGTGGCGAGAATTACCATGGCAAATTTGAATATGTATCTGTTGATAGTATGATAAAGGCGACACAAGTTATTATAGAGATTGCTCGCTTATTTGAAGAAGAAGCATAAGCATACAGAAACGCGCTTGAAACATTATGGTTCTCAAAATGCTACAAGCGCGTGATTCTTATTTCGGAAAGATAGATAATTGCCCGTTCTCCAAAGTCACAACTTCAATAGGATGACTATAGAAAGGCGAGAGTATTTCCTCGGTTAACATATCTTCCGTTTTTCCGTCCGCGTATTTCTTCCCGTCTTTAAGTAGCAGGGTGCGTCCAAAGCAAGGCAATATCTCTTCAGTATGGTGTGTAACGTATAGCATGGTTGGTGCGTCAGGCCTATTGGATATAATATCAATCCGCTCTAATAAGCGTTTTTTAGCAAATATATCAAGCCCATTACATGGTTCATCGAGAATCAGCAACTGTGGTTTGGCCATAAGCGCTCTTGCGATAAGTACAATTTGTCGCTCCCCTTGAGATAAGATATGATATGGTCTGCCTATCAAGTTAGTTCCACCACATTCTGATAAAATAGACTTGGCTAATTCCCGTTCTTCTAATGTGGTTTTTTGATACAAACCAATGCTCGCAAACTTTCCGCTTACAACAATGCTCTCTGCTAAATCATATTCTTTTAATTGCTGTTGCAAGGAAGAACTGACCCAACCAATAGATTTTCTGAGCTCAGGCAATGAAGTTTGACCAAATCGATGCCCTAGCACAGAAAGCGAACCAGAAGAGGGCCAAAGATAGCCATTTAATAATTTCAGTAAGGTAGTTTTCCCGGACCCATTCAATCCGAGCACAGCCCAGTTCTCTTTATCGTTAACTTTCCAATCAATATTCTGTAGCAATAAGTTACCATTACGATTCAATGAAACATTTTCGAATTCAAACAAAAGAATCTCCTCCTAGCTGATGAACTTAATACTATTTTACACAAAAGTTAGAAAATTTGAAAACATAAAGGAGGCAATCCTGTTGATAAGCCAAGCGATTGTTGATAAGGCAGAATTGTTTATTCAAGAACATTTCAAAGACGAGAAAACCGGTCACGACTGGTACCATATTGAAAGAGTATATAAAATGGCTATGGAGCTTCAAAGTATTGAAGGTGGTAATAAAGGCATTATACAGCTTGCGGCCTTGTTTCATGATTTTACAGATAGCAAACTTAAAGTAAATCCAGATGAAGCTGAGTTACAAATGAAAGATTGCCTATACCAATACGGAGTATTAGAAGAGGATGTAAAGCGAATCATAGATGTCATTGATTGCGTCTCATTTAGTAAAGGCAAAAAAGTCCCATTAAATATAGAAATGCAAATTGTGCAAGATGCAGATCGTTTGGATGCAATAGGAGCAATTGGGATAGCTAGATGCTTAACATACGGCGCAGCTATGCAAAGGCCCATATACAATCCTAACCACAAAGAAGGTACAACGATACAACACTTCCATGATAAACTCCTACAAATAAAAGATAAAATACAAACAAGCGCAGCAAAGAAGATAGCAATCAGAAGACATAAGGTGCTAGAAAGCTATTTAAAAGAACTTGAAAATGAATGCAATATACAATTTTAATGAATTAAAACAAAATGGTTGCTTTTTTAAAGATAAGTGTTATATACTTAGAAAGTTCTCGCTTGAGAGCACAAAAAATAATTTGAAATATGTTGTTGACACGCTAACTTCTAGTATGATATGATATAAAAGTTGTGTTGAACAGCATCTGTCGACCTTTGAAAACTGAACAAAAAACAAAGATAAAACTAAGAAAACAGCAATGTTTTCAGGTAAGAATCGCAGGGCGGAAATAGAAAGCTATTTCCAAACAAACAACTAGTAAAATTATTTGCTAGCGAAGTCAATTTGACGCAAGGATCTTATTCACGGTGTTGAATAAGTATTCAAACGAACTTTTAAAGAGAGTTTGATCCTGGCTCAGGACGAACGCTGGCGG